>NZ_JAVHUY010000026.1 GCF_031085175.1 Phytohabitans maris
CTAGTAGTGCTTTGTTAGGTCGGCGTGTCGTGGGGTCGTCGGGGTGGTGCGGGTAGTTTCATGCTTCGGTGACTCCGGATGAGCTTTCGGTTGTGCGGCAACGCCTGGAGGCGTTCGCGGCGGACGTGTTCACGCCCTTGGCCCGGTCTGACCAGCGGGTCAAGGGCGAGACGTATCTGCGGGGGCTGTTGCTGGACGGGCGGCGTAAGTCGATGCAGCCGATGGCGGCCCGGCTCGGCGTGGATCATCAGGGGCTGCAGCAGTTCGTGACCACGTCGACGTGGGACACCATGGCGGTGCGGGCGCGGCTGGCCGAGCGGGCGGTAGAGTTGATCGACCCGGTCGCGTGGGTGTTCGATGACACCGGGTTCCCGAAGGACGGCACCGGCTCGCCCGGGGTGGCCCGGCAGTACTCCGGCACCCTGGGCAAGGTCGCCAACTGCCAGATCGGGGTCAGCGTCCACGCGGTCACCGATACGGCGTCGTGCCCGCTGGACTGGCGGCTGTTCCTGCCGGAGTCCTGGGACGCCGCCAAGGCCGGACCGGCCGCGGTCAAGGCGGCCAAGGCCAAGCAGCGTAAGACGTTGACGAATGCACCGCGGGCCACCGCGTCTGTCGAACCGGCCGAGGTCGATGTTGATGCGGTCGCCGCTGCCGCGACCGAGACCGCGCGGCGGCGGCGCCGCAAGGCCGCGATTCCGGAGGATGAGGGCCACCGTCCGAAGTGGATACTGGCAATCGAGATGATCGACGGGCTCGCTGCACACGGATTGCGACCACCCCTGGTCACCGCCGACTCCGGCTACGGCGACAGCGGCCCGTTCCGGGCCGCGCTCGACGAACGCGGCATCCTCTACAGCGTCCAGGTCAAAGGCGAAACCCTCGCCCACCGGTCCGACGCGGAACCCGCGCCACCCACGTGGTCCGGGCACGGCCGCCCACCGACCCGCCCGGACTACCCCGACGACGCGGCCAGCATTGCCCGGCACGTGCTCGACGCCGGCCGCGATGCCGCGACCACGGTCACCTGGCGCGAAGGCAGCAAAGGCATCCTCAGCTCACAGTTCGTGTTCCTACGGGTCCGTCCGGCTGGGCACCGCATCCCCCGCAACCCCGACGGCAGCCTGCCCGAGCGGTGGCTGATCGCGGAATGGCCCGACGACGAGGCCGAACCGGTCACCTACTGGCTATCCAGCCAACCCGCCGACACCGACCCCGTCGACCTGATCCGCACCGCGAAGATCCGCTGGCGGATCGAACACGACTACCGCGAACTGAAAACCGGCCTCGGCCTGGACCACTTCGAAGGCCGCTCCTTCACCGGCTGGCACCGCCACGTCACCCTGGTCACCGCCGCGCACCTGTTCATCACCCTGCTGCGACACGACCCAAAAGCGGCTGCGCCGGCCTGACCCTCTACAAGGTCATCCGCGAGCTGCAATACCTCCTCGCGACCTGGACCGGCGCCTGCCCCACATGCCACCAAACCGTGAAACCCTTACACCACAACCAATCTCGAGTTACCTAACAAAGCACTACTAGGGCCTGTATCAAATTCCTTGCCGGGCTGCGCCGGGCCCAGGCGGCGCCATGCGGCGTCGGGCGTAAGCCCGCATACAACGCGGTCGCCCAGGTCGAGGAGAACGCGGGCGCGCTCGCCAAAGGCCCCCTGGCGCCAGACGCCGCGGCGGCGGTGACCGCCCTGCTCACCCACCCCCGCTCCCGCGGTTGATCAGGGAGTTCGTGACGTGACGCGCCGGCGACACGCGCGACGAACTCCCTGATCAACCCATCGAGGCGAGTCGGGCGGGTCAGGCGGAAGCGTGTTCTTTCTTGACCTGGTCGGCCAGGTGGGTGGGCATGGGTTCGTGCCTGGCGAAGGTCCTGGTGAAGGTGCCGGCGCCGCTGGTCATGGAGCGCAGCTCGACGGCGTAGCGGACCAGCTCCGTCGCGGGGACCTCGGCGCGGACCAGCGTGCGCTCGGTGCCGGTCTGGTCGGGCTCGGTGCCGAGCACCCGGCCGCGCCGACCCGACATGTCCGACATGACCGCACCGACGAACGAGTCCGGTACGCGGATCACGATCTCGTCGACCGGCTCCAGCAGGGTCAGGTGGCCCTTTTCGGCGGCGTCCTTGAGCGCCATCGCGCCCGCCGTCTGAAACGCCGCGTCCGAGGAGTCGACGCTGTGCGCCTTGCCGTCGAAGAGCGTGATGCGCAGGTCGACCACCGGGTAGCCGGCGACGATACCGCGTTCCATCTGGGCCTTGACGCCCTTTTCCACCGACGGGATGTAGTTGTGCGGGACCACGCCGCCCACGATCTTGTCGATGAACTCGAAGCCGCTGCCGCGGGGCAGGGGCTCGACCTTGATGTCGCAGACCGCGTACTGGCCGTGGCCGCCGGACTGCTTGACGTGCCGCCCGTGCCCGGACGACCCGGTCGCGAACGTCTCCCGCAGCGCCACCCGCACCGGCTCGGTCTCCAGCTCGACGCCGCCGGCGCGCAGGCGGTCCAGCACCACGTCGGCGTGGGCCTCGCCCATGCACCAGAGGACGAGCTGGTGGGTCTCCGGGTTGCGTTCCAGGCGCATGGTCGGGTCGCCGGCGACGAGCCGGCCCAGGTTTTTGGCGAGCGCGTCCTCGTCGGCCCGGCTCTTCGCCACGATCGCCACCGGCAGCAGCGGCTCGGGCATCTCCCAGGGCTCGACCAGCAGCGGCTGCTCCTTGAGCGAGATCGTGTCGCCGGTCTCCGCGCTGCCCGACTTGGTGATCGCGCAGATGTCGCCGGCGATCGCGGCGGGCACCTCGCGCAGCGTCGCGCCCAGCGGGGCGTAGATGTGCGCGATCCGCTCGTCCGCGTCGTGGTCGGGGTGGCCGCGCTCCTCCATGCCGTGCCCGGACACGTGCACCGTGGCCTCCGGGCGGAGAGTGCCGGAGAAGACCCGCACCAGGGAGACCCGCCCGACGTGGCGGTCGATGGTGGTCTTGACCACCTCGGCGACCAGCGGCCCCTCCGGGTCGCAGGTCAGCGGCGGCTGCGGCGACCCGTCGACGCCGGTGACCGCGGGCAGGTCGTGCTCCTGCGGCGTCGGGAACGCGGCGGTGAGCAGCTCCAGCAGCGCGTCGAGCCCCACCTGGGTCTGCGCGCAGACCGGTACGACCGGGTAGAAGTGGCCGCGGGCGACCGCCTTCTCCAGATCGGCGATGAGCACCTCGACCTCGATGTCCTCGCCGCCGAGGTAGCGCTCCATCAGCGTCTCGTCTTCGGACTCGGCGATGATGCCCTCGATCAGCTCGTTGCGCGCCTCCTCGATCGCGGGCAGGTGCTCCGGGTCGGGGTCGCGGACCTGCGGCGGGTAGCCGCCGGCCGGCTGTCCGGGCGAATAGTCGAAGACCCGCTTGGTGATCAGGCCCATCAGGCCGACGGTGGACTCGCCGTCGTCTCCCAGCATCGGCAGGTACAGCGGGAGTACGTTGTCGCCGAAGACCCGCTGGCACAGCGCCACCGTCTCGTCGAAGTCGGCCCGCTGGTGGTCGAGCCGGGTCACGGCGACCGCGCGGGGCATGCCGACGGAGGCGCACTCCTCCCACAGGGCGGCGGTGGCGGCGTCCATGCCGTCGACCGACGAGACCACGAAGAGGGCGGCGTCGGCGGCGCGCAGCCCGGCGCGCAGCTCACCGACGAAGTCCGCGTATCCGGGGGAGTCGAGCAGGTTGACCTTGACATCGTTGTGGATGAGCGGCGCGCACGCCAGGCTCACCGACCGCTGCTGCTTGACCGCGGCGGGATCGTGGTCGCAGACCGTGGTGCCCTCGGTGACGCTGCCCGCCCGGGGGATCGTGCCGGTCGCGGTGAGCAACGCCTCGACCAGAGTCGTCTTCCCGGCGCCGGAATGGCCGACGAGCACCACGTTGCGTACCCTGCCGGGTGCGTCCACCACCGGCGCGGGGCCGGTGACTCCCTTCTCCTGACTCTTCTGCGCCATCGCCAGAACCTCCCTAAGCAGCGGGCGTGCCTTCGCGGGAGCGTGAGTGTCCGGCGCCAGGCGCCACGAAGCGGCGACCAACACCAGTGAGCCACATCACGTTCGCCCTTCGATCCCACACCCGCAACACGCTGTACACAAGCCCGACGCACGAAGTCAGGTCCTTCGCCCTGTGAGGTCGGGCCGGCACGCGGGCCGTATCGTGAGAGCCGCCATGGCGAAGATCTTCCGTGTGTCCGCTCGGACGGCCCTCAGCTCCGTCGTCGAGCCCATCGCCCGCGCCCTCCTCCGCGCGGGCATCACGCCGAACACCGTCACGGTGGCCGGCACGATCGGCGTGCTGGTCGGCGCCATCGGATTCGCGGCCCGCGGCCAGCTCCTGGTCGCCCTCGTGATCATTGTGGTGTTCGCACTCACCGACTTCCTCGACGGCACGATGGCGCGGATGAAGGGCGGGTCGACCCGCTTCGGCGCGTTCCTGGACTCCTCGATGGACCGGGTGGCCGACGCCGGCATCTTCGGCTCGGTCGCGTACTACCTGGCCGGCCAGGACGACCGCTGGGGCATGGTCGCCGCGCTGCTCTGCCTGGCCGTCGGGCAGATCGTCTCGTACGTCAAGGCGCGCGCCGAGGGCCTCGGCATGACCTGCAACGTCGGCATCGCCGAGCGGCCCGAGCGGCTGCTCAGCGTCGGCGTGGGCGGGCTGCTCACGATCATCGGGCTGGAGTGGGCGCTGCCGGCCGCGCTGTGGATCCTCGCGGCGCTCTCCGTGGTCACCGTAGGGCAGCGCATCGCACACGTGTACAAGCAAGCGCAGACCCAAACACCGGCATGAGCGAGCGCAGCGAGCGAAACGGCTGGCTCAGCGCGGCCGAGCTCGGGTACGCCGCCGGCTGGCGGTTGGTCCGGGCCCTGCCCCGGCCGGTCGCGGCGGCGGCCTTCCGGGCGGGCGCCGACTGGGCGGCGCGCAAGCGGGGCAAGGGCGCCACCCGGCTGGCCGGCAACCTGCGCCGCGTCGTCGGCCCCGACTTGCCGGAGGGCGAGCTCGACGATCTGGTACGCCGCGGGCTGCGCTCGTACGCCCGGTACTGGATGGACGCGTTCCGGCTGCCCTCCCGCTCCACGGCGCAGATCCTCGACGACTTCGCCCTCGGCGGCGAGGACCGGCTCGGCGCCGACGTGGCCTCCGGGCGGGGCGCGGTGGTGGCGCTGCCGCACGCCGGCAACTGGGACGCCGCGGGCGCCTGGGTCGCCGCCAAGGGCTGGCCGATCGCCACGGTCGCCGAGCGGCTCAAGCCGGAGAGCCTCTACCAGCGCTTCCTCGCGTACCGCCGGGGTCTGGGCATGGAGATCATCCCCACCGACGGGGGTGACCGGCCCCCCTTCGATCTGCTGGTCGAACGCCTCGGCCAGGGTTTCGTCGTACCGCTGCTGGCCGACCGCGACCTGTCCGCGCGCGGCGTCGAGGTGACGTTCTTCGGCGGCCGGGCCCGGATGCCGGCCGGCCCCGCGCTGCTCGCCCTCCGCACCGGCGCCCCGCTCTACACCGTCACCATGTGGTACGACGCGGAGCGCGCCCACGGTGAGCTCTCCCAGCCCCTCCGACCCCCCACCGAAGGCCCGCTCGACCAGCGGGTCCGGGCGCTCACCCAGCAGGTGGCCGACGGGCTGGCCGCGGGTATCGCCCGGCATCCGGAAGACTGGCACATGCTGCAGCGGCTGTGGCTGGACAGCCCGGCGACAGCGCAGCGGGTCTAGGGGGAGGGGGCACATGCGCGTCGGCATCGTGTGCCCGTACTCCTTCGACGTCCCCGGCGGCGTGCAAAACCACGTCATGGACCTCGCCGAGGCGCTGATCGCGCTCGGGCACGAGGTGAGCGTGCTCGCGCCGGCCGACGAGGACGCCCCGCTCCCGCCGTACGTGGTGGCCGCCGGCCGCTCGGTCCCCTTCCCGTACAACGGCTCGGTGGCCCGGATCAGCTTCGGCCCGGTCTCGACCGCCCGGGTACGGCGGTGGCTGGCCCGCGGCGACTTCGACGTGCTGCACGTGCACGAGCCGTTCTCGCTGAGCCTGTCGATGCTCGCCGTGCTCTCCGCGCGCGGGCCGGTGGTGGCAACGTTCCACACCGCGATGACCCGGTCCCGGGCGATGGCCGCCGCGCAGGGCCTGCTCCAGCTCGTCCTGGAACGGATCACCGCGCGCATCGCGGTCAGCGCGCTCGCCCGCAAGGTGCAGGTCGAGCACGTCGGCGGCGGCGCGGTGGAGATCCCGAACGGGGTGGCGGTCGCCAAGTTCGCCGGCGCCGCGCCGCTGCCCGGGTGGCCGGGCGAGGGCGGGGCGGTCGGCTTCCTCGGCCGGTTCACCGAGCCGCGCAAGGGGTTCGGGCTGCTCCGCACCGCGTACGCCGACCTGGCCGCCACCCGCCCCGGGCTGCGCCTGCTGGTCGCCGGGCCGGGCGAGCGGGAGGAGCTGCTCGACGGGCTGCCGGCGGAGCTGCACGGCCGCGTCACGTACCTGGGGAAGGTGTCCGAAGAGGACAAGGCGCGGATGCTGCGCAGCGTCGACGTGTACGTGGCGCCGAACACCGGCGGCGAGTCGTTCGGCATGATCCTGACCGAGGCGATGGCGGCCGGCACCGCGATCGTCGCCAGCGACCTGGACGCGTTCCGCCGGGTGCTGGACGGCGGGCGGGCCGGCGTCCTCTTCCCGGTCGGCGACGCGGCCGCGCTCGGCGCCCGGGTCGGCGAGCTGCTGGACGACCCCGCACGCCGGTCCGCGCTGGCCGCGGCGGCGCGCGAGGTGGTCACCGAGTTCGACTGGCCGGTGATCGCGGAACGGGTGCTGGAGGTCTACGCGACCGCGATCGAGGCCACCGACGGAAGGGTGATCGACCAGGAAGTTCCCTGAGTGGAATTCGGGTCGAGCACCGTCGTGGGCGGCCGCGGCTCCCCACCAGAAGCAGGAAGGTCCCGCGACCCCTCTACCATGCGGTCATGTGGTGGGTGGTCGGCGTCGTCACCGTCGTGGTGCTCGTGTCGACGTACCTGACCTGGACCGCCGCCCGCGTCGACCGGCTGCACGCCCGCGCGGCGGCAGCGGCGAAGGCGCTCGACGCGCACCTGCTGCGGCGGGCGGCCGCGGCGGCGGTGCTCGCCGAGGAGCGCTCGGCGGTCGAGCTCTACGCGGCGGCCCGGATCGCGCTGGACAGCCCGCCGGAAGAGCGGGAGGCCGCGGAAAACGACCTCACCCGCCAGCTGCGGACCATCCCCCTCGACGAGGACGCCGAGGCACTGGTCGCGGCGAGCCGGCGGCTCGCGGTGGCCCGGCAGGTCCACACCGACCTGGTACGCGACGCGCTGTCGCTGCGCCGGAGGCGGGTGGTGCGGCTGTTGCGGATGACGCGGCGGCACCCCGAGCCGGAGTACTTCGACATCGACGACCCGATCCTCGCCCCCGCGGCGGTGCCGACCCCGCTGCCCTGAGCAGGCCACCTTGGGTGCGATTGGCTGTGGGAGGCCGCCCCGGCCGGCGATAAACTGCAGGTCATGGCCGAGATCACTCCTTCGTCGTCGCTTGCTGCCGGCACGTCGCCCGCCGGCGCGTCGCTTTCCGGGGGCACGTCGACCGCGCCCGCCACCGGCACCGCCCGCGTCAAGCGCGGCATGGCCGAGATGCTCAAGGGCGGCGTCATCATGGACGTGGTCACCCCCGAGCAAGCCAAGATCGCCGAAGACGCCGGCGCGGTCGCGGTCATGGCGCTGGAGCGGGTGCCCGCCGACATCCGGGCCCAGGGCGGCGTCTCCCGGATGAGCGACCCCGACATGATCGACGGCATCATCGCCGCCGTCTCCATCCCGGTGATGGCCAAGGCGCGCATCGGGCACTTCGTCGAGGCCCAGGTGCTCCAGTCGCTCGGCGTCGACTACGTCGACGAGTCCGAGGTGCTCACCCCCGCCGACTACGCCAACCACATCGACAAGTGGGCGTTCACCGTGCCGTTCGTATGTGGAGCCACCAACCTCGGCGAGGCGCTGCGCCGCATCACCGAGGGCGCCGCGATGATCCGTTCCAAGGGCGAGGCGGGCACCGGCGACGTCTCCAACGCCACCACCCACATGCGCAAGATCCGGGCCGAGATCAAGCGCCTCACCTCGCTGCCGGAAGACGAGCTGTACGTGGCGGCCAAGGAGCTCCAGGCGCCGTACGACCTGGTCCGCGAGGTGGCCCAGGCGGGCAAGCTGCCGGTCGTGCTCTTCACCGCGGGCGGCATCGCCACCCCGGCCGACGCCGCGATGATGATGCAGCTCGGCGCCGAGGGCGTCTTCGTCGGCTCGGGCATCTTCAAATCCGGCAACCCGGCCCAGCGCGCGGCCGCGATCGTCAAGGCCACCACGTTCCACGACGACCCCGACGTGATCGCCAAGGTCTCGCGCGGCCTCGGCGAGGCGATGGTCGGCATCAACGTCGACGACATCCCGCAGCCGCACCGGCTGGCGGAGCGCGGCTGGTGAGCGCCGCTCGCCTCAGCGCCCCCGCCAGCCTCACCGCTTCCGGCGGCCTCACTGCTTTCGCCGGCCTCACCGGCTCGGCTGGCCTCAGCGCTTCCGGCGGCCTTAGCGCCTCCGGCGGCCTTACCGCTTCCGGCGGTAGCGGCGCATGTGGAAGACCACGAGCCGCGCGGTGGTCGCGGCCGCGAGGGCCAGGCCGGCGAGGGTGAGCGCGACGGCCGCGCCGCCGTCCAGGTCCAGCTCCTCACCGAGCGGGATCAGCGCGTACAGGACCACGAGCCAGACCACCACGTCGGTCGGGACCCAGTCGCGCGGGTCGACCCAGCGCCGCAGGATCGCCAGCGCGGCCAGCAGCAGGAGGACGAAGACGCCGAGCGGCAGCCAGTTGGCCAGGGTGGCGTTGGCGTCGCCGAGCGCGACCGCCGGGACGACGCTGAGGCAGAGCAGCAGCAGGGCGCCGAGCCAGGTCAGCGGTGTGGCGAGGATCCGCATGACGATCGTGGCGTCGGAACGGGGTGGCACCGGGGGTGGGGTCACGCCGCACAGGATGTCACGCGGCACAGGATGTCACGCGGCACAGGATGTCACGCCCCACAGGATAAGGAGTTGGTCGATATGGCGCCGGTGATCGGCGTGTTCGCCCTGCAGGGCGACGTCCGCGAGCACCTGCGCGCTCTGCGCGAGTGCGGGGCGACCGCGACCGCCGTACGCCGCCCGTCCGAGCTGGACTCCGTCGATGCCCTGGTGATCCCGGGCGGCGAGTCGACGACGATGAGCAACCTCTCGATCGAGTTCGGCCTGCTGGAGCCGATCCGCAAGCGCATCGCCGGAGGCATGCCCACGTACGGCTCCTGCGCCGGCATGATCATGCTGGCCGGGCGGGTCCTCGACGGCCGCCCCGACCAGCAGTCGTTCGGCGGCATCGACATGACCGTGCGTCGCAACGCGTTCGGGCGGCAGGTCGACTCGTTCGAGGGGCCGGTCACGCTCAGCCCGTTCGAGGAGCCGTTCCACGCGGTCTTCATCCGCGCACCCTGGGTGGAGAGCGTCGGCGAGGGGGTGGAGGTGCTGGGGCGCGCCGCCGGTAGGATTGTCGCGGTTCGGCAGGGCAGTCTGCTCGCCACCGCCTTCCACCCGGAGTTGACCGGCGACCTCAGGGTCCACCGCCACTTCGTGGAAATGGTGCGCGCGGGGCTTAACGTGACGGAGGGGTAATGTCCGGCCACTCAAAGTGGGCGACGACCAAGCACAAGAAGGCGGTCATCGACGCCAAGCGCGGCAAGCTCTTCGCCCGCCTCATCAAGAACGTCGAGGTGGCGGCGCGCACGGGCGGCGGCGACCCGGCCGGCAACCCCACGCTCTTCGACGCCATCCAGAAGGCGAAGAAGAACTCGGTGCCCAACGACAACATCGACCGCGCCGTCAAGCGCGGCTCCGGCCTGGAGGCCGGCGGCGCCGACTGGCAGACCGTCACGTACGAGGGGTACGGGCCGAACGGCGTCGCCATCCTCATCGAGTGCCTGACCGACAACCGCAACCGCGCGGCGACCGAGGTGCGCACCGCCCTGACCCGCAACGGCGGCTCGCTGGCCGACGCCGGCTCGGTGGCGTACATGTTCAGCCGCAAGGGCGTGGTCATCGTCCCGCGGGCCGCCGGCGGCCCGAGCGAAGACGACGTGCTCACCGCCGTGCTGGACGCCGGCGCCGAGGAGGTCAACGACCTGGGCGAGGCGTTCGAGGTGGTCAGCGAGCCGACCGACCTGCTCGCCGTCCGCACCGCCCTGCAGGACGCCGGCATCGAGTACGAGTCGGCCGAGTCCTCCTTCGTGCCGTCGGTCAACGTACCGCTCGACGAGGAGGGCGCGCGCAAGGTCTTCAAGCTGATCGACGTGCTCGAAGACTGCGACGACGTGCAGAACGTGTACGCCAACTTCGACGTCTCCGACGAGGTCATGGCCGCCGTCGGCTGAGCCTATTCTTGGGGTCTACCGCCCAACTCGTCCGGCCCTAATTTGGCGAGAGGAGGTGACCATGACCGATACGTCACTTGAGAAAGACACCGAGCCGGAGCTCGACGAGGAGCTCCTCGCCGAGGCGATGCGCGGCACGGGCACGATGTCCCGCAACGAGACCCTAAACATCGTGCTGCGCGAATACGTGATGGCCAAACGGCACGTGCGCCGCAAGGCACTCGAAGAGATACGGCGGATGTCGGCTGAAGGCGCGTTCGACTGGGACGCGATCGAGGAGGCCGACAAGTGAAGTATCTCGCTGACACGAGCGCGCTTGTCCGTATCGAGCGGGACAAGGCCGACACGCATTGGGACAAGTTGGTGGAGCGAGGGCTCGTCACCATCTGTGAGCCAGTGCTCGCCGAGACGCTGCTTATCGCGGATGCCAAGAAGTACCAGAGCGTCGAGGACAAACTACGGGACCACTACCCGTGGGCGACGATTCCGGACAACATCTGGGATCTTGTCGCCGCCATCCGCCGTGATCTTGCGCGGCGCAGCGCTCACAAGGGTATGTCGGTGGCCGACTACGTCGTGGCGGCGACGGCGATCCGGTTGAAGCTGATCCTGCTGCACGAGGATGGCGACTTCGAGACGATCGCTCGCTTCGTCCCTGAGCTGAGGCAGCAGCGGATCAGTACCTTGCCCTGATCGTCCTGGTTTTTGGGGAAACGAGGGCGGGCAAAAGGGTCAAACCGGCTAAGGTCGGATGGTGTCGACTATCAGGCCGGCGCTGGCCGGATGCCTCGTGCTCGCCCTCCTCGCCGCATGCGGCGACGACAGTGACGATGCGGCCGACAGCGCCCGAGACGTCGCCCCCAGCGCCAGCTCAAGCCCAAGCCCAAGCCCGTCCGCCGGTCCCGGGATCGGGGGCAACGTCTACGCCGCCGCCGGGCCGGGCATGCTCAGCGAGGCCGTGCGCGGGCACCGCGAGCTGGTCTACGTGCCCAATACCGCCAGTGACGACGTCACCGTCATCGACCCCAAGACGTACAAGGTGGTGGACCGGTTCTACGGCGGGCCGGAGCCGCAGCACGTGGTACCCGCCTACGACCTCGGCACCCTCTACGTCGCCTCCAGCCGGGTGCCGACCGGCGGGCTGGTGCCGATCGACCCGCGGACCGGTAAGTCGGGCAAGCTGATCAACGTGCAGGACGTGTACAACCTGTACTTCACGCCGGACGGCACGCAGGCGATCGTGGTCGCCGAGGCGTACAAGCGGCTGGACTTCTACGACCCCGCCACGTGGAAGCGGACCAAGTCGCTGAGCTTTCCCGAGTGCGCCGGCATCAACCACCTGGACTACTCGGCGGACACCCGGACGATGCTGGTGAGCTGCGAGTTCGCCAACCGCATGATCGTGCTCGACGGGGTGTCGCACGAGAAGGTGCGGCAGTTCGACCTCGACGTGGTGCCGCACGGGATGCCGCAGGACACCCGGCTCACCCCGGACGGCAAGCACTTCCTCGTCGCCGACATGCACGCCGACGGGGTGTACGTCTTCGACGGCGCGGCCGCCAAACGCACCGGCTTCATCCCGACCGGCAAGGGCGCGCACGGCATCTACTTCAGCCGGGACGGCGCCCGCGCGTACATCTCCAACCGGGGCGAGGGCTCCGTCACGCTGCTCGACACCGCCACGCTCAAGCCGGTCACCAAGTGGCGGATTCCGGGCGGAGGCAGTCCGGATATGGGTGGCGTCTCCGCCGACGGCACGGTGCTGTGGCTCTCCGGGCGCTACGACGACGAGGTCTACGCGCTGAGCACGAAGGACGGCCGGCTCCTCGCCCGCATCCCGGTCGGCGCCGGCCCGCACGGCCTCACGATCTGGCCCCAGCCCGGCCGCTACTCGCTCGGCCACACCGGCAACATCCGCTGACGGCGGCGGAGGCGGCGACCCCTAGATGATCTATTCCAAGGGTGGGCTCGCTCAGCGGTACTGGAAGTACGTTATGGCGGCCTCATAACGTACTTCCAGTACCGCTGAGCAGAGATTCGGTCCTTGGTCGACGGCCACGAGCCGACCGATCCCCGACGGCGATCGAGGGAGGGCGCACGGGACCTCGACCCCGAGGTCACCGCTTGAGATCGGGACCGTCCCAGCAGATCGTGGTACGGATCGGCCCGCCTGAGGGCAACTGCGTACCACGATCTCGACGTCCGCCCGGTGCTGTCCTTGATCGATCGCGGCCCGGCCCGGGCCGGTCAACAGCCTGACGCTGCTGAGCGTGCCCAGCACACGGCCTTGATCGAATCAGCGTCAGTGGCGTTGGGTCCGGACCACGACGGGCATCGCGGTAGCTCATACCTTGGAATAGATCGCCTAAGCGATCACGTACTCCACCTCGGGCCGGCCCGGTCCGCCGTACCGGGAGGCGCGTTCCACCCGGCCGGTCTCCGCGAGATGCTCCAGGTAGCGGCGGGCGGTGACCCGCGACGTGCCGGTCACGCCCGCCACCTCCGCCGCGGAGAGCGGCGTCACGGACGCGCGCAGCGCGGCCAGCACCCGGTCGAGCGTGCCGGCGTCCAGCCCCTTCGGCAGCGACGCCGCCGGGCCGCCGCGCAGCGCGGCGAAGACCCGGTCGACCTCGTGCTGCGCGGCCACCTCACCCGCCGCCTGCACGTGGGCGCGGTAGCGGGCGTACGCGGCCAGCTTGTCCCGGAACGCCGCGAACGTGAACGGCTTCAGCAGGTAGTGCGTCACGCCCAGCGCCACCGCGGCCCGGACCATCGCGATGTCGCGCGCGGAGGTCACCGCCAGGACGTCGGTCGCGCTCCCCGCCGCGCGCAGCGCCCGGCAGACCTCCAGGCCGTGCCGGTCCGGCAGGTTCAGATCCAGGAGTACGAGGTCGACCGGCTCGGCCCGCAGCACGGCGAGCGCCTCCCGGGCGGAGTGGGCCACGCCGACCACCGTGAAGCCCGCCACCCGCTCGGTGTACTCCCGGTGCGCGTCGGCGATCAGCGGCTCGTCCTCCACGACGAGGACCCGGATGGTCACGGCACCGGGAGCCGCACGGTGAAGACCGTGGGGCCGCTCGTCGAGACCTCGTACCCGCCGCCGTAGCGCTCGACGACCTGGCCGACCAGGGCGAGCCCCAGCCCGCGCCCCTCCCGCTTGGTCGACCAGCCGCGCCGGAAGGCGTCCGCCACCTGCTCGGCCGGCAGCCCGGGTCCGGTGTCGGTGACCCGCACGAGTACCCGCTCGGCGGTCGCCTGGACGAGCACGGTGACCCGGCGCGGCGGCTCGGTGCCGGCCACCGCCTCGAGCGCGTTGTCGACCAGGTTGCCGACCACGGTCAGCAGGTCGCGGGCGGGCAGCGGCTCACCGTCCAGTCTGGACTCCGCGTCCACCACCAGCTCGACGCCGCGCTCGCTGGCCTGCGCCGACTTGCCCAGCAGCAGGGCGGCCAGCGCCGGCTCGGTCACCGCGCCCACCACCCGGTCGGTGAGCTGCTGGGCGAGGGCCAGCTCCTCGGTCGCCAGCCGTACCGCGTCGTCCGCGCGCCCCAGCTCGACCAGCGTGAGTACCGTGTGCAGCCGGTTGGCGGCCTCGTGGGCCTGGGCGCGCAGCGCCTCGGTCAGGCCGCGTACCGAGTCCAGCTCGCCGGTCAGCGCGCGCAGCTCGGTGTGGTCGCGCAGCGTGAGCACCGTGCCGAGCGGCCGCCCCTCGAAGCGGGTCACCTGTTGGTTGGCGACCAGCACCCGGTCGCCGGCCAGCAGCGGCTCGTCGGCGGCGGGGCGGCCGGAGGCGAGCAGGTCGCCGACGGCGGGCGGCAGGTCGAGCTCGCCGACGCGGCGGTCGGCCACCCCCTCGGGCAGGCCGAGCAGTCGCCGCCCCTCGTCGTTGACCAGCGCCACCCGCCCGCCCCGGTCCACCACCACGAGCCCTTCCCGGACGGAGTGGAGGACGGCGTCGTAGTACTCGTACATCCTGGTCATCTCGGCCGGTCCGAGGCCGTGCGTCTGGCGGCGGAGGCGGCGGCTGAGCAGCCACGCCCCGACCCCGGCGAGAGCGAGCGCCGCCACGGTGGCCGAGCCCACCGCGGGCGCCTGGCGCAGCAGCTTGCGGTTGATCGCCTCGGTGGTGATGCCGACGGAGACGAGGCCGACGACCGCGCCGCCGTCGCCGTGGACCGGGACCACCGCGCGCACCGACTCACCGAGCGTGCCGGTGTACACCTCGACGACGTGGCCGCCGGCGAGCGCGCCGTCGACCGTGCCGATGAACGGCTTGCCGATCAGGTCGCGGTTGGGGTGGGTGAACCGGGTGCGGTCGGGCGCCATCACCACGACGAAGTCGGTGCCGGTCGCGGTCCGGGTGCTCTCCGCGTACGGCTGGAGGCGGCGGGTCGGGTCGGGGGAGGCGAGCGCCTCGGCGACGAACGGGGCGCGGGCCACGGTCTGCGCCACGGAGGTCACCTCCTCGGCCGCCGCGTCGCGGGCGTCGTCCCGCGCGAGCAGGACGGCACCGGCCGTACCGCCCGCCACGAGGAGCGTCACGACCAGCACCTGGAGGGCGAAGAGCTGCCCCGCGATGCTCCATCTGCGTGTCATCGAGATCTGCGTGTCATCGAGCTGTTTCCGTCCCAGGTCCCGCCGGTGAACAGAATGAACGTAACGGTGTTTTCCGGTGAGACCCAGACCACAGTCTCCGCCATGGACACCCAGACCCCCGTCCCGCGGGTACGGCGGGACCGTACGCACTTCCTCTACATCGCCGTGGTCGTCGCCGTCGTGGCCGGCGTGACCCTCGGCCTGCTGGTGCCGGACGTGGCCAAGGAGCTCAAGCCGATCGGCACCGGCTTCGTGGCGCTGATCAAGATGATGATCAGCCCGGTCATCTTCTGCACGATCGTGCTGGGCGTCGGCTCGGTACGCCAGGCGGCCAAGGTGGGCCGGGTGGGCGGGCTCGCGCTCGGCTACTTCCTGGTCATGTCCACTGTGGCGCTGGCGATCGGCCTGGTCGTCGGCAACGTCGTCCACCCCGGTTCGGGCCTCGACCTGACCGGTACCGCCGCCGAGGCCGGCCAGGACGCGGCCAGCGACGCGCCGGACGAGGGGCTGGCCGACTTCCTGCTCGGCATCGTCCCCACCTCGCTGGTCTCCGCGCTGACCGAGGGGGAGGTGCTGCAGACGCTGCTGGTGGCGCTGCTCGTCGGCTTCGCGGTACAGGCGATGGGCACGCGCGGCGAACCGGTGCTCCGCGCCGTCGGCGTGATCCAGCGGCTGGTCTTCCGCATCCTCACGATGATCATGTGGCTCGCCCCGGTCGGCGCGTTCGGCGCGATGGCCGCCGTGGTCGGCGCGACCGGCGTGGACGCGCTCAAGAGCCTCGCCCAGATCATGCTCGGCTTCTACGCCACCTGCGCGATCTTCGTCTTCGTCATCCTCGCGGCGCTGCTGTGGGTGGTCGCCCGGATCAACATCTTCGCGCTGCTGCGGTACCTGGGCCGCGAGTTCCTGCTGATCCTCTCCACCTCGTCGTCCGAGTCGGCGCTGCCCCGGCTGATCGCCAAGATGGAGCACTTCGGGGTCAGCAAGCCGGTCGTCGGGATCACGGTGCCGACCGGGTACTCGTTCAACCTGGACGGCACCGCGATCTACCTGACGATGGCCTCGCTCTTCGTGGCCGAGGCCATGGGCGACCCGCTGTCGGTGGGCGAGCAGATCTCCCTGCTGCTCTTCATGATCATCGCGTCGAAGGGCGCGGCCGGCATCACCGGCGCCGGCCTGGCCACGCTCGCCGGCGGCCTGCAGAGCCACCGCCCGGACCTGGTCGACGGGGTCGGCCTGATCGTCGGCATCGACCGCTTCATGTCGGAGGCGCGCGCCCTCACGAACTTCGCCGGCAACGCGGTCGCGACCGTCCTCATCGGAACGTGGACCGGCGAGTTCGACCGCGCCCGCGCCCCGTCGGTGCTCGCCGGCGACGCCCCCTTCGACGAGACCACCATGCTCGACGACGACCCCGCCGACCCGGTGCCGGTCTCGCCCGCACCGGCCCCCGTGGGGACCCACTAAAGGTGATCGAAGCTCCCCTGAAGCCGTTAGAACGACTTGAGGGGAGCTTCGATCACGGGTGGAGACCGGCGCGGCGGGCATAGCCTGGAACGCATGGATCTCGTCGAGGCGCAGCGGCTGTGGGACGCGGAGCCGGGCTGGCTCAACACCGCGAGCTACGGGCTCCCGCCCCGACCCGCCTGGGACGCGTTGCAGCGGGCGCTGGGCGACTGGCGCGCCGGGCGTACCTCATGGGAAGGCTGGGGCGACGCGACCGGACTGGCCCGCGAAGCCGTCGCCCGGATCATGGCCGTGCCCGCCACCGACGTGGCCGCGGGCGCGACGGTGTCGCAGGTGCTCGCGCCGGTCGCCGCCGCGCTGCCGGCCGGCGCGCGGGTGGTGGTGCCGGAGATCGAGTTCACCTCGAACCTCTTCCCGTGGCTGGCCCAGGAGGCGCGGGGCGTGCGGGTGCGCACCGTGCCGGCCGACAAGCTCGCCGCCGCGGTCGACGCGGACACCGACCTGGTCGCGTTCAGCCTGGTGCAGTCATCGGACGGCACGGTCGCCGCGTACCGCGAGATCGTGGCCGCCGCCCGCGCGCACGGCGCCCTGGTCGTGGTCGACGCGACGCAGGCCTGCGGGTGGCTGCCCTTCGACGCGGGGCTGGCCGACGCGGTCGCCGTCTCGACGTACAAGTGGCTGATGGGGCCGCGCGGCCTGACCTTCGCCTACCTGGCGCCCGCGCTGCGCGAGCGGCTGACGCCGGCGGCGGCCGGGTGGTTCGCGGGGGAGGACGTGCACGACGCGTACTACGGGCCGCCGCTGCGGCTGGCCGGCGACGCGCGGCGGTTCGACATCTCGCCGGCGTGGTTCAGCTGCGTGGGGGTGGTGCCGGCGCTCGACCTGATCGAGCGGATCGGGGTCGCCCGGATCGGCGCGCACGACATCGCGCTGGCCGACCGCTTCCTGGCCGGGCTCGGCCGCCCGCCGGGCGGCAGCGCGATCGTCACGGTCGACGTGCCGGGGGCCGAGGAGCGGCTGCGCCGGGCCGGCGTCCGCGCGGCGGTGCGGGCCGGTCGCGTGCGGGCCTCCTTCCACGTGTACTCCACGGAGGCCGACGTCGACATGGCCCTCGACGCGCTGCTGTGACGGTGCGCACTTTAAATACGAGACGGTTCCGTATCGCTAGCGACCGGCGTAGCGTCGTCCGCGGATAAATACGAGACCGTTCCGTATCGGGGGGGAGCACGCCTAGTGCAACCGCAAGTCAACACCGGACACCCGAGGCGCTGGGCCATCCTGGGGGTCCTCGTCATCAGCCTCCTCGTGGTGGTCCTCGACAACACCGTGCTCAACGTCGCGCTGCGTACGCTGGCCGACCCGGTGCACGGCCTGGGGGCCAGCCAGGGTGAGCTGGAGTGGTCCATCAACTCGTACACGCTGGTCTTCGCCGGCATGCTCTTCACCGCCGGCGTGCTCGGCGACCGGTTCGGCCGCAAGCGGATGCTCACCGCCGGCCTCGCGCTCTTCGGGCTGGCCTCGCTGCTGTCCGCGTACGCCCAGTCGGCCGACCAGCTGATCTGGGCCCGCGCGCTGATGGGGCTCGGCGGCGCCGCGATCATGCCGGTGACGCTCTCGATCATCTCGAACGTCTTCGACCCGCGCGAGCGCGCCCGCGCCATCGCCATCTGGTCCGGCTCGGTCGGCCTCGGCATCGCGATCGGCCCGATCCTCGGCGGTGCGCTGCTGGAGAGCTTCTGGTGGGGCTCGGTCTTCCTGATCAACGTGCCGGTCGTCGCGGCCGGCCTGATCGCGGTCACCGTGATGGTGCCCGAGTCGCGCGACCCGCGCCCCGGCCGGATCGACATCGTCGGCGTCCTGCTCTCCGTCGTGGGCCTCGTCGCCCTGTCGTACGGGATCATCGACGGCGGTGAGCACGGCTTCGGCCGGCCCGTCGTGTGGGCGGCCATCGTCGGCGGCCTGGTGGTGCTCGCGGCCTTCGTGGCGTACGAGCGGCGCATCGAGTTCCCGTCCCTGGACGTGCGCCTCTTCAAGGTGCCGCGGTTCGCGGCCCCGGTGGCGCTGATCGGCCTGGTTTTCTTCGCCGCCATGGGCGTGTTCTTCTTCAGCGCCTTCTACCTGCAACTGGTGCGGGGCTTCAGCCCGCTGGAAACCGGCCTGATGATGCTGCCGTTCGCGGTGGCGCAGATGGCGTTCGCGCCGCGCAGCGCGGCCATGGTCCGCAGGTACGGCGGCAAGGCCGTCTCCGCGGTCGGCCTCGGCCTCACCGCGGTCGGGATCGGCGGTTTCGCCTTCCTCGGCGTCGACACGCCGATCGTGGTCGCGATGGCGTTCTTCTTCGTCCAGGGCGTCGGGATGGCCAACATCATGCCGCCGGCGATGGAGTCGATCATGTCGTCGCTGCCGCGGGAGAAGGCCGGCGTCGGTTCGGCCGTCTCCAACACGATCCGCCAGGTCGCCGGCGCGCTCGGCGTCGCGGTGCTCGGCTCGGTGCTCGCCGGCGTGTACCGCGGCCAGGTCGACGGCGCCGCCCAGGCGCTGCCCGGCCCGGCCCGCGACGCGGTGGAGGAGTCGATCTCCGGTGCGTACGGCGTGGCCGACCGCCTCGGCCCGGCCGGCGGCACGGTGATCAACGCGGCCAACGACGCCTTCGTGACCGCCATGCACTGGACCGCCGGGATCGGCGCGGTCGTCGCCGCGCTCGGCGTGCTGATGGTGGTGCGGTGGATGCCGGGCAAGGCGGCGCCGGAGCCGCAGGCGGCCGACGCGCCCGCCACGGCGCCGGAACTGGCAGCGGCGTCCTAGATCGGCGAGGATGCATGCTATGAGCTCCGCCGTCGAGAGTGCTCCGCGGTCGCCCGGTCGACCGCGGAGCACCCGCGCAGATGAGGCGATCATCGAGGCGGTGCTCGATCTGCTCGCCGAGGGCAGCACGATCGAGTCGCTGTCCATCGAGGCGATCGCGGCCAAGGCCGGCGTGGGCAAGGCCACCATCTACCGGCGGTGGTCGGGCAAGCAGGCGCTGCTGGTCGACGCCCTCCGCAGGCTCAAGGGCAAGCCGCCGACGCCGAAGGGCGAGTCGGTCCGCGACGACCTGGTGCTGCTGATGCGCGGCGTCGGGCGCAACGCCGACCCGCGGGCTTCCAAGATCATGCCGTGTCTGGTGCCGGAGGTGCACCGTAGCCCCGAGCAGTGGGCCGTCTACCAGGAGATCGTGCAGCCCCGGCGGGAGCTGACCCGCGAGGTGCTGCGCCGCGGCGTACGCACCGGCGAGCTCCGCGCCGACCTCGACGTCGAGCTGGCCGTGGTGATGCTCACCGGGCCCCTGCTGACGCAGCGCGTCCTGCAGCGGCAGCCTTACGTCGACGACGAGGCGCTGCCCGAGCGGGTGGTCGACGCGCTGCTCGCCGGCATGACCCCGCGCTGACCGTA
This sequence comes from Phytohabitans maris, assembly GCF_031085175.1. Classification (GTDB taxonomy): domain Bacteria; phylum Actinomycetota; class Actinomycetes; order Mycobacteriales; family Micromonosporaceae; genus Phytohabitans; species Phytohabitans maris. Next base: position 19,961 of record NZ_JAVHUY010000026.1, read on the forward strand.
CGTGTGTCGGTGCGCCGCGCGGGCCACCCGACCCGCTAGGGTGTCGAACACACGTACGTGGTGTCTGGGTCGGGAGGGGGTCGTCGCGTGCGCGTGCTCGGCGTCGACCCGGGGCTGACCCGGTGCGGGGTGGGCGTGGTGGAGGGCGTGCCCGGCCGGCCGTGCACCCTGGTCGCGTACTACGTGGTCTACACCGATCCCGCCGACGACCTGGCCCTGCGCCTGCTCCACCTCGACCGCTCGCTCACCGACCTCGTCGCCGAGCACCAGCCGCGCAGCGTCGCGGTCGAGCGGGTGTTCAGCCAGCACAACGTGCGCACCGTGATGGGCACCGCACAGGCCAGCGCGGTCGCGGTGCTCGCCGGCGCGCGGGCCGGGCTGCCGGTCAGCACGTACACGCCGAGCGAGGTCAAGGCGGCCATCACCGGTTCGGGCCAGGCCGACAAGGCGCAGGTCACGTCGATGGTGACCCGCCTGCTCAAGCTGGACGCGCCGCCCCGCCCGGCGGACGCCGCCGACGCCCTCGCCCTGGCCATCTGCCACATCTGGCGCGGCGGCACCCGTTCCAAGCTGGCGGCCGCCGCGTCCCGTCAGCGGGGAGGAGCGAGATGATCGCGAGCGTGCGGGGCAGGGTCGCGGCGGTGTCGCCGGACGGAGCCGTCATCGAGGTGGGCGGGGTCGGCCTCGCCGTGCAGTGCGCGCCCGGCACGCTCGCCGGGCTGCGCCTGGGCGCCGAGGCCCGGCTCGCCACCAGCCTGGTGGTCCGGGAAGACTCGCTGACCCTGTACGGCTTCGCCGACGACGAGGAGAAACAGCTCTTCGAGCTGCTGCAGACCGCCAGCGGCGTCGGGCCCCGGCTCGCGCAGGCGGTGCTGGCCGTGCACTCGCCGGAGACGGTGCGGCGGGCGATCGCCACCGCCGACACCGCGACGCTCACCCGGGTGCCGGGCATCGGCAAGAAGGGCGCCGAGCGCCTCGTGCTGGAGCTGCGTGACCGCATCGGCCCGGTCGCGGTGGGCACCGACGAGACCGCCGGGGTACTGGTCGGCGCCTGGCAGGAGCAGGTGCGGCAGGGCCTGGTCGGGCTCGGCTGGACCGCGTCCCAGGCCGAGCAGGCGGTGGCCGCGGTCGCGGAGACCGTCGACGGCACCACGCCGCCCGTGCCGGTACTGCTCAAGCAGGCCATCCGCCTGCTCGGTAAGACGCGATGACGGATCCCGGGATCGTCTCGGCGTACGCGAGCGAGGCGGAGCGCGACGCCGAGGTCAGCGTCCGCCCGAAGCGCCTGGCCGACTTCATCGCCCAGCACCGGGTACGCGACCAGCTCGACCTGCTGCTACGCGGCGCGATGGGGCGCGGCGCCCCGCCCGACCACATCCTCCTCTCCGGCCCGCCCGGCTTGGGCAAGACGACCCTGGCCAACATCGTGGCGGCGGAGCTCGGGGTGGGGATCCGGGTGACGAGCGGGCCGGCGATCGAGCGTTCCGGTGACCTGGCGGCGATCGTGACCAGCCTCGCCGAGGGGGACGTGCTCTTCATCGACGAGATCCACCGGATCGCGAAGCCGGCCGAGGAGTTGCTCTACAGCGCGATGGAGGACTTCCGGGTCGACGTGGTGGTGGGCAAGGGGCCGGGGGCCACCGCGATCCCGCTCGACGTCGAGCCGTTCACGCTGGTCGGGGCGACCACCCGGTCGGGGCTGCTGACCGGGCCGATGCGCGACCGGTTCGGGTTCACCGCGCACCTCGACTTCTACTCGTCGGACGACCTGCGGACGCTGCTGCACCGGTCGGCGCGGATCCTGGGCGTCCCGATCACCGAAGAGGGCGCGGCGGAGATCGCCGGCCGGTCGCGGGGCACCCCGCGGATCGCCAACCGGCTGCTGCGCCGGGTGCGGGACTTCGCCGAGGTCCGGGCCGACGGCGTGGTCAGCCTGGAGACCGCCAAGGCCGCTCTCCAGGTGTACGACGTCGACGGCCTCGGCCTCGACCGGCTCGACCGGGCGGTGCTGACCGCGCTGGTGGAGTCGTTCCGGGGTGGGCCGGTGGGGCTCTCCACGCTGGCCGTCGCGGTGGGGGAGCAGCCCGACACGGTGGAGGAGGTGTGCGAGCCGTTCCTGGTGCGGGCCGGGCTCCTGGCGCGTACGCCCCGTGGCCGGGTCGCTACCGAGGCGGCCTGGCAGCATCTCGGGCGTACGCCGCCAAATGGTACGTTCGGGCCGGGGGCCAGCCCGGCGCCCGACCTGTTCTCGACCGAGCCATAGTCGTTCCTGGATATCCCGTGATCTGAACGTGATCTGTGCCAAGTTCGGTGTTCACAGGGACAGGGACTAGACTTCGCCGCGGTCCGTACAGGACGTGAGATCATGCCTGCGCTCCGGTGCCCCCGCGCCGGGTGCGGGTCCACTTGGAAGGTCATCTATCGTGCCTTTGGCAGCAAACTCCGGCGGCGCCGGCAGCTTCATGCCGATTCTCATGATCGTCCTGCTGTTCGGCGTCATGTACTTCATGATGATCCGTCCCCAGCAGAAGCGCCGTCGCGAGGCGGAGCAGATGCAGGCGACCCTCGGCCCCGGCGCGGAGGTGGTGACGATCGGCGGCCTCTACGGCCACGTGGTGAGCGTCGACGACGAGACGGTCACGCTCGAGGTCGCGCCCGGTGTGCAAAACCGCTACGCCCGCCCCGCCATCGCCCGCGTCGTGAGCGGCGCCGAGCCGCAGGACGTCCCGGCGGCCGAAAAGGTCGTCGACGAGGCCGACGCCAAGGACTGATCCGCTGAGCGGGCGGCGCCCCCACTCCACCCGCTCGACCCTGCCCAGACGCCGCCGGCTCGCCGGCCGGTCCACATCGATACCGCACAGGAGACCCGACAGCCGTGGCACCACCTCAGGGACAGATGCGCCCAGGGCGGCAGCTGGCCGTGCTCGCCCTGCTCTTCGTCGTCCTCTACCTCCTGGTCTTCCTCGGCGGTAGCGGCAGCTTCATGGACCGGCTCGAGCCCAAGCTCGGCCTCGACCTCATCGGCGGCAGCCGGGTGAGCTACACGGCCACCACGGCGAACGGGCAGGCGCCCCAGGCCGACCAGCTCGAAGAGGCCCGCCAGATCATCGAGAGCCGGGCGAACGCGTACGGCGTCTCCGAGGCCGAGGTGGTGACCGAGGGCGACCGAAACATCGTGGTCTCGCTGGCCGGCGAGAGCGACGACGCGCTGGCCAACCTCGGGCAGGCGGCCGAGCTGCGGTTCCGCAAGGTCATCAAGGTCACGGTCGACAACGCCGCGGCGGCGGTGGCGCCCTCGGCGAGCGCGACGCCGTCCGGCACCGCGGCACCCACGCCCTCCGCGGCCGGTACCCCGACCCCGAGCGCCTCGGCGAGCGGCGGCCAGGGCGGTGGCGCCCCGGCCCCGTCGGCGTCCCCCTCGGCGACTCCGACGCCCGCGCCCAGCCCGACCGGCACCGGCACGGCCGAGGCCGACCAGAGCGGCACCAGGACGCCCGAGCAGCTGCTGGCCGACGCGAAGCGCAAGGTCGGCGACGCCGCCTGGGCCGCGGCGGCCGCGCTGCAGAGCCCGCCGGACCTGAGCACCGACCCGGCGGCCGCCGCGCAGTTCGAGAAGTTCAGCACGCTGGACGGGCCCGAGGTGGCGGTCCTCGACCCGAACATGCAGTACAACGTGCCGACGATCGGCTGCGCCCAGCTCAACGCCCGCCCGCCGGGCTCGATCCAGGACCCGGCCAAGCAGGCGGTCTCCTGCGAGGCCTCGCAAAAGCTCTTCCTCGACGTGGCCAAGGTGCTCGGCACGGACGTGTCGGACGCCAACGGCGTGCTCGACCAGCAGGGCGGCGACTGGGTCGTCTCGCTCGACTTCACCGGCGACGGCCAGAAGAAGTGGACCGCGCTGACCCGCGAGGCGTACGAGAACACCAGCGGCGCCTGTGACGCCTCGGCCCTCGGCGACCAGGGCAAGTGCCGCGTCGCCGTGGTGCTCGACAACGAGGTGATCTCCTCGCCCGAGATCCAGGGCGTGCTCACCGGCGACTCGCAGATCACCGGTAGCTTCAACTCCAAGACCGCCAACGAGCTGGCCGGCAAGCTCCGCTACGGCGCGCTGCCGCTGACCTTCACGCAGAACGAGGTGCAGAACGTCTCGGCGACGCTCGGCACCGAGCACCTGAAGGCCGGTCTGCTGGCGGCGGGCATCGGCATGCTGCTGGTCGTCATCTACTCGTTCTTCTACTACCGCCTGCTCGGCACCGTGATCTTCCTGAGCCTGGTCCTCTCCGGCCTGCTGGTGTTCGGCGCGCTGATCGTGCTCGGCCGGCAGATCGGCTACACGCTCAACCTCGCCGGCATCGCGGGCTTCATCGTGTCGCTCGGTGTGGCGGCGGACTCGTTCGTCATCTACTTCGAGCGCCTCAAGGACGAGATACGCGAGGGTCGAAGTCCGCGCAGCGCGGTGCCGCGGGCGTGGGCCCGGGCCCGCCGCACGATCATCTCGGCGAACGCGATCACGCTGATGGCGGCCGTGGTCCTCTACATCGTGTCGGTCGGCACGGTGAAGGGCTTCGCGTTCGCGCTCGGGCTCGCGACCGTGCTCGACCTCGTGGTCGTCTTCCTCTTCCGGCATCCGATCATGACGATGTTCGCGCGCACCCGCGCGTTCCTCTCGCCCCGGGTCAGCGGCCTCGGCCGGGTCCTGGAAAAGGAGCCCGGAGAGCAGCCGGCCAAGCCCCGCAACCCGCGCGTGAAGGAGGCGTAGCCGATGAGCGAGCGCAGCGAGCGAATCATCAGGCGGAGCGCTCATGGAGTCTCGTGCCCGCCCGGAGCGAAGCGAGGACGGGCATGAGCGAGCGTAGCGAGCGAATCATGAAACTCAGTGCGCTTGGAGTCTCGTGCCCGCCCGGAGCGAAGCGAGGACGGGCATGAGCGAGCGTAGCGAGCGAATCATGAAACTCAGTGCGCTTGGAGTCTCGTGCCCGCCCGGAGCGAAGCGAGGACGGGCATGAGCGGCCTCGCTACCCGGCTCTACAAGGGCCAGGCCGACCTCAACATCGTCGGCAAGCGCAAGATCTGGTTCACCGTCGCGGCGGTGGCGGTGCTGATCGCCGTGGTCAGCTTCTTCGCGCGCGGCTTCACGCTGGGCATCGAGTTCTCCGGCGGCAACGAGTTTCAGGTGCCGGCCTCGGTGGGCACGCTGCAGCACGCGGAAGAGACCGTCGAGGAGGCGCTCGCCGAGGCGCCCAACCCCGGCGGCGACCCGCTCCGGGTGGCCTCCACCCAGCAGGTCGGTGGCGGTGAGGGCACCTACCTGATCCGCACCTCGGAGATGGAGCCGGAGCAGTCCGAGGCGGTCAAGCAGCATCTCGTCGAGGCGTTCGGCATCCCGGCCGGCGAGATCAGCAACAGCCGGGTGAGCGGCGCGTGGGGCGCCCAGGTGACCGAGCGGGCGCTGCTCGGCCTGGTCATCTTCGTCGCCGTCGTGATGCTGTACCTGATCGTCCGGTTCGAGTGGCGGATGGCGGCGGCCGCGGTCTCGTCGCTGCTGTTCGACCTGCTGCTCACCGCCGGCGTGTACTCGCTGGTCGGCTTCGAGATCACCCCGTCGACGATCATCGGGTTCCTCACCATCCTCGGCTTCGCCCTCTACGACGTGGTCGTGGTCTTCGACAAGGTGCAGGAAAACACCCGCGGCATCACGGCGAGCAGCAGCCAGACGTACGCGGAGGCGGCCAACCTCGCGGTCAACCAGACGCTGATGCGGTCGATCAACACCGGCCTCGTCGCGCTGCTGCCCGTCGGTGGCCTGCTCTTCATCGGGGCCGGCCTTCTTGGCGCGGGTACGCTCCGCGACCTCGGCCTCGTGCTCTTCGTCGGTATGGGCATCGCGGTGTACTCGTCGATCTTCTTCGCGACGCCGGTGCTGACCACGCTCAAGGGCTACGAGCCGAAGTACCAGGCGCACACCCAGCGGGTGCTGGCCCGGCGCGCGGCGATCGCCCGCGGCGACGTCACGCCCAAGACGGCGCGTTCGCCGAAGCAGTCGGCGCCGGCCCAGCCGCGCGACGACGCCGAGGTGGCCGCGCTGGCCGGTGCCGCGCCGAAGGTGGGTGCCCGCCCGACCGCCAAGCGCCCGTCCGGCAACCGGGGCGGCCGCTCCGGCAGCCGCCCGCGCGGCGGAAAGCGTCACTGAGTTCGTCCGTGATCAGGGCGTCCCCAAGCGACTTGCGGGGCGCCCTGAACCATGAGTGGCCCTGAACCACGAGCGAAGGAGTACACCGGGTGGCTGACCTCGCGGAGATCGTGGCGGGCCACATCCTGGACGTGCCGGACTTTCCCAGTCCGGGCATCCTCTTCAAGGACCTGACCCCGCTGTTCGCGGACGGGCCGGCGTTCCGCGAGGTGATCGACGGGATCGTGGCCCACCACGGGGCCGGTTCCTTCGACGTGGTGGCCGGTATCGAGGCGCGCGGGTTCGTGGTCGCCGCCGCCATCGCGTACGCCACCGGCCTCGGCGTCGTGCCGATCCGCAAGGCCGGCAAGCTGCCCCGCGCCACCCACAGCGCCTCGTACGAGCTCGAGTACGGCGAGGCCGCGCTGGAGGTGCACACGGATGCGTTCATGGCGGGGGAGCGGGTGCTGGTCGTCGACGACGTACTGGCCACCGGCGGCACCGCCGCCACCACGCTCGACCTGGTGGAGCGCGCCGGGGGAACAGTCGCCGGGTTCACCGTGTTGTTGGAGTTGTCGTTCCTACCGGGTCGGGAGCGGTTGGCGCCGCGCGAGGTTCATGCCGTCCTGACCGTCTAGAAGCACTCTGGCCTGGTGGGCCGAAAGGGTCGTTTACCAGGGCGGACGGGTAGGATTGCCTTCCGCGACCGGCCAGGAACGGTCCGGCGTGGGTAGCGCATGTTGGTGCCGGCCGGATACGGTCGGTGTCATTCCCCGGTGAGGGTGAGGAGGCCGGTGTCTCAGGACGTCGCCCATTCAGTGGAGGGCAGCGTGCATCCGACTGGCGAGGCGCAGCCCGGTCAGGAGGAGGCGACGGCGGCTGCCAATGGCACACCCGCCGAGGCCGTCGACGGCGGCACGGAGGGCGCCGGCATTGTCGTGCCTTTTCCCCCGGTGGAGACCGCCACCCATGACGACCACGTCCACGACGACGAGTCGGCCGAGCCGGCTGCGACGTCGGGCTGGGCCGGCGCGCCGACCGGGCGCCGGGTGCGGGCGCGGCTGGCCCGGTTCAACGCGCCCTGGCAGACCCCGCAGGTGAGCGAGGTGCTGGAGCCGCTGATCGCCACCCACCGCGCGTGCCACCCCAAGGCGGACTCGCGGCTGCTGCAGCGCGCCTTCGACGTGGCCGCCCAGTGGCACTCCGGGCAGTACCGGAAGTCCGGCGACCCGTACATCACGCATCCGCTCGCCGTGGCGACCATCCTGGCCAACCTGGGCATGGACACCACGACGCTGGTCGCCGCCCTGCTGCACGACACGATCGAAGACACCGACTACACCCTCGACGAGATGCGCACCGATTTCGGCGGCGAGGTGGCGCTGCTGGTCGACGGCGTGACCAAGCTCGACAAGGTCAAGCTCGGCGACGCGGCCAAGGCCGAGACCATCCGCAAGATGGTGGTCGCGATGGCCAAAGACCCGCGGGTACTGGTCATCAAGCTCGCCGACCGCCTGCACAACATGCGCACCCTGACCTTCCTGCCCCGGCCCAAGCAGGAGCAGAAGGCCAAGGAGACGCTGGAGATCCTCGCTCCGCTCGCCCACCGCCTGGGTATGAACACGATCAAGTGGGAGCTGGAGGACCTCGCGTTCGGCACGCTGTTCCCCAAGCGGTTCGAGGAGATCAACCGGCTGATCGGCGAGCACCAGCCGCAGCGCGACACGCTGCTGCGCCAGGTGACGCAGAAGGTGCAGCTGGATCTGAAGGCCGCGAAGATCAAGGCCGAGGTGACCGGCCGCCCCAAGCACCTGTACTCGATCTACCAGAAGATGATCGTGCGGGGTCGCGACTTCAACGACATCTACGATCTGATCGGCGTGCGGATCCTGGTCGACACGGTGCGCGACTGTTACGCGGCGTTGGGTGTCATCCACGCCAACTGGCAGCCGGTGCCGGGCCGGTTCAAGGACTACATCGCGATGCCGAAGTTCAACATGTACCAGTCGCTGCACACCACGGTGATCGGCCCGACCGGCAAGCCGGTGGAGATGCAGATCCGCACGCTGGGCATGCACCGCACGGCGGAGTTCGGCATCGCCGCGCACTGGAAGTACAAGGAGCAGAAGGGCGCCACGATCGTCGGGCCGCCGGCCCACATCGACGAGATGACGTGGCTGCGGCAGCTGCTCGACTGGCAGCGGGAGGCGAGCGACCCGAGCGAGTTCCTGGACGCGCTCCGGTTCGACCTCTCCAGCCAGGAGGTGTACGTCTTCACGCCCAAGGGCGACGTGATCCCCCTGCCCACGGGCTCGACGCCGGTCGACTTCGCGTACGCGGTGCACACCGAGGTCGGGCACAAGTGCATCGGCGCGCGGGTCAACGGCAAGCTGGTACCGCTGGAGTCGACGCTCTCCAACGGTGACGTGATCGAGATCTTCACGTCCAAGTCGGAGACGGCCGGCCCGTCGCAGGACTGGCTGGGCTTCGTCAAGAGCCCCCGGGCGCGCACCAAGATCCGGCAGTACTTCAACAAGGAGCGGCGCGAGGAGGCGATCGAGGCCGGCAAGGAGTCGATCGTCAAGGCGATGCGCCGCCAGGGGCTGCCGCTGACCCGGATGCTCACCACCGAAGCGCTGATGGCGATCGCCCGCGACCTGCACCTGGCCGACGTGGCGAGCCTGTACGCGGCGGTGGGGGAGAGCCAGGTCTCCGCCCAGTCCGTCGTGCAGCGGCTCGTCCAGGGCTACGGCGGCGAGGAAGGCGCGGTCGAAGACATCGCCGAGACCGCGGTCGCCACCAGGCCGCCGAGGGCCCGCCAGGCCGTACACGACCCGGGCGTGGTGGTCCGCGGGGTCAGCGACGTCTGGATCAAGCTGGCGCGCTGCTGCACGCCGGTACCGGGCGACGCGGTGTTCGGCTTCGTGACCCGGTCCGGTGGCATCAGCGTCCACCGCGACGACTGCGCCAACGCCGAAGACCTCAAGGCCCAGCCCGACCGCATAGTCGAGGTGACCTGGAAGCCGACGTCGGCCTCCACGTTCCTGGTGGCGATCCAGGTGGAGGCGCTCGACCGGCACAAGCTCCTCGCCGACGTCACCCGGGTCCTGTCGGACGAGCGGGTCAACATCCTCTCCGCCACGGTCACCACGACCCGCGACCGGGTGGCGGTCAGCCGCTTCTCGTTCGAGATGGCCGACCCCAAGCACCTGGGCCACCTGCTGGCGGCGGTGCGCAAGGTCGACGGCGTCTTCGACGCTTACCGTGTCACTTCTGGAGCTTGAGGCTTTGAGGTAGGGCTTTGGGGCCGGGACGACCCACTCTGGGCGGTCAGGCTTGATCCCGGCGTGGGTCGCCCCGGCCCCAAACCCCGCCGCTCACCCTCCGCGGGCACCGCGCCGCGGCCGAACCACTCCTGCACGGCTTTAGTAGCTCTGCCCAGCGGAGCGACTCGACTTGGGGGCCGCTCCCGGGTCGCGTCGTCGTTTCGCTGGGCGGGACTCGCTGAGCTGGAAAGCAGGCACAGACACGACTGGGGTGGACCACGTCGGGTTCGGGGGCAGGGTGACCCGCGCAGGGATCAAGCCTGACCGCCCGGAGCGGGTCGCCCTGCCCCCGAACCCCAACAGTGACCAGCTACGACACAGTCAAAGTGTTGATGTTGATGTCGTTCTTGGGGTGGCCACCCCCAGGCGAAGGATCGAAAGCGCCGTCGTGGCCCTTTTCGGTGGCCTTCTTGATCACGTCGAGGCTGGCCTGGTCGACCTTGCCGATGACGGTGTAGTCGGGCTGGAGCTCGACGTCCTGGTAGATGAAGAAGAACTGGCTGCCGTTGGAGTCCGGGCCGCTGTTGGCCAGGGCCACCACGCCCGCCGGGTAGGCCGGGCGCTCGTTGGCCGGCAGGTACTCGTTGGCGTAGCGGTAGGCGGGGCCGCCGGTGCCGTCGCTCTCCCGGTACCCCTTGCCCTTGGCGCTCGGGTCGCCGCACTGCAGCATGCCGGGGAACATGCGGTGGCACTTGGTGCCGTCGAAGAACTTCTTGCTCGCCAGGAACGAGAAGCTCTCCGCCGCGCACGGGGACTTTGACAGGTCGAGGTTGACGTTGACCTTGCCGAAGTTGGTGTCGACGGTCATCGTCTTGGTGCCGGTGTTGGGCGGGGTGGTGGTCGGCGGTACGCCCACGTCCTTGGTGGTCGCGGTGCGCTCCTCCTTGGGCACCTCGTTCCACACGCAGCTCACCGGGCCGGCGGTGGAGTCGGCCGCGGTGTCGGTGGAGTCGTCGTCACCCGCGGCGTTGACCAGCAGCACCACGCCGACCGCGAGCACCAGCACCGCGACCCCCGCGCCGATGCTCACCTGCCACTGGCGGCGCTTTCTGGCCGCCGCCGCGCGCTCGGCCATCTCCCTTTCGAGCCGGGCTCGCGCCGCGGCGCGCTGGCGCTCCCTTGTGGACGTCACGCTCTTCCTCCTGGGGTGTGGTGCTCCTACCTAAGCTTCTCAGGACTGGCTGGCCGACGCCGCGGGGGTCGGCGTGGCCTCCGGGCTGCCGGAGGGGGCGCCGGTGGCGGGGGCGGAGGCCTCGGGCGTCACCGGGTCCATCTCGCCCACGGTCAGGCTCTGGATCGTGATGTCCTTCTCCGGCTTGACGTTCGCACCCGAACCGTTGTCGACCGTCTTGATCTTTCCGATGTTTTCCACCACGTCCAGGCCGGAGGTCACGCGGCCGACGATCGGGTACGCCGGGGTGTCGGCCGGGCTGAAGTCCTTGAAGAAGATCAGGAACTGGCTGCCGTTGGTGCCCGGCGGGTTGCCGATCAGTGCCACCGTGCCCTTGGGGTAGATCGGCGGCTGCTCGGTGCCGGGGCTCGGCGTGGCCTCGGGGGCCGACGGCACGTTTTCGTTGTAGAAGGAGTACGTGGGGCCGCCCGTGCCGGTGCCGCCCGGGTCGCCGCAGCGCAGCGCGCCGTCCGCGGTGATCTCGGTGCACTTGGTGTTGTCGTAGAAGCCGTTGCCGGCCAGGTGGGCGAAGCTCGCGCTCGCGCATGGCGCGCTGGCCACGTCGAGCGAGACCGTGATCGGGGCGCCCTGGTCGGTGGTGATGGTCATCGGCCGCGTGCCGGTGGTCGGCAGGTCCTTGGTGGGCGGCTGGCCGACGTCTTTGAGGTTGGGGTTGTTGGCGGCGTCCGCGGTGGTCCAGGCACAGACGTCGGCGGCGGCCGTGTCGGTCGGCTCGGAGTCGAAGCCACCGAGCACCCACACGGTGCCGACCACGATCAGCGCGAGCGCGACGGCCGCGCCGACGCCGGCCTGGACGCGCCGCTTGCGGCGGGTCTGCGCCGCCTTGCGCGCCATCTGCCGGTCGTACTTGGCCCGGGCCAGCTTGCGCTGCCGAGTCCTGCTGGAAGCCACCCGCGCTCCCCTTCCTCGCTCCACTCCACCAGCGCCGCGACAGCCGCGACACGCCGTACGCACGAAACTGTGTAGCGCGCGCCACACAACGCCCGCCAGAGTGTACGGGTATCACCTGGGAAAGTGTTGGGTGAGGTCGCCCGTTCCCAATCGGTCACCATCAACACCGATAGGCTTGAGCTCATGTTGGTGAAGGGGTTCCCGGCTGACGCGTTCGGCACCAACTGTTACGTGGTCGCAACCGGGCCGGGTGAGCAGTGTGTGGTGGTCGATCCCGGTATCGGGGTGATCGACCGGCTCGACGCGCTGATCGAGGAGCATCGGCTGCACCCGGCGGCGGTGCTGCTGACCCACGGGCACCTCGACCACACGTTCTCGGTGACCCCGGTGTGCGGGGCGCGCGGCGTGACGGCGTACATCCATCCGGACGACCGCGAGCTGCTCAAAGACCCGACCAAGGCGATCAACTCGGTCGACCCGCGCCAGCTGCTCGGCGGCTTGGAGTGGAGCGAGCCGGACGACGTGGCCGAGCTTGTCGACGGTGCCGTGGTGAGCCTCGCCGGGCTGGAGTTCACGGTCGACCACGCGCCGGGGCACACCCGCGGGTCGGTGCTCTTCCGCGTGCCCGGGCCGGAGTCGGCCGAGCTCTGCCTCTCTGGCGACGTGCTCTTCGCCGGTTCGGTCGGCCGCGTCGACCTGCCCGGCGGCAGCATGGACGCGATGGTCGCCAGCCTGCGCGACAAGATCCTGCCGCTCGCCGACGAGACCGTCGTGCTGCCCGGCCACGGCCCGGCCACGACGATCGGGCGCGAGCGCGTCACCAACCCGTACCTCCTACAAGTCGCCGAGGCTGGAACAGTTTCATGACCCGACCCACGCCGATCTCCGGCTTCCCCGAGTGGCTCCCGCCGCAGCGGATGATCGAGCAGTACGTGATCGACCACATCCGCCGCACCTTCGAGCTGTACGGGTTCGCGCCGCTGGAGACGCGTGCGGTCGAGCCGCTCGACCAGCTGCTGCGCAAGGGTGAGACCTCCAAAGAGGTGTACGTCCTGCGCCGGCTCCAGGCGGGCGAGGGCGAGACCGACGAGGACGCGCTGGGGCTGCACTTCGACCTGACCGTGCCGTTCGCCCGGTTCGTCCTGGAGAACGCCGGGAAGCTCACCTTCCCCTTCCGCCGCTACCAGATCCAGAAGGTGTGGCGGGGCGAGCGGCCGCAGGAGGGGCGCTACCGCGAGTTCCTCCAGGCCGACATCGACATCGTCGACCGCGACACCCTGCCGCCGCACTACGAGGCCGAGATCCCGCTGGTCATCGGCGACGCGCTCGGTTCGCTCCCGATCCCACCGATCCGGATCCAGGTCAACAACCGCAAGGTCTGCGAGGGCTTCTACCGGGGGCTCGGGCTGACCGACCCGGAGGCGGCGCTGCGCGCGGTCGACAAGCTGGACAAGATCGGTCCGGAAAAGGTCGCCGCGCTGCTGATGGAGACCGCCGGCGCCGACGACCAGCAGGCCGCCGCCTGCCTGCGGCTGGCCGAGATCTCCGCGCCGGACGCGTCGTTCGCCGACCGGGTACGGGCGCTGGGCGTGACGCACCCGCTGCTCGACGAGGGCATCGACGAGCTGGTGCGGGTGGTCGAGACCGCCGCCGAGCACGCCCCCGGCCTCTGCGTCGCCGACCTCAGGATCGCGCGCGGCCTCGACTACTACACCGGCACCGTCTACGAGACCCAGATGATCGGGTACGAGAGGTTCGGCTCGATCTGCTCCGGCGGCCGGTACGACAACCTGGCCAGCGCCGGCAACGACCGCTTCCCGGGCGTGGGCATCTCGATCGGCGTGACCCGGCTCCTCGGGCTGCTCTTCGGCGCGGGCGCGCTCACCGCGAGCCGCGCCGTACCGACGGCCGTGCTCGTCGCGCTCCCCACCGAGGAGCGGCGGGCCGAGTGCGACCGGGTCGCCGCGGCGCTGCGCGGGCGGGGGATCGCGACCGAGGTGGCGCCGAGCGCGGCCAAGTACGGCAAGCAGATCCGTTTCGCCGAGCGGCGCGGCATCCCGTTCGTCTGGTTTCCGGGCGCGGAGGGCGGGGGCGACACGGTCAAGGACATCCGCTCCGGCGACCAGGTCGACGCCGACGCCGCGACGTGGAGCCCGCCCGCCGGCGACCTCCGCGCCGCCGTGGCCGGCGCCTAGCGGATCATTTCCGCTACCGCGACGTCCGCGGTGGCCCGACCCAACGCCACTCAGCCTGAGTCGATCACGGGGTCAGCCCGTCCTGGGCGGGACGGCTTGACACCCCAGAACCGGTCGACGCGTCGGCGATCGTGGTATTTCAGTGCCCCTCCGAGGGCACCTGGATACCACGATCTCAACAACCGCCCGTGGCCCGTATAGGAGGCGCCCTGCGCACCGAACGACCCCCGATTTCGGGCCATCGATCATCGGCTACACCCGAGCTGACCGCCCTTTGCCATGATCGGCGCTGCGAGATCGGCCCAAGCCGCGGATCGTGGTACGGATCCGCCCGCCCGAGGGCGGCTGCGTACCACGATCTCGACCGCCCGCCCGGTGATGATCGCGGACCGGTCCGCGTGGGCCGGGCGATGGCCTGATGCTCCTGAGTGTGCCCAGGTCACAGGGCCTTGATCGAATCAGCGTTGGGGCTGGGTCGTTGCTCCCGCGGCCTCACCCTCCGCGGTTCGACGTTTTGCCGACCGCGATGACGATGTCGGTGTCGGAGGCGGGGCGCGGCGGCCGCCACGAGTGCGGCAGCACCCGCTAACCGGGTGGGTGCTCCAGCGCCCCGGCCAGCAGTCGCAGCAGGTCGGCCAGGCGGGCGCTCTCCTCGTACCCGATGGGAAGCTGGTCCCAAACGGCGCGGACGTCGCGGGTGACGCGCTCGTGGGTCGTGCGGCCGCGCGGGGTGATGTAGGCGCGGATGCGCCGCCGGTCCATGGGGTCGATGCGCCGGTAGACCAGGTTTTCGTCGACGAGGTGGTCGACCAGCTTGGTGAGCGTGCCCGGCGGCAGGAACGCGAGGTCGGAGATCTCGGTCATCGGGTGGCCGGCGCCGTCGGCGAGGATCGACAGGACCCGCCACTCGTCGGGTGTGCGGCCGTGCGCGTCGAGCACGTCGCGCAGCCGCCGGGAGAGCAGCCGCTCCGCGCGCGTGACGAGGAGAACGACATCTTCCGACGCGAGAGCTTGTGGCCGCACCGGCAGACCTGGCATCGGCTCATGCTACAGATCGGCCGCAGGTCCCGGCAGGCTCTGGTTTCGCGGCCATGCGGCGGGAATCATGCGGTCATGTCGATTGTCGACCACGCGGCGCTCAACGTCGCGCTGGTCTACCCGATGCGCGGGCCGGCCGGGATCTTCGGGCCGACCTGCGAGCTCTGCGCGCGGCTGGCCGCCGAGGAGATCAACGAGGCGGGCGGGGTGCTCGGCCGCGAGCTGCGGCTGGTGCCGGTCGACGGCGGCGCGCCGCCCGAGCGGGTCGCCGACGAGGTCGAGGCGCTGGTGCGGATGGGGGCGGTCGACGGGGTCACCGGCTGGCACATCTCGTCGGTGCGGCAGGCGGTGGCGCCGCGGATCGCGCACCGGGTGCCCTATGTGTACACCGCGCTGTACGAGGGCGGCGAGCGCACCGAGGGCGTCTTCATGACCAGCGAGACCCCCGCCGACCAGCTGTTGCCGGCGATGCGCCTGCTCGCCCGGGAGCGCCGGGTGCGCCGGTGGTACGTGGTGGGCAACGACTACGTGTGGCCGCGCCGCACCGCCCGCAAGGCCCGGCGGTACGCGCTGGACTGCGGCGGGCGGGTGGCCGGCGAGACGTACCTGCCGCTCGGCACCCACGACTACCGCGACGTGCTGCGCCGGATCGAGCAGACCGGCGCGGACGCGGTGGTGATGCTGCTGGTGGGGAGCGACGCGGTCCGCTTCAACCGGGCGTTCGCGCGGTCCAATCTGGACGCCCGCTGCCTGCGCCTGTCCACGCTCATGGACGAGAACATGCTGCTGGCCAGCGGGGCCCGGGCGACCGCCGGGCTGTACAGCACGGCCGGGTTCTTCGCCGGCCTGGTCACCCGGGAAAACCTCGACTTCCACGGCCGGTACGCGCGGCGGTTCGGGGTGGAGGCGCCGCCGCTGGGCAGCCTGGGGGAGTCCTGCTACGAGGGGGTACGGCTGCTCGCCGCGCTGATCTCGCGGGCCGGCACGGTGGACGTACGGGCGATCGGGGCGAGCGCCGAGTCCGTGTCGTACGAGGGGCCGCGCGGTCGACTGTGGATGCGCGACCGCCACCTGCGCCAGCGGATCTACCTCGCCGAGGCGGACGCGCTCGACTTCAACGTCGTGGCCGAGCTGACCCCTTGACACTGTGGACGCCCGTCGAGATACTTCCTGTGGGAAGTAACGCGAATAGTTAATTGCCTGTGCAGAGGTCGGGGAGACCTTTGTGCGGGCATTTCTTTATGCAGGGGAAGTGCTATTTCGGAAACAGGCTCTTAAGGGCCGGGAAATACCTCCGCAACGATTCGAGCAGACGCTGACCCTGCCATTCCGGCCCCCGGTGTCGTGGCGCCGAATCCCCTGGTGCGGAGGTTCTGATGTTGGATATTCGCGGGCGCTGGAAAGGCGTCCTGTTGCCCCTCGCGGCGATACTCGCGCTGAGCGCGTGCGGCAGCAAGACGGGTGAGAACGAGTCCACCGGCGGCGCGGTGGCGGACACGTCCGGCGACACCGTCAAGGTCGGCCTGCTCAACTCCCTGTCCGGCACGATGGCGATCAGCGAGGTCACCGTCCGCGACTCCATCAGGCTCGCGGTCGAGGAGATCAACGCCGCCGGCGGCGTGCTCGGCAAGAAGATCGAGCCGATCAGCGAGGACGGCGCCTCGGACTGGCCGACGTTCGCCGAGAAGGCCGAGAAGCTCATCCGGGAGGACAAGGTCGCCGCGGTCTTCGGCTGCTGGACCTCGGCCAGCCGCAAGGCGGTCAAGCCGGTCTTCGAGGAGAACAAGGCGCTGCTGTTCTACCCCGTGCAGTACGAGGGGCTGGAGCAGTCGCCGTACATCTTCTACACCGGCGCCACCACCAACCAGCAGATCGTGCCGGGGCTGGACTACCTCAAGTCGCAGGGCAAGACCTCGGTCTACCTGGTGGGCAGCGACTACGTCTTCCCGCGTACCGCCAACAAGATCATCAAGGCATA
Source organism: Phytohabitans maris (assembly GCF_031085175.1). Taxonomy (GTDB): domain Bacteria; phylum Actinomycetota; class Actinomycetes; order Mycobacteriales; family Micromonosporaceae; genus Phytohabitans; species Phytohabitans maris. Next base: position 36,750 of record NZ_JAVHUY010000026.1, read on the forward strand.
TGCGGCGGCGAACGGGATGACCGTCCTCGGCGAGGACTACGCGCCGCTCGGCTCGACCGAGTTCGGCACGATCGTCAACAAGGTCAAGGCGTCCAAGGCTTCGGCAGTGTTCAATACGTTGAACGGTGACAGCAACGTGGCCTTCTTCAAGGAGTACAAGTCGGCCGGGCTCACCGCCGCCACGATGCCGGTGGTCTCCGTGTCGATCGCCGAGGAAGAGGTCAAGAGCATCGGCACGCAGTACCTCGACGGCCAGCTCACCGCCTGGAACTACTACCAGACCACGCCCGGCGCGGCCAACGACAAGTTCGTGAAGGCGTACAAGGCGAAGTACGGGCAGGACAAGCCGACCAGCGACCCGATGGAGGCCGCGTACGTCTCGGTCTACCTGTGGAAGGCGATGGTCGAGAAGGCCGGCAAGTTCGACGTCGCGGCCGTCAAGTCCGCCTCCGACGGGGTCACGTTCGAGGCGCCCGAGGGGCTGGTCACGATCGACGGCGCGACGCAGCACATCTACAAGACCGCGCGGATCGGCAAGGTCGGCCCCGACGGCCTGATCACCGAGGTGTGGAACTCCGGCCAGCCGGTCAAGCCGGACCCGTACCTCAAGGGCTACCCGTGGGCCACCGGCCTGAGCTGACGTCGGGTGCCCGCCTTCGGGCGGGCACCTCCCACCGCGGAGGTCCGCCATGACCGTCATCGTCAGCCAACTCTTCACCGGCGTCAGCATCGGCGCGGTACTGCTGCTCATCGCGCTCGGCCTGTCGCTCACCTTCGGCCAGATGGGCGTCATCAACATGGCGCACGGCGAGTTCATCATGGCCGGTGCCTACACCGTGTACGTGCTGCAGAAGGTGATCACCGGCGCCGGCTGGTCGCTGCTCGTGGCGCTGCCGCTGGCGTTCGCGGTGGCCGGCGCGATGGGCGTGCTGCTGGAGTTCCTGCTCATCCGCCGCCTCTACGCGCGGCCGCTGGACACCCTCCTGGTCACCTGGGGCGTCTCGCTGATCCTCCAGCAGTTGGCCCGGGACATCTTCGGCGCGCCCAACGTGCAGACCCGCGCGCCGGACGCCCTGACCGGCAACATCAAGATCACAGACGATCTGGTACTGAGCAACAACCGCCTCTTCATCCTCGCGCTCGCCCTGCTGGCCGTGGTGGCGCTGACGCTGGTGCTGCGCTTCTCCTCGCTCGGCCGGCGGATCCGCGCCGTGGTGCAGAACCGCGACCTCGCCGCGGTCTCCGGCATCCCGACCGGGCGGGTCGACCGGCTCACGTTCCTCATCGGCTCGGGGCTGGCCGGGGTGGCCGGCGTCGCGCTCACCCTGCTCGGCCCGATCGGCCCGACGATGGGCACCAACGTCATCATCGACGCGTTCCTCGTCGTGGTGGCCGGCGGCATCGGGCACCTCAAGGGCAGCGTGATCGTGGCGTTCGCGCTGGGCACGCTCCAGTCCCTCGTCGAGTACTCCACGACGGTCAGTGTCGCCAAGGTGGGCGTCTTCGTGGCGATCGTGGCCTTCCTCCAGTGGCGGCCGCAGGGGCTGTTCACGTTGCGGACCCGGAGCCTGGCATGAGATCTCTTTCCTGGCGTGCCGGTGCCGGCTTCGCGGTCGGCGCCGTGCTCCTCTTCGGTGTCGCGCCGTTCGCCCTGTCCGACTTCCGGCTCAGCCTGCTCGCCAAGTACCTGTGCCTGGCGATGGTCGCGGTCGGCATCGGGCTGGCCTGGGGGCGGGGCGGGCTGCTCACGCTCGGCCAGGGCGTCTTCTTCGGGCTGGGCGGCTACGCGATGGCCATGCACATGAAGCTCGCCGACGCGGGTCCCGGCGAGATGCCCGACTTCATGCAGCTGTACGGCCAGCTCGACGCGCTGCCCTGGTGGTGGCGGCCGTTCGCCAACCCGGCCTTCGCGCTGCCGGCCACCGTGCTGCTGCCGATGCTCGTCGCGTTCCTGCTCGGGTCGCTGGTCTTCCGGCGGCGGGTGCGGGGCGCGTACTTCGCGATCCTCAGCCAGGCGCTCGCCGCCGCGATGGCGATCCTCCTCATCGGACAGCAGGGCACCACCGGCGGCACCAACGGGCTCACCGACTTCCAGGGCTTCTTCGGGTACGACCTGGACGACCCGGTCAACCAGCGGATGGTGTACTTCATCGTCGCCGGTGTGCTGCTCCTGCTGCTGGCCATCGCGCGGCAGCTGATGCGGTCGCGGTACGGCGAGCTGCTCGTGGCGGTGCGCGACAGCGAGGAGCGGGTCCGCTTCCTCGGGTACAACCCGGCGAACGTCAAGCTCGTCGCGTACGTGACCGCCGCCGGCATGGCCGGGCTCGCCGGCGCGCTGTTCGTACCGGCGGTCGGCATCATCAACCCGGCGCTGATCGGGATCGTGCCGTCGATCGAGTTCGTGATCGGGGTCGCGGTCGGCGGGCGGGCCTCGCTGCTCGGCCCGGTGCTCGGCGCGGTCGCGGTGGCGTGGGCGAAGACCACCCTCTCCGAGGAGTTCCCGGCCGCCTGGACGTACCTGCAGGGGTTGTTGTTCGTGCTGGTCGTGGCGTTCCTGCCGGGCGGCCTGGCGTCCGTCGTGCGCCTGCTCCGGCGGCGGCGTCGACCGCCACCCGACCCGGCTCCGGTCTCACCGGCACCGGTCGTGGCGCAGGAGGTGACGGCATGAGCGAGCGAATCATCGGGTGCGGTGCGTTTGGAGCCTCGTGCCCGCCCGCGGCGAAGCGAGGACGGGCATGAGCGGGACCGGGCTGGTGGTGCGCGACCTGCGGGTGGTCTTCGACGGCTTCGCGGCCGTGGACGGGGTCGACCTGGAGGTGGCGCCGGGCGACATCCGGTTTCTCATCGGGCCGAACGGCGCCGGCAAGACCACGCTCGTCGACGCGGTGACCGGGCTGGTCAAGGCCACCGGCTCGGCGCGCTTCGGCGACGAGGAGCTGCTGGGGCGGCCGGTGCACCGGATCGCGCGGATGGGCGTGGGGCGCACGTTTCAGACCGCGACGGTGTTCGAGGAGCTGACCGTGCTGCAAAACCTCGACATCGCGGCCGGTGCGGGGCGTGGCGCGCTGACGCTGTTGCGGCGCCGCCGGTCGGTGCCGGCCGCTGTCTCCGCGGCGCTGGAGACGATCGGGCTGGCCGCCCTGCGCGACCTGCCCGCGGGCTCGCTCGCGCACGGGCAGAAGCAGTGGCTGGAGATCGGCATGCTGCTCGTCCAGGACGTCAAGCTGCTGCTGCTCGACGAGCCGGTCGCCGGCATGAGCCACGACGAGCGGGACGCCACCGGCGAGCTGCTGCGGGTGGTGAGCGCCGACCGCACGGTGGTGGTGATCGAGCACGACATGGACTTCATGCGCAACTTCGCCAACACGGTGACGGTGCTGCACGCCGGCAAGGTGCTCAGCCAGGGCACGGTCGCGCAGGTGCAGGCGGATCCGGCGGTACAGCAGGTGTATCTGGGGGTTGGCTGATGCTGGAACTCGACGGCCTCCACGTCGGCTACGGCCGCAGCCTCGTGCTGCACGGCGTGTCGCTCTCCGTACCCGACGACGGCGTGGCCGCGGTCATGGGGCACAACGGCGCCGGCAAGAGCACGCTGCTGCGGGCGGCGATCGGGCTCCTCAAGCCGCGCGGCGGGCGGGTGCTCCTCGGCGGCGAGGACGTGACCCGGCTGGCGCCGCACGAGCGGGTGGCGCGCGGCATGGCGTACGTGCCGCAGGGGCAGCAGTCCTTCCCACACCTCACCACCGCGGAAAACCTCCAGCTCATCGCCGACTCCCGCCCCGACGGCAAGGCGGCGACGGCCGACGCGCTGGACCTCTTCCCGGCGCTGCGCGGCCTGATGGGGCGGCGGGCCGGCCTGCTCTCCGGCGGGCAGCGGCAGCAGCTGGCGATCGCGCGGGCGCTGATCACGTCACCGCGGCTGCTGCTGCTCGACGAGCCGACCGAGGGCATCCAGCCGTCCGTGGTCGCCGAGATCCAGGAGACCATCCTGTCGCTCACCCGGCGGGGCGGGCTGTCGGTACTGCTGGTGGAGCAACACGTCGGGTTCGCGCTGCGGGCGGCGGAGCGGTACTACGTACTGGAGTCGGGGCGGGTGACCTCGTCCGGCGCGGGCGGGCAGGAGGCGGAGCGGGACGTGCGCCAGGCCCTCGCCGTCTAGCCCGCTCTCCCCACGGCTGTGATCGAAGCTCCCCTCAAGTCGTTCTAGCGACTTGAGGGGAGCTTCGATCAGGCGGGCCGGGGCACATCGTGCCTGAAGAAGCGCGGTCCTTTATGGAATGTCGAAGAGCAGGCAGCTCGACGTGGCGTGCGCGGCGAGGCGCCCCTTGCCGTCGGTGAGCCGCGCCTCGGCCAGGGCGGTGCGCCGCCCGCGGGAGACCACCGTGCCCTCGCAGCGCAGCAGGCCGGAGTCGGTGGTGACCGGCCGGAGGAACTTCACGTTGAGGTCGAGCGTGGTGTAGCCGACGCCGGCCGGCAGCGTCGAGTGCACCGCGCACCCGGCGGCGGTGTCGAGCAGCGTGGAGATGACGCCGCCGTGCACCGAGCCGAGCGGGTTGTAGTGGAACTCCGCCGCGGTCATCTCCACGGCCACCCGCCCCTCGTCCGCCTCCAGGCGCGCCGCGCCGATCAGCTCCATGACCGGTGGCACGGGAAGCTCACCGGAGATCATCGCGCGCAGCAGGTCCAGCCCGGACCGCCGGCCGATCAGCGCCGCGTTGCCCGACGGGTCCGCCCACTCGAACGTCCGGCTCCTCTTCTTCAGGGCCCCGGCGCCGTCGCTCCCACCCAGCGCGGCCTGAGTCTGTGTCATGGACGCAGACTGTCACCCGTTTGCTGGGTCTGTCAACGAGACTTAGGCTCGCCCTTGTGAGACCTCAGGCACTCGACTGGTCGGTGGAGAACTGCACGATCGCCCGCGCCATGGCCATCCTGGGCGAGCGGTGGACGGTCGTGGTGCTGCGCGACATCTTCGCCGGCATCCGCCGCTTCGACGACATGCGCCAGCGCAGCGGCATCCCCCGCCAGGTGCTGGCCAACCGCCTGGCGATGCTGGTCGACAACGGCGTGCTGCGCCGCGTGCCGTACCGCGAGCCCGGTGCCCGCCCCCGCCACGAGTACCGCCTGACGGAGAAGGGCTTCGACCTCTACCCGGTGCTCGCCGCCGTCGCCGAGTGGGGCAACCGCCACCTCGCCGACCCCGAGGGCCCACCGGTGTCGATCGTCCACCGCGACTGCGGCGCCGAGGTACGTCCGGTGCTGCGCTGCGCCGCCGGCCACGACGCCCTCGAGCCCCGCGAGGTGGCCACCGCCCCCGGCCCCGGTGCCCGCCGCCGCTGACCCCCGCCCCGAGCCATCGGCCCGGCCGTGCCCGGCTCGCGCTCCCCATCTCCGAGGCGGGCCGGGGGCTTTCGACCAGAGTCCTCAGGAGGCGGGGACCTCGGCGGCGGGCTGGCTGAGGGTCGGGTCGGGCAGGACGGCCGGGGACTGCTCGTCGGCGGGTGGGGCGGGGTTGGGGGACGACGGCGAGGTCATCGGGGACGGGTCGGGCTCGGCGGACGGGGTGGTCGGGGTGCAGGACGCGGGCAGTTCGCCGTCGCCGCGCTGGGTGGCCGCCGTCGGGGTCAGGACCTCGACCTGGACCCAGACCGGGCCGGCGCCGTGCGGGACGGACGACGGTACGGCCAGGGCACCGCCGCCGGGCGCGGCGAAGTCGGTGCTGGAGGTGCCGCTCGCCCCGTCCGACCAGGTGACCCGGTAGGTGACCGTCGTCGGCGCGGAGACCGTGACCAGCGCGGACGCCGAGTACGTGCACGCGGTCGGGTCGATCGAGACGGCGACCGTCAGGCCGGTGACCTCCGCGGGCGGGGGCGGGGGCGTGGTGCCGCCGGTCTCGCCGCCGCCACCGCCGCTCGGCTCGGTCCCCGGGCCGGTGCCGGGGACGGTGGCGCCGCCGGCCGGCCGGGTGGTGCCCGACACGGGGTCGGTCACCATCCCGCCGCCCGGGTTGGTGCGCTCGGCGTCCAGTGGGGACAGTGGGTCCCGCGGGGAGGAGGGGTAGAGCAGCACCCCGGGCATGCCGAGCGCCCGCGCGCCACCCGGCGGGGCGGCGGAGGGGTCGGCGCCGGGAGGTGCGGGGCGTACCGCCGCGTCGGCACGACCGGCCAGGCCGGGACTGTTGGGACCGCCGGCCGCGCTGGCGAGGGTGGCCGCCACCGGTACGAGCAGGGCGGCGCCCGCCGTGAGGATGGTGACCCGGCGCCGGCGGGGCGGGCGGGCCCGGCGACCGTCCGGTGCGGCCGGGGGAGCGGCCGAGTCCGGCGGTCCGGCCACGGCGGCACCGGGCAGGACCGCCACGCTGTGCTGGCCGATGTACGCGCGCCGGGACGTGAGCGGCACCCGGTACACGGTGCGGGTCCTCGGCCGTGCCGCCGCGAGCAGTGCCGCGCGGGCGGCGGCCGAGTCCATGCGGTCGGCCACGTCCTTGGCCAGCAGGCCGTCGATGACCGCGGCGAGCGCCATGCCCCGTACCGGCCGGGGGTGCGGGTCGCAGACGGTGGCGATGAGGCAGGCCATCGCGTCTTCACGGGCGAACGGGCCGTACCCCTCCACCGCGTAGAACAGCGTGGCGCCCAGCCCGAACAGGTCGGCCGGCACCCCGCCCTCGTCGCCGTGCAGCCGCTCCGGCGCCACGTAGCCCGGGCTGCCCATCACCGCCGAACCGCGCAGCGGGACCGGCGCGCCGGCCACCGTGGCGATGGAGAAGTCGGTGAGCAGCGGGCGGTCGTTGGATATCAGCACGTTGGACGGCTTGACGTCCCGGTGCACGACCCCGGCCCCGTGCGCCGCGTCCAGCGCGTCGAGCAGCCCCAGCCCCAGCCGGGCGGCCGCCACGCTGTCCAGCGGACCCTCCTGCGCCACCACCTCGCGCAGCGAACGACCCTCGACCAGCCGCATGATCACCCATGGCTGGTCGGCGTCGTCCACCGCGTCGTAGATCGCGACGACGTTCGGATGGACGAGGCGGCCGGCGCTCAGCGCCTCCACCATCGCCCGATATTTGACCTCTTCACGCTCCTCCGGAGTCATGGGCTGGGTGAAGCGGATCTCTTTGACCGCCACCCAACGGGCGAGGCGCTCGTCGAACGCGCGCCACACCACTCCCATCCCACCGGAGCCCAGTACCGAGTCGAGCCGGTACCGTCCCCCAACGACGTGCCCCGACGACGCCACGCCTGATCCTCCCGTGCTACCGCAGCATGAACACTTCAGCACCTGTTAGGGAGGCGAGCCATCCCAGATCCGTACGGCCGGGCATCGGCCGATGCTCCGATTACCGCGGCTCAGATGGGCTGTTTTTCCTGGTGACGGCGGTGGTACGTGCGGACCAGGTCTTCCACCCGGGCCCGCATGGCGAGAAAATCGGGGAGTCGTTTAGCCGACAGTTCACGTTCGGCCGGGAGGTTGACGGGGAGGTCGGCGGCCACCCGGCCCGGGTCGCTGGCGAGTACGACGACGCGTTGGCCCAGGAAGACGGCCTCTTCCACGTCGTGGGTGACCATCAGGACGGTGGTGCCGGTGTCCTGCCACACCCGCCGGATGAGCAGCTGCATGTCCTCCTTGGTCTGAACGTCGAGCGCCCCGAACGGCTCGTCCAGCAGCAGCACCGCCGGCTCGCAGGCGAGGGCGCGGGCGATCGCCACCCGCTGCCGCTGGCCGCCGGAGAGCTGCTTGGGCAGCGCGTGGCGGTAGGCGGTGAGGCCGGTCTCGGCGAGGTACCAGGCGACCCGCCGGTCCCGCTCGGCCCGGGGCAGGGGGAGCAGCTCCAGGCCGAACGCGACGTTGCGCTCGACCGTCCGCCACGGGTAGACCGCGCCCTCCTGGAAGACCAGCCCGCGGTCGGGCCCGGGACCGGTGACCGGCCGCCCGTCCAGGCGTACCTCGCCGGCGGTGGGGCGGACCAGGCCGGCGACCAGCGAGAGCAGCGTCGACTTGCCCGAGCCGCTGGCGCCGACCACGCAGACGAACTGCCCGTCCGGGACGGACAGGTCCACCCCTTCCAGCGCCTTCACCGGGCCGCCGCGCCGGGTGAACTCCTTGCCGAGGGACGCCAGCTCCAGCATCAGACCCACCTCCCCACCCGGTCGCGGGTGATCCGCAACAGCAGGTCGATGGTCAGGCCGATCAGGGCGATGACCACGAGTACGGCGAAGATGCGGTCGATCTGGTTGAAGCGCTGGGCCCGCACGATCCGGTAGCCGAGCCCGGACTCGGAGGCGATCAGCTCGGCGACCACGACGAAGCTCCACGAGGCGGCCGCGTTCACCCGGATCGAGTCGATCATGCCGGGCAGGGCGTACGGGACGATCACCTTGCGCAGCACCTCGCCCCGGCGGGCGCCGAGCGTGTACGACACGTCGATGAGGCTGAGCGGCACCCGCCGTACCGCGTCGGCGGTCATCAGGGTGTTGAAGAAGAACGCGGCGAGGAAGAGCAGCGCCACCTTGGACGGCTCGCCCAGCCCCAGCCAGATGATCAGCAGCGGGATGAACGCGCTCGCCGGCAGGTAGCGCAGCAGTCCCACGAGCGGCTCCAGCAGCGCCTGCCCGGCCGGGAAGCTGCCCATGAGGATGCCGAGCGGCACCGATACGAGCACGGCCAGCCCGAAGCCCTGCAGCACCCGCGCGACCGTCGACCAGGCGTCGGTGAGCAGCTGCCCCGAGCGGGCCATCTCGATCCCCGCCTCGACGGCCTCGAAAGGCCCCGGCAGGTAGTCGGGCCGCCCGTCGACGACCACGCTGAGCACCTGCCAGGCGGCCAGCGGCACGGCCACCGAGAGCGCCATCAGCGTCCACCGGACGCCGGGCGGGACGGCTGTGCGGATGCCCCACAGGCCGCGCACCCGTGGCGGGCGGCGGCGCGGGAGCGAGCGCGGCGGTGCCTTCTCAGCCACGACGGTCACGGTGAGACCGCTTTGACGAACGTGGCGTCGAAGAGCCCGTCGAGCGGCGGCGCCTCGTCCACGAGCTTGGCGTCGACCAGGAACTTCGCGATCGACCGGGCCTGGAAGTCGAGGTTGGCCGCTGTCTCGCCGGGGGTGAAGGCGGCCAGGTTCTGCTCGTGCGTGAAGATCGTCGTACCCGCGTCGTAGGTCTTGTAGTCGGCGTCGCTGACGCCGCCCTTCTTGGCCATGATCGCGATGGCCGCGTCCTTGTTGGCCGCGATCCAGGCCAGCGTGTCGAACCAGGTGTCGACCAGCGCCTGCACCTGTTTCGGGTGGTCCTTGACGAAGCCGGCGTCGAAGACCAGGTGGTCGGGGATCGCGCCGGGGAAGTCGGCGGAGGTGGCGACCGCCTTGCTGCCGGCGAGCCCGAGCGCGGTCGTGGTGAACGGGGCGAAGGCGCCGACCGCGTCGACCTGTCCGGCCACGAACGCCGCCGCGGCCGCGTCGGTCAGCAGCGGCTTGACCGTGATGTCCCCTTCGGAGAGTCCGGCCTTGCGCAGCGCGAGCAGCAGCAGGTAGTGGTCGACGGTGCCCTGCTCGACCGCCACCGTCCGGCCCTTGAGGTCGGCGACGGTGTCGATGCCGGATCGGGCGATGATCTGGTCGTTGCCGGTGGAGTTGTCGTTGACCAGCACGATCGTCTGCTGGGCGCCGCCGCTGACCGAGGAGAGCGTGTCGTTGAGGGTCTGGCTGTTGGCGTCGAGGTTGCCGGTGGAGAGGGCGGTGAGGCTGTCGGTGTAGCTGTCGAAGTAGGTGAGGTCGACGGTCACCCCGTTCTCGGCGAACAGCCCCTGCTCCTGCGCGACCTGCCAGGGAAACCAGCCGGGCCAGGCGCTGAAGCCGAGCCGCACGGTGGTGCCGGACGAGTCGGCGGAGTCGGTGGAGTCGGACGATCCGCAGGCGGTCAACAGGACGAGCGCCGCGGCGGCGGCGAGAACTCTCTTCATGGCGTGCTCCTAAGGGGGAGGTGACCGGCCCGCACCAGGCAGCCGAGCGTGTCGCAGATGACGCGGGTCGCGATGAGGGAGGTGATCTCGGCGTTGTCGTAGGGCGGGGAGCACTCCACGACCTCGATGCCGGCCAGCGGCCGCTCGGCGACGAGCTGGATGAACTTGAGCACCTCGCGGGGGAGGAAGCCGCCCGGCTCGGGCCAGCCGGTGCCGGGTACGAACGCGGCGTCCAGGCAGTCGACGTCGAACGAGAGCCACACCGCGTCGGCCCCGTCCCAGGCCACCTCGAGCGCCCTGGCGGCGGCCGCCTCGATGCCCATCTCGACGCAGTCGGTGACGGTCATGATGGTGGTGCCCCGCTCGCGCCCGACCTTGACGCCGGGGCGGGGCGCCTGCCAGCCGCCGATGCCGATCTGCACGAGGTTTTTCGGCGGTACGTTGGGGATGTCGGTGGCGTGAAACCAGGGCGTGGTGTGCATCCGCTCGTCGAGGTCGGTCTCCTGCGTGTCGACGTGCCGGTCGAAGTGGATGATGCCGAGGTTGCCGTCGAGGTGCTCGGCCACCCCGCGCACCGTGGGGTAGCCGATCGAGTGGTCGCCGCCGAGCACGACCGGAAACGCGCCCGAGGCGTACACGTGGCCGACCGCCTTGGAGATCTGGTCGAACGTCTTCTCGATGTTCGCCGGGATGGTGAAGACGTCGCCGAGGTCGGCGATGGTGATCGACTCGCGCAGGTCGACGCCGAGCTCGAAGGAGTACGGGCCGTAGAGGGCGGAGATCTTGCGGATGCCCTGGGGGCCGAAGCGGGTGCCCGAACGGTACGTGGTGCCGCCGTCGAAGGGGGCGCCGAGCACCGCCACGTCGTACTCCCCGCAGCGGCGCACGTCCTCCAGGTACGGCGCCTTGAGGAACGTGTTGATGCCGGCGAAGTGCGGCAGCTCGCCGCGGCTGAACGTGGGGATGCGACGGTCCACGATGGAGTCCGCGCCGGGCAGGCCGAGCTCGAGGCCGCGGGCGACCTCCTCCTCCCACCGGGTGGTGGGCAGCTCTGCCTCGCGTTCCACGGCGTAGCGCGCTTCGGGGCCGTAGTGGTCGTGCGGATGGGCCACGGGCACCTCCGGGAGAGGGGCCTGGCTGGGAGCCCGGCCGCCTCCGCGTCCGTCGTGCGCCAACCGATGGCGGCGCGGACGCGGCTGCAACCAGCACAGCCAGGACTTGGCTGTCTCCCGGGCTTTTGTCCCGCCGTGGAACGCGCGCGGCGCGGCCATCGCGTCGCGGCGCCTGCGTCTCTCGGACCAGCCCCGCCCGCGGCAACGGGCGGCGGAACCCTAGGCGCGCCTCACCGGTGGTGAGTCAGAACGCAGTAGAACCGCCGCCCGTTGCTTGGGCTTTGCCCGTTTGTTGCGAGCGTGTGTCTTTACAGATCGTCGGCCATCAGTGCGTGCCGGGGCTCAGGAGGCGACGGCCGGCTCGGGCACACCGTCGCGGGCGCGCCGGCGGGCGAGTGCGGCGTCCAGCGACCAGCGGCCCGGTCCCAGGGCCGCGATCAGCAGGAACGACCAGCAGAACAGCGCCGCCGTCTCGCCGCCGTTGTTGAGCGGGAGCAGCCCGTCGGGCTGGTGGACGACGAAGTAGGCGTACGCCATCGAGCCGGAGCAGACGACCGCCGCGACCCGGGTGGTGAGCCCGGCCAGCACGAGCAGGCCGCCGGCGAACTGGATCACCGCGGCGTACCACCCGGGCCAGGTGCCGATCGCGATCGCTTCGCCGGAGCCACGGTTGCCGCCGAAGGCGCCGAAGAGGGACGCCGCGCCGTGGAAGGCGAACAGCAGCCCGAGCACGAGCCGGAAGAGGTTGGTGACGAGGTCGGGGATGCGTGCAGGGTTCATACGGAGAGCTCCTGTAGAGACTGGCCCCACGGCGAGCGAATCGTATCGCGTTCAATCAATGGTTGTCTATGCGAGCCCGATTCATGTGAATGCGCGGTCGAGTGCCGCGCGCACCTCGCGCAAATCACCACCCACGGCCGCGGCGAGCGCCGCCGGCCCGCCGGCGAGCGGCATCCGGGCCGCGCCGGGCCCGAGGACCGCCGCCTCCGGCGGCTTTTCCGTCCACAGAGGATCCACCACCAGCAGCGTCCCGGTCGCCCGGCCGCCGCCCAGGACCGCGGGTCCGGCCCATCCGCAAGCGCGCGGTCCGACCGCGAGATCCTGTCGCGCGAGGGTACGGCCGCCGAGGCGCACGGTGCTGTGCAGTGACGCGTCTCCGGGGTCCTCCCCGTGGCGCCCGCACACGACCTCCTCCCGCCAGGTGAGGGAGGCGTCGCTTTCGAGGTCTACAAGGGACCGGGAGACGTGGTCACAGCCCCTGGCGGCGATGAGCGGTTCGGGCAGCCAGCGCAGCGAGCCGCCGGCCGCCACGGTCGCGTGGATGTCGAGTGTGGACTGTGTGTCGGCCGGGCTCCGCGGGCCGGCTCGCTCCGGCCACCGCGGTCCGGGCAGGGCGAGCGAGGCCGCGACGGTACGCACGCACAGGCGCGCGCCCGGCCCGACGGTCACCTCGATCCGCAGCCGGTCGCCGCCGAGCGGGCCGGCGGCCCCGCCGACCAGGTGCACCTCGACCTCACCCGCCGCGTGGCGGGGACCCGTACGGCGTACCAGAAGGGGTGGCTCCGACCGGAGGGTGACCAGCCGCGTGCGCCCGGCCTCCGCGACCGCGGTGATCCGGGCGGTGGCCTTCATCCCTTGACGAGGCCGCGCACCCAGTCGGCGACCGGTGTCGCGGCGGGGTCCTCTACCAGGGAGAGGAAGACGGTCGGCAGGTCGCCGCGGCGGGCGGCCGCGTCCCGGGCCATGACGGAGAGGTCGGCGCCGACCAGCGGGGCGAGGTCGGTCTTGTTGACCACGAGCAGGTCGGCGGTGGTGACGCCGGGGCCGCCCTTGCGCGGCACCTTGTCGCCGCCGGCCACGTCGACCACGAAGATCTGATGGTCGACCAGGCCCTTGCTGAACGTGGCGGTGAGGTTGTCGCCGCCGCTCTCCACGAGGACGAGGTCGAGTGGGCCGAGGTCGTGCTCGAGGTCTTCACAGGCGTCGAGGTTGGCGGAGATGTCGTCGCGGATCGCGGTGTGCGGGCAGCAGCCGGTCTCGACCGCGCGGATCCGGTCGGCCGGCAGTACGCCGTTGCGGAGCAGGAAGTCGGCGTCCTCGGTGGTGTAGATGTCGTTGGTGACGACCGCGAGCCGCAGGTCGGCCGCGAGGGTACGGCAGAGCGCGGCGACCAGCGCGGTCTTGCCCGAGCCGACCGGGCCGCCGATGCCGATCCGCAGCGCGCGGGCGCCCGCGGTCAACGGGGCGTGCGGGTCGGGGTGAGTGTGTGCTTCAGGATGCAAAGAGACGCACCTCCCAGCTTGCGTGTGCTTCGGCTCCGATGTCCAGCAGCGGCGCGGAACAGGCGGGCAGCTCGTCCACTGTGGCCACTCGCGCCGCTCTCCTCGCCACGGCGTCGCAGTCTCTCGCGAGGCGGGCGACGAGCGCGTGCGTGGCGTACGGGTCGAGCCCCAGCAGCCGTACGGCGGCGCTGGCCGGCCCGGTGACCGTGCCGTACGCGGCGGTGAGCGCGGCCTCCTCGGGCGCGAGCCCGGCGGCCGCCGCCACCACGCCGAGCGCGACCGGGTGGTGCAGCTCGCGCTCCACTGTGGAAAGCGTCCACAGTGTACGGCCGGCGCGCAGCAGGGCCCGCCCCTGCGCCCTGGACGCCTTGCGCAGCGCGGGAGAGGGCGTGCGGGCGTCCATCTCGGAGTCGAGTGTGCTCGTGTCGCCGCCGCGGCACGCCGCCGCCGCGAAGGCCGCGGCCACCAGGCCCGCCGTCGCCAGGCGGCCGTCGAGGAAGGCGGCCAGGGTCTCCAGGTCGCGCACCCGCCCGGCGGTGACCGCCGCCTCCAGGCCGCCGGAGTGGGCGTGGCCGCCGGCCGGGAAGCGCCCGTCGGCGAGCAGGAGCAGGGTGGTGGACATCGTCGTCAGAAGAGGAAGTAGCGCTGGGCCATCGGCAGCTCGGCGACCGGCGCCGGCTCGACCACCTCGCCGTCGATCCGCACCGTGAACGTGTCCGGCTCGACCTCGATGCGCGGGGTGGCGTCGTTGAGCGGGAGGTCGGCCTTGCCGCGCCCGCGTACGCCGGCGACCGGCTGGAGCCTGCGGGCCACGGCGAGCCGCGCGGCCAGCCCGTCCTCGATCGCGGCCGGCGCCACGAAGGCGAGGCTGGTGGCGGCCGGCACCGCGCCGTACGCGCCGAACATCGGGCGGGGGAGCACCGGCTGCGGGGTGGGGATCGAGGCGTTCGCGTCGCCCATCTGCGCCCACGCGATCATGCCACCCTTGATCACCAGGTGTGGCCGCACGCCGAAGAACGCCGGGTCCCACAGCACCAGGTCGGCCAGCTTGCCCGCCTCGACGCTCCCCACGTCGCCCTCGATGCCGTGCGCGACGGCGGGGCAGATCGTGTACTTCGCGACGTACCGGCGGGCCCGGTGGTTGTCGGCGGCCCCGTCGCCGGGCAGCGCGCCCCGGCGCTCCTTCATCACGTGCGCGGTCTGCCAGGTGCGGAGCACGACCTCGCCGACCCGCCCCATCGCCTGCGCGTCCGAGCCGATCATCGAGATCGCGCCCAGGTCGTGCAGCACGTCCTCGGCGGCCATCGTGCTCGGCCGGATGCGGCTCTCCGCGAACGCCAGGTCTTCCGGCACCGCCGGGTTGAGGTGGTGGCAGACCATCAGCATGTCGAGGTGCTCGTCGAGCGTGTTGCGCGTGTACGGCCGGGTGGGGTTGGTCGACGACGGCAGCACGTTGGGGTGGGACGCGACCGTGATGATGTCCGGCGCGTGGCCGCCGCCCGCCCCCTCGGTGTGGTACGCGTGGATGGAGCGCCCGCCGATCGCCCGCAGGGTGTCCTCGACGAAGCCCGCCTCGTTCAGGGTGTCGGTGTGGATGTTGACCTGTACCCCGGCGGCGTCGGCGACGGTGAGGCAGGCGTCGATCGCGGCGGGCGTGGTGCCCCAGTCTTCGTGCAGCTTGAAGCCGCCCGCGCCGCCGCGCAGCTGCTCCCACATCGACTCCGCGCTGACCGTGTTGCCCTTGCCGAGCAGCAGCACGTTGACCGGCCAGGGGTCGATCGCCTCGAACATGCGGGCCAGGTGCCACGCGTTCGGCGTGACGGTGGTGGCCTTGGTCCCCTCGGCCGGGCCGGTGCCGCCGCCGATCACCGTGGTGATGCCGCTGGCGACCGCCTCTTCGAGGATCTGCGGGCAGATGAAGTGGACGTGCGAGTCGATCGCGCCGGCCGTGAGGATCTTGCCGTTGCCGGCGATCACCTCGGTGCCCGGGCCGATCACCAGGTCGGGGTGGACACCGTCCATCGTGTCCGGGTTGCCGGCCTTGCCGAGCGCGACGATCCGCCCGTCGCGGATCCCGACGTCGGCCTTCACCACGCCCCAGTGGTCGAGCACGACCGCGCCGGTGATCACCGTGTCCGGGGTGCCCTCGGCGCGGGTGGCCCGGGACTGCCCCATCGACTCGCGGATCACCTTGCCGCCGCCGAAGACCGCCTCGTCGCCGCCGGCGCAGCGGTCCTCCTCGACCTCGATCAGCAGGTTGGTGTCGGCGAGCCGGATCCGGTCGCCGGTGGTGGGGCCGTAGAGGGCCGCGTAGCGCCGCCGCTCGATCCTCATCCGTCCCGCCTCACCAGGCCGGGCACGACCCGCCGGCCGGCCAGGGGTACCAGGTCGACGTCGCGCGGCACGCCGGGCTCGAACCGGACGGACGTGCCGGCCGGGACCGCCAGCCGGTGCCCCTGGGCGGCCGCCCGGTCGAAGTCGAGGGCCGGGTTGGCGTCCGCGAAGTGGTAGTGCGAGCCCACCTGCACCGGCCGGTCGCCGGTGTTGGTCACGGCCAGCGTCAGCACCGGCCGCCCGACGTTGATCTCGACCTCCCCGTCGCCGGGGATGACCTCACCGGGGATCACGGGTGCCTCCTTACCGGCCGCCCGCCGCGGCGCACGCGAAACCGGCCCTGCCCGGTCGCGGGGTGCGTCACGGGATCGGCTCGTGGACGGTGACGAGCTTGGTGCCATCCGGGAACGTCGCCTCGACCTGCACCTCAGCCAGCATCTCCGGCACGCCGTCGAGCACGTCGTCCCGGGTGAGCACCTGCCGGCCCGCCTCCATCAGCTCGCCGACGGTCCGGCCGTCCCGGGCCGCCTCCAGGAGGAACGCGGTGATCACCGCGGTCGCCTCCGGGTGGTTGAGCCGCAGGCCGCGCTCGCGGCGCCGCCAGGCAACGTCGGCGGCCACATGGATCAGCAGCCGGTCCTGCTCGTGCCGGGTCAGGTACAAGGCGTCACCTCCAGCGGGATGCTGACACCTCAACGTTTCCGGCACGTTTCGGTTGTGCGGACCGGTGGGCCGGCCGGGCGCGGTGCGGGCCCGGCACCCGGCGCCGCGCCGCGGTGGCCCTCGCCGGCGGCGTGCCGCGGGCTCTCGCCGGCGGCGTGCCGTGGCGGCCCTTTGGCGCGGCGGTGGGTGACCGGGGGGGCCGGGTCAGCTGCGCAGGACCCGGCCCTGCGCGTCGGTGCCGCCGCGGGCCAGCAGCACGATGCCGTCGACGAGCGGCCAGATCGTCCCCAGCGGCATGAAGAACCACAGGAGGAAACCGCCGATGAACGAGAACAGCGTGCCGATGCAGCAGAGCGTCAGCGCCGGTACCCAGACCGCGGCGAGCTGGCCGAGGGCGAGTCCCACGTGCCCGGTGTAGAACCGCCCGACCGCGAAGCCGCCCAGGAAGATCTGCAGCAGGCCGGCCACGGTGCGGGACTTGTCCGACAGCGGCAGGCCGGTCAGCGGGTCCAGTCCGAACGGCGCGGCCGGCGGCGACACGGCGGGGGAGTACGGCACCGCCGGCGACTGCGGGTACGCCGAGAGCGGGTAGCCGGCGGGCCCCGGGAAGGGCGAGCCGAAGACCGGCCCCTGGTTTTGCCCCGGCTGCGTCTGTCCCGGCCGCGGCGGGAAGGGACCGGACAACGGCTCGTTCTGCCTTCCGGGGCCCGGCGGCTCGGTTCCGGCGGGTGGCTCGTTTCCGGGGCCGGATGGCTCGTTTCCGGCGGGTGGCTCAAATGATGGATCGGTCACGGGAATCGACATTACGGCGACCCGTCGTACATTTGGTTGTCGAAATGGTGACACGATTTCCAGTACACCCGGAATGGGCTGTCTATTCGTCGAGAATTGCCGCGCGAAAAGGGTGGCCCGCGGTCAGCCGGCCGGCGTGAGCGACGCGTCCGCGAGTACCACCACGCCCTCCGGCGACTCGCACTGGACCTGGATGGTGAGCTCCTCCACCCCGTCGACCGCGGCAGTGAGCCGGCCGGGCGTGGCCATCGTCGCGGTGAACTGGGTGCCCGCCGTGCGCCGGGTCAGCGTGTCGTCCCGCTCCTTAACCCCGGAGACCGCGGTCACGTACGTGCGCGAGTCCGGCTGGCCGGTGTAGTACGGCCGGACCGTGGCGGCGAGGTCGAGGTAGCGGCCGCGCAGCAGGTAGGTGACCGTGCGTACCTTGTCGTCCGACTGGTTGGTGGGGCACTGCACCACGATCGGATGGTCGTAGCCGGCCTGCCCCTTCAACGCCCTCGGCAGGGTCACCAGGTTGCCCCCGCCGGACTGGGGCGGCAGGTCGGCGAGGTAGGTGGCGGCCGGGCCGGCGGGCGTCGGGGCCGCGGTGGTGGGCGCCGGTGCCGGCTGACCCGTCGACGGGCCCGGGGCCGCGCCGTCCGGTCGCCGCGGCTGCGCCGGCCCCTGGGTATCCCGCGGCCACCGCCACGCGCCGATCGCCACCGCCGTCGTCACGACCAGCGTCACCACGCCGAGCCAGATGCCTATCTTTTCCGCCCGGCGCATTCCGCGGCGGGCGACGGGTTCGTCGTATAGCACGGTTCATCATTATGGTGAGCGGTCGAAAAATGGGGTCACCCGATCGTGGACGGAAAAGCGACAGTGGGAATGGTGGGCCTCTGCGATAAATGCAATCCCGATAATCGAGGAGGTGTGCGCGGTGACCGCGCCCGACCCGCAGTACCCCGTTCCCCGGCCGCCGGCCGGCCCCGCCTACCCGCCGTTCTCCGCGCCTCCCGACCAGATGTCGGCGCCGCCCCTCTCCGCGCCGCCCGCCCCGTACCCGGTCTCGCCGGCCGCGCCCGCCCCCGCCAAGCGTTCCCGGGGCGCGCTGCTCGCCGTCGGCGTGTCGACGCTCGCGCTGCTGGTCGCGGTGGTGTCGCTGGCGGTCGCCTGGCGGGCGGTCGACCAGGCCGGTGACGCGAAGCGGTTCGCCCTGGCCGGCGCCGCGGACGTGCCCGCGCCGGTGACCCAGGCCCCGGCGCCGCCGGCCACGACCGGGGCGCCACCGCCGACCGAGGCCCCCGCCACCGACGCCCCGATCGCCCCCGATCCGACCAGCACCGCTGAGCCGGCACCGCTGGACGAGCGCACGGTCTACACCGTGGAGTACGAGAAGCAGGTCCTGACCCTCAAGGCCGGCTGCAACGACTCGATGTACATCGACCTGGACGAGCCCCGGGCGAACGTCGAGTACAACGACTACGACCTCGGCTTCACCCGCCGCTGCCAGGGCGGGACGTCCAATCTCGGCCTGGGTGAGGGAGTGGAAGGCAGCGAGTCGGGCAACCCGCAGATGACGCCGCACGACTGCGCCGAGCGGATCCGCACCGCGCCGATCGGCACCGACGCGGCGGTCCCGGTGCGCAAAGGCGTCGTGCTCTGCCTGACGACGTCGCTGGCCAGCGCCCGGGCCAAGGGCGACAGCCAGCGCATGGTGCGCCTCGAGATCACCGGCGCGGCCGACGACGGCACGGTCACGTTGCAGGGCACCGCCTGGAACATCCCGCGCTGACGGGCGGGTGGCGTCGGGTCACTGCGGGTATCCCTGACAGAATGTGCGGCGGACACCCGTCACGAAGGAGATGCACCCGTGATCCGTACCCATGACGCCGGGAGCCTGCGCGCCGCGGACGCCGGCACGACGGTGACGCTCGCCGGCTGGGTGGCCCGCCGGCGCGACCACGGGGGTGTCATCTTCGTCGACCTGCGCGACGCGTCGGGCGTGGTGCAGGTGGTGTTCCGGGAAGAAATGGAGCTCGCGCACGCGCTGCGCAACGAGTTCTGCGTGAAGGTGACCGGCGTGGTCGAGCGCCGCCCGGAGGGCAACGACAACCCGGAGCTCCCCACCGGCCAGGTCGAGGTCAACGTCTCGGTGCTGGAGATCCTCTCCGAGGCGGCGCCGCTGCCGCTGCCGGTCGACGACCACGTCGACGCCGGTGACGACATCCGGCTCAAGTACCGCTACCTCGACCTGCGCCGCAGCGGCCCGGCGCGGGCGATCCGGCTCCGCTCGCGGGCCAGCCAGATCGCCCGCACCGTGCTGCACGACCGCGAGTTCGTGGAGATCGAGACCCCGACGCTCACCCGCTCCACGCCGGAGGGGGCCCGCGACTTCCTGGTGCCGGTGCGGCTCCAGCCCGGCACCTGGTACGCGCTGCCCCAGTCGCCCCAGCTCTTCAAGCAGCTGCTGATGGTCGGCGGGATGGAGCGGTACTACCAGATCGCCCGCTGCTACCGCGACGAAGACTTCCGGGCCGACCGGCAGCCGGAGTTCACGCAGCTCGACATCGAGATGTCGTTCGTGACCCAGGACGACGTGATCGAGCTCGGCGAGGCGATCGTCGGCGCGCTCTGGCGCGAGCTGGCCGGCCACGAGATCACCGGGCCGATCCCGCGGATCACCTGGCTCGACGCGATGGCGCGGTACGGCTCGGACAAGCCCGACCTGCGGTACGGCGTGGAGCTGACCGAGCTGACCGGATACCTGCGCGGCACCGAGTTCCGGGTCTTCGCCGGCGCGATCGACGCGGGCGGGTACGTCGGCGCGGTCGTCATGCCCGGCGGCGCCGCCCAGACCCGCAAGGAGCTCGACGGCTGGCAGGACTGGGCCAAGGCGCGCGGCGCCCGCGGCCTGGCGTACGTGGTGCTCGACGCCGAGACCGGCGAGCCGCGCGGCCCGGTCGCCAAAAACCTCAGCGAGGCCCACCTGGCCGGCCTGGCCGACGCGGTGGGCGCCAAGCCGGGCGACGCGATCTTCTTCGCCGCCGCCACGGACCGCCGCGAGGCCCAGGAGATGCTCGGCGCCGCCCGCGTCGAGATCGCCCGCCGGGCCGGGCTGGTCGACGAGGACGCGTGGGCGTTCTGCTGGGTGGTGGACGCCCCGATGTTCGAGCCGGCCGACCCCACCGGCTGGACGGCCGTGCACCACCCGTTCACCTCGCCGAACTCCGAGTGGTTGGACAGCTTCGAACAGGCGCCCGACCGGGCGCTGGCGTACGCGTACGACATCGTCTGCAACGGCAACGAGATCGGCGGCGGCTCCGTCCGTATCCACCGGGCCGACGTGCAGCGCCGCGTCTTCGACCTGCTCGGCATCACGCCGGAGGAGGCGAGCGACAAGTTCGGCTTCCTGCTGGAGGCGTTCAAGTACGGCCCGCCGCCGCACGCCGGCATCGCGTTCGGCTGGGATCGGGTCTGCATGCTGCTGGCCGGCGCCGACTCGATCCGCGAGGTGATCGCGTTCCCCAAGACCCGGGGTGGCTACGACCCGCTGACCAGCGCACCCACCCCGATCACGCCGCAGCAGCGGGCCGAGGCCGGCGTCGACGCCAAGCCGAAGGCCCCGACCCAGGCCGCCGCCGCCGAAAAGCCCGGCACCGCCGGCGTCGCCGCCCCCGTGGAGCACAGCAACTAGCCGCCCGTGATCAAAGCTCCCCTCACGTCGCTAGAACGACTTCAAGGGAGCTTTGATCACCGAGCAGAGGGCTGGCCGCGTCGCGCCGGCGGGTGTGAGCAGAGTCACCGCGTCCCGTGACCATCTTCACGGAGCGCGGCCAAGGTCCCGCCAGAGATGTCCACGGTGGACGCTTGGCGGGAAGTGGCGCTGGGTACTTGAGGCGTGCACCAAGCCCCCTCAAGGAGGATTCATGTTCGCCATCGCTGCTGCCGCGGTGTTCGGCTTCGCGTTGCTGCTCGACCTGCTCGACTCCGACCTGGGTGCGCCGGATCTCTTCAACTGGCAGACTCTGGTCCTGATCGGCCTGTTCCTGCTGGCCCTGTACTTCGCCGGCGTCGGCCGCGCCGCCGCGGGCGGCGGCGGTCGGTGGTACCGGGGACGGCGTCCGGGCCGAGGTTGACGATCGGCCGGTACTGTCTGTGGGTGATGGAGACCGACGGCCTGTTCCCCCTCGCGGCCACCGGCGTGCGTGACGCACCGGTGGGGGGTGGCGCCACGGGTGGTTTCACTCCGCCCGGGGCCGACTCCCCGCTGCCGGTGCGGATGCGGCCGGCGTCGCTCGACGAGCTGGTCGGTCAGGATCACCTGCTGGCGCCCGGCGCGCCCCTGCGGCAGCTGGTCGGCGGTTCGACGCCGATGTCGGTGATCCTGTGGGGGCCGCCGGGCAGCGGCAAGACCACGATCGCGCACCTGGTGGCGGCCGCCACCGATCGACGGTTCGTGGCGATGTCGGCACTCTCCGCCGGCGTCAAGGACGTGCGCGCCGTGATCGACACCGCCCGGCGCGAGCGGCGGGCCGGCGGGCCGCCCACCGTCCTCTTCATCGACGAGGTGCACCGCTTCAGCAAGACCCAGCAGGACTCGCTGCTCGCGGCGGTGGAGGACCGCACGGTCACGCTGCTCGCGGCCACCACGGAAAACCCGTATTTTTCCGTCATCTCGCCGCTCCTGTCCCGGTGTGTGCTGCTCACCCTCCAGCCGCTCGATGACGATGCCGTGCGCGGGCTCATCCAGCGCGCGACCACCGACGAGCGCGGGCTGGGTGGGGCGGTCACCCTTGATCGGGACGCCGAAGACCATCTGGTACGGCTGGCCGGTGGCGATGTGCGTAAGGCCCTGACCGCCCTGGAGGCGGCCGCCTCCTCCGCCTCGGCGCGCGGAGCTTCGGTGATCGACCTGGCCACGGCCGAGCAGGCGGTCGACGTCGCCGCGGTCCGCTACGACCGGGACGGCGACGCGCACTACGACGTGACCAGCGCGTTCATCAAGAGCATGCGCGGCTCCGACGCCGACGCGGCGCTGCACTGGCTGGCCCGCATGCTGGTGGCCGGGGAAGACGCCCGGTTCATCGCCCGGCGCATGGTGATCTTCGCGAGTGAGGACGTGGGCCTGGCCGACCCGACCGCGCTCCAGGTGGCGACCGCGGCCGCACACGCCGTCGAGTACGTGGGGCTGCCCGAGGCCCAGCTCAACCTGGCCCACGCCGTGATCCACCTCGCCACCGCGCCGAAGTCCAACTCGGCCACCATGGCGATCGGCAAGGCGATGGCCGACGTACGCGCGGGACGCGGCGGTGCCGTCCCCCGCCATTTGCGCGACGCGCACTACCCCGGCTCGCGAGGGCTGGGCCACGGCACCGGCTACCGGTACCCGCACGACGACCCGCGCGGCGTGGTCACCCAGCAGTACGCGCCGGACGACCTGGCGAACACCGACTACTACCGGCCCAGCGAGCACGGTGCGGAGCGCGCGGTGGCGGCCCGCCTCCCCGCGCTCCGCCGGATCGTGCGAGGTGACGATGCGTAGGGAGGCTCCTGTCACAGCTCGGTGGGGTACGGGCCCGCGGCCCGTGCGCGTTGCGCGGCTTGACCGGCGGGCTGGTGTGCGGTCCGGTCTGGGTGCGGGGCCCGTGCGTGGTGCTCTGCCCGCCTGGCCGGCTGGTGTGCGGTCCGGTCTGGGTGCGGGGCCCGTGCGTGGTGCTCTGCCCGCCTGGCCGGCTGGTGTGCGGCCCGGTCTGGGCGCGCGGCCGGCGTCGCGCCTGGGTGCCCGGCCTGGTCCGGGTCTTAGCGCGCGGCTCGCCTGGCGCGTGGGTGCTCCGCTCGGGGCTGTGGGTGTGCGGCTCAAGGGCGCCGGGGCGCGGCTCGGGGGCGTGGGTGTGCGGCTCGGGGGCGTGGGCGCATGGCTCGGGGGCGTGGGCGCATGGTGAAGCGCTGGGGCCGCGGAAAGAGCGAGGAGCCCGTCGATGAGCCGGTGGCCGGCGAGGAGACCGGCTGGCTCGACGACCTGCGCACCGCCAAGCAGGAAGGCGCCGCCATCGGCCCGGGTGCCGCCGGCGCCTCCGCCTACGCGAAGCTTCCCACCGGCGACGACGAGGAGGCCGACGAGGACGGCTGGCCGACCGCGCCACCGCGCCGCGCCGAGGAGCAGGCCGGCCCCGCCGTGCCGCTGCCGAGCGCCCAGCGTGGCCAGCCCGCGCCGTTCGGCCCCGACGGCCCTGGCCCCGGTGTGCCGCCGCGCGCCGCCGACCGTCCCCCGATGCGGCGGCCGGGCGGCCCGGGTGGGCGCGAGGCCCCGCCGCCCGCCGGCCCTCCGGTGATGGCCGGGCCGGTCCCGCCTGGCGAGCCGCCCCGTTCCCGCCACACCGACCCCGGGCGCCCGCCCGGCTACGGCGAGCCGCCACCCGGCCGTCACGGTGACCCGCCCGCTGGCCCCCGCCGGGGCGACGGCGGTGTGCGCGGTCGCTTCGACGAGCCCCCGAACGGCCCGCGCGCCGGCGGCCCACCCCGGCGCGGCGACGCGGGCGGCTTCGAGCAGGTCGTGCCGGTGGCCGCTCCCGACGGCGGGCGGTTCGACGGCGTGACCCCACCCGGCCGGTTCGACGGCGCGGACGCCCCGGGCCGGCACGGCGACACCGGCGACGTCACCGGACCGCCCCGCGCGGGCCGGCACGGCGACACGGGCGACGTCATGGCTTCCGGCCGGCGCGGCGCCGGCAGGCACGGTGACACCGGTGACGTGATGGACGGCGGTCGTCGCGGTGGCACCGGTGACGTGCCGGGCCCGGGCCGTCGCGCCGGCACCGGCGACGCGATGGGCGCCGCCCGGCATGGCGACACCGGCGACGTGATGGACGGCGGTCGTCGCGGTGGCACCGGTGACGTAATGGGCCCGGGTCGCCGCGGCAGCACCGGTGACGTGATGGACGGCGGCATGGGCCCGGGTCGTCGCGGCGGCACGGGCGATGTCATGGACGGCGGTCGCCACGGTGAGCCGGCGGGGCGCCGTGGCGGAGCCGGTCGTCACGGCGACACCGGCGACATCGCCGCGTCGGGCCGCCATGGTGACACCGGCGACGTCATGGCTTCCGGCCGGCGCGGCGGCGGTCGCCACGGTGACACCGGCGACGTACTGAGCCCGGGACGGCACGGCGGCCCGAGCGACGGACGGCACGGCAGCACGGGCGACGTCACCGGCGGGGGGCGGCACGGTGCGGTCCCCGCGCCCGGACGGCCGGGTGACAGCGGCGGCTTCGCGGCCGTTCCGCCCGCCGCGCGGCACGGCGAGCCCGAGCCACGACGCCCCGACGGCGGAGCGCGCGACCGCTTCGACCCGGGCGCCGCTCCGCCCGGACAGGGGTTTCCGCCCCGCCCCGGCGACGGCCCGCGGCGGGGCGAGGTCCCGCCACCCCGGCACGGCGAACCCGGCCGCCCGGGCGAGGCCCCACCGCCCCGCCACGGCGACGCGGCCGCGCCCTACGGCGAACCCGCACCGTCCCGCCGCGGCGAGCCGCGCCACGGTGCCGGCGGCGCGCCCGGACGGTTCGAGCAGGCGGCACCCGGGCGCTTCGAGGAGCCGCCGCCGGGTCGCTTCGCGGACGGTCCCCGGCACGGCGAGGCGATACCGGTCCGGCAGGGCCCCGGCATGTCCCTGCCCAGGGACCCCGACACCGGTGGCTTCCAGGCGATGGCCGCGGCGGCGCCGGCCCGGCCCTCGGCGTTCCAGCAGGGGCGCCCGGCGGGGAGCGACGTACCCGCGTCCGGCAACGCGCCCGACGTACCCGCGCCCACACCCGACCTCCCGCGCGGCGGCGCACCTGGCCACCGCGACGACCCGGCGGGCGACAGCGGCCCGGCCGAGGGCCCGCGGGTGCCGCTGCCCGGTACCCGCGCGTCCCGCCACGCCGGCGCGCAGTCCGCGGCACCGGCCGGCGCCGCTCCGGACGCCCCCGCCGAACCGCTCACGCCGCCGCGCGGCCGTACCCGTGGCGGGCAGCGCTCGGCGGCACGGGGCGAGCGGGCCGGTGGGGCGCGTTCCCGCTGGGTCGACCAGGACGCGGCCGGTGGCGGCCCGCGCCTGCCCGACCAGGCGGCCGGCCCCGAGGGCTGGGTCGAGCCGGACGGGCGGGCCGCGCAGTCCGCGCCGCCGAGCCCGCGGCCGCCGATGCCGGACATGCCGCCGCCGGGGTACACCGACGGGCCGGACGGATCGCGCCGCCGCGCCGCCCAGGACGGGCCGGCCGACGGGGTCGCTGGGCGCCGCCGCGGCGGGACCGGCTACGACACCGGCGACGTCGCGGGCCCGGAGGGTGGGCGCCGCCGTGGTGCGGCCGACTACGAGCCCGGTGACGGGACTGACGGCGGGCGCCGCCGGGGTCGCGGTCAGGGCGGACCCGCCGGGTACGACGCCGGAGACGCCGCCGAACCCGAGGCTGGTCGCCGCCGGGTGGGCACCCCGGGCATGGGCGGGCAGCGCGCACCGGTGGACGACGACGACCTGGAAGGCTTCGCCGGGCCCGGTGGCCGGCCGCGGGGCAACCGCGGTGTCGGGCGCCCGCGCGCGCCGATGGGCCAGGGCGCACCCGACCCGCGTCGCGCTGGGCCACCCGGCCCGGACGGCACACCGGCCGGGCGCGCCACGCCGGTGGCTCCACCCGTGGTTCCGGGGCGGCAGGGAGCGACACCGCCGGGCAGCCCGCGCGGCCGCGGCGGTGCCCGGCCCGGTGGCGGACGCCCGCCGATGGACCAGGCGGGACCGGGCGGACGGTTCGGTCCGGAGGCGCAGTCGGGTCCGCGCGCACCCTTCGGGCCGGACGGGCCGCAGGGCCGGCCGGACGGACCGGGGACGGCGGACGGTCCGGGCACGCCCGCGGGACCGCGGGTCCCCGGCGGGCCGGGACGTCCCGGTGGGCCACGAGCCGGTGCGGCGGGCGGCCCCGGAGCGGGCGGCGGACCGGGCGTGCCCGGAGCGGGTGGACCAGGCGGCCCCGGTGGACCGGGAGCGCTGGGCGGATCGGGCGGCCCCGCTGGACCGGGAGTGTCTGGCGGTCCCGGCATGGCGGCCGGACCCGGTGTTCCGGGCGGGCCGCGGGTGCCGGGTGGCCCACGCGCCGGCCGAGCCGGTGGGCGCGCGGGCCAGGGAGTGGCTGACGGCCCCGGAATGCCGGCGGGACCGGGCATGGCGGCGGGACCGGGCATGGCGGCGGGACCGGGGGTGCCCGGCGGGACCGGCCTGGCCGGCGGACCCCGCACGCCCGGTGGGCCGGAGACGGCGGCCGGGCCGGCGGGCCGAGCGAGGACGCCCGGCGGCCCCGGAATCGCCGGCGGGCCCGAGACGCCGGCGGTCCCTGGCGGGCCGGGCGGGCCGGGAATGGCGGCCGGGCCGGGGATGGCGGCCGGGCCGGCGGGCCGGGCGCGGACACCCGGTGCTGGACCACACCCCACCGGCCGGGCCGGGACACCGGACCTCCCACGCCCGGGCGGCCACCCCACCGGACCGGACGACCTGCGCCCCGGTGGTCGCGGCGGAGGGCTGGACGATCCGCGTGCGGGCGGCGGTCGTGGCGGAGGGCTGGACGATCCGCGTGCGGGCGGTCGTGGCGGGCCACCGGACGACCCGCGCCCGGGGATGCGTGGCGGAGGGCTGGACGACCTGCGGCCCGGGCGGGGCGGAGGGCCCGACGGGCCGGACGGGCGCCCGGGAGACGGCCCCAGCCGGCCGGTGGGCCTGCGCGGTCCCGGCCCGGCTGGCGCGGGACCCAACGGGGCGGGCATGGCGAGCGTCCCCAGCGGCCCCGGAGGCGGCCTGGGCGGGCGCGGGCCGGGTGGCATGGGACCTGACGGGCCGGGACCGGCGCGGGCGGCCGCGGCCGCACCCGTCGTGCCGCCTGGCGTGGCAGCGGGGCCGGGTACGGCGCCTGGGCGGGCAGCGCCCGGTGGTGCGCCGGTCGGGCCGGGCGCGGGTCCGCGGACCGGGCGAGCGTCCGCCGCGGCGGCTCCCGTCGAGGGGCGGGTCGGGCCACCGGGCGGCCCCGGCATCGCGCCGGGAAGCCCCGGGAGTGTCGGGGCGGCGGGGAGTCCGGTGGGGTTCCCGGGGAGTCCCGTCGCGCCACCGGGGAGCCCGGTCGGTGGTGACGCCGAACCGGTCGCCGTCGCGCGCGCGTCCGTCGCGCCGCCCGCCGAGCCGGGGGTACGGGCGACCCGTCCGGCGGCACCCGTCAGTGGATCGGGGGACGGACCTGATCCCGTACCCGATGAGACGCTGGACCGCGACGGCGGTCCCGGGCCGGCGGAGGCGCGGGAGCAGCGGGCCTGGCGCCTGGTCGCCATCGTCGTCGCGAGCCTGATCGTGCTCGGGGCGCTGCCGCTCTACTTCGGCATCCGCACTGCCACGCGCGACCCGGTCCTCAACTCGCTCAACGCCCTCGACGTCCCCGGCTGGGCGGCCGGAAACGTGCAGGACGCCGTGAGCGGCAGCCGGTGGTGCCTGGTGGACTGCCGCTTCCGGGAGCGGACGGCGCAGTCCCAGCAGGGGCCGGACGAGACCACCCGGGTGTACGAGGCGGCGCTCACCGAGGCCGGCTGGCAGCGCTGGGAGGCGGCGAAGCTCTGTCCCGAGCAGCCGGTACCCGGGCACTACACCTGCTGGACGCGCGACGAGTTGACGCTCGACCTGTGGGTGCGCGCGCCCTCGTGCGCCACGCCGCAGCAGGGCGAGGGGGGTACCCCGCCGCCAGCGGGGCCGGGTGGCAGGTGCGACGGTTCCGTGGTGTCGGTGAAGGTGCGCAACGCCATCGACGACGATCGGGTCAAGACGGGGCCGAGCACCGACCCCTCGCTGACCGGTGAGGACCCCGATCCGGTCTTCACGGACGATCCGCTGCTGGACGATCCGACGCCGACGCCCTCCTGACCCGGCGGCCGCCCGTCACTGACGGTAGGGTCTGCACGTTGGCGGATTGGGTGGCCCGGGCGGAGGAGGACAGGCGTGTCGGGTGGAGAGATCGCGGCGCTGGTGGCGGCCGGTGCGTTCCTGATGCTCGTGCTGGTGCTGGCGGTGCCGATCCTGCGCCTGCGGCGCACAGTGGACGCGGCGACCCGCGCCATCAACGACATCAACGAGCGCACGGCACCGCTGCTCGGCAACGTCAACACCACGATCGTGGGGGTCAACGAGGCGTTGGGGCAGGTGCACACCACGTTGGACGGTGTAAACCTCCAACTGGCCAAGGTGGACACGATCACCGGCCACGCGCAGAGCGTCACGGCCAACGTGGCCAACCTCGCCACCGTCGTCTCCGCCGCCGCGGCCAACCCGCTGGTCAAGGTCGCCGCGTTCGGGTACGGGGTGCGCCGCGCCGCCGCGGCCCGGCGCCACGCCGACGAGGAGCGTGAGGTGCGCGCCACCCTCAAGCAGCGGCGCAAGGAGGCCCGCGCGGCCCGCAAGGCAGGACACGTCACCGGCTGACCCCCCGGAGCGGGCGCGGTTGGCGGTACGGGAAGGATGAAAGCCATGAGGCGGTTGCTCTGGTTGGGTGTCGGACTGGCGGTCGGCGCGCTCGTCGTGCGCAAGGTCACGCAGAAGGCCCAGTCGTACACGCCGGGCGGCATCGCCGCGTCGCTCTCGGAATCCGCTGGCGGTCTGGTGGAGTCCGTCCGTAGCTTCGTAGACGACGTGCGGGTGGGCATGGCCGAGCGGGAGCAGGAGATCCACGAGGCGATCGAGGCCGGCGTCCACCTGGAAGAGCTGGAAGACGACGACACGCTGATGACACGGAGAGGCGATCGATGAAGACGGCGGAGATCAAGCGGCGGTTTCTGGCCCATTTCGCGGCCAATGGGCACACGGTCGTGCCTTCCGCTGCGCTGCCGGCCATCGATGACCCGAACCTGTTGTTCATCAATGCGGGCATGGTGCAGTTCGTGCCGTATTTCCTGGGTCAGCGGACCCCGCCGTACGATCGGGCGGCGAGTGTGCAGAAGTGCATCCGTACGCCGGACATCGACGAGGTCGGCAAGACCAGCCGGCATGGCACGTTCTTCCAGATGAACGGCAACTTCTCGTTCGGCGACTACTTCAAGTCGGGGGCGATCCCGCTGGCGTGGGAGCTGTCGACCAAGCCGGTGTCGCAGGGTGGTTTCGGGCTGGACGGCGACCGGATCTGGGCGACGGTGTACCTGGACGACGACGAGGCCATCGACATCTGGCACAAGACGGTGGGTCTGCCGCTGGAGCGGATCGTGCGCCGGGGCAAGCGGGACAACTACTGGTCGATGGGGATTCCCGGGCCGGCGGGGCCGTGCTCGGAGCTCTATTACGACCGTGGCCCCGACTACGGGCCGGAGGGCGGTCCGGATGTCGACGAGGACCGGTTCCTGGAGTTTTGGAACCTGGTGTTCATGCAGTACGAGATCGCGGATGTGAAGTCCAAGGAGGACTTCCGGGTGGTCCGTGAGCTGCCGAGCAAGAATATCGACACCGGTATGGGTCTGGAGCGGATCGCGTCGATCCTGCAGGGTGTGGACAACCTGTACGAGATCGACGAGGTGCGCCCGATCCTGGCGTTGGCGGCGGAGTTGACCGGTCGGCGGTACGGGGCGAAGTCCGGTCATGTGGCGGGTGAGTCGCATCCGGACGACGTGCGGCTGCGGGTGATCGCCGATCACGTGCGCACCGCGTTGATGTTGATCGGCGACGGTGTCACCCCGTCCAACGAGGGGCGCGGTTACGTGCTGCGCCGGATCATGCGTCGGGCGATCAGGGCGATGCGGCTGCTGGGCTGGCAGGAGCCGGCGCTGCCGCTGCTGCTGCCGGTGGCGCGGGACTGCATGTCGCCGTCGTACCCGGAGGTGGCGACCGACTTCGACCGGATCTCGCAGTACGCCTACGCGGAGGAGGACGCGTTCCTGTCCACGCTGCGGGCCGGCACGACGATCCTGGACACCGCGATCTCGACCGCCAAGCGGCAGGGCAGCCCGACGCTGTCGGGGGATCAGGCGTTTCAGCTGCACGACACGTACGGCTTCCCGATCGACCTCACCCTGGAGATCGCGGCCGAGCAGGGGCTCACCGTCGACTCCGAGGGCTTCCGCCGGCTGATGGCCGACCAGCGGGAACGGGCCAAGGCCGACGCGCGGGCGCGCAAGACCGGCCACGCCGACCTCTCCTCGTACCGCTCGGCGCTCGACGACGGCGGCCCGGTGGAGTTCACCGGATACCACGAGGTGGCGCGCGAGTCGCGGGTCCGCTCGGTGCTCAGCTCGGGCGGCGCGGCGCTGCCCGCGGCCGGTGAGGGCGAGCAGATCGAGCTGGTGCTCGACGCCACCCCCTTCTACGCCGAGGGCGGCGGCCAGCAGGCCGACCAGGGCATCATCACCGTCGGCGGCGGCCAGGTCGAGGTCGTCGACGTCCAGCAGCCGGTGCCCGGGCTGATCGTCCACAAGGCCCGCGTCGTCCGCGGCGAGGTCCGCCCGGGCGACGCCGGGTACGCGGAGATCGACGTCACTCGCCGCAAGGCGATCTCGCGGTCGCACACCGCCACCCACCTGGTGCACCAGACGATGCGCAACTTCCTCGGCGAGTCGGCGACCCAGGCGGGCTCGCTCAACGCCCCGGGCCGGCTCCGCTTCGACTTCAACACGCCCGGCGCGGTGCCGGCCAGCGTCCTGCACGACGTGGAGCAGCAGGTCAACGAGGTGCTCCTCGGCGACCTGGAGGTGCACGCGTTCATCACCTCGCAGGAGGAGGCGCGGCGGCTGGGCGCGATGGCGCTGTTCGGCGAGAAGTACGGCGACGAGGTGCGGGTCGTCGAGGTCGGCGACTACGCCCGCGAGCTCTGCGGCGGCACCCACGTGGCCCGCTCCGGCCAGCTCGGCCTCGTCAAGATCCTGTCCGAGGCGTCGATCGGCTCCGGCGTGCGCCGGGTCGAGGCGCTGGTCGGCATCGACGCGTTCGGCTACCTGGCCCGCGAGCACCTGCTCGTGTCGCGGCTGGCCGAGCTCTACCGGGTCCCCAACGAGCAGGTCGCCGAGCGGGTCGAGCAGACCGTGACCCAGCTGCGCGACGCGGAGAAGGAACTGGAGAAGCTCCGCGCTCAGCTCGTCCTCGGAGGTGCGGCGTCGCTGGCGTCGTCGGCGCGCGAGGTGGGCGGCGTCGCCTACGTGGGCACCGAGGCACCGGAGGGCGCCGGCGGCAACGACGTGCGCACCCTCGCCCAGGAGATCCGCGGCAAGATCGACCCGGCCCGCCCCGCGGTGGTCGCGGTGGCCGCCCGCTCCGGCGGCAAGGCGTCCCTGGTGGTCGCGGTCAACCAGGCCGCGCGCGGCCGTGGCGTCTCCGCCTCCGACCTGGTCAAGGGCGCGCTCTCCGGCCGCGGCGGCGGCAGCCCCGACCTGGCCCAGGGCGGCGGCCTCCCGGCCTCCGAGGCGCCCCGCCTGCTCGCCTCCGTCGAGCAGGCGCTCGCCACCGCCTAGGGCCGTCGGCACGGCTTTCGCGGCCCGCGCGGGCCGCACTGGCCCCGTGTCCGGGCGTCGCGCCGGGCGCGGGGCTTGCGTGCGAGAAGCTCTCGAGCTGCCCGCACAGACGGGGCAGCCACGTCACCGCCTCCGAAGGCCTCTCCACATAGCCCGATGCCATATGCCCCGATTCCATATACCCCGGTCCGCCGCACCTGCGGACCGCATGCGCGGGGTCCCCGGGAAATGTGGAGCGCAGCGGAGCGTTTTCTTGGGGTGCTTTCCCGCGGGCACCGCTCCCGGCCGGCTCCTCGCTGGCGCTCGTCGAAACCCCGGCCGTCCGCTGCCACGCCCGCCGGTCAAGCCCAACCCGGGCGGCTGCTTGTGCGCGTGGGTCAAGCCCATCCGGGGCGCTTGGCTGCCGCGCGCGTGGATCGAGCCCGCCCGGGCCGATCGGTGGCTGTGCCCGTGTGGGTCAAGGCCGAGCCCGGGTGGTGGGCTGTCACGTCCGCGGGTCAAGGCCGAGCCCGGGTGGCGGACTGCCGCGCGTGCGGGTCAAGCCCAACCCCGGGCCGGTCGGCCGCGACGTGCGTGGGTCGAGCCCTGCCCAGCCCGGTGCGGTCCGGGCCGCCACGCCCGCGCGGCAAGCCCCACCCACACACCGCCATGCCACGGTCTGGTGCGGTCACGAGTGCCCCGTCTGTGCGGGCAACTCGAGAGCTTCTCGCGAAGTAGACCGGTCCCCGGCGGATCCACCTCGACGGGCCTGCCTCACCGGCTCGTCTCGACCTGCCTGCCCCTGGGCTGCCTACCTCGACGGGCTGGCCTCGGGCGGCTTGCCCGGGCGGCTGGCGCCGGGCCGGCTGCTGGCCTCGGGCGGTGGCGGCCCAGGCGGCTGGTCCGGGCGGTGGTGGCCTGGGCGGCTGGTCCGGGCGGTGGTGGCCTGGGCGGGCCGGTGGGGTGGGGCTTGGCCCGCGGACCTGGCAGCGGAGGCCGGGGAAGTCGGCGAGCGCGAGCGAGCCGCCGGCCGTAGCGGTGCCCGCGGGAATGCACCCCAAGAAAACGCTCCGCTGCGCTCCACGTTTCCCCGGGGACCCCGCGCATACGGTCCGCGGGTGACGCGGGCCGGGGCAAATCCGCCGAAAAAGCGTCACTCAGACGCTGGACGAACGGCGGGGGTGACCGCGACACCGCCGGTGCCGTGCGCGACCATGATGGGTCAGGCGCGGAGCAAAGGGAGCGTATGGGCGAGTTCGTGCGCGGCACCCGGCTGGGTGTCGACGTCGGTCAGGTGCGGGTCGGCGTCGCGTTGAGTGACCCGGACGGCGTTCTGGCGACCCCGTTGGTCACGCTGCGCCGCGACCTGAATGCGGACGTTGATGCTGTTCCTTCCGATATCTTTGAACTTGCGCGACTCGTAGATGCGTATCAAACCGTAGAGGTCGTGGTCGGGTTGCCGGTGACACTCGCCGGGACGGAAGGACCCGCGGCGGTGCAGGCCAGGGCATATGCCCAGCGCCTGAGCGGGGCGATCGCGCCGGTGCCGGTGCGGCTGGCTGACGAGAGGATGTCCACCGTCGCGGCAACCCGTAGGCTGGCCGAACGTGGCGTGCGGGGAAAGCGCCAACGTGCGGTTGTCGACCAGGCGGCCGCTGTGGAGATCCTGCAGGGCTGGCTAGACGCGCAGCGGAGGCGAGCGTAATGATCGACGAGTTGGAGCTCGCGTTCGACGACGAACCCGTCGAACGGTGGCGACATCGTCGTGGACGTAAGCGGGGCCAGAAGAAGCGTGGTGGCGCGGGCAAGAGCGTGGTCGCGCTGCTCGTGGTGGTCGTGATGCTCGGGGCCCTGGGCGCCGGCGTCTGGTACGGCTACGACCGCGTGCAGGGCTTCTTCACGACCGCCGACTACGAGGGCGCGGGCCAGGGCGAGGTGACCATCCAGGTCAAGCAGGGCGACACCGCGACCGACATCGCCAACGCGCTGGTGACGGCCGACGTGGTGAAGAGCGCCAAGGCGTTTACCGAGGCGGCCCGGGACAACTCGCGCAGCCAGAATATCCAGCCCGGCACCTACAAGCTGCACCTGCAGATGAGCGGCGCCGAGGCGCTCAACATGCTGCTCGACCTGAAGAACAAGATCGTCAACGGCGTGCTGGTGCGCGAGGGGATCTCGGCGAAGGCCACGTTCCGGGAGCTGGAGAAGGCTACGAAGATCCCGGTGAAGGACTTCGAAGCGGCCGCCAAGGACCCGATCGACCTGGGCATCCCGGACTGGTGGTTCAAGCGCAGCGACGGCAAGAAGGTGACGCCGTCGATCGAGGGGTTCCTCTTCCCGGACACGTACGAGATCGATCCTAAGTGGACGGCGAAGGACATCGTGCGCACGATGGTCGACCGCTTCCTCACGGTGACCGGCGAGCTGAAGTTCGACGAGAAGGCGCAGGCGCTCAACCTCACGCCGTACGACGTGCTCATCGTCTCCTCGCTGGCCCAGGCCGAGGCGGGCACCCAGGAGGACCTGGGCAAGGTGGCGCGGGTGGCGTACAACCGGCTCTACGGCGAGTTTCCGTGCAACTGCCTGGAGATGGACGTCACCGTCAACTACTGGCGCGAGCTGCGCGGACTGCCGATCAAGGCGTCCAAGGACATGACCGCCTCCGAGCTCGACGACCCGAAGAACCCGTACAACCGCAAGCTCAAGGGCCTCGTCCCCACCCCGATCAACAACCCGGGCAGGCACGCCCTCGAAGGCGCGATGGCGCCGCCGCCGGGCAACTGGCTCTACTTCGTGGCGATCGACAAGTCCGGGCGGTCCGCGTTCACCAACGACCTCAACCAGCACGAGAAGAACAAGCAGACCGCGCGCGAAAACGGCGTCCTTTGACCGAGGTCCACCGGGCGGCCGTGCTGGGCAAGCCGGTCGCCCACTCGCTCTCCCCGGCCATCCACAACGCCGGCTACGCCGCCGCCGGGCTGGCCGGGTGGTCCTACACCGCGGTCGAGTGCGCCGAGTCGGAACTCGCCGGCGTCGTGGCCGGCCTCGGTCCGGAGTGGGCCGGGTTGTCGCTCACCATGCCGCTCAAAGAGGTGGCGCTGTCGGTGGCCACCGAGATCACCCCGGTCGCGGCCGCGGTGGGTGCCGCCAACACTCTGGTACGCGTCACGGGTGGCTGGCGCGCGGACAACACCGACGTCCCGGGCATGGTCGACGCGCTGGGCGGCGTGCCCGGCGGTGCGTCGTTCACGGTGCTCGGGGCGGGTGGCACGGCGCGTGCCGCGATCGCGGCGGCCGCCCGCGCGGGCGCCGCGGGAGTGACCGTGGTGGCCCGGCGCGCCGAGGCGGTGGCCGACCTGCGCCCGGTGGCCGAGGCGGTCGGCGTCCCCTTCGCCGGCGCCGGCTGGGACGAGGCCAAGCGGCACGCCGGCGCCGACGTGGTGATCTCCACGGTGCCGAAGGGCGTGGCCGACCCGCTCGCCGCCGAGGTGGCCTGGCGCCCCGCCACCGTGCTCTTCGACGCGCTCTACGACCCGTGGCCCACCCCGCTCGCCGCCGCGGCCGCCGCGGCCGGCTGCCGGATCGTCTCCGGCCTCGACCTGCTGCTGGCCCAAGCGGTCGGCCAGTGGGAACAGTTCACCGGCGTCCGTCCCGCCCCGAGGGCCGCGATGCGCGCCGCCCTCCACTCCGCCCGCACTTCTCGCGCTTGATCGCGCCTAGCGCGCTCCCGCGCGCTCCCGCCCCTCGCGCAGTTGATCAGGGAGTTGGTGGGCGTGGCGCGCGGCGTGTCGCCGCACCAAGTCCCTGATCAACGGCAGAGGGGGGCGCGGTGGCCGGCGCGGGGCATGGCAGACTTTCTGGCGTGTTGCGCTGGTTGACCGCGGGTGAGTCGCACGGCCCCGCGCTCGTCGCTGTCCTCGAAGGTGTGCCCGCCGGGGTCCTGGTGACGAGCGCCGACATCGGGCGGGAGCTGGCCCGCCGGCGGCTCGGCTACGGCCGGGGCGCCCGGATGTCGTTCGAGCAGGACGCCGTCGAGATCATCGGCGGCATCCGCCACGGTGTCACGCTGGGCAGCCCGGTGGCCGTGCGGGTGGGCAACTCCGAGTGGCCCAAGTGGGAGACGGTCATGGCCGCCGACCCGGTCGACCCCGAGGTGCTCGCCGCCCAGGCCCGCAACGCGCCGCTGACCCGGCCCCGCCCCGGGCACGCCGACCTGGCCGGCATGCAGAAGTACGGGCACGCCGACGCCCGCCCCATCCTCGAACGGGCCAGCGCGCGGGAGACCGCCGCCCGGGTAGCCGTCGGCACCGTCGCCAAGGCGCTGGTCAAGCAGGCGCTCGGCATCGAGATCGTGTCGCACGTGGTGGAGCTCGGTTCGGTGGCCGCCAAGCCCGGCCTCGCCCCCCGCCCGGAGGACGCCGAGCGGGTCGACGCCGACCCGCTGCGCTGCCTCGACCCGGAGGCGAGCGCCCGGATGGTCGCCGAGGTCGACGCCGCCAAGAAGGACGCCGACACGCTGGGTGGCATCGTCGAGGTCCTCGCCTACGGGGTACCGCCGGGGCTCGGCAGCCACGTGCAGTGGGACCGCAAGCTCGACGCCCGCATCGCCACCGCGCTCATGTCGATCCAGGCCATCAAGGGCGTGGAGATCGGCGACGCGTGGCTCCAGGCGCGTTCGCGGGGGTCGGTGGCGCACGACGAGATC
Source organism: Phytohabitans maris (assembly GCF_031085175.1). Lineage (GTDB taxonomy): Bacteria > Actinomycetota > Actinomycetes > Mycobacteriales > Micromonosporaceae > Phytohabitans > Phytohabitans maris. The sequence continues at coordinate 73,031 of NZ_JAVHUY010000026.1, forward strand.
ATCCCGACGGCCAGCGGCGTGCGGCGGGTGACCGACCGGGCCGGCGGCCTGGAGGGCGGCATCACGACCGGCGAGCCGCTGCGGATCAAGGCGGCGATGAAGCCGATCTCCTCGCTCAACCGCGCGCTCTCCACTGTGGACGTGGCGACCGGTGAGGCGGCCACCGCCATCAACCAGCGTTCCGACGTCTGCGCCGTCCCGGCCGCCGCCGTGGTGGCCGAGGCGATGGTCGCGCTGGTGTTGGCCGAGGCGGCGACCGAGAAGTTCGGCGGCGACTCGGTCACGGAGATCCGCCGCAACCTCGCCGGCTACCTTGACAACCTGGTCATCCGGTGAGCCAGGGTGCGCGGCCGGCCTCCGGTGGCGACGTGCCCGCGCGGCCGGCCTCCGGCGACGGCGGCGGTGAGCCTGCGCGGACGGCCGCCGTGGCCCGCGCCTCGGACGGCGGCGAGGGGCCGGACCGGACGGGCGGCCACGACGGCGGTGAGCGGTCGGACCGGCCGGGCGCCGGCCACGACGGCGGTGAGCGGCCGGACCGGGCAGCAACGGTGAAGCCGGCCTGCGTGCTCGTCGGCGTCATGGGGGCCGGCAAGACGACGGTCGGCGAGCTGCTGGCCGCCCGGCTCGGCGTGGGCTTCCGCGACACGGACATCGACATCGAGGCGACCGCGGGCAAGCCCATCGCCGAGATCTTCATCGACGAGGGCGAAGCCCACTTCCGCACCCTGGAGGAGGCGGCGGTGCGGTCGGCGCTGGCCTCCTTCGACGGCGTACTCGCCCTCGGCGGCGGCGCGATCCTCTCCGAGCGCACCCGGGCCGCGCTGGCCGGTCACCCGGTCGTCTTCCTCTCCGTCGGCCTCTCCGACGCGGTCAGCCGCGTGGGGCTGGGCGCCGGCCGCCCGCTGCTGGCCATGAACCCGCGGGCGACGCTGAAGCACCTGATGGACCAGCGCCGCCCGCTCTACGAGCAGGTCGCGACGTTCACGGTGGCCACCGACGGCCGCGAGCCCGAGGAGATCGCCGCCGAGATCGCCACCCTCCTCAAGCCCTAGAGGATCTGTTCCAGGATTTGGGCTACCGCGATGTCCGCGCTGGTCCAGACCCAAGGCCACCCACACTAATTAGGGTCACGGTGGTGAGCTGGGCACGCTCAGGAGCGCCCGGGCGTTGACCGCCCGGGCGGACCGGGTCGCGATCGATCAAGGACAGCGCCGGGCGCCGTCGAGATCGTGGTACGTATGTGTGCCCTCAGGCGGGCGGATCCGTACCACGATCTGCTGGGACGGTCTCGCTCTCCAGCCGTGAACTCGGGTCGAGGGCGGTGCGTCCGTTGATCGGCGTCGGGGGTCGGTTGGCTCGTGCTCCCGCGGCCTCACCCTCCGCGGTCGGCGCTCCCGCCCCGGTCCGCGGAATCAGATCGTGGTATCGAGCTGCCCCCGGAGGGGCACTGGAATACCACGATCACCGGCTGGAGTCGGGTTCGGGGCGTGCCGCCCGGGGGTGGCGGTGATCGTTCGTCCGTTTTCCGCGTGACGCCGGGCAGGACGCGGGTTTGGGCGGACGATCACCGGGCTTTGGCATTGGGTTCGGACGATCCGTGGCACGGATCGTGGCGCGCGGCGAGCGCGGCCCCGACCCGTGCGCCGGACCCCCGCGGACCGGGGTGGATGCCGACCGCGGAGGGTGACGTGGCGGGAACGCACCCCAAGAAAACGCTCCGCTGCGCTCCACGTTTCCCCGGGGGCCCCGCGCAACGGTCCGGACCACCGCGGACGTCGCGGTAGCTCGTCAATGGGTGGAAAGGTCGTCGAGGATCTCGGCGAGGCGCTTGGGCTCGCTGAGCATCGGCCAGTGGCCGGTGGGGAGCCCGCGGATCTCGCCGCCCCGGAAGGCCGCGAAGAACGGGTGCCCCTGTGCCACCATCGCCTCCACCTGCTCGACCGGGAAGATGCACGCCACCAGCGCGATCGGCAGCGCGTCGCCGGCGCCGGCGCGGTGTACGGGCTGGGTGGCGGCGCCGAGCGGGTGCGGCGTCGAGCGCTCGCGGAGGGTGGCCAGCGTGGCCTCGTCGAGGCCGGCGAGCAGCATCGGGTCGGCCGCCGCGGCCCAGTCGCGGACCGGCAGCAGGTGGCCGTCGCCGATCTCGGCGCGCAGCCGGGCCTGCTCGGCCGGCTCGTTGGTGTCGAACTGGGAGACGCCGTCGGGGAGCGGGCCGCTCTCGACGTAGACGACGCGCCTGATCCGCTCCGGGATCCGGTCGGCCGCCTGGGTGACCGGCATGCCGCCGCCCGAGTGGCCGACCAGCACCACGTCGCGCAGGTCCTCCTCCTCGATCAGCCGCACGATGTCGTCCGTGTGGGTGTCGAGGTCCGTCTCGGGCGTGGCGAGGTGCGCCTTCTCCGCGACACCGGTCAGAGTGACGGGGTGGACGCGGTGTCCCGCGGCGCGCAGCGAGGCGGCCACCTCGTCCCACGCCCAACCACCGAGCCAAAAACCAGGTACCAGCACAAATGTCGTCATGCCAGCGACGTTAGGATCGAATCCGGACGCATTCCGCCCGATTAAGGAGCGTGACCCGTGTCACATCCTGCCTCACGCGTACTGGGGATGCTGGAGCTCCTCCAGACCCACCACCGCCTCACCGGCGCCGACCTCGGCGCCCGCCTCGGGGTGGACGAGCGCACCGTGCGGCGGTACGCGGGCACGCTCGCCGACCTGGGCATCCCGGTCACGGCCAACCGCGGGCGGTATGGCGGCTACCGGCTCAGCCCCGGCTACAAGCTGCCCCCGCTCATGCTCACCGACGACGAGGCCGCCGCCGTGGTGCTCGGCCTGCTCGCCGCCGAGCAGCTCGGCCTCACCACCGAGGCACCGGCCACCGGCGTGGCGCTGGCGAAGATCGAACGGGTGCTGCCCCGCGCGCTGGCCGAGCGGCTGGGGGCGGTACGGGAGTCGCTCGGCTTCACGCTCCGCCCCCGGCAGGAGGGTTCGGCCCGGCCGGCGACCGCCACGCTCCTCGCGCTCGGCGCCGCCACCCGCGCCCGCCACCGGGTCAGCCTCACCTACCGCTCCTGGCGCGGCGGCGTCTCCCTGCGCCAGGTCGACCCGTACGGGCTGGTCTTCCACGCCGGCCGCTGGTACCTGACCGGGCACGACCACCGGCGCGGCGAGATCCGCACGTTTCGGCTGGACCGGATCAGCGCGGTCGAGGCGGGCACCGAGACGTTCGCCGTGCCCGAGGGCTTCGACGCGGTCGCGCACGTGACCCGGTCGCTCGCCGGCGTGCCGTACACGTGGGAGGTCGAGGTGCTCCTGGAGACCGACCTCGACCAGGCCCGCCGCCGCATCCCGCCGAGCGTGGCCGAGCTGACCGAGACCGAAGACGGGGTGCTGCTGCGCTGCCGCGCCAACAGCCTCGAGGGCATGGCCCAGATGCTCGCCGGCCTGGGCTGGCCGTTCACCGTGCTCCGCCCGGACGACCTGCGCCAGGTCGTGGGGGAGTACGCCAAGCACCTGGCGCAGATGGCCACCCGCCACCCGACGCACACCTCCGCCTGACCCGATCACCGACACCGCATCGTCGATGCAACTCAAGTGGCAGACGAACGTTGTCAGGTGTTGGGTTTATGACTTTGAGCGCAGTGAATCTTCCTGCACGCCTACGCTCTTTTGTCACCGACGCCCTGTTTGCACCTGCGCAAGGAGGACTCAAGTGACTGGAATAGACCCAGCACAACTGGCGCAGACCAGGGCTGCCGCGCTTGTGGCCGTAGCCGCGACGGACGCGTGGAAATGGGTTGCCGCACGGTTGACGGAGATGTGGGGCGGCTGCAGGATCTTGAGTCCGAGTGGCGAGGTCCGAGTCTCACAAGTGGTCCGAGATGTCAACAGCCCGCGTCGCTGAGGGTCTGACCCGCTCGATGACTCTCGACGCTTGGAGGAAGTCATGGATCCAGTCCAGCCGGAGCCGTCCATTCGTCAAGTGGCAGCTGCCACTGCGGAGGGATCGTCGGTCATACGCGTTGGCCGGGACGACAACGTCGGCACTTGGTTGGTCTCGTCACGGGAGATCGATCAGGAGGAGATCGATCGCGTCCGGCTGAGTTTCGCGGAGCCGGATGGCTTTACGCAGGTGCGTGCGGTCCTGCAGCGCTACTCGTTAGTGATAATTCGGGGCAAAGAGGACGTGGGGCGGCGATCGACCGCTCTGCGTCTTTTGGACGAGGTGGCGAGCGGCGGTATCCGAGAATTCTTGACCGACTGGCCTTCGCCGCGAACGGACCTGCTCCCTCATATCGATCGACCATGTCTCCTAGACCTGACGTTTGAAACTGACGTCATTCCGGAAGGCTTCGGCAGGCAGTTGGCCGATTTGGTCAGACCGATGTATGAAACAGGTGGCTGCCTGATAGTCACGGTCACGCCGGCACTGTGGACGCGGTGCGCGCAAGAGACGAAAAGGTTCACGGTCGACCTACAGATGCCTGACCCGGTTGAGGTCGTAAGAGCCCACTTGAAGGCGCACGATGCCGGCGGCGAGCGCCTGACATGGCTTGGTGTTCCGCCCTTGTCGGAGTTCATGGGGGAACTGAGGCGATGCCGCACTTCTCCGCGCGACGCCGTTGCTCTCGCCGCACGGCTCAGCGAGTTCGACGAGCACACTTCGGAAATGGTGAAGGATCTGCGGCGGCAGCTGTATCACTGGAAGGACTATCTGGACAAGAGGCTGGGTGGTGTCGGCGCGGATCGTTCTGACCGCCATACCGTGGCGCGGCGCCGGGCTGTACTGGTTGCCGCAGCTGTTCTCGACGGCTCGCCCGCCGAGGCGGTTCTGGCGTCTTCTGACGCGTTTCTAACCAAGATCGGGATTAAGGTTCCGCCTGACGAGTTCCTCGTCGGACCGGAGCTCTCCGGCATGCTGGAGGACATCGAGGAGGACAGGGCGGATAAGAAGGCAGGCACGGTTTCGATCATCAAGGTCAAGCCCGGTGTGGATGACGCGATCCTTGGCCGTATATGGCAGGAGAGGCCTCAGCTACATGGGTATCTCCTTGAATGGCTTGCGGAGATCGCGGCCGACAGAAGTCAGCCGAGCTCAACTCTTCCGCGAGTGGCAGAGGTGCTGGCGCGGCTCGCCGAACAGCAGCGGGCCTTGGCCGTGCTGGACATCATGCAGTCATGGCTAGCCGCGTCTGCCGATGTTACCAAGCACCGCCTGGCTGTCGACGTCTTGGAGCGGCTTGCAGTGAGCCGAGACATCGGTTCCGTCGTGCGCCGGCGTTTGCGCGAGTGGGCGTTGTCTCGGCGGGCAGAAGACGGCGTCCTGATTGGTGTGGCTGAGGTGTGTGCTGGTCGGCTCGGCCGATATTCGACTGACGTAGCGCTCAATCGGCTCCAACTGATTGCCCAGAGCAGGAGGGGAGTCGAGGTCGACCAGGCGGTTGTGCGCGCGATCCGTGGTGTCGCTGAGCACGATGGAAAGCGCCGGCTCGTGCTCGACCGCATCTTGGCGTGGTCGTTCGAGGAAGAGACCCGAGCCGCAGGAATGCTGGGTCTGTCAGCGCTCACCGGCCCGACCGGGGAACGCGGATCGGGTAGGGACCATCTGTTGGACGCGGCGGAGTTTCCCATGTTAAGGAAAGCGCTGGCGTCCGCCTGGTCGGTGCTGCTTGGCAGCAGTGAAACGCGTGCCTCGGCGTTCGACCTCGCGGAGGTGTGGCTGCGGCGGGCAGACGACGAGTTGGCGAGTCCGGACCTTGTCGTGGCTATCCTCGGGCCGGCCTTTCTGAAGGTCAGTAACGACGCGATCGAGGTCGCGACCTTCCTCTTCGCGCCGGTACGCCAGTCGAAGACCCGGGAAAAGCTAGGCCTTTGGCTTTTGCGCGTCGACGCCAGCGGTCCGGATGTGGACCCGCTGCAGGACGAGAGCGCCGGAAGGTGATGAGGTGGACCGGCCGCGCCGGAGGCTGGCGGAAGATCAGGTTTCGTGACGCCCTGCAGTCGGATCTTGCAGGGGTCGCCTTCCAGACGAAGTTTTGCTAGATGGCGAAATTTAGAAGGTGTCATCGACCGCTCCGTGGTCGAGGTAACCACCCAAACCACAGACCACTCGACGGGAAGACTCGCGGTCGCGGGTCGGGTCGATTTCTCCGTGGATGCCGAGAGTCGAAGACTTGCTGATCATCACTTGGCGCGACGCCGAGAAGTGCAGGTCCGCAATTGCGCAGAGCTTCAGCGCATGAGGAACGCGCGGCTCAGGCGCCAACCACGAGGACGCCAGTTGACATCGACGGAACCCTTCATCTGTTGGCGGACTTCGGCCGATGGCTCGACAGTCAAGAACGAGGCACAGACACCGTGCTTGCGGTGCTGGCGAAGCTTCTTGACCTGGTGTGCCTTGCAGACCTGCGGGACCGCGTGCGCAAGCTCCATCCCCACCTTGCCTCGGGAATGCACCCGAATGGGCCATATGGCGGGCCGGGTGATGACCATGAGGCACCCCGACGGGTCGAGGGCTAGCTGCTCGGCCTCGGACGACCAGCGTTGCGTTCGGGATGAGCGTCCCTACGACGGTCAACCCGCGCTGCACGATCTCCGTCCAGCTGCCCGGCACCGCACGGCGCGACCCGCTGGCGCTTCCGGCGCTAGCTTTCGCCCGGGTGCCACCGCCACTCGCCGGCGGGGCGTCGGGACGGCGCCGGCGACCGTAGAATCGAACGCATGAGCGTCACGCTTGATCTTCCCGACGACGTGGTCCGGCGGCTGACCGCGGAGGCCGCGCGGCGTGGCACGGAGCTGGCTGATGTCATCGCGGCCCTCGCCGCCCAGCTGCCCGCCGCCGACCGGCCGGCCCGCCACCGCCGCCTGGCCTTCGTGGGCGCAGGTGCCTCCACGTCGGGGATCACCCCCAAGATGGACGAGCTGCTGGAAGACGGCTTCGGCCAGGACTAGCGGAGTGCTTCTCGTCGACACCGGCGTCATCGTCGCCGCGACCGATCGCATGGCGACTGGGTCCGCGTCCGCGAGCTGGTCCGGCAGTACGCCGATCTCCCGCTGGGCGGCACGGACGCCAGCATGGTCGCCCTCGCCGAGCGGCTCGGGGCCGACCGCGTGGCGACGCTCGACCGGCGGCATTTCGGCGTCGTGCGGCCGAGTCACGTCTCGACCCTCTCCCTCGTGCCGTAGCCCGGCCGGGTGCCCTGGCGGTTCGGCCGGGTGGGCGGCGTGGGGGTGCGACGGTACGGCCGGGGCGGGGCTAGGCTGCTCGGCGATGGACGACGTGACCAGAATCGCTGTCGGGGGTGAGCGACCCTACGACGTGCTCGTGGGGCGAGACCTCCTGGGACAGCTGTCGCGCCTGCTCGACGGGGCCGCGCGGGCCGCGGTCCTCTACGCGCCGCCGCTCCGGTCGCACGCCGACACGATCGCCGCGGCCATCGCGGGCTCGGGGATCGAGCCGCTCGCGATCGACGTGCCGGACGCGGAGGCGGGCAAGAGCATCGACGTCGCCGCGCACTGCTGGGACCAGCTGGGGGCGGCCGGCTTCACGCGTACCGACGCGGTCGTCGGTGTCGGCGGCGGGGCGGTGACCGACCTGGCCGGCTTCGTGGCGGCGTGCTGGCTGCGCGGCGTGCGCTGGGTGCCGGTGCCGACCAGCCTGCTCGGCATGGTCGACGCGGCCGTCGGCGGCAAGACCGGCGTCAACACCGCCGCGGGCAAGAACCTGGTCGGCGCCTTCCACCCGCCGGCCGGCGTGCTCTGCGACCTCGCCCTGCTCGACACGCTGCCCCCGGTCGACCTGGTGGCCGGGCTGGCCGAGGTGGTCAAGTGCGGGTTCATCGCCGACCCGGCGATCCTCGACCTCATCGAGGCCAAGGGCGCCGACGAGGGGAGCCTGCGCGAGCTGGTCGAGCGGGCCGTCCAGGTCAAGGCCGACGTCGTCGGTGCCGACCTGCGCGAGGGCGGGGTACGCGAGGTGCTCAACTACGGGCACACACTGGCCCACGCGATCGAAAAGGTGGAGGGGTACACCTGGCGGCACGGCCACGCCGTCTCGGTCGGCCTGGTCTACGCGGCGGCGCTCGGGCGGCTCGCCGGCCGGCTCGACGGCGCGACCGCCAAGCGGCACCGCGACGTGCTCGCCGCGCTGGGGCTGCCCACCGCCTACGCCGAGGCGGCCTGGCCGGACCTGCTCGCCACCATGCGGGTCGACAAGAAGGCGCGCGGCTCGCGGCTGCGCTTCGTGGTGCTCGACGGGCTCGCCCGACCGTCCATCCTGGACGGCCCGAGCGACGAGCTGTTGCGCGCCGCGTACGACGAGGTGGCGGCGTGAGTGCGCGGAGCCGGGTGGCGAACCCGCCCGCGGACAAGGAGGTCGAGGCGTGAAGGTGTACGTCCTCAATGGACCCAACCTCGGCCGGCTCGGCACCCGCCAGGTCGACGTGTACGGGCTGACGTCGTACGCGGGGCTGGTCGAGCTCTGCGAGGGCGCCGGCAAGGAGCTCGGCCTCGACGTCGAGGTGCGGCAGACCGACGCCGAGCACGAGATGCTGGCCTGGCTCCACGCGGCCGCCGACGAGCAGGCGGCCGTGGTGCTCAACCCCGGGGCCTGGTCACATTATTCGTACGCGGTGCGGGACGCCTGCGCCCTCCTGCGCGCGCCGCTCGTCGAGGTCCACATCTCGAACATCCACGCGCGCGAGGAGTTTCGCCACCACTCCGTCGTATCCGCGGTGGCGACCGGGGTGATCTGCGGTCTCGGCGTCGACGGGTACCGGCTCGCCCTCCACCATCTGGCGCGCCGGCAGGCCGAGCAGTAGCGCCACGCAGATCCACACGTACGCGTTCGCGCCCAGGAACGCGCCCGGCGCCAGCCCGTCCCACCACAGCCACACCACGCTGCTGCAGAGCAGCACGTACGCGGCGGCCGCCCAGCGCCGGTGCCGCGAGTCGGCGAGCAGGACCAGCGCGGGCAGCACCCACACCAGGTGGTGCACCCAGGTGATCGGGCTGACCAGGCAGCCCACCACGCCGGTCAGCGCGGCGCCGGTGAGCGGGTCGACGCGGCGCACCCGGTACACCCACACGGCCATCGCGGCCGCCACCAGCAGCAGCCAGCCCAGCTTGCTCGGCTCGGTCGGGTCGAGGCGGGCCACGACGCCCTGCAGCGACTGGTTGGAGACGTACGCGAGGTTGCCGATCCGGTCGGTGTCCCACAGCGCCTCGGTCCAGAACGTGCGCGACGCGTCCGGCGCGATCGCGAGCGCCACCAGCGTCGCCGCGCCCGCGGTGGCACCGGCCACGGCGGCGGCGCGGCGCTGTCCGGAGACCAGCAGGTACAGGATGAAGATGCCGGGCGTCAGCTTGATCGCGGTGGCCAGCCCGATGCCCACCCCGGACCAGCGGGTCTGGCGCAGCAGCCGGGTGTCGGCCACGACGAGCGCGAGCAGCACGAGGTTGACCTGCCCGAAGCTGAACGTGTCGCGGACCGGCTCGAAGACCGCCACCGCGCACGCCGCCAGCCCGAACGTGAGCCCCCGGTGCCACCCCTGCCGCCGGGCGATCGGGTCGACCAGGATGCCGAGCAGCGCGGCGCCGGCGGCCGTGTTGACCACGAGGCTGAGCGCGATCGCCGGGTGCCAGGGAAGCAGCGCGAGCGGGCTGAGCACCAGCGCGGCGAACGGCGGGTAGGTGAAGCCGTAGTTCGTCGGCGGGCGCAGGTAGTCGTAGAGCTGGCCGCCGTCGCGCAGCCAGTAGTGCACGGCGCCGTGGTAGACGTTGACGTCGAAGAAGCCGCGGTGCGCGGGCACGTACGCGAGGAAGAGCGCCGTGGCGACGGCCAGCCCGGCGATCACGTACCACCGGCGGTCGAGGTCGCGGGGCCCCCGCGGAAACGCGGAGCGCAGCGGAGCGTTTTTGTGGGGTGCTTCTTTCACCGGGCGACCACCGGCGCCTGCCCGCGGGCGAGGAGCGCGGCGGCGAGGCCGGCCGCGAGCACGCACCCGGCGACCGCCTGCACCACCTGCTCCGCCCCGAACGCGAACCCGTTCGGCAGCACCACCACCGCCAGCGCCGCGCAGGCCACCGCGGCCACCCGCCGCACCCGCCCGTCCGGGGCCGCGGCGGCGAGGGGGACCAGGCCCCAGAGCAGGTACCAGGGGCGCATCGCCGGTCCGAAGAGGACGATCGCGCCGAGGCCGAGCCCCAACGCGTACACCGGGCCGAGGTCGGTGCGGCGCAGCCAGAGGACCGCGCTGACGACCACGGCCGCGGCGAGGCCGATCCAGCGCCACATGGGTACCGCGTGCGCGGTGCCCAGGATCGCGCCGGTCAGGCGGCCGAGCACGCTCATCGGCGACCAGTTTCCCGTGGAGACCGGGGTGTCGAGGGCACGGACCCACCCGTACCCGGTGCCGGCGACAGCGGTGACCACGACGGTGGTGGCCGTCGCGACGGCGGCCGCGTAGAGCATCGTGCGGACCCGGCGCCACCGCCCGGTGGCCTGCTCCGACCAGATCGCGGCCACGAAGACCAGCGCGACCGCGGCCGGGGCCTTGACCAGCGCGGCGAGGGCGACCAGCACGGCGCCGGCGGCCGGGTGGCGGGCGGCCGCCGCGGCCAGGCCGGCGACGAGGAGCCCCACCATGATCGCGTCGTTGTGCGCGCCGGCGATGAGGTGGGCCAGGACCAGGGGGTTGAGCGCGCCCAGCCACAGCGCGGCGGCCGGGTCGACGCCGCAGCGGCGGGCGAGGCCGGGCAGCGCGGCGGTCAGCAGCACCACGCCGAGCACCGCGACCAGCCGCATGCCGAGCACGCCGGCCGCCAGGTGCGCCCCGGCGGCCGCGGCCACCCCGGTCGCGACGAGCAGGAAGAACGGCCCGTACGGGGTGGGCGTGTGCTGCCAGATCGCCGGCACCTCGGCCGCCACCGGGCCGCCGTAGTAGGCCGGACCGTACTCGTACACGTCGAGGCCGGCGCCGACCATCGTGCCCTGGGCGAGGTAGCTGTAGACGTCGCGGCTGAACAGCGGCGGAGCCAGCAGCAGCGGCGCCGACCAGATCGCGAGCGTCGTCATCAGCTGCCGGGGCGTCGGCTCGTCGCGGGCTCCGTCGCGCACCAGGTGCCCGAGGCGCCACCAGGCCGCGATCAGCAAGACCAGTCCCGCGTACGCGATGACGACGCCCCACCCCGGATGGCGCCGCAGGATCGCCAGCCCGAACGGGACCTGCGCCGGCAGCGCGCCGGCCGCGAGGCCACCCGCCGCGAGGAGAACCGAGCCCCCCAGACCCAGCGCGCGGCAGTTGGTCAACACGGGTGCAGGGTGTCAGCGGATGGTGTCCTGAAGAAAGACATCGGTTGACGTCTTCGTGACGCGTTAGGGCCGGTCTCCGTCAGGGCGTGGTCTGTCCTTCGTCCGGCGTACCAGTAGACTTGGTGGGTCAATCACTCGAATGAAGATCAAGGCAGGACATGGCCACCACGAACGACCTGAAGAACGGACTGGTCCTCAACCTCGACGGCGAGCTGTGGTCCGTCGTGGAGTTCCAGCACGTCAAGCCCGGCAAGGGCGGCGCGTTCGTGCGCACCACGCTGAAGAACGTGCTCTCCGGCAAGGTGGTCGACAAGACGTTCAACGCGGGCACCAAGGTCGACACCGCGACCGTCGACAAGCGCACGATGCAGTACCTCTACGCGGATGGCGAAGACTTCGTCTTCATGGACCTGGACACGTACGACCAGATCCACGTGGCCGGCGGCACCGTCGGGGAGGCGGCCAACTACCTGCTGCCCGAGGCCGAGGCGACGGTGGCGACCCACGAGGGCGTCCCGCTCTACATCGAGCTGCCGACCAGCGTGGTGCTCGAGGTGACGTACACCGAGCCGGGCCTGCAGGGCGACCGCTCCACCGGCGGCAACAAGCCGGCGACCGTGGAGACCGGCGCGACGGTGCAGGTGCCGCTCTTCATCACCACCGGGGAAAAGATCAAGGTCGACACGCGCGACGGCCGTTACCTCGGCCGGGCGTGATGCGCTCACCCCTCGTTGGCCTTCGCGTCGCGGCGGATGCCCGTCGTGGCCTTCGTCCGGTGGGCGGTGCCCGCCGTGGCTGAGGCGCCGAAGTCGCAGATGCCGGCGCGCCGCAAGGCCCGCAAGCGCGCACTCGACGTGCTCTTCGAAGCAGACCTGCGCGACCTGCCGGTCGACCAGGTGCTCCGGGCGTACATCCAGCGGCTGGAGCAGCCCCGCCCCGAGCACCTCGGCTACGCGATCGGGCTGGTCGAGGGAGTCGCCGCCCACCTCGACCGGATCGACGAGCTGATCGCCAGCTACGCCGAGGGGTGGACGCTCGACCGCATGCCCGTGGTCGACCGCAACCTGGCCCGCATCGCGGTGTACGAGCTGCTGTACGTCGACGAGATCGACGACGCGGTCGCCATCACCGAGGCGGTCGAGCTGGCCCGGCAGATGTCGACGGACGACTCACCCCGCTTCCTCAACGGCATGCTGGCCCGCATCGCGGAGTTCACGACCCACTGACCCGCGCCGCACCCCCGCCCGCCCCGGAGCTTCGATCACAGCACATCACCCAGACTCCGAAAGCTCTCTGTTCGGGGGCTCGGGGGGTCGTGGCTCTTTCCTTGATCGGCGTCGATGGGGTTGCCGTGCGGGCGTGCGGTTTGTAGCGTCGGCGCGTGCCGCCTACCGATGAGGAGATCCGGGTCGCGATAGCGGCCCTCCGCTCCGACGCCGACGAGTGGCGCGAGTGGGTCCGCGCCCTCGCCCGAGCGTCCACTGTGGTCGACGAGCTCGACCTGTCGGTCAACGACATGTGCGCGCTCAGCGGCGTGGTCGGCCTCCCGGAGACCTATGGCGCGCTCCGCCAGCGGGCGCAGACGCTCGCGGGGCAGGGCGTGCTCCGGTTCGCCGAGGTCGCCGACGCGCTCGCTACCGCCGCCGACGGGTACGAGCGGGACGAGCGCGCCGCCGTCCACCGACTGCGCGGGGTGTGGTAGCCGGTGACCGTCCCACTGCCCCTCCCGCTGCCGGTCGACGTCGCCGGGTTCGACGCTTTGGTGGAGCGCGTGCACCGCCTCCTGCGGCGGGTGGCCGACACCGCCGACCGCCTGGTCGACAGCGCGCTGCGGGTGGCCCGCCAGCTGCCCGGGTTCCTGGGCCGGCAGGTGGTGCGGCGGCTCGAAGAGTTTGTGGCGGTGGTGCGGCGCCTGCTGGCGCTGGTCGGCCGCCTCATCGCCCCGGCCGGCAACCCGGTGCGCGTGTGGGAGACCGGGCGCCGCTGGGTGGAGGACTTCGCCGGCCCGCTGAGCGCCCAGGTCGGCAAGATCGACCCCGACCACCTGGCCGCCGGGTACGAGTGGGAGGGGCGCGCCGCCGACGCCTACCTGGACGCCGCGGCCCGCCAGCGCACCGCGCTCGGCGCCCTGCTCGCCATCGGCGGCGACCTCGACACGGCGCTGGCCCGGCTGGCGATCGGCATCTGCGGCCTCTGGGCGGCCATCGCCGCCGCCCTCTGCTCCGCCCTGATCCAGCTCATCGGCGCCGCGGTCGCCGCCGCCACCGGCGTGGGCACCCCCGCCGCCCTGATCCTCGCCACCACGAGCGTGGCGACCGCCTGCGCCGCGGTCGCGGGCGGCGCGGCCGCGCTGGCCGCCCTGGTGGAGTGGGTCAGCGACGCCATCACCACGATCCGCCACCGCCTGTCCGACCACGAGGCCTTCCCGGACGGCGCGTGGCCCGCACCGGCCTCGACCCGCTTCGACGACGCCTCGATGACCGACGGCTCGCCCTCCGACTGGACCCTGGACCGCTAGCCTCAGGCCGCCCGCCCCGTTTTGACCCCCGGCGACTCGCGCGGCGGCGCCGGGTGGCGCCGCCAAGCGCTTCGAGAGGGCTGGCTTCGGCTCTCGAGCGGACCCAAGAGAATTTGGGCTACCGCGACGTCCGTCGTGGTCCGGACCGTTGCGCGGGGCCCCCGGGGAAACGTGGAGCGCAGCGGAGCGTTTTCTTGGGGTGCGTTCCTGCGGCCTCACCCTGCGCGATCGGCGATCTCACCCCGGCCCCCGCGGGGAGCCGCCGGCCGCCTGAGGTTGTGCGTCCACGACATCTCGCCGCCTCGCCGCGGCCGGCGCCGATGTGTGTGTGCGGGAAGCTCTGGAGCTGCCCCGTTTGTGCTCCCTGGGGTGGGCATGTGTCGCGGACCCGGCAGCGGAGGCCGGGGATTTCGGCGAGCGCCAAGCGTTCCGCCGGCCGTAGCGGTGCCCGCGGGAAGGCACCCCATGAATGCGCTCCACGTTTCCCGGGGACCCCACGCATGCGGTCCACAGCTGGCGCGGCAAATCCCGTCCGAAGAAACACCGGGACGCGCCCGCCCCGACCCCTCAAGATCCGCGCAGAAACCTGGTTTCTGCTGTATCGACCCGCTTCTGAAGCAGCAGAAACCAGGTTTCTGCTGCCTCCCTGCGGGCGGGGGTGGCCGCGTCTGCCGGGTAGGTGGGCAGTGTCCCGGACATTGCCCACTCCACCATGCCGGCAGTGGGCGATGTCGGGGACTTTGCCCACTCGGGGCGACGGCGCGGAGTGTGCGCGCACCCCGGGAGGGCCCTGACGTCGATCGAGGACAACACCGCCTGCCGGCCAGCTCGGGATAGCCAGGCGGCGGTTGTCCTCGATCGGCGAGGGGAGGGGGCGATCGGTGAGGGGTGACCGGTGCGGTGCGGGGCGATCGGCGAGGGAGGGGGCGGCGGGCCGCGGAGCGAGGAGGGGTGCCGGGCGTGTGCGAGGGCGAGGGGCCAGGGGAGCGGCGTTGGGGACCCGGGGCGGGCGCGCGGCGAGGGCGGCGGGGCGAGTGGGCGCGGCGAGGCGGCGCACGACGCATACATGCGTGACGGGTGAGAGTGCGCGGGGCGGGTGGGGACGCTGGGTGAGGTTCTCTCGTGGTGAAAGAGAGAGAAGGTGGCGGGAAAGCGGAGAAGGCACGCGGTTCCTCGGAACCACGTGCCTTCGGGCTCGTGCGCGCGCCGGGGAGGAGGCGCCGCGCCGTCCGTCGTAGGGGTCGACTAGGAGGCGAAGAACGCCCGCGGGTCGGCCACCAGCACCCCGGCCTCGGTCAGGCGCTCGATGAGGCCGGAGGGCGAGATGTCGTACACGATCGCCAGCGCGCGCAGGTCGTCGGCGCGGATGGAGAGGACGCGGCCGTTGTAGTCGCCGCGCTGCTGCTGGATCGCGCGGGCGTACCGGGCGACGTAGGCGAGCTCGTCGGAGACCTCGTCGTACAGCCGCTCGAGGTCGAGCACGATCTTGTTGGTGGGCTCGTGCCGGACGCCACTGCCGTCGGGCAGCAACTCCGAGACGGGTACCCGGTAGAAGTCCGCCAGCTCGGCGAGGCGGGACACGGTGACCGCGCGGTCGCCGCGCTCGTACGAGCCGACCACGACGGCCTTCCAGCGCCCGTTCGACTTCTCCTCCACCCCCTGCAGGGACAGGCCCTGCTGCTGGCGGATGGAGCGCAGGCGGGCGCCCAAGGACTTGGCGTACTCAGAGGGCATTCCGACACTCCCAGTGCTCTGCCCGGGGTTCTCCCCAGCGATTCGCTACGGAGCGTGACGGTACGCAGATTGGGACACAGCGTCAAGTGCCCCTAAACGCATCACCGCGAGATTAGGGCATTCTTGTCCGGTTTTGCATGGGTACTGATTCGTAGGTCAGGAGTCGCTGCACGGGGCTCGCAAGGTCCACTGGTAACGTTGCGTGCGGCCACCGGCCGGCCCGTCACGACGGGTCGCGCTGGATATCGACACCCTTTAAGGCCCGTCCCGTGAGGCGGGGAAGGAGTGACCGCCAGTGGCGTTACCGCAGGCTGCCCTCGCGAAGTCCATCCTCAGTGCCGACGACGTCAAACGGATCGTCGACCGCATCGCCCACCAGATCCTGGAAAAGACCCAGGGGGCGGCGGACACGGTGCTCTTCGGCATCCCGACGCGGGGCGTGCCGCTCGCCCGCCGCCTCGCCGACCGCATCCGCACCTTCGAGGGCATCGACGTACCCGTGGGTGTGTTGGACATCACGCTCTACCGCGACGACCTTCGAAGCCAGGCGCCCCGCGCGGTCGGCCCCACCGAGGTGCCACCGGCCGGTGTGGACGGTCGCCGCGTGATCCTCGTCGACGACGTCCTCTTCTCCGGCCGCACCGTGCGGGCCGCCCTCGACGCGCTCGGCGACCTCGGCCGCCCGCGCTCGGTGCAGCTGGCGGTGCTGGTCGACCGCGGCCACCGCGAGCTGCCGATCCGCGCCGACTACGTCGGCAAGAACATCCCCACGGCGCTCAGCGAGAGCGTCAAGGTCGCGCTCGAGGAGACCGACGGCGCCGACGAGGTCAAGCTCTACGGGAGCTCGACACTGTGAGCGCGAGGAGTGAGGGAGCGGCAGCGACCGAGCCCCGCAGTCGCGAACGAAAGGTGAGCTCCCCTGTGAGCGCGAGGAGTGAGGGAGCGCCAGCGACCGAGCCCCGCAGTCGCGAACGAAAGGTAAGCAGAGCGATGAAGCACCTGCTCTCCGCCACGGACCTGGACGCCTCGACCGCCACGCTGGTCCTCGACACGGCCGCCGAGATGGCCACGCTCGCTGGCCGCGAGGTCAAGAAGCTGCCGACCCTGCGCGGCCGTACGGTGGTCAACCTCTTCTACGAGGACTCGACCCGCACCCGGATCTCGTTCGAGGCGGCCGCCAAGCGCCTCTCCGCCGATGTCATCAACTTCTCGGCCAAAGGGTCGAGCGTCTCCAAGGGGGAGAGCCTCAAGGACACCGCGCTCACCCTCCAGGCGATGGGCGCCGACGCGGTGGTGATCCGCCACCCCGCCTCGGGCGCCCCGCACCGCCTCTCCACCTGGGTGGCCGGCTCGGTGGTGAACGCCGGCGACGGCACCCACGAGCACCCGACCCAGGCGCTGCTCGACGCGTACACGATGCGCTCCCGCCTCGGCCGCCTCGCCGGCCTCTCCGTCGCGATCGTCGGGGACGTGCTGCACAGCCGGGTGGCCCGCTCGAACGTGCACCTGCTGGCCACGCTCGGCGCGAAGGTGACGCTCGTCGGCCCGCCCACACTGATCCCGCCGGACCTGCGGACCGAGGTCTCGTACGACCTCGACGCCGTCCTGCCCGACGCCGACGTGGTGATGATGCTGCGGGTCCAGCGGGAGCGGATGGCGGCGTCCTACTTCCCGAGCGCCCGCGAGTACGCCCGCCGCTACGGGCTCGACGGGCCGCGCATGCGCCGGCTGCCGGACCACGCGATCGTCATGCACCCCGGACCGATGAACCGGGGCATGGAGATCGCCCCGGAGGTCGCCGACTCGGCCCGGTCCACCATCGTCGAACAGGTCGCCAACGGGGTCTCCGTGCGGATGGCCGTCCTCTACCTGCTGCTCGGAGGCAAGTCGTGACCCAATACCTGCTCAAGGGTGCCCAACTCCCCAGCGGCGAGCGCGCCGACATCCTCGTCAAGGACGGCGTGATCGCCGAAGGCAGCGCCAAGGACGCCCAGATCATCGACGCGGACGGGCTCGTCGCGCTCCCCGGCCTGGTCGACCTCCACACCCACCTGCGCGAACCGGGCCGCGAGGACGCCGAGACGGTGGAGACCGGCTCGCGGGCGGCGGCCCTCGGCGGGTACACGGCGGTCTGCGCGATGGCCAACACCTCGCCGGTCGCCGACACGGCCGGCGTGGTGGAGCAGGTCTACCGCCTCGGCCGCGAGGCCGGGCTGGTCGACGTGCAGCCGGTCGGCGCGGTGACCGTCGGGCTGGCCGGCGAGCGGCTGGCCGAGCTCGGCGCGATGGCCACCTCCGCCGCCCAGGTGCGGATCTTCTCCGACGACGGGCACTGCGTCGCCGACCCGCGGCTGATGCGGCGGGCACTGGAGTACGTGAAGGCGTTCGACGGCGTGATCGCCCAGCACGCCGAGGAGCCCCGGCTGACCGAGGGCGCGCAGATGCACGAGGGCGAGGTCGCCACCCGACTCGGGCTCACCGGCTGGCCGGCGGTCGCCGAGGAGGCGATCATCGCCCGCGACGTGCTCCTCGCCGAGCACGTCGGCAGCCGCCTGCACGTCTGCCACGTCTCCACCGCGGGAAGCGTGGAGGTGCTGCGCCAGGCCAAGGCCCGGGGCGTGCGGGTGACCGCCGAGGTGACCCCGCACCACCTGCTCCTGACCGACGAGCGGGCGACCAGCTACGACCCGGTCTTCAAGGTCAACCCACCGCTGCGTACCCAGGCGGACGTCGAGGCGCTCCGTCAGGCGCTGCGCGAGGGCGTGATCGACGTGGTCGCCACCGACCACGCCCCGCACGCGGTGGAGGACAAGGAGTGCGAGTGGGCGTACGCCCGGCCGGGCATGCTCGGCCTGGAGACCGCGCTCTCCATCGCCGTCGACGTGCTCGGTCCGGACTGGGACCTGATCGCCGAGCGGATGTCCCGCACGCCGGCCCGGATCGCCGGGCTCGACGGGCACGGCCACGACATCAAGACCGGGGCACCGGCCAACCTCACGCTCGTCGATCCGGCCGCCCGCCGGGTGGTCGACCCGTCCGACTCGGCGAGCCGCAGCCGCAACACGCCGTACGCGGGGATGACGCTCCCCGCCCGGGTCGTCGCGACGTTCCTGCGCGGCGAGGCGACGGTGCTCGACGGAAAGGCGGTGAGGTGA
This sequence comes from Phytohabitans maris, assembly GCF_031085175.1. Classification (GTDB taxonomy): domain Bacteria; phylum Actinomycetota; class Actinomycetes; order Mycobacteriales; family Micromonosporaceae; genus Phytohabitans; species Phytohabitans maris. The sequence continues at coordinate 91,749 of NZ_JAVHUY010000026.1, forward strand.
TGCGCAAGCCCGCCATCCTGGTACTCGAAGACGGGCGCGCGTTTCACGGCGAGGCGTACGGCGCGGAGGGGGAGACCTTCGGCGAGGCGGTCTTCACCACCGGCATGACCGGCTACCAGGAGACGCTGACCGACCCGTCGTACCACCGCCAGGTCGTCGTGCAGACCGCCCCGCACATCGGCAACACCGGCGTCAACGGCGAGGACGACGAGTCGGGGCGGATCTGGGTCGCCGGGTACGTGGTGCGCGACCCGGCCCGGATCGGCTCCAACTGGCGCGCCACCGGCGGGCTGGAGGAGCGGCTCGCCGCCGAGGGGATCGTCGGTATCTCCGGTGTGGACACCCGCGCGCTCACCCGGCACCTGCGCGAGCGGGGCGCCATGCGGGTCGGTGTCTCCACTGTGGAGACCGACCCGGTCGCGCTGCGCGAGCGGGTGCTCGCCGCACCCGAGATGGTCGGCGCCGACCTCTCCGCCGAGGTGACCACCCCGGAGGCGTACACGGTGAAAGCCGACGGCGCGCACCGGTACACGGTGGCCGCGCTGGATCTGGGCATCAAGCGCAACGTGCCGCGGCGGCTGGCCGCCCGCGGCGTCACCACCCACGTGCTGCCGGCGGCGTCCACGGTGGACGACCTGCTCGGGCTCGGCGCGGACGCGGTCTTCTTCTCGCCCGGCCCGGGCGACCCGGCGACCGCCGACCATGCGGTGGGGCTGGCCCGCGAGGTGATGCGGCGGCGGGTGCCGCTGTTCGGCATCTGCTTCGGCAGCCAGATCCTGGGGCGGGCGCTCGGCTTCGGCACCTACAAGCTGCGGTACGGCCACCGCGGCATCAACCAGCCGGTGCTCGACCGCACCACCGGCAAGGTCGAGGTCACCTCGCACAACCACGGCTTCGCCGTCGACGCTCCCCGGGAGGCCACAGTGGACACCGAGTTCGGCCGGGTCGAGGTCTCCCACGTCTGCCTCAACGACGACGTGGTCGAGGGGCTGCGGGCGCTGGACGTGCCCGCGTTCACCGTGCAGTACCACCCCGAGGCCGCGGCGGGCACCCACGACGCGGACTACCTGTTCGATAGGTTCGTGGAGTTGACCGAGAATGCCTAAGCGGACCGACCTGAAGCACGTGCTCGTGATCGGCTCCGGGCCGATCGTGATCGGGCAGGCGTGCGAGTTCGACTACTCCGGCACCCAGGCCTGCCGGGTGCTGCGCGCCGAGGGGCTGCGGGTCAGCCTGGTCAACTCCAACCCGGCGACCATCATGACCGACCCGGAGTTCGCCGACGCCACGTACGTCGAGCCGATCACCCCGGAGTTCGTCGAGCTGGTCATCGCCCGGGAGAAGCCGGACGCGCTGCTGCCCACGCTCGGCGGCCAGACCGCGCTCAACACCGCGGTCGCGCTGCACGAGTCGGGCGTGCTCGACAAGTACGGCGTGGAGCTGATCGGCGCCCGCATCGACGCGATCCGGCGCGGCGAGGACCGCCAGCTCTTCAAGGAGATCGTCGCCCGGGCCGGCGGGGAGACCCCGCGCAGCCGGGTGTGCAAGTCGATGGACGAGGTCCGTGAGACCGTCGGCGAGTTGGGCCTGCCGGTGGTGATCCGGCCGTCGTTCACGATGGGCGGGCTTGGCTCCGGCATGGCGCACACCGGCGACGACCTGGACCGGATCGCCGGCGCCGGCCTCGCCGCCTCCCCGGTGCACGAGGTGCTGATCGAGGAGAGCGTGCTCGGCTGGAAGGAGTACGAGCTGGAGCTGATGCGCGACCGCAAGGACAACGTGGTCGTGGTCTGCTCGATCGAAAACGTCGACCCGATGGGCGTGCACACCGGCGACAGCGTCACCGTCGCGCCGGCCATGACGCTCACCGACCGGGAGTACCAGCGGATGCGCGACCTCGGCATCGCGGTGCTCCGCGAGGTCGGGGTGGACACCGGTGGCTGCAACATCCAGTTCGCGGTCCACCCCGGCACCGGGCGGATCGTGGTCATCGAGATGAACCCGCGGGTCTCCCGCTCCTCCGCGCTCGCCTCCAAGGCCACCGGATTTCCGATCGCGAAGATCGCCGCGAAGCTGGCCATCGGGTACACGCTGGACGAGATCCCGAACGACGTCACCCAGGAGACGCCGGCCGCGTTCGAGCCGTCCCTCGACTACGTGGTGGTGAAGATCCCCCGGTTCGCGTTCGAGAAGTTTCCCGGCGCCGACCCCGAGCTCACCACCACGATGAAGTCGGTCGGTGAGGCGATGTCGCTGGGGCGCAACTTCACCGAGGCGCTCAACAAGGCGATGCGCTCGCTGGAGTCCAAGGCGGCGGGCTTCTGGACGGTCCCCGACCCGGACCAGGCGCTGGACCAGGCGCTGGACGCGCTCCGGACCCCGCACGACGGCCGGCTCTACACGGTCGAGCGGGCGCTGCGGCTCGGCGCGACGGTGGAGCGGGTGGCCGAGGCGACCGGCGGGATGGACCCCTGGTTTCTGGACCAGATCGCCTCGCTGGTCGAGCTGCGCGCCGAGGTCGTGGCGGCGCCGGTGCTCGACGAGGCCCTGCTGCGCCGGGCCAAGCGGGCCGGCCTCTCCGACCGGCAGCTCGCCGCGCTGCGCCCGGAGTTCGCCGGCGAGGACGGCATCCGCACGCTGCGCCACCGGCTCGGCCTGCGCCCGGTGTACAAGACGGTGGACACCTGCGCGGCCGAGTTCGCGGCGAAGACGCCGTACCACTACTCCTCGTACGACGAGGAGACCGAGGTCGCCCCCTCCGACCGGCCCAAGGTGCTGATCCTCGGCTCCGGGCCGAACAGGATCGGGCAGGGCATCGAGTTCGACTACTCCTGCGTGCACGCCGTGATGGCGCTCCGCGAGGCGGGCTACGAGACCGTGATGGTCAACTGCAACCCGGAGACCGTCTCCACCGACTACGACACCGCCGACCGGCTGTACTTCGAGCCGCTCACGTTCGAGGACGTGCTGGAGGTGTGGCACGCTGAGCACTCGTCCGGCACCGCCGCCGGCGGCCCCGGCGTGGTCGGCGTGGTCGTCCAGCTCGGCGGCCAGACCCCGCTCGGCCTCGCCCAGCGGCTCAAGGCCGCCGGGGTACCGATCGTCGGCACCAGCCCGGAGAGCATCCACCTCGCGGAGGACCGCGGCGCGTTCGGCGCGGTGCTGGCCAAGGCCGGGCTGCGGGCGCCGGCGCACGGCACGGCCACGTCGTTCGAGGAGGCCCGCGCGATCGCCGACGACATCGGGTACCCGGTGCTGGTCCGCCCCTCCTACGTGCTCGGCGGGCGCGGCATGGAGATCGTGTACGACGAGGCGACGCTCCGCGACTACATCGGCCGGGCCACGGAGATCTCCCCGGACCACCCGGTGCTGGTCGACCGCTTCCTCGACGACGCGATCGAGATCGACGTCGACGCGCTCTGCTCCTATGACGCCGCCACCGGCACGTATGAGGTCTATATCGGTGGGGTGATGGAGCACATCGAGGAGGCTGGCATCCACTCCGGCGACTCCTCCTGCGCGCTGCCGCCGATCACGCTCGCCGGCTCGCACCTGGCCCAGGTGCGCCGGTACACCGAGGAGATCGCCCGGGGCGTCGGCGTGCGCGGGCTGCTCAACGTGCAGTACGCGCTCAAGGACGACGCCCTCTACGTCCTGGAGGCCAACCCGCGCGCGTCGCGGACCGTGCCGTTCGTCTCCAAGGCCACGGCGGTACCCCTGGCGAAGGCGGCGAGCCGCATCATGCTCGGCGCCACGCTTTCCGACCTGCGCGCCGAAGGTCTGCTCCCCGCGGAGGGTGACGGCGGCACGCCGCCGGACGGGGCGCCGATCGCGGTGAAGGAGGCGGTGCTGCCGTTCAAGCGGTTCCGCACGCCCTCCGGCAAGGGCGTCGACAACCTGCTCGGCCCGGAGATGAAGTCGACCGGCGAGGTGATGGGGATCGACGTCGGCTTCGGGCAGGCGTTCGCGAAGTCGCAGGCCGGCGCGTACGGGTCGCTGCCGACCGCCGGGCGGATCCTGGTCACCGTCGCCAACCGGGACAAGCGGGCGATGGTCTTTCCGGTCAAGCGCCTCGCCGACCTCGGCTTCGAGATCGTGGCGACCGCCGGCACCGGCGAGGTGCTGCGCCGGTACGGGATCGCGGTCTCGGTCGTGCCCAAGCACTTCGAGGTCTCCCCTTCCGATCTTGAGGCTGGCCGGCGCGCGCGACTCGGCGACCAGCCGGGGGGCGCGGACGCCGTCTCGCTCATCGCCGCCGGCGAGGTCGCGCTGGTCATCAACACACCCCAAGGATCAGGAGCCAGTGCCAGATCCGACGGGTACGAGATCCGCAGCGCCGCCGTCACCGCGGACATCCCGTGCATCACCACCGTGCCCGGGGTCACCGCGGCCGTGATGGGCATCGAGGCGCTGATCCGGGGCGACATGTCGGTACGCCCGCTGCAGGAGCTGCACACCGCGCTGCGGGCCGGCTCCTGATGTACGCCCTGGCCCGGGCCGCCATGTTTCGGATCGGGGGCGGAGACGCGGAGGCGGCGCACGAGTGGACGCTGCGCCGCCTGTCCCGCCTCCCACCGGGGGTGCTGGCGCTGCTCCGCCGCCGGTACGCGGTCGCCGCGCCGGTGCGGGTCTTCGGCGTGGACTTCCCCAACCCGGTGGGGCTCGCCGCGGGCATGGACAAAAACGGACTCGCGCTGCCCGCGTGGCCCGCGCTCGGCTTCGGCTTCGTCGAGGTCGGGACGGTCACCGCGTACGCACAGCCGGGCAACCCGCGCCCCCGCCTCTTCCGGCTCCGCCAGAGCGAGGCCGTGATCAACCGGATGGGCTTCAACAACGACGGGGCGGCCACGCTGGCGTCCCGCCTCGCCGAGATCGGCCCGCTGCCGGTGCCGCTGGGCGTCTCGCTCGGCAAGTCCAAGGCCACCCCGCTGGGGGAGGCGGTGGCCGACTACCACGCCTCGTACGACCTGCTCCGCGACCACGCCTCCTACGTGGCCGTCAACGTCTCCTCGCCCAACACCCCGGGCCTGCGGTCGCTGCAGGACCGCGGGCACCTGGACGCCCTGCTGGAGGCGCTGGTCGGCGGCCCGCCGGTACTCGTGAAGATCGCCCCCGACCTGACCGAGCCGGCGATCGCCGAGCTGCTCCAGGTCTGTACCGACCGGGGCGCGGCCGGCGTGATCGCCACCAACACGACGCTCTCCCGCGACGGCGTGGCGGCCGCCGACTCGGCGCTGGCCGGTGAGGCCGGCGGGCTGTCCGGGCGGCCGCTGACCGGCAAGTCCCGCGCGGTGGTCGAATTCGTATGCCGCGAGACCGCGGGGGCGCTCCCGGTGATCGGGGTCGGCGGCATCCTCGACCCGGACGACGCCAGCCGCCTCTTCGACGCGGGCGCCAGCCTGGTGCAGCTCTACACCGGGTTCGTCTACCGGGGTCCGGCCCTGGTGCGGTCGGTCGCCCGGGCCAGCAGGGCAGTCGCCGCAGTGCCTTAGGAGGGTCAGTGAGGCCGGACGAGATCGTGGCGCTCGATCGGGCGCACGTGTGGCACCCGTACGGGCCGATGCCGGGTACCAGCGACCCCTACGTCGTGGAGAGCGCCGACGGCGTGCTGCTGCGGCTCGCGGACGGGCGGGAGCTGGTCGACGGGATGTCGTCGTGGTGGGCGGCCATCCACGGGTACCGGCATCCGGTCCTGGACGCGGCCGTCGTCGGGCAGCTCGGGCGGATGAGCCACGTGATGTTCGGCGGGCTGACCCACGAGCCGGCCGTGGCGCTGTCGCGCACGCTCGTGGACGTCACTCCCGACGGGCTGGAGCATGTGTTCCTCTGCGACTCGGGCTCGGTCGCCGTCGAGGTGGCCGTCAAGATGGCGCTCCAGTACCAGCGCTCGCGCGGGCGCCCCCACAAGCACCGGCTGGCCACCTGGCGGGGCGGGTACCACGGCGACACGTTCCACCCGATGAGCGTCTGCGACCCCGAGGGTGGCATGCACCACATGTGGACGGACGTGCTGCCGCGCCAGGTGTTCGCGCCGGCGCCGCCGGACGGCTTCGCGGCGCCGCCCGACGAGGGCTACCTGCAGGTGCTCAAGGCCGAGCTGGAGGCGCACGCCGACCAGCTCGCCGCGGTGATCGTGGAGCCGGTCGTGCAGGGGGCCGGCGGGATGCGCTTCCACAGCCCGGCGTACGTGCGGGCGCTGCGCGAGCTGACCCGGGAGTACGACGTCCTGCTGATCCTCGACGAGATCGCGACCGGCTTCGGGCGTACCGGCGCGTTTTTCGCCGCCGACCACGCCGGCGTGGCCCCGGACATCATGTGCGTGGGGAAGGCCCTGACCGGCGGCTACCTGAGCCTGGCCGCGGCCCTGTGCACGGCCGAGGTGGCCGCCGGGATCTCCCGGGGCGCGGTGCCGGTGCTGGCGCACGGCCCGACGTTCATGGGCAACCCGCTCGCCTGCGCCGTCGCCAGCGCCTCCATCGGCCTCCTGCGCGACGGGGACTGGGCGGGGGAGGTCACCAGGATCCAGGACGCGCTCCGGGCCGGCCTGGCGCCTCTGGAGGGGGCTCCCGGGGTCCTCGACGTGCGGGTGCTGGGTGCGATCGGCGTGGTCCAGCTGGACCGGCCGGTGGACCTGGCGCCGGCGACGGCCGCCGCGGTCGGCGCCGGGGTGTGGCTGCGGCCGTTCCGGGATCTGATCTACACGATGCCGCCGTACGTGGCGGACGACCGTGACGTGGCGCGGATCACCCGCGCGATCATCGCCGCCGCTCGGGCGGCCTAGGCAGGAGGGTGTTGGGGATGGAGACCTTCGGGGCGCGGCTGCGCCGGGCGATGGACGAGCGGGGGCCGCTCTGCGTGGGCGTCGACCCGCACCCCTCGCTGCTGGCCGCCTGGGGGCTGCGGGACGACCCGGACGGCCTGGCGACCTTCTGCGGGAGGGTCGTGGCGGCGGTCGAGGACCGGGTGGCGATTGTGAAGCCGCAGTCCGCGTTTTTCGAGAGGCATGGATCGCGAGGAATCGCCACCCTTGAGTCAACTATCCGACAGTTCAAAAATGCGGGCGTGCTCGTCCTGCTGGACGTCAAGCGCGGAGACATCGGTTCCACGGTCCGCGCGTACGCCGACGCGTACCTGGATCCATCCAGTCCTCTGTATGTCGATGCGATCACCGCGAGCCCGTACCTCGGAGTAGGTTCGCTCGCCCCGATGTTCGAGACGGCGGCCAAGCACGGCGGCGGCGTCTTCGTGCTCGCGCTGACGTCCAACCCCGAAGGACCGTACGTGCAACACGCTGTGGCGGCGGACGGCCGGACCGTCGCACAGTCCGTCATCGACGAGATTTCCCAGCTCAACAGGGGTGCGGAGCCGCTGGGCAGCTTCGGATTGGTGGTCGGCGCGACCGTAGGCGTGACAGGCCACGACCTGTCCGGGGTGGGCGGGCCCATGCTCGCGCCGGGTCTCGGCGCGCAGGGCGGCAGGCCAGATGATCTACGTCGGGTCTTTTCCGGGAACGTTTCGGCAGTGCTCCCGTCGTACTCTCGGGAGGTGCTCAAACATGGTCCGGACACCGCGGCCCTGCGTGCGGCCGTGGAGCGTGCGCAGACCGAGTGCCGGGTGGTGCTGGACAGCGTCGCAGGGTGATGCTGCCGTCACGATTGCGTGATCATGGCGCGCCGACGTTGCCGAAAACGTCGCTGCCCGCTAGTTTTCCCGGCGCCGGGAATCACATGCCCCTTTGGTTCCGGGCCACACCATGTTTCACAGATGCGGCGGTGGTTTCGCCGCCGCGATAGGGACCTGAGGAGAACTGGTGCCGCTCCCGTCACTGAGCCCCGAACAGCGCGCAGCCGCGCTGGAGAAGGCTGCGGAGATCCGCAAGGCCCGCGCTGAGCTGAAGGAGCAGCTCAAGCAGGGCAAGACCACCCTCGCCGCCGTGCTCGAACGTGCCGAGACCGACGACGTCGTAGGCAAACTCAAGGTCTCGGCCGTGCTTCAGGCGCTCCCGGGTATCGGCAAGATCCGAGCGACCCAGATCATGGAGAAGCTCAAGATTGCCGACAGCCGGCGCCTCCGCGGACTCGGCGAGCAGCAGCGTAAGGCGTTGCTTGGGGAGTTCGCTTCAAACTGATCCGCCGCACCGTGTAGAAACAAGCAGTGAGCATGGAAGACGACGCGCGCCCGGCGGCTCGCCTCACCGTCCTGTCCGGCCCCTCCGGAGTCGGGAAGGACAGCGTGATCGAGCTGATCCGGGCGCGCTCGCCCTGGGTCTGGCTTTCCGTGTCGGCCACGACCCGAAAGATGCGCGATTACGAAGTCGACGGCGTGCACTATTTCTTCGTCGACCGGCCGGAGTTCGAGCGGATGATCGCCACCGGCCAGTTCCTGGAGTGGGCCGAGTTCGCCGGCAACCTGTACGGCACGCCCCGCGGTCCGGTCGAGGACAAGCTCCGCTCCGGCGAGCCCGTCCTGCTGAAGATCGACCTGCAGGGCGCCCGCCAGGTGCGCGAGGCGATGCCCGACGCGCAGCTGGTCTTCCTCGCCCCGCCCAGCGTCGAGGAGCTCAAGCGGCGCCTCGTCGGCCGGGGTACGGACGACGAGGAGACCATCCGCCGCCGGCTCGAGCACGCCGATGAGGAGCTCGCCGCCGAGCGCGAGTTCGACGTGACGGTGGTCAACGACTATGTCGAGCGGGCCGCTGACGAGCTGGTAAGCTTGCTCGGTTCATCGTTTCTCGCCCCGGCGCGGCCGGGGTCGCAGAGCTAGATGATGGATGCAGAGCTAGCTGATGGACCAAGCTGACCGACTAGATAAGGATCCACGTGGGCTCCGTCGCCAATCCTGAAGGCATCACCAACCCGCCGATCGACGAGCTGCTCGAAAAGACCACGTCGAAGTACGCGCTGGTCATCTTCGCCGCCAAGCGTGCCCGCCAGGTCAACGCCTACTACAGCCAGCTCGGCGAGGGCCTGCTGGAGTACGTCGGACCCCTGGTCGAGACCACGCCTCAGGAAAAGCCGCTCTCCATCGCCATGCGCGAGATCAACGCCGGCCTGCTGACGGCCGAGCCCACCGACAACCCGTAGCCGGTGGCCGCGGTCGTCCTGGGCGTAGGCGGCGGCATCGCCGCCTACAAGGCCTGCGAGCTGCTGCGGCTCTTCACCGAGTCCGGTCACACCGTCCGCGTCGTGCCGACCGCGTCGGCCCTGCGCTTCGTCGGGGCACCGACCTGGGCGGCCCTCTCCGGCCAGCCCGTCGCCGACGACGTCTGGTCCCAGGTGCACGAGGTGCCGCACGTCCGGATCGGCCAGAGCGCCGACCTCGTCGTCGTCGCGCCCGCCACCGCCGACCTGCTCGCCAAGGCCGCCCACGGCCTCGCCGACGACCTGCTGACCAACACGCTGCTCACCGCCCGCTGCCCGGTCGTGTTCGCGCCGGCCATGCACACCGAGATGTGGGAGCACGCCGCCACCACCGCCAACGTGGCCACCCTCCGCGCCCGCGGCGCCGTCGTGGTCGAGCCGGCTGTGGGGCGCCTCACCGGCGCCGACTCCGGCAAGGGGCGGCTGCCCGACCCCGCCGAGATCTTCGCGCTCTGCCGCCGGGTGCTGGCTCGCGCCGGCCGCCCCGCCGCCGACCTCGCCGGGCGGCACGTCGTGGTCACCGCCGGCGGCACCCGCGAACCGCTCGACCCGGTGCGCTTCCTGGGCAACCGCTCCTCCGGCAAGCAGGGGTACGCGTTCGCCCGCGCCGCCGCCGCCCGGGGCGCCCGGGTCACGCTGGTCAGCGCCAACGTCGCCCTGCCCGACCCGGCCGGCGTCGACATCGTGCGGGTCGGCTCCACCGAAGACCTCCGCAAGGCCACCGTCGAGGCGGCCGCGAGCGCCGACGTCGTGGTGATGGCCGCCGCGCCCGCCGACTTCCGGCCGGCGGCGTACTCACCCTCGAAGATCAAGAAGGCGGACGGCGGTGCCGCGCCGGTGATCGAGCTGGTCACCAACCCCGACATCGCCGCCGAGCTCGGCGAGCGCAAACGCCCCGGGCAGGTGCTGGTCGCGTTCGCCGCCGAGACCGGTGACGGCGACGACGCGGTCGACAACGCCCGGGCCAAGCTGGCCCGCAAGCGCGCCGACCTGATCGTGCTCAACCGGGTCGGCGTCGACCGGGTGTTCGGCGCCGACGCCAACACCGCGGTGGTGTTCGGCGCCGACGGGTCCACCACCGAGCTGGCCGAACGGCCGAAGGACGAGCTGGCCGACGCCGTGCTCGATCTGGTAGTACCCCACTTAACCGACCTGTTATAAGGGATACTCGAGGTTGAGGTTCCAGCGGCGATGACTACACTGCCGCGAAACACGAAGACACAAACGTGAGGAGCACCGTGGCACGCCGCCTGTTCACCTCCGAGTCGGTCACGGAGGGCCACCCGGACAAGATCGCTGATCAGATCAGTGACGGTATTCTCGATGCGTTGTTGACCCAGGATCCGCGTAGCCGGGTCGCGGTGGAGACGCTGATCACGACCGGTCAGGTGCATGTGGCCGGTGAGGTGACGACCAAGGCCTACGCGGATATTCCAGCGATCGTGCGGGAGACGATTCTCGGTATCGGGTACGACTCGTCGCGCAAAGGCTTCGACGGCGCCTCCTGTGGTGTGAGCGTGAGTATCGGGTCGCAGTCGCCGGATATCGCGCAGGGTGTGGACAACGCGTTCGAGTTGCGTACCGGTGGCTCGGAGAGCGCTCTGGACGCGCAGGGTGCCGGTGACCAGGGGATGATGTTCGGGTTCGCGTGCTCGGAGACCCCGGAGCTGATGCCGCTGCCGATCGCTTTGGCGCATCGGCTGGCGCGGCGGTTGTCGGCGGCGCGCAAGGACGGGACGATCCCGTATCTGCGCCCGGACGGCAAGACGCAGGTGACGGTGGAGTACGACGGGTTGCGGCCGGTGCGGCTGGACACGGTGGTGGTCTCCAGCCAGCACGCGGCGGACATCTCGCTGGAGTCGCTGCTGACCCCGGACGTGCGCGAGCATGTGATCGCCCCGGAGTTGGAGGGGCTTGGCCTGGAGACGTCCGGCTACCGGCTGCTGGTCAATCCGACGGGTCGGTTTGAGATCGGTGGTCCGATGGGTGACGCGGGTTTGACCGGGCGGAAGATTATCGTGGATACCTACGGTGGGTATGCCCGGCATGGTGGTGGTGCGTTTTCGGGTAAGGATCCGTCGAAGGTGGATCGTTCGGCGGCGTATGCGATGCGGTGGGTGGCCAAGAACGTGGTGGCGGCGGGTTTGGCGGAGCGGTGTGAGGCGCAGGTGGCGTACGCGATCGGTAAGGCGCAGCCGGTGAGCCTGTTCGTGGAGACGTTCGGCACGGAGAACGTGCCGGTGGATCGGATCGAGAAGGCGATTGGTGAGGTGTTCGATCTGCGGCCGGCGGCGATCATCCGTGATCTGGACCTGTTGCGTCCGATCTATCGGCAGACCGCGGCGTACGGCCACTTCGGCCGCGAGCTGCCCGACCTGACCTGGGAGAACACTGACCGCGCCGCCGACCTCAAGAGCGCCGCCGGAGCCTAGTGGAGGCTTCCCCCTGGCGGCGTTCACGGTCGCCCGCGTGCGACACCGGCACGCGGCGCTCGGTGCGGCCTTGCCAGGAGAAAGCCTTGCCAGGAGAAACCTGAGCGCGCCTGACCTCAGAGCAAGACCCGCCGCCGCGCGGCGGGCAGAATGGCGCGGGTGACCGCCCGCAAGACGACGAGCGACCGGCAGCCGGCTCCACGGTTGCCGGTCGCTCGCGTTTGCGTCGACGTGCCCCTCGCCCACCTCGACCGGCCCTTCGACTACCTCGTGCCGGCCCAGCTCGACGAGGGCGCCCAGCCGGGCACCCGGGTCAAGGTCCGCTTCTCCGGCCAGCTCGTCGATGGCTGGCTGCTGGAACGGGCCGACGAGACCGCCCTGGAAAAGAAGCTGCTCTACGTCGAGAAGCTCGTCTCGCCCGAGGTCGTGCTCACACCCGAGGTGGCGCGGCTGGCCCGGGCGGTCGCCGACCGGTACGCCGGCAACCTCGCCGACGTCCTCCGCCTCGCCGTCCCGCCCCGGCACGCCCGCGCGGAGCAGGCCACACCCGCCGACGACCCCGCCGAGCCGGCGGAGATCAAGGTCGACGAGAGCGGGTGGGGCGCCTACGGGGCGGCCGGCTTCCTCACCGCGCTCGGCGAGGGGCGCCCCGCCCGCGCGGTCTGGTCGGCGGTGCCCGGGGAGGACTGGCCGGCCCGGTTCGCCGAGGCGGCCGCCGCCACCGTCCGGGCCGGCAGGGGAGCGGTCGCCGTCGTCGCCGACGCCCGCGACCTCGACCGCCTCGATGCCGCGCTCACCGCCACGCTCGGGCCCGGACGGCACGTCGCGCTCTCCGCCGCGCTCGGGCCGGCCAAGCGGTACCGGGCGTTCCTCGCCGCCAGCCGCGGCCGGGTGCCGGTCGTGGTCGGCACCCGCGCGGCGATGTTCGCGCCCGTCGCCGACCTGGGGCTCGTGGCGCTCTGGGACGACGGCGACGACCTGCACGCCGAGCCCCGCGCGCCGTACCCGCACGCCCGCGAGGTGCTGCTCACCCGGGCCCAGATCGCCGGCGCCGCCGCCCTGCTCGGCGGGTATGCCCGGACCGGCGAAGCCCAGCTGCTGCTGGAGACCGGCTGGGCGAAGGAGATCGTGGCGCCGCGGGAGACCGCGCGCGCCCGTACCCCCGCGGTCAGCCCCACCGGCGACGACCCGCACCTGGCCCGCGACCCGGCGGCCGCGACGGCGCGGCTGCCCAGCGTCGCCTGGGAGGCGGCCCGCTCCGCGCTCAAGGGCGGCGCGCCGGTGCTCGTGCAGGTGCCCCGCCGCGGCTACCTGCCCTCGATCGCCTGCGCCGACTGCCGCACACCGGCCCGCTGCCCGCACTGCTCCGGCCCCCTCGCGCTCCGCTCGTCGCACGCCGTGCCGGGCTGCCAGTGGTGCGGCCGGGTCGCCGCGGCCTACACCTGCCCCGCGTGCGGCGGCCGGCGGCTGCGGGCCGCGATCGTCGGCGCCCGGCGCACCGCGGAGGAGCTGGGGCGGGCCTTTCCCGGCGTGCCGATCCGCACCTCCGGCCGCGACGAGGTGCTCGCCGCGGTGCCGGACGAGGCGGCCGTGGTGGTGGCCACCCCGGGCGCCGAGCCGGTCGCCGCCGGTGGGTACGGCGCCGTGCTCCTGCTCGACACCTGGGCCCTGCTCACCCGGGCCGACCTGCGGGCCAGCGAGGAGACGCTGCGCCGCTGGATGAACGCCGCCGCCCTGTCCCGCGCCGGTGGGCGGGTGGTGGTCGCCGCCGACGGTTCGCTGCCCCCGGTCCAGGCCCTGATCCGGTGGGACGCACCGTGGTACGCCGCCCGCGAGCTCGCCGAACGCCGCGAGCTGGGCTTCCCACCCGCCGCCCGGATGGCGAGCCTGACCGGCGTCCCCGACGCGGTGGCCGACCTGCTCGCCACCGCCCACCTGCCCGACGGCGCCGAGCTGCTCGGCCCGGTCCCCGCCCCGCAGGGCCAGGAGCGCATCCTGGTCCGGGTCCGCCGCACCCACCAGGCCGCCCTCGCCAAGGCCCTGCACGAGGCCGCCGGCGTCCGCACCGCCCGCAAGGCGGAACACCCGGTCCGCGTCCAGATCGACCCGCTCGCCCTCCTCTAGGCCCGTCTTTCGCATGGCCGGTGATCGAAGCTCCCCTGAAGTCGTTAGAACGACCTGAGGGGAGCTTCGATCACCGGCGTGGGGAGCGGGAGCCGCACCCGGTTGCGGCTGGCCGCGCGGGCGACTCCGTAGACTGGTACGTCAGCCACCTCCCGCCCGTCCCGAGGAGTCCGTCCGTGACCGTCCAGCCCATCCGACTCTTCGGCGACCCCGTGCTCAGGACGCCCGCCGAGCCGGTCGTCGACTTCGACGCGGAGCTGCGGCGGCTCGTCGCCGACCTGACCGAGACGATGCGCGAGGCGAGCGGGGTGGGGCTGGCCGCGCCCCAGCTCGGCGTCGGTCTGCGGGTGTTCACCTTCGATGTCGACGACGTGGTGGGGCACCTGGTCAACCCGGAGCTGAGCTTTCCCGACGAGGAGGAGCAGGAGGGGCAGGAGGGCTGCCTCTCGATCCCCGGCCTCTACTTCGACACCAAGCGCCGGCTCAACGTCGTGGCCAAGGGCTTCGACATGTACGGCGACCCGGTGCGGATCGTCGGCACCGAGCTGATGGCCCGCTGCGCCCAGCACGAGACCGACCACCTCGACGGCGTGCTCTTCGTCGACCGCCTCGACCCGGAGGCGCGCAAGGAGGCGATGAAGGCGATCCGGGCCGCCGAGTGGTACGACGCCGGCGCCCCGCCCGCCGTCAAGCTGAGCCCGCACGCCTCCACCAGCCCCTTCGGCCTGGGTCGGTGACGGGTGCGCCTGGTCTTCGCCGGCACCCCGGCCGTCACGCTGCCCGCGCTGGACGCGATCGCCGCCTCCGGCCATGACCTCGTGGCCGTGGTGACCCGCCCGGACGCGCCCGCCGGCCGGGGCCGCCGCCTGGTGCGCTCGCCGGCCGGCGCCTGGGCCGACGAGCGGGGCATCGAGGTGCTCACCCCGGCCCGGCCGCGCGAGCCCGAGTTCCAGGCCCGGCTGCGGGAGCTGGCACCGGACTGCGTCCCGGTCGTCGCCTACGGGGCGCTGGTCCCGAAGGACGCGCTGGAGATCCCGAAGCACGGCTGGATCAACCTGCACTTCTCGCTGCTGCCCGCCTGGCGCGGCGCCGCCCCGGTGCAGCACGCGGTGCTGCACGGCGACACCGTCACCGGGGCCAGCGTCTTCCAGCTGGAGGAGGGGATGGACACCGGCCCGGTGTACGGCACGCTGACCGAGGAGATCAAGCCCACCGACACCTCCGGCGACCTCCTCGACCGGCTGGCCGTCTCGGGCGCGAGCCTGCTCGTGGCGGTGCTCGACGCGATCGGCTCCGGCGCCGCCCGCGCCGTGCCGCAGCCGGCCGACGGCGTCTCCCTCGCCCCGAAGATCACCGTCGAGGACGCGGAGGTGCGCTGGGCCGAGCCGGCCTTCGCCGTCGACCGGCGGGTCCGCGCGTGTACGCCGGCGCCGGGCGCGTGGACCACGTTCCGCGGCGACCGGATGAAGCTCGGCCCGGTCCGCCCCGTGCGGTACGGCCCGGAGCTGGAGCCCGGCGGCCTGCTCGTGGAGAAGGAACGGGTGCTGGTGGGTACCGCGACCGACCCGGTGGCGCTCGGCGAGGTGCGCCCGGCCGGCAAGAAGGCGATGCCCGCGCTCGACTGGGCCCGCGGCCTGCGGCTCACCGCCCCGGAGCGGCTCGGATGAGGGCCGCCGTCCGCCCCGACCTGCCGCGCTGGGCCGCGTACGAGGCGGTGGCGGCCGTGCACCGCGACGGCGCGTACGCCAACCTGGTGCTCCCGGCCATCCTGCGCGACCTGCGGCTGCACGGGCGGGACGCGGCGTTCGCGACCGAGCTCGGGTACGGCGCGCTCCGCCACGAGGGCACGCTCGACCTGATCGTCGGCGCGGCGGCCGGGCGTGAGGTGGCCCGGATCGACCCGCCGGCCCGCGACGCGCTGCGCCTCGGCGCGTACCAGCTGCTGCACACCCGGGTACCGGCGCACGCCGCCGTCTCCGCGACGGTCGACCTGGTGCGGTCGGTCGCGCCGGGCGCCACCGGCTTCGCCAACGCGGTGCTGCGCGAGATCGCCACGCTGGACCTGGACGGGTGGATCGCCAAGCTCGCGCCCCCGTACGAGCAGGACCCGGTCGCCCACCTCGCGGTCGCCGACAGCCATCCACAGTGGATCGTGCGGGCGTTCGACGAGGCGCTCGGCGGCGACTTCGACGAGACCACCCGCCTGCTGATCGAAGACAACCAGCGCCCGCCGGTGCACCTCTGCGCCCGCCCGGGCCGCGCCGACGCGGTCGAGCTCGCCGACGAGGTGGGCGGCGCCCCGGGTGCCTTCTCCCCGTACGCGGTCTACCTGGCCGGCGGCGCCCCGGGCGACCTGCCGGCGGTGGTCGAGGGGCGGGCGCACGTGCAGGACGAGGGCTCGCAGCTGGTCGCGGCCGCGCTCACGTACGCCCCGCTGGACGGCCCGGACGCCCGCTGGCTCGACCTGTGCGCCGGCCCCGGCGGCAAGACCGGCCTGCTCGGCGCCCTCGCCGCCGAGCGCGGCGCCGAGGTGACCGCGGTCGAGGTGGCCGAGCACCGCGCCCGCCTGGTCGAGCAGGCCACCCGCGGCATGCCGGTGACGGTGCTGCACCAGGACGGCCGGCAGCCGCTGCCCGAGCCCGCGTTCGACCGGGTGCTCGTCGACGCGCCCTGCACCGGCCTGGGCTCGCTGCGCCGCCGCCCCGAGTCGCGGTGGCGCCGCCAGCCCTCCGACCTGCCGCCGCTGACCCGGCTCCAGCGCGAGCTGCTGGGCGCGGCGTTCCGGGCGGTCCGGCCGGGCGGGCTGGTCGCGTACGTGACCTGCTCGCCACACCTGGTCGAGACCCACGTGACGGTCACCGAGGCGGCCCGCCGCAGCGGCCTGCCGGTCGACCTGGTCGACGCCCGCCCGTTCCTGCCGATCGGCATGCCCGGCCTCGGCGCCGGCCCGACGGTCCAGCTCTGGCCCCACCGCCACGGCACCGACGCCATGTTTCTCGCCCTGCTCAGGCGCGGCTAGGGCCGGTATCGAAGAGTCTGTCGGTGCGAGAGCCGGAGTCCAGGCGGCGCCGCGTGGCGGCGTCTGGGCCCGGCGCAGCCCGGCAAGGAATCCCTTGATACAGGCCCTGGCCCAGCCAGGCCCAGAGACAATTTCCGGGCTACCGCGACGCCCGCGGTGGTCCGGACCGTTGCTCCCGCGGCCTCACCCTCCGCGTCCGGTCGCGGTCACCCCCTTCACCCCGCCCGCTGCCTCACCAGCCGCAGGCCCGTGGCGCTCGGCGGCCGTTCCGTGCGCGTGGCCGGGTGGGAGCGTCCTGGCGCGCGGGCCGATCACGGTTCGCGGGCGCTCGGTCCGGCCCCTGGGCGCCCACGCCACCCGCGCCGGGCCTCAGCGGCGCGGCCGGGGTATCGCTGGCCGATGCCTTCCCGGAGCCGGAGCCCGCGTCGACGCCAACTCCATGATCGACGACAGCGCAGCGGATCAACCCGGTGATCGTGGTTGTCCGGTGCCCCCACACGGGCACCAAAAGACCACGATCTACTAGCCACGGCGCCGATCTTGGGATCCACGGTCCCTAACGGGACTCCGGGCCTTGATCGCGGCGCGGAGCGGCCCGGCGCGGCGCGGCGCGGCGCGGCCGTGCGTGGCGAATCGTTGCCCTGGCGGGGCGGTTTCGCCACGGACCCGCGGCGATGCCACTCCTGCGCGTCGCTCAAGGGAGGGCGGGCGGCCATACCGGCCCGGGGCGCGGGTGCGCGCAGTGGGTTGTGACTCGACAGCGAGCCCGTCCTCGCAGATCGTGGTGCGGATCCGTCTGGGAGCCGGGCGAAGCGGGGGCGGCTACTGGCTGTCGGCCTTGCGGCGGTCGACGGCGATGTACGAGCCGGGCTGGTTCTTGGCGACCTTCTTCATCTCCGACGCGACCGCGATGACCTCGCGCGGATCGGTGTACTTGCGGCCGGTCTCGGTGTGCTGCGCCACGCCGATGGAGAGCGTCACGAGGTGGGCCTTGAGCAGGTTGCCCCGGCGGTCGGGCACCAGGATGTAGCCGCGCTTGGCGTGCTCCGGGTCGTACAGCTCGTCGGCGGCCTGCTCGAAGTCGACCACGGCCTGCTGGGTGATCGGCAGCACCTGGTCGGGGTGGCAGACGATCACGAAGTCGTCGCCGCCGATGTGGCCCAGGAACGCCGGCGGCAGCCCCGCGGCGACCACCGCCCGGTGCATGCTGCGGGCCAGCGCGGTGATGAACTCGTCGCCGCGCTCGAACCCGTACACGTCGTTGACGCTCTTGAACCGGTCGATGTCGACGTAGCCGACCGCGTAGTCGGTGCCGCTGCGCATCCGGTCGAGGATCTCGCGCCGCACCCGGGTGTTGCCGGGCAGGCCGGTGAGCGGCGAGACCTCGCGGAACTCCTGGTTGCGCCGGAGCGTGGAGCGGACCCGGGCGATCAGCTCCAGCGTGTCGAACGGCTTGACCAGGTAGTCGTCGGCGCCGGCGGTGAGGCCGACCACCTTGTCGACGGTCATGCCCTTGGCGGTCAGCATGATCACCGGGAGCGCGGAGGTCATCGGGTTGGCCCGGAGGCGGCGGGTGAGTTCCAGCCCGTCCATCCGGGGCATCATCAGGTCGACCACGGCCAGGTCGGGGTGGCGCTTTTCGACCAGCTCCAGCGCCTCCAGCCCGTCGCCGGCCAGCACCACCTCGAAGCCGTGGATCTTGAGGTTGACGCTCACGAACCGGGCGATGTCCTGGTCGTCGTCGACGACCAGGATCAGGTCGGGCCGCTCGACGGCCGGGTCGGCGGTCATGGCTTCTCTCCGTTCGCGGGGCTCACGAAGAGAAGCCGCGACTTCTGGCTGGCTGTGCCCTCGCGCGAGCGCCCGGTCATGGCTCGGCCATCGCGCGGGCCGCGATGCCGCGCAGCCGGCGCACCGCCTCGGCCGGATCCTGCGCGCCGTAGACCGCGGTGCCGGCCACGAACGCGTCGGCGCCCGCCGCGGCCGCCTGGGCGATCGTGTCCTCGCCGATCCCGCCGTCGACCTCGATGCGCATCTCCAGGTGGCCGGCCTTGACGTGCCGCCGGGCTGCGGCGACCTTGTCGAGCATGGCGGGGATGAACTTCTGCCCGCCGAACCCGGCCTTGATCGTCATGATCAGCAGCGTGTCGAAGCTGGGCAGCAGGTCCAGGTACGGCTCGATCGGCGTGTCGCGGTCGACCGCCAGCCCCGCCTTGGCGCCGGCCGCGCGCAGGTCCTTGGCGAGCGAGACCGGGTTGTCGGAGGCCTCGACGTGGAACGTCACGTTGTAGGCCCCCGCGTCGGCGTAGCCGGGTGCCCAGCGCCGCGGGTCCTCGATCATGAGATGCACGTCGAACGGGAGCGTGGTCGCCGCCCGCAGGCTCTGCACCACCGGCAGCCCGATGGTCAGGTTGGGCACGAAGTGGTTGTCCATCACATCGACGTGGAGCCAGTCGGCGGCGTCCTCGACGGCGCGGGCCTCCTCGGCGAGACGGGCGAAGTCGGCGGCGAGGATGCTCGGCGCCACGACCGGCGATGGTGCGCTCACCCCCGACAGTGTACGGAGCCGAGCGAGGTTGTGGCGCGGGTGCCGTATGCTGCGGCCGGGCGCGTGACCCTGGGGAGGGCAAAGCATGCGACGCGTGGTGGGCGTAGCGGTTGTGGGAAGTTTGTTGGCGGCGCTGCTGGTCGGCTGTGCCAACCCGGCCGGTGTCGACGGCAACCTGACCGACGACTGGAAGGCGCAGCCCGAGGCGGCGCCGTTCGTCCCGGCGTCGGGGGTGTGCCACCTGTCGCTGCCCGAGGAGCGGTTCATCTCCCGCGCGGCGTACAACCCGCTCGACTGCGGCGTCGACCACCACTACGAGACGGTGTTCGTCGGCGAGTTCACCGGCTCGGAAAAGGACGCCACGGCGCCGCCGGAGACCGGGACGCCGGCCGCCCGCAAGGCCTACGACGAGTGCAACACGAAGGTCAACGAGTACGTGGGGGCGGACTGGCGCGGCGGCCGGCTCAAGCTGTTCATCTACTTCCCGGCCAAGGAGGCGTGGGAGGGCGGCAGCCGGTGGTTCCGCTGCGACGTCGCCGAGGTGCTGTCCCTCGACTCCGACGAGATCTCCCGCCGCTCCGGCAGCCTCAAAGACATCCTCAAGGCCTCCTTCCCGGTGGCGTTCGGGTGCTTCCGCGCGGTCCTGACCAGCAACCGCGAGGAGATCAGCGCGATGAACGCGGTCACCTGCGGCACGGCGCACGGCGCCGAGTTCGCGGGCGTGTGGACCGCGCCGGAGGGCTCGTACGCGGACTTCGAGAAGAACACCCAGCGCGCCCACGACGGCTGCCGGGTCGTCATCGCCAAGTGGGCCAAGGTGCCCAACGACGGCAACCTCAAGTACCGCACGGGGACGATCATCTACTTCCCGGACGAGGACGAGTGGGCCGACGGCAACCGCGGTGTGCAGTGCTTCCTCTGGATCAGCGACCAGGACCTGCGCCGCTCGATGAAGGGCGCCGGCCCGGGCGCGCTCCGCATCCGCTGACCGCCGCCGATGGCGTGGGCCGGATGTGATGTTTGCCGCGCGCCATGGTGTAAGGAGCGGCTCGGGGTGTAAGACTCGATGGGTAAACCCACCACGCGCTGGCGGGGCTCGGTGAAATTCCGAACCGGCGGTGATCCGGGGCGTAACGCCCGGAGAGCCCGCGACCCGGTCGTAGCCAACGGCCGGTGGACCTGGTGTGACTCCAGGGCCGACGGTCAAAGTCCGGATGGGAGTTAGCGCGCGGGACGGAGGCACCCCTGGACGGGGTCGGTTCGCCGACGCCACCGGAGACACAGCCGCCCCCAACGCCACCCCCCATCTCCCTTGCCCGCGCACCCCGCAGGCATCGGAGAGGGACACCCATGGCGAGCGTTGACGAGGCGATGAGCCGAGCGATCGCGCTGGCCGCCCGCGGGCTCGGCACCACCAGTCCCAACCCCGTCGTCGGCTGCGTCATCCTCGACCAGCGGGGCGAGGTCGTGGGCGAGGGCTTCCACGCGTACGCGGGCGGCCCGCACGCCGAGATCGTCGCGCTGGCCCAGGCGGGGGAGCGGGCCCGCGGCGGCACCGCCGTCGTCACGCTGGAGCCCTGCGACCACACCGGCCGTACCGGCCCCTGCACGGTCGCGCTCATCCGCGCCGGCGTGGCCCGGGTCGTGGTCGCCGTCGCCGACCCCAACCCGCTCGCCGGCGGGGGCGTGAAGACGCTCCGCGAGGCCGGCGTCGAGGTGGTCACCGGCGTGCGGGAGGGCGAGGCCGAGCAGGGCAACATCGCCTGGCTGACCGCGGTGCGGCGGGGCTGGCCGTACGTGATCTGGAAGTACGCGGCGACGCTCGACGGCCGTTCCGCCGCCATCGACGGCACCAGCATGTGGATCACCTCCGAGGCGGCCCGGATGGACGTGCACAAGCTGCGCGGCACCGTCGACGCGGTCGTGGTGGGGATCGGCACCGTGCTCGCCGACGACTCCCGGCTCACCGCCCGCAACCTGCGCGACGGCACCCTCAACATCCGGCAGCCGTTGCGCGTGGTCGTGGACTCCTCCGGGCGTACCCCCGAGAAAGCTCGCGTGCGCGACGGCGCCGCGCCCACCTGGGTGGCGACCGCGGCGGAGGTCGGGGTGGGTCCGGACGGCCGGGTCGACCTGGCCGCGCTGCTCGCGGGCCTCTACCGGCGCGGCGTCCGGGCCGCCCTGCTGGAGGGTGGGCCGACGCTCGCCGGCGGCTTCCTCGCCGCCGGCCGCATCGACAAGATCATCGGGTACGTGGCGCCGAAGCTGCTCGGCGCCGGGTCGCCCGCGCTCGCCGACGCCGGCGTGCACACCATCGCCGAGGCCATCGACCTGGACTACACCGAGATCACCCAGGTCGGTCCGGACCTGCGCTTCACCGCGGTACCGCGCAAGAGGGAGGGCTAACCATGTTCACCGGGATTGTCGAGGAGCTGGGGGAGCTGGTCCGCCTGGAGTGGCACGGCGACGGCGGGGTCGCCGCGCTGCGCGGGCCGCTCGTCGCCTCGGACGCCGGTCCGGGCGACTCGATCGCGGTCAACGGCGTCTGCCTCACGGTCGTGGCGGTCGAGGGGGACGGGTTCACGGTCGACGTGATGAAGGAGACCTTCGACCGCAGCGCGCTCGGCACGCTCGCACCGGGCGACCCGGTCAACCTCGAGCGCGCCGCCACGCTCGGCACCCGCCTCGGCGGCCACCTGGTCCAGGGGCATGTCGACGGCGTCGGGCGGATCGTGTCCCGCAGGCCCGGAGACAGGTGGGAAGACGTCTCGATCGAACTTCCGCCGGGTCTTTCCCGTTACGTGGTGGAAAAGGGGTCGATCACCGTCGACGGGGTATCGCTGACCGTCGTCTCGGTGGGCGACTCGACGTTCGCGGTGAGCCTGATCCCCACAACGCTCGCGCTCACCACTCTCG
Source organism: Phytohabitans maris (assembly GCF_031085175.1). Classification (GTDB taxonomy): domain Bacteria; phylum Actinomycetota; class Actinomycetes; order Mycobacteriales; family Micromonosporaceae; genus Phytohabitans; species Phytohabitans maris. The sequence goes on from NZ_JAVHUY010000026.1 coordinate 113,928, forward strand.
GGCGCAAAGGCGCCGGAGACCTGGTCAACCTGGAGGTCGACGTGATCGGCAAGTACGTGGAGAAGCTCATGGGGGCGGGGCCTTCCGGCTCCGCGCGAGCGGACGGGGTGCCGGCGTGAACACCGTCGAGGAGGCCATCGCCGAGTTCGCCGCGGGACGGCCGGTGATCGTCGTGGACGACGAGGACCGCGAGAACGAGGGTGACCTGATCTTCGCGGCCGAGCTCGCCACGCCGGAGCTGATGGCGTTCATGGTCCGGTACACCTCCGGGTACGTCTGCGCGCCGATCACGGAGGCCGACGCCGATCGGCTCGACCTGCCGCCGATGTACCACGTCAACCAGGATAAAAGGGGTACGGCGTACACGGTGACGGTCGACGCTCGGGAGGGGGTCAGCACCGGCATCTCGGCCGCCGACCGCGCCCGTACCGTCCGGCTGCTCGCCGACCCCGCCACCGACCCGACCCAGCTGAGCCGCCCGGGCCACGTGGTGCCGCTGCGCGCCAAGGCCGGCGGCGTGCTCCGCCGCCCCGGCCACACCGAGGCCACCATCGACCTGGCCGTGCTCGCCGGGCTCCGGCCGGCCGGCGTCCTCTGCGAGATGGTCAACGACGACGGCACGATGATGCGCCTGCCGGAGCTGGAGAAGTTCGCGGTGGAGCACCACCTCACGATCATCTCCATCGCCGACCTCGTCGAGCACCGCCGGCGCACCGAGAGCCAGGTCGAGCGGGTCGCCGAGGCCCGCCTCCCCACCCCGCACGGCGTCTTCCGGGCGGTCGGCTACCGGGCCGAGCTGGACCCGGAGGCCGAGCACGTGGCGCTGGTGTACGGCGACCTCGGCGACGGCGAGGACGTGCTGGTGCGCGCCCACTCCGAGTGCCTCACCGGCGACGTCTTCGGCTCCCTGCGCTGCGACTGCGGCCCCCAGCTGGAGGCGGCCCTGGCCCGGGTCGCCGCCGAGGGGCGGGGTGTGGTCCTCTACATGCGCGGGCACGAGGGCCGGGGGATCGGGCTGCTGCACAAGCTGCAGGCGTACCAGCTGCAGGACCTCGGCCGCGACACCGTGGACGCCAACCTGGAGCTGGGACTGCCGGCCGACGCGCGGGACTACGGGACCGGCGCCCAGATCCTGTACGACCTGGGCGTGCGCTCGATGCGCCTGCTCACCAACAACCCGGCCAAGCGGGCCGGCCTGTCCGGGCACGGCCTGCGCATCGTCGGCCGCGAGTCGCTGCCGATCCGGCCGCACCCGGAAAACGTGCGCTACCTGCGTACGAAGCGCGACCGGATGGGGCACATCCTGGACGGTCTGGGTGACGTGGTGGAGGGGTCAGCCTGATGGCTGGTTTCGGTGAACCCGGTGTGTCCACTGTCGACGCACGGGGGATGACGGTCGGGATCGTGGCCGCGCGGTGGCACGGCGACCTGACCGACCACATGCTGGCCCGCGCGATCGAGGCCGCCAAGGCCTGCGCCGCGGGCGACATCGTGGTGGCCCGGGTGGCCGGCTCGGTCGAGCTGCCGGTGGTCGCCCAGGCGTTGGCCCGCCGCTGTGACGTGGTGGTCGCGCTGGGCGTGGTGGTACGCGGCGCCACGGCCCACTTCGACTACGTCTGCAAGTCGGTCACCGAGGGGCTGACCCGGGTGGCGCTGGACGAGGCCACGCCGGTCGCCCACGGCGTCCTGACGGTCAACACGATCGAGCAGGCCCGCGACCGCGCCGGCCTGCCCGGATCGGCCGAGGACAAGGGCTGGTCCGCGACCGTCGCCGCCCTCGACGCGGCACTCGCGATCCGCGCCCTGCCGGAGTAACGCGCGCCTGGGTGATCGAGGCTCCGTCCACGTCGTTCCAGCGACGTGAGGGGAGCTTCGATCACCGGCGGGGCCGATCTAGAGGCGGCCGGCCTCGATGATCCGGCCCAGGAACTGTCGCGTCCGGGCCTCGACCGGCTCGGCGAAGACCTTCTCCGGCGGGCCCTGCTCCAGCACCCGGCCACCGTCCAGAAAGCACACCCGGTCCGCCACCTGGCGCGCGAACCCCATCTCGTGGGTCGCCAGCACCATCGTCACGCCGTCGGACTTGAGGTCGCGGATCATCGAGAGCACCTCGCCGACCAGCTCCGGGTCGAGCGCCGACGTCACCTCGTCCAGCAGGAGCAGCCGCGGGGAGTTGACCAGCGCCCGCACGATCGCGACCCGCTGCTGCTGGCCGCCGGAGAGCCGGTCCGGGTACGCGCCCGCCTTCTCCGCGAGCCCCACCCGACCCAGCCACTCCAACGCCAGGTCACGGGCCGCCTGCCGGGGCATCCCGTGCACCCGCACCGGCGCGAGCACGACGTTCTCCAGCACGGTCATGTGCGGAAACAGGTTGTACGCCTGGAACACGATGCCGATCCGCTGCCGAACCTTGTCCGGGTCGGCCCGCGGGTCGGTGATGTGCTCGCCGTCCAGGTGGATGGTGCCGTCGTCGAGCTCCTCCAGCAGGTTGACGCAGCGCAGCAGCGTCGACTTGCCCGACCCGGACGCCCCGATCAGCGCCACCACCTCGTGCTCGGCCACGTCGAAGTCGAGGCCGTCGAGGACCACGTGGTCGCCGAAGAGCTTTCGCACGCCGCGGCACGCCAGCAGGCTCACGACTGCCTCCGCGCGGCCCGCAGCGTCACCCAGTCGGTCACCGCGATCAGCGGGGCGGCCAGCAGTACGAAGAGCACACCGGCCACGATGTACGGCGTGTAGTTGAACGTCTCGGCCGTGTGGATCTGGGCCGCCCGGACCGCGTCGATCGGGCCGGCCAGCGACACCAGCCCGACGTCCTTCTGGAGCGCGACGGTGTCGTTGAGCAGGGGCGGCGCCACCCGCCGTACGGCCTGGGGGAGCACCACGAAGCGCATCGTCTGCCGGTACGTCAGCCCCAGCGACCGGGCCGCCGCGAGCTGGCTCGGGTGCACCGACTCGATGCCGGCGCGGAAGACCTCGGCCAGGTACCCGGAGTACGTGACGACCAGCGCGATCCCGCCCAGCACCAGCGTGCTCGGCATCCCCTGCAGCCGCAGCCCGGGCAGGCCGAGCGTCATCACGTAGAGCACGATGATGAGCGGCAGCCCGCGAAACGTGTACGTGTAGCCGGTCGCCAGCAGCCGCACCGGGAAGAAGACCGGGCCGCGCAGGGTACGCAGCAGCGCGACGGCGAGCCCGAGCGCGAGCGCGCCGACCGCGCAGAAGAAGAGCAGCCGGATGTTGAGCCAGAGCCCGCGCAGCACGTCCGGCAGCGAATCGCGGGCCACCTGCGGGTCGAGAAAGGACTCGCGCACCCGGTCCCACCCCGGCGCCCCGGTGACCGCGACCACCAGCAGCACGCCGAGCACCAAAGTGGACAGAGCGGCGACCAGGACCGAGAGCAGGGTCTGCCGCCGCCGGTACGCGATGCGGTCGAGCTGGGCCGGGCTGAGACTCACGTGAGCTCGCGCGCCCCAGCCACCTGGGCGAGCCACTGCTTCTCCAGGGTGGCGAGCTGGCCGGCGGAGCGGAGCTGGTCGACGGCCTGCGTCACGCAACCGGTCAGCGGCGAACCCTTGTCGAGCACCAGCCCGAACTGCTCCGGTACGCCCACCTGCGGCAGCTGCCCCACGATCACCGCGTCCTCCAGCTCGGCCGCGGTCATGTAGAACGCAGTCGGCAGGTCTACGACCAGCCCGTCGATCTGCCCGTTCTGCAGGGCCTTCTTGGCGTCATCGTTGGTGTTGAAGACCTGCGGCTGCCGGCTCGGCTTCACCAGCTCGGTGATCGCCTGGTAGCTGGTCGTACCGACCTGGGCGCCGAGCTTGGCGTCGCGCAGCGCCGAGACCGAGGTGGCGCCGGCGATCGGGGCGGACTTGAGCGCGATCACCGTCTGCCGCACCAGGTAGTACGGGCCGGAGAAGTCCACCGCCTTCTTGCGGTCCTCCGTGATCGAGAACTGGTTGACGTCGAAGTCGAAGTCCTTCGGCCCCGGCGCGATCGCCGTGTTGAACGGCACCCGCACCCACGTCACGTCCCCCTGCGCGAACCCGAGCCGGTCGGCCACCGCGTACGCCACGGCCGACTCGAAGCCCTCCCCGTTCTCCGGCTTGTTGTCCGTGAACCACGGCTCGTACGCCGGGTCGTCCGTCCCGATCGTCAGCTTGCCGGGCGTCCTGGTGGCAAGCTGATCCTTGGTGCAGGTGGTGAGCCCGGTCGCGGCGGGCGGGGCGGGGCTCTCCTCGTCGGCGGGGGCGCAGGCGGCGAGCGCCAGCAGGAGCGCGAGGGGCAGCAGGCGGCGTACCATGCGCGTCAGCATAGGCGCGGGAGCGTGGTCGCCGTGACCGCCGTCGTGGTCGCCCTCGCCGCGCGCGGCACCCGACCGGAGCGCGCCAGACACGCTGACGCTCGCGCCGGGCGTGTACGTCCTGGAGCTGTACGCCCTCTCCGCCGCCGGCGGGAGCGTCCAGCATCTGGACGACCACACCGTCACGGCGCGCTGACCGGTGAGGATGACAGAATCACTGGTCGTGAAGACCTTCGAGGAGCTGTTCGCCGAGCTGTCCGCCAAGGCGGCCGCCCGTACCCCCGGGTCGGGCACCGTCGCGGCGCTGGAGCGCGGCGTCCACGCCATCGGCAAGAAGGTCGTCGAAGAGGCGGCCGAGGCCTGGATGGCGGCCGAGCACGAGGGGCCCGAGCGGGCGGCGGAGGAGATCTCCCAGCTGCTCTACCAGGCCCAGGTGCTGATGCTCGCCACCGGACTGGAGCTCAAGGACGTGTACCGACATCTGTGACCGTGCCCTCCCTCGTCCCCTTTCTCGTTTTCCGAAGGAGCACGTCCAGATGCTGCGCATCGCCGTCCCCAACAAGGGCACCCTGTCCCGACCCGCCACCGAGATGCTGCGCGAGGCGGGCTACCGCCAGCGCACCGACGACCGCGACCTGGTCTGCCGCGACGAGGGCAACGCGGTCGAGTTCTTCTACCTGCGCCCCCGCGACATCGCCACGTACGTCGGCTCCGGCGACCTCGACCTCGGCATCACCGGCCGCGACCTGCTCGTCGACGCGGGCAGCCCGGCCGAGGAGGTGCTCGACCTCGACTTCGGCGGGGCCACGTTCCGGTACGCCGCCCGCCCCGAGACCCTCTCCTCCGTCGACGAGATCGGCGGCCGGCGGGTCGCCACCGCGTACCCGGGGGTGGTCGAGCGCCACCTGGCCGAGCGCGGCCTCAAGGCCGACGTGATCCGGCTCGACGGCGCGGTGGAGAACGCGGTGCGGCTCGGCGTCGCCGACGTCGTCGCGGACGTGGTCTCCACCGGCGCCACGCTGCGCCAGGCCGGCCTGGTACCGGTCGGCGAGCCGATCCTGGAGTCGTCCGCGCTGCTCGTCCGCCGGGCCGGCGCCCCGGCCAACGGCCAGGTGGGCCAGCTGGTCCGCCGCCTGCAGGGCGTGCTCGTGGCCCGCCGCTACGTCATGCTCGCGTACGACGTGCGCGCCGACCTCCTCGACCAGGCCTCCGCGCTCACCCCCGGCATCGAGTCGCCGACCATCTCCCCGCTGCACCGCGAGGGATGGGTGGCCGTACAGGCGATGGTGCTCCGCGGCGACGTGCACAACATCATGGACGAGCTCTACGACCTGGGCGCCCGCGCGATCCTGGTGACGGACATCCACGCCTGCCGGCTGTGAGCCGACTGGCCCCGCCCGCGGCCGGCACGCTGCCCGCGTGGGCGGCGCTCGCCGTCGCCTCGGTCGGGGGCGTCTCGTCGGCGGTCCAGAGCGTCGTGAACGCCGAGCTCGGCGAGCGGGTCGGCAACGCCTCGTTCGGCGCGGTGGTCAGCACCCTCACCGGCAGCGCGGTGGTCGTCGTCGGGCTGGCGGTCATGCCCTCGATGCGCCGCGGCCTGCGCGCGCTGCCGCACGCGAAGCTGCCCTGGTGGACCTACCTGGGTGGCGCCTGCGGAGCGGCGTTCGTGACCATCGCGACGTACGCGGTGCCGGTCGTCGGCGTGGCCGCGTTCACGATCGCCCAGGTGACCGGCGGCAGCCTCGGCGGGCTCGTGGTCGACCGGGCCGGCCTCGCCCCCGCCGGCCGGCTCCCGCTGACCGCACCGCGCGTGGGCGGCGCGCTGCTCGGCGTCGGCGCGGTGGCCCTGGCCCAGGTGGACCGCCCGATCGGCGACCTGGCCGTGGACATGGTCGCGCTGGGGATACTCGGCGGGGCGGCGGTGGCGTTGCAGGGCGCGTTCAACGGCCGGGTCTCGGCCCGCACCACGAACGCGGCCGGCACCGCCGTCAACTTCGCCAGCGCCACCCCCACCGTGCTGCTGGCCGCCGCCCTGCTCGGCGCCTTCGCCTCCGGCTGGTCCACCCGCCTCCCGACCGAGTGGTACCTCTACGCCGGCGGCCCGCTCAGCGTCGTCATCGTCGTCTGCCTGCTGGTCAGCGTCCGCGCGGTCGGCGTCCTCCGCACCGGCCTCTCGGTGGTCGCCGGGCAGCTCACCGGCGCCCTGCTCCTGGACACCCTGCTCCCCGGCGGCCGCCACGCCACCCCCGCGCTGCTGGCCGGCGCCACCTTGACCGTCGCGGCCGTAGCTTTGGCCAGCGCCCGCCCCCGCTCCGCCCGCCCCTACCGGCCGCGGACCTAGCGACCGCCAGGGTCGCGCCCCATTCCGGACCGCCGCCGGACCCGGGCATGCATGTGCGGAGCTCTCGAGCTGCACGCACGAACGGGGCACCGGCCCGTCCCGGCGCGAGAACCCGCCGCGCGGCGATCGTGGTATTGCGGTGCCCCTGCGAGGGCACCTGGATACCACGATCTCAACGACCGCCCGGTGCCGCGCACCGCGTAACGCCGGTTGCGGGCCATCGATCACCGGCCACGCTCCGAGCCGGCCGCCGCAGGTCGGGTCGGCGGCGGCGCAGCAGGGCGGGCACGGCCCGCAGGTGGCAGTCGTCTAGGGGGTGAGGACCAGGCGGCCGCGGACGCCGCCCTTGGCCAGGAGGGCGTGGGCGGTCGCCGCCTCGGACAGCGGGAGCGTCGCGGCGACCCGCAGGGCGAGGCCGCCCCGCTCGGCGAGGGCGACCAGGGTGGCGAGCCGGTCGCCGTCGGGTTCGACCTCGACGCCGGTGGTGCGGATGCCGCGTTCGGGCGGGGGAGCCAGCGGGCCGGCGCCGGCGACGAACGTGCCGCCGTCGCGGACCGCGCCCAGCACCGGGGCGCCGGCGAAGGCCGGGTCGAAGGCGGCGTCCACCGGGCCGCCGGCCGCCGCCCGCACCGCGGCGGCGACGTTCCGGGCGCGGGGTACGAAGACGGCGCCGATCCCGCGTACGAACTCCTCGTCCTGCGCGCCCGCCACCGCGTAGACGGTCAGTCCACGGTGGACGGCCAGCTGCGCGGCGTAGGCACCGACCGCGCCGGCCGCGCCGGTGACCGCGATGGTGCCGGCGGTCAGGCCGGTCAGGTCGAGCGCCTGGGCGGCGGTGAGCGCGTTGAGCGGCAGCGTGGCGGCTGCGGCCGGCTCGACCCCGGCCGGTGCGGTGGCGGTGTGGGCGGCGTCCAGCAGCGCGTACTCCGCCTGGGTCCCGCCGCCTCCACTGTGGAACCAATGGCGCATCCCCACGACCTCGTCGCCCGGGCGGAACCCGGTGACCCCCTCGCCCACGGCGTCGACGGTGCCGGCGAGGTCCCACCCCGGCACGAACGGCGGCCGCGGCGGCACCCGGTCCGCGAAGGCACCGGCGCCGGTGGCGAGGTCGACCGGCTGTACCGGTGCGGCCCGTACCCGCACCCTTAGCTGGCCCGGGCCGGGCTCGGGGAGGGGCTGGTCGGTGACCCGCAGGACCTCCGGGCCGCCGTACTCGGTGATGGTCACGGCACGCATGGCGTGGCTCCTCTCTCGCCTCTTCGCGGCGTGCTCGTCGTCGCTTGCGGTACGAGGCTCGTCGCGGCTTGCGGCACGAGCGTATGGAGCCTTAGTCTCTGGCGGTAAGTAGGTACCCGAGAGTGCCTAAGTCACCGAGTGGGGGCCACCATGCCGACCGCGACCGCCGCGCAGCGCCGCCAGCGGGCCAGGGAGGCGTACGACGCGTTCATGGCCGAGTGCCCGACCCGCCAGCTGCTGGACACGTTGAGCGACAAGTGGATGGGCCTCGTGCTCGCCTCGCTCGGCGGCGGTCCGAAGCGGCACAGCGAGCTGGCCCGCAAGATCGCCGGCGTCAGCCAGAAGATGCTCACCCAGACGCTGCGCACGCTGGAGCGCGACGGCCTGGTCACGCGCACGGTCACGCCGACGGTGCCGGTCCGCGTCGACTACGCGCTCACCCCGCTCGGCCGCGACCTCGCGCCGGTGATGCTCGCCATCAAGGCCTGGGCCGAGGAGCACATGGACCAGGTGCGGGCCGCCCGCGCGGCGTACGACGCGGGCCGGCCCGAAGACGCCACGAGCCCGGCCCTCCCGTGATGGGGGAGGGCCGGGCTCTTCCTGGGGGTGTGAGTGTGGCTGGTTACGCCTGCTCGATGGCGGGCGCCTCGGTGCCCGAGGTCACGGCGATCCGCCTGGCGGCGGTCCCCGCGTAGGCGCCGGTCACCCGCACGCTCAGCACGCCCGCGTCGTACGAGGCGCTGACCGCGTCGGCGGTCACGTGCTGGGGCAGGGCGAAGGAGCGGCGGAACGTGCCGTACCGCACCTCGCGCAGGCTCCGGCCGTCCTTCTCCTCGGTCCGCTCGTCGCGCCGCTCACCGCGGACGACCAGCTGGCCGCGGTCGACCTCGACCGTGACGTCCTTCTCGGCGTCGAGGCCGGGCAGCTCCACCCGTACCACGGCGTCGTCCCCGTCCCGCGCGATCTCGGCTGCCGGCACGAAGCCGCCGCGCCGGGTCGCGACCGGCCCGAACGCCTGCCGCACCAGCGCGTCAAACTCCGCGAACGGGTCGCGACGGGTCCACAGCGACAAAGTGCTCATCATGTCTCCTCAAGTCCCGCGCCGGCCCCAACCGGCCGGCACACTTTCCATAACTTGAGTCAGGTCGACTCAATTCCCGCCGGCCGCCCTCGGGTCGAGGGCCTCGCCGAGCCTCGGCGTCGCAAGGCCGAACACGCCCTGGACGTGCTGCGCCGTGTCGTCGCGGGACGCACCGCCCCCGTCGGTCGAGGCCGCCTGAGGGCCGGCGCGGGGCGGGTGGCAGACTCGGAAAGCGTGAGCAGCACTGTGGTACGCCTGCGGCCGCAGCGGGCACGGGCCGTGGCCTGGATCCTCGCGGTCGCCATCCTGGTGGTCTTCACGCTGGTCGCCACCGGGCTCAGCGGCTCGACCGGCGACGGCTACGGCACGTTCCAGCGCGGCGACCAGCTGGCCATGTTCGGGCTCGGCGTGCTCTTCGCGCTCGGCATCCTGCTCTTCACCCGCCTGCGCGTCGAGGCGGACGAAAAGGGCATCCGGGTGCGAAACCTCGTGGGCGGGTACGACCTGCCGTGGGACATGGTGCGCTCGATCCGGTTCAACCGCGGCACCCCGTGGGCCACGCTGGAGCTGCGCGACGAGGACCTGCTGCCGATGATGGCGCTGCAGGCCGCCGACAAGGGGTACGCGGTCGACGGCGTCCGCGCCCTGCGCGCCCTCCTCGAAGCGGCCCAGCGAACCGACGAGGCCCAGCGAAGCGACGCGCCCCAGCGAAACGAAGCGGCGTAGCGAGACGACGCGGCCCCAGCGGAACGAGGCGGCGTAGCGAGACGGCCGGGTCCGAGCGCGAGACGGCGCGACCCAGCGAAGCGACGCACCCGAGTGAGGCGGCGGCACGGCCGGGCGAGACGGCGGGCCAGCCCAAGAAAGGCGAGAGACGAGGCGGCGCAGCCCCGCTTTCGCGTTCCGGACAACATGCTGGTAACCTTGCTGCGTCGACCAGCTGTCACCGCGCGTGCGGTGGCAGCCACGAAGCGGAGCGCCTGCTCCCACCCGAGTCGCACCCACGGGGGCGGCCGGGTCCGGTCAGCCGGCTCGGGGAATTCTCCGGGTCCGGCGGCGCGTTGTGATGTGACGCGCCCGACCGGTCGAGCGGGCCCTGGCATCTTCGCCAGGGCCTTCTGCTTTGGGCCGGCACACGCGCCGAGCGGCGGCGCGTGCGCCCGCCGGGCAGCCCGAGGGCGGAGACGTCACCGGGCCGGCCGAGCCGGCACACGCGGCCACCAGCACTCCCGCCCGGCGCGCGCGCCGTCCGAGGTCGGCGCCCCGCGCGGGCGCGGCCCTGACCAAGCCAGCGCGGGACAGGTAAGCCCGCGTGGCGCGAGCACCGAGCCGGCGCGGAACGAGCAAGGCCTGAGCCGGCGCGAGCATCAAGCCGGCGCGGGACGAGCCAAGCCCGAGCCGACCGGCGTGCGCCGGAAGGCGAAGGCAGGCCCCGAGGCCACCCGGCCGAGGGGAGCCCGACGCCGCGGAGGCGAAGGGCGGCGGCAACACGACGTCCGGCGCAAACCGCGACCGGGCGAGGATCGTAAACGAGGAGGCCCCATCAGCGCCGAACCACGCGTGAACGAGCAGATCCGGGCACGTGAGGTCCGACTGGTCGGCCCTGACGGTGAGCAGGTGGGCATTGTCCCGCTGGAGCGCGCCCTTCAGCTGGCCACGGACGTCGACCTGGACCTGGTCGAGGTTGCACCGATGGCGCGCCCGCCGGTGTGCAGGCTCATGGACTTCGGAAAGTTCAAATACGAGAGCGCACTGAAGGCGCGCGAAGCGCGGCGTAACCAGCAGCAGACCGTCATCAAGGAGATGAAGCTCCGGCCGAAGATCGATCCCCACGACTACGAGACCAAGAAGGGTCACGTCGTGCGGTTCCTCAAGGCGGGCGACAAGGTCAAGGTGACGATCATGTTCCGGGGTCGCGAGCAGAGCCGACCGGAGCTGGGCTACCGGCTCCTGCGGCGGCTCGAGTCCGAGATCTCGGACCTGGGATACGTGGAGGCCGCTCCCAAGCAGGACGGCCGCAACATGATCATGGTTCTGGCTCCGCACCGGGCCACCAAGGCCGCAGCCACGGCGGCTGCCACGGCGGCCAAGGGACCGGGGCGCGAGCGCGATTCGGGTGCCGAGGCACCACCGGCTGACAACGCCGGGCCCGCCGGACCGCCCGGCGAGTAGCAGGGGAGAGACGTTCCACATGCCGAAGATGAAGAGCCACTCGGGGACGGGCAAGCGGGTCAAGGTGACCGGCCGCGGCAAGCTGCTGAAGCAGCAGGCCGGACTGCGCCACAACTTCGAGGGCAAGCCCTCCACCCGCACCCGCCGGCTGTCCGGCACCGTCCTGGTGGCCAAGGCTGACGTCAAGCGAGTCAAGAAGCTGCTGGGCCGCTGACGCGCGCCACTTGACCAGAGAGAAGGAGTTGAGATGGCACGCGTCAAGCGGGCTGTGAACGCCCAGAAGAAGCGCCGCACGTTGCTGGAGGAAGCCAGCGGATACCGTGGCCAGCGCTCCCGGCTGTACCGCAAGGCCAAGGAGCAGGTGCTGCACTCGATGCAGTACGCGTACCGGGACCGTCGTGACCGCAAGGGCGACTTCCGGCAGCTGTGGATCACCCGGATCAACGCGGGGGCCCGCGCCAACGGCCTCACGTACAACCGGCTGATCCAGGGCCTGCGCCTCGCCGGCGTAGAGGTCGACCGCAAGATCCTGGCCGACCTCGCGGTCAACGACGCGCCGGCCTTCGCCGCGCTCGTCGAGGTCGCCCGCGCGGCGGTCGCCGCGGAAGGCACCGGCGGCGCCAAAGCCGCGTGACCCAGCGACACCCACGACCCGGGGAAGGTCCGTACACCGTGCGGACACCCCGGGTCGTCGCTGCCCGGCGCCTCCAGCGCCGACGCGAGCGCGACGCCGCCGGGCTTTTCCTGGCCGAGGGGCCACAAGCGGTCCGCGAGGCGGTCGCCGCCGCGGTGGTCCAGGAGATATTTGGTACGCGTGACGGGCTGACCCGGTTCGCGGACCTCATGGGGAGCGCGCGCGGCGGCGGCGCCCGGATCTCCGAGGTCACCGAGGAGGCGCTGGCCGCGCTCGCCGAGACCGTCCAGCCGCAAGGGCTCGTGGCGGTGTGCGCGCAGCAACCCGTACCCCTGGAAAAGGCCCTGGCGCACGGGCCGCGACTGGCCGCGGTGCTCGCGGAGATCCGGGATCCGGGCAATGCCGGCACGGTCCTGCGCACCGCCGACGCCGCCGGCGCGGGCGCGGTGGTCTTCGCCGGCGACGCGGTCGACCCCTACAACGGCAAGTGCGTGCGCGCCTCCGCCGGCAGCCTCTTCCACGTCGACGTGGTGCGCTCGCCGGATCCGGCGGCGGCGGTCTCCGTCCTCAAAGGGCACGGCCTGACCGTCCTCGCCGCCACCGGCTACGGCGACACCGACCTCGACGCGCTCGCCGACTCCGGCCGCCTCGCCACCCCCACCGCCTGGCTGTTCGGCTCCGAGGCACACGGCCTACCAGGCGATTTGCTCGAGCTCGCGGACGCCCGGGTGCGGGTCCCGATCTACGGCGGCGCGGAGAGCCTCAACCTCGCGGCCGCCGCGGCGGTATGCCTGTACGCCTCGGCGAGAGCGCTCGAGGCTGTTCCGTAGACTCTGATGGCTGTGACGTACCGCAACGATCCGTACGACCCGAAGCAGGTCGCGCTCCTCGACCCGGAGGCGCTGGGCGAGGCCGTCGCGAGGGCGGAGGAGGCGTTCGCCGCGGCCGGCGACCCCGACGCGCTGGCCGGGCTCAAGCACCTGCACCTCGGTGACCGGTCGCCGGTCTCGCTGGCCCGCCGGGAGATCGGCGCGCTGCCGCCGGCCGCCAAGGCCGACGCCGGCAAGCGGGTCAACCAGGCCCGCGCCGCGATCCAGGCGGCGTTCGACGCGCGGGCGGAGGAGCTGGAGCGGCTCCAGGCCGAGCGGATCCTCGCCGAGGAGCGGGTCGACGTCACGCTCCCCTGGGACCGCCGCCCGCGCGGCGCCCGCCACCCGCTGACCACGCTGATGGAGCGGATCGGCGACCTCTTCGTCGGCATGGGGTACGAGATCGCCGAGGGCCCCGAGCTGGAGCTCGAGTGGGCGAACTTCGACGCGCTCAACATCCCGCCGGACCACCCGGCGCGCGGGCTGATGGACACGTTCCACGTGCGGACGCCCGGTCTCGTGCTGCGCACCCACACCTCGCCGGTACAGGCCCGCACGATGCTCACCCGCCAGCCGCCGATCTACGTGGTGGTGCCCGGCCGGGTGTACCGGACGGACGAGCTGGACGCCACCCACACGCCGGTCTTCCACCAGGTCGAGGGGCTCGTGGTCGACGAGGGCATCACGATGGCCCACCTGCGCGGCACGCTCGACCACTTCGCCCGCGCCATGTTCGGGGCCGAGGCGAAGACCCGGTGGCGGCCGCACTACTTCCCGTTCACCGAGCCGTCGGCCGAGTTCGACGTCTGGTTCCCGCAGCACCGCGACGGTCCACAGTGGGTGGAGTGGGGCGGCTGCGGCATGGTCAACCCGCGCGTGCTGCGCGCCTGCGGCATCGACCCGGACCGGTACTCCGGCTTCGCGTTCGGGATGGGCGTCGAGCGGACGCTGATGTTCCGGCACGGGGTGAGCGACATGCGCGACATGGTCGAGGGCGACGTGCGGTTCACCCGCGCGTTCGGCATGGCGGTCTAGGGGGCCACGGTGCGGATTCCACTTTCCTGGCTGCGCGAGTACGTCGACCTGCCGCCCGGCGCCGACGTCGCGGAGGCGCTCGTCGGCCTCGGCATCGAGGTGGACGCGGTCGTCGACCAGGCCGCCACGGTCACCGGCGACCTGGTCGTCGGGCGGGTCGCCGAGATCGAGGAGCTGACCGGCTTCAAGAAGCCGATCCGCTTCTGCCTGGTGGACGTCGGGCGGGAGCGGCCGCAGGAGATCGTCTGCGGGGCCAGCAACTTCGCCCCCGGTGACCTGGTCGCGGTGATCCTGCCCGGTGGCGTGCTCCCCGGCGGATTCGAGATCGGCGCCCGCAAGACGTACGGGCGGATGTCGGCCGGCATGATCGTCTCCGCTCGGGAGATCGGCGTCAGCGACGAGCACGCCGGCATCATCGTGCTCCCGCCGTCGTCCGGCGCGCGCCCCGGCGAAGACGCCCGGCCGTACGTGGGGCTCGACGACGTCGTCTTCGAGCTGGAGATCACCCCCGACCGCGGGTACGCGATGTCGGTGCGCGGGATCGCCCGGGAGCTGTCGCACGCGTTCGCCGTCCCGTTCCGCGACCCGGGGCTCGCGCCGGCGCCGGGCGCGACCGCCGAGCCGGCGTACCCGGTGGTCGTGGAAGACCCGGTGGGCTGCGACCGCTTCGCGGCGCGGGCCGTGCGTGGCGTCGACCCGGCCGCGCCCGCGCCGGAGTTCATCCGGCGGCGGCTGACCACCGCGGGCATCCGCACGCTCGGCCTCGCCGTCGACATCACCAACTACCTGATGCTGGAGCTGGGCCAGCCGATGCACGCCTTCGACCTGGCGCGCGTGCGGGGGCCGCTGGTGGTGCGCCGGGCCACGCCGGGGGAGAAGCTGACCACACTGGACGGTGTCGCCCGCGTGCTCGACGCGGAAGACATGGTGATCTGCGACGAGACCGGACCCATCTCGCTCGCCGCGGTCATGGGTGGGGAGAGCAGCGAGGTGCGACCGGACACAGTGGACGTGCTCTTCGAGGCGGCGCACTGGGACCCGGTCATGGTCAGCCGCACCGCCCGCCGGCACAAGCTCTTCAGCGAGGCGGCCAAGCGGTGGGAGCGGGGCGTCGACCCCGCCGTCGCGCTGGTCGCCCTCGACCGGGCGGTCGCGCTCCTCGTCGAGTACGGCGGCGGCGCGACCGACGGCACGGTGCTCGACATCGACCACGTGGTGCCGCCCCGCCCGCTGACGATCGACGCCGCGCTGCCCGGCCGGCGGGCCGGCGTGCCGTACACGGCCGCCCGCGTGGTGGAGACGCTGACCGCGGTCGGCTGCCAGGTGTCCACGTCGGACAGTGAGCTCGTCGTCACCCCACCCACCTGGCGGCCCGACCTCACCGACCCGGCCGACCTGGTCGAGGAGGTGATCCGGCTCGACGGGTACGACAAGGTGCCGAGCGTCCTGCCGGTCGCCCCGCCCGGCAACGGCCTCACCGCGGCACAGCGCCGCCGCCGCGCGGTGGCCACCGCCCTGGCCGAGAACGGCTACGTCGAAGTGCTGTCGTACCCGTTCGTGGGTGCCTCGGCCGTGGACGGGCCGGCGGTACGGCTGGCCAACCCGCTCTCCGACGAGGAGCCGTTGCTGCGCACCTCGCTGCTCCCGCCGCTGCTCGGCACGCTCAAGCGCAACATCGGCCGGGGCCACCGCGACACCGCCCTGTACGAGATGGGCACCGTCTTCCTGCCCCGCCCCGGCGCCGGCAGCCCGCCGGAGATGGGCGTCGAGCGGCGCCCGAGCGACGAGGAGTTCGCCGCCGCCGACGCGACCGTCCCGCACCAGCCGTGGCACGCCGCGGCCGTGCTGGCCGGCGAGGTCGAGCCGGCCGGCTGGTGGGGAGCCGGGCGCGCGGCCGGCTGGGCCGACGCGATCGAGGCCGCCCGGATCACCGTCGCCGCCGCCGGCATCCCCGCCGACCGGGTGACGGTCGAGGCCGCCGAACGGGCCCCGTGGCACCCGGGCCGCTGCGCCGCGATCGCCGTCGACGGGGTCACCGTCGGGCACGCCGGCGAGCTGCACCCGTCCGTGCTCGCCGCGCTGGAGCTGCCCCGGCGTACCAGCGCGATGGAGCTCGACCTCGACGCGCTGCCCGAGGCCGGCGTCGCGCCGGCGCCACGGGTCTCCGGGTTCCCGCCCGCGCTGATCGACGTGGCGCTGGTCGTGGACGGATCCGTGCCCGCCGCCGACGTGCAGGCCGCGCTGGTGGCCGGCGCCGGCGACCTCCTGGAATCGGTGCGCCTCTTCGACGTCTACACCTCCGCCCAGCAGCTGGGGGAGGGGCGCA
This sequence comes from Phytohabitans maris, assembly GCF_031085175.1. Lineage (GTDB taxonomy): Bacteria > Actinomycetota > Actinomycetes > Mycobacteriales > Micromonosporaceae > Phytohabitans > Phytohabitans maris. Next base: position 129,928 of record NZ_JAVHUY010000026.1, read on the forward strand.
AGTCGCTCGCCTACAAGCTGACGTTCCGGGCACCCGACCGGACACTCACCGTCGAGGAGGCGGTCGCGGCACGTGACGCGGCGGTGGCCGAGGCAGCTACGCGGTTCGGCGCCGTCCTGCGCGGCGCGTAGGTTGCCCCCGTATGGCACCCCGGGCTCCGTCCGATACCCGCCAGGCCGTATCTTTCGTTGGTCCTTGGCCACAGAATTTCTGACGAGACGTCGAACGGGGTTGAGATGACGGAGGCTTTCACCACCGACGTGTGCATTGTCGGTGGGTGCGGGCGGGTGGGCCTGCCCCTGGGCATCGCGCTTGCGTCGCGGGGCCTGACGGTGACGCTGTACGACATCAACGCCGCCGCCGTGGCGACGGTCAACTCGGGCACGCTCCCCTTCGACGAGGAGGGCGCCGCTCCGGTGCTCGCCGAGGTCGTCGCGGCCGGGCGGCTGCGCGCCTCGACCGAGCCGGCGACGGTCGGTACGGCGGAAAACCTCGTGGTCGTGGTCGGCACCCCGGTCGACGAGCACCTCAACCCCGACCTCGGCGCGGTGCCGCGGGCCCTCGAGCGCTGCGCCGAGCACCTGCGCCCCGGCCAGCTCGTCGTGCTCCGCTCGACCGTCTACCCCGGTGTGACCGCGCTGACCGAAAAGCTGCTCGCCGGCATGGGCATCGCGGTCGACGTGGCCTTCTGCCCGGAGCGGATCGCCGAGGGCAAGGCGATGACCGAGCTCTTCGCGCTCCCGCAGATCGTCTCCGCCCGCACTCCGCAGGCACTGGCCCGGGCGGAAAAGCTCTTCCGCCACCTCACGGACCAGATCGTGCCGTTGGAGCCGGAGGAGGCGGAGCTGGCGAAGCTGTTTACGAATACGTGGCGGTATATCAAGTTCGCGACGGCTAACCAGTTTTGGATGATGGCGAACGATTTCGGGTTGGATTTCGCGCGGATCCGGCATGCGATCACGTTTGATTATCCGCGGGCGGCGGATCTGCCGATGCCGGGGTTTGCGGCGGGGCCGTGTTTGTTCAAGGACACGATGCAGTTGGCGGCGTTCAACCGGAACAACTTCGTGTTGGGTCACTCGGCGATGTTGATCAATGAGGGTTTGCCGTTGTATCTGGTGTCCCGTCTGGAGGACAGTTTTGACCTGTCGTCGATGACGGTGGGGATTTTGGGGATGGCGTTCAAGGGTGGTAGTGACGACCCGCGGGAGTCGTTGGCGTACAAGTTGCGCAAGATCTTGTCGTTGAAGGCGCGGGAGACGCTCTGCACGGATCCGCATATCAGGGACGAGCGGTTTCTGCCGTTGGGCGAGGTGTTGTCGAGGGCGGATCTGTTGGTGATCGCGTGCCCGCATCAGGAGTACGCGAAGCTGGAGACGGCGACGCCGGTGGTGGACATGTGGGGACTGACCGGGCAGGGCGTGAGAGTATGACGATCACTCCCCGGGTGTCGGTGGTCATCCCGGTCTACAACGAAGGGGAGTCGATCGTCCGCTGCCTCGACCGGATCCTCCGCGAGGTGCTGCTCCCGGCCGAGGTGCTCGTCGTGCACGACATGCCCGAAGACACCACCGTGCCGTATGCGCGGGAGGTCGCCCGCACCGACCCGCGGGTCCGCACCGTCCTCAACACGTACGGGCGGGGCCCGGCAAACGCGATCCGCTTCGGCATCGACTCGGCCACCGCGCCGGTCGCGGTGGTCACCATGGCCGACGGCTCCGACGACCCCCGCCAGATCGACGACCTCGCCCGGCTCGTCGACCGGGGCGTGGTCGTGGCGGCCGCCTCCCGGTACATGCCGGGCGGGCAGCAGGTCGGCGGCCCCCGGTTCAAGCGGATGATGTCGCGCTGGGCGGGGCGCACCCTGCACTGGTTCGCCCGGGTCGGCACGCGGGACGCGACGAACAGCTTCAAGGCGTACGACACCGGGTTCGTGCGTACGGTGGGGATCGAGTCGCGCACCGGTTTCGAGATCGGGCTGGAGCTGACCGCCAAGGCAAACCGGATGCGGCTGCCGGTCGCGGAGATCCCGACCATCTGGCTCGACCGCCAGCTCGGCGAGTCCCGCTTCGACCTCGGGCGGTTCATGCCCTCGTACCTCAAGTGGTACTTCTTCGCGTACGGCCGGCGGCTGACGGCCGAGCAGATCGCGGCGCGCCGCGGCCCGGTGATACCGGCCCCGGCCGACCCAACCCTGGAAAAGGAGAACAGCGCTAGTGGCTAAGGTCTTGGTTACCGGTTCGGCCGGGTTCATCGGCGGTTATGTGGTCGAGGAGCTGCTCGGGCGTGGCCACGAGGTGGTCGGGTTGGACAACTACTCGAAGTACGGGCCGGTCACGCACAGCTACGATGATCATCCTGGGTATCGGTTTGTGGAGGGTGATGCCCGGGACACCGCTCTGGTCACCGAGCTGGCCGCGGATTGTGATCATTTCATCGCGGGGGCGGCGATGATCGGTGGGATCTCCTATTTCCACGCCTACGCCTACGACCTGCTCGCGACGAACGAGCGGATCATGGCGGCGTCGTGTGACGCGGCGATCGCGGCGCACCGCGACGGCCGGCTGCGGAAGGTGACCTATATGTCGTCGTCGATGGTGTTCGAGTCGACCGAGCGTTGGCCGTCCAGGGAGGGTGATGAGCGTCGGGTCCCGCCGCCGTTGTCGTCGTACGGGTTTCAGAAGTTGGCGGTGGAGTATTACGCGCGGGCGGCGTGGGAGCAGTACCGGTTGCCGTACACGATCGTGCGGCCGTTCAACTGTGTCGGGGTGGGTGAGGGCCGGGCGTTGGGTGAGGCCGAGGTGTTGTCCGGGAATGTGAAGCTGGCCATGTCGCATGTGGTGCCGGACCTGGTGCAGAAGATCGTGAAGGGTCAGGACCCGTTGCACATCCTGGGTGAGGGAAACCAGGTGCGGCATTACACCTACGGTGGTGACCTGGCGGCTGGGATCGTGACCGCGATGGAGCACCCGGCGGCGGTGAACGAGGATTTCAACCTGTCCACCGCGGAGTCGACCACGGTGCTGGAGCTGGCGCAGGTGATCTGGGGCAAGATCAAGGGCCCGGAGGTGCCGTTCCGGTACGTGTCGGATGATCCGTTCGAGTACGACGTGCAAAAGCGGGTCCCGGACGTGACCAAGGCCAAGCAGGTCCTCGGCTTCGAAGCCACGACCAGTCTGGACACCATGCTCGACGAGGTCGTCCCCTGGGTGACCCAAGCCGTACACGACGGCCGGTTGTGAC
>NZ_JAVHUY010000027.1 GCF_031085175.1 Phytohabitans maris
GGCCACCAACGACAACCCCACCAACGAGCGGACCGGCCCATCGGCGCACAGCACCGCGTCACACAACTCGAACAACGCATCCGCACGCCGCGACATACAGCCCAGCAACTCCTGCCGAAACCACGACAGGTCCCCGACCGCGTCACCCGGACGTCGATCATGCACACTGACCACAGACAGCCCTTGGATGTTGACGTTCTTCCCTCGACAAGAAGAATGATCAACCAAGGGCTGTCCACATGATCGACCGGGGTCCACACCCGACCGTCAAGGTTAAAGATCAAGCTAGCGCGGGGCCATGCGGACCGCGCCGTCCAGGCGGATGACGCCGCCGTTGAGGTAGCGGTTGGCGACGATGTGCCGCACCAGCTTGGCGTACTCCTCGGGGTGGCCGAGCCGGCTGGGGTGTGGCACCTGCTCGGCCAGCGACCGCTGGACCGGCTCGGGCAGGCCGCGCAGCATGGGTGTCTCGAAGATGCCGGGCGCGACGGTGACCACGCGGATGCCGGCGTCGGCGAGGTCGCGGGCGGCGCTGATGGTGAGCGCGGCGACGCCACCCTTCGAGGCGGCGTACGCGGCCTGCCCGACCTGGCCCTCGAAGGCGGCCACCGACGCGGTGAGCACGGCGACTCCGCGCTCGCCGTCGACCGGTTCGTTGTCGCGCATCGCCGCGGCGGCCAGGCGCAGCACGTTGAAGGTGCCGACCAGGTTGACCTCGACGACCGCGCGGAACGCGTCCAGGGGCAGCGGGCCGCGCCGGCCCAGTATCCGTCCCGGGGTGGCGACGCCGGCGCAGTTGACCACGACCCGCAGCGGGCCGGCGGCGGCCGCCGTGTCGACCGCCCGCTGTACGTCCTCCTCCGCGGTGACGTCGGTGGGGCAGAACACGGCTCGCGGGCCGAGCTCCTCGGCGGTCGCGGCGCCGGGCGAGCCGGGTAGGTCGGCCAGCACCACCGTCGCGCCGGCGTCCACAAGGGACGCCGCCGTGGCCCGGCCGAGCCCGGAGGCGCCGCCGGTGACCAGCGCCGCCGCGCCGGTGAGGTCGCCGCTCACGCCGCCTCCCACCAAACGCTCACGCCGCCACCCGCCAAGAGACGCGAAACGCTCACGCCGCTACCTCCAACTCGCCGCTGAAGTGGCAGGCCACGCTCTGCCCGGGGGCCTTGGACTCCAGCGGCGGCTCCAGCTCGGCGCAGACCGGCCGGGCGATCGGGCACCGGGTGCGGAAGCGGCATCCGGAGGGCGGGGCGAGCGGGCTCGGCACGTCGCCGGCGAGCACGATGCGCTGGCGTGCCCCGCCGGGCCGCGGCTGCGGGATCGCGGAGAGCAGCGCGACCGTGTACGGGTGCAGCGGCCGCTCGCGGATCGACACCGAGTCGGCGATCTCCACCACCTTGCCCAGGTACATGACCGCCACCCGGTCGGAGACGTAGTCGACCACCGCGAGGTCGTGGGCGACGAAGAGGTACGTCAGGGCGAACCGGCGTTTGAGGTCGACGAGCAGGTTGAGCACCTGGGACTGGATCGAGACGTCGAGCGCGGAGACCGGCTCGTCGGCGACGATGAACCCGGGCCGCAGCACGAGCGCGCGGGCGATGCCGATGCGCTGGCGCTGGCCGCCGGAGAACTCGTGCGGGTACCGGCCACCGGCGTCCGGGTCGAGGCCGACGCTGCGCATGATGTCCCGCACCTGGTCGTGGCGTTCCTGGCGGCTGTGCAAGCCGTGCGCGAGCAGCGCCTCGCCGATGATGTTGCGGACGGTCATCCGCGGGTTGAGTGAGCCCACCGGGTCCTGGAAGATCAGCTGCATGTGGCGGCGCATCGCCTTCATCCGCTCCGGCCGCAGCCCGGTGATGTCGGTGCCGTCGAAGGTGATCTGCCCGCTGGTCGGCGGGATCAGCCGCAGGATGGTGCGGCCGAGCGTCGACTTGCCGCAGCCGGACTCGCCGACCAGGCCGAGGGTCTCGCCGCGCATGATGTCCAGGTCGACGCCGTCGACGGCGCGGACCTGCCCGACGGTACGGCGCAGCACGCCGCCGCGCACCGGAAAGTGGGTGTGCACGCCGCGCACCGACACGAGCGGGGCGGCGCCCTCTTCGGCGGCCCGGGGCTGCGGGGCGCTCTGGTCGACGGCGGTCATCGGTAGATCTCCTCGACGCCGGCGGAGCCGCGGGCTCCGGTCTCGCACAGCCAGCACGCCGACCGCTGGTCGTCCACTGTGAACAGTGGCGGCAGCTCCTCCCGGCAGCGGTCGAACGCCTCGGTGCAGCGGGGCGCGAAGCGGCAGCCGGTGGGCCAGTTCAGCGGGCTGGGCACCATGCCCTGGATGACCCGCAGCGGGTGCTCCTTGCTCATGCCCAGCACCGGCACGGACTGCAGCAGCGCCTCGGTGTACGGGTGCTGCGGCCGGTTGAAGACGTCGGTCACCGAGCCGGTCTCGACGACCTTGCCGGCGTACATGACGGCGACGTCGTCGGCCATCTCCGCGACCACGCCGAGGTCGTGCGTGATCATGAGGATGGCGGTGCCGAGGCGGTCGCGCAGGTCCTTCATCAGCTCGAGGATCTGCGCCTGGATCGTGACGTCCAGGGCGGTGGTCGGCTCGTCGGCGATGAGCAGCTTGGGGTCGCAGCTCAGCGCGGCGGCGATCATCACGCGCTGCCGCATGCCGCCGGACATCTGGTGCGGGTAGTCGTGGATCCGCCGCTCCGGCGAGGGGATGCCGACCAGCCGCATCAGCTCGATCGCGCGTTCGGTCGCGCCTTTGCGGTCGACGTCGTTGTGCGCGCGTACCGCCTCGGCGATCTGGTACCCCACGGTGTAGACCGGGTCGAGCGAGGTCATCGGCTCCTGGAAGATCATGGTGATGTCGCGGCCGCGGATCGACCGGAGCTGCCGTTCGGGCAGGCGCAGCAGGTCCCGCCCGTCGAAGACGATCTCGCTGCCCGGCTGCACCTGCCCGGGCGCGTCGATCAGCCCCATCACGGAGAGGGCGGTGACGCTCTTGCCGCTGCCGGACTCGCCGACGACGCAGAGCGTCCGTCCAGCGTGGACGGTCAGGTCGACACCGTCGACCGCCCGGTACACGCCGCTGGTGGTGTGGAAGTGGGTCCGCAGGTTCTTGACGTCGAGCAGTGCGGTCATCGCCCAGCCTTTCCGGACAGTCGGCGCAGGCGCCGCGGCAGCCGCTTGCGCGAGCGCAGCCGCGGGTCGAGTACGTCGCGCATCCCGTCGCCAAGCAGGTTGAAGGCGAGGATCGCGCCGAGGATGCAGAGGCCGGGGTAGGTCAGCAGCCGCGGGTTGCTGAAGATCAGGTCGCGGGACTCGCCCAGCATCGTGCCCCACTCCGGGGTGGGCTGGCGTACGCCGAGGCCGAGGAAGCCCAGCCCGGATGCGGTCAGGATCGCGCTGCCCAGCTCCAGCGGCGCCTGCACGATGACCGGCGTGAGGGAGTTGGGCAGCACGTGCCGCCACAGCACCCGCCGCTCGCTGACGCCGAGCGCCCGCGCCGCCTCGGTGAACGGCTGCTCCCGGACGCTGAGCACCGAGGCGCGGACCAGCCGTACGAAGCGCGGGAACGAGGCCAGCGCCACGGCGATGATGAGGTTGCGCAGCCCGGGGCCGAGGACGGCGACCAGGGCGAGCGCGAGCAGGAAGTGCGGGAACGCCAGGACGATGTCGATGAACCGCTGGATGAGCAGGTCGACCCAGCCGCGGTAGAAGCCGGAGAGCGCGCCGAGCGGCACCCCGATCAGGACGCCGGCGACGACCGCGCCGATGCCGATGAGGATGGTGTACCGGGCGCCGATGACCAGCCGTACCAGCTCGTCCCGGCCGAGCTGGTCGGTGCCGAGCCAGTGGCTGGCCGACGGGCCCTGGAGGCTCTCGCCGAGGTTCTGGTAGTGCGGGTCGCTGGTGGGGCTGCCGGCGACCAGCAGCGGCCCGACCACGATCACGGCGACGTAGCCGGCGAGCAGGATCAGGCCCAGCCGGGAGCTGCGGTGGCGCAGCAGCCGGCGCAGCAGGTGGTCGCGGCGGGGCGCGGCGACCGGCAGCGGGGCCAGCGGCGCGGTCGACTCAGTCATAGCGGATCCTGGGGTCGATGTAGGCGTACACGATGTCGGTCAGCAGGTTCACCAGGATGAGCGCGACCGCGAAGATGAGGATGGCGCCCTGCACGGTGGTGAAGTCGCGGGCGCCGATCGACTCGACCAGCAGCCGCCCGATGCCCGGCCAGGCGAAGATGGTCTCGGTGATCACCGCGCCGCCGAGCAACTGTCCGAACTGGAGCCCGATCACCGTCACCACGGGCAGGGCGGCGTTGCGTACGGCGTGCCGCAGGACGACCGCCCACCGCGCGACGCCCTTGGCCCGTACGGTGCGGATGAAGTCCATCTCCATCGTCTCCACCATCGCCGAGCGCATCTGCCGGGAGATGAAGCCGATGGTGAAGAAGGACAGCGTGACGGTCGGCAGGATGTAGCCCTGCCAGGACTCCGCGCCGGCGGCCGGCAGCCAGCCGAGGTTGACCGAGAAGAGGATGACCAGCAGCAGGCCGACCCAGTAGACCGGCATGGAGACGCCGAAGACCGAGAGCCCGGACAGGACCAGGTCGGCGAGGCCTTCGCGGCGGACCGCCGCGATCACCCCGAGGGTGCAGCCGACCAGGACCGCGAGCAGGGTCGCGAGCACGGCCAGCATCACCGTGTACGGCAGGCGGGCCAGGATCTCGGCGAGCACCGAGTCTCCGGTACGGGCCGAGCGGCCCAGGTCGCCGGTCGCCAACCGTCCCATGTAGTCCAGGAACTGGTTGAGCACCGGCTTGTCGAAGCCGAACTGGCGGCGGATCAGCTCGACGTCGGCCGCGGTCGCGTCCGGGCCGGCGAGCACCCGGGCCGGGTCGCCGGGGATCAGCCGCATCAGCAGGAAGCTGACGACCGCGACCCCGACCAGCGTCGGTACGGCGATCAGCAGCCGCCGCGTCACGTATCCCATCATGGCGTGCCTCCGGGCCGGGCCGGCCGCCTCAGCTCTCGATCGTCCACTGTGACTCGACCGGTACGCCCGCGTCGCGCAGCAGCGCGTGCATCGGGCAGAGCCGCAGCACCTCGCCGCGGAAGTGGTCCAGCCGTTCCCCCGTCTCGGAGGTGGTGATGTACACGTTCTGCTCGACCTTGAAGTAGTGCTCGGTGAGCGGCGGGATGGCCGAGTACGGCTGCTTGGTACGGCGCATCTCGACGCTGCGCTTGTCGACCCAGCCGTCGGTCTGGAAGCGCACCCCGCCGAGGTCGAACTTCATCTCCTTGCGTACCAGGAACATGATCATCGCCGAGCAGGCGTTGAGCGCGGCGAGCGTCGACTCCAGCGCGGTCGGGCCGGAGTTGGCCCCGCCCATCGACTCCGGCTCGTCGATGAAGACCTCCGGCACGTCGCGGATGGAGCTGACCGACTGGTAGCGCCCCAGGTACCGGGTGCTCACCGTGATCCGGTCGACGCGGTCGAGCTTGTCCGCGGGTATCTGCTCAAGAGCCATCTGCGCCATCGGTCTTCCCTTCATCGGAAACGGGGGTCACGCGGAGCACCGCGACCGGGGGCGCGTCGCCGTCGAAGCGCTCGGCCTGGACCAGGGCGCTGTGCGCGCTCGGCCCCTGGCCCAGCCGGGACGTGCCGTGGTCGGCGGTGAGGACGTTGGGGTTGCCGTGCAGGTCGAGGGCGCCGACCGTGCCCGGCTCGCGCGGGTCGTACCAGGCGCCGGTGGCGAGCTCGACCACGCCGGGGCGCACCGCGTCGGTCAGTACGGCGCCGGCCAGGCACGCGCCGCGGTCGTTGAAGAGCCGGATCAGGTCACCGTCGCGGATGGCGCGGGCGGCGGCGTCGGACGGGTTGAGCCGGCAGGGTTCGCGGCCGTTCACCTTGCTGTCCCGGCTGACCCGACCCATGTCGAGCTGGCCGTGCAGCCGGGTGCGCGGCTGGTTGGAGATCAGGTGCAGCGGGTGGCGGGCCGCCTGCGCCGCGCCGAGCCACTCCGCCGGCTCCAGCCAGGTGGGGTGCGGCGGGCAGTCGTCGTACCCGAAGCCCTCGATGGTCGCGGAGAAGATCTCGATGCGGCCGGAGGGGGTACGCAGCGGGTGCGCCGCCGGGTCGGAGCGGAACGCCTCGAACAGTACGAAGCTGCGGGTGCCGGGCACGTCGGCGTGGCCGCGCGCCCAGAACTCGTCGAACTCGGGCAGCTCGGCGCCGTTGCGGGCGGCGGCGCGGCGGCTGCGCTCGTACAGGTGGCGCAGCCAGGCCGCCTCGTCGCGCCCCTCGGTGAACGCGTCGCGGAAGCCGAGCCGCCCGGCGAGCCCGGCGAGGATGTCGAAGTCGTGGCGGGCCTGCCCGACCGGCTCGACCGCCTGGTGCATCGCCACGATCGCGTCGTCCCGGGAGGAGGCGCCGATGTCGTTGCGTTCCAGGGTGGTGGTGGCCGGCAGCACGATGTCGGCGTGCCGGGCGGTCGCGGTCCACCACGGCTCGTGCACGACCACCGTCTCCGGCCGGCGCCAGCCGCGCAGCAGCCGGTTGAGGTCCTGGTGGTGGTGGAACGGGTTGCCGCCGGCCCAGTAGACCAGCCGGATGTCCGGGTACCGGCGCCTTTCGCCGTCGAAGTCGTACGGCTCGCCCGGGTGCAGCAGCATGTCGGCGATCCGGGCGACCGGGATCGTGCTGCCGGCGGGGTTGACGCCGGCCGGCAGCGCGGGCGCCGGGAACGGGTAGCGCCGGTTGCCCATGCCGGCGGTGTCGCCGTACGCGAAGCCGAACCCGCCGCCGGGGAGCCCGATCTGCCCGACCATGGCGGCGAGCACGACGGTCATCCAGAACGGCTGCTCGCCGTGGTCGGCCCGCTGCAACGACCAGGTGGAGGTGATCATCGTGCGCTCGGCGACCATCCGGCGGGCCAGGTCGCGCAGCGCCCCGGCGTCGATACCGGCGATGGCCGCGGCCCACTCGGCGCTCTTGGGACGGCCGTCGTCGGCACCTTCCAGGTACCGGCGGAAGCGGTCGAAGCCGACGCAGTAGCGGGCGACGAAGTCGCGGTCGTAGCGGTCTTCGACGAGCAGCGTGTGGGCCAGGCCGAGCATGACGGCGGTGTCGGTGTTGGGGCGTACCGGCAGCCACGCCGCGTCGAGGAAGCCGGCGACGTCGTCCCGGATCGGGGTCACCGCCACGAACCGGGTGCCGTTGTCCCGCGCGGCGCGCAGCCAGTGCGCCGCCGAGTGGCGGGTGATGCCGCCGGACTCGACCTGCGCGTTCTTCAGCGGCGCGCCGCCGAACATCACCCACAGCCGGGTGTGCTCGGCGATCACGTCCCAGGAGGTCACCTCGCCGGCGGTGGGGCCGCCGGTGCCGACCACGTGCGGCAGGATCGCCGAGGCCGCCGCGTAGCTGTAGTTGTACTTCTGGTCCGTGCAGCCGCCGAAGAGGTTGAGGAAGCGGGCGAGCTGGGTCTTGGCGTGGTGGAAGCGGCCGGCGCTGGCCCAGCCGTACGAGCCGCCGAAGATCGCCGGGTTGCCGTGCTCGCGCCGTACCCGGTCCAGCTCGGCCGCGACGAGGTCGAGCGCGCGGTCCCAGCCCACCTCGACGAAGTCGTCCGCGCCGCGCCGCTCGGAGGTCGCGCCGGGGCCCTGCTCCAGCCAGCCGCGCCGTACCGCCGGGGCCGCGACCCGCACGTCGGCGTGGAGCGCATCGGCGATGCCGGACAGCAGCGGCGACGGCTCCGGGTCGCCCGGGCGCGGCAGCACCCCCACCAACCGTCCATCGTGGACCTCGGCGGTGAAGGCGCCCCAGTGGGAGCTGTGCGGCAGCCGGCTGGTCATCGCCCCACCGCTCCTGCGTCGCCGGCCCGCAGCAGGTGCCGCTGCACCTTCCCGCTCGCGGTGCGCGGCAGCTGCGGCCGCACGTGCACCCGCCGCGGCGCGGCGTGCCAGCCGATCCGCTCCCCCACCCAGCGGCGCAGCTCGGCGAGCAGGTCGTCCGGGGCCGGCGCGCCGAGCACCACGTGCGCGGCGACCACCTGGCCCTTGACCGGGTCGGCCTCGCCCACGCAGGCCGCGTCCACGACCAGCGGGTGGTCCAGCAGCGCGGTCTCCACCTCGTTCGGCCCGACGTTGTAGCCGGCCGTGACGATCATGTCGTCGGCGCGCCCCACGTACCAGAACCGGCCCTGCTCGTCGCGGCGGGCCAGGTCCTCGGTGCGGAACCAGCCGTCCACGACACGGGCGTCCCACTCCGCCTGCCGGCCCCAGTAGCCGCGGCTGAGGAAGAAGCCGTTGTCGCGTACCGCGACCCGGCCGGTCGCCTCGCCGCTGACCGGGTTGCCCCGCTCGTCCAGCAGCGCCACCTCGAACCCGGGCAGCGCGACCCCCATCGACCCGGGTGCGACCGGCGGGTACGGCGGCTCGCGCAGGTTGCCGGTGACCATGCCGAGCTCGGACAGGCCGTAGCTGTCGTGCACCACCACGCCGGCGTGCTCCTGAAACCAGCGGACGGTCGGCTCGTCCAGCGGTTCACCGGCACTGGTCGCCGCCGTGAACTCGGCCGGCACCAGCTCGGCGCCCCCCGTGGCGAGCTGGCGGAACGCGGTCGGCGCGGCGGCCACGTGCGTCGCGCCCTGCTCCCGTACGCACGCCCACCAGCCCGGCGTGCTGAACGGCCCCTCGTACATCACCCGGCTCACGCCCTGCGACATCGGGGCCAGGCCGGTGGTGAAGAGCCCGAACGACCAGCCCGCGTCCGCGCCGGAGAAGAGCACGTCGCCCGGGCCGACGGCGAGGCAGTGCCGCACGTACGGCAGCAGGCTCACGATCGCGGCGTGCGGGATCAGGCAGCCCTTGGGGCGCCCGGTGGTGCCCGAGGTGTACATGATGGTCGACGGGTCGTGCAGCCCTGTGTCCACAATGGCCGGAGCGGTGCGCGGCCGGGCCAGGACCGCGTCCAGCGCCAGGTCGCCGTCGCCGGCCGGGCCACCCACGACGATCACCTCGAAGGCGGGCAGCCCCTCCCGCACCGCGCCGAGCCCGTCCCGGCTGGCCGCGTCGGTGAAGACCACCTTCGGCCCGCTGTCGGCCAGCCGTACCCGCAGCCCGTCGCCGCCGAACCCGGTGAACAGCGGCACGTAGACCGCGCCCAGCCACCAGGTGGCCAGCGCCGCGCAGAACGAGGCCGGCCGGCGCCCGATCAGCCCGGCGACCCGGTCACCCCGCCCGACCCCGAGCTCGGCGAGGACGGCGGCCATCTCCCCGGCGCGGCGGCGCAGCTGCGCGGCGGAGTACGCGGTGGCGGTGCCGTCCGCGCGGCGCCAGATCACCGCCCGTTGCTCGGGCAGGCGCATGGTGGCGGCGTTGAACGTGCCGTCGGACCGGGCGCCGGCCGCCCGCGCGTGCGCGTCCCAGTCCCACGGCGCGGCGGTCACTGCGCGGTCCATCCGCCGTCGACCAGCAGGCTCGCGCCGGTCACGTACGAGGAGGCGTCGCTGGCCAGGAAGACCGCCGCGCCGACCAGCTCGCCGCTCTCCCCCATGCGGGCCATCGGGATCCGGGACAGCACCTGGGCGCCGTGCCGGCTGGCCATGTACGCCTCGGTGAGCTGGGTGCGGAAGTAGCCCGGGGCGAGGCAGTTGACCCGCACCCCCCGGCCGGCCCACTCCACCGACAGCGCGCGGGTCAGCTGCTCGACCCCGCCCTTGCTCGCCGCGTACGCGCACATCCGCTCGACGCCGGTGTGGCCGTGCACCGAGGAGACGTTGACGATGCTGCCCGAGCCGGCGGCCAGCATGTGCCGGCCCGCCTCCCGGCAGCAGTAGAAGGTGCCGGTCAGGTTGATGTCGAGGATCTGCTGCCAGTCGGCGTCGGCCAGCAGCTCGCTGCGGACCACCGACGGGCTGACCCCGGCCGCGTTGACCAGCACGTCCAGCTGCCCCAGCTCGGCCACCACGCGGGCGGCATGGTCCGCGACCGCCGCCGGGTCGGCGACCGAGCCGGGCAGGACCAGGGCCGGCATCCCGGTACGGGCGTCGATCTCCCCGGCGACGTCCTCGAGCTGCTCGGCGGTGCGCGCGGTGAGCGCGACGCGGGCACCGGCCGCGGCGAGGCCGGCGGCGATCGCCCGCCCCAGCCCCCGGCCGGCTCCGGTGACCCAGGCGACCTTTCCGGTCAGGTCCGGGCCGCCGGCGGTCACGGTGCCGGCCTCGGCGTCGCGTACGGCGTTCTGATTCGTCATGTTCCGCTCGGTCACCTCTCGTGCCGGTCGACCCGCGTCGCCGCGGGCCGGGGAGACGCCCGTCACGCTCCCCGGCCAGGGCGACGTTACACTAGACCGGACGGTCGGTACAGAGCCCGGAACGCACTCTTAATAGTTATCGTTTTCGATCGAACGAGCTGCCTACCTGGATGGCTACTCGCACCGCCGCTCCCTACGCGCGCTCACGCGGCGGTCAGGTGAGGGCGAGGGTGCCGGACGGGACCTCCAGGCGGCGGGCCGCGTCCTGGAGGGCGGTGAGCGTGGCGGCGACCGCACTGCCGCGGGCCAGGTCCGGCCAGGTGTACGCGGAGACCCGCCGGCGCCCGACCGGCTCCACCGGCACCGCCGTCACCTCGGGGTGGCGCATGAACGCGAGCACCAGTGCCGGTACCAGCGCGATCCCCAGCCCGGCCGCGACCAGGCCCTGCAGCGCCATGTTGTCGTCGGTGGCGCAGGCGATCGACGGGCTGAACCCGGCGTCCTGGCAGACCTTGAGGAACTGCTGGCGGCACCGCGGGCAGCCGGCGATCCAGGTGGCGCCGGCCAGCTCGGCCAGGGCCACCGACGCGCGCTCGCCGAGCGGGTGGCCGGCCGGCACGAGCAGTACCAGCGGGTCGGCGAGCAGCGGCACCTCCAGCATCCCGACGTCGGCCGGCACGATCTTGCCGGGCTCGTAGGTGAAGGCGACCACCACGTCGCACCGCGCCTGCCGCAGCGCCTGGTACGACTGGGGCGGCTCGTCCTCCAGCAGCTCCAGGCGCAGGTGCGGGTGGCGTTCCTTGAGCGCGGCGGCGGCCTTCGGCACCAGGGTGGCGTTGGCGCTGGGGAAGGCGCAGAGCCGTACCGTGCCCATCTCGGTGGCGATCGCCCGGACCCGCTGCTGCGCCACCGCGACGCCGTCGAGGATCTCGGCCGCGTACCGGGCCAGCGCCTGCCCCGCCTCGGTCAGCTGCAGGCCGCGGCCGACCCGGGCGAACAGCGGACCGCCCACGCCGCGCTCCAGCGCCCGCATCTGCTGGCTCACCGCGGGCTGGGTACAGCGCATCTCCCGGGCCGCCGCCGAGAACGAGCCACTCTCCACGACCTGCCGGAACATGACCAGCTGCCGCATGTCGATCATTGGCGGATCATAACCAGAACTTACCGGTCCGAAAGATACCCGCGTCTTGTGGCACCAGGTCGCCGGCGCCGAGCATGCGAGGGAAGCCGGGAGAAGGGGACCACCGTGACCATCGCCGCGACACCACCCGCACACCTGCGCGACGTCCCGTTCATGGGGGTGATCTTCGTGCTGGACGAGGCGGCGAAGGTCGGCTTCGAACTGGGCGACCCGGACTGGGTCAACCTCGGCCAGGGACAGCCGGAGGTCGGCCCGCTGCCCGGCGCGCCGGAGCGGATCAGCCGGGTGGACCTCGCGCCGGAGGACCACGCGTACGGGCCGGTCAGCGGCACCCGGACGGTGCGCGAGGCGGTGGCCGCGTACTACAACGACACGTTCCGCGCGGGCCTGCCCGGCCGGTACACCGCCGACCACGTGGCCATTGTCCAAGGTGGACGGTTGGCGCTCAGCCGGGCGCTGGCCGCGCTCGGCGAGACGAACGTCGGGTACATGCTGCCGGACTACTCCGCGTACGAGGACATGCTGAGCCTGCACCTGTCCCGGGTCACGCCGGTACCGGTGCGCACCCGGCCCGAGGAGGGCTTCCGGCTCGGCACGGGCGACCTCGCCGGGCTGGTCGAGCGCTCGGGGGTCGGCGCGTTCCTGCTCTCCAACCCGTGCAACCCGACCGGCGCGGTGATCGCCGGCGACCGCCTCGACGCGCTGGTCCGGTACGCGGGTGAGGCCGGCTGCGCCCTGCTGGTGGACGAGTTCTACAGCCACTACCACTACGCGCCCGGTCCGGACGGGGCCTGGCTGCCCGCCGCCGGGCCGGTCAGCGCCGCCGCCCACGTGAGCGACCCGGACACCGACGACGTACTGGTCTTCGACGGGCTGACCAAGAACTTCCGGTACCCCGGCTGGCGCCTGGGCTGGGTGCTCGGGCCGCCCGCCACGATCGCGGTGCTCGACCGGGTCGGCAGCGCCATGGACGGCGGGCCGTCGCGGGTGGTCCAGCGGGCCGCGCTCGCCGCGCTGGAGCCCGGGTACGCCCGGCGGGAGACCGCGGCGGTGCGCGCGGAGTTCACCCGCAAGCGCAACCACGCCGTGGCCGCCCTGCGCCGCATGGGCGTGGCGGTCGACGCCGAACCGGCCGGCACGTTCTACGTCTGGGGCTGCCTGGACCGGCTCCCCGCGCCGCTGAACGACGGCATGGAGTTCTTCCGCCGGGCCCTGGAGTTCAAGGTGATCACCGTTCCCGGGCAGCTGTTCGACGTGAACCCGGGACGCCGGCGCCGCGGCGCGAGCCCGTACGCCTCGTGGATGCGCTTCTCCTTCGGCCCCGGGTACGGCGCCCTCACCGAAGGGCTGGAGCGCCTGGAGCGGATGGTCGCGAAGTACGCGTGACGAGCAGGTCCTCCAGGGCGGCCGCGGCCCGTACCGCGGTCGCCTCGGTGCGGGCCATGAGCTGGACGGCGACCGGCAGGCCGTCGACGAGCCCGCACGGCACGCTCACCGCGGGCACGCCGGCGAAGTTGGCCAGGTACGTGTGGTCGGTGATGCCGGCCGGCCGCCAGGTCCAGTCGCCGGCCGGCGGCGCCACGGCGGTGAACCCGACCGTCGGGCCAGCCAGCACGTCGTACCGGTCGAACGCGTCCGCCAGCCGCTGCACGGCCCGGAAGCGGACGGCGAGGGCCTCGGCGTACTCGGCGCCGGTGACCCGCCCGCCGGCCTCGAACCGCTGGCGCACGAGCGGCGTCAACTCGGCCGCCGTCCCGGGGTCGGCGAGCAGTTCCCGGCCCTGCAGGGCGTACCGGTCGGCATACGTCATGCGGCTGAACGCCGCCTGGCACTCCTCGTCGCCGAGGACCAGTCCCGGGTCGTCGAAGTGCGCGCCGGCCTCGGCGATCCGGGCGGCCGCGGCCCGTACCGCGGCGACCACCCGGGCGTCCCCGCCCGCCTCGACGCCCGGCGACCACCAGGCCACCCG
The DNA here is from genome assembly GCF_031085175.1 of Phytohabitans maris. Lineage (GTDB taxonomy): Bacteria > Actinomycetota > Actinomycetes > Mycobacteriales > Micromonosporaceae > Phytohabitans > Phytohabitans maris. Next base: position 13,368 of record NZ_JAVHUY010000027.1, read on the forward strand.
CAGGTCGCGTACGCCGCGCCGGCGCGGCCAGCGGAAGGCGGCGTCGCGCCGGCCGGTCGGGTCGCGCGGGTCGTAGCCGGCCAGGACCTCCAGCAGCAGCGCGGCGTCCCGGACGCCGCGGGCGATCGGGCCGATGCCGGTGAACCGCAACGACCCGCCGAGCCCGCCGTGCCGCGGTACCAGGCCGTTGCCGGGCAGGATCCCGGTCACGCCGCAGAACGCGGCCGGCAGCCGGATCGAGCCGGCGCAGTCGCTGCCGAGCGCGAGCGGGGCCAGGCCGGCCGCGACCGCCGCGGCCGACCCGCCACTGGAACCGCCGGGCGAGCGGCCGGTGTCCCACGGGTTCCGGGTCTCCGGCGCGACCCGGTTGAGCGTCCGCCAGTGCAGCCCGAACTCCGGGGTGTTCGTCTTGCCGAGCACGATCCCGCCGGCGGCCCGGATCCGCTCGACGCAGGCCGCGTCCTCGTCCGGCACCCGGTCGCGGTAGAGCGCCGAGCCGCCGGTGGTGCGCAGCCCGCGGGTCAGGTACTGGTCCTTGACCGCGACGGGCAGCCCGTAGAGGGGGCCGGCGCCGCGCCGTTCCAGGGCCCGCGCGTCCGCCAGGGCTCCCTCCCGGTCGACCGTCACGAAGCAGTGCAGGTCGCCGTCGAGCCGCTCGATCCGGTCCAGGAAGTGGGTGGTCACCTCGACCGGGGAGAGCTCGCCGGCGCGCAGCAGCCGGACCAGCCGCCACGCCGGCAGCAGGTGCGGCTCAGCGGCTGGCACCGAGCCCGCCGGCCGACGCGAGCACGGAGCGGACGTCCTGCTCGGTGTACGGGCCGTCGCCGAGCTTGGCCAGGCCCTGGAACGCGAAGACCTTGGCGTCGGTGCGTACCGCCGGCGGCAGGCTCCACACCCATTCGGTGACGAGCCGGCTGGCCAGGCCGTTGCGCTCCTGCCAGTCCCGGCGGGCGGCGCCGAGGTCGACCCAGCCGCGCTCGCCGCGCTCGGCCCGCATCAGGTCGCGCAGCAGGGCGGTGGCGTCCTCGTCGACCGCCTCGTCCACGAGGACCACGCCGTAGCATTCGCGGGCCCGTTCGGCGCAGACGAAGCCGTTGACGTGATCGGCGAGGACCCGGGCCGGGTCCCGGTCGAGCGGGTCGCCGTACCCGCCGCCGCCGGCGCCGAAGATGCTGATCGTCTCGCCGAGCGCGGGCCGGTGCAGGTTGGTCTTGCCGAGGTAGACCGGTTCGCCGCCGGTGGTGGAGAAGCAGCCGGCGTTGCTGCCGGCGTGCCCGCCGTGCACCCCCCACGGGTTGAACACGTGCCGGTCCTGGCCGCGCATGACGAGCGTGGCGTTCGGCGCGGTGAGCTCGACGTCGAAGCGGATGCCGAAGCCGCCGCGGAACTGCCCCGGCCCTTCGGAGTCGGGGCGCAGGCCGAAGCGGCGGACCCGGACCGGCGCCTCCGCCTCCAGCACCTCGACCGGCACGTTCTTCAGGAACGCCACCGGCCGGTCGGCACCGGAGACACCGTCCATCGCCGGTCCGCCGCCGGAGCCGCCCTGCACCGGGTTGGCGACCACGACCCGGCCGGCGCGGCCGAGGTCCGATGTGGACACGTACGTGATGACGACCTGCCCGGCGCCGGCGGCCGGTACCGACTCCGGCAGAGCCTGGGCCAGGCAGCCCAGCACCGCGTCGTGCACCTTCAGTACCGTGCCGATCCGCAGCCCGCACGCGCTCGGCTCGGGAGCGTCCACGACGGACCCCGGCGGCAGGACGAGGTCGACGCAGCGCAGGATGCCGACGTTGAGCCGGATCCCGGGCGCGAACGTACCGACGAAGTTGATGATGGCCCGGCACAGGAACGGGTGGTGCGGCTGGCCGCCGGCGGCGAGGTTGAGCGCGGAGCGCACCTTCGGGTCCGAGCCGGTGAAGTCCAGCGTCACCGACCCGTCGCCGGCGGTGCGCAGGCAGACCTCGATCTTCACGGGTACGCCGGAGACGTAGTCGTCCTCGAAGAACTCGGTGAACCGGTACTCGCCGGCCGGGATCCGCCGCAGCGCACTGCGGGCCAGCCGCTCGGTGGTGTCGATGGTGGCGGACATGGCCCGGGTGACCGCCTCCCGGCCGTACTTGTCGACCAGGCCGAGCACCCGCTTCTCGCCGGAGTTGACCGCGGCGATCAGCGCCGAGATGTCGCCCCAGTTGTCCACCGGGATCCGGCAGTTGTCCTCGAAGATGTGCCGCACGTCCTCGTTGAGCACGCCCCGCTTGTAGAGCTTGACCGGCCGCAGCCGCAGCCCTTCCTGGTAGATCTCGTGGCTGTGGAAGGTGATGCTGCCCGGCACCGCGCCACCCACGTCGGTGCAGTGGATGAAGCCCCAGGAGAAGCAGACCAGCTCGCCGCCGGCGAAGACCGGCTTGAACACGTACATGTCGTTGAGGTGGGTGACCATGCCCTCGGTGAAGTACGGGTCGTTGGTGATGAGGATGTCCCCCTCCTCCCACCCGTACCGCGGGTCGACGCCGGCCGCCAGCGGTACGCCCATCGCGGTCTTGGCGCCCAGCGAGCCCGGGTAGGCGACCAGGTCACCGTCCACAGTGATCAGACCGGTGCCGAAGTCCTCGGTCTCCTTGACGAACGTGGTGTACGCGGAGCGCAGCGTCATCGCGGCCATGTCGTCCACGATGGCCTGGAAGAGGTTCGCCAGGACCTCGTCCACGACGGTTGTCTCGATGCCCATCGGTCTCCTCACTTGACCCGGTGCAGCTGCAGCGAGCCGGACGGGTCGACCTCGGCCCGCCAGCCGGTCGGCACCAGCACCGTGGTGTCCATCTGCTCGACGATCGCCGGGCCGGTGAGCTCCTGCCCGGCCGCGAGCAGCGCCCGGTCGTACACGGTCGCGGTGACCGTCCCGCCGGCGAGCCGGATCTCCCGCCGGCCCAGCACCGGGTCGCCGGTGCGGCCGGTACCGGCCATGTGCACGCTCTCCGGCTTGGCGACGACGCTGACCAGGTGGGCGCGCATCTCCTTGACCCAGATGTCGCTGCCGCGGCTGGCGTGCCCGAACGTCGCCTCGTGCGCCCGGTGGAACGCCTCGCCGAGCGCGGCCGCGTCACCGTCGACGAGCCACCGCTCCTCGACCGGTACGTTGACGTCGAAGCCCTGCCCCTCGTAGCGCATCTCCAGCGACCACGAGACGACGGTCCCGGTGACCGGCAGCGAGTCCTGCTCGTTGGCGAGCCACTCGGCGGCACGGTCCTTTGTGGACTTCCAGGCGGCGGCGACGTCACCGGGCTCGACGACCGACAGCTTGCGGTAGACCGGCGCGACGAGGTCGCCTTCCAGGTCGCTGCGGGCCGCCCCGAACGCGCTCAGCGCCCCCGGCGTCGGCGGGATCAGCACCGAGTCGACGTAGATCTCCTCGGCCAGCAGGGCGCCGATCAGCGGCCCCGCCCCGCCGAAGGCGACCAGCCGGAACGCCGGCGCGTCCACGCCGCGCCGGGCGAGCACCTTGCTGGCCTCGGCGGCCATCATCGCGATGGCGATCCGCACCGCGCCGTCGGCGACGTCCTCGACCGAGGCGCCCATCCGGTCGGCGACCCGGGACAGCGCGGTCCGGGCGCCATCCAGCGACAGCCCGATCCGGCCGCCGAGCCGCTGCTCGTCGCTGAGCCAGCCGGCCAGCAGGAACGCGTCGGAGAGCCCGGGCGTGTGCGTCTGCTTGCCGTAGCAGGCCGGTGCCGGGTCGGCGCCGAGGCTCTGCGGGCCGACCTTGAGCGTGCCCAGCTCGTCCACCCAGATGATCGAGCCGCCGCCGGCGCCGATCGCCGAGACCGCGATGGTCGGCACCAGGACCGGCATCTGCGCGATCGTCTCCTCGGCGCTCAGCAGCGGGGAGCCGGCCCGTACCACGCCGATGTCGGCGCTTGTGCCGCCGACGTCGATGGTGATCAGGTCGGCCCGGTCCCAGCCGGACTCGGCCGCCGCGCGGGCCGCCCCGGCGACGCCGGCCGCCGGTCCGGACAGCAGCGCGGCCACCGGCCAGGCGCGGATCGTGTGCGCCCGCTGCATGCCGCCGTTGGAACGGGCGATGGTGGCCTCGTTGGCCAGCCCGTGCCCGCGCATCCCCTCGGCGATCTCGTCCAGGTACGCCTGCATGATCGGGCGGATCGAGGCGTTGATGACGGTGAGGGTGGCCCGCTCGTACTCGCGGGCCTGCGGCCACACCTCGGAGGAGACCTCCACCGGCACGTCCGGGAACTCGCGGCGCAGCACCTCGCGGGCGGCCGCCTCGTGCGCGCCGTTGACGTACGCGTGCAGGAAGCAGACCACGAAGCTCTCGCAGCCGCGGGCGCGCAGCCGCCGGGCCTGCTCGACCAGCTGCTCCTCGTCCAGCGGGGTGACGGTGCCGCCGTCGAAGCCCATCCGCTCGGTCACCTCGGCGACCAGCGACCGGGCCACCAGCGGGGTCGGCCGCTGCGAGTCGTAGCGCAGCGGGTCCGGTACGGCCAGCCGCTGCAGCTCGAACAGGTCGCGGAAGCCGTCGGTCACCAGTACCCCGATCGCCGGACCGCGCCGCTCGATGACCGCGTTGGTGGCGATGGTGCTGCTGTGGGTGTGCTGCATCGCGGCCAGCCGCTCCGCCGACAGCCCCAGCTCGCGGACGATCTCGCCGAAGCCGGTGATCGTGCTCCGCGCCGGCCGCGACGGCGTGCTCGGCACCTTGAAGCAGTGCACGGCGCCGGCCTCGTCGACGACGATGAAGTCGGTGAACGTGCCACCGACGTCCACTCCCAGGGTCAAACCCGATGCCACTGCGGCGCTCTCCTTCACTCAGTCCTACTGGCCGGCCGGATCACACGATCGTCGCGAGGTACTCGGTGTACTTGGCCACCACGGTCAGCGGGTCCAGCACCGGGACGGGCGACTGCTCGCGTACCGGGCCGAGCAGCCCGCCCCAGAAGGTGCAGGCGAAGAAGACCGCGGCGGCGCCGTCCTCCTCGGCGGCGGCGAGGGTCTGCTTCAGGCCGGGGCCGGTGGCCGCCTCCGCCATCGCGGCGAGCACCTTCTCCCGCAGCAGGTCGGGGTCCCGGACCGCCAGGTCGGCGACCTCCGCCGGGCTCGGGTGGCTGACCACCGGTACGGTCCGGAACGTCACGTCGTCCGGCGCCACGCCGTACGAGCGCACCAGGTGGCGCATCCAGTGGCCGTTGCGCTGGGTCGGCATCGTGGCGGCGAAGGCGGGCGGGAGCGTGCGGCGCAGCACGGCGAACGGGCCGAGCGACCGGGCTGCCGCGCAGACCGCCTCGAACGGCGCGGTCACCGGGATCGACGAGACCGACTTGCAGGCCGACAGCGCCGGGTCGCCGCAGCAGGAGACGCCCACCGCGTCGAAGCCCTCGGCGGCCGCGCCGGCCACCATCGTGATCAGCTGGTTGTGGAACTCGGCCGGGCTGGCCAGGTGCGGCGTGCGCGGTACGCCGTCGAGGCTGCGGCAGACGACCTCGGTGTCCTCGCGCAGGTCCGGCCGGACCAGGTCGACGGTGAGCTGGTCGAAGATGTCCACCCCGACGGGGTTGATCAGGAGAATACGGCGGGCCATGATGCCTCCAGGTCAGGACGTGGCGTTGCGGCGCCAGAGCACCGTGCGCTGGCCGGGCGTGCGGCGCACGTCCCAGGGCGACAGGTCGAGTGTCGGGTCTGGACGGTCCACGATGGACCTCGCGAGGGCCTCGGCGACCGGCGGGCCGTGCATCGCGCCGTGCCCGGTGAAGGCGAGCGCCCAGAGCCCTTCCTCCACCTTGCCGACGTAGGGGTGGCCGTCGCCGCCGAGCGCCGGGTACGCGGTCAGCTCGTGGACGATCTTCAGGTCGGCCAGGCCGGGCGCGCGGTCGGCCGCCGCCTCGACGAAGAGCTCGACGAGGTGGTTGTGATCGCGGGCGGCGGGGTTGCGGCCGAGCATCGCGAGCATCAGCGCCTCCCCCTCGCGCTCGATCGCCATCCCGGTGTCGATGTCGATGACGGTCGGGATCCGGGAGCCGGCGAAGGCCGGCTCGGTCAGCACCGCGCGGTGCGTGGCCTTGTAGATGTCCAGGTCCACGCCGAACGGCTGGAGCAGCTCGCGGTTGCCCCACCCGGCGACGGCGACCACCCGCTGGGCGACGATCTCGTCCGGCCCGTACGCGTGCCAGCCGTCCGGCTTGCGCTCCAGCCGGGTGACCGGCCACCGCTTCTGGATCTTGACGCCCAGCTCGCGGCCGGCGTGGATGAACGCGCTCAGCCCGTCCATCGGCATCACGTGCCCGTCCTTGGGGGTCCAGGATCCGCAGATCAGCCCCTCCGGGTCGATGAACGGCACCAGCTCGGCGACCTCGTCCGGCTCCAGCAGCTGGACGTCCGGCAGGCCCATGGAGATCTGCAGGTCGGCCTGCTCGCGCAGGATGGCGGCGGTCTGCGCGGTGCCGGTGAGCAGCAGGTACCCGTCCTCGTGGAACAGGCAGGGCGCGCCGAGGCGCTCCTCGACGTTCTTCCAGAAGTCGAGGCCGCGGCGCGAGCACTCGATCTCCAGCGGGTGCCCGAAGCCCTGCTGGCGGACGTTGCCCATCGAGCCGCCGGTGGCGCCGGAGCCGTGCTCCTCGGCCTCGACCACCAGTACGTCGGTGACCCCCTCCCGGGCCAGGTAGTAGGCCACGCCGACGCCGTTCAGGCCGCCGCCGACGACGAGCGTGTCGACGCTGCGCGCAGGTGTGCTCACGCTGGCTCCCCTTCTCCGTTACGGGTGTCCCGAGGGTATCTTGGACCGGACGGTCGGTACAGAGCGGTCACCGTAAAGCCGGCCGGACCGGCAGGTCGTAGCGGCGGCGGATGCTCGAGCCGACGCGGGAGATGTCCGCGCCGTACACGTGGATGGAGACGGCCGTACCGTCGCCGGCGTTGCGCACCTCGTGGATGTCGCCGGGCGGGGCGAACCCGCAGACGCTCCCGGCCGGGTTCTCGACCACGCCGTCCTCCACCAGGTGCGCCCGGCCGTCCCGCTCGGCCAGCCGGTACCGCACCTCGGACTCGACGCCGTCCACCACGCCGACCACGCACCAGCAGAGGTGGTCGTGGATCGGCGTGGCCTGCCCGGGGCGCCAGACCAGCGCGACGACCGAGAAGAGCCCGTCCGGCTCGACGTGCAGGATGTGCTGCGTGTAGCCGTCCGGGTCGCCGGCGAGCTGCGCCGGCGTCAGCACGTCGCGGGTCGGCAGGTGTGCCCGCAGCGCCTCGCCGACCAGCGACGCGGTCCGCTCCGGGGGGCAGACCCGGCCGGCCGCCGCCCGCACGTGCTCGACCAGCGTCGTCAACCGCTGTGCAGCCGCCATGCCCGCCCTCCCGGAGCTTCCGGCCCGCTGGTACGGGACCGCGAGCCCAGTCTGGGCAGGCTCATCTGGTGCCGCCAGCCGTCACTTGGTTGGCGGTGTCAAAGCCTGGCTTATGGATCGGCGGCTACTCCACCGGGTGCAGGCCCTTGACCAGCACGTCGACGAACAGGTCGGCGGTCTGCTCGGGGCTGAGCGGGCCGCCCGGCCGAAACCACAGGTAGGCGTAGTTGAACATCCCGAGGATGCCCTTGACCAGGACCGGTGAGACGTCTACGCCCGACCCCTCCGGCACCACCGCGCGGACGGTGCGCAGCCAGTACTGCTCGAACTGGTCGCGGGCGGCCACGATCTCGGTGCGCCGGTCGCCGGAGAGCGCCTGGAACTCCTTGAAGAACACCGACCACTCGTTCAGGTGGTCGCTGATGTTGCGCAGCAGGGCGCGCCCGAGCACCCGCAGCGTCTCGGCGGGCGGCAGGCCGCGGCCGACGATCTCGGCGGCCTGGGCGTTCATGTCGTCGATCTGCACCCGGCAGATCTCGTACAGGATCGACTCCTTGCCGTCCATGTGGTGGTACAGCGACCCGCGGCTCAGCCTGGTCGCGGTGGAGAGCTCGGCCATGCCGGTGGCGTGGTATCCGTTGCGCGCGAAAAGCTCGGCGGAGGTGCGCAGGATCCGCTCCCGCGCCGGCAGCACCGCGCCGTCACCGGCCGCCCGGTCGCCCGCCTGCCCCGCGGCGGCCGGCGCCGCCTCCTTCGTCGGTCGGCTCGCTGCCAACACGTCCTCCTTGGCTCTCGGGTCGCCCGGAAAGCGTCGCGTCCGGCGGGTGCCGATGGCGCGGGATCATAGCGCAGCTATCGACGCATCGGACTGCCTTCGACCCGAGTCCGCGCGCGCCGCCCCTTCGCCGCCTGTGACGGCCGGGTAAAACCGCCCTCGCATCGCTGTACCGAACGTCCGGTCCAGTGTAACGTCCCCTCCACGCCCGCACGGGGCGTGGTCGGCGGCGCCGCCCACGCCCGGCGTCCGGCGCCCGGCCGGCGCCCAGATGTGTCATTTGCGATACCCCTGGTCTGCACAAGAAGGGCTTTTTCATATGCGTCGACTTCATACGCGTCGACTCTGGGGAGCCGCACTGGCCGTGGCACTGGCCGCTGCTGGATGCACCACCGGCTCGGACTCGGGCGGCTCCGGAGGCACCGACACGCTCACCATCGCGGTGGGCGCCGACATCGACACGTTCGACCCGCAGGCGCAGGTCTCGGCGAGCGTCATCCAGCGCCTGCAGCAGGTCGTCGAGTCGCTCACCACGCTCGGCGCGGACGGCACGCTCAAGCCGCTGCTGGCCACCGAGTGGAAGGCCGCGCCGGACGGCATGAGCTGGGACTTCACCCTGCGACAGGGGGTGACGTTCTCGGACGGCACGCCGCTGAACGCCGCGGCCGTGAAGTTCAGCCTGGACCGGGTCAACAGCCCGGAGACCCTCAAGGCCCGCCCGGACGCGCTGGTCGTCATCAAGAGCACCGAAGTCGTCGACGACACGCACGTACGGATCAACCTGAAGTCCAAGTACCCGGCCCTGCCCCGGGCGCTGTCCCTGCCGGTCGGCGGCATCCTCTCGCCGGACGCCACGCGCAAGGCGCCGAACAGCGTCCAGCAGGTCGTCGCCCCGGTCGGCACCGGACCGTACGCCTTCAAGGAGAACGTGAAGGGCGACCACCTCACGCTCACCGCCAACCAGAGCTACTGGGGCGACAAGCCCACCTTCGCCACCCAGATCTGGAAGGTGGTGCCGGAGGCGACCAGCCGGCTCGCGCTGCTCAAGTCGAACGGCGCCGACATCATCCTCGACCCGCCCGGCACCGACCTGGCCAGCCTGCGCGAGGACGACTCGGTCGAGCTGACCCTGGTCAACGCCACCAACGCGGTGCAGCTGGTGATGAAGACGCAGAGCAAGCAGGCACCCCAGCTGGCCGACCCGAGGGTACGGCAGGCGCTCAGCTACGCCATCAACCGCGAGCAGATCGTCAAGGTGCTCGCCTACGGGGCCGCCGAGCCGCTCAAGTCACCGGTGGTGCCGTGGACGTTCGGGGCGTGCGACGCGAACAACTACGCGTACGACCCGGCCAAGGCCAAGCAGCTGCTCGCCGAGGCCGGTGCCACCAACCTCAAGCTGCGGATGGGCGCGCCGAACGGCCGCTACCTCAACGACTACAAGATCGGTGAGGCGGTCGCCGGTGACCTTCGGGCCGCCGGCGTACAGGTCGACCTGGCCAACCCGACCGACTTCCCGACCTACCTGGCGACCGTCTACACGCCGCCGCAGGAGGCCACGCTCGACGTGTACATCATGGGTCTGGGCTCGGTGTTCCTCGACGGTGGGCACGCGCTGCGCAACTACCTGAAGGCGAACTTCCCGCCGACCGGCTACAACGGCGGCTACTACGACAGCCCGGAGTTCGACCAGATGGTCAACACCCTCAACCAGGAGGGCGACGAGACGGTACGCGCCGGCCTGATCTGCGACGCGCAGAAGAAGCTGATGCGGGACGCGCCGGCCGCGTTCCTCTACGCGCTGCAGGTGCCGGTGGCCGTCTCCGCGGAGCTGACCGGCCTCATCGGGCACCCCGCCGGCATGATCAACCCGTCCTGGGTGAAGCCGAAGAGCTGAGCCGCGACAAGACCGGCCGGCGTCCCGGACGCCGGCCGGTTTCGCCTCGCTACCCCTCGAAGACCTCGGCGCGGATCTCGTCGGTGTGCTCGCCGACATCCGGCGGCCGGCGCCAGACCCGGCCCGGCGTGGCGGAGAGCTTCGCCGGTACGCCCACCATCGGCGCGTCCGGGTCGAGCCGCGCGATCATGCCGCGCTCCTCGGCCAGCCGCATCGCCTCCGCGAACGTGGCGACGCGCGTGGCGCAGACATCCGCCCCGTCCAGCAGCACGACCGCCTCGGCCGAGCCGCGCGCCCCGAACCAACCGACCAGGTGGTCGGCGACCGCCCGCGCCGCTTGCGGGTCGCGGTGCGATCCGGCCAGGTCCGGGCGGCCGGTCAGCCGCATCAGCTCGTCGTAGAACCACGGCTCCAGCGCGCCGAGCGCCACCCAGCGGCCGTCGGCGCAGCGGTACACGCCGTACTGCGGCAGCTGTCCGGAGAGGAAGAAGTGGCCGGCCCGCAGGTCGGCGCCGCGGGCGAAGTGCAGGCTGGCCGCGTGGGTCAGCAGCGACAGCGTGCCGTCGACCATCGCCAGGTCGATGTGCTGCCCGGCGCCGGAGCGGTCCCGGTGGAACAGCGCGACCATGATGGCGTACGCGGCCATCAGCCCGCCGCCGGCGAAGTCGGCCAGCAGGTTGAGCGGGATGACCGGCCGCCCGTCCTGGTCGGCGATCAGCTCCAGCACCCCGGTCTGCGCCAGGTAGTTGATGTCGTGGCCGGCCGCGAGCGCCCCCGGCCCGTCCTGCCCGGCACCGGTCAGCGAGCAGTACACCAGCCGCGGGTTGAGCTCGCGGCAGCGCGGCCAGTCGATGCCGAGCCGCGCCGCGACCCCCGGCCGGAACCCCTCCAGCAGCACGTCGGCGCCGGCGACCAGGCGGTGCATCACGGCTCGGTCCACATCGGACTTGAGGTCGAGCACGACGCTGCGCTTGTTGCGCCGCAGCCCGGCCATCCGGCTCACCTCGGGGTCGCGCTCCAGCTCCCAGTACACGTTGGTCTCGGCGCCCCGGGTCGACCCGCCGGGCGGCTCGACGAGGATCACGTCGGCGCCGAAGTCGGCCAGCAGCATCGAGCAGTACGGCCCGGGAGCCTGGCGGGACAGGTCGAGCACCCGTACCCCGGCCAGCGCGGCCCCGGTGCTCACAGCCGCTCCAGGACGAGCGCGTTGGCCAGGCCGCCGGCCTCGCACATGGTCTGCAGCCCGTACCGGCCGCCGCCGCGCTCCAGCCCGCCGAGCAGCGTGGCCAGCAGCCGGGTGCCCGAGGCGCCGAGCGGGTGGCCGAGCGCGATCGCCCCGCCGCAGGGGTTGAGCCGCTCGTCCGGTACGCCGAACTCGCGCTGCCAGGCCAGCGGCACGCAGGCGAACGCCTCGTTGACCTCGAACACGTCGACGTCGGCGGCGTCCAGCCCGGCCTTGGCCAGCACCTTGCGGGTGGCCGGCAGGACCGCGGTCAGCATCAGCAGCGGGTCGTCGCCGGCGACCGCGGTGGCGTGCACCCGGGCGCGTGGACGCAGTCCCAGCCGGTCCGCCGCCCGCTCGCTCACCACCAGCGCCGCCGAGGCGCCGTCGGTCAGCGGCGAGGAGTTGCCGGCGGTGACGTGCCAGCCGATCTCCGGGAACCGCTCACCGGCCGCCTCGTCGTGGAAGGCCGGCTTCAGCCCGGCGAGCGCCTCGGTGGTCACGCCGGCCCGGATCGTCTCGTCCCGGGTCACCGTGGCGTCCCCGGTCGTGACCGGCACGAGCTCGCCGTTGAACCAGCCCCGCTCCTGGGCCAGCGCCGCCCGGGCGTGCGAACGGGCCGCGTACGCGTCCATCGCCGCCCGGTCCAGCCCGGACCGCGCGGTGACCAGCTCGGCCGAGACGCCCTGCCGGACCAGCCCTTCCGGGTAGCGGCGGGCCAGTCCGGGGCCGTACGGGTCGCGGTCGAGCCAGTTGGACCACATCGGCGCTCGGCTCATCGACTCCACGCCGCAGGCGATCACCACGTCCTGGGCGCCGCTGGCGACCGCGTGCGCGGCGAAGTGGACCGCCTGCTGGCTCGACCCGCACTGCCGGTCCACTGTGGTCGCCGGCACGGCCTGCGGGAACCCGGCGGCGAGCACGGCCTGCCGGGTGACGTTCATCGCCTGCTCCCCCGCCTGGGTGACGCAGCCGCCGATCACGTCGTCCACATCGGACGGATCGAGGCCGGTCCGGGCCACCAGCGCGGTGAGCGCGGCGGCGAGCAGGTCCACCGGGTGTACGCCGTTCAAGGCCCCGCCCGGCCGGCCCTTGCCGGAGGGGGTGCGGATCGCGTCGACGACCAGCGCCTCAGCCATGCCGCGCCCCCGCGAACGCGTCCGCCCACTCGTACCCGCCGACCAGCTCGCGGGCGGCGACCAGGTACTGGATGGTCGGTGGCCCCTCCTCCAGCCAGTTGAGCCGGGCGTCCCGGTAGAGCCGCTCGATCGGCGTGCGCCGGGTGTACCCGATCCCGCCGTGCACCAGCAGCGCCCGGTCGGTGACCCGGCCGACCGCCTCCAGCCCGAAGAGCTTGACCAGCGACGCCTCCGTCGGGATGCGCCGCCCGGCGTCCCACTTGCGGGCCGCGTCGAGCAGCATGTGCCGCAGCGCGTACACGTCGGTGGCCATCTCGGCCAGGTAGCGCTGGACGGCCTGCCGGGCGGCGATCGGCTTGCCGAAGGTGACCCGCCGGCGGGCGTGCTCCAGGCTCAGGTCGAGCGCCCGCTGCGCGGTGCCGAGCGAACTCGCCGCGATGAAGACCCGGCTGATCTCCAGCGCCCGCTCCAGGTGGGCCTGCCCCTCCCCCTCGGCGCCGACCAGGTTGGCGGCCGGCACCCGGACCCCGTCGAAGGTGAGCACGCCGTGCTCGCCGCCCTTGCAGCCCATCGTCTCCGGCAGCGGCTCGATGGTCAGGCCGGGCCGGTCCCGCTCCACGAGCAGCGCGGAGACCTCGGTCGGCGAGGTCCGTGCGAAGACGATGAAGTGCGAGGCGAGGTCCGAGTTGGTGATCAGCCACTTCGTGCCGTTCAGGACGTAGTCGCCGCCGTCGCGGGTCGCGGTCGTGCCCAGGTCGGCGCCGGTGCCGTGGTCCGGCTCGGTCAGCGCGAACGCCACCGACGCCGCCCCGGTCACCGCGCCGGGCAGGATCGCCGCGCGCTGCTCCGGCGAGCCGATCTCCGACAGCGCGTGGGCGAACGAGTTGTGCACGTGCACCAGCACCCGGATCCCGCCCTGCACCTTGGCGAACTCGGCGATGATCGGCAGGTACTGCTCGATGGTCAGCCCGCTGCCGCCGTACTCCGCAGGCACCAGCAGGCCGAGCGCGCCCATGTCGCGGAGCATCGGCATCAGCCGCTCCATCGGCAGCGACTCGTCGTCTTCGATCTCGGCTTCGAGCGGGTCGAGGTCACGCCAGATCGCCTCGAACACGTCCCGCTGGAACTTCTCGTACTCCTGTGGGTCCATCGGCCCTCCGTCCGTCGGCACCGTCCCGGTCCGGCGCGCAGGGGACGGGATGCGCCCGGTGCGACGCACACTAACAGATTGGACCGACCGTCCGGTCTAGCCCCTGGGCCGGCCCTCCGCGTCGATCGCCTGGAGCAGCGCCGCCGCCGCGCCGGTCAGCCGCCGCCCGCGCGGCCAGACCGCGCGCAGCGTCCGGGCCAGGGACAGACCCGCCACGGGTACGGCGACCAGCCGCCCCGTCGCCAGCTCCGCCTCCACGGCGTACCGGCTCAGCACGGCCGGTGCGCTGCCGGCCATGGCCGCGCCCTTCACCGCCGCGTTGGAGCCGAGTGCCAGGTGGGCCGGGACCGGGTCGAGCCCGCGCAGGGCCAGCTCGAGCGTGTCCCGGGTGCCGGAGCCGACCTCGCGGACCACGAGCCGGGTACCGGCCAGCTCGCCGGCGAGCAGCGGGCGGCGCCGGCGGGCCCAGGGGTGCCGCGGCGCCACCACGACGATGAGCTCGTCGTGCCCGACGGTCCGGTGGCCGAGCCCGGGCGGCACCCGCGGCCCCTCGACGAACCCGATGTCGACGCTCTCGTCGACCAGCAGCAGCCGGGCCACCTCGGTGGAGTTGACCACGGTCAGGCCGACCCGCACGTCCGGCTCGCGCAGCCGGAGCTGGTGCAGCCAGCCGGGCAGCAGCGCCTCGGCGACGGTCATGCTCGCCGCGATCCGCAGCTGCGCCACCCGCGCCTCGCGCAGCGCCGCCAGGCTCGCCTGGAACTCGTCCGCCGCCGCGAGCAGCCGTACCGACCAGTCGACCATCACCCGGCCGTCGTTGGTCAGCGACGAGCCGCGGGGCGTGCGGACCAGCAGCGGCAGCCCCACCCGGCGCTCCAGCGCGCCGAGCCGCTTGGTGGCCGACGGCTGGGTCATCCCCACCGCCCGGGCGGCCTGGCCCACGCTGCCGAGCTCGGCCACGCGTACCAGCAGCCGCAGCGACTCCAGATCCGGCAGCTGACTCATAGCCACAGGCTATGGCGTGGCGCGTAAGCAGGGACTACTCACCCCGCGATGATCCACCCAGCCTTGGGGCATGTCCCTGCGCGAGCGGACCGCCGTGGCCTACCGGGTGCGCTCCACCGCCCCCGGGCTGCTCGTCGCGGCCGGCGCGGCGGCGGCCGGGTACGCGGTGAACCGGCTCGCCAGCCCGGCCAGCCCGATGGTGGTCGCGATCGGGCTCGGCATCCTGCTCCGGGCCGCGGGCGGGTACCACGAGCGGCTCCGCGCCGGGCTCGGCATCGCCTCCCGTGCCCTGCTCCGCACCGGCGTGGTCCTCCTCGGGCTGCAACTCGCCCTCGCGGACATCCGCCGGCTCGGCCTGGGTACCGCCGCCGTCGTGCTGGCCGGCGTGGCCGCCTGCTTCGTGGCCACCCGCTGGTTCGGCCTGCGCCTCGGGCTGAGCCCGGCCCGCGCGCTGCTGGTCGCCACCGGCGTCTCGATCTGCGGCGCCTCCGCGGTGGCCGCGATGAACCAGGTCGCCGACGGCGACGAGGAGGACACGGTCACCGCCGTCGCGGTGGTGACCGTGCTCGGCACGCTCTGCCTGGCGCTCATGCCGCTGCTCGGCCTGCTGCTCGGGCTGGACGAGACCACGCTCGGCCTCTGGACCGGCGCGAGCGTGCACGAGGTCGGCCAGGTCGTCGCGATCGGTGGCATGGCCGGCACGGCGGCGCTCTCCGCCGCGGTGCTCGTGAAGCTGAGCCGCGTCGCCCTGCTCGCGCCGCTGGTCGCCACCGTCACGCTCGCCCGCCGGCGCGGGACCGGCGAGACCGGCCCGCGCCCGCCGATCCTGCCCTGGTTCGTCGCCGGCTTCGTGGTGATGGCCGCCCTGCGGACCAGCGGGCTGGTGCCGGACCCGGTGCGGCACGCCGCCGCGACCACCTCCAGCCTGCTGCTGGCGATGGCCATGTTCGCGCTCGGCACCGCCGTCGACCTGCGCGGCCTCGCACAGCGCGGTGGGCGGGCCCTGGTCGCCGGCGCGCTCGGCACGGCGCTGCTGGCCGGCCTCTCGCTGGCCGGCCTCACGCTGACGAACTGACGCCGCGGCGGGTGCTGCCGCGCGCCCGGGCGGGACGCTGCCGCTACGCCGTGCGGCGGGCGAGCAGCGTCGAGTCGGGCACGTCGACCCGTACGCCGTCGCGGGTCAGGGTCCGGGGTCGCTGCTCGACCACGAGCGGTTCGAAGCCGTCCGGCAGGCCGGGCAGCAGCTCCTCGGCCAGAAACATCGCCCGGCGCTGGCTCGCGCTCATCTGGGCGAACACCTCGGACGGCGAATGGCCGACCACGAGCAGCCGACCGCCCGGTGCCACGGCCTCGGCCAGCCGGCGGGTCACGTCCACCATCCCGCCGTCCGGCGCGTGCAGGTAGTGGCTGGTGACCAGGTCGTACGACCGGCCGCCGGCCGCGAACGTCCGCGCGTCGACCTGCCACCAGTCGACCCGATCGGCGACCCCGGCCCGCTCGGCGTGGCGCGCGGCGCGGGCCAGGCCGTTGGCGGAGAAGTCGGCGCCGGTGACCGTCCACCCGTGGCGCGCCAGCCAGATCACGTCGCCGCCCTCGCCGCAGCCGACGTCCAGGGCGGTACCGGGGGTCAGCCGGCCCGCCTCGGCGACCAGCTGCGGGTTGGCGTTTCCGCTCCAGACCTTCTCCGGACCGGAGTACCGCTCGTCCCAGCTCGCCGGCTCGAACATGGCGGCCGCTTCCTCTGCGGTGAGCTGGTGCCCGTGCCCGCTCATCGGCCGCCCTCCTTCCGGTGGGTGGCGACGGCGTTGTCCACGCCCAGGTCCGGTGACTCGTCGATCTCCATGCCGACCAGCGTCCCGAACGCCGCCGCATCCGGCAAACAACCTTGCCACTTCGGCAAACCGGCACTGGCGGCCACCACCGGTCGCGGCCGGCAAGAACACCGTCGCGGGGCGGCTCGGTGGCGCCTAGGGCGGAGTGGACGGTCCTCGGTCAGCCGCCGGTGCCGGAGGGGACCGGGGTGGGCGAGCCGGCGGCCGCGTGCGGTCGCTGGGCCGGGGCCGGTCGAAGCCCGGCCGGCACGGGCAGGGCGCTGCCCTTGACGAAGTCGTCCCAGCTCACGTTCCAGGCGGTCCAGCCGTTGCCCGGCTCCAGTTTCACCTCGGTGCCCTTGACGGTGACCAGGTCGCCGACCTGGGTGACGCCCATCAGCCAGTTGGCGGCGGCGGCGGAGATGTTGGTACAGCCGTGGGAGACGTTGCGGTTGCCCTGGTCCCCTTCGGACCATGGCGCCCCGTGGATGAACTCGCCGCCCCAGGTGAGCCGCTGGGCGTCGGCGACGTCGACCACGTAGCCGCCGTCCGGCTCGCCGCGGGTGTCGAAGGTCGTGAAGTCGTGCTTCTCCATGATCACCATCTTGCCGCTGGAGGTCGGCGTGCTCGGCTTGCCGAGGCTGACCGGGATCTTGCGGAGCAGCTTGCCGTCACGCCGCACCGACATCTGCTTCGTGGCGTTGTCGATCTCCAGGGCCACCTGGCGGCCGACCTTCGCGGTGGCGGTGCGGTCGACGTCTCCGACCCGCCCCTTCCCGATGGGCAGCCCCTGCAGGCCGGCGCGGACGCTGATCGTCGTGCCGGGCCGCCAGAAGTCGGGCGCCCGGTAGTAGACCTGGCTGCCGTCGGGCACCCACGACCAGGCCCCGGGCTGCGCGGGATTCGTCTTCACGAACAACCGGCGCTGTACATCCGCCCTGTCCTGCTTGGCGATGGGCGGGTCGAATGCGACGGTGACCGGCATCGCGGTGCCGTACGTGCGGCCGTCGGAGAAGTACAACGTGCTGGTGATCGCCGGTTTGGTCGACTTCGCCAGCGTGGTGAACGTCGTCTTCCGCGTGACGGTCTTTCCGGAGTCGCCGGTAGCGGTCACCTCGGCGGTATAGGTACGCCGGGGCTGCAACGGCTTGTTCGGCACCCAGGCCGACGCGTCCTCCCGGGGCTCCGCCTTGACCTCGGCGCCCTTGTCGTCCGTGATCCGCACGGCGGTGACCCGCCCGCCCTTGACGGCGGTGCCCACCTCGGCGCTGACCGGCACGTCACGGGCCTGGTCGGCGGGTGTCACGAGCAGTTCCACCGGCGCCGCCCGCTCCCCGGCCGGCCGGTCGTCCGGCTTGCGGTCGGCGGTGCACGCGACGAGGACCAACGGCGCGGCCGTGATGGCTACGGACAGCAGGCTCGATCGCCACCTCAATCCCATGACGCTCCCCCGTTTGTGTGGCTTCCGTGCAACACATTCTCCGCTGTTGCGGGACGCCCGTCGCAGTTTCTACGAGCATTCGTGAACGCGAATGCGACCTACTTTTCCGGCGATGCGCGCGACGGCGGAAAACGCGCCGTCGAGCCCACTCCGCTCCCGACCGTGCCCATGCGGCCAGATGTGTCCGCTCGCGTTCTCGCCGTCCCGCCCGTACCCGGATGGGGTGTGCCGGGCTTTTCGCGGGAAGCCGCGGCGGCGCGGCGGCGCGTGCCGCCCCACCGGGCCGGCGCTGTTCCCGCGCGGCGGGCGGTCCGGACGACGCCACCCGGCGCCCCGGACCAGCGGCGTGCTTCGCCGCGCGCGCGATTTCCCGACTGGTGCGGCCGGGGCGAGGCGAGGATGAGCGGGCCGGCGCCTCGGCCGCGGAGGTCGTGGTCACGGCCTCGGGTGAGCCTCCGGACGCGGTCTATAGTGGACCGCGTGCTGGGGGTCATCGCGGCCGCGCTCGGCGGGCCTGAGGTGCTACAAGTGACCGAGCTGCCCGAGCCCGAGGCGCGGCCCGGTCAGGTGGTCGTCCGGATCCGCGCGGTTTGCGTGCATCCGGCCGACGTCGCCGCCACCACCGGGCAGATCCCGCGCGGACCGGTGCGGCCGCCGTTTCTGCCCGGGTGGGACATCGCCGGCGAGGTGGCCTCGGTCGGCGCCGGCACGGCGGACTTCCAGGTGGGTGACCGCGTCGTCGGCATGATCCCGTGGTACCTGACCCGCGGCGCGCCCGGTGGCTACGCCGAGTTCGTGGCCGCCGACGTCGACTGGCTGGTGCCGCTGCCGGACGGCCTCGACTTCGCGCCCGCCGCCACGGTGCCGCTCAACGCCCAGACCGCCCACCAGGGGCTGGCGCTGCTCTCGTCCGACCTGCTGCCCGGCGACAGCCTCCTGGTCACCGGCGCCAGTGGCGGTGTCGGCGGTTTCGTCACCCAGCTCGCCGCCCAGGGCGGCTACCGGGTCCTGGCCCAGGCCACCACCGGCGACGAGGAGTGGGTGCGCGGTCTCGGCCCCCAGGAGGTGGTCCCCCGCTCCGCCGCGCTGGCCCGGGTCGGGCCGGTGGCCGCGGTGTTCGACGCGGTCCCCCTCGGCGAAGCGGCGGGCGCGGCCGTCCAGGACCGGGGCGTCGTGGTCGCCACCCGCCCGACTCCGGCGATCGACTCGCGCCGCGGCGTGCGCCAGGACCTGCAGCTCATCAAGCACGACCGGAAGCTGCTGGCCGAGCTGGTGGAGCAGGTGGCGGCCGGCAAGCTCCGCACCCGCGTGGCGGCCACCATGCCGCTGACCGAGGCGGCCGACGCGCACCGGCGGGTGCTGGCCGGCGGCGTACCCGGAAAGATCGTGCTGACCCCTGCCTGACCACGTTGTGAGGATCCGGCCCATGCGCCCCGGCGACGCGGCGGCGGTGTTGTGCATCTACCAGGCCGGCATAGACAGCGGTCACGCCTCGTTCGAGTCGGTGGCCCCGTCGTGGGCGGCGTTCGACGCCGGCAAGCTGCCCGAGCACCGCCACGTGGCGGTGGACGACCACGACACCGTGCTCGGCTGGGTGACCGTCTCCCCGGTCTCGACCCGCGCGGTGTACGCCGGCGTCGTCGAGCACTCCGTGTACGTCGACCCGGCCGCCCAGCGGCTGGGTGTCGGCCGGGCCCTCCTGGAGGCGCTGATCGCCTCCACCGAGGCGGCCGGCATCTGGACCATCCAGTCCGGCATCTTCCCGGAGAACACCGCCAGCCTCGCCCTGCACCAGCGGGTCGGCTTCCGCGTGGTCGGCATCCGCGAGCGGGTCGGCCGGCACGCCGTCCACGGCCACCGGTGGCGCGACGTCGTGTTCGTCGAACGCCGCAGCCCACACGTCGCCTGAACGCGCGGATCCCGCCGGCCCGGCTCACCGGGACGACCGTGGAGCCTCGCTTTCCGCGGGGAGGCCGACGAGCCGGGCGCTCTCGCGCCACAGGCGTTCGACGCGCTCCGGTGCGGTGGTGTGCGGCGCGGTCCGGACGGCCCGGCGCTTGACGAAGAACCTGCCCGTCACGCCCTCGACCGCGGTGCTCGTCGCCAGCCACAGTGGAGTGTCGGCGCCGGTGGCGGGCCCGGCCGAGAAGAGGCCGCAGAGCGCGCCGAACGCCTTCAGCGCGCCGCGCGCCTCCCGGCCGAGCCCGCCGCCCTTGATGATTCCCGGATGCGCGCCGTTCACGGTCGTGCCGGTGCCGGCGAGCCGGGACGCCAGCGCGTACACGAACATCGCGTTCATGTTCTTGGTGCGCGCGTAGGCGACGAAGGGGCGGAAGCTGGGCGGCCAGCCGAGTCCACGTCCGGCCTCCAGGTTGAGGTCGTCGAAGTCGACCGGGACGCGGGCGAGCCCGCGCGGGGACGCCCCGACGACGACGAACCGGCGGGGCCGGCCCGCCGGGCGTTCGGCGAGGCGGCGCAGCAGCAGGTACGGGGCGAGGTGGTTGGTCACGAGCGCCCGGTGGAAGCCGTCGGGAGTACGGTCGTCGAGCGGGGCGATGACCGCGGCGTTGCTCACCACGATCGACGGCGCGCGGTCGGCGAGCCGGTCCGCGAGCGCCCGCACCTCGGCGAGGTCGGCCAGGTCGACCGGCTCGACCTCCAGGTCGGCTCCCGGGACGGCGGCGCGGATGCGTTCCCGCGCCAGGTCCAGCCGGGCGCGGTCGCGGGCGACGAGGACGACCGTCGCGCCGGTGCGGGCCAGACCGGCGGCGATCCGCTCGCCGATCCCACCGCTGGCGCCCGTGACGACGGCGAGTTCGCTCTTCGGTGTTCGCATGCCTCCACGGTCCGGCAAGCCGGTCGACGGTCCCAGGTACCAGCGGTACCACCCGGTCGCCGCGGCGAGGTGCGATCCTCGGGTCATGGCAACCGGTGAGCTCGCCCGGGCGTTGCGGTCGTGGCGCGACCGGGTCAGCCCGTCCGACGTCGGGCTCCCCGACGCCGGGCCGCGGCGCACCGCCGGACTGCGCCGCGAGGAGCTGGCCGCCCTCGCCGGCGTCTCGGTCGACTACCTCGTCCGGCTCGAGCAGGGCCGGGCGCGAAACCCGTCGACCCAGGTGCTCGCCGCGCTCGCCCGCGCGCTGCGCCTCTCGCCCGCCGAACGCGACCTGCTCTACCGCGCCGCCGGGGCCCAGCCGCCCGCCGCCGGCGTCGTGCCCCGGCACATCGGCCCGGGCACCGCCCGCATCCTCGACCGGCTCGCCGACACCCCGGTCGCGGTCTTCACCGCGAGCTGGGACCTCGTCCACGCCAACCCGCTCTGGAACGCCCTGCTCGGAATCGCCGAAACCGGCTCCGCCCGCTCCGGCAACCTCGTGTGGCGGCACTTCACCGGCGTGCCGAGCCCGGTCGTGCACACCGCGGAGGAGCACGACCGGTTCGGCCGGGAGCTGGTCGGCGACCTCCGCGGCGCGATCGCCAGGTACCCGGACGACCGCGACCTCGCGGCCCTCGTGGCCGAACTGCGCGAGACCAGCACGGCGTTCGCGCAGCGGTGGGACGACTTCGCGGTCCTGCCCCGGACGGCCGGGCGCAAGACGGTCCACAGCCCGGCGGTCGGCCTGGTCACCCTCGACTGCGACGTGCTGGCGACCCTGGACTCGGATCTCCGGATCATCGTCTACACCGCCCGCCCGCACAGCGAGGACGCGAGCAAGCTCGACCTGCTCCGCGTCACCGGCCACGGCCAGGCCGGATGGCGTCCCGGAAGCGGCGCGCCGGCTACTGGCCGACCTTGACGCCCGGTTCGCCGGCGGTGAACTGGATCGTCTGGCGGGTCTGCCGGCCCGGCACGTTCGGCCCGCGCACGATGCCCATCGGCAGCACCACCCGGCCGAACGACGACTCCAGCAGGAGCGCGGTCGCGACGTACCAGGCGAGCACCGCCGAGGCGATGAAGAGCCAGGCACCGGCGGTACGCCACGGCGAGATGTCCGCGAGCTGCCCGATCGCCTGGCACGTCGCGCCAGCCGCCAGCGCGGTCAGCACCAGCGCGAAGCCGATGTTCCGCCCCAGCGCGGCCAGCGCACCGGACCAGGTGATCGCGGCCAGCGCGATGAACCAGTAGCCGAGCGCCACGAACGGCGTCGGTGGGGTCAGCACCCCGACCGCGACGAGCAGGAAGAGCAGTGCGTAGGCCAGCCAGAAGGCGCCCCAGATGCCGTGCATCGCCGTCGCGAGGCCGTCCCGTGCCCGGTAGGCCCACATCCCGGCGAGGAACTGCGCCAGCCCACCGGTGAAGGCGACGAACGGGAACAGGAAGTTGGGCGTACTCGTGCCGCCGTACCAGCCGGCGAGGTTGGTCGCCACGACGAAGGTGGCGGCGGCGAAGCCGAACAGCCCCAGGATCGAGGGCGCGGCGACCGGCTGCAACGAGATCTGTGAACGGTTGCGCCAGAACTCGAACTCGCCGTTGTGCGACATCGGCTGAGCGAAGTGTGACATTGGAGCTCCCCCTTCCACAGGGCGGGCAGTCCGTCGCTGGCTACCCCACCGGGGACGCCCTACACAACCGGTTACCGGACGGCAACAGCGCGTTTCGATGATCGGCGACGGGGTAAGCGCGCACGGTGGAACCGACCCGGGCCGAGGCCGGATGCCGCGACTGACCTCGCCCCTCGCCTGGGTGCGTCGCCGCGATCCCGCACTGGTCGGCATCCGGCGGGCGGCGCGGGTGACGCTGGTCGCCTGTCTCGGCTTCTACGCCTGCCGGTACGGGCTGGACAACCCCACCATGGCCACGTACGCGCTGTTCGGCGCGGTGGCGATGGGCGTCCTCGCCCAGGTTCCCGGCACCCCGCTCCAGCGCGGGCGCACCCTGCTGGCCGTGCTGCCGGTCGGGTACGCGCTGGTGACGGCGGGAACGCTGCTGTCGGTGACGACCTGGTCCGCCGCGGCGGGCATGCTCACGTTCGGCTTTCTGGTCAGCTACGCCGGTGTCGGCGGCCCCCGCCTGGTCGGCTTGGCCAACGGCGTCCAGCTGCTGTACATCCTGCCCTGCTTCCCGCCGTACGATCCGGGCTCGCTCGGGTACCGGCTGGCCGGACTGACCATAGCGGTGCTGCTGCTGGCGGCGGCCGAGCTCGTGCTCTGGCCGGACCCCGCCCCGGTGCCGTACCCGGTGCTGCTCGCCGGCGCGCTGACCGCGGTCGCCGGCTGCCAGGAGGGGCTGGCCGGCGCGTACGACGGCGACCCGGACGGCCGGGACCGCACCGGCCGGCGCCTGCCCGGGGCCACCGAGGCGGCGGAGGCGATCCGGCCGTCGCGGCTGTCACCGGCGCAGCGGCCGGCGTCCGCCGGGCGGCGGGACCGGGCGCTGAGCCACGCGGGCGGGCTGGCCCGGCTGGCGCTGGGCCGCACGGTCGACCTCTACCAGGAGGCCGGTCGACCGGCGCTGAGCGGCGACGCGGTGGCGGACCTGCTGCGGCAGACCTCCTCGACGACCCGGGCCGCGGCCGCCTGGCTGGGCGGCGACGGCCCGCCACCCGACGACACCCGGATCACCCGCGCGGTCGAGACCTTCCGGCGGGCACGCCTCCAGGCGCCGCCCGGCCGGGTCGACCCGGACCGGCTCCGCGCCGGCTCGCTCGCCCTCGGCCTCGCCGAGTGGACCACCGAACTGGCGAGCGCCGTCCGGGTCGCCGCCAAGGCGCCCATCCGCCCCGACCCCACTCCCCCACCAGCCCGGCCAGAGCCCCTCTGGTACGCCGACCAACCCGCCGCCCAGCTGTGGTGGCGCCGCTTCCGGGACCACCTGACCCCGCGCTCGGTCTACTTCCAGGGCGCCCTGCGGCTCGCGCTCGCCCTCACCGGGGCCCGCGTGCTGGCCGGCGTCCTGGACCTCTCGCACGGGTTCTGGGTCCTGCTGGCCACGCTCACCGTGCTGCGTACCTCGGCGCTCGGCACCCGCTCGACGCTCCGCCCCGCCCTGGTCGGCACGGTCGTCGGCTCGGTGCTGGCCGGGGCACTGCTGCTGGCCGGCGCCGACCCCCGGGTGTACGAGGTGGCGCTGCCGATCCTCATGCTGGTCGGCTTCTCGGCCGGCCCACTGCTCGGCGTCGGCTGGGGGCAGGCCCTCTTCACGCTGGTCATCTCCCTCGTCTTCGCCCAGCTCGCCCCGGTCAACTGGCAGCTGGCCGAGACCCGGGTCGTCGACGTCGCCGTCGGCGCCACCGTCGGCGTCCTGATCGGGCTGCTCGCCTGGCCCCGCGGCGGCACCGGGGAGCTGCACCGCACCGCGGGCCAGTTCCTGCACGCCAGCGGCGCCGCGGTGCGCCAGAGCGTCGCCGTGCTCGCCGCCGGCGCCGCGCCCGGGGCGGCACTGCCCCAGGCCCGGCGGCAGGGCCAGCTGGCCACGGCCTCCTACGCGCAGTACCAGACCGAGCCGCACGGTCCGTCCAAGGTGGACTGGCAAGCCACCCTGAACGCCGGGCACGACGCGATAGCCGGCGCCGACGCGATGCTGCGCTCCCACCCCACCGGACAGCGGCTCCCCGCCACCGGGCCGCTGACCGCGTACGCGGACGCGATCGCCGGCGAGTACGAACGGTTCGGGATGGCGCTGCGAAACCGCGACGGGGTACCCCGGGACCCGGTGCCCGCGGATCCCGGCCGGTGGCCCAACGGCAGCGGTCCCGACCTGTACCAGCTCGCCGACCTGCGGACCTGGCTCACCGCGCTGGCCGCCGCGCTGGCCAGGATCACCACGCCCGCCACCCCGCGAGCGGCCGCGGCGCCCGCCGACCGCCGGCCTTCCCCGCTGTCCCAGGCGGACCCGCGCGACCTGCGCCGCTGACCGCCGGCTCCGGCGCCGCCCGTGATCGAAGCTCCCCCCAAGTCGCTAGAACGACGTGAAGGGAGCTTCGATCACGCAGCGCGGGGAGCCGGACATCGGCGCCGAACGGGTGCCGATCCACGCGCCCGGGTCGTGCGGACCGCGTACCGGATGAAGAGCACGCGCCGGCCGCCGCGAGCAAGTCCGCCGCGGGCACAAGGTTTACTTCTCCCCTTCACGGCAAGTCTTGGCGGGTGTGTGTCCGGTCTCTGCGGCCCAGGCCCCTGAGCCTGCTCGTCTCCAGCCTGATCGCCGGCGTGGCCCTTGCCGTGGCCGGTTTCCCAGCCAGCGTCGTGGTGGCGTTGACCGCCAAGTCCGCCAGCGACGCCTATCTGGACCTCCCCAGTGACCTGGAGACGCCACCGCCACCCCAGCGCTCGTACCTCTACGCCAACGACGGCAAGACCCTGATCGCCACCTTCTACGACGTCAACCGCCAGGAAGTGCCGCTGAACAAGGTGGCACCGGCCGCGCGTGACGCGATCGTGGCGGCGGAGGACGCCCGCTTCTTCGAGCACGGCGGTGTGGACATGCGCAGCGTCATCCGCGCGTTCGTGGCCAACGGCACGGACGGGGAGGTCGAGCAGGGCGCCTCGACGCTGACGATGCAGTACGTGCGGAACGTGCTCAAGACCAATCCCAACCTGAGCCCGCAGGAACGCCAGGACGCCACCGACGACACCGCCCGCCGCAAGCTCCAGGAGATGCGGTACGCGGCCGCGCTCGAACGGAAGCTCTCCAAGGAGGAGATCCTCAACCGCTACCTCAACATCTCCTACTTCGGCGCCGGCGCGTACGGGATCGCGGCGGCGAGCGAGCGGTACTTCGGCAAGGCGCCGGCGAAGCTGACGCTGGCCGAGGCCGCCCTGCTCGCCGGGCTGGTGCAGTCGCCGGACAGCGACAGCCCGATCGGCGGCGACAAGGCCCGGGCCCTGGAGCGACGGGGCTACGTGCTGGACTCGATGGCCCGCACCGGGAAGATCACCGCCGCCCAGGCCGCCAAGGCGAAGGCCGAGCCGCTGCGCCTCAAGCCGACCAGGCTGCCCAGCGGCTGCGTCGCCGCGCGGCAGGACACGTGGGGCTTCTTCTGCGACTACGTGCGGCAGTGGTGGATGGGCCAGCCGGAGTTCGGCCCCAGCCCGCAGCAGCGGGAGCGCGACCTGTTCGAGGGCGGGTACCGGATCGTCAGCTCACTCGACCCGGAAACCCAGAAGGTCGCCCAGAACGAGGTGCTGAGCGTGTACGGGTACGGCAACGACCGGGCCGCCCCGATGGCCGTCGTGCAGCCGGGCACCGGGCGGGTGCTGGCGATGGCGGTCAACCGCCACTACAGCCTCAAGGACACCACCAACCAGCTCGTCGCCGGCGGCGGGTCGATCGTGGGGTACCAGGCGGGTTCGACGTTCAAGATGTTCACCATGCTGGCCGCGCTGGAGTCCGGGCGAAACCTGGCCACCGGCTTCAACGCGCCGGGCCGCTTCATGTCCAAGTACCCCGGCGGTGGCGAGGCCGGCTGCGGCAACAAGTGGTGCCCACGCAACGCCACCCCGTCCTGGATGAACGGCTACCGTACTATGTGGAACGGCTTCGGGCGTTCGGTCAACACGTATTTCGTCTGGCTGGAGCAGCAGGTCGGCGCCGACAAGGTGGTCCAGATGGCGCAGCGGCTGGGCATCACGTTCCGCGCGGAGAGCGACGCGAAGCTCGCGAAGAACCAGGCGGCCCGGTGGGGCGCGTTCACGCTCGGCGTCTCGGCGACCATGCCGCTCGACCTGGCCAACGCGTACGCGACGGTGGCCGCCGAGGGCGTGCACTGCCAGCCCACACCGGTCTTGTCCATCATCGGCCCGTCCGGCGACCGGCTGCCGGTCAGCAATCCCAAGTGCCAACGGGTGCTGAGGCCGGAGGTGGCCCGCGCGGCCACCGACGCGGCCCGCTGCCCGGTGGGTGACCAGTCCGCGTACGGCCGCTGCGACGGCGGCACCGCCGACGAGGTCGCCGGAATCCTCGGCGGCCGGCAGGTGGCGGGCAAGACGGGCACCTCCGAGTTCGACTCGACCGCGTCGTTCGTCGGCTACACCCCGCAGCTCGCGGTCGCCTCGATCGCCGCCAACCCGGACGATCCGCAGGACTACGTCGGCTCGGCGGTCCAGCAGAGCGTGGTCGCCGCGGTGGCGCAGACGATGGCCGCGACACTTTCCGGGTTTCCGAAGCAGAAGTTCAACCCGCCGGACGCCCGCATCGCCTTCGGGCGCCGCCGCTGATCGAAGCTCCCCTCACGTCGTTCTAACGGCATCAGGGGAGCTTCGATCACGGGCGGGAGCGGTCAGAAGTCGTCGTCGAAGCTGACCGTGCCGGTGACCCCGACCTGGTAGGCCGAGACGCGGCGTTCGAAGAAGTTGGAGAGCTCCTGCACGTCCTGCAGCTCCATGAACGCGAACGGGTTCTTGCTCCCGTAGATCGGCGCGATGCCGAGCATGGCCAGCCGGCGGTCGGCGACGTGCTCCAGGTACGCGCGCATGTCGGCCAGGGACATGCCGGGCACGCCCTGCCCGAGCAGGTCCTCGGCGAACTGCGCCTCGCACTCGACCGCCTCGGCCAGCATCCGCGTGACCTGTTGCTCCATCTCGGCGTCGAAGAGGTCCGGCTCCTCGCGGCGCACCGTCTCCACCACGTCGAACGCGAACGCCATGTGCATCGACTCGTCGCGGAACACCCAGTTGGTGCCGGAGGCGAGGCCGTGCAGCAGCCCGCGCGAGCGCAGGAAGTACACGTACGCGAAGGCGCCGTAGAAGAACAGCCCCTCGATGCAGGCGGCGAAGCAGATGAGGTTGAGCAGGAACGCCCGCCGGTCGTCCCGTGTGGACAGTTGCCGGAGGTCGAAGACGGAGTCGATCCACCTGAAGCAGAACTCGGCCTTGCGGGCGATCGACGGGATGTTCTCCACCGCCGCGAACGCCTCGAACCGCTCCTTCTCGTCCGGCACGTACGTGTCCAGCAGGTTCAGGTAGAACTGGACGTGCACGGCCTCCTCGAACAGCTGCCGCGACAGGTAGAGGCGCCCCTCCGGCGAGTTCACGTGCTGGTACAGGTTGAGCACCAGGTTGTTGGCGACGATGGTGTCGCCGGTGGCGAAGAACGCGACCAGCCGGCTGACCAGGTGCTGCTCGGCGGGTGAGAGCCGGGCCAGGTCGGCGAGGTCGGAGTGCAGGTCGACCTCCTCGACCGTCCAGGTGTTCTTGATGGCGTCCTTGAACCGGTCGAAGAACCGCGGGTAGCGCATCGGCCGCAGGGTCAGGTCCATACCCGGGTCTAGCAACATCACTGGCACGCCTCACAGGTCTCGGGGTTTTCCAGGGAGCAGGCCACGGCCTCGGTCGGGGCGACCACCGGGACGGTGGCCTGCTGGATCCGGGTCGCGGGCCGTGACCGCAGGTAGTACGTGGTCTTCAGCCCGGACTTCCAGGCGTGCAGGTACATCGAGGAGAGCTTGCCGATGGTCGGCGCGCTCATGAACAGGTTGAGCGACTGCGACTGGTCCACATAGGGCGCTCGCGCGGCGGCCAGGTCGATCAGCGCCCGCTGCGGCAGCTCCCAGGCGGTGCGAAACAGCTCGCGCACGTCGTCGGGGAGGTCGGCGATGCCCTGCACGGAACCCTCGGCCCGCTTGATCTGCTCGCGGATCGGGGCGGTCCAGAGGCCGCGCGCCTTCAGCTCCCGTACCAGATAGGTGTTGATCTGAAGGAACTCACCCGACATCGTCTCGCGCTTGAACAGGTTGGAGACCTGCGGCTCGATGCACTCGTAGCAGCCGGCGATCGACGCGATCGTGGCGGTCGGCGCGATCGCCACGAGCAGCGAGTTGCGCAGGCCGTGCGCGGCGACCCGCTCCCGCAGGGCGGCCCACCGTTCGGTCTGGGTGGGCTCGGCGCCCCACAGGTCCGGATGCAGGTCGCCGCCGGCCGCGCGGGTCCGCGGGTACGCCGGGTGCGCGCCATGCTCCCGCGCCAGTTCGGCGGAGGTCTCCAGCGCGGTCAGGAAGATCTCCTCCTGGACCGATGTGGACAGTTCCCGGGCCCGCTCCGAGTCGAACGGCAGCCGCAGCGTGAAGAACGCGTCCTGCAGCCCCATCAGCCCGAGCCCCACCGGCCGCCAGCGCGGGTTGGACGCGGCCGCCTGCGCGCTCGGGTAGTAGTTGAGGTCGATGACCCGGTCGAGGAAGAGCACCGCGGTCGCGACGGTCGCGCGCAGCTTCTCCCAGTCGACCCCCTCGGCGGTGACGTGCGCGCCGAGGTTGATCGAGCCGAGGTTGCAGACCGCGGTCTCGCCGTCGCTGTTGACCTCCAGGATCTCGGTGCAGAGGTTGGAGAGATGGATCGTGTTGCCGGGCGCGCCGGTCTGGTTGGAGAGGCGGTTCGACGCGTCCTTGAACGTCATCCACCCGTTGCCGGTCTGCGCCAGCGTGCGCATCATCCGGCCGTACAGGTCCCGGGCCTTGACCGTCTTGACGGCCTTCTTCTCCGCCGCCCGGTACGCCTCGTCGAACTCCTCGCCCCACAGGTCCGGCAGCTCCGGGGCGTCCGACGGGTCGACCAGCGACCACTCGCCGTCCGCCTCGACCCGGCGCATGAACTCGTCCGGGATCCAGTTGGCCAGGTTCAGGTTGTGCGTGCGCCGCGCCTCCTCGCCGGTGTTGTCCCGCAGCTCCAGAAACTCCTCGACGTCCGGGTGCCACGGTTCGAGGTAGACGCAGGCGGCGCCCTTGCGCCGGCCGCCCTGGTTGACCGCCGCCACGCCGGCGTCGAGCGTCTTGAGGAACGGCACGATGCCGTTCGACCTGCCGTTGGTGCCGCGGATGAGCGCGCCGCGGCCGCGGATCCGGGTCCAGGAGATGCCGATGCCACCGGAGAACTTCGACAGCCGCGCCACCTGGTGGTACCGCTCGTAGATCGAGTCCAGCTCGTCGCGGGGCGAGTCGACCAGGAAACACGAGGACATCTGGGTGTGCCGGGTGCCGGAGTTGAAGAGCGTGGGCGAACTCGGCAGGTACGCGAGGCTGGACATCAGGCGGTAGAAGCCGATCGCCTCGGCCGGTGTGCGGGACAGGCCGCAGGCCACGCGGAGCAGCCAGTACTGCGGTGTCTCCACCACCAGCCGGGTCTCGGGGTGCCGCAGCAGGTACCGGTCCGCGACGGTGCGCAGCCCGAAATACTCGAACCTCAGGTCGCCGGCCGGGTCGACGGCGTCGTCGAGCTTGCGCGCGTTGCGGGCCACGAACGCGGCCACCTCGTCGCCGATCAGGCCCAGCCCGTGCGCGTACCGGACACACTGGCTGAAGCTCGCGACCCCCTGGCCGCGCACCTCTTTGTCCACATAGGAGGCCAGCAGCCGGGCGGCCAGCTTCGAGTACTGCGGCTCCTCGCCGATCAGCTCGGCCGCGGTCTGGATCGACAGCTTGTCCAGTTCGGACGTGGTGGCCCCGTCGTACAGCCCGCTGATCGTCTTGGTGGCGACCCGCAACGGGTCCACCTCGTCCAGGTCGGCGACCCACCGCTCGACCGCCCGGACAATCTTGTTGACGTCCACCGGCTCGGTGTCGCCGTTGCGCTTGCGGACCCGCATGTCCCCCTCCTCACGCCACGTGGAAGGTCGGCGGGCGCGCGGGGAGACGCCACCGGTCACGCCGCGCGGACCGGCCATGGCGTCGGCCGTCCCACGCGGCCTCCGACCGCCGCACGCCGGGCGGCGCGCGGCGCGCTGGCAGGTCTTCGGACTCGTGGGCGCGACCCGGAGGTCACCTACTGGCCGTCGCTTCCCAGACCCGCGGGCCCAGTGCTCTGTGACGGCGGTCGTTCCCACTCACCGCTGCGGGGCAGTCCCGGACTCGCACCGGGGTTCCCTCTTGCCTCGACCGCCCGCGAGGACGGCCGAACCAGCTGCGAGCGACACCATATATGGGTACGACCACGAAACACCAACACCACATCATGTGTCGGCGTGTCGCGACGCGACCAGCCGTCGACGCGTACGACCACCGCGACGCCAGCGCGGTGACGCGACACTCACACGGGACGCGGGGCGATCAGGTCGTCGGTGGCGAGGGCGATATCGGTGTACGGGACGGGAATGCTTTCCCCGTGGAGGTACTCCACCCGCGTCCGGTAGCCCGTCGAGATGGGCCCGGTGTGCTCGTAGATCGCCTCCTGCGTGACCACCCAGTAGACCGGATAGCCAGCCTGACCGTAGAGCTTGGCCTTGACGTTGAGATCCTGGATCGTGGTCTCGTCGGCGACCTCGACCACGAGCAGCACGTCGGAGGCGTCCCAGACCGAAAGCCTCGACCCGACTGACCCGATCGGCTCCGCGCCGGCCCGACGCACCCAGCAGTCCGGGTCGGGAAGCGACTCCCCCGTCGGCAGGGTCGCGGTCGTCACCCGCACCCCAGATCGCGGCAGCAGCGCCAGAAGCTGGCCGACCGTGTCCCCGTGCCACGAGCCGATCACCACGGGCCAGATCTCCCCCTCGATGAGCTCCACCCGGTGATCGAAGGCGCCCGCTTCCGATGCACGCACGAACTCGCTCCGGCTCCATCGGTAGGCGAGAACGGGCTGGGTCATAGGGTCGAGCCTACCAACCAGCCCGATCGCGGGGCCCGGTCGCGTCCACGGCCACTCAGCAGGTCACGCGGCGGGGCCGCCGTCCGGCGTACCGCCGGGTTCGGCGTCGGGCCGGCTCGGACCGGCGCGGTCGGCGGCGGGTTGCGGCTCGCGGGCGGCGAGTACGGCCTGGAGCGTCTCCTTGACGATCGCGGCGACCTCCACCGCCCGCTCCTGCACCGCGTCCTTGCGCCGGCGCCGGCGGCGGACCCGCCACGCCACCCACAGCACGGCGGCGGCGACGACCAGCAGCACGACGAGTTGTGACCACGGGACCGACCACGCCGCGGCGGAGGCGGTCGCCTGCGGGGTCTGCGGATCGAAGGCGTCGCCGTCCCGCGTCGGCACCGGGCGCAGCTCCACCGTGACGGCCGAGCGGAACGTGGGCCAGACGTCCGTGATGTCGGCCGAGAACGTCAGCGAGTTGGCCGGCAGCAGCTCCGGCATCTGGTCCAGGACCGCCTCGCGGCCGGGAAAGCCGAGCCGCCCGGGTACGACGAGAAGCTGCTCGGCGCTGAGGCGGACGTTGCCGGTGTTGGTGACGGTGTAGGTCACGTGCACGTCGCCCGGCTCCAGCGGGTTGGCGGTGCCCGAGTAGCCGATCGTGAGGTCGGAGATCTCCAGCTGCGGGCGCAGCTCGCCGCCGATCCTGGTGTACATCCGGGTCCCGAGGCGGCGGTCCACGACGACCGCGCGCCCCTTGTCGTCGACGCCCGGGGAGCGGTACGACGTGACGATGCCGCCGGTGTGGTCCCCGCTCTCCGTGTCGGCCGGCACCACCATCGTGAACGGCACGTCGACGAATTTCTTCGGCGGCACCTCGATGGCGGCGGTGTCCAGCACGATCCACTTGCCCACGTCGGTCGGGGGTTTGCCGGCCGGCAGCAGGTCGAGCGCGCCGGTGGAGGTGGTCAGGGCGTCGCTGGCGTACACGGTCAGCGTCAGTGGCTTGTCGCCGAGGTTGCGTACCCGGACGCTGTCCTCGATCCGCTGGCCGGGTACCAGGTCGTAGGAGAAGTTCGGGCGCTCGGGCTGGTCCTTGGTCGGCGTGGGCCGCACCGACCAGGTCAGCGTCGAGTCCTCGTTCGGAG
Organism: Phytohabitans maris; assembly: GCF_031085175.1. GTDB lineage: Bacteria > Actinomycetota > Actinomycetes > Mycobacteriales > Micromonosporaceae > Phytohabitans > Phytohabitans maris. Next base: position 45,796 of record NZ_JAVHUY010000027.1, read on the forward strand.
CCTGGCGAACCGGCGGTGCGGCGGCGGCCGGCGTGGCCGGCGTCAGGCTCGCGGCGCCGAGGAGCGCGACGGCGAGCGCGGCCAGCGCCGTGGCCGGGCGACTGAGCGGCCGGGCGAAGGGTGACATACTCGGACCTGTCCCGTCATGGCTGGTACCAGTGGTGATGGGCGGGCGGCCGGGACCCGGCGCATTCGGGTCCCGGCCGCGTTTCGTGCGCCTAGGAGAGCGCGGTGATGGTCAGCGTGGCGGTGTAGCTGCCCGCTGGGGTCCCCGCCGGCAGGCGCAGGTCGAGGTCGGCGCCGACGCTGGCGGTGCCGGCCGCGTGCCCGCCGGCCGCAGCGGCCAGCGTGGACGACTCGGTCAGGCCGTTACCGGCTTCGATGCCCGCGGCGACCGCCGCACCGGCCGTCGCCCCGGCTCCGGCCGTGAGCACCTTCGGCGACCAACCGAGGTACTTGCCCGAGAGGCCACCGGAGAAGTCGGAGACCTGCCCGGAGACCGACCACTCGGGGCCGCTCGTGCGGGTGTCGGTCACCGAGATCGGGTCGATCGCGCCGGTGGCTTGCAGGTAGGTGCCCTGGTCGGTGGTCTCGCCCAGGTTCACCGCCTGGTCGCCGTCGATGCTCCACAGGAACTCGCCGGGCTCGACACCCTCCGGCACGGTGACGCTGATCGACTGCTTGCCGTCACCCGGTCCGGGGTCGACCGTGCCGCCGTCGTAGCTGACGGTGATCGCGGACGGCGCCTTGTACGGGTCGGCCGAGCCACCGCTGCTGTACCAGTAGGACGTCAGCCCGCTCTCGTAGTGGAAGTCGACCCAGCTGGCCGGCCAGGAGCCCCAGCCGGTGACGGTACGGTTCTGCGGCGTACCGCCGGAGCCGGCCGGCGGCTCGTACTCCACGCCCGCGTAGTCCGGCGTGACGGTGAAGCCGGTGCCGCCGGCGTCCACGTTGGACAGGTCGGCGACCACGATGCCGTCCACCGGGTCCAGCGGGACCTTGACGGTCGGGTCCTCCATGGACGAGCCGTAGCCGAACAGCGTGGCCACCACCTGGCCGGAGCCGTCCGCGGCGACCGTCACGACCGGGTCCTCGATCGTAAACGGCACCAGGCCGCCGTAGAAGTTGATCGAGAGCTGGCCGGTGAAGGAGAGCTGCGCCTCGCCCGTCTCCGGGTTTACCGTGCCCGTGCCGCCGGACCAGACCACCTTCTGGTTGACCGCCCGGGTGGGTGCGCCGTTGCACTTGTTCGCCCAGGTCGGGGCCGCGCCGTCCTTGAGCACGGCCACATCGCCCACGGTGGTCTGGTAGCTGGTCTGGGTGCCGTCGGACTCTCCGGCGGAGAGGTAGTTGCAGCCGCCGAACGGGGGCGCGGACTGGAGTTCGGCGCTCACCCCCCATTCGAAGACCGCGTCGTCGATCGTCTGGGGAGCGGCCGACGCGGGTGCGGCGCCGACGGCCACACCGCCGGCGACGACCGTGCCGGCTACGGCGATCGCCGCGAGCCGCCGACCCACGCCCAGCGGGCGCACCGATCGGTCGAGGTGGGACATGGACAGGTACCTCCTTATTGTGGTGACACAGGTGGAGTGAGGTCGTTGGCGGAGGTGGAGCGCCTGCGCCGCCGCCACCAGAGCCCGCCGCCGGCGAGGACCACGAGCAGCCCCACGACGGTGGCCAGGACGGGCAGGCTCACACCGCCGGTGCTGCGCACGGTCCGGGCGTTTCCGGCCAGCTGCCCCGGCTCGCTGTCGCCGTCCGCGCCCGGTACCAGGTCGGCGCCGGTCGCACCCGGCTGCGCGCTCTCCCGCGTTCCCGCGGCGGGCGCGCCGGTCGACGAGGTCCCGGTCCGCGGGGCGTTGCCGGCGCTCGACGGCGGTCGGCCGGTGCCGCCCGCGCTCGGCCGCGGCAGGGCGGCGGCCGGTGCGTCGCCCTGGAACTTGACCGGCGTGAACTTCTCGTTCGTCGCGCTGGCCACGCCGTGCGCGCCGATCGTGAAGACGCCGCACTGGACCTTCCGGCAGTCGTAGGTTCGGCTCCCGCCACCGGCGGTGGTGGTCGTGAAGGTGGCGCCGAAGATCCGCAGGGTGGTGCTCCAGTTGCCGTTGTCGTCCATGTGGAAGTCGGTCGCCTCGCCGGACGCCCCACCCTTGGTGAAGGAGATCAGGCGCATCGAACCGCTACCGTCGTCCCGGGTACCGGCGTCGCCCGCCTCGCCCGGATACGCGTACGTGACGCCGACGGTGCCGTCGTTGTTGCTGGAGTTGCGGATGCTCGGTCCAAAGTGGTCGGCGGCGGCGACCCAGCCGAAGAAGACGTAGACGCCGCCGAACACGCTCACGCCGGGGGCGTGCGGCGGGACGAGATAGCTCTTGCCGGTGACGGTGACGGTGGAGATCCGGTCGGCCGGCAGCGTACCGGGCGACACGGCCAGCGAAGGGCTGGCGGCGCGTCGGGCGGCGACGGCGCCGGTGGCCGCAGTCGCCGCCAGCGCCACGGCGAGCGCGAGGACGGATACGGCGCGGGCAGCGCGGTGCATCATGGCTGCTCCCATCTCAGGTGATCGACGCGACGGTGGTGCCGGTTGGGCCCGGGCCGGGAAGGTTCGCGGTGCCGGACCCGCCGCGCCGCGGGACGACGAGCACGGCGCCGGTGCGGGGGTGGCGCAGCACCTCGATCGGGTACTGGTAGACCTCGCTGAGCCGCTCGGCGGTCAGCACCTCGACCGGCGGTCCGGCGGCGACCACCCGTCCCGCCGAGAGCACGGCCACCGCGTCGGCGTACGCCGCGGCCAGCCCGAGGTCGTGCAGCACGACCAGGACGGCGTCGCCGCGGGCGGCCCGCTGCCGGGCCAGGCCGAGGATCCGCTCCTGGTGTCCGATGTCGAGCGAGGCGGTGGGCTCGTCGAGCAGCAGCGCGGCGGGCTCCTGGGCCAGGACCCGGGCGAGCGCGGCCCGGGCGCGTTCGCCGCCGGAGAGCGAGGTGTAGACCCGGTCGGCGAACGCCTCGACGTCGGTCTCGGCGAGGGCGCCGGCGATGACCTCGTCGTCCCAGTCCTCGGCCGGCGTTCCCGCCCAGGGCGCCCGTCCCATGCGCACGATCTGGGTGACCGTGAACGGGAACGACACGTCCACCCGCTGCAGCAGGACACCGCGGCGCAGCGCCATCTCGGTGGCGGACCACGAGTACATCGGCTCGCCGTCGACGGTGACGCTGCCCTGCTCCGGCGCGTGGTCTCCGGCCAGCACGCCGAGCAGGGTGGACTTGCCGGCGCCGTTGGGGCCGACCACCGCCAGCACCTCCCCGGCCCGCACGGTGAGGTCGACCTCGCGCAGCACCGGGGTGCCGCCCAGCGACACCGACACGCCCCGGGCCTCGAGCACGGCGGCACCCTCCGGCATCCGGGCGGGCACCCGCGGCGGGCGGCGCCACAGGCCGTCGAGCACGGTCATGCCCAGCCTCCGGCGCGGGCCCGGGCCCGCATCAGCAGCCAGAAGAAGAACGGGCCGCCGACCAGCGCGGTGAGCATCCCGATCGGCAGGTCCGCGTAGTCGACCGCGGTGCGGGCCACCAGGTCCGCCAGGCTGAGCACCAGGGCCCCGCCCACCGCGCTGCCGGGCAGGAGCGAGCGGTGCGACGGGCCGATCGCCATCCGGATCAGGTGTGGCACGACGAGCCCGACAAAGGCGATGATCCCGGCGAACGCCACGCCCGCGGCCACCATCAGGGTGGTGAGCACGATCGCGGTCAGCCGGAGGCGCTCGACGTGGACGCCGAGGTGGCGGGCGGCCCGCTCGCCGAGCGCGAGCAGGTCCAGGCGGCCGGCGAGCGTCCAGGCCGCGACCAGCGCGACGAGCATCAGCGGCGCGACCGCCTGCACCTGCACCCAGCGGCTGCCGTTGAGGCTGCCGAGCTGCCAGAACACGATCTGCTCGCGGGCCGCGGTGTCGCCCAGGAACACGAAGTAGGCGATGAGCGCGCTGGCCACCGCGTTGACGGCGATGCCCATCAGCACCAGCGTCACGACCTCGGTGCGGCCGCCGCGCCGGGCCAGCCCGTACACGATGACCGTGGTGACCAGGGCGGTGACGAAGGCGGCGGCGGGGATGGTCATCGGCCCGAGGAAGGCCCAGCCGAACACGATGACCGCGCACGCGCCCACGCCGGCGCCGGCCGAGACGCCGATCACCCCGGGCTCGGCCAGCGGGTTGCCGAAGATGCCCTGCATCACCGCGCCGGCCACGCCCAGCCCGGCGCCCACCAGCAGCCCCATCATCAGCCGGGGAAACCGGATGTTCCAGAGCGCCGCCTCGCCGTTGGGGTGGCTGGGCAGGTCGCCGGCGTTCAGCCCCAGCCGGTGCAGCACCGAGCCGATCACCTCGTCGGGTGGTACGTGGAGCTGGCCCGCGCCCGCCGAGACCAGCAGCGTCACGACGAGGGCGACCAGCAGCGCCGCGATCACGGCCGTCGCCCGCGCGGTGCGGGCCGGTGCCGGCGCGAGGTCACCGGTCGCCACCCGGTCGCGCGTGGACGGCCGGTCGATCGACCGGGGTGCCGCCGCGGTACTCACGGGCGGATCGCCTGGCGGTAGATGGCCTCGGCGAGCGCCTGGAGGGTCGCCGGAAACTGCGGGCCGAAGCTGAGGATCTGGTAGTCGCTCATGTCGACGACGCACGAGTGCGCGCCGGCGGAGGTGTCCGCCACCCCGGGGACCTTCCGCAGCCCGTCGATGCCGCCGACCGACTCCAGCCCGTGCGTCATCATCAGGTAGAGGTCGGGGTTCGCCGTCGCCAGCCCTTCGGCGTTGAGCGGCCGCATACCGGAAAGGCCGGCCTCGGTGGCGACGTCGATCCCGCCGAGGTCGTGGATCAGGTCGTCGGCGCCCGAGCCCTTGCCGAACCAGTAGTACACGCCGGCGTTGCCGCGCATGTAGAGGAAGACCATCCGCAGCCGGTGCGCCGGGTCCGCCGGGGCGAGCTCGGCGACCCGGGCCTGGGCCGCCTCGGTCTCGCCGCGTACGCGCGCGGCGAGCCGCTCGCCCAGCCGCGGTACCCCGAGCGCCTCGGCGACCGCTTCGATCTGCGGGCCGATCAGGTCGCGGGAGCGCTGGTCGCTCATGATGACCACGGGTATCCCGGAGTCCCGCAGCTGAAGCTGCACCTCCAGCGGGCCGATGCTGTAGTCGGTCAGGATCACCGACGGCCGCAGGTCCAGGATGGCCTCGCCGTTGAGCTCGTGGCCGTTGCGGGTCACCAACGGCAGGTGGCGCAGCTCGGGGAGGCCGGTGGACACGTCCCGCCCGACCAGCCGGTCGCCCAGCCCGAGGGCGTAGACGGTCGTGGCCAGCGTGCCGTACATGTCGAGCGCCAGGATCCGGCTGGCGTCCGTGATGGTGACCGGCTTCCCGGTGATGTCGGTGTACGTCACGGGCAGTCGCGGCTCGGGGTCGGTCGCGATCACCTCGACGCTCGGCTCCGACCGCGCCGTCGCCGGCCCCACGCACTCCGGGCGCCCGTCAGCGGCCGGACCGTCCGAAGTGTCCGGTGTGCCGATGGCCGAGCAGCCGGCGACCAGCGCCAGGGCGGCGAGTGCGCCACACGCGCGTACGGCCAGGGATCTCCGCTTCGGCCACCTCGCCGTGTCGTACACCGGACCCATCACCACTTTCGGTGCGAACTCGCGCCGCGCCACCATCGCCACGCAAGGCACGAGGACCGCGAGGTTAGGTAAGGCTTACCTTAGTTGGTATCCTGACCACTTCCCCGGTGTCCGTCAAGGAGGAGATCGCAAGATCACATACGGCCGGCGAGGAGGCCGCCGTGGCGCCGTGGTTAGGTTAGCCTAATCTACGCTCGGGCGACAGGTCGCCGGTGCGACGCCTACGCGGGGTCGGGTGTGAGCTGGGTGCGAACCAGTTCGGCGAAGCGCCCGTCGCGGGCCAGCAGGTCGTCCGGCCGCCCCTGTTCGACGACCCGGCCGTGTTCGAGCATGACGACCCGGTCGGCGGTGCGGATGGTGGTCAGGCGGTGCGCGATGACCAGCGTGGTGTGGCCGCTCCGGGTGGCGGCGATCGCGGCGGCCAGCTGCCGCTCGCTCTCGGTGTCCAGGTTGGACACCGCCTCGTCGAGCACCAGGATCGGCGTACCGGCGAGCAGCGCGCGGGCGATGGAGAGGCGCTGGCGCTGGCCGCCGGAGAGCAGGTTGCCCAGCTCACCCGCGACGGTGTCGTAGCCGTCCGGCAGGTCGGTGACGAACTCGTGCGCCTGCGCCGTACGCGCGGCCGCCTCGATCTGGTCCCGGGTGGCGTCCGGGCGGCCGAGGCGCAGGTTGTCGGCGATGGAGATGTTGAACAGGTGCACGTCCTGCGGCACGTACGCGACGAGGCGGCGCAGGTCGGCGTCAGCGATCGTGCGCAGGTCGTGCCCGCCGATGGTGATGGCACCGCCGCCGACGTCCCACAGCCGCAGCAGCAGGTGCGCCGAGGTGGACTTGCCGGCGCCGGAGTGGCCGACCAGGGCGACGGTCTCCCCCGGCTCGATCGTGAAGTCGAGGTCCTGTACCGCCGGCGGCAGGTCCGGAGCGTAGCGGAAGGTGACCGCGCGGTACTCGACCCGCGGCCGTACGTCGCGGACGTCGGCGGGGCGCTCCGGATCGGGTACGGCGCGCGGGACGGCGAGCAGGTCGAGCACCCGTACCGCGGCGGCGGAGACGATGCCGACCTCGCGGGCCACGTCGACGACGGCGGTAACCGGGGCGAGGGAGAACGCGGCCAGGACCACCGCGGCGGGCAGCAGGTCGGCGGGCAGGTCTCCGGCGGCGACCAGCGAGCCGCCGACGACCAGGGCGGCGAGGACGCCGAGCGTGACGATCGCGTCGGTGGCGGCGAGCTCGACGCCGGCGCGGCGGCTGTGCGCGGTACGGGCGGCGTCGAGCGCGCGGCCCGAGTCCCGCAGCCGGCGGGCCTGGGCGCGGCCGGCGCCGAAGGCGAGCACCTCGCGCAGCCCCTGGAGCGCGTCGACGGCCTCGGCGTTGAGCGCCCCGGCGGCCGACCGTACGGCGGTGCCGTCCGCCTCGGCACGGCGGCGCAGCCAGATCGGGACGCTGGCGAGCGCGGCGAGCACCGGCAGCAGGGCCAGCGCGAGCGTCGGGTCGAGGAACGCCAGCGCCACCAGCGCGCCGGCCGGCACGACGGCGGCGGAGACCAGCGGGCTGAGCGTGTGCGCGAAGAACGTCTCGAGCAGCTCGACGTCGCTGATCGCGGTGGAGCCGAGCTCACCGGAGCGGCGGGACAGCAGGTCGCCGGGGGACATCCGGGCGAACGAGTCGTAGACCCGGCCGCGCACGTCGACCAGTACCCGGAACGCGACGACGTGCGCGAGCTGGGTCTCCGCCCACGGCGCGACGACCAGCGGGACGACGAGCGCGAGCAGCAGCAGGAAGCCGCCGCGCAGGTCGGCGGCGGGGGTGCCGGTCAGCGCCCGGCCGACCAGCAGCGCGCCGAGCACGGCGCTGGCGATCGTGAACACGTGGTTGGCGACGCCGGAGACGATCGCCACCGCGATGATGCGCCGGTGACCGCGCAGCAGCCGCGCGAGGGGGAGCAGGCGGGTCATGACGGGTTCTCCTCCCGGGTGGTGCCGGCCGCGACGAGCCGGGCGAACGCGCCGGGCCGGGCCAGCAGCTCGTCGTGGCTGCCGCTCTCGGCGATCGCGCCGCGGTCGAGCACCACGATCCGGTCGGCGGCGCGCACGGTGGAGAGGCGGTGCGCGATGGTCAGCGTGGTACGCCCCTGCGCGGCCCGGCGCAGCGCCTGCGCGATCGACCGCTCGTTGGCACCGTCCACACTGGAGGTCGCCTCGTCCAGGACGAGCACGGGCGCGTCGGCGAGCAGCGCGCGGGCGATGGCGAGCCGCTGGCGTTCGCCGCCGGAGAGCTTCATTCCCCGCTCCCCCACCACCGTGTCCAGGCCGTCCGGCAGCGCGTCGACGAACGTGACCGCGTTCGCCGCGGCGAGGGCCTCGCGCAGCTCGGCGGCGGTGGCGTCCGGGCGGGCGAGTGTGAGGTTGTCCCGGACCGAGCGGTGGAACAGGTACGTGTCCTGGGAGACCACGGCCACCTGGCGGCGCAGGGCGTCCAGGTCCCAGCCGGTGACCGGTACCCCGCCGAGCAGGACCGCGCCCCGCTGCGGGTCGAACCAGCGCAGCAGCAGCCCGATCAGCGTCGTCTTGCCGGCGCCGGAACGGCCGACGACGGCGACGTGCTCGCCGGCGCCGATGCCCAGGGTGAGGTCGCGGACGGCGGGTTCGGCCCGGCCGGGATAGGTGAAGGTGACCGCGTCGAAGTCGAGGGCCAGCGAACGGCCCCGCGGCGTCCGGGGCTGGGCCGGCGGCCTGACCGGCGGGTCGGCGTCGAGGATCTCGAAGATGCCGGTGGCCGCGGAGAGGGCCGGGTAGCCGGCGTGGAACGCGTTCTGCAGGTCGCGCAGCGGGCGGAAGCACTCCCGGGTGAGCAGCAGGATCATCAGCAGCGACAGGGCCGGCAGCGCGCCCTCGGCGTTGCGGACCGCGCCGAGGCCGGCGGCGAACGCGGTGCCGAACCCGACCGCGAGCCCGACGACGCCGACGTAGAGGACGGTGACCGCGCAGAGGCGGATGGAGACGCGGCAGAAGTCCTTGGCCTTCTCGGTCAGTTCCCAGCCGCGCCGCCGGGCCGCGCCGAAGACCTTGAGGGTGGCCATGCCCTGGATGGCGTCGAGGTTCTCCGCGTAGAGGGCGCGGTAGGCGGCCATCCACGGGTCCATCCGGCTGGCCAGGACCTTCTGCGACAGCTGCGGTACGACCGGGACGACGAGCGCGCAGGCCAGGACGACCGTGCCGACGACCGGGTCGAGAGCGAGCAGGAAGCCGGCGATCGCGGCGGCACCGACGATGGCCGCGATCGCCTGCGGGAGGAACCGACCGACGTACGCGTCGAGCGCCTCGACGCCGTCGACCAATGTGGACTGTACGGCGCCGGTGCGGCGGCGGCGCACGTCGGCCGGGCCGAGCCGCAGCAGCTGGGCGTACAGGTCGTCGCGGACCGCCTCCTTGACCGCCGCGGCCGCGCCCGCCGCCGCGACCTCCCGCCGCCACTGGAGCGCGGCCCGGGCCGCCTGCACCGCGACGAGGCCGACCAGCGCGGGTACCGAGCCGGCCAGCCCGCCGCCCTCGATGACGTCGTCGACGACGACCGCGAGCAGCAGGCCCTGCCCGGCGTAGCTGGCGGTGATCGCGACGCAGAGCCCGACGAGCTCGGCCATCCGCCACCGGGAGCGCAGCGACCAGCGCAGCGGCCGGCCGTTGGTGCTCATCGGACCGCGAGCAGGACGCGGTCGTCCAGGTCCTGCCAGATCGTGCCGATCTCCCGGAAGCCGGCCTCGGTCAGCGCGGTCACGTGGGTGGCCAGCGAGGTGAGCCGGTCGCCGTCGCGCGGCCCGTACCGCTCGTCGGCCCGCGCCCGCCGCTCCTGCCGTTGCCGGGCCTCGTCGGCCAGCGCGCCGCCGGCGAGGCTCCACCAGCGCTCCCAGTCCGGCACACCCTCCACTGTGAACGCCTGGTGCGCCGCCCGCTCGTTGGCGTCGTCGGCCAGCCGCTCGTGCGTGGCCTGGCCGGGGTCGTAGGGCAGGTTGTCGCCGTTGAGCAGCACCCCGCCCGGCCGGACCAGCCGGCCCACCCGCTGGTACAGGGAGAACAGCGCGCCGGGGTCGAGCCAGTGCAGGGCGGTGGTGGAGACGGCCGCGTCCACCGCCTCCACGCCGAGCTGGGCGGTCCACGATGGATCGCGCAGGTCGGCGTCGACCCAGCGCAGCCGGTCGCCGTAGCCGGTCAGGGCCTCGCGGCCGAGCCGCAGCAGCAGTGGGTCGGCGTCGACCGCGATCGCGGTGGCCGCCGGGTAGGCGTCGAGGATGCGCTGCGACAGCGAGCCGGGACCGCAGCCCAGGTCCAGCACGGTGAACCGGTCGCCGAGGACGGCGCCGAGCGTGCGGACCATGGCGGCGAAGCGCTCCTCCCGCCGCGGCAGGTATCCGGTCTGCTGCGCGTCCCAAGTGGACAGCAGGTCGGTCCAGGACGGCTGGGCGTCCACAGTGGTCATGACGGTACTCCTTCGGGGTCGGCGGTTGGCAGGTGGCGGAAGTAGTCGCGGGCGGCGAGCAGGTCCCGGGTGACCGGGTGGCGGTCCTGGCCGGCGGGCAGCTCGTCGACGATCCGGCCGGCGTGCATGACCAGCACCCGGTCGGCGAGCTGCTCCACCACGCCCAGGTCGTGCGAGATGAGCAGCATGCTGGGGCCGTCGCCGCGCAGCTGCCGGAGCAGGCGGATGAACGCGGCGCGGTGGGTGGAGTCGAGCGCGCTGACCGGCTCGTCGAGGATGAGCAGGTCGGGCTCGCCGGCCAGGGCGCGGGCGAGCACGGCCCGCTGCCGCTCGCCGCCGGAGAGCTGCCAGGGCCGCCGCTCGGCGTGCGCCCCGGTCAGCCCCACCCGCTCCAGCAGCGCCGTCCGCCGCGCGGGTATCCGCGCCGACGGTACCCGATGGAGCTGGAGCGCCTCGTCGAGTGCGGGCCCGACGGCCTGGCGGCGGTCGAGCGCCGCGGCCGGGTCCTGGAAGACGAGGTGTATCCGCTGACCGTCCATTGTGACCGTCCCGGCGCGGCGCGGCTCGATGCCGGCGAGCGCTCGGGCCAATGTGGACTTTCCGCAGCCGGAGTTGCCGACGACCGCGACCACCTCGCCGCGCCGGACCGTGAGGCCGACACCGGCGAGGGCGGTGACCGGCGGGCGGCGGTCGCGGCCCGGGTAGGTGACGCGCAGGTCGCGGGCGGTCAGCAGCGGCGGCCCGGACGGCGGCGGCGCGGCGGGCGGATCGGGCAGGTCGGCGGCGGCGACCAGGCTCCGGGTGACCGCGTGACCGGGCCGGCTGAGCACGGTGGAGGCCGGGCCGGACTCGACGACGCGGCCGGCGTCGAACACCGCGATCGTGTCGGCCAGCCGGGCGGCCATCCCCAGCTCGTGGGTGATGACCACGAGCGTGGTGCCGAGCCGCCGCTGGATCCGGCGCAGCAGCTCGACCACGCCGACCGCGGCGGTGGCGTCCAGGGCGCTGGTCGGCTCGTCGGCGATCAGCACCTGGGGTTCGCCGGCGAGGGCGAGCGCGAGCAGCACCCGCTGCCGCATCCCGCCGGACAGCTCGCCCGGCCGCTGCCGGGCGACCCGTTCCGGGTCCTCGATACCGACCAGCGCGAGCAGCTCGCGGGCGCTGCGGCTTCCACTGTGGAGGGTGACGGCGGAGGCGAGCTGGGCGCCGACCCGGCGCAGCGGGTTGAGCGTGCTGCCGACGTCCTGCGGGACGTAGGCGACGACCCGGCCGCGAACCGCGCGCAGCCCGGCCTCGCCCAGCCCGACCAGCTCGTGCCCGGCCACCCGCGCGGAGCCGCCGACCCGCGCGGCCAGGTGCGGCGGGAAGAGCCCGAGCGCGCCGAGCACGGTCATCGTCTTGCCGCTGCCGCTCGGCCCGACGATCGCGAGCGTGCCGCCGGGCGGGGCGGTGAGGGTGGCGCCGGCGACGACCCGGGCGCCGTTCACGTCGACGGTGAGGGCGGCGATCCGCAGACCGCCGCCGGGCTCGGGCGCCGCCGCGGTCTTCGCCGCCGCGCCGGTCCAGCTCTTTCCGGCGGTACGCGTGGTGCCGTGCGTGAACCATCCGCCGAGCCGGTCGGCGAGCAGGTTGCCGGCGACCGCGACGGCGGCGACCGCGGTGGCCGGCGCGAGGAAGAGCCACGGGGCGGTGGAGAGGTACGGGCGGGACTCGACCAGCATCGTGCCCCACTCCGGCGCCGGCGGCTGGGCGCCGAGGCCGAGGAAGCTCAGCGTGGCCACCGCGACGATCACCTCGGCCGCCGTGATGCCGAGCAGTACGACGACCGGACCGCCCAGCGACGGCAGGATGTGGCGCAGCAGGATGCGGGCCGGCCCGGCGCCGAGCAGCCGCAGCGCCTGGTTGCTCGGCTCGCCCCGGCGCAGCCGCGTCTCGGTGCGGACCACGCGCGCGTACGGCGGCCAGAGCGTCAGCCCGAGCGCGAGGGCGACCTGCACCGGGCCGCCGCCGAGCAGGCCGGCCAGGACCAGCCCGAGCAGCAGCGTCGGCACGCTGGTCACGACGTCGACGAGCCGCAGCAGCGCGCGGTCGAGCAGGCCGCCGCGCCAGCCCGCGACCACGCCGACGCCGCCGCCGAGGAGCAGGCACATCAGCAGGACCACGCCGACCGCGACGACCGAGCCGCGGGCGCCGGCGACCACCCGGACCAGCTCGTCGCGGCCGAGGTGGTCGGTGCCGAGCCAGGCGTCCAGGCCCGGGGCGAGCAGGGCCCGGCCGAGGTCGGTGCGCCGTTCCCGGCCGCCGGTCAGCAGCGGACCGGCCACGCCCGCCACCACGAACGCGGCGACGGTGCCGGCCGCGACGGCATGCCGGACCCTCATGCGACTCCCGGCCTCTCCGGCCGCGGCGGCCTCATGCGGCGCGATGGGCTCGCGGGCGTCATGCCGTGCTCCGGGCGCGGGGGTCGACCAGCGCGGCCAGGGCCAGGCTCGCGCCGCGAGACACGATCACCACCACGGAGAGCAGCAGGACGCTGGCCTGCAGCGGCTGCCAGTCCCGGTACCGGAGCGCGGAGATCAGGTAGGAGCCGAGGCCGGGCCAGCCGAACACCTCCTCGACGACCAGCGTGCCCGTGCCCAGCGCGGCCAGGATGTTGCCGGCCACGACGAGGCTGGTGACCGCGGCGTTCGGCAGCGCGGTGCGCAGCAGGCAGGCCCCGCGGGAGAAGCCCTGGGCGCGGGCCATGACCAGGTACGGCTCGGCCATCACCTCGCGCAGCCGGGTCGAGAGCACCCGGCCGAGCGCCGCGCCGGCCGGCAGCCCGAGCACGAGGGCCGGCAGCACCAGGGCGCGGAGGCCGCCGGCCATCCCCTGGGTCGGAAACCAGCCCAGCCGCACCGAAAACTGGTCGACCAGCGCGAACGCCAGGGCGAACGCGGGCACCGACACCAGCAGCAGCGACAGGCCACGGGACACCGCGGGCAGCACGCGGCCGGTGGCGGCGTTTTCGACCAGGCCGATCGCGAGCCCCAGCAGCACCGCGACCAGGCTCCCGGCCAGCGCCAGCCGCAGGGTCGGGCCGATCCGCTCGACGACCTCGCCGGCGACCGGGCGGCCGGTACGCACCGACACGCCGAGGTCGCCGGTGACCGCGCGGCCGAGCATGTCCACGTACCGCTCGTGCGGGGGCAGGTCCAGGCCGAGGCGGTGCCGCTCCGCGGCGATCCGCTCCTGGGTGACCGGGCCGCCCTGCTCGCGTACGACCGAGGTGGCCGCGTCGCCCCGGGTCAGGCAGAGCAGGCCGAAGCTGACCAGCGAGATCACCAGTACCAGGGCCGCCATCTCGGCCACCCGGCCGGCCACCACCGCCACCGGCCCACCCCACCGCGGCCGCATCGCGCTACCGGGCCACGCCGACCTTGGCGAGCGGCAGGTCGTACTCGGTGACGCCGAGCGTGAACCCCTTGACCGCCGGGCCGACCGCCCACACCCGCGGCAGCTCGACCACCGGGGCGACCGCCCAGTCGCCGTTGAGCCGGGCCCACACCTTGTCGTATGCGGCCGCGCGTGCCGCGTCGGTCGTACCGGCCAGCGCGGTGTCGACGAGTTCGTCGAGTCCCGGCGCCGAGTACAGGAACGTCGGCTCGGTGCTGCGGAAGTTGGCGTTGAGCATCGCGAACGGGTCGTACGGCGGACCGTAGGTGAGGTAGAAGAGCAGGTCGTAGTCGCGCTTGGCGGCGGTGTCCGAGTACCCCGCCGAGTCCAGCTGGTCGATCTCCACCTGGATGCCGACCTTCGCCAGGTCCGCCTGGATCGCCTCGCTGAGCGTGCGCGCCTGGGGCAGCATCCCCGGGTCCAGGATCAGCCGGAGGGACAATGTGGACGCTCCGGCCTGGGCCAGCAGATCCTTCGCCTTCGTCTGGTCCAGCGACACGTCGCGGGGTTCCGGCGGCGCGTACGGGATGGACGGCGGGAAGACCTGGGTGGCCGGCTTGGCCAGGTCGTGGAAGAGCGCCTTCGCGTACGCGTCGCGGTCCAGCGCCCGGTTGACCGCCTCCCGCACCCGCGGGTCGGCCAGCGCCCGGTTGCCGGTCGTGGTGTTGAACGCCAGCAGCAGGTTGGTCGACGACGGCTCGGTCAGCAGCGTGACGCCCGACTGCTGGCGCAGGTCCAGCGTCTCCTCCGGGGCCAGCGGCGCCAGGTAGTCACCGCCGATCACGTCCACCTCCCCCGCCTTCAGCGCCGCGAGGCGGGCCTGCGAGTCGGGCATCACCGCGAAGACGACCCGGTCCAGGCTGGGGCGGCCACCCCAGTACGTGTCGTTGCGGACCAGCACGATCTCGGTCTGCGAGGAGGACTCCAGCTCGTACGGCCCGGTGCCGATCGGCTTGACGAAGTTGCCGGCCGCGTCGAACGAGGCCGGGCTGCGAAACCGCACCGGCCGCATCAGGGTCAGCTCCTGCAGCGCCGGGTAGTACGCCCCCTTGAGCCGCAACACCAGCGTCCGCTCGTCGGGCGCCTCGATCGCCTTCGTCTGGCGGGAGATGCCCAGGAACGGGGTGTCGCCGATCCAGCGTTCCATGTCGGTCTTGGCCACCGGCGCGGTGAAGGCCACGCCGTCGGAGAACGTCACGCCGGCGCGCAGGTGGAACGTGAGCGTGAGCCCGTCCGGGCTGACCTCCCACCGCTCGGCCAGGCCGGGCTGGATCTCGCCCTTCGGCCCGTACCGCACGAGCGGCTCGTAGATCTGGTCGAGCACGTTGAACGAGTGCGTCTTGTACTGCAAGCCGTTCAGGTCGGCCTCCGGCTGGCCCAGTGCCACCCGCAAGGTGCCGCCGACCGGCACGGTCGGGTCGCCGTCCGCCCCCGCGCCGGACTCGCCGCCGCCCCCGCAGGCCGCGAGCGACACGAGCAGCGCGGCACAGGCCAGCACCGCCCGCCAGCGCCGTCGCCCTCTCATGAACGCCTCCCCCAAACACCTTCTGGAAATGAAAACCATCTACTGTTAGCGCACGCTAACGGTCGATCATGACGAGAGCAAGACACACTAGTTACAACTGATCTGTAGTTGCAAAGATATGGCAACTAGAGGCCAGGCTAGCCTTTGTCGATCATGCGGGACAGCGCTCGGTGAGGCAGATCACCGCGCCAGAATTCGGCGACGAACGTCTCGCCCGAGGAACTCCACTGTGGACGCCAACCCTCCCGGTCGTCGTGATCGGGGCCGGGCCCGGTCGGCCTGGCCGCCGCCCACGAGCTCGCCCAGCCCGGCTTCCACTCCACCGAGGTCGAGAGCTACGGCCGGGCGCCGACCTTCCTCCTGGCCACCGGCTAGGGCCTGTATCAAAGAGTTTGTCGGCGCGAGCCGGAGTCCAGGCGGCGTCAGGCGGTGGCGTCTGGGCCCGGCGCAGCCCGGCAAGGAACTTGATACAGGCCCTAGGAGCAGGCCCGTTCGGTGGCCGCCGCGCCCGCCCGCGACCGGACCGCGCCCGCGCCGGGCGGCTCGACCTGCCCGGGACCGGGGTGTGCGGCAGCGGCGGCGTCAGGCCGGATGGGGATTCATTCTGCGTTCACTTTGCGGCTGGGTGTGTGCCAGGCCGCGGGAAGCGCCGGGACGGCCCCTTTAGGAGGTGACCGGAACGTGCAGCTCGTCGAGGAGCCGCCGGACCCGCCGCTCGATCTCGTCGCGGACCGGACGGACCCGCTCCACCGGCAGCCCGGCCGGGTCGTCCAGGACCCAGTCCTCGTAGCGCTTGCCGGGGAAGATCGGGCAGGCGTCGCCGCAGCCCATCGTGATGACCACGTCGGCGGCCTGGACCACCTCGTCGGTCCACGGCTTGGGGTACTCGCCGGAGATGTCGATGCCCCGCTCGGCCATCGCCGCGACCGCGGAGGGGTTGACCTCGATCCCCGGCTCCGAGCCGCCGGACCAGGCGATCGCCCGGTCACCGGCCAGGTGCGCGAAGAAGCCCAACGCCATCTGGGAACGCCCGGCGTTGTGCACGCACAGGAAGAGCACCACCGGCCGGGCGTCCGTGCGGAGCCCTTCCACCCGGGCCAGGGCGGTCAGCCGCTGCCGGGCGAACCGCTCGGCCAGCAGGGGCAGGAAGTTCGGCACCGTGCTGTACGTGGCGAACTGGTCGTAGCTGGAGTGCAGGAAGCGCTCGATCGTCTCGGTGCCGAACACCCCGACGAACTCCTCGCCGAGCCGGGCGGCGGCGGTGCGGAGCGCGAGCCGCTGGTCGACGGAGAGGTCGTCACGGCGGTAGCTGGTCAGGTCAGTCATTCTTCGACTCCCTCGTGAGGTGGCGTCCGGTCCAGGACCGGCGCGAGCCGCCCGATCCGGGACTCGATCTCGGTGTAGGCGGCCTCGAACGCGGCGTCGGTGTCGTGCGGCGCCGGATCCGGCACCGACCAGTGCAGCCGAGGCCGGGAGCCGTCGGGGAGGTGCTCGTGGGCGTTGTCACAGACCGCGATCACCAGGTCGTCGCCGCGCACCACGTCGGAGACGTGCGCCGTCCGCCGCGGATCCAGGTGCAGCCCGTGCGCCTTGGCCACCCGCACCGCGCGGGGATGCACCCGCGTGGCCGGCTCGGTGCCCGCCGACGCCGCCGGGATCCGGCTGCGCCGCTGCCACAGCGCGGCGGCCAGCTGGGAACGTGCCGAATTCTGCGTGCAGACGAACACCACCCGCTCGGGCACCGGCACGGCCGGGGTGGCGATCGCCGCGAGGGCCTGCGGCACCAGGCGCAGGTAGGTGCGGCGGCGATCCCCCTCGGACCGGGTCCGCACGACCAGACCGGCCTCGGTCAGCACCTTGAGGTGGTGGGCGACCAGGTTGGTCGGCATGTCCAGCGCCTCGCCCACCTCGCCCGGGGACGCGTCGCCCAGGGTGAGCGTGTCGACGATCGCCAGCCGGGACGGGTCGCCGAGCGCGGCGTGCACCCGCGCCCGCACGGCCAGCAGATTAGACTCAGCGTTCATTGACTCAATGATTGCTGAACTAATCGCGAGGTGTCAAGCGGCCGTAGCCGATCGTCTCCTCCCGCCCCGGCGGGCCGGTCACGGTGACCGTCCGCGACGCCGGGTCGATGCTCCGGACGGTGGTGTCCAGGCGCAGGTCGAGGCCGGCGGCCGCGAGGTCGTCGCGGGTGCGGTGGGCCAGGTCGCGCCAGTCCGGCACGTCGCCGGAGACGTGGTACGGGATGCCGCAGATCGAGAAGTTCGGGTACGCGTCCGCGACCACCAGCAGCGGCTCCACAGCCGGGTCCACCTGGCGGGCCCGCAGTCCGGCGCTGATGCCGGCGTCGCTGCCGCCGACGATCACCAGGCGGGTCACCCGGCGGCCCTCCGCGACCGGCCCGCGTTGTGCACGCGGACGAACGGCACCGTCGGCTTCTCGCCCACCCTCATCGCCCCTCCGACAGCTGTGGCACCACGACCTGCTCTACCCCTACGCCCGCGCGCGGGTACAGCATCGCCAGCGCGCCGAGCCCGACAACCAGACCGACGAGTTGGGCGCCGACGAAACCCGGCACCGACCCGGGCGCGATACCGGCGAACGTGTCGGTGAAGGCCCGCCCCACCGTCACCGCCGGGTTCGCGAAAGACGTGGACGACGTGAACCAGTACGCCGCCCCGATGTATCCGCCGACCGCCGCCGGCGCGACCGCGGCCCGCCCGGACCGGGCGAGCGCGAAGATCAGCAGCACCAGGCCGGCGGTCGCGACCACCTCGCCCAGCCAGAGCCGCGACGTGGCCCGGTCGGTCCCGGACCAGTCCACGGCCGCCAGGTCGAACATCAGGTTGGCCAGCACCGACCCGGCGATCGCCCCCGCCACCTGCGCCGGCACGTAGACGGCCAGGTCGCGCGCGGTCAGACCGGTGCCGGCGCGGCGACCCAACCACCAGTCCGCGACGGAGACCACCGGGTTGAGGTGCGCGCCAGACACCGGGCCGACCATCAAGATGATCACCGCCAGGCCGAACGCGGTCGTGGTCGAGTTCTCCAGCAACCGCAGGCCCACGTCACCCGGTGACAGCCGGGCCGCCATGATCCCGGAGCCGACCACGACGGCGACCAGCAACGCGGTCCCGACGAACTCGGCGGCGGCCCGCCGCGACAGCGCCACGGCGTCCATCAGCACTCCCGCCGGACGTCGCCGCTGGCCCGGGCCCGCTCGGCGAGCGCCGCCAGGTGCCGGGCGGCGCCGTCGAGGACCTCCGGCCGCAGGCGGTAGAACGTGTACCGGCCGCGCGGCTCCGGCACGACCACGCCGGCCTGCCGCAGCGCCCGCAGGTGGTTCGAGACGTTCGGCTGGGTCGCCCCGGTGTCTTCGACCAGGTGGCAGGTGCACGCCGCGCCCTCGGCGAGCAACTCCACGATCCGAGCGCGGAGCGGGTCGGCGAGCAGGCGGATCACATCATGGTCGGCTGATATCAGCACACCGTGATCAAACGCGAGGACACCCTCCGCTGTCAACAGCCGCTGCTGCCGGGTCCGCCCGAACCTCGCGGTGTCCGGACCTGCTTCGCGGGTGATCTGTCGACGGCGTGGTGAACAGCTTCGATACGCTGCGCTTTCCGGGCGTTCGCGAAGTCCTGGCCCTGGTGGCGTTCTTGTTATCCAAGGAGGCGGTGCGATGCGCACCTACGAGCGCTTCGGCGAGGCTGTCCGCGTGACCCTCGGCACCGCGGCCGTCGCGGGCTTGGTTTGTTTCCTGCTGGCAGGCGGGGGACCGCGTCCGCTCGCCTGGATATTCCTCTGGGTGTCACTGGTCGCGGCCGCCTCCTGGTTCTACGTGGCAGACCGCAATCGGTGGCGGGTCGGCGTAAAGATCGCCGGGCAGTTCGGGATGGTCATCGTCGGCCTGGCCGCGAGCTTGTCCCTGGTTGTCGGCAGCGGTTGGATGCTGCTGGGCGGTCTGGTGCTGGCTGGCCTCGTCACCGCCCTGTGCCTGTGGATGGACGACGGGCTCGGCAGTGATCTCGGCGGCCCAGTTGACTGATCGCCGATCTCGACGGCTCACGGGGCACGGCGCTGGATCGTGCGGCTGATGTCGCGGGACGAGACGATCCCGACCAGGTGACCGTCGCTCATGACCAGGGCACGCCCTTCCGCACACCCGTTCAGCCGGGGCAGCAGGTCGCTCACCGGCTCGTCCGGGGTCGTGAAGGTGAACTGGTCCCGCGGGCAGGCCACCTGTCGCATGGTGGTGTCGCCGCGCCGTTCGGGCGGGACCTGCCGTACCCGGTCCAGCGTCACCAGCGCGACCGGCTGGCCGTCCTCGGTGAGCGGAAACGCGTTGTGCCCGCGGCGGATGACGTAGTGGTCGAGGAAGTCGGCGACGGACGCGTCCGGCGGTACCGTCTGCGGCTGCGCGGTCATCACCTCGCGCACCGGCACCTCGGAGAGCGTCTCGAGGGCGTTGGTGCGGTACTCCTCGGTGCTCGCCGCGGCCAGCATGAACCAGCCGAGCAGCGCCAGCCACACCGCCCCGAGACCCGACCCCCGCACGAGCGCGACCAGGCCGAGCGCGATCACCGCCGTACCCAGCCCGCGGCCGACCCAGGCGACCGTGAGGTTGGCCTGGGTGCGGTCGCCGCGCCACCGCCACAGGGCCGCGCGCAGGATCCGACCGCCGTCCAGGGGCGCCGCCGGCAGCAGGTTGAGCGCCGCGATCGCCAGGTGGACAACGGCGAGCCAGGTCAGTACGCCGGTCACCAGCCCGGTCAGCCCGGCCAGCGCCAGGACGGCCGCGACACCGCCGACGAACGCGCCCACCAGCAGGCTCACCAGCGGGCCGACGGCGAAGATCCGGGCCTCGGCGCCAGGACCGGGCGAGACACCGCGAACGTCCGCCACGCCACCGAGCATCCACAAGGTGATCCGGCGGACCTCGAAGCCGTTGCGGTTGGCCACGATCGCGTGCGACAGCTCGTGCGCCACCAGGCCGACCAGGAAGATCACCGCGGCGAGGACGCCCGTGAGGTCGTACGCCCAGTTCGGGTAGCCCGGATAGGTGTCCGGCAGCGTACCCTCGGACAGCGCCCCGGCGATGAGCAGGGCCAGGACCAGGACGCTCCAGTTGACGCCGATCGGGACGCCGGCGATCCTTCCCAGTCCCGCGCCGGCGATCAAGGATCTTCGCATCTCGTCTCCCCCGTCGGCCGCTGGCTACCCCCTTGGCAACGCGTCAAACCCGACCGGCCGAGCCCGCGGCCCCACCCTCCGCGTTCGGCGACCGCAAGCCACCCGGCCCCGCGGGACCGCGAGGTGGGGTATCCAGGTGCCCTCAGAGGGCCACCGAAAACCACGATCACCAGCTGAAGTCGGGCCACCGTGCCGGGCACCGCACCTGGGGCTTGTCCCCGCGGAGCCGGCAGCGGAGGCCGGGGAACTCGGCGAGCGCCAGCTCGCCGCCGGCCGCAGCGGTGCCCGCGGAAAGACACCCCAAGAAGACGCTCCGCTGCGCTCCACGTTTCCCCCGGGACCCCGCGCAAACGGTCCACAGCAGACGCGGACCGGGGCCAAATCCGGTCTGGAAAACACCGGATGCCCGACCGCGCCGACGACCCCGAAAGCTCTCTAGACTGAAGCCCCCGGGCGATATGGAAGGGCTGACGATGGCTGACGAACCCGCCGTAGACCAGAAGATCCGGCCGCACGTGCCGCACACGGCCCGGATCTGGAACTACTGGCTCGGCGGTAAGGACAACTACGCGGCCGACCGCGAGGTCGGTGACCGGGTTCGCGAGATCTTTCCCGTGGTGATCGAGCTGGCTCGGGCCGACCGGCTGTTTCTGGGGCGGGCCGTGCGCTACCTGGCCGCCGAGGTGGGGATCCGCCAGTTCCTCGACATCGGCACCGGGCTGCCCACCCAGGACAACACCCACCAGGTCGCGCAGCGGGTGGCCCCGGAGGCACGGATCGTCTACGTCGACAACGACCCGCTGGTGCTGGTGCACGCGCGTGCCCTGCTGACCAGCTCGCCGCAGGGCGCCACCGACTACATCGACGCCGACCTGCACGACCCGGACACCATCTTGGGTACGGCCGCGAAGACGCTCGACTTCACCCAGCCCGTGGCGATCATGCTGCTCGGCGTCATGCACTTCATCCAGGACGACGACGAGTTGCAGCGGATCGTCGACCGGCTGCTGGGCGCGGTTCCGTCCGGGAGCTACGTCGCCGTGGCCAACACCACCACGGCGGTCAACGGCGAGGCCACCGCCGAGGCCGTCCGGGTGTGGAACATCGACGCGCAGCCGAAGCTGAAGCTGCGGACGCCCGAGCGGATCGCGGAGTTCTTCACCGGCCTCGAGGTCGTCGAGCCGGGCTGGGTCTCCTGCTCACGGTGGCGCCCCGAGCCGCGCGACGACGGCAGCCTGCCGGTCGAGGTCGACCAGTGGTGCGGGATCGTCCGCAAGCCCTGACCGCGTGGACGAGTCGCTGCTGCGGGAGCTCGTACCCGCGGTGATCGGTCTCCTCGTCCGGCGCGGAGCCGACTTCGCCTCGGCCGAGGACGCCGTGCAGGAGGCCCTGATCCGGGCGCTGGAGACCTGGCCGGACGATCCGCCGCGCGATCCGAAGGCCTGGCTCGTCACGGCCGCCTGGCACAGGTTCCTGGACGCCGCCCGCGCCGAGACGTCGCGGCGGGGGCGGGAGCTGGCCGTACGGGTCGAGCCACCCGCCGGCCCGGTGCCCGCCACCGACGACACGCTGCGGCTCTACTTCCTCTGCGCGCACCCCACCCTGCCGCGGTCCTCGGCCGTCGCCTTGACGCTGCGCGCCGTCGGTGGCCTGACCACCCGGCAGATCGCGACGGCGTACCTCGTCCCCGAGACGACCATGGCGCAGCGGATCAGCCGGGCCAAGCGGCGGATCGCCGGGCTGCCGCTCGACCAGCCCGGTGATCTCGCGACCGTGCTGCGCGTGCTCTACCTCGTCTTCAACGAGGGGTACGGCGGAGACCTCGACCTGGCGGCCGAAGCGATCCGGCTCAGCCGCCAGCTCGTCGCCCTGACCGACGAACCCGAGGTCGCCGGGCTGCTCGCGCTCATGCTGCTGCACCACGCCCGCCGCGCGTCCCGCACCGGTCCGGGAGGGCGCCTGGTCCCCCTCGACGAGCAGGACCGGTCACGCTGGGACACCGGCCTGATCACCGAGGGGGTGGCGATCCTGCGGGCCGCGCTGGAGCGCGACCGGCTGGGCGAGTACCAGGCGCAGGCCGCGATCGCCGCCCTGCACGCCGACGCCCGGTGCGCCGCCGAGACGGACTGGGCACAGATCGTCGAGTGGTACGACGAGCTGCTGCTCCTCAACGACAGCCCGATCGTGCGGCTCAACCGCGCGGTGGCGGTCGGCGAGGCCGACGGAGCGCGGGCCGGCCTGGCCGCGCTGGCCGAGCTGAGCCCCGACCTGCCCCGCTACGCCGCGGTCTCGGCGCACCTGCACGAGCGCGCCGGCGACCTCGGGCCCGCCGCCGACCTGTACGCCGAGGCCTCCCGCGCCGCCACCAGCGTGCCGGAGCGCGACCACCTCACCCGGCAGGCCGCGCGGGTACGGCAGCTGCTGGGCCGGTAAGCGCGGCGGATCGGCGTCCCCGGCCGGTGTTTCATCCGGGTCGCTACGGGGGAACCGCAGTCACCCAGCCGGGCGGGCGCGCCCGGTCACGGAGAAACGGGGGTAGCAATGGCGTTCATCACCGCGAGGGACGGCACCGAGATCTACTTCAAGGACTGGGGTTCCGGTCCGGTCGTCACGTTCTCGCACGGGTGGCCGTTGAGCGCGGACGCGTGGGACGGTCAGCTGCTGTTCCTGGCGCGGAACGGATTTCGGGTCGTCGCCCACGACCGGCGCGGGCACGGCCGGTCGGGTCAGGCCATGGACGGCAACGACATGAACGGGTACGCGGACGACCTGGCGGCGGTGATCGAGGCGCTCGACCTCACCGACGCCACCCTGGTCGGGCACTCGACCGGCGGCGGCGAGGTCGCCCGCTACATCGGGCGGTACGGGACCGACCGGGTGGCCAAGGCGGTGCTGATCTCCGCCGTACCACCGATCATGGTGCAGACTCCGGACAACCCGGAGGGCTTGCCGATCAAGGTCTTCGACGATCTGCGGGCGCAGCTCTTCGCCGACCGGTCGCAGTTCTACCAGGACCTGGCGCAGATGTTCTACGGGGCCAACCGGCCCGGGGCCACGGTCTCCAAGGGCATCCTGGACCAGTTCTGGCTGTGGAGCATGCAGGCCGGGCTGAAGAACGCGTACGAGAGCATCAAAGCGTTCTCGGAGACCGACTTCCGCGACGACCTGGCGAAGTTCGACGTGCCCACGCTGGTCATGCACGGCGAGGACGACCAGATCGTCCCGGTCAAGGACTCCGCGCACAAGACGGCGCAGCTGGTCGCGAACGCCCAGGAGATCTACTACCCGGGCGCGCCGCACGGGATGACCGCCACGCTCCAGGACCAGGTCAACAACGACCTGCTCGCCTTCCTGAAGAGCTGACCCGACCGGACGCGGTCTGCGGTGGAGGCGTTGCTGCTCGTCGCGGTCCTGGGGGCGACCGTGCTGGTCGGCACCACGATCGGCGGGCGGTACAGCGTCGCGCCGCCGGTGCTGCTGATCGTCGGCGGGGCGCTGCTGGCGCTGATCCCGCGGCTGTCGCACGTCACGCTGCCGCCCGAGCTGGTGCTGCTGCTGTTCCTGCCGCCGATCCTGTACTACGAGAGCCTCAACATCAGCCTTCGCGAGATCCGGGCGAACCTGGGGATCATCCTGCTCCAGGCGGTGGTACTGGTGATCGCGACGATGGTCGCGATCTCGTTCGCATTGCAGGCGGTCGGGGTGCCCTCGGACGCGGCGTGGGTCCTCGGCGCGGTGCTGGCCCCGACCGACGCGGCGGCCGTCGCGGGTCTGGCGAAGCGGATGCCGCGGCGAACGCTCACCAGGTTGCGGGCCGAGAGCCTGATCAACGACGGTACGGCCCTGGTGCTGTTCGCCGTCGCGGTCGGCGCGGTGGGCGGCGAGTCCACGCCCGGTCCGCCGCTGCTGGCCGGCGAGTTCGTCTGGTCGTTCGTCGGCGGTGTCCTATCCGGGCTGGGCACCGGCCGCGTGGTCGTGCTGATCCGCCGCCACGTCGACGACCCGCTGCGGGAGGGCGGGCTGAGCATGCTCACCCCGTTCGTCGCGTTCCTGCTCGGCGAGCTCGTCCACGCCAGCGGCGTGGTCGCCGTCGTGGTGTCCGGCCTGGTGCTGTCGTACGCCAGCCCGCGGGTGATCCGGGCCCGGTCGCGGTTCTGGGCGTTCGCGTTCTGGGACCTCTCCACGTTCATGATCAACGGCAGCCTGTTCGTGCTGGTCGGGATGCAGATACCGCGGGCGGTCCGGGACATCGACGGGCGCACGCTCGGGCACGCGCTGCTGGTCGCGTTCACGGCCAGCGCGGTCGCGATCCTCCTCCGGCTGAGCTGGGTGCACGTGTCGGCGTGGGTGATCCGGCTGGTGGACCGGCGGGAGGCGCAGCGGGCCCGGCGGGTGGACTGGCGGGTCCGTACCGCCGAGGGCTGGGCCGGCTTCCGCGGCGCCGTGTCGCTCGCGGCGGCGCTGGCGGTGCCCGCGACGCTGGCGAACGGCACCCCGTACGGGGACCGGGACCTGATCGTCTTCACGACGGTGACCGTCATCGTCGTGACCATCCTGCTGCAGGGGCTGACCCTGCCGTACGTGCTGCGCTGGGCCGGGCTGGAAGGCGACGAGGCGCGCGAGGACGAGACGCAGAGGGCCAGCCTGAAGGCCACCCAGGCGGCCCTCGACGCGTTGCCGGACATCGCCCGGACGCTGGACGTCCCGCCCGAGCTGGAGGACCGGGTCCGGGCCGACTACGAGGAGCACCTGGAGGAGCTGCGCAGCGAGGGCGAGGAGGAGCAGCAGGCGGTCCACTACGAGCGGGTGGAACACCGGCTACGGTTGGCGATCCTGCAACGCAAGCGGCAGACGATCACCGCACTGCGCGACGCCAACAAGATCGACGACTACGTGCTGCGTGACCTGCAGGCGGGCATGGACATCGAGGAGATCCGGCTACTGGGCCCCACGCCGCTGGAGTGAACCCCCGCGGTGGAGCGCTCCGGCGGTGGCACCCATGGCCGCGAACGGGAATCCGAGCACCGCAGTGACCGCGAGGACCAGGATGGCGCCGCCGACCTGGAACCCGGCGGTGGTGGCGTCGCCGGCGAAGGTCCACCCGCCGTCGACCGCGTACGCGCGTGCGGCTGCCAGCAGCCCCAGCGCGCAGCCGAGTGGCATGACCGTGATCGCGGTCCAGATGCCGGCCTCCACCCCGGCGGCGAACGATCGGCGGGCCGCCGCGGCGGCGAACGCGGGACCGCCGAAGGCGAACGCCGGCCCGAAGAGCAGCAGGAAGAGCGCGGCCCCGCCAAGGCCGGCGAGGGCGGCCACCATCTGCCCGGCGGCGAGGAGGACGGCGGCGCCGGCGCCCAGGTACGCCGCGAGGCGGCCGCCGCTCGACCGGCGTGCCGGCGCCACGGCCAGCCGGAGGCAGCCGGCGAGCACGACGGCGAGGAAGATCGCCCGGGCCGGCGTCAGCCCTTCGGGCGCGGCCGGATGCCGGGCCAGAAACGCCGCGGCGGCGACGACGGCACCGGCGACGGCGGCGGTCACCAGCGCGGTCGCCAGCGGCGCCGGCGGGCGCCCGGACCGGGCGCGGCCGACCGCCAGGACCGCCACGGCGACCGCAAGGGCGGCGAAGGTGGCCGCGAACAAGGCGAACCCGGGCAGCACCGCGCCGACCGCCAGGTGAGCGGCCGCCGCGACGACGGCACCGGCGGCGACCGCGAGCCCGAGCCGGCCGGCGGGCAGCAGCAGGGACACCGCCGCCCGGGCGGAGCTGAGCGCGAACCGCCAGCGTGCCCACCCGCCGCGCACCTCGACCATCTCGCCGAGCATCGCCTGGCCCCAGCGCCGCCGGGGCTCGGGCAGCGTGGCCACCGCCACGGCCAGAAACCGCCCCGGCGCGTCCATCGTGGACAGACGGGCGCCGTCCGCCGCCCACCAGTGGTGGACCAGCAGCCAGGACGTAAACAGCCAGAGCAGCGCCGGCATCGCGAACGGCACGAGCAGCCAGAGCATCAGGTCCGGCGAGGACGGCCCGGCGGACCGCACGACCCACGCGTAGAGGGCCGCGAACACCACGACGACCGGGGTGGCGGCGGCCATCTCGTACCGCCGGCGGATCCGGCTCACGCTCCCTGCCATCTCGGCTCCGATCGTCGGGGGACGGCGGCCGGCCGCGGCGGCGCCGGTGCGAGCTCGGCCGCGAGCGCCCGGCCGGAGCCGGTCAGCCGGTAGAGGTGTCGCGGTGGGCGGCCGGCGGGAGGGTCGGTCTCCCACGCCGTCTCCAGCAGTCCCCGGTCGGCCAGCCGCACGAGGATCGGGTACAGCGAGCCGGGGCGGAGGTCGAGCTGCTTGCACAGCTCGTAGCCGTATCGCCAGGTGGTGGGGGCGTCCGCGAGCGCGGAGAGCACCGCGATGGTCTGCGCCGACGGGCGGCGGGCTCTGGTCACGGCAATAACTCTACATAGTCAGAGTTTTGCCGGCAAGGCTTCGAGCCTCGCTCTTACCGTGGCGGCGTCGGGCGTGGCCGTGCCATCGCCGTGGCCGTGCTGCCCGAACCTCGCCAGGGATCGCGACCGTGGAGCCCCGGCGAGGTCCTTTGTGGCGGGTCAGGCCTGCGCGGCGAGGGTGAGCGAGCCGAGCAGCGCGGCGTCCTGCGCGAAGCCGGAGAGGACGACCTCGGGCCGGTACGGCAGGGCCCGGGAGAGGCGTTCGGTCAGCAGCTCGCGGACCAGCTCGTCACGGGCGACACCGCCGACGAGCACCAGGCGCTGCGGGTCGACGAGCAGGCAGCAGGTGACGACGTGGCGGGCCAGCTCGTCGACGCGGGCGACCAGCGCGTCCCGCGCCGGGCCGGGAGAGCGGGCCGCGGCGCAGAGGCCGGCCGCGCCGCCGGACAGGCTGAGCCGCTCGGCGAGCTCGTCGAGGGCCCGGCCGGAGAAGTCGGCCTCCAGCCGCGGCTCTGCCGAGGTGGGCCAGCCCGGGCCGGTGACGGCGTACGCGATCTCGCCGGCCGCGCCGTGGCGCCCGGGTACCACCGTGCCGTTGACGGTGATGGCGGCCGCGACGCCGGTACCCAGCCCGATCACCACGCCCGGGTCGGCGTCCCGCAGCGCGCCGCGGTGCAGTTCGGCGAGGGCGGCCGCGTTGAGGTCGTTGGCGACCCGTACCCGGGAGATGCCGAGGTGGTCGCGGACCGCCTCGGCCAGGCGCAGCTCCTCCCAGCCGGGGACGTTCGGCGCGAGGTCGATGCCGTCGTCGCGGACCAGGCCCGGTGAGGCGATGCCGGCGGCGTACAGGGTGCCGCCGGTGTCGGTGACGAGCTTCTGCGCCAGGTCCAGCGCGCGGGCCAGGGCCTGCCGCGCGCCGCGGGAAGCGAGCGTCGGCACCCGCTCGGAGATCAGGAGGCGCCCGTCGGCGTCGCCGATCCCGATCGCCATCTTGGTGCCGCCGAAGTCGATGCCCAGGAGCCGCCGGTCGGGCTGGAGGTTCACCGGGCGGACCTTTCCGCGACCGCGGCCGCGAGCATGGTGTCGGCGTCGTGCAGGCGCTTGCGCAGCCCGGTGGCGTGCGCGACCGCCTCGTCCAATGTGGAGCGGATCCGGCCGACCTGTACGCGTACCGCGGCCTCGCCCGGTCCGTCCTTCTGCGCGCGGCGCAGGACGAGCTCGGGCTGGAGCGCGGCGGCGACGAGGTCGTGGACGGCCGCGTCGGTGAGCGCGCCGACGCCGGCGGCCCGCGCCACCTCGCGTACGCCCGCGTCGGTCCAGGTGGCGGGCGCGCCGGCGCGGACGAGCCGGCCGACGACCGAGTGCGCGGCGCGGAACGGTACGCCGTGCCGGGTCAGCGCGTCGGCGGCGGCGGTCGTCGTCGCGCCGGTCGCCACGATCGCCTCGCCGGTCGGCGGGCGCAACGGCTCCAGCCGCTGGAACAAGCCGCCGAGCAAGGCGAAGAAGCGGTACGCGCGGTCGTTGCTCTCCCAGAGCCGCACCTGCACGTCGGTGGTCGCGTTGTTGGAGTCTTCCCACCAGGCGGCGCCGACGTTGTTGAAGACGGAGGCGGCGTCGGCCGCCGCGGCGCCGGCCATCGAGACCAGGTGCTCCAGGACGACCGGGTTGCGCTTCTGCGGCATGATCGTGCTGCCCTGGGTGAACTCCTCCGGCGTGCGCACCCATTCCCAGCTGAGCCAGTCCATGAGCGTACGGGCCAGCCGGGCGCCGGTGGCCAGCGACTGCGCGTTGAGCGCCCCGGTCCGCATGAGGTGGTCGGCGCCGGCGACCGCCTCGTACGAGTTGACCACCAGCTCCTCGAAGCCGAGCAGCTCGGCGACCCGCTCAGGGTCGATGTCGAGGTCGGTGCCGGCGAAGGCGCACGAGCCGAGCGGGGAACGGTTGACCTCGGCGAGCAGGCTCGCGTAGGCGGCGGCCTCCCCGGCCAGCGCCTCGGCGTACCCGGCGAGCACGTGCCCGAGGCTGGTGGGCTGGGCCGGGCGCCGGTGCGTGTACCCGACGACGACCACGTCGGCGTAGTGGTCGGCGCGGTCCAGCAGCTCGGCGCCCGCGTCCGCGATCGCGGCCAGCACGCGGAGCAGCTGGTCGCGCAATATCATCCGGAACACGCCGGCATCCAGGTCGTTGCGGCTCCGGGCGAGCTGCACGTTGAGCTCGCCGGTCGGGATGCCGCACGCGGCGGCAAGCCGTTTCTCCAGCGTGTAGTAGACGTCTTCGACGGTCCCGTCGTAGGTGAACGTCTCCGGCCGGTCCGCGCGGAGCGTGACCAGCCCGCGCAGCATCGACGCGGCCGACCCGGCGGGGATCAGGCCCCGCTCGGCGAGCATCACGACGTGCGCCTCGCTCGCCTTCACCATCGGCTGGTAGAGGTACCCGGCGTGGTGCTCGAACGTGACCCGGAGATGGTGCTGCTGGTAGGTGGTGAGCGGCGGCTGCGTCACGGCGTTTCCCCCGGTTGTGGTTGCGATACAGGATCCGTGCCCGGCGGGCCCGGCAGCGGCGCGGCCGCCCAGGCCCGGAGGATCTCGCCGAGCCGGGCGGCGGCCAGCTCCCGTACCCGCCGGCCCGCGGGCTCGCTGGCCAGCGAGATGTGCCCGCTCCACCCCTGCCACGGCTCGGGCCGGGACTCGACCAGCACGTACGGGTGGGGCGTCGGGAGCTTGGGGCGGGGTGGCAGGTCGGTGGCGGCGCCCCGGTGTACGGCCTCGGGGTCGAAGCCGAGCACGGCCGACGTCTCGTACGCGCCGCCGTGGCCGCGCGAGGTCAGCTCGCCGAAGAGCTCGCGGGTCTCGTCCGGGCCGACCAGCTGAAACCAGTTCACGAGCATGAGGCTCGCCTGCCGCCGGCCGGAGACCCACTCCATCGCGGCGCGGGCGACCGACATGTTGGCGTCGTGGCCGTTGACGACGAGCACCCGCGAGAAGCCGGCGGCCACGATGCCGTCGAGCACGTCACACGCGTACGCGACGGCGGTCTCCGGGCGCACCGCGACCGTTCCGGGCCAGGGCCGGGTCTGGCCGGGGCAGGCGGTGTAGGCGACCGCGGGGAACGAGACGGCCCACACGCCGGCACTCTCCACTTCGGACGCGAAGCCCTCGGCGAGGATGAGGTCGGTGCCGAGCGGCAGGTGCGGCCCGTGCCATTCGACCGCGCCGACCGGGAGCACGGCCAGGTCGGCCGCCTCGGCGACCCGGGTGAGGGCGTGCCCCGGTACCCGGCTGACCGGCAGCAGCCCGCCCCGGGCCCGCCAGGTGTCGATCAGTTCGTCCACTGTTCCGCCTGTCGTGACGCGGCCCGGCCGCCGCGTTCCAGCCGCCCGGAGAACCACATCACCACGAAGATGAGGACGACCTGGAGCATGCCGTACGCGGCGGCGGTGCCGATTTCGAACGAGTACATCCGGTTGTTGATCGCCACCGAGATCGGGACGGTGGACGAGGTGTAGATGAGCACCGAGGCGACGAACTCCCCCACCCCGTGCACGAAGGCGAGCAGCGCGCCGACGATGACGCCCGGCAGCATGAGCCGCACCGTAACGCTGAGGAACGCCCGCCACCAGGACGCGCCGAGGTTGCGGGCGGCCTCTTCGAGCGACGGGTCGATCAGCGCGAGCGACGCCGAGCTGGCCCGGAAGACCAGCGGCAGGAAGCGCACGAAGTAGGCGAGCGGCAGGATCCAGAACGTGCCGATCAGCGCCTGGCCGAAGCTGAACCCGTTGCCGGTGCTGAACGCCGAGATGAGGTTGATGGCCACGACGGTGCCGGGCAGCGCCCAGGCGATCATGACGCCGACGTCGAGCAGGCTCCGGCCGACGAAGCGCAGCCGCCGCACCGCGTACGCGATGAGCACGCCGACCGCGACGCAGGCGGCGGTGGCGAGCAGGCTCATCCGCAGCGAGTTGAGGATCGGCTCGAACGCCCGCGGCTCGGTCAGGATCGTGACGAAGTTCTCGACCGTGTACGCGGAGGGGATGACCTCGGTGGTCCACGACCCGTCCGCGGAGAACGCCACCAGCGCGATCGTCGCGACCGGGGCGAGCAGCACGATCGTCGCCAGCACCGAGGCGACCGGCGCGAGCCAGCGCCCGATCGGGTTGGCGATCTCCCGCCGGTGCGCCGCGACGCCCTTGGACTGCGACAGGTAGCTGCGCCGCCCCTCGTACCAGCGCATGGCCAGCAGGAAGGCGATCGACACCAGGCCCAGCACGGAGGCGTACGTCGAGGCCATCGGCAGGTCGCCGTTGGTGCGGTTGATGTAGATCTGCATGGTCATGGTCTGGTCGACGCCGAACAGCAGCGGCGCGGTGTACGAGGCCAGCGAGGTCATGAAGACCAGCAGCGAGGCCGAGACCAGGGCCGGCGTGAGCATCGGCAGCAGGACGGTGCGCCACACCCGGATCCGGCCGGCGCCGAGGTTGTAGGCGGCCTCCTCGATCGAGGAGTCCATGCCGGCCAGCGCGGCCGAGGCGGCGAGGTAGAAGAACGGGTACATGGTGAAGGTGTGCACGACGAGCACACCGGCGATCCCGTCGAACGCCAGTACCGGCCGCTCGGTGCCGAAGAGCTGCTGCAACGCCCGGGGCAGGATGCCGATCTCGCTGTAGAGCAGTTGGAAGGCGACCGCCCCGATCAGCGGCGGCAGCGCGGCGGGCACCAGGATGAACGCCTCGACCAGACCCCGGCCGCGAAACGTGAAGCGCTTGAGCAGGAACGCCATCGCCACGCCGACGGTCCCGCAGAGCAGCACGCTCGCCGCCGAGATCACCAGCGACGTGACGAGCGAGGTGCGGGCGACGCCGGACGAGGTGAAGAACTGCGTGTAGTTGGCCGTGCCGTCCTCGCTGACGCTCTCCGCGAACGTGGCGAGCATCGGCTGCACCACGTAGCCCCAGAGGATCAGGGCGAGCGGGGCGACCAGCAGGTACGGGAACCACGGCGCGCTCGCCCCGCCGCCGAGCCGCCGGGTGAGCTGCGCCCGCCGGGACGCGCGCGGGGAGGCGACCGCGGTCACGGCCGGACCACCCAGAGCCGGTCGGCGGAGAGCCGCAGCCCGATCCGGTCGCCGATCCCGACGCGCTCCGGCGCGTCCACGGTCGCGACGGTCACCTCGGTGTCGGTACCGCCGATGTCGACCTGGACGGTCAGGTGCGTGGTCATGCCGGTGAACTCGATCGCGGTGACCCGCCCGCCGATCGCGCCGGGGTCGGTGGGGCCGGTGACCGCGATGTACTCGGGGCGGGCCGAGACCAGCGCGGTGTCGCCGGTACCCAGCCCGTGCCCATCGGGCGCGCCGGACCAGACCCGCGCCCCGCCGGGGAGCACGACCTCGACCCGGGTCGCCTCGGCGGCGGCGACCGGCAGCGACAGTACGTTGCTGCGGCCGATGAAGCGGGCCACGAACTCGTTGGCCGGCTGGTGGTAGACCTCGCGCGGGCTGCCGACCTGCTGTACCCGGCCGGACCGCATCACCGCGATCCGGTCGGACATCGCCATCGCCTCGGCCTGGTCGTGGGTGACGTAGATCGAGGTGGTGCCGGACTCCCGCTGGATGCGGCGGATCTCGGTGCGGGTCTCCTCGCGCAGCTTGGCGTCCAGGTTGGACAGTGGTTCGTCGAGCAGCAGCATGCGCGGGCGGATCACCAGCGCGCGGGCGAGCGCGACCCGCTGCTGCTGGCCGCCGGAGAGCTCGTCGATGCGGCGCGCGCCGTACCCGTCGAGGTGCACCTCGGCCAGCGCCTCGGCCACCCGCCGGGCCGCCTCGGCCCGCCCCACGCGGCGCACCTTGAGGCCGTAGGCGACGTTCTGCGCGACGGTCAGGTGCGGGAAGAGCGCGTAGTTCTGGAACACCATGCCGGTGTCGCGCTTGTTCGGGGCCAGGCGGGTGACGTCCTGGCCGCCGAAGCGGATGTGGCCCTCGCTGGGGAAGTAGAAGCCCGCCACCATGCGCAGCGTGGTCGTCTTCCCGCATCCGCTCGGCCCGAGCAGCGTGAAGAACTCGCCCGCCCCGATGGTGAGGGTGACGTCGTCGACCGCGGCGGCGGCGTCGGAACGGGCGAAGCGCTTGCTCACCGATTCCAGTTCGACGTCGATCATCTGTCCTCCAGCCGTGCTGCCGGCCGGCC
This sequence comes from Phytohabitans maris, assembly GCF_031085175.1. Classification (GTDB taxonomy): domain Bacteria; phylum Actinomycetota; class Actinomycetes; order Mycobacteriales; family Micromonosporaceae; genus Phytohabitans; species Phytohabitans maris. Next base: position 78,701 of record NZ_JAVHUY010000027.1, read on the forward strand.
GGACCGCCGCGGTGCGACGGCCCGGCCGGTGAGAGCGGTCAGCCCTTGTTCTTGATCTCGGCGTTCCAATGGTTGATCCACTCGGTTTCGTGCGCGGCGATGACGGCCCAGTCGACGTCCATCGGCTTGAGGTCGAGGTTGGCCAGCCACTCCGGCTGCTCGGAGATCGGCACGGCGGGGATCTGGAAGAAGTCCTTGGCCAGGTTGGCCCGGAGCGCCCCGTCGAAGAGGAACTCGATGAAGGTCTTGGCCCCCGCGGTGTTGCCACCCTTGATCACGGCGACGCCGTCGACCAGGACCGGTGCGCCGGAGGCGGGCATCACGTACCCGAACGGCATCTTGGACTGCTCGGACTGGAGCAGGATGTCCTGGAGGTTCCAGGCGCTGAGCACGCCCTGCTGGCGGGACATCTTGACGTACATGTCGGTGGGGTTGGCGGCGTACTCGACGGTATTGGCGTCGAGCTTGCGCAGCCAGTCGTACCCGGGCTGGGGGTTGCTGCCGTCGGGTGAGAGCCGCTGGATCATCGAGGCGTAGATCGAGCGCATCGTGCCCGACGCGGGGACGTCCCGGATGATGACCTTGTCTTTCCACTTCGGGTCGACGAGGTCGTCCCAGTCCTTCGGCGCCTGGTCGGCCGGGATCGCCTTGTTGTTGTACATGATGACCTCGGGCAGCAGGATCTCGCCGAACCAGCGGCCCTCGGCGTCCTTGTACCGGGCGTCCATCTGCGCGGCGAACGACGGCTGCCACGCTTCGAGCAGGCCGTCCGTGGCGCCGGACGACAGGCCCTGCTGCGTGCCGCCCCACCAGACCGAGCCCTGCGGGTTGGCCTTCTCGGCGCGGGTACGCTCCAGCACCTCCTGCGCGCCCATGTTGAGCACCTCGACCTTGCCTTCGTACTCGGGGTACTTGGCGACGAACCGCTCGACGACGAAGTCGGTGACCTTCTTGTCCCGGGCGCTGTAGACCACGATCCGCTCGGCCGTGGTGCCCGCGGTCTCGGTCTCCTCGCTGTCGCCGCCGCAGGCGGCAAGGCTGGCCACCATCGCGCCGAGCGCGACGGTGAGAGCCAGGCGACGTCTCATGGTTGTACCTCCGCTTTTCACAGGAACGGGAACTAGGTGAGTTGTCAGGAAAGGGCGGGGAGGCGTACCGCGGCCGACAGGGCGTAGCTGATCGCGCCATGCAGCACCGCCTGGTCTCCGAGCACCGCCCGCCGTACCTCCGTCGCGGCGGGTGCCTCGGCGGAGACCAGGTGTTGGATCTGTGCCAGCGCCGCGTCGTCGAGCTGTGCCGCCGCGCCGCTGAGCAGTACCCGGCCCGGGTCGACGACACAGGCGCAGGAGACGATGAGCCGGGCCCATGCCTGGAGCACCTCGTCGAGGTACGCCCGGGCCGCGGCTGAGGTGTTGGCGAGCTCGATCAGCTCGCTGACCGGCGCCTCGGGGCGGCGGCCGGGGTGCAGCGCGACGACCCGCTCCGCGATCGCGTTGGCCGACCAGCGCGCCTCGAAGGGGCCGACCCCGCCGTACGCGCGGGCCGGCCCGGGGTCGAGCGGCAGGAAGCCGACCTCGCCGGCCGCGCCGCTCGCGCCGCGGCGCACCTTGCCGTCCAGGACGAGACCGGCGCCGATGCCGTCGGCGACATGCAGCAGCAACAGGTCGTCGACGTCCTTGCCGGCGCCGGCGACCCGCTCCCCCGCGGCCATGAGATTCACGTCGTTGTCGACCACGACGGGCACGCCGAGGGCGCTGCGCACCGACTGGCCGATCGGCTGCGCCTCGACCAGGCCGACCGAGGGGGCGAGCCGCACCGCGCCGTCCGACGAGACGCCGGGCACCGCGATCGCGACGCCGCAGAGCGCCGGCCGGTTGTCGGCGACCAGCTCGGCCACGAACTGGCAGACCGTCTCGACCATGTCGCCGCTGAGCCGGGACGTGCGGTGGGCGATCACCGCGCCGTTGCTGTCGGCGATCTCGCAGGTGATGCGGGGCGGCTCCAGGGAGACCGCCGCGACGAGCTCGGCGCGCGGGTTGAACTCGAGCATCGCCCGCGGCCGCCCGGTCGTCTGGGCGGCGGTGCCCCGCTCGATCAGGTACCCCTCCGCGATGAGCTCGCGCACCAGCGCGGTGAGCGTCGCGGGTGGGAGCCCGGTCCGCTCGGCGAGGTCGGCCCGGGACAGCAGGCGGGCCTGGCGGGCCGCCGAGATCACCGACTGGCGCTTGATCTCGCGCGACCGCTCCCGGCTGACCGGGCTGGTCGGGGTCTTCCCTTCGGTGATCACCGTTTCTTACTAGTGCGAAGAAAGTGGGTAGGTCAAGTCACGAAATGATCTCGCCCGACCACTGGAGGCGGTGACCAGAAGGGCATTATCCCGGCATATATGGATCTTACTGGCTATCGACCAGCGTTCATTCTTTCCATCGCGAAAAAACTGGACGACCGGGTATTGACGGCGCTTCAAGGTGATCTTTAGCGTTACCGCTCGAAGGTCCTTCCAGCGGTTACGGGCACGTCCCGGAGCGCTGCGACCGGCCGCGCCGGCGCCGCGGCGCGGATCGTGCACGCGGGATCGACACCGCCTGCGCACCTCAATCTTTTCTAGTCCGAATTAACTAGTTCGAATCAACTAGTCCGAATCAACTGGCGAGTCGCGACCGGATACCCGCGACATCCCCTGGGCCACCGATACCCCCTGCCCACCACACGAAGAGGTATGTCCACATGAGATGGCACGCCAAAGCGGTGATCGCCGCCTGCGGTCTACTGCTGACGGGCCTGGCCAGCCCCGCGCAAGCGAAACCGAGCCAGCCGATCGACCTCGACATCATGTTCATCGGCGCCCATCCTGACGACGAGGCCGGACAGCTGGGCATGTTCGGCTACTGGAACGAGACCCACGACATGAAGGCGGGCGTCATCACGATGACCCGCGGCGAGGGCGGCGGCAACGCGGTCGGCCTGGAGGAAGGGCCGGCGCTCGGCATCCTGCGCGAGGCCGAGGAGCGGCGCGCGGTCGGCTGGGCCGGCGTCGAGAACGTCTACAACCTCGACGCGCTCGACTTCTACTACACCGCGAGCGCGCCGCTGTCCGAACAGATCTGGGGATACCAGAACTCGCTGTCCCGCATCGTCCGGACCATCCGGGCCACCAAGCCCGAGGTCATCGTCACGATGAACCCGTCGGCGACCCAGGGCAACCACGGCAACCACCAGGAAGCCGCGATGCTGGCGGTCGAGGCGTTCTACGCCGCCGCCGACCCCAAGGCGTTCCCGGAGCAGATCCGGAAGGAAGGGCTCGAGCCGTTTCGGGTCGCCCGCCTCTTCCAGGCCGGCGGCAGCGGCTCCGGCGCGAACGGGCCGGCCTGCGAGACGGCGTTCACCCCGGCCCAGCCGACCAACGTCGTCTTCGGCACCTGGCAGGGGTACGAGTCGGCCCGCCACGACGGCACCCGGTGGAACCAGGTCAACGTCTGGGCCCGCCGCGAGTACGCCTCGCAGGGCTGGGCCAACACCGGGGACGCGGCCACCGACCCGGCGGCCATCGGCTGCAACCGGATCACGATGATCGACAGCCGGACCCCGTACCCGGACCCGCGGGTCGGCGGCACCGCCGCGCTACAGGGCACCAGCATCCGCGCGCGGGGCGGCCTCCCGCTCGGCACCGAGCTGCACGTCCGCCCGGAGAGCTGGGAGGTGCTGGCCGGGCAGCCGTTCGTGGTCAAGACCCACGTGCGGGCCACCAAGGCCGTCCCGGGCGCGCGGGTGATCCTCGAAGCGCCGCCGGGCTGGACCGTCAAGGGCAACGGCGACATCGGCGCCGTCACGCCCGAGAAGGAGTCGGTCGCCCGGTTCACGGTCACGCCGCCAACCAACCTGGTGGCCGGCGAACGGTTCCGGCTCAAGGCGACGATGACCACCAAGAAGGACGGCTGGGGCAGCAACACCACGCTGGTACAGGCGACCGCGCCGGTCCGGGGCACGCTGGAGCCGCTGCCCGAGGTGGGCGACTTCCGCGAGTGGACCGAGCGCAACGGCGTGCAGTCGCTCGACGCGCTGATCGACTCGATGCTGAGCATCCCGAGCGGCGGTACCCGGCCGGTCCGGGTCGACCTGACCAACCACGGCGACCAGGTGCAGTCCGGCACGGTGAAGCTCAGCGTCCCCACCGGTTTCGCCGTGGCCGAGGCGGAGCAGGGCTACAGCGGCCTGCGGCCCGGTGCCCGCGGCTCGGTCACGTTCACGGTGACGAACACCGACGCGTCGCTGCCGACCGCCAACCGCGCGCCCAACGACGGCCGCTACCCGGTGCGGATCGAGACGAGCTACACCGGCGGCAGCGCGGCCGAGCCCGGCGTCCTCAACATCGTGCCGGTCACGACGATCCCCAAGGCCGCGACGGCACCGGTGGTCGACGGCACGGCGGGCCCGGGCGAGTACACCGGTGAGGTCGTCGACATCTCCACCCGCTGGGAGGGGAGCGCGGCCCCGGCCGCCGACATCTCCGGCACGGCCCGGCTGGCGTACACCGACGACGCGGTCTACGCGCTCTTCGACATCACCGACGACGTGCTCGGTACGGTGCTGCCGCCGGAGGACTGCAAGCGGCCGCGGCGCAACGACAACATCGAGTTCGGCATCGACCCGCGCGGCGGCTCGCCGAACACGTCGACGGTGTTCAACGTGGCGCTCTTCCCGGCCACCGACGACCCGGCCCGCGGCAACCCGCCGTGCTACGCCCGGGAGCGGGACAACCACCAGGGTCCGGGCCCGCAGACCGCCCCCGGCATGTCGGTGGCGTCGGTCGTGACCGACAACCCCTACACCGGGTACCGGATCGAGGTGAAGGTGCCGTTCAGCGTCCTGCCGGACAATGTGGACGCCGCGACGATGGGCATGAACATCCTCGTGAACGACTCCGACACGCAGGACCTGTCGGCGCAGACCCGGGTCGGCTGGTCGACCTGGAGCGGCGTACGGGCCGACCCGTGGCGGTGGGGCGTGGCGCGCCTCGACGGCCACGCGACCCAGCCGTCGTCGCCGAACGAGCCGATCATCCCGGACACGGCGGCGCTGAGCGTCAACTCGCCGCAGACGATCCTCCAGTCCAGCAAGGACAAGGTCGCGCCGGGCGGCTGGACCGCACTGCCGGACGGCACGGTCCGGATCGGCGACGTGACCAAGCGGCGCGACGGCGTCGGGTTCGCGCTGAAGGCGGGCAAGCCGGGTACGGCCCGGGCCTTCGTCTGGGACGGCGACTCGGTGCTGGCGCAGACGACCGTCCAGTTTGGCCGGCGCGGCGAGACCGACGTGTGGCTCCCGCTGGGCGGCCCGCTCCCGAGCGGCACCACCCTGCTCGTCTCGTACCAGTCCGGTGACGCCACCACGGGTGTCGCGCGGCGGCTGCGCTGAGCGACGCGGTTTCACATCGCGGGTCGGGAGGGGCCGGCATCGCGCCGGCCCCTCCCGCTGCACTAGCTTGTCGGCCATGCCGACGGTGACGTTTGTGGACGAGACCCTCGCCGGTGCCCGCTCCGATGGCTGGGAGCTGGAGATCTTCGAGGAGCGGCTGCGCCTCGACGAGCTGATCCGGCGCCGGATCTACCAGGAGGTGGCTGAGCACAACGCCCGGCCGGCCGGCGACTTCCGCGGCCTGGTACGGCCCGCCGGCGGCCCGTCCGCACCGCGCCGCGTCGAGTGGGAGGCGCAGTACGAGCGGGCGCTGGAAGCCTTCCAGCGCAACGGGTTCGTGGTGCTGGTGGGCGATCGCCAGGTCACCGAGCTCGACCACGAGGTGGAGCTCTCCGCGCGCACCGAGGTGACGTTCCTCAAGCTGGTCCCGCTGGTGGGTGGCTGATGGGGAGCCGACAGGACGCCGAGACCATCGTGCGCGGGATCACCCGCCGCTTCGGTTCATCGCCGAGCTGGCGGGAGTGGCTGGTCACCGAGATGTGCCGCAAGCGGGTCGAGGTCACCCAGGCCGTCCGGGACCTGCTGGTGGAGCAGCCCGGCGAGTACGCGTCGACTCCCGACGAGCGCGCCACGCTCGCCTGGGTCGCCGAGCGCCTGGACGAGTACCTGCCGCGGCGGTACGCGATCCGGGACGGCCTGCCCGCCGCCGAGCTGGCCGAGCGGGTGCTCGCGATGCTCGCCTCCCTGGGGCCCGACTCCTCGTACTGGCAGAGCTCGGCCTGCAAGGAGATCGGTGACCTGCTGGTCGCCCAGGCCCCCGAGGCGCGGGTGGTGCTCTCCCGCGAGCTCGTGCGGGACCTCGACGCGCGCCACACCGCGGGCGTCGACACCCTGCTCGGCCGGCTCGTCGAGGCCGGCGCGGTCGACGTACCCGCGGTCCTGGGGTGGGCCGGCGGCGGCGAGACGATCGGCGTGCCGGGCGTCGACAAGCTGCTGGTCGCGGAGTCCGCCGCCGGCCGCGCATGGCCGCTCGCCCTGGCCGCGGCCCGCCGGCAGGCGGCCGCGTACGGCTGGGACGACCTGCCAGCGCTGCGGGCCGCCGAGCCGCTGTGGCCGCCGGTCAACGCCGGCGAGGCGTGGGCCGACCGGCTCATCGCGGATGTGGCGGCCATGCCCGAGCCGGGGCGCGATGCCTGGCGGGCCCTGCTCGCGCACGCCGCCGGTGCGCAGCAGGCCCGCCCCTCCGACCGGTGGCGCCGCACCGGGGCGGAACTCGCCGCGCGGGTCGACTTCTTCGCGTGTACGACCGGGTGGCTGGCGCTGGTCGGGCAGCCGCGCACCGCACGGCTGCGCGGGGGGCCGTTCGACGGGAGCGACCCCAACGAGGGCTTCGACCCGCACAACGCGACCGTGCTCCGCGGGCTGCTGTGGCTGCTGGCCGAATGCCCGCCGGAGCCGGCGCTCGTCCGCCTCTTCGGCGCGACGGTGGAGACCGCGCTGCGCAAGGTACCGGGCATCGGCCCGCGCAGCCCGAAGCTGGCCAACGCCGCCGTGTACGCACTGTCCCGGTTGGACGATCCGGCCGCCGTCGGTGAGCTCGCCCGCCTGTCCGTGCGGGTCACGCACAAAGGCAGCCAGAAGGAGCTCGACAAGGCGCTCAACGCGCGGGCGGCGGCGCTCGGCGTACCCCGCCAGGAGATCGACGAGCTGGCGATCCCCACGTACGGGCTGGAGGAGGTGGGCCACCGCGCCGAGAAGCTGGGCGCGACGGTCGCCGAGGTGCGCGTCACCGGCAACGAGGCCGTCCTGCGGTGGCGGAACGCCGCCGGCCGCCCGGTCAAGGCGCCGCCGGCCGAGGTGCGCCGCGACCACGGCGAGGCCCTCGCCGAGCTGAAGGCGTCGGTCAAGGAGATCGACAAGATGCTGGCCGCCCAGCGGGACCGGCTGGATCGGATGATCCTGTCCCGGCGGGAGTGGCCGTTCGACGCGTGGCGCGAGCGATACCTCGACCATCCGCTGGTCGGCACGCTGGCCCGGCGTCTGATCTGGACGGTCGGCGGCACGGCGTGCTGCTGGGCCGACAGCGCTCTGCGCACAGTGGACGATGCCGTGCTGGAGCCCGCCACCGGCGCGACGGTGGCGCTCTGGCACCCGATCGGCCAGCCGGTCGAGACCGTCCTGGCCTGGCGCGACTTTCTCGAACGGCACACCGTCACGCAACCGTTCAAGCAGGCGCACCGCGAGGTGTACGTGCTCACCGACGCCGAACGCGCCACCGCCACGTACTCCAACCGCTTCGCCGCCCACATCGTGCGCCAGCACCAGTTCCACGCGCTGGCGGCCGTGCGCGGCTGGCGCGACGTGCTGCGCATGATGGTCGACGACGAGTACCCGCCGCCCACCCGGCAGCTGCCCGAGTGGGGGCTGCGCGCGGAGTTCTGGGTGGAGGGCGCCGGCGACGAGTACGGCCGCGACACCACCGAGTCCGGCGCCTACCTACGGCTCGCCACCGACCAGGTGCGGTTCTATCCCATCGAGGCGCCGACGCATCACGCGCACGCCAACGGCGGCGGGTACCAGCAGTGGCTCGACGCCGACCAGCGCCCGACCGAACCGGTGCCGCTACGCGGCGTCCCGCCGCTCGTGCTCAGCGAGGTCATGCGGGACATCGACCTGTTCATCGGCGTCGCCAGCGTCGGCAACGACCCGACCTGGTCCGACGGCGGCCCGGAAGGCCGGTTCCGCGAGTACTGGACAGGCTACAGCTTCGGCGAGCTTTCCCAGACCGCCCGGACCCGCCGGGACCTGCTCACCCGGCTGCTGCCCAGGCTCGCCATCGCCGCCCGGTGCGAGATCGCCGGCCGGTTCCTGCGGGTCCGCGGCGACCTGTGCACATACAAGATCCACCTGGGCTCCGGCAACATCCTGATGGAACCGCACGACGAGTACCTGTGCATCGTGCCGGACCGGTCGGCACCGGCCGGCACCGACCAGCTGTTCCTGCCGTTCGAGGGCGACCGGACACTCGCGCTGGTGCTGAGCAAGGCGTTCCTCCTCGCCGACGACCGCAGGATCACCGATCCGACGATCCGCGGCCAACTCCACCGCGCCGCGGCCAGCGGCCGATCCACCTGAGGCCGGCACCGACCGGGAGTCGGGGAGGGCGGGGTTGCTCAGAGGGCGCCCGCGCCCGCCTCGGCGACGGTCTGGTCCTGCTCGCCGGTGCCGCCGCTGACGCCGACCGCACCGACCACCTCGCCGCCGCGGCGCAACGGGATGCCGCCCGCGAAGATCATCACACGGCCGTGGTTGCTGGCGTGGATGCCGTAGAACTGCTGCCCCGGCTGGGAGTTCGCGCCGAGGTCCTGGGTCGCGATGTCGAACGCCCGCGACGTCCACGCCTTGTTGACGCTGATGTCGACGCTCCCCATCCAGGCGCCGTCCATCCGCACGTGGGCGACGAGGTTGCCGCCGGCGTCGACCACCGCGATGTTCATCGGCTGGCCGATCTCGGCGGCCCGCGCCTCGGCGGCCTCGATGATCCGGCGGGCGTCGGCGAGGTTGACGGTCGCCATGCGTACTCCTTGCGGGGTGAGCGGGTGGTTGGGTGGCGTGCCGGCTCAGGCGGCGGGCTTGAGGACGACCTTGGAGTAGCCCTCCTCGCGCCGGTCGAACCGCGCGTACGCGTCGGGCGCGTCGCCGAGCGGGATCTGCTTGCTGACCACGAAGCTGGGCCGCGCGCGGCCGGCGATGATCAGGTCGCGCAGGTACCGGTTGTAGGCCTTGACGTTGGCCTGCCCGGTCCCGATCCGCTGGCCCTTCTCGAAGAGCTTGCCCACCCGAAACAGCAGTTCGCCGTTGGCCGAGTGCGGGTCGGGCGCGCCCGGGTCGTGCGGGACGTACAGCCCGACAACGCCGATCATGCCGGTGGCCCGGACGATGTCGATCAGGCTGTTGAGCACGCTCGCCGGCTGCTCCTCCCCGCTGGGCGCGCTGGCCTGGTACCCGACCGCGTCGACGCCCTTGTCGGTGCCGTCGCCGCCGGTCTGGTCGCGGATCTGCTCGACCGGGTCGCCCTTCGAATAGTCGACCGGGATCGCGCCGATCGACTCGGCGAGCTGGAGGCGCGACGGCACGCGGTCGACCGCGAACACCTTCGCCGCACCCATCATCAGCGCCGAGTACGCGGCCATCAGCCCCACGGGTCCGGCGCCCATGACCGCGATCGTCTCGCCGGGGCGCAGGTTGGTCATCGCCACGCCGTGGTAGCCGGTCGGGAAGATGTCGGCGAGCATCGCGAAGTCGTTCTCGTGCTCGCCGTCCTTCGGCAGCTGGAGGCAGTTGAAGTCGGCGAACGGCACGCGCAGGTACTCGGCCTGCCCGCCGCGGTAGGGGCCCATCGCCACGTAGCCGTACGCCCCGCCGCCGAAGCCGGGGTTGACCGTCAGGCAGAACCCCGTGTTGCCGGCGAGGCAGTTCTTGCAGAAGCCGCAGGCGACGTTGAAGGGCATCGAGACCCGGTCGCCCTTCTTCACCGAGCCGACACCGGAGCCGACCTCCACGACCGTGCCCATGTTTTCGTGGCCGAAGACCAGCCCGGGCTCCGCCTTGGTACGACCCTCGTACATGTGCAGGTCGGAACCGCAGATGGCGGTGGAGCTGACCTTGACGATGACGTCGGTCGGGTCCTCGATGCGCGGGTCCTCGACGGTGTCGACGGTGACGTTGCGCGGCCCGTGGTAGACGACCGCCTTCATGACCCGGCCCCGCCGCGGGCGGTGCTCAGCGCGATGCTCATGCCGAGCACGCTAGGTGGCGGGCATCCGCAACACGCCCGAAATGCAGGAATGCGGCACATTTGCGCTCCGCCGGCCGCGGCCGGCCCGGAGATCGCCCCCCGCGCGCCGGATCAGCGCGGGTCGGCCGGTTTGCGGGCGAGGACGAGCCGGCACCGCGGGCTGCCGTCCCGGCGCCGGCCCAGGGCGGGCAGGGCGGGGGCCGTCGTGGTGAAGCCGGCCGCCGCCAGGTCGTCGCGGAGCGCGGCCAGCGGGGTCGTGCGGTAGTACATGACGAACGGCGGCCGCCAGACCGCGTTGCGGACCCGCATGGCCAGGTCGAACCCGACCGCGGCCCAGTACGGCACCGAGGTGGGCGGCGGTGGCGCACCGAGCGGGAAGGCGAAGAGCCCGCCGGGTCGCAGCGCGCGGTACACCCCGGCGAAGAGGGCCGGCCGCTCGGCGGGGAGGAAGTGCCCGAGCGCGCCGAACGTGACGGCGAGGTCGAAGTGCCCGGCGAAGGGCAGGGCCCGGACGTCGGCCCGCACCCACGTGGCGTCCGGATGCGCGGCGCGCGCCTGCGCGAGCATGCCGGCGCTGAAGTCGACGCCCGTGATCAGCTCCGGGCAGCGGGGGCGGAGGACCGACATGCCCGCACCGGTACCGCAGCACACGTCCAGCCCCTTGCTGAACGGCCCGAGCTCGGCGAGCGCCTCGGTGGTCGCGGTGAGGACGCTCCGCGGGGTACGGAACGGGGTGTGGTCGAACTTCGGCGCCAGCAGGTCGTAGCCCCGCTCGACCGAGGAGAGCGCCTGAACGGCGAGTTCACGCAGCGACGGCCCGTGAGGCGAGAACACCGGCCGAGAGTACCCGCCGAGCCGGTGCCGTACCGCTCGCCGGTAGGGTACCTGCGGTACGATCCCGCCGACGGAGGACCGACCCGATGTACCGGCCCGTGCCCGCGCAGGTTGACCTGCCCGCACTCGACCACGAGGTGCTGCGTTTCTGGCACGCGGAGCGCGTCTTCGCCCGCAGCCTGGAGGAGGCCGAGGGGCGGCCCGACTGGATCTTCTACGAGGGGCCGCCGACCGCCAACGGCATGCCCGGCACCCACCACATCGAGGCCCGGGTCTTCAAGGACGTCTTCCCGCGCTACAAGACGATGAAGGGCTTCCGCGTCCCCCGCAAGGCCGGGTGGGACTGCCACGGCCTGCCGGTCGAGCTGGCCGTGGAAAAGGAGCTGGGCTTCACCGGCAAGCAGGACATCGAGGCGTACGGGATCGCCGAGTTCAACGCCCGGTGCCGCGAGTCGGTGACCCGGCACGCGGACGCGTTCGCCGAGCTGACCGAGCGCATGGGCTACTGGGTCGACATGGACGTCGCCTACCGCACCATGGACCCGGAGTACGTCGAGTCCGTGTGGTGGTCGCTCAAGCAGATCTTCGACAAGGGGCTGCTGGTCGAGGACTTCCGGGTCGCGCCGTGGTGCCCGCGCGACCAGACCGCGCTCTCCGACCACGAGCTGGCGCAGGGCTACGAAAACGACACCGACCCCTCCGTGTACGTGCGCTTCCCGCTCGTCTCCGGCCCGCTGGCCGGCCAGGCGTCGCTGCTGCTGTGGACGACGACCCCCTGGACCCTGGTGTCCAACACGGCCGTGGCGGTGCACCCCGAGGTCACGTACGTGGTGGCCACCGACGGCACCGAGCGGCTCGTGGTCGCCGAGGCGCTGGTGGAGCAGGCGCTCGGTGAGGGCTGGACGGTCACCGGGCAGAGCTTCGCCGGCAAGGAGCTGGAAAACTGGCGGTACACGCGGCCGTTCGACCTGGTCGACATCCCGGACGCGCACATCGTCATCCTCGCCGGGTACGTCACGGTCGACAGCGGCACGGGGCTGGTGCACCAGGCGCCCGCGTTCGGCGCCGACGACCTGGCCAGCTGCCGGGCGTACGGGCTGCCGATGGTCAACCCGGTGCGCCCGGACGGCACGTTCGCGCCGGAGGTCACACTCGTCGGCGGGAGGTTCTTCAAGGACGCCGACGCGCTGCTCGTCACCGACCTGCGCGAGCGCGGCCTGCTGTTTCGCGAGCGGCCGTACGAGCACAGCTACCCGCACTGCTGGCGCTGCCACACGCCGCTGATCTACTACGTGCAGCCGTCGTGGTACGTGCGGACGACCGAGATCCGCGACCAGCTGCTGCGGGAGAACGAGCGCACCAACTGGCAGCCCGAGACGATCAAGCACGGCAGGTACGGCGACTGGCTGACCAACAACGTCGACTGGGCGCTGTCGCGCTCGCGGTACTGGGGCACCCCGCTGCCCATCTGGCGCTGCCCGGCCGGGCACCTCACCTGTGTCGGCTCGCTCGCCGAGCTGGGTGAGCTGGCCGGCCGCGACCTGTCCAGCCTCGACCCGCACCGCCCGTTCGTCGACGACGTCACGCTGACCTGCGGCTGCGGCGCGACGGCCACCCGGGTCCCGGAGGTCGTCGACGCCTGGTACGACTCCGGCGCCATGCCGTTCGCCCAGTTCGGCTACCCGCACCGCGACCGGGAACGGTTCGAGGGCAGCTACCCGGCGCAGTTCATCTGCGAGGCGATCGACCAGACCCGGGGCTGGTTCTACACCCTGATGACGGTCGGCACGCTGGTGTTCGGCCGCTCGGCGTACGAGAACGTGGTCTGTCTCGGACACATCCTGGCCGAAGACGGCCGCAAGATGTCCAAGCACCTGGGCAACATCCTGGAGCCGATCCCGCTGCTGGAGCAGCACGGCGCCGACGCGGTCCGCTGGTTCATGGCGGCGGCCGGCTCCCCGTGGGCGGCCCGCCGGGTGGGGCACACCACGCTGCAGGAGGTCGTCCGCAAGACGCTGCTGACCTACTGGAACACGGTCGCCTTCCAGGCGCTCTACGGCCGTACCGCGGACTGGAAGCCGTCGGCCGCGGACCCGGCGCCGGCCGACCGGCCCGTCCTGGACCGGTGGGTGCTCTCCGAGCTCAACCTCCTGGTGCGCCGCGTCGACGCGGCGATGTCCACATTCGACACCCAGGAGGCCGGCAAGCTGCTCGCCGGGTTCGTCGACGACCTCTCCAACTGGTACGTGCGCCGCGGCCGCCGCCGCTTCTGGCGCGGCGACCCGGCCGCCCTGGCGACCCTGCACGACGCCCTGCGCACGGTGACGCTGCTGCTCGCGCCGATCGTCCCGTTCATCACCGAACGGGTCTGGCAGGACCTGGTCGTCGCCGTCGAGCCGGCGGCGGCCACGTCGGTGCACCTCGCCGCCTACCCCGAGGTCGACGAGTCCCTGATCGACCCGGACCTGGGCGCGCAGGTCGAGCTGACCCGGCGGCTGGTCGAGCTCGGCCGCACCGCGCGGGCCGGGTCCGGCGTCAAGACCCGCCAGCCGCTGTCCCGCTCGCTCGCCTCGGCACCGGGCTTCCCGGCGCTCGACCCCGAACTGGTCGCGCAGGTCGCGGCGGAGCTCAACGTCGCCGAGGTGCTGCCGGTCAGCGCCTCCGAGACGTCCCTTGTGGACACCACCGCCAAGGCGAACTTCCGGACCCTCGGCAAGCGGTTCGGCAAACGGGTACAGGCGGTGGCGAAGGCGATCGCCGCCGCGGACGCCGCCGCCCTCAAGCGCGACCTGGCCGCCGGCTCCGCCACCGTGACCGCCGACGGCGAGGAGATCACCCTCGGCCCCGACGAGGTCGTCGTCACCGAGACCCCGCGCGAGGGTTGGGCGGTCGCCTCGGACGCCGGCGCCAGCCTGGCGCTCGACCTGCACCTGACGCCGCAGCTGCGCCGGGCAGGGACGGCCCGCGAGGTGATCCGGCTGGTCCAGGAGGCCCGCAAGTCCAGCGGGCTCGAAGTCACCGACCGGATCCAGCTGCGCTACGAGGCCACGGACGGCGAGGTGGCGGCCGCGCTCGCCGAGCACCGCGACCTCGTGGCCGACGAGGTGCTCGCGACGAGCTTCGCCCCGGGTACCCCGGACTGGCCGGCCCCGGCACACCAGGACGCCAGCCTCGGCCTCACCTTCTGGCTCCGCAAGACGCGGTAGACGGCTCCCGTTCAAGGGCTGCCGGGGATTACAGGCCGGCGAGGCGCTCCTCGACGGCGCGGGTGTCGGGATGGTCGGCGCCGTGCACCCGCCGGTACGACTCCAGGGCGGCGGTCAGCTCGGCCACGGCCTCGCCGCGCAGTCCGCGCAGGCGCAGGATCTCGGCGAGGTTGATCCGTACGGCGAGCGTGGCGGGATGGTCCTCCCCCATCGTGCGCAGGCGTTCGGCGAGGGTGGCCCGGTGGTCGGCGTCGAGGGTGGCGAGCACCGCGGGGTCGGTGTCCTGGTCGACGACCACGCCCTGGCCGGACGCGATCTGGTCGAGCCACTCCAGGTAGCCGGGCGGGTCGTCCTCGCCCATCCGCGGCAGCACCGCGAGGTACGCCGGTGAGCGCAGCGCCGGTCCCGCCGCGCGGACGAGCTCGGCCGCCCGGGCGAAGTCGACGTCGACGAGGACGTTGAGCAGGACGTTGGCGCACTTGGCCTGTTCCACCAGGATCGCCTCGTCGGTGCCGCCGTCCGCCTCGGCGAGCGCCGCCACGTCCTCGTACGCCGCCGTCGCCAGGTCGAGCCGGCCGTTGCGCAGGTGACAGCGGATGGCGTTGAAGGCGGCCATGACCCGCGCGTCCCGCAACACCTCGGCGGCCGGGTACCGGGTGGTCAGCGCGGTGAGGGCGCGGTGCGCGGCGGCGACGTTCGCCGGGTCGTCGCGCGCGCCGTAGGCCCGGATGGCGCCGAACCCGATGAACGCGAGGCTGTCCAGGATCCGGGCCTCGGCGCGGTGGCCGGGAAACGACGTGAGGACCGAGACGCCGAACCGCAGGACGTCGTCGCCGAGTTCGGCGAGCCGGTCGCCCTCCTCGGCGAGGACGAACAGCCGCCCGGTCATGTGTACCGCGGCGAACACCTGGTCGGTCTGGTCCGGCCGGTAGAGCGGGATCAGGTGCTCGACGGCGTCCCGTTCGGCGGCGAACGCCTCGGCTCCGCGGCCGGCCCGCCCCAGCCGGATCGACTGCGTGTGCGCCGCCACGACCCGGTCCAGGTCGTGTGCCGCGGTCTGCACCGCCTCGGCCGCGTCGGCGAGCGCCGCCTCGACGTCCGCCGCCCGCTCGCGGATCCGGCTGCGGGCCATCAGCGCCCGCTGGAGCGGCAGCCGGCCCACCTCGCCGAACCTCTCGATCAGCGCCTGGGCGCTCTCCACCGCCGCCGCGGCGGCGAGTGCGGCCTCCGCCGGCCGGTCGTCGGCAAGCCACGCGAGGCCGAGGTCGACCTGCGCGTCCACGGCCGCGACGAACGGGTCGGGGTCCTCCCCGGACATGCTCTTGACCAGCCCCGCCAGGTACGCCGCACCGGACCGGACCTCGTCGAGCCGCCGCCGTACGCCGGCGTCCTCCAGCACCTGGAGCGCCGCCGCCATGAGGTACGGCAGGACGAGCGGAGCGGCGGCCGCGGCGCCGTCGGGGTCGCCGCGCACCGCGCTGGCGAGGCAGCGCGCGGTGGCGAGGACGGCCTTGGCGTGGGCGAGGCCGTACGCGTCCGGAGCCTGGGCCGCCCGCTCCCGCAGCATGCCCAGGGCGCGGACGGCGGCCGGCAGCGCCTCGGCGGGGCGTTTCAGGTCGTCGAGGACCTGCGCCCGCCCGAGCAGCGCGAGCGCCAGCCCGTAGTAGAGCTCGCCGACCTCTTCGGGCGGGACGGCCGGCACGGTACGGCCCGGTGGCACGGCCGCCGCCGGCGCGCCGGTCAGCGCGCCGTACGCGACCGCCGCCCGGTCGAAGGCGGCCAGCGCCCGATCGCTCAGGCCCGCGCGGAGCAGCCGCTCACCCAGCGCGTACCAGGCGGCGGCGCCGGCGGCGAGGCCGTCGAGGCGCAACTGGGTGAGCAGGCCGACCGACTGCTCCGCGAGGTGGATCGCCTCGTCGTGGTCGCCGGCCACCGACAGGCAGGCGGACAGCACCCGCGCGGCGTGCAGCAGCACGTGTGGATGGTCGGCGGCCAGCGGCCGGGCCAGGGCGAGCGCCTCCCGGGCCATCCGGACCGCCCGGTCGAGGTCGCCGGTCTCCAGCAGGCGCTCGGCGTGCTCGGCGGCGAGGCCGACGCCCTCCGGCGTACCGGCGACCGCCCCGCGCTCCAGCAGCATCCCGGTGATCAGGGCGGCGGTCGACTGCAACGCGCTTGTGTACGGCGGGATCCGCGCCCGCGCCGCCACGAGGACCTCGGTAGGCAGGTCGACCTCGCCGAGGAGCACGTCGACCACGCGGGGCATCGGGTGGCCGGTCTCCACGCCGACCTGGATCGCCGGCCCGAGCAGCCCGGCCGGGTCGGCGAGCAGCGCCCGGTGGATCCACTCGCCGACGTCCTGTTCCCGCTGCGCGAGCCGGGTCAGCACCGTCAGCGCGTTGACGGCCTGCCGTTCATCGAACGGCACCGAAGGCCCCGAGCAGCAACGGGTCGTCGTCGATCGTGGCCGCGACGAGGTGCTCCCCCAGCAGGTCGGGCTGGACGCCGGCGAGCCAGGCGTCGGCCGGGTACAGCCCGTGCAGCACCGTCGCGACCCGGGCGAGCACGGCCTGCGGCTGGTCGGCGAGCAGCGGCGCCTGGCGCAGCAGCTCGATCGCCTGCCCGAGCGAGGTGGCGCCGCCGGCCATCGTGGCCAGCGCGGCGGCCTGCCGGATCGGCTGCCCGGCGAGCCCGGCCAGGCCGGCGGCGTGCAGGCCACCGTCGAGATAGGACTGTTCGCGCCGCAGGGCGAAGTCGAGCAGTGCCCCCTCGGTGGCCGCCGGGTCGCCCAGGACGAGGGCGAGGGCCCGCAGGTGGATGAAGAGCACCCGGTCGAACAGCGGCCCGCCCAACCCGTCGGCGAGCCCGTCCGGTGTGGCCAGGCCGAGTACCCCGGCGAAGGCGGCCGCGGCCCGGCGGTGGGTCTCGCTCCGGGCCGCCGGGTCGACCGCCAGCGGGTCGATCTCCCGCCGCGCGACGGCCGGCCCGTTGACGAAGTCGCCGACCGGACCCGAGCTGTGCCGCAGCTCCAACCACCAGTCGCCGGCGGAGCGGGCGAGCAGCACGAGACGCACCCGGACGTGGGCTCGCAGCGCCGCCTGGATCAGGCTCGCGGTCGCCGGCCGCCGGGTCTCCGCGTAGTCGACGACCACCAGTACGCCCCGGCTGCCGGTCGCGAGCAGCTCCAGCTGGTCGGTCGACACGGCCTGGACGGACGGGTGCAGGAACCCCGCCCGCCACGACGCGTTTCGGGCCCGGGCGCACAACTCGATCGACAGCCGGGTCTTGCCCATGCCGCCGGAGCCGGTCAGCGCGGTCAGGGCGGTCATCGGACCGGTCGAGAGCCAGCCGAGCAGCTCGTCGAGCGCCCGCTCACGGCCGTGGAACGGCACGATGCCGTACTGCGCCCGGAGCAGCGCGCTCGGCGGGTACTGGTCCTGCCACCACGGCCAGGTCGCCTCGGTCAGGATCGCGCCGGCCCGCATCACGTCCAGCGTGTGGCGCAGCTCGTCCGAGGCCTCCCGCTGATCCGCCAGCCGGCTCAGCAGTGCCCGCTGGAACTCCCGCTCGAGGTCGGGCAGCTCGCCGCCGGCTTCGACCAGCGCCCGTACCGTCGCGTCGAGCCCCAGCCCGCAGAGGCGGCGGTCGGCCTCGTCCAGATCGGCGAGCGGGCCGGCCGCGCGGGCCGTCACGAGCGCGACCGCGCGGTCGGCGTCCAGGTTTACCGCGACGAGGTCGGCCGCCGTCAGCGGGTGCGCCGCCAGCACGTCGGAGACGGCGCCGAGCGCCCGCCCCACCGCGTCCTGGTCGAGGTGCTCGGCCGCCGCGAACCGGGCCAGCGCCTCCTCGACCGCACCCGTGATCCGCTTCAGCTGCTGCCGCGAACGCCCGTCCGAGGCACCGAACGCGAACTCGATCGCCTGGGCGCCGGCCTCCTGCAAACCGCCCGGTACCCCGCCGAACAGACCCGCGAGCGCGACCTTCGCGACGGCCGCGCCGAGCTGCCGGGCATCCCGGGCCATCCTGCCTCCGTCACGACGAGTTGCCGCAGTATCGCACGCTGGCCGCGGGCTCGACCGTCGCCTTTCTTACTCACGCCGTCGACGTACCCGGCAGTGGGCCGCGCTCCTCGCCCGCGCAATTCGCTGGTCCGATCGGGGTCGGGCGAGCGAGCATGGTCGGCATGGTGGGGGATCGAGGGTGAGGCTGCCGCTTCAGGGCGGGCTGCCGCCGGCCGATACGGTGGCCGGCCCCGTCGTGGAGATCGCCTGTGACGAGTCCGGGTTTTCCGGCACCAACCTGCTCCACCCGGCCACCCCGGTGATCACGCACGCGAGTGTCGACCTGGGCGTCGGCGAGGCGGTCGGCGTGATCGCGACCCTGCGTTCCGGGTACCGGTTCTCCCCGCACGAGTTCAAGTCCGGGCAGTTCCTGCGCAGCCCGAAGGCGGGCGAGGCGCTGGACTCGTTCCTCACCGCGCTGGCCGGGCGGGCGCACGTCCATCTGGTCGACAAGGAGTTCTTCCTGGCCACCCGGATCGTCGACCTGCTCCTGGCGAAGCCGTCGTACGCGGCCGGTACCCGGCTGACCCGGGACCAGCGTCCGGCCGCCCTCGCGCTGTACCGGGCCGGGCGCGCCGCCGGCCCCGACTGGCGCGACTTCCTCACGGCCTTCGTCGACCTGGTCCGGATCAAGCGCCGGCACCGGCCGGACCGCCAGGCCCTGGAGCGGTTCTTCCAGGCGCGGGACGCGCTGGCCCGGAACGACGGGCTCGACCCGGCGGCCGGAGATGTCCTCGACGCGCTCAGCCGCACCCGGGTGTGGGCCGTGCTGAACCGGCTCAGCGACGACGACCAGTCGATCCCGCCGCCGCTGGAGCCGATGCTGCCGGCGCTCGCCGAGACCGTCCTGTTCTGGAGCCGCCGGCAGCGGCAGGTGCTGGTGATCCACGACGAGCAGAGCGCCCTCACCGCCGGCCGGCTGAGCCGCCTGCGGAAGGTGCTGGCCGGTGCTTCGCCGGCCGGGGTCTCGCCGCTGGCCGGGCTGGTGATGGTCGACTCCCGGGACGATCCGCGGGTCCAGGTCGCCGACCTCCTCGCCGGCGTGGCCCGGCGGCTGCCCGGCATCGCCGACGGCGGTCCACTCCGGCCGTTCCTCTCCCCGACCTCGCTGCACGACCCCGAGCGCTGAGAGCGGCGCCCACTTCGCGGTTTACCGCCGGAACGCCAGGCGGCGGTACTCGCTCGGCGTCAGGCCGTACGTGTCGCGGAAGCGGCGGGTGAAGTGCGTCGGGTCGCTGAAGCCCCAGCGGCGGGCGACGGTCGCGATCGTACGGCCGCGGCTCTCCGGCCTCAGCAGCTCCTCGCGGGCGCCCCGCAGCCGCTCGCCGATGATCCACTGTTCGAGGCTGAAGTCGGCCTGGGCACAGACCTTGTAGAGGTAGCGGAGCGAGACGTTGTGCGCCGCCGCGATCGTGGCCGGGCGCAGGTCGGGGTCGGCGAGGTGCTGGCGGACGTACGCGCGGACCTGGGTCGGCAGCGTCTCGGCGAGCACGGCGCGGGTGTGCGGCTCGGCGCCGGCCGCAGAGGCGAGCAGGGCGCGGACCAGCTCGATGCTGGCCCGGCCGAGCACGTCGGCGGCCGGGTCGGCGCTGAGCCGCTCGGCGTCCTGGACGAGCTGGGCGACGTGGTTGGTGACCAGGCCGTAGAGCGGGCTGGTGCGCAGGTTGACCGCCGCCCGCCGGATCAGGTCGACCGGGAGGCCGACCTGGTCGATGGGTACCTGGACGCAGCCGGCCGCGCCCTCGCCCGACCAGGAGAAGTCGTACGGCGCGGAGAGGTCGACCATCAGCAGCTCGCCGGGGGCCACGACCTGCCGGAATCCCAACTGCTCGTGGCGGCCGTCGCCGGCCCGCTGCAGGGAGAGCGCGATGACCGGGGCGGCGTCCTGCTTCGCCTGCTTCGGCGTACGCAGCAGGCGGATGCCGGTGGACCGGGCGGTGAACACGTTGGCCGCGCCGAGGTCCCACACCTCCAGGCGGGTCCGCACGCCACCGCGGGGATCCTCGTGGATCACATAGGACGGAACGGACGCCGCCACCATCGCCGCGTACACCGCCTCGACGCGCTCGCCGGGCGGAATGTCCGCCGTATCCAACACGAACCCCATCTGCGCCGCCCTGGTGTGCACGGTGAGCCGAGAACGGTGCACGCACAGCCCCGACGCCGGCGCGCTCCGCTCACTAGGTTCCCACGCAGGTGGTGCGAGGGGGGCGCCGTGCTCAGGGGGCGGGTCAAGGAACGCGAACGCCTGGAGGAGCTGGTCGCGTCGGTCCGCGACGGACTGAGCGGTGTGCTCGTGCTCCAGGGCGACGCCGGCATCGGCAAGACGGCGCTGCTGGACCACACCGCCGCGGCCGCCGGCGACCTGCGGGTGCTCCGGGTCGCGGGCGTCGAGGCCGAGGCGGACTTCCCGTTCGCCGCGCTGCACCGGCTGCTGATCCCGTACCTGAAGGTGCCGCGCGGCCTGCCCCCGGCGCAGGACCGGGCCCTGCGCGTGGCGTGCGGCCTGGTCGGCGGTGCGCCGGCCGACCGGTTCCTGGTCGGGCTGGCGGCCTTGACGCTGCTGGCCGAGGTGGCCGCGGAGAGCCCGGTGCTGTGCTGCGTGGACGACGCGCAGTGGCTCGACGGCGAGTCCCTGGCGGTGCTGGCCTTCGTCGGGCGGCGGCTGCACGCCGACCGGGTCGGGCTGGTCTTCGCCACCCGCGGCGGCTTCACCGGCCTCGCCGGGCTGCCGGTCATGGAGATCGGCGGCCTGGAGGAGCCGGAGGCTCTGGAGCTGCTCCGCTCGGTCGTGGCCGGGTCGCTCGACGGCCGGGTCGGCGCCCGCATCGTGGCCGCGACCGGCGGCAACCCGCTCGCCCTCACCGACCTCGGCCAGGAGCTCTCCGCCGACCAGCTCGCCGGTGGCCTGTCACTGCCCGACCCGCTGCCGGTCGGCGGCCGGCTGGAGGAACACTACCTGCGGCAGGTACGCGAGCTGCCCGGGGCGACCCGTACCTGGCTGTTGCTGGCCGCCGCCGAGCCGGGTGGCGACCTGGGGTACGTGCGGGACGCGGCCGCCCGGCTCGGCGTCGGCCCGGACGCGACCGGTCCGGCCGAGGCGGCCCGACTGCTGGCACTGCGGGCCACCGTCGAGTTCCGGCACCCCCTCGTCCGTTCCGCGGTGTACGGCGGCGCGACCAGCGTCGAGCGGCGGCACGCGCACACCGCGCTGGCGGCGGCGACCACCCGCCCGGCGGACGCCGACCGGCGGGCCTGGCACCTGGCCGCGGCGAGCGTCGGCCCGGACGCCGCGGTCGCCGCCGAGCTGGAACGCTCCGCGGACCGGGCCGGTGCCCGCGGCGGGTACGCGGCCCGCGCCTCCTTCCTCACCCGGGCCGCCGAGCTGACCCCGGACGGCCCGGACCGCACCGAGCGGCTGCTCGCGGCGGCCGAGGCGGCGTTCCTGGCGGGCGCGCCGTTGCAGGCCCAGGCCTTGGTCGAAGCGGTCGGCGAGGCGGGCGGGGACGGCGTGGTGCGGGGCCGGGCGCTGATGGTCCGGGCCAGCGCGCTCATCACGCTGGGCACCGAGGGCGCGTTCGCCCGGGCGCCGTCGCTCACGCTGGAGGCGGCGGTGTCGTTCGGGTCGGCCGCGCCCGAGCGGGCCCGCAAGGCGCTGCTGATGACCGTCGACCACACGCTCACGGCGGAGGGGCGCACCACCACGCCACCCGTCGACGTGGCCCACGCGATCCGGCGGATGGTCGGCGACACCCCGCCCGCCACCGGCCCCGACCTGCTCATGGACGCGTTCAGCCGGCTCGGCCTGGACGGCTACGAGCGGGCCGTGCCACACATGCGCCGCGCCTGCCAGGCGATGCTCGATCCGCGCACCGCCGAGGAGGAGTACGTGCGCGGCTACGTGCCGGCGGTCTGGCTGAGCATGATGCTGTGGGACGAGCCGCTGCACACCGCGGTGATCCGGCGGGCCGTGGAGGTCACCCGGCGGGCCGGTGCGCTCCGGCAGCTGGACTCCGCCCTGTACTGCGCGGTGATGAACGAGACCAACCTCGGGCACCTCGCCGCCGCGGACGAGCCGCTGGTCGACGGCCATCAGATCCGGGCGGCGATGGGCGCCACCGACGAGGTCTGGGCGATCTACCGCCACCCCGAGCTGCTCGCCTGGCGGGCCGACCGCGACGACATCGAGCCCGCTCTCGACGGCGCCATGGCGGCGGCGACCTGGCTCGGCAACGGCGCGGTCGAGTCGATCGCGCGGATCGGGCGGGTGATCCTCGCCCTCGGCCAGGGCGACTACACGCGGGCCCGGGCCGAAGGCCACCACCTGATCGCCGGGGACGCGCTCGGCGTGCACTCACGGATCATGCCGCACCTGATCGAGGCGGCCGTGCGCAGCGGCGACCGGGTCCTGGCCAACGCCACGCTCGCCACCCTCACCTCCCGGGCGACCGCCGCCGGCGGACCGTGGGCGCTCGGCCTGCTGGCCCGCTGCCAGGCCCTGCTCGCCCCCGCCGGGCGGGCCGAACCGCTGTACCGCGAGGCGATCGCGCGGCTCGCCGGGACCCGGGCGCGCATCGACCTGGCCCGCGCGCACCTGCTCTACGGCGAGTGGCTGCGCCGCCAGAAACGCCGCCGGGACGCCCGCGACCAGCTGCGGACCGCGCTGGCGCGGTTCGAGGAGATGGGTACCACCGGGTTCGCCGCCCGGGCGGCACAGGAGCTGGCCGCCACCGGCGAGACCGCCCGCCGCCGTTCGGAGCGGACCGCGACCGGCCTCACCCCGCAGGAGCTCGCGGTCGCCCGGCTCGCCGCCACCGGGGCCACCAACGCGGAGATCGCCGCCCAGCTGTTCATCAGCGCCAGCACCGTCGACTACCACCTGCGCAAGGTCTTCCGGAAGCTGGAGGTCACCTCCCGCCGCCAGCTCGCCGCCGCGACTACGCGTTTCACGGGATTCGAGGAGAGTTAGCCGCGGCCGACGATCGGGGCACCTTCGTGGACGGGAGCGCGCCATGCCGTTCGTCACCACCGCCGATGGCACCGAGATCTTCTACAAGGACTGGGGTGAGGGGCGGCCGGTCGTACTCAGCCACGGCTGGCCCCTCAACTCCGACAGCTGGGAGGCCCAGCAGCTCTTCCTGGCCGAGCACGGGTACCGGGCGATCGCGCACGACCGCCGGGGCCACGGCCGCTCCACCCAGTCGTGGGGCGGCAACGAGATGGACACGTACGCGGACGACCTGGCCGCCGTCGTCGAGGCCCTCGACCTGCGCGACGTCACGCTGGTCGGCTTCTCCACCGGCGGCGGCGAGGTGGCCCGGTACATCGGCCGGCACGGCACCGCCCGGGTCGCCCAGGCGGTACTGGTCTCGGCCGTACCGCCGCTGATGCTCGAGACCGGCGACAACCCCGGCGGCCTGCCGATCGAGGTCTTCGACGCGATCCGGGCCGGCTCGCTCGCCGACCGCTCGCAGCTGTACCGCGACCTCGCCGACGGCCCGTTCTTCGGCCTGAACCGCCCGGGGGCGAGCGTGTCCCAGGGCGTGCGGGACGCGTTCTGGCGGCAGGGCCTGCAGGCCGGGCACCGCAACGCGTACGAGTCGATCGCCGCGTTCTCGGCCACCGACTTCCGCGCCGACCTGGACGCCTTCGACGTGCCCACGCTCGTCATCCACGGCGACGACGACCAGGTCGTCCCCTTCGAGGTCGGCGGAAAGGCCTCCGCCGCGCGCATCGAGGGTGCGACGCTCACCGTGTACGCGGGCGCGCCGCACGGCATCACCGACACCCACAAGCAGCAGCTGTCCGAAGATTTGCTCGCCTTTGTAAGGAGCCTGCCATGACCACGCCCGACACGATCGTTCTCGTCCACGGCTTCTGGGTGACCCCGCGCAGCTGGGAGCAGTGGATCGCGCACTACGAGGCTCGCGGTTTCCGGGTGATCGCGCCCGGCTATCCCGGCTTCGAGGTGGAGGTCGAGGCGCTGCGGGAAAACCCGCAGATCATCGTCGACGTCACCGTGCCCGCGATCATCGAGAAGATCGAGGGGATCATCCGGGAGCTGGACAAGCAACCGATCATCATGGGCCACTCGGCCGGCGGAGCGTTCACCCAGATCCTGCTCGACCACGGCTTCGGCGCCGCCGGCGTCGCGCTCAACTCGGCGCCCACCGAGGGGGTCCGGGTCGTGCCGCTCTCCCAGGTGAAGTCGACGTTTCCGGTGCTGAAGAGCCCGGCCAACCGGCACAAGGCGATCGGGCTCTCCTTCGAGGAGTGGACGTACGCGTTCACCAACACCTTCACCGAGGAGGAGTCACGCGCCCTCTACGAGCGCTACCACGTCCCGGCCAACGGCGGCATCCTGTGGGGCAGCGTGCTGGCCAACTTCCAGCCCGGCCACCAGGACACCTGGGTGGACTACCACAACGACGACCGGGCGCCGCTGCTGTTCATCTCCGGCAGCGAAGACCACATCATGCCGCCGGCCATCCAGAAGTCGAACGCCAAGCACTACAAGTCCAGCACCGTCACCGAGGTCCGGGAGTACGAGGGGTACGCGCACCTGCTGCCGGCCCAGAAGGGCTGGGAGGAGATCGCCGACTACGCGCTCGAGTGGGCGCTGTCCCATGCCCGCTGACGTCCGCCTCACCCACGTCGGCGGCCCCACCGTGCTGATCGAGGTGGCCGGGTGGCGGCTGCTGACCGACCCGACGTTCGACCCGGCCGGGCGCAGGTACGCGTTCGGCTGGGGCACCTCCTCCCGCAAGCTCGCCGGCCCGGCCGTGCCGGCGGAGGCGCTCGGACCGGTCGACGCGGTGCTGCTGACCCACGACCACCACGGCGACAACCTCGACGACGCCGGCCGCAAGCTGCTCCCCGGAGCCGGCACCGTGGTCACCACCGTCTCCGGCGCGGGCCGGCTCGGTGGTGGCGCGCGTGGGCTGGCGCCCTGGGCATCGACCACATTGGACAGTCCCGGACGGCCCTCCATCGAGGTGACCGCCACGCCCTGCCGCCACGGCCCGCCGCTGAGCCGGCCGATCGTCGGCGACGTGGTCGGTTTCGCGCTGCGCTGGGAGGGGCAGCGGCACGGTGCCCTGTGGATCTCCGGTGACACCGTCCTCTATGGCGGAGTCCGCCAGGTCGCCGGCCGCGTGCCGGTCGGGCTGGCGCTGCTCCACCTCGGCGGCGTGCGCTTTCCGGTGACCGGACCGCTGCGCTACACGATGACCGCCCGTGACGCGGTCACCCTGCTGGCCGAGGTGCGCCCGCACACCGCCGTACCCGTCCACTACGAGGGCTGGAAGCACTTCCAGCAGCCCCGCCCGGTCATCGAGGCCGAGTTCGCGGCCGCGCCGCCCGACGTGCGCGACCGCGTCCGCTGGCTGACGATCGGCACCCCCACCGACCTGGAGACCTGACATGAGAAGACTTCTGACCGCGCTCGTGCTCGTGCTGGCCGCGGCCGGGCTGCTCGCCACGCCGGCGGCGTCCGCGGCGTCCCGCTCGCACGGGCCCAAGCCCACCGTCGTGCTCGTACACGGCGCCTTCGCGGACGCCTCCGGCTGGAACGACGTCATCAAGCGCCTGCACCGTAAGGGCTACCCGGTGCTCGCGCCAGCCAACCCGCTGCGCGGCGTCGCCTCGGACTCCGCGTACATCGCGAGCGTGCTCGCCACCGTCAGCGGGCCGATCGTCCTGGTTGGACACTCGTACGGCGGCATCGTCATCACCAATGCCGCCACCGGCAACCCCAGCGTCAAGGCTCTCGTGTACGTCGCGGCGTTCGCGCCCGACGACGGCGAGCCGCTCGTCGCGCTCCAGACGAAGTTCCCCGGCAGCCGGCTCGGTGAGGAGGCGCTCGACATCCGGCCGACCGGCCCGAGCACCTTCGACGGCTACATCAAGACGAGCGTCTTCCGGGAGATCTTCGCCGCCGACCTTCCGGCCAGCACCACCGCGCTCATGGCCGCCACCCAGCGCCCCGGCGACCTGGCCACCCTGCAACAGCCCTCCGGTGCACCGGCCTGGAAGGCCATCCCCTCCTGGTACCTCGTCGCCAAGCAGGACCGGGTGATCCCGGCCGCCGCCCAGCGCTTCATGGCCCAGCGCGCCGGCGCCCGTACCAGGGAGGTCAACGCCTCGCACGTGGCGATGATGTCCCGTCCGGACGCCGCGGCCGACCTCATCGTCTCGGCCGCGATGTCGTAACCGCCCCACCGCTCCGTGATCGAAGCTCCCCTCATGTCGCTAGAACGGCGTGGCGGGAGCTTCGATCACGGGGGTGGCTGGCGCTCGCGGACCCGTTCGGCGATGGCGTGCCCGAGCTCCGCCGTGGTGCCGGTGCCGTGCAGGTCGGGGGTGAGCGGCGCCTCCCCCGGGCCCCGCGCCAGGACGTCTTCGACGGCGCCGAGCAGGTGCGCGGCCGCCTCGGGGTGGCCGAGGTGCTCCAGCATCATCGAGCCGCACCAGATCTGGCCGACCGGGTTGGCGATGCCCTTGCCGGCGATGTCCGGGGCGGAGCCGTGCACCGGCTCGAAGAGGCTGGGGTGTTCGCGCTCGGGGTTGATGTTGGCGCTCGGGGCGATGCCGAGCGTGCCGGTGCAGGCCGGGCCGAGGTCGGAGAGGATGTCGCCGAAGAGGTTGCTGGCGACGACCACGTCGAACCAGTCGGGCTGGAGCACGAACCGGGCGACCAGCGCGTCGATGTGAAACCTGTCGAGCCGGACGCCGGGAAACCGCTCGGCCATGGCGGCCACCCGCTCGTCCCAGTACGGCATGGTGATGGAGATGCCGTTGCTCTTGGTGGCGGACGTCAGATGCCGTTTCGGGCGGCGATCCGCCAGCTCGAAGGCGAAGCGGAGCACGCGGTCGACGCCGACCCGGGTCATGACCGTCTCCTGGAGCACGGTCTCCCGTTCGGTGCCCTCGAAGACGCGCCCGCCCACGCTGGAGTACTCGCCCTCGGTGTTCTCCCGGACGACGACGAAGTCGATGTCGCCGGGTGCCCGGCCGGCGAGCGGGCTGCGGACGCCGGGCATGAGCCGGCAGGGGCGCAGGTTCACGTACTGGTCGAAGACCCGCCGGAACCGCAGCAGGCTGCCCCAGAGGGAGACGTGGTCCGGCACCACCGAGGGCCAGCCGACCGCCCCGAAGTAGATGGCGTCGTAGGCGCGCAGCGTCTCCTCCCAGTCAGCGGGCAGCATCGTCCCGTGCGCCTGCCAGTAGTCGGCGCTGGCGAAGTCGAACCGCTGGAACTCCAGCCGCAGCCCGAAGCGGTCGGCGGTGGCGCGCAGCGCGTCGAGCCCGGCCGGGACGACCTCCTTGCCGATGCCGTCACCGGGAATGACGGCGATGCGGTGCGACGTCACGATCCCTCCCTCAGCGCCGCGAGGCCGCCCTGCGAGTCCTCGATCGCGATGCGTTCGGCGGCGGCGGAGTCGCCGGCGCGGAGCGCGCGGACCAGGGCGCGGTGGCTGGTGTACCGCTCCAGGCCGAACGTATCGTCCTGCGCCACCCGCCGCAGCAGCAGCTCCCGGCGCCGCGGGCGGGAGAAGACCCGGCTCTGCTCCAGCATCCGGACCAGGACCGGGTTGTGGGCGCAGGCGTTCACGGCGTCGTTGAACTCCTGCATCGCGTCGAGCAGCGCGGTGAGGTGCCGGTCGGTCGGCTGCCCCTGCCGCCGGCGCTCCTTGACCAGGATCAGCAGGTCGTCGGCGCGGTCGAGGATCTCGTCCAGAGCGTCGAGCTGGTCGGCGCTGGCGTGCCGGGCGGCGAACCGCGCGACGAGGCCCCGCAGGCCGACCTCCACCTCGGCGAGGTCGTCGATGGCGGCGTCGCGGATCGCGGCGACCAGCACCGTCCGCGGCCCGATCCGCTCGATGAGCCCGTCGAGCTCCAACCGGCGCAGCGCCTCGCGGACCGGGGTCGGGCTGATCGCGAGCCGCTCGGCCATGCCGCGCTCGGTCACCTTCTCCCCCGAGGCGAGCTCGCCGGTGGCGATGGCGGTGCGGATCTGGCGGTACGCCTGATCGGCGAGCGTCTCCGTGACCGGCATGCCCGCACCCTATCGCATGCGATGGTCAAATTTGGATGCAACTGTTGACTCGTTTGCTACAGCAAAATAGCGTGACGCGGGACACAGCGTGCGAGGAGGCGTGAGCATGGCCGGCACCCGGAGGATCACGTTCCTCGTCGCCCTGGCGATCTTCGCGCAGGAGTCGGCCTGGAACTTCTACGACAACCAGGTGCCCGTCCTGCTCCGCGAGCAGGTGGGCAGCGCGGGGCTGGTCGGCCTGCTGATGGGGATGGACAACCTGCTGGGCATCTTCGTCCAGCCCTGGATCGGCAACCGCTCGGACAACACCCGGACCCGGTGGGGACGGCGCATGCCGTACCTCGCGGTGGGCATGCCGCTGGCCGCGGTGATCTTCGTCTTCCTGCCCTGGGCCACGTCGCTGGCCGCGCTGGTCGGGGTGATGTTCCTCTACGCGCTGCTGGCCAACACCACCCGGCCGCTGACCGAGTCGATGGTGCCGGACTTCGTCGCGCCGGCGCGGCGGAGCCGGGCGAACGCGATCGTGAAGATCGCCACCTCGCTGACCATCATCGTGGCGTCGCTGATCAGCCTGCTCGTCGTCGACCAGCACCCGCGCGGCGCGTTCGTGATCCCGTCGGTGATCCTGCTGCTCACCACCGCGGTGCTGATCGCCACGGTGCGCGACAACCGGTCGCCGGCCTACCAGGCCGCGCTCGCCGAGGAGGCGGCCGCCGGTCCCGCCGGGGCGCGGGTACCGTTCCGGCGGGTGCTCGCCGAGCTGGTCGAGGACCCGGACCGCCGCCGGCTCCTGCTGCTCCTCGCCGTCCTGCTCTTCGGCGGGGCGTGGTTCGCCTCCCGCGCCCTCGTCACGCCGTACGGCATGGAGGCGCTCGGCCTCACCCGCGGCGAGGCGGGCGGGCTCACCCTGCCCAGCGGCGTCGCCTACCTGCTCGCCGCCTACCCGGCCGCGCTCTGCGCCGAACGCTTCGGGCGGTTGCGGACGATGGGCGTGGGCATGGCCCTCTTCGCCGCCGCGCTGGCCGCCGGCACGCTCGCGCAGACCGCCACCGGAACGGTCGTCGCGTTCTGCCTCGCCGCGGTCGGTGCCGCCGCCTTCACGATCAACGCGGTGGTCGCGCTCTGGAACCTGGCCCCCTCCGGTCGGGTGCTCGGCACCTACACCGGCCTGTACGCGGTCACCTGGTACCTCGGCGGCTTCGGCGGACCCGCGCTGATCGGTGCCGTGGTCGACCTCACCGGCTGGGCCGGCATGCTGCTCGACGTCGCGGTGCTCGCCACGCTCGCCGTCCTCGTCGTCGTACGGCTCGGGCACCTGCAACGGCGAGGCGCGCCGGCACCGGCCATCTCCTGACTCCCCGGAAGAGAGCGAATGACGACCATCCTCATCACGACCGACTACCTCACCCCGGGCGACGAGGTGGACAGGTACCTCACCGGCCTGGGCTTCACCACCCGGTACGACCCGATGCGCGGCACCCGCCGGCCGGCGGAGCTGGTCGCCGCACTCTCCGGTGTGGACGGTGCGCTGATCGCCAACGAGCCGATGTCGGAACGGGTACTGCGGCAGGCGCCGAGGCTGCGCGCCATCGTGCGCACCGGCGTGGGCTACGACTCCGTCGACGTGCCGGCCGCCACCCGGCTCGGCATCAGCGTCAGCAACCTGCCCGGGGTCAACGCGAACGCGGTCGCCGAGTACACCATCGCGCTGCTGCTCGCCGTGGCCCGGCGGCTGGTGCCGATGGCCGCCGGGGTCGCCGCCGGCCGCTGGCCCCGCGAGGACGGTCACGAGCTGCGCGGCAAGACGCTCGGCCTGATCGGCTGGGGCGCGGCCGCCCGGCGGGTGGCACCGCTGGCCGCCGCGTTCGGCATGACGGTGCTCTGCGCCAGCGGCGTGCCCGAGGCGTCGCGCGTCGGAGCGCCGGCCCGCTTCGTCCCGCTCGACGATCTGCTGCGCGCGGCCGACTTCGTCTCCGTCCACACCGC
This sequence comes from Phytohabitans maris, assembly GCF_031085175.1. Lineage (GTDB taxonomy): Bacteria > Actinomycetota > Actinomycetes > Mycobacteriales > Micromonosporaceae > Phytohabitans > Phytohabitans maris. The sequence continues at coordinate 109,055 of NZ_JAVHUY010000027.1, forward strand.
GCTGACCGACCGTACCCGGCATCTGGTCGACGCCGCCGCGCTCGCCCGGATGAAGCCGGGCGCGTACCTGGTGAACACCGCACGCGGCCCGATCGTCGACGAGGCCGCACTCGCCGCGGCGGTCCGCACCGGCCGGATCGCCGGCGCGGCCCTCGACGTCGTGGACGTCGAGCCGCTGCCGGCCGGCAGCGTCCTGCGCGGCGTCGACGGCATCACCGTCTTCTCGCACATGGCCGGACAGACCGCCGAGGCCCGCCGCGGCGCCGGACTGGACGGCGCCAAGGAGCTGGTCGCCGCCCTCGCCGGCCACCCCGCGTCCTCCGTCAACGCCCACCTGATCACCGAGCCACGGGAGACCGCGTGACCGAGACTGGGAGACCCATGACCCGCGACTCCGTACGGATCCTCGTGCCGACCGGCATGCTCGGCGGCGGGTTCCCGCCCGAGACCGTGGCCCGCGGGCTGGACCTCGGCGCCGACGTCATCGCCGTGGACGGCGGCTCCACCGACTCCGGCCCGTACTACCTCGGCTCCGGCACCGCCAAGACCGCCGCCGCGGCCGTGGCCAGGGACCTGCGGGTACTGCTGCGCGCGGCGGCCGCCGCCGGCATCCCGCTGATCGTCGGCTCCTGCGGCACCAGCGGCACCGACTCCGGCGTCGACTGGGTCGCCGGCATCACCCGCGACGTCCTCGCCGAGGAGGGGCTGGCCCTGCGGGTGGCGACCGTCTACAGCGAGCAGCGGGCCGCCGACCTCGAGGAGTACCTCGACCGGGGCCGGGTGCACCCGCTGCCGCCGGCCGGTGATCTCGACCCGGCGACGCTGGAGAGCTGCCGGCACATCGTGGCGATGATGGGCCACGAACCGATCGAGGCGGCGCTGGCCGGCGGAGCCGACGTGGTGCTCGCCGGGCGCGCCACCGACACCGCCGTCGCCGCCGCGTACCCGCTCATGGTGGGCATGCCGGCCGGCCCCACCTGGCACGCCGCCAAGATCGTCGAGTGCGGCGGGCAGTGCACCACGAACCCGCGCGCCGGCGGGGTGCTGGCCACCGTCGACGCCACCGGCTTCACCGTCGAACCGCTCGACCCGGCCGTCGCCTGCACGCCCACCTCGGTCGCCGCGCACATGCTGTACGAGACGGCCAACCCGTTCGCCATGCGCGAGCCGGCCGGCACCATCATGGTCGCCGGGGCCACCTACCGGGCGCTGGACGACCGGCGCGTACGGGTCGAGGGTTCCCGCTTCGAGCCCGCCGCGCAGTACACGGTCAAGCTCGAAGGCGCCCGGATCACCGGCTACGAGACGATGTCGTTCACCGCCATCCGCGACCCGCACATCCTCGGCCAGATCACCACGTGGGCCGCCCTCCTGCGCAAGATGATCACCGAGTGGGTGGCCCAGACCCTCGGGCTGGAGCCCGGCGAGTACGCCTTCGACATCCGCCTCTACGGCCACGACGCCGTCCTCGGCGACCTCGACCCGGAGACCCGACCGCCCCGTGAGGTCGGCGTGATGCTCCTGGTCAACGCCGCGGACCAGCGGACCGCCACGGCCATCGCCAAGATCGCCAACCCGCTGATGCTGCATCTGCCCACGCCGGACATGGACCACCTGCCCAGCCTGGCGTTCGCCACCTCACCGGCGGAGACCGAGCGCGGCGCGGCGTACGAGTTCGTCCTCAACCACGCCGTCGACGTGGACTCCCCCACCGCCCTGTTCCGCATCCACCTACCGGAGCAGAGCGATGTCCGGTAAGACCGTCGCCGACCTCGCGCTGGAGGTCCGGTCGAAGAACGCCGGCCCGTTCTGGGTGACGATGGAGCTGTTCATGCGCGACGCCGCCGGCTACGCGGTCGTGGCCGACCCCGGCTTCCTCGACGAGCCGGTGATCGCCCGCCTCTACGGCGTCGCGGCCGACACGATCCAGATCTTCCGGCTCCCCGAGCTGAACGTCGTCAAGATCTCGTTTCCGCGCCCGGTGGTGCAGGGCAGCCTGCACGACCGCGACATCCACGCCGGCCAGCACCACGTACCCCTGGCCCTGCTCCCGCTGCCGGATCGCGGGCCGTAGCGAGCTCACACCTCTTCGGGGGCGTCCACGCCGGGCAGCAGCCGCCGCAGCTCGCGGTCGAGCGTGGCCTCGTCGGTCACCCGGACCCGAAACGGCAGTCGCACGTCGTGGTGCCGGTGCGCGCTCTCCGCCCGCAGGGTCAGCCCGTCGGCGTCGACGGCCACCGGCACCAGCCGGGCGCCGGTGGCGGTCAGGTCCGGATCCACCAGCGCGGCGAACCCGTGCGCGGCGTGGCCGTGCCGGACCAAGCGGGCCAGGTGCGCCGCCTCCACGGTGGCGACCGGGTCGGGACGCGCCGCGCGGTAGGCCGCGACCGGCACGTCGACGGTGGCTCCGCGCCGTTCGAGGCGCACGCTGTCGGGCTCGACCGCCCACAGAGCCACCGGCGGCAGGGCGAGCAGCGCCTGGACGGCCTCGTCGTCGCAGGAGTCGAGGGCGGCCGGGTCGAACCGGCGGACCCTGCCGGTCACCGTCACCCGCGCCCGCACCCGGGCCCGCACGGGCACCGGCACCAGGTGCGTGACGTCGAGCCGGACCGCGCCATCCGCTCCACGGGCGGCGACGAGCAGCCCGCCGAGCGGGGTCATCGCGTCGACGGCGACGACGAACGTGCCGTCGGGAAGGAGGGCGTGCGCGTCGATCAGGTCGGCGGCGGTGCCGGCCACCGCCAGCCGCAGCGAGGTGCAGGTCGCGAGCGCGGAGCGGACCCCCACCGCGTCGGCCGGCGGCCGCCCGTCGGCGAGCGCCGGCGACCGTCTGGCTTCGGACGCCACACCGGCCTCCCTCCACCGCGGTCGACTTGAGGCGAACCCACCCTAGTAGGCAAGGCTTACCTTATTCAAGCGGACCACGGTGCGGGGAGGCCGGTGACCTCTACCGCTCCGGGCGGCTCAGGCCGGCTGGTAGGTCAGGCAGTCGCTGGCCGTGACACCGGAGCCGACCTGGATGGACTCCGCCGTGCAGGCCAGGTTGGCGTTGTGGACGCAGTCGGTGCGGGCGCAGGCGCCGACCGTGCCGGTGATCTCCGCGATGCCCCCGCGCACCGACGACTCGACGAACGTCGCGCAGGACGCGGCCCCGCCGGCCGCCGCGACGGTCACCGCCGGGGCGTGACAGCCACCGTCGTTGAAGCTGCACGCGACCGCCGTACATTCGCGCACGGCAGGCATCTGCAAAAGTGTCTTCATGGCTCCTCCGCTCACTGTTTCCACCTTGAACGATCGAGGGGCGATCACATCCAAGATTAGCCAGGAAATCGTCTGGCAGCACGTCTTCCCGGATCGTACAAGACGAGTGGCGGCGGCATAGTGGCTGCTCAAACACGCGACACGGATTGCAGTGAAATTATCTGGAATTCGTGCCGGCGTGCCGAACCAGAGGTAAGGCTATGCTCTTCTCGCCTTCCGAAAAGGCAAGGCTACCCTTTGTTCACTCTATTCGGGAGTGACCCTGAAATGGGAATCCCGGCCGGTGGCGATCAACGCGGTGGGCCTGGGCGGTACGGTCGTGCGGGAGGGTCGACGGGATGGACTTCACGTTCGTGTCGCGGCGGCCGGCACCGCCCCTGGGCCGGTTCGCCGAGTCGGTCTGGTATGCGCGTGGGCGGATCGACTACCCGTCCGAGCGGATCGCCCCGACCGGCTCGACGGTCGCCGTGGTGGTGCTCGGGTCGCCGATCCTGGAGACGCCGGCGGACGGTGCCGGTGAGCCGTTCCTCGCGACCACCGGTTTCCTGATCGGCCCGCACGACCGGCCGGTCGTCAACGCGCCCACGGCCGAGACGTTCTGCGTGGGGATCGTGTCGACGCCCATCGGCTGCCAGGCTTTGTTCGGCGTCGCGCCGGCGCCGTTGCGTGGCCGGGTGGTCGATCTGGCGACGGCCTGGCCGCCCGCCGCCACGCTGCGGCGCGGTCTGGCGCGGGCGCCGCGCCTGCGCCCGGAGCGGATGCTCGACCGGGTCGAGGCGGCCCTGTTGGCGGGCCTGGGTTCCGGCTCGGATGCGGTCGACCGCTGCGAAGCCGCCGTACGGGCGCTGGAGGCTGACCCCACCCGGAGCATCGGCGACGTGGCCGCGGCGGTGGGTGTGTCACACGGGCACCTGGACCGGGAGTTCATGGCCGTCGTCGGGCTGAGCCCGCGCGCCCTGTCCCGGATCCTGCGGCTGCGCATGCTGCTGGCCGGGCTGGACGTGTACGCGCCGGTGGCGTGGACCGCCCTCGCCACGCGGTTCGGCTGGTTCGACCAGAGCCACTTCATCCGCGACTTCAAGCGCTACACCGGGGTGACACCGTCGCGGTACGTCGCCGCTCAGCGAGGTGTCTTCACCCCGGCACAGGCCGCCCCGGGCTTCGTCCCCGATGTGAAATCTGTGCAAGACGACAATGCTGGGCCGCCGTTACCGTGACGCCGATGCCGGATCGCCGATCTTGGGAGGCGCCAACGTGGCCGAGGTGTTTGCCGTCGAAACGACGATCGAGCGTCCGGTGGAGCAGGTGTGGGCCCAGTTGACCGACTGGCCCGGCGCCGCGCGGTGGATGCCGGGGGTGGAGTCGGTACGGGTCGACGGCAACGTCCTCACCGTGCACTCGCGTGGCCGCGACCGCACGAGCCGGATCACCGCCTACGAGCCCGGCCGGTCGGTCGCGCTCACCTCGGAGCGGGGCGGGGTGCGCGCGACCTACGTCTACACCTGTGAAGCGACCGGCGCCGGGACGCGGGTGTCGCTGCGCGCCGACTGCGTGTTCTCCGGACCGTGGAAGCTCGCCGGCGCGATGATCAGGGGCGCGATCCGCCGGGCCGACAGCGGCCAGCTCCAGTCGTTCAAGCGGGTCGTCGAGACGGTACCCAGCGACACCTGAGGGTCTACTGTGGCCGGACGTTGTGGTTGCCGGCGAAGAGGTTCGCGGGGTCGTAGCGGCGCTTGACGGCCGCGAGCCGGGCGTAGGTCGGCGCGGGATAGATCGCGGCGACGTCCTCCTGGCTCGCCGAGGAGAGGAAGTTCGCGTAGGCGCCCTCGACGTGCGGTGCGAGTCGCCGCCAGGTCGCGTCCAGCGCGGGCCGGGCGGCCTCCACGACCGGCGCCGGGCCCGCGACGGTCGTCACCACCATCAGCTCCGCCGGCCGGTACGCGTAGGCGGTGGCGCCGTCGGGGACGCGGGACACCGCACCGCCGACGCTCCGGATCGCGATGAACGGCGGCCGCTGCGCGGTACCGACCTCGGCGAGGACGCGCAGGACCTCGGGCACCGACCCCGCGCCGACGAACGCGCTCCGGGTCACCAGCCGGAAGCCCGGCGGCAGGGTCAGGCCGTCGACGAGCGTGTCCGCGTAGGGCTTCGGCGCCACGTCGTCGTCGATCACCGTGCCGAGCCGGCGGAGCGGGTCGAGCGCCCGCGCCGCGCGGTCCGGGTCGTCGCCGTCGAAGGTGACGTGGATCTCGACCGGGGCCGCCGGTCCGCCGGCGAGGGGGTTGGCGATGTTCGCGACGGAGGTGAGCTCGTCGGGCGCGGTGCGCAGGAGGTCCGCCCACGCCGGCAGCACGCTGGCCACCTCCGCCGCCGGGAAGGTGATCCGGCCGTGGAAGACGTCGGTCGTCGGGTGCGCCACGAACTCGAAGGCGGTCACGATCCCGAAGTTTCCGCCGCCACCGCGGATCGCCCAGAACAGCTCCGGGTTTTCCGCCGCGCTCGCCCGCACCACCTCCCCGCCGGCGGTGACCAGCTCCGCGGCGGCCAGGCTGTCCAGGGCGAGGCCGTACTTCCTGACCTTCCAGCCGATGCCACCGGTCAGCGTCAGCCCGCCGACGCCGACGCCCCTCGTGTCACCCGAGGAGATCGCCAGGCCGTACGGGGCCAGGGCGGCCGCGACCTGACCCCAGGTGGCACCGCCGCCGATCCGCACGAGGTGGCGTTCCTTGTCGACGACCTCCACGCCCGCGAGCCCGCTCAGGTCGATCACCACGCCGCCGTCGTTGGTGCCGAAACCCGGAAAACCGTGACCACCACCGCGTACGGAGAGGGGAAGCCCCGCCGCGGCGGCGAACCCGACACCGGCTCGCACGTCCTCGACACTCCCGGGCCGCAGGACGTAGGCCGGACTGCCCATGGCCAGCACCGAGCGGCTGGCTGACCCGTACTCCGCCGCGCCCGGCTCGACGATGTCGCCGGCGAAGTCCTGGCGGAGGGTGTCGATCGCTGTACTCATGACGTTCCTTTCGGCGCTGTGCGGCACGTGACGCACATGGAGATGCCGTCGGCGCGAGCCGCGTGACACCGCGACGCCGTGACGCGAGCCACCGCCCGCGAATGTCACAAAGCCGCGGGTACCGGCGTCGGGTGTGTGGATACGGTCGACAGCGAACAAGGCGGGAGTCCGACGATGAGCTCACCTGGCGGGCGGATGGACGGCGCCACCGACGTGTTCGTCGCCCACCGCGACCTGCTCTTCACGGTCGCGTACGAGATGCTCGGTTCGGCCGCCGACGCCGAGGACGTACTGCAGGAGACCTGGCTGCGCTGGGTGGGCGTCGACCTCGACACGGTACGGGAGCCGCGCGCGTACCTGGTCCGGATCACCACCCGCCAGGCGCTCACCCGGCTGCGTACGCTCCGCCGGCGCAAGGAGTCCTACGTCGGCCCCTGGCTGCCCGAGCCGCTGCTGACCTCACCCGACGTGGCGGAGGACGTCGAGCTGGCCGAGAGCGTGTCGATGGCGATGCTGCTGGTACTGGAGACGCTCACGCCGACCGAGCGGGCGGTGTTCGTGCTGCGCGAGGTGTTCGACCTGGAGTACGGCGAGATCGCGGAGGCCGTCGACAAGAGCCCGGCCGCGGTCCGCCAGATCGCCCACCGGGCCCGGGCACACGTGGCGGCGCGGCGGCCGCGCGGGGTCGTCTCTGCGGACGAGGCCCGGGACGCGCTCGCGGCGTTCCAGCGGGCGGTGGAAACCGGCGACCTGCGCGGCCTGCTCGACATCCTCGCGCCCGACGTCGTCCTGGTCGGCGACGGCGGCGGCGTCGTGCCGGCCGCCCTGGCGCCGCTCGTCGGCGCCCCCGGGGTGGCCGACGTCCTCCGCAAGATCGACGCGACGGTGTCGATGCGGCCGGCACAGGTCAACGGCTACCCGGCGCTGATCTTCCGGCGCGCCGGCAGGATCGACACCGTCATCGCGGTGCGCATCGACGACGGCCTGGTCACCGGCCTCTACGCCGTGCGCAACCCGGAGAAGCTGTCGCATCTGGAGCGGGAGACCGCCCTGCGCCGCTGAACCGCGCCGCGCCACCCGGTGCCGGGCTCATCGGGCCGCCGCCTGGGCCGCTACGGCCAGGTCGCTGGCCCGCCGGTCGGGCTCCACTGTGGAGTGGATGCGGTTCATCACGTAGCCGAACGCCAGCCCGCTGGCCGGGTCGGCGAAGCCCAGCGATCCGCCGTGGCCGGCGTGGCCGAACAGCGTCGGGGTGAACCACGGCACGTCCGGGGTGGGCAGGCCGAAGCCGAGCGCCCACCGGGTCGGTGTCCCCAGGATCCGGTCGACGCCAGCGGCCTGCTCGGCGGTCGCGGCGGCGAGGGTTGCCGGGTCGAGGATCCGGCGGCCGTCGACCGGGCCGGCGAGGGCGGCGTAGAACCGCGCGAGCGCGTGGGCCGTACACGCCGCGTTGACCGCCGGGATCTCGGCGGCGCGCAGGTCCGGCCGGTTCAGGTCCAGCGGCTCGTCGGTGGAGAGCAACGCCCGGACCACCAGCGAGGAACGGTCGAGGCCGGACAGGTCCAGCGGCGGCGCCACGATCCGGCTGGCCCGGTGCTGTTCGTCGTCGGGCAGCCCGATCCAGACGTCGAGGCCGAACGGGTCGGCGATCTCCTCCCGGAGGAAGGTGCCGATGCCCCGGCCGGAGACCCGCCGGACCAGTTCGCCGACGATCCAGCCGTACGTGAACGCGTGGTAGCCGTGTGCGGTGCCCGGCTCCCAGGCCGGTGCCTGCGCGGCGACGGCCTTCGTGACGGGATCCCACGCGGTCACCTCGGCGCTCGACAGTGGACGGTCGAGGGCCGCCACTCCGGACCGGTGCGAGAGCACCCACCGCACCGGGATCCGGTCCTTGCCGGCGGCGGCGAACTCCGGCCAGTACCGCGCGACCGGCGCGTCCAGGTCCAGGTCGCCGCGCTGGACGAGCAGGTGCGCGCACGCCGCGACCACGCCCTTCGTGGCCGAGAAGACGACCTGCGGGGTGTCGCGTCGCCAGGGGCGTCCGGCGTCCGGGTCGGCCATGCCGGCCCAGAGGTCCACGACCGGGCGGCCGTGGTAGTAGACGCAGACCGCGGCACCGATCTCTCCGTACCGGTCGATGTTTCCCGCGAACGCCTCCCGGACGGCGGTGAAGCGGGGCTCGGCGAAACCGTGGATCTCCACTCGTTCTCCTCTGGCATGGGGGACGCGAGTCAGGCTATGACGACACCATCCGTTAGACAACCCGTACTATATTTGTCAGGAACTCATGACACCTCTAGGATGTGGGCGTGCACATCGCGCTGGACGACCTACCCGGACACTCCGGCTCGACCGTCGAGCGGCTGCCCGACGGCTCGCTCGCCGAGACCGACCCGAGCCGCGGCGAGGGCGCCGGCGGCGGCCGGCATCCCTCGGCGGTCGCGGTGCTCGCGCGCTGCTCGTGCGGCTGGACCGGCCCGACCGAGCACCACCCCGACGAAGCGGGCCGGATGTCCGCCGTCTCGGACTGGATCGCCCACATGCGACCGCTGTGGGCGGCCGCACCGCCGGCGTGGCTGCTCAACCGATCCGACTCGCTCCGCGAGAGCGTCACCGAGCTCACCGGCACGTGGCCGTTGCAGGCCTTGGGACTCCTCGCCCACGTGGAGCGCTGGCAGCGCACCGCCACCGAGCAGGCCGTCGCCCGGGCCCGCGACGCGGGCAGTTCCTGGGCCGACATCGGCGCGGTGCTCGGCATCACCCGCCAGTCCGCACACGAGCGGTTCGGCCCGGCCCGCACCACCGGCAAAGCCCCCCGCGGCGGCCGCCGCCTCACCCAGCCATGACCCGCCGACCGAGGCGTCGGTCCACGCGCTGGGAGTTCAGGGCCGGAGGTTTCGCTTCACGGCGCGGAGTGTGTGCGAGTAGCCGACCTTCTCGTGCCCGACGACCTCGACGACGCAGGAGAGCGACACCAGCGCGATCACCGTGACCAGCGCGGCGAGGTTCGCGCCGTCGGCGAGGTGGATGGGGGTGTGCGGGTCGACGACGGCGGCGATGACGACCGCGGCGGCGATGGGGACGAGCGTGCCGACGAACAGCGGCAGGTGGGTCAGATCGAAGGAGCGCACCAGCAGGCTCCAGAGCAGGAAGACCAGGACGATGACGATCGCGACCGGTACGGCCAGGGCGAGCGTGATCTGCAGCAGGGAGAGCACCTCGTGCTCCACGCCGTCCGCGGCCACGCGAAGGCCGGCGCCGACGGCGGCGACCGCGCCGAACAGCGGCAGGTGCGCGTGCCGCCACGGGAACGTCCGGGTGGGCCACCGGGTCAGGATCGTGCGCGCCGGAACCAGGTAGTACGCCCACCACAGACCGGCGGCGATGACCAGTCCCGACGCGGCGATCACCACGGCGGCGACGGACCATCCGGTGTCGCGTACCAGCACGCCGACGGCCGCGACCGTGGCCGCGACCACCTCGCCGAGGGTGATGAGGGTGAGCAGGCCGAACCGTTCGGCGATGTGGCCCGGGTCCCAGGGCGCGCGGCCGAACCGGCGCTCGATGACGACCGGTGCGACAAGCTCGGCGGCGGCCAGCAGTACGAGGGCCGCGATCGTGGCGCCCGTGGGCAGGCCGGGCAGCGTCGTGAGCACCCATCCGACCTGGGCGACGCTGATCGTCACGGCGTAGGCGGTCGAGGTGCGCCGGTGCTCGGGGTCTTCCCGCGCCGCCCGCAGCCACAGCACCACGAGCGGCACCCGCATGATGACGTACCCCACCACCAGGAGCGCGTTGTTGGGGCTCCCGCCGTGCGCGGTGTCGGCGAAGCTCACCGGCAGCCCGAAGGAGAAGATGACGACGCCGACCATCTGCACGACCGTCGCCACGCGAAAGAGCGCGTCGTCGTTGCCGTAGGCCGAGCTGAACCAGGTGAAGTTCAGCCAGGCCCAGGTCACACCGAAGATCGCGAAGGCGTACGCGCCCAGGCCCGCGCCGACCTCGCCCTCGGTGATCGCGTGCGCGAGCTCGTCCGCCGCCACCGCGAAGGCGATCACGTAGGTGAGGTCGTAGAACAGCTCGAGCGGGGTGACCGAGCCGGGAACCCGACCTGACATCGGTCGCAGCCGATGCCGCAGGTCGTCCCGCAAACGCGATGCCAACTCCGGTTCCGTCATGCGTTCATCTTCTGTGGCGCGTGTCCGGCTGTCAGCCGGCTCCGCACGCGGGCCGGGCTCGGCGGGCGGGTCTTGAGACCCTCAGGACCAGGGCGTTTGGCGGTGCGCGGCCAGGCGGACCCCGGCGCAAGATCAAGGTAGCGACGTGATCTCCGGTCGACGGCCCGCGGTCACCGTCGCCGGGCGTTGCCGTGTGGAAGGGAGGCAAGGGTATGACGTCGTCGCGGGTACGACCTCGACCAGCGCCGAGTGGCCCGACCCGGCTGGAGATGAGCCCGCGCGGCGTGTGGCTGTTCTTCGCGCTCGCGTTCGGCATCGGATGGGGCATCGGGTTCCTGATGGTCCTCTTCGCCGACCAGGTCGAGGCGCTCTTCGGCGAGATCGGCTACACCAACCCGGTGTTCATCCTGCTCGTCTACTCGCCGGCCATCGCCGGCATCGCCCTGGTGTGGCGGCACTACGGGATACGGGGCGTGGGCAGCCTCCTGCGCCGCGCCACCCTCTGGCGGATGCCCGCCGCCTGGTGGATCTTCCTGATCCTCGGCATCCCCGCCGTCAAGTACGCCGGCGCGGCGATCAACGGCACCCTCACCGACGTCGAGTTCACACCCTGGTACGGCGTCTTCGGCGCCCTGCTCGCCGCCCTGCTGATCGGGCCGGTCGAGGAGATCGGCTGGCGCGGCGTGGCGCTGCCACTGCTGCAACGGCGGTACACCCCCTTGTGGGCCAGCCTGATCCTGGGCGGGTTCTGGGCGGTCTGGCACCTGCCGTCCTTCTTCCTCAGCGACACCCCGCAGAGCGCCTGGTCGTTCGGCCCGTTCGTGATCGGCGTACTGGCGCTGTCGGTGCTGCTGACCCCGATGTTCAACGCCGCGGGCGGCAGCATCCTGGTCGCCGCCCTGTTCCACTTCCAGATGAACGGCCCGACCTGGCCCGATGCCCAGCCGTGGGAGAACTACCTGTTCGCGGCCGCCGCCGTCGTCGCCGTACTCCTCAACCGCACCGCGATGCTGCACCGCGACCGCGCCGTCACCGAGGTGCTGGCGCCCTCGTCGTGACCGGTACCGCCGAGACGGGTCACCCGCGGCCCGGCTGAACGCGGCGGCCCGGATCTTCCGGCGTGACACTACGCCGTCGATACCACCGCGAGGAGGATCAGACCAAGGTCGACAAACCGATCCGGATCGGTGGCGCCACGGGCGTGGTACTACTGCCCAGACAAGGGCAGGACCAGCGGAAACGGGCGAGCTGATGGCGGCGAGCAAGGCGGAAACGCTGCTCCGGAAACCGGGGCAACCGCCAGGCGTCAGCTATCTGGAGCTCTTCTTCGACCTGGTGTTCGTCTTCGCGTTGACCCAGCTCTCCCAATGGCTCCTCGAAGACATCACGTCCCGGTGGCAAATCGTCAAGGCGGCCCAGGCGCTGCTGCTGCTGTTGGCACTGTTGATGCTCTGGTTCGTGGTGGCATGGGTCACCGACGTGTACGACCCGCAGCAGCCGGAAGTCCAGCTGGTGGTCGCGGGAGCCATGTTCGGCATCCTGGTGATGGCGGTCGCGCTGCCCGAGGCGTTCGGCTCCCGGGGGTTGGTCTTCGCCGGTGCGTACGTCGCGATCCACCTCGGCCGCGGCCTCGTCCTCGTGCCCGCCCTGCGCGGCCACAAGGCCCAGCGCCGGTCGGCGGGCGGGATGCTGTGGTTCGCGGTGTCCGCCGTGCCGTGGATCGTCGGGGCGACCGCCGCCGGGGGTTCGGCGCGTGCGGCGTGGTGGGCCCTGGCCATCGCCATCGAGTACACGGGGGCGATGCTCTTCTTCCCCGCGCCGTGGTTTCGCCGGCCGACCGCGACGGGGTGGCCCGTCGTGCCCGAGCACTTCGGCGAGCGCTACCGGCAGTTCGTCACCATCGCCATCGCCGAGCTGATCGCGGTCACCGGAGTCGCCGGCGGCATGCACCTGACGAGCCGTACCACCGTGGCCGCGTTCTTCGTGTCGTTCACGACCACCGTGCTGCTGTGGCGGACATATCTCTATCAGGCCGCGTCGTTGCTACCCGCCGCCATCGCGGCGGCCACCACGCCAGCCCGCCTCGTCCGCCGGGCACTGCTCACCCACGTGATCATGGTGGCCGGCATCCTCGCCACCGACGCCGGCTTCCAACTGGTCATCGGGCGGCCGCTCGGGCACACCAGTCCGGGCTGGGTCGGCGTCATCATCGGCGGGCCCGTCCTGTACCTGGCCGGACGCGTCCTGTTCGGGCACACGATATACGGCCGGGTGTCGCACTCCCGGGCGATCGGCGCACTACTGCTCGCCGGCGTCTCGCCGGCGATGGTCCTCCTGCCGCCGTTGGCCGTCGCCATCACCCCCACTCTCGTCCTGGCCGGCATCGTGATCTCGGACGCCGTCCTCGCCAGGGGCCGCCCCCGCAAACCGCCGTCACCCCCCAGCTGACCGCCATCGCGGAAAGGCGCGACGGCGGTTCAATCCCGCCGCCGCGGGTACCCCCGGTTGCCCAGCGGCGGAAGGAGAGGCATGTCCCGGTCCCGGCACGCGGCGCTGCTGTTCGCCGCCCTCGGCACGGTTCACGTGGGCGCCACCGCCGCGCACAACCAGTGGCTGGACGCGGCGACCAAGCCGCTGCTGCTACCGGCATTGGCGCTCTACGCGATCGCCGCCTACCGGGAACGTGGCGCGCGGGTGAGCCGCCGCCTGCTGCTCTCGCTCGCCCTGGCCTGCGCCGGCGGCGTCGCCCTGCGGGCGGACGGGCGGGCCGGGTTGATCGTCGGGATGGTCTTCTTCCTCGCCGCGTACGCGATCTACGCCGCCGAGTTCATCCGGTCCGGCGCGGTCGGGCGCCTGCGGCGCTGGCCTCGGTGGCTCGTCCCGCTCGGCTACGGCACCGCCGTGACGGCCGCGATGGCGTGGCTGTGGTACGGCCTCAGCGACCGCGGCGTCGCGCTGCCGATGGCCGGCTACGCCGCGCTGATGGCGCTGATGGCGGCGACCGCCACCACGTGGGGCTGGCGCGTCGGCCTGGGCGCCGGCCTGCTGGTCGCGTCGGACGCCCTGATCGGCATCGGCCTGGCCGAGGTCGCCGAGGTACCCGGCCGGCCGGCGCTGGTGATGGCGACGTACCTGCTGGGTCTGGCCCTCGTGGTCGACGGCTGGACCGGACGCGCGCTTCGGCCGGGCTGACCCACCACACCGCGACGGCCGACCCCCGCGGAGCGAGCGCGCGGGTGACCTCGCGGTACGGTAACCGACACACGGGCGTAACACCTGACACCTAGCGTCCTGATGATCATGATCATCGGGAAGGCGGGTGCGTAATGGGGACGATCGATCGACGGCGGTTCATCGGAGCGGTCGGGGCGGCCGGTGGCCTGGGTGTCGTGGCGGGGCTGCCCGAGGCCGCGTCGGCGCACGGGTCGGCGGGTCGGCGGCCCGGGAAGGGGCGGTTCGAGCTGATCGAGGCGACCGTCGCCGGCATCCACGAGGCGTACCGGCGCGGGCAGCTCACCTGCCGCGAGCTGGTCCGGCAGTACCTCGACCGGATCGCCGCGTACGACAAGCGGGGCCCGGCACTGCGCTCCGTGATCACCGTCAACCCGCGGGCCCTGGAGATCGCCGACGAGCTGGACCGGCGGTACCGGCGCTCCGGGCGGCTGACCGGCCCGCTGCACGGCATCCCGGTCATCCTCAAGGACAACTTCGACACGGTCGACATGCCGACCACCGGCGGCAACCTCGCGATGCGCGAGTCCCGGCCGAGCCGCGACGCGTTCACGGTGGCGAAGATGCGCGCGGCCGGGGCGATCATCCTGGCCAAGTCCAACCTCCAGGAGTTCGCCCGGGGCGGCAACTCGGTCAGCTCGCTCGGCGGCCAGGTGCTCAACCCGTACGACCTGAGCCGTACGCCGGGCGGCTCCAGCGGCGGCACCGGCGCCGCCATCGCCGCCAACTTCGGCGTACTCGGCACCGGCAGCGACACCGGCCAGTCGATCCGCTCCCCCGCCTCGGCCAACAGCCTGGTCGGCGTCCGCCCCACCCGGGGGCTGGTCAGCCGCGCCGGCGTGATCCCGAACAGCCTCACCCAGGACGAGATCGGCCCGATCACCCGTACCGTCGAGGACGCCGCCCGGCTGCTCGACGTCATGGTCGGCTTCGACCCCGCCGACCCGATCACCGCCTTCGGCGTGGGGCGCACGCCCCGCAGCTACCTCGACCGGCTCGACAAGAACGCGCTGCGTGGCGCCCGGATCGGCGCCATCAAGAACCTCTACGGCACCGAGGAACGCCACCAGCAGGTCAACCGGGTCATGGCCAAGGTGGCCGCGACGATGCGGGCCAAGGGCGCCACGGTCGTGGAGTTCGACCTGCCCGCGTACACCGAGCTCGCCGGCGCGGTCGCCACCTCGCAGTGGGAGGCGCGCACGATGATGGACCGCTACTTCGACTCGCTCCCGCCGACCGCGCCGGTCCAGACGTTCGAGCAGCTCGTCGCGAGCCACACCGCCGTACCGGACGTGCAGGCCTCGCTCGAAGCCGAGCTCGCGGTCGAAGACGGGCTGAACAACCCGACGTACAAGGACCGCACCCTCAACCGCGACAAGCTGCGCCAGGCGGTCGCCGCGAAGATGGCCGAGCTCGACCTGGACGCCATCCTGTACCCGCTGCAGAAGGTGCTCGTCGCCGAGGTCGGCACGGCGCAGCTGGAGCGAAACGGCACCCTCTCCAACGGCACCGGCTTTCCGGGCGTCTGCTTCCCCGGCGGCTTCTCCGCGCCCACGCCGACCGCCCCGCTCGGCGTACCGGTCGGGGCCGAGCTGCTCGGCCGCGACTACAGCGAGCCGCTGCTGCTCGCCCTCGCCTACGCCTACGAGCAGGCCGCGCACCCCCGCAAGGCCCCGGCCAGCACCCCACCCCTGCGCTGACCACACCTCGCCGGCGGACGTCCACTGTGGACGTCCGCCGCGCGTGCGTCAGCTCACCGGCGACGCCGGTCCGGCGAGGTGCCGGGCGTAGGCATCGGTGGTGAAGAAGGCGGGGAGCTCCTCGCCGAGCGCGTCGTCGACGAAGATGCCGGCGGCTCTGGCGAGCCGGTCGTCGTCGGCCGGGGAACGGTCCTGGCGGAGGGCGGCGAGCTCTTCGTCCATCATGGACCGAACCAGGTCGGCGGTGACGTACCCGCCGCCGGCCAGCGGCGTGCCGTGGTGTATCCACTGCCAGATCTGGCAACGGGCGATCTCGGCGGTGGCCGCGTCCTCCATCAGGTCGAAGATGGCGACCGCGCCGGTGCCGGCCAGCCAGGCGTCCAGGTACCGCAGCGCGACGGCGACGTTGTTGCGCACGCCGTGGTACGTGACCTGGCCCGGGGTCCGGTCGACGGCGAGCAGGTCGTCGGCGGTGACGGTGACCTCCTCGCGCCGGCGGTCGACCTGGTTGGGCCACTCGCCGAGCACCGCGTCGAAGGCCGCCCGGCACACCGGCACCAGGCCCGGGTGGGCCACCCAGGAGCCGTCGAACCCGTCGCCGGCCTCCCGCTCCTTGTCGGCGCGGACCTTCTCCAGCGCGGCCCGGTTGGCGGCCGGTTCCTTGCTGGGGATGAAGGCCGCCATGCCGCCGATCGCGTGCGCGCCGCGCCGGTGGCAGGTCCGCACGAGCGACTCGGTGTACGCCCGCATGAACGGCACGGTCATGGTGACCGCCGCCCGGTCGGGCAGTACGAAGTCGTCGCGGTTGCCGAAGTTCTTGATGACGCTGAAGATGTAGTCCCAGCGGCCGGCGTTGAGTCCCGCCGAGTGCTCCCGCAGCTCGTACAGGATCTCCTCCATCTCGAACGCGGCCGTGATGGTCTCGATCAGCGTCGTGGCGCGGATGGTCCCCCGCGGGATGCCCACGTAGTTCTGAGCGAACCGGAAGACGTCGTTCCACAGCCGGGCTTCCAGGTGGCTTTCCAGCTTCGGCAGGTAGAAGTACGGCCCGCGGCCGGCGTCGATGAGCCGCTGCGCGCAGTGGTAGAAGTAGAGTCCAAAGTCGACCAGGCTGGCCGAGATCGGGCGGCCGTCGACCACGATGTGCTTTTCCGCGAGGTGCCAGCCGCGCGGCCGCACGACGATCGTCGCCGTCTCCTCGCCGAGGGCGTAGCGCTTGCCGCTCGGCGCGGTGAAGTCGATCCGGCGGTCGATCGCGTCGATCAGGTTGAGCTGGCCGGTGACGATGTTGTGCCAGGTGGGCGACGTGGCGTCCTCGAAGTCGGCGAGCCAGACCTTGGCGCCGGAGTTGAGGGCGTTCACGGTCATCTTGCGGTCCGTCGGTCCGGTGATCTCGACCCGCCGGTCGAGCAGGCCCGGCGCCGGCGGCGCGACGCGCCACGACGGGTCCTCGCGGATCGCCCGGGTCTCGGGCAGAAAGCCGGGCAGCTGGCCCTCCGCGTAGCGGGCCCGGCGGGCGCGGCGGGTGTCGAGCACCTGGACCCGCCGGGTGGCGAACTCGCCGTCCAGCGCCACCAGGAAGTCCAGCGCCTTCTGGTCGAGCACCTCGCCGAACCGGTCCTCCATCCGGCCGGTGACCTGGATTCTCATTGGAACTGCGCCTCCTCGGTCGAGCCGCGCAGGGCGGTGGTCTCGGCGTCCGGGTTGAGCACGGTGCTGATCAGGTCGAAGTAGCCCGTCCCCACCTCGCGCTGGTGCTTGACCGCGGTGTAGCCCTCGGCCTCGGCGGCGAACTCCCGCTCCTGCAGCGACACGTACGCCGGCATGCCCTCGGTGGCGTAGCCGCGGGCGAGGTCGAACATGGAGTAGTTCAGGGCGTGGAAGCCGGCGAGCGTGATGAACTGGAACTTGTACCCCATGTGGCCCAGCTCGCGCTGAAACTTGGCGATCGTGGCGTCGTCCAGGTGCTTGCGCCAGTTGAACGACGGCGAGCAGTTGTACGCCAGCAGCTGGTCGGGGTACCGCTGCTTGACCGCCTCGGCGAAGCGGCGCGCCACCTCGAGGTCGGGCGTGCTCGTCTCCATCCACAGTAGATCCGCGTACGGCGCGTACGCGATGCCGCGCGCGATGCACGGCTCGATCCCGTCGCGCACCCGGTAGAAGCCCTCGGCCGTACGCTCGCCGGTGATGAACGGCCGGTCCCGCTCGTCGACGTCGGTGGTGATGAGGGTGGCCGCCTGCGCGTCGGTGCGGGCGACGATGACGCTCGGGATGCCGGCGACGTCGGCGGCGAGCCGGGCCGCGTTGAGCGTACGGATGTGCTGGCCGGTGGGGATCAGCACCTTGCCGCCGAGGTGCCCGCACTTCTTCTCGGAGGCGAGCTGGTCCTCCCAGTGCACGCCGGCGGCGCCCGCGGCGATCATCGCGGTCATCAACTCGTACGCGTTGAGTACGCCGCCGAAGCCGGCCTCGGCGTCGGCCACGATCGGCGCGAGCCACTCGACCGGCGGCTCGACGCCTTCGGCCGTGGTGATCTGCGCGGCCCGCAGCAGCGCGTTGTTGATCCGGCGCACCACCGCGGGCACCGAGTTGGCCGGGTAGAGGCTCTGGTCCGGGTACGTGTGCCCGGCGAGGTTGGCGTCCGCGGCCACCTGCCAGCCGGACAGGTAGATCGCCTTGAGGCCGGCCCGGACCATCTGCACCGCCTGGTTGCCGGTCAGGGCGCCCAGCGCGTGCACGTACGGCTCGTCGTGCAGCAGCGCCCAGAGCCGCTCGGCGCCGCGGCGGGCGAGGGTGTGCTCCTCCTGGATCGCGCCGCGCAGGCGCACCACGTCGTCCGCCGTGTATGTCCGCTCGACGCCACGCCAGCGCGGGTCGGTCGTCCACTCGTCCTGCAGGCGTTGCGCGTTCGTGTTCATCGCTTTCTCCTTAGCGGGGCTATTCGCAAAACTTGGCACCCAGGTCGACGGCCCGTAAAGGGACGGAATCGGCCAATTATTGAGAAGCCTCGGCGCCATTTTGCGAAGTTGCGAATTACCGCCTTCTCAGGGCTGCTAATCTGACCGGGTGACCAAGACGTTCGCGGGGGCACGGCTGCGGCGCCTGCGCGAGGACCGCACGATCAGCCAGGTCGACCTGGCCCGGCAGCTCGGCATCTCGGCCAGCTATCTCAACCAGATCGAGCACGACGCCCGCCCGCTGACCGTTCCGGTGCTGATCCGGATCACCGAGCTGTTCGGCGTCGACACCGCCTTCTTCGCGCCGCACGACATCCCGCGGCTCGTGCACGACCTGCGCGAGGCGCTCCCGCCGCGGGTCACCGTGCCCGACCTGACCGACCTGGCCACCAAGCTGCCCGAGGTGGCCGAGGCCGTGATCGAGCTGTTCCGCCGCTACCGGCAGGCCAACGACCAGCTGGCCGAGGTCGTCGGCGACCGTGACCTGGTGCCCGGGCGCAGCCCGCACGACCAGGTGAGCGACTTCTTCTACCGCCGGCAGAACTACATCCCCGACCTCGACGAGACGGCCGAGGCCCTGGCCGAGCGGATCGGCGTGCGGCGCGGCGAGACCCGCGCGGTGCTGGCCGACCGGCTCGCCGACCGGCACGGCATCCACATCACCCGGGACGACACCGCGAGCCTCGCCGGCGAGCTGCACCGCTACCGGCCGGAGACCCGCACGCTGCACCTGTCCACGTCGCTGCGGGCCGGCCAGGAGGCGAGCCGGATCGCCGCGCAGATCGGCCTGCTGGAGTGCGCCGACATCATCGACGAGATCATCGAGGAGGAGCAGGTCGAAGACGTGCAGACCCAGATCCTCATGCGGGTCGGGCTGGCCAACTACTTCGCCGCCGCGCTCATCTTCCCCTACCAGCGCTTCCTCACCGCCGCCGAGACCATGCGATACGACATCGAGCTGCTCACCAACCACTTCGCGATGGGCTGGGAGACGGTCTGCCACCGGCTGAGCACGTTGCAGCGCCCCAAGGCACGCGGCGTGCCGTTCTCGTTCGTCCGGGTCGACCGGGCCGGCAACATGTCCAAGCGCCAGTCGGCCACCGGCTTCCCGTTCTCCCGCTCGGGCGGCACCTGTCCACTGTGGAACGTGTACGAGGCGTTCAGCGCGCCCGGCCGGGTCATGACCCAGATCGCGGCCATGCCGGACGGGCAGCGCTACCTGTGGATCGCCCGCACGGTCAACCGGCACCTCGGCGGCTTCCGCCAGCCCGGCAAGGTCTTCGCGATCGGCCTCGGCTGCGAGACCCGGCACGCGAGCCGGCTCGTCTACGCCGACGGCCGCGACCTCGACGCGACCGACACCGCCACCCCGATCGGCCCCGGATGCAAGACCTGCGAACGGCTCTCCTGCCCGCAGCGCGCCGCCGCACCGATCGGGCGCAGCCTCGACCTCGACGAAAACCGGAGCACGTTCATCCCGTATCCACTCAGGACGGACGCCTGACCCGAAGATCGAAGCTCCTCTCAAGGCGCGCGCAGCGTGAGGATCGTGGTGATCATGTTGACGCCGCCGAGGATCGTGCCGAGCCCGGAGACGGCGACGCCGACGATCCACATGTTGGCGCCGACACCGGGCGAGTGGACCACGTCGCTGAGCGGTGTGTACGCGAACCAGCCGAAGTCCGCCGCGCCGCCCGGGGTGAGGAAGCCGGCCAGGGTGAGCGAGCCGCCGGCGACGAAGAGCCAGAACGCGAAGGCGTTCAGCCGGGGGAAGGAGCCAACTCGGCCCGCATGAGCAGCGCCATGAAGCCACCGATCACGAAGAACGCGAACGAGGCGACCAGATACATGATCCCGATCTGCTTCGCGTCGGTGGTGCGCAGGATCCGCGCGATGGCCGAGCCGCGGACCGCCGGGCGCAGCGACGCCGGCCGGGTCTGGATCGGCTTGGGGACGAGGGCGGTCACGAAACCTCCGCGGTGTGGTCGGCGCGCCGGGCCCGGATCGGGTGGCCGGCGCTGGTCAGGCAGCGCCCGGTCGGCAGGTCGAACTTCCAGCCGTGCATCTGGCAGGTCAGCACCGAGTCGTCGAGCTCGGCGAAGCGCTCCAGGTTGGCCTTGAGGTGCGGGCAGTGCCGCTGCACCACCCAGTCGCCGATCTCGATGTCCTCCAGGTCGGTGGTCTGCGCCGCGTACCACGCCTCGGCGTACTGGAGCCGCTCCTGGCTCAGGCATTTGAAGAACGCGTAGACGAACTCGTTGTACTGGCCGACGCGGGCCGCCGAGAAGCGGCAGGACAGGAAGAGGCTGTTCACCCAGTCCACCTCGCCGGTGGCGAGCAGGTGCTCGACCAGCGAGCGCCGGGTCCGGAAGCGGTACCGCACCTTCTCCTCGCCGGCCGGGCGCACCCTGCGGGCCGGGAAGTCGAACATGATCCGTTCGACCACCACGTCGTCCTCGTCGGTCAGGTCCAGCCGCACCGGGCCGCCGACCCCGTCGGCGATGTGCGCGCTCCGCGCCAGCAGCGGCTCCACCCGCCAGGCCAGCTCCGCCAGCACGTCCAGGTCCGGATGGCGCCACGACGCCCGGGCCGCCTCGATCACCGGTCGCTGCCGCGAAGCGGGCGTTCGGCAAGCAGAAGCGGGAGCGCCAGCTGGACCGTCACAGCAGCGAGCGCAGGATCGGCACGCGC
This sequence comes from Phytohabitans maris, assembly GCF_031085175.1. Lineage (GTDB taxonomy): Bacteria > Actinomycetota > Actinomycetes > Mycobacteriales > Micromonosporaceae > Phytohabitans > Phytohabitans maris. Next base: position 130,089 of record NZ_JAVHUY010000027.1, read on the forward strand.
CGGCTGAGCAGCGCGGCGCCCGTGCTGGCCACGACGGCGAGGCCGGCGACGGCGGCGAAGGCGGCCAGGGCCGGCAGGGTGGTGTGGGTGAAGGCGAACTGCAGGGCCACCACGATCGGCAGGTGGATGATGTAGACGGTGTAGGAGCTGTCGGCCAGGGCGCGGGTGAGCCGGTTGTGTCCGGTGGCGACGTCGCGAAACAGGGTCAGCAGCCCGAGGCAGAATCCGACGCACAGGATCGTTTCGACCAGGGTCCAGCAGGCGGAGGCGGGGCTGGCGCCGCCGGTGGCGAAGAAGCTGGTGCCGGTACCGGTGGCGAACAGGGCCACGGCCAGCGCGACGCCGACGGCGAGCCAGGTGTAGCCGACCCGGCGCGGCAGCCCGGTGAGCCAGTCGTGCCGGTAGGCCAGGACGCCGGCGGTAAAGAACGCGACGTACTGCGCGAGCCGGGCGGGCTCGGCCTGGATGAACTCCGCGACGGGTACCCACTCGTCGAGCGGGTAGCGGATCCGGACCAGGAACGCCACGGCGGCCAGGGTCAGCGTGAAAGCGACGAGGGCGCGGTGCCCCGGCGCCGGCAGCGGCGGCGCCGGCCGGTGCGTGATCCGGCCGGCCCGGTGGGCCAGGGCGCGGGCGGCGAGGTAGAGCAGGCTCAGCACGAGCAGGTTCTGGATGAACCACAGGTGCCCGAACTGCAGGTCCGGCCAGATCGGCCCGCTCCAGTCCGCCGGCCGCTGCCCGAAGCCGAGGAAGACCTCGACGTAGTAGCGCGGGAACGAGATCGGCGGGTAGCCGCGGTACCGGATGTAGTAGACGTACATCAGCGCGGGGATGATCGTCGCGGCGCCGACCAGGAACGGGATGCCGAGCCGCCGGAGCCGGCCGCGGGCGAACCCCCAGGCGCCTCTGCGGTCGGCCGAGCGGGGTACGAGGTAGCCGGCGACGAAGAACAGCAGGCTCATCCGGAACGCCCCACCGACCGCGGAGAGGGTGGCCAGCACGCCGGTGTGCCGGTCGTCGTGGACGTACCACCAGTCCGGTGGCCCGTACGCCTGCGCGGCGTGGTGCACGACCACCATCAGGATCATCGCGACCCGCAGGTTGTCCAGGTAGTGCAGGTACGGGCGGGCGCCGGTCGGCGACTCACTCTTCACTCCAGAGGCACTAAACATCTGTTCAGTCTATTGAACAGGCGTTTAGCGTGGATGGGGTGGAGTCCCGGATCCGCGGGCTCGGGGATGACCCTGACGCGGGTCGGTGGATGGGTCGGAGGATGCCGGTGGCATACGGTGCGGACATGACGGTGTCGTCGGATCTGACCGGGCGGGCCAGACTGCGGGAGGCCGCGCTGCGGCTGTTCGCCGAGCGGGGGTTCGAGGCGACCTCGGCCCGGGCGGTGGCCGCGGCGGCGGGGCTGTCACCCGCGCTGGTGATCCACCACTTCGGGTCGAAGGAAGGCCTGCGCGCGGCGGTGGACGAGGAGGTCCTGGGCCGGGTCGGCGCCGCGCTGCGGGACGCCGACACCAGCGGCGACGCGATGGCGGCCGTGGGGGCGGTGTCGGCGCGGATGTTCGGCGCCGACCCGGTGCTGCGCGGCTACCTGCGCCGGGTGCTGCAGGAGGAGAGCCCGGCCAGCGCGGCCCTGTTCGCCCGCCTGCTGCACGGCGCGCGGGCCGAGCTGGACCGGCTGGTCGCCGCCGAGGGCGCGGACGCGGTGGACGTGGAGTGGGCACCGTTCCAGATGCTCTGCCTGATCCTGGGTCCGTTGCTGCTGGAGCCGGTGATGCAGCCCAACCTGGACCGGCCGATGTTCGACCCGCGGGTCCTGGCCGGCCGCAGCGCGGCGAACCAGCGGCTGCTGCGGCACGGCCTGTTCGGACCCGCCCGGGATCCCGCCGGCGGTACGTGAGGACACGCGGGTGCCCCGCTGGCGTCACCCTGCTCGCCGCCGCCGTCACGGCGGCGGCCGCGACCTGGATCCTGGTACCGGCGTCCGCGATGATGCCGCTCTGGATCGCCGCCATGCTCATCGGGCTGCTCCTCGGCCTGGTCATCTCCTTCGCCCAGGTCACCAACCCGGTCATCCTGCTGGCCTACGCGGTCGTCGAAGGGGTCTTCCTCGGCGCGGCGTCCAAGGCCTTCGAGACCCGCTGGAACGGCATCGTCCTGCAAGCGGTCATCGCCACCCTCGGCGTATTCCTCACCATGGC
>NZ_JAVHUY010000028.1 GCF_031085175.1 Phytohabitans maris
GGGGCGGCCACAGGGATTGCGTCAGTACTGCCGTTCGGGGAGGACGGCTTTGGCTTGTTCCTGGGTGAAGGTGGTCTCTTTGGTGATCACGCGGGGTTCGACGGTTTCGCCGGCGTGGACTTTTTGGACGAGGTCCATCAGTTGTGGGCCGAGTAGGGGTGAGCATTCGACGATGAAGTTGATTTTGCCGTCGGCGAGGGCTTGCATGCCGTCGTGGACGGCGTCGACGGTGATGATTTTGATGTCGGTGCCGGGCTTCTTGCCGGCGCCTTCGATGGCTTCGATGGCGCCCAGGCCCATGTCGTCGTTGTGGGCGTAGAGCACGTCGATGTCGGGGTTGGCCTTGAGGAAGGCTTCCATGACTTCTTTGCCTTTGGCGCGGGTGAACTCGCCGGTCTGGGAGGCGATGATCTTGAATTTGGGGTCGGTGGCGATGACGTCGCCGAAGCCTTTTTTGCGGTCGTTGGCGGGGGCGGAGCCGGTGGTGCCTTGGAGTTCGACGATGTTTACCGGGTCGGTGGTGGTGGTGTACTGGTTGACGAGCCAGTCGCCGGCTTTTTTGCCTTCTTCGACGAAGTCGGAGCCGATGAAGGTCTTGTAGAGGGTGGTGTCGGTGGAGTCGACGGCGCGGTCGGTGAGGATGACGGGGATGCCGGCGTCTTTGGCTTCTTTGAGGACGGTGTCCCAGCCGGACTCGACGACGGGGGAGAAGGCGATGATGTCGACCTTCTGTTGGATGAACGAGCGGATGGCTTTGATCTGGTTTTCCTGTTTTTGTTGGGCGTCGGAGAACTTGAGGTCGATCCCGGCTTGTTTGGCGGAGTCCTGGATTGATTTGGTGTTCGCGGTGCGCCAGCCGCTTTCGGCGCCGACCTGGGAGAACCCGAGGGTGATCTTCCCGTCGTCGGTGCCGCCGCCGGCACCGTCACCACCATCACCACCGCACGCCGTCATTGCCACGGCGGCCAGCAGGCCGGCGGCCACCGCTGCGGACCATCTCCTGAGCATCGCTTCCTCCTGCCACGAGAGTTGACGCGAACTGCCACGAAAGTTGATGCGAACCGTGCTAGGTGAGCGTTAACATAGACAAACGTGACGAGTCCCGCCGGGAGAACGGGGATCGTCGTGCTGCTGGCCGTATCCAGGGTCTTGAAGATCCACTAGCCACAGAAGATCGACGCGGGTCACGGAAGTGGCCTGTGTCACCTTCCGCGAACGAGAATGTTACCGTTCTCTACTCAGGCGTCAAGAGATGATCCCGATCTGTTGCCGATGCGTTGCCAGCGGGCAGGACTGACGCGGGCCGGCTCCGGGCGCTAACTTGTGATCGGTAACAACTGGGGTCAGGGGGCGATGTGGCAGCAAAGCGACCGGCGGCCGACGACGGGCAGGCCGCCCGGACCGACGGGGCGGTCGCGCCCCAGCCCCGCGGCTCGGTCATGCGCGACGTGGCCCGGCTGGCCGGCGTCTCGCACCAGACCGTGTCCCGCGTGCTCAACGAGCACCCCAACGTGCGGCAGGAGACCCGGCGCCGGGTCCTGGAGGCGATGCAGGCGCTCAACTACCGGCGCAACCTCGCCGCCCGCACGCTGGTCACCCGCCGCTCCGGGACGCTCGGCGTGGTCGGCCTGGAGACCACGCTCTTCGGCCCGGCCTCGATGCTCTACGGGATCGAGGACGCCGCCCGCACCGCCGGCTACTTCGTCACCGTCGCCTCGGTCCGCACGCTCGAGCGCCGCTCGGTGCTGGAGGCCGTCGACCGGCTCTGCCAGCAGTCCGTGGAGGGGATCGTCGCGATCGCGCCGAAGCCCGCGGTGACCAACGCGCTCGTCCAGGTGCCCTCCGGGCTGGCCAGCGTCGGCGTGGGCGGTGGCGCCGACGACGACGCCGTGCCGACCGTCCGGATCGACAACGCCGCCGGCGCGCGGCTCGCCACCCAGCACCTGCTCGACTTAGGACACTCCACAGTGCACCACGTCGCCGGGCCGCCGGACTGGCCGGAGGCGCGCGAGCGCGTCGAGGGCTGGCGCGGCACGCTCTACGCGGCCGGCGCGCCGGTGCCGCCGGTCGAGCCCGGGTCGTGGAGCGCGCAGTCCGGATACGAGCAGGGGCAGGCGCTCGCCCGCGACCCCGCCGTGACGGCCGTCTTCTGCGGCAACGACCAGATCGCCCTCGGCCTGCTCCGTGCGCTGCACGAGGCCGGCCGCCGGGTGCCGCACGAGGTGAGCGTCGTCGGCTTCGACGACATGCCCGACTCCGGCTACTTCCTGCCCCCGCTGACCACGATCCACCAGGACTTCGCCGAGCTCGGCCGGCGCAGCCTCACCGTCCTGCTCGACCAGATCCAGCACCCCGGCGACCGCCCGGCCGACCACGTGCTGCTCTCCCCGGAGCTGGTCGTCCGCGCGAGCACCGCGCCCCCTCGGGCGTGACCAGGACCGACATTCCACAAGAGACATTGAGCTGCCGCGACGCCCGTCGTGGTCCGGACCGTCGCGGGGTGCATTCCCGCGGCCTCACCCTCCGCGGTTTGACAACCCCGATGGCGTACCGCTGGTACCCTGCCCCGGGTGATCATCTTCGGACTTTCCGTCTTCTACTTCATGGGCCTGATCGGCAAGGGCCGGTTCGCCTGCCCCAACTGTGGCGGCGACCGGGACTACGAGCACCGCACCGCCCGCCGGTTCTTCACGCTCTTCTTCGTCCCGGTGATCCCGCTGGACAAGGTCGGCGAGGTCGTGCGCTGCCAGACCTGCCGGGTCCGCTTCGACCCCGCGGTGCTGGCCGCCCCCACGAGCGCCCAGCTCGCCAGCGCCCTCCCGGCCGGCATGCGCGCGGTCGCCGCGGTGGTGCTGCGCGCCGGCGGCACGTCCGAGGCCGCGATCGGCGCGGCGCTCTCCGCCGTGCGGGCCGCCGGCGCCGAGGGGTACGACGTGACGCACCTGCGGGCCGACCTCGACCAGCCCGCCGACGCGGCCGCCGAGCCGCTGCGCGCGCTCTCCGCCCACCTGACCCTGGACGCCCGCGAGCGCTACCTCGCCGACGGCGCCCGGATCGGCCTCGCCGACGGACCGCTCACGCCCACCGAGCGGGACGCGCTCGGCTGGCTCGCCAACGCCCTCGCCCTGACCCCGGCCCACGCGCTCGGCGTCATCACGACGGTCGAGCAGTCCGCCCGCATGGGGTAGCCGGCCCGCGCGGTTGAGCCACCCGCCCCCGGGTAACCGGTTGGTACGGCACAACCGAACCCGCCGGGAGGCAAACGATGTCACGGTACGGGGACGAGGTCGCCGCGCTTGCCGCGCCGCTGGAGGGTGCCGGCGACTTCGACGTACTGCTGGACCGGGTCGGCACGGCCCGGGTCGTCATGCTGGGCGAGGCCAGCCACGGCACGCACGAGTTCTACCGCTGGCGCGCGCAGCTCACCGAGCGGCTGATCGAGGAGGCCGCCTTCTCGTTCGTGGCCGTCGAGGGGGACTGGCCCGACTGCGAGCGGGTCGACCGCAGCGTACGGCTGGAGGACGGGGCACCGGAGGACCCGCGGGCCGCGCTCGCCACGTTCGAGCGGTGGCCGACCTGGATGTGGGCCAACGACGAGACCGCCGACTTCGCCCAGTGGCTGCGCTGGCACAACGCCCAGACGGAGCCCGAGGTACGCGCCGGAGTGCACGGCCTCGACGTGTACTCGCTGTGGGAGTCGCTGCGCGAGATCCTCGTCCACCTGCGCGAGCACGACCCCGAGCAGGTGCCGGCCGCGCTCGCCGCGTACCAGTGCTTCGAGCCGTACACCGAGGACGCCCAGCTGTACGCGCTGGCCACCCGCTTCGTCGAGCCCGCCTGCGAGAACGAGGTCGTCGACCTGCTCGTCCAGCTGCGCCGGCAGGCCCAGGAGGCGGACGGCCCGGCCCGCTTCGCCGCCTGGCAGAACGCCGAGGTGGTCAGCGGGGCCGAACGCTACTACCGGGCGATGATCCGCGGCGGCCGCGAGTCCTGGAACGTACGCGACCGCCACATGGACGCCACCCTCGCCCGGCTGCTCGACCACTACGGCCCGGAGTCGAAGGCCGTGGTGTGGGCGCACAACACGCACGTCGGCGACGCCCGCGCCACCGACATGGGCGAGCGCGGCGAGGTCAACCTCGGCCAGCTCGCCCGCGAACGGTACGGCGAGGACGACGTCGTGCTGCTCGGCTTCGGCAGCCACCACGGCACGGTGCTGGCCGGTGACGGCTGGGGCGCGCCGATGGAGGAGATGGTGGTGCCGCCGGCCCGCGAGACCTCCCTGGAGGGCGTGCTGCACGCGGCGGCGCCACGGCGGAGCCTCTTCGTCTTCCCCCGCGACGACCGGCCCGACCTGCTCACCGACACGCTCGACCACCGGGCGATCGGCGTGGTCTACCACCCGGAGCGGGACCAGTGGAGCAACTACGTGCCCACGACGCTGGGTGACCGGTACGACGCGTTCTGCTGGTTCGACGAGACCACGGCCGTACGCGCGATGCGGGTCCCGGCCGCGCCGGTCTTCGAGCCCGAGACCTACCCGACCGGCGCCTGAGCGGACGGCGCCCGACCGTGGGGAACGTGACGGCCGTCATGTGCGGGCCGGTCGCCGGCGGGGTTGGATGGAGCGATGACGCCGACTACCGCGCCCACCGTCACGCTGACCCACGGCGCCGAGATGCCGCGGCTGGGCCTGGGCACCTGGCCGATGGACGACAGCGCCGCCGAGGCCACCGTGGCCGCCGCGATCGAGCTGGGCTACCGGCTCGTCGACACCGCGGAGAACTACGGCAACGAGCGCGGCGTCGGCCGCGGCCTCAAGGCCTCCGGGGTGCCGCGCGAGGAGCTGTTCGTCACGACCAAGTTCAACAAGCGCTGGCACGGCGTCGAGCTGGCCGCCGAGGCGTACGAGCGCAGCCTCGACCTGCTCGGCCTGGACTACCTGGACCTGCTGCTCATCCACTGGCCCAACCCGGCCCACGACCGCTACGTGCAGGCCTGGCAGGGGCTGGCCCGGCTGCTGGAGCGGGGCCGGCTGCGGGCCGTCGGCACCTCGAACTTCAAACCCACCCACCTGGAACGGGTCATCGCCGAGACCGGGGTCGTGCCGGACGTCAACCAGATCCAGCTCAGCCCGACCGTGACCCGCGAGTCCGCCCGTGCCTACCACGCGAAGCACGGGATCGTCACCCAGTCGTGGTCGCCGATCGGCGGCCAGCGCAACGAGGTGCTGGGCGCGCCGGTCGTGGTCGAGCTGGCCGAGCGGCACGGCCGTACCCCGGCCCAGATCGTGCTCCGCTGGCACATGGAGCTCGGACTGGCGACGATCCCGAAGTCGACCGACCCGGTCCGGCTCCGGCAAAACCTCGACGTCTTCGACTTCTCGCTCACGGCCGGCGAGGTGGCCGCGATCTCCGCGCTGGACCAGGGCGACGCGGCCGGCGCCGACTCCGACGTCTCCGGCCACTGACCGCCGTCAGGGCAGCGGCGTCATCGCGACCACCCGCCCCGACCACGGGCAGTACCGGTCGCTGGTGAGCGTGCCGTTCTCCACGTCGGAGGGGAGGCCGTCGCAGACCTCGACGGCGAGGTCGACGAACTCCACGTCGCCCGGGTCTATGTGCCAGCTGTAGCCGACGTTGACCTCGGGTCCGGTGCGCACGATCAAGCCGTTCGGAAACTGGTCGCTCTGCTGGTTGAGGCTCGCGAAGGCGGCGGTGACGTCGGCGGCCTCCACCAGGTGGATCCGGAACTGCTCGACGTTGCCGCCCTCGCCGACCTGGATCGTCGCGACGTACTCGCCGGCGGTCGCGGCCGCGGCCGGGGTGGCCGGGACCGCCACGGCGGCGAGGGCCAGGGCGGACAGGACGGCGGTCAATCTGGCTCGCAAGGGGTGCCTCCTCTGCTCCGAAGGGACAGCGTCGAGTCGCCGTGGCCATCCTCCGCTTCGCCGCTTTCATCCGGCTTTCATCTTGGTTTCACCGGCTTCGATCCCGGGGTATAGGCCGAGGCCGCCGCACCGGCCACACTGGAGCGATGACAGGCAGCGAGCTCGCGGAGAGCTACGACCCGCTCGGCGCGCACCTCGCCGATCCGCACCCCTTCTACGCCGAGGCCCGGCGCAGCGAGCCGGTCTTCTTCTCGGCGCGGCTGGACGCCTGGGTGGTCACCCGCTTCGACGACGTCGACGCGATCCTGAAGGACCCGGAGGTCTTCTCCTCGGCCCACAGCCTCCGGCCGGTCCGGCAGCTGTACCCGGCGACGTTCGCCGCGTTCGCCGAGGGCTACCCGCCCAAGCCGGACCACATCACCTCGGACGGCGAGGCCCACCGCCGCCTGCGCGCCCCGTACACCAAGCGGCTCTCGCCCGCCGCGGTCAAGGCGCTGGAGCCGTCGATCCGGAAGCGAGCCGAAGGGCTGGTCGAGTCGTTCGCCGGGGAGGGCGGGGCCGACCTGGTCGCGCGGTACACCTCGCCGCTGCCGGTCGACACCACTGCCGACCTGTTCGGCATCGCCCCGGCCGACGTCGCCACCGCCAAGTCGGGCAGCGAGTCGCTGTTTCAGCTCGGCAGCGCCGACCTGACCGAGGCGGACGAGGCGGCCGCCGCCCGGGAGTTTGTCGCGTTCCAGCACCTGATGGCCGGCTACGTGCGCCGCCGGCACGCCGACCCCGAGGACGACCTGGTCAGCGACGTCGTCGCGGCCCTCGCCCCGGACCCGGAGCCGCTCACCTTCGACCAGGAGGCGGAGCTGGTCGGGACGATCTGCAGCACCATCGGCGCCGGCCACATCACCACCACCGACACCATCGGAAACGCCCTGCGGCTGCTGCTCGACCACCCCGACCAGTGGGAGCTGCTGTGCCGGCGGCCGGAGCTGGTCCCCAACGCGGTCGAGGAGGCCCTGCGGTACGAGGCGCCGGTGCCGACCCTCTTCCGCCGCGCCACCCGCCCGGCCACGGTCGCCGGCGTGGAGATCCCGGCCGGCGCGGACGTGCTGCTCGTCTTCGCCTCCGCCAACCGCGACGAGGAGCGCTACCCGGACGCCGCCCGGTTCGACGCGACCCGCGCCCCGAGCCGCCACTTCGGCTTCGGCGCCGGCGTACACACCTGCGTCGGCGCCGCGCTCGCCCGCGCCCAGGCCCGCGTCGCGCTCCAGGTCCTCACCGAGCGCCTCCCGACCCTGCGCCGGCCGGACCACCCGATCCGGCTCCGCCCCTCCATCAACGTCCGCGGCCCGCTCGCGCTCCGACCGCGCTGGTGACCCAGACACATGCGGCCCCGGTCCGCCTCGGCGGCGGGCCGCCTGCGCGGGTGCTTTCCGCGGGCACCGCTGCGGCCGGTTCCGCTCCACCGCCTCACCGCTGCGGGCCGCGTCTCACCCCGGCCGCCGGCGGGCGGATGTGTGTGTGCGGGAAGCTCTGGAGCTGCCCCGTCTGTGCGTGCGACCGCACAGCTTCGCGCACCCGCCGCGGGCTTCGGCGCGAGCGCCGTCTGGGGTGGGGCTTGTGCCGCGGGGCCGGCAGCGGAGGCCCGGGCACTCGGCGAGCGCCAGCTCGGCGCCGGCCATAGCGGTGCCCGCGGGAAAGCACCCCAGGAAAACGCTGCGCTGCGCTCCATGTTTCCCCGGGAACCCCGCGCAAACGGTCCGCAGCTGAGGCGGGCCGGGGCACATGCGGTCCGAAGAAGCGCCGGGAGGTGCGCCCCGGCTCCGAAAGCTCCCTACGGCTTTCGGCCGACGGCGCAGACGCGCCACGGCGCCACGTCGAGGTCGGTGGCGGCGGGATCGGGACGCCATTGTGGACACGGGACCACACCCGGCTCGAGCAGCTCCAGGCCGTCGAAGAACGCGGCGATCTGCGCGGGCGTGCGCAGCGCCTGGGGTGCGGAGCCGGTCTGGTTCCAGAGGCGCACCGCCTCTTCCAGCGGCGCGCTGACCCCGCTGATCGGATGCGCGACCGCGAGGTGGCTGCCGGACGGCGCGGCGTCCACGAGCCGCTTGACGATCGCCTGCGCGGCGTCGTCGTCCATGATGAACTGCACGACCCCCAGCATCATGATGCCGACCGGCCGGCTGAAGTCGAGCGTCTCGGCGGCGACCCGCAGGATCGTCTCCGGGTCGTGCGCGTCGGCGTCGATGTAGTCGGTCGCGCCCAGCGGGCTCCCGACGAGCAGGGCGCGGGCGTGGGCCAGCACGATGGGATCGTTGTCGACGTAGACGATGCGGCTCTCGGGAGCCGCCGCCTGGGCCACCTCGTGCGTGTTGTTGGCGGTGGGCAGGCCGGTGCCGATGTCGAGGAACTGGCGGATCCCGGCCTCGTCGACCAGGTGCCGGACCGCCCGGATCAGGAACGCGCGGTCGACCCGCGCCGCCTCCACGACGTCCGGCAGGACCTGGCGGATCTGCTCGCCGGCCTCCCGGTCCGAGGCGTAGTTGTCCCTGCCGCCGAGCCAGTAGTCCCAGACCCGAGCCGAGTGCGCGACACTCGAGTCGATCTTGACTCGCCCGCGGGCCACCTCTGGGCTCCCCTCCGTCACCGCGGCACCCTTCCACTCACGTTCGCGGCCGTCGAACGCGCACAGCCTACCGCGCCGGCGCCACCCGGGCCCGGCCGCCCGGCTCGGCGGCGGCCGCCCGCTCTGTCCACAGTGGGCGTCCGTCGCCCGGGAGCTCGCCGGCCGGAGCCGCCGGACCGCCCCGGCGCGGGAGTCCGGTATCCGGGCCGTGATCGGTGGCAGCCGTGGGGCGAACCCACCGTCCACAGTGGCGGCGCTCGGGTACCCGGGGTGGCGTGTGGTGGTGAAACCGCGGAGGGTGAGGCCGCGGGAAATGCACCCCAAGAAAACGCTCCGCTGCGCTCCACGTTTCCCCGGGGGCCCCGCGCAGCGGTCCGGACCACGACGGACAGAGCGGTAGCCCGGAGTCTTCGGCTCTTGACGTCGCTCCGCCAGAGTCGGGCCGGGCTACGCTGAGCGCGAAATCGGCGCTCGCCGCGCCGGCCCGCGCGTATGGTGAGGCGATGGCGGAGGTGGCGCACATCGGGCCGGGCGGGCGTCGCCGGCATCAGCCGCTGCTGCGCACGCTCGTCGGTGACGTGCTGCGGCGCCGGCGGCTGGCGCAGCGGCGCACGCTCGCCGACGTCGCGCGGGCGGCCCGCGTCTCGATGCCCTACCTGTCCGAGGTGGAGCGCGGCCGCAAGGAGGCCAGCTCCGAGGTCCTCGCCGCCGTCTGCGCGGCGCTGGGGCTCGACATCGCCGACCTCCTCGCCGAGGTGCGGCTCCAGCTCGTCACCGTCACCCAGGTCGCGCCGGTCCACCGCCCGCGGCGCCAGCACCCGGGCGCGTCGCCCGCCCGCCGGCCGGGCGACGTCGTGCTGCTCGCCGCCTGACCAAGGGCTCGCGGCGTGCCTCAGGCCGCCGTGCGCAGTTCGCGGGGGCGGCGTTCGATGACCCGGTCGGCCAGGCCGTAGGCCACCGCGTCGGCCGCCGACAGGGTCATGCTGCGGTCGGTGTCCTCACGGATCCGCGCCACGTCGTGCCCGGTGTGGCGGCTCAGGATCTCGTCCATCTCGGCCCGCACCTTCGACACCTCCTTGGCCTGTACCGCGAGGTCGGGCAGCGTGCCGCGGGCCTGGCTGGAGGGCTGGTGCAGCGTCACCTTCGCGTGCCGCAGCACCGACCTGCGGCCCGGGGTGCCCGCCGCCAGCACCACCGCGGCGGCGGAGGCGGCCTGGCCCACGCAGATCGTGGCGATGTCGCAGCGGATGAAGTTCATCGTGTCGTAGATGGCCGTCAGCGCGCTGAACGAGCCGCCCGGCGAGTTGATGTACATGCCGATCTCCTGCTCGTTCTGCGCCTCCAGGTGCAGCAGCTGGGCGATCACCACGTTGGCCACGCCGTCGTCGATGTCGGTGCCGAGGAAGATGATGCGCTCGGAGAGCAGCCGCGAGTAGATGTCGTACGCCCGCTCGCCCTGCGACGTCCGCTCGACGACGGTGGGGATGAGGTACTGGCTCACCGGCCCATCCCCACGAGCGTGCGCGCGCCGGCCGGGCGTACGTCGTCGACGCGGGTCAGGATGTGGTCGATGAGGCCGTAGTCGCGGGCCTCCTCGGCCGTAAACCACCGGTCCCGCCGGCTGTCCCGCTCGACCTTGTCGATGGGCTGTCCAGTGTGCTCGGACGTGAGCCGCAGCACCGTGGTGCCGAGCCGGTCGAGCTGCTCGGCGTAGATCTCGACGTCGGCCGCCGTACCGCCGAAGCCGGCCGAGCCCTGGTGCATCAGGATCTGCGCGTGCGGCAGGCTGAACCGCTTTCCCTCGGTGCCGGCGGTCAGCAGGAACTGCCCCATGCTGCCGGCCAGCCCCATCGCCAGGGTGCTGACGTCGTTGGGGATGAGGCGCATGGTGTCGTAGATGGCCAGGCCCGCGGTGACCGAGCCGCCAGGCGAGTTGATGTACAGGCTGATGTCGCCGCGCGGGTCCTCGGCCGAGAGCAGGAGCAGCTGCCCGCAGAGCCGGTTGGCGACCGGGTCGTCCACCTCCGCGCCGAGCACGAGGATGCGTTGGTGGAGCAGGCGCGCGGCCACCTGGTCGTCGAGGGTGCCAGCGGTCAGTCCGGCCAGGTTCGGCATGTGAGTCTCCCTTGAACAGGCGTCGTTGGACCCACGATGCGGCCGATCCGCGCGGCGCACCAAAGGAATCTGCTGTCAGCAGAGCAGGGGGCGCAGGAAGTCCAGCTGGCGGCGGAGCTGGTGCGGGCCACCGCCCTCGTGGTCGTTGAACTCCCAGACCACCATCTGCTTCGGGCCGGCGTAGTGGTGGTAGGCGGCGTAGACCGTCGAGGGTGGACAGACGCGGTCCATCAGCGCGACCGAGAAGAGCGCCGGCGCCGCGCACCGGGCCGCGAAGGACATGCCGTCGAAGTACGCCAGGGTGGCGAAGACCTCGTCGACCGGCTGGCGGTGGCTGGCGCACCACCGGGCCACCTCCGCGTACGGGCCGCGGTCGCTGATCCGCACCGCCCGGCTCCAGTGGCACAGGAACGGCAGGTCGCACAGGACGGCGGCGACCGGGCCGGCGAGCGCGGCGGCGGCGAGCGCGACGCCGCCGCCCTGGCTCACCCCGGCGACGGCGATCCGGTCGGTGTCCACCATGGACAGCCTGCGGACCGCCTCGACCGCGCAGGCGGCGTCGACGAACGCGCGCCGGTAGTAGTAGGACTCCGGGTCGCGCAGCCCGCGGACCACCGGCGGAGCGGCGTCGCCGCAGGCCGCGTCGGGGGTCTCGCCACCCTGGCCGCGGGCGTCGACGACCACGTGGACGTAGCCGGCGCTGGCCCAGAGCAGGTGCTCGACGGGGAGGCCGCGGCCGCCGCCGTAGCCGACGAACTGCACGAGGCAGGGGAGCGGTCCGGTGCTGGCGGCGGGCAGGGTCAGCCAGGCCTTGACCGGCTCCCCGCCGTACCCGGCGATGGTCAGGTCGTGGGTGACCACGGTGGACAGTCCGTTGTCGACGGCGGCGAGCCGAGCGGACGCCGCGCTCCCGGTGCGGCCGTAGGCGAGCGCGTGCTTCCAGAACAGGTCGAAGTCGGCCGGCTCGTCCCGCGGCGGCCGGTACGTGGCGAGCGCCGCGAGGTCGAGGTCGTACGCGGTCGGTGCCGGCGGGTCGCCGGCGTAGGGTACGTCGGGCACGCCTACTCCCTCTCACTTTCCCGATCCGGCCAGCAGGCCGCGGACGAAGTAGCGCTGCAGCGCGAAGAAGATCACCATCGGTACGGCCATCGCCACGAACGCCGCCGCGGTCAGCAGCTGCCAGCCCTGGCCGGTGGTGGCGCTGACCAGGTTGCTCACCGCGACGGTCAGCGGGGCGACACCCGGGTCGCCGCCGAGGAAGATGAGCGCGATCAGCAGGTCGTTCCAGACCCAGATGAACTGGAAGATGGCGACCGACGCGATGGCCGGCCCGGAGACCGGCACCGCCACCCGCAGGAACGCGGTCAACGTGGACGCTCCGTCCAGGGCCGCCGCCTCGAACAGCTCGTCCGGCAGCGCGGCGAAGAACGTCCGGAGTAGATAGACGGCGAACGGCAGCCCGAAACCCAGGTGCACCAGCCAGATTCCGGCGAACGTGCCGGTCAGCCCGGCCGCGTTGTAGAGGCGGAGCACGGGTACGAGCGTCATCTGCAGCGGCAGCGCGAGCAGCGCCACCATCGCGACCGTGACCGCGCGGCGCCCGGCGAAGGACATGCGGGCCAGCGCGAACGCGGCCACCGAACCGACCGCCACCATCGCGGCCACCGCCGGGACGGTGATGAGCAGGCTGTTGGCGAGCGCGGTGCCGAACCCGCCGGTGGCCAGCACGTCCCGGTAGTTGCCGGTGGTGAGCGTCCCCTCGCCGGCCCGCCACCAGCCGGTGGTGGAGATGTCGTACGCCGGCCGGAACGAACTGACCAGCAGCCCCAGCACCGGCACCGTCCACACTCCACAGACGAGCAGGAGCGTGAGGTGGGTGGGGATCCGGTGTGGACGGACCCGCTTCGCGGTCACGGTCGCCGGCCGTACGGTCGTGTCCGGCCGGGTCAGCAGCTGGGTCATCGGGTGCTCCCCCGGGTGGCGCGGGCGTTGAGGACCAGGATCGGCGCGGCGAGCAGGGTGAGCAGGACCGCGATCGCGCTCGCCCGGCCGTAGTCCTGGTCGACGAAGAGCTGCCGGTACATGAGGTTGGCGATGACGTCGGTGCGGTAGTTGCCGTTCGTCATCACGTACACGATGTCGAACGCCTTGAAGGCGCTGACCGCGAGGAGCGTGGCGGTGACCGCGATGGTCGGGCGCAGCTCCGGCAGCGTGACGTGGCGGAACGCCTGCCACGGGCCGGCCCCGTCGATCCGGGCCGCCTCGTGCAGTTCGGCCGGCACCGCCTTGAGCGCCGCGGAGAGGATGACCGTGGCGAACCCGGCGCTCATCCACACGCCGACGGCGATGAGCGCGGCGTTGTTGGTGCGGGTGTCCACGAGCCAGGCGACCGGGGCGGCGCCGGCGGCGGTGAGCACCGCGTTGAGCGTGCCGGTCTGCGGCAGGCCGGGCGGCCGGTACTGGTACATGAACCGCCAGATCACCGCGCCGGCCACGAACGGGATCGCGGTCGGCAGCACTACCGCCGCCTTGGCCACCGCCTCGTAGCGGACCCGGTCGGTCAGCACGGCGACCAGGAGCCCGACGGCGAGGCAGCCGCCGGTGAGCAGCACCAGCCACAGCAGGTTGTTGCGCAGCGCGGTGTGCACCTCGCCGCTGGTGGCCAGGTAGTGGTAGTTGTCCAGCCCGGCCCACGCGCCCGAGCCGGCGTCGCGCAGCGAGAGCCACACCGTGTTGGCCAGCGGCCAGGCGAGGAAGACGCCGACGGGCACCAGCGCGGGCGCCAGCCAGAGCCAGGGCACCAGCCGGCGGTGGAGGCGCTCCGGAAGCACCGCCTCCAGCCGGCCGACCAGCCAGAGCCAGCCGAGCACGAGCAGCGGTACGCCGACCGTGAAGGCGAGCGCGGCGAGCAGGCGGGTCGTCGGGACCATTGGCTCAGCCCTCGTACGCGCCGGCCCGGGCCCGCTCCAGCGTGGCGAGCTGGGCGTCCAGTGTGGACGGCTTCTCGACGTACGCGAGGACGGCCTTGAGGAACGCCTGGGTCATCGCGAGCGGCATCGCGTTCTGGGCGGCGTACTGCACGGTCTTCGCGTCGGCGTAGACGCTGGCGGCGCGGCGGGACAGCAGGGAGCTGTACGCGTCGAGCGGCGTGCGGCGGTTGGCGGCGATCCACTGGCCGGTGCCGGCGACCAGCGCGCTGAACTCGGGCGTGGTCACGTACCGCATGAAGGCCCGCCCCTGCGGGGTGTCCTTGAGCAGCGCGAGTGTCTCGCCGGAGATCTCGACCGAGCCGGCCCGCGCCGGGTCTACCGGCGGGAACGGGAAGAAGTCGATGTCGGTGCCGGCCACCACGCCGGGCACCGTCTGGGCGAGCGCGTTGCCGAGGAAGTCGGCCTGCACGTGGAGGTGGCAGGCGGGCGGGTCGGCGAAGAGCCCCTGCGGGCTGGAGTTGAAGTCGGTGGTGAGCACGGCGGTCGGGCCGCCGCTGACCTGCTCGGCGTCGGTGGCGATCGCGCCGAAGCGCTCGAACGCCTGCCGGATCTGCGGCGCGGTCCAGGGCAGCTCGCCCCGCCACCACTTGGTGAAGACCTCGGGTCCGGCCTGCTGCAGCACGAACTCCTCTATCCACACCGCACCCGGCCAGCCGCTGCTCGGCCCGGACTCCAGGCCGATGCACCACGGGGTGGTGCCGGTGGCCGACGTCCGCTGCGCCCAGCCGGCCAGCTCCTCCCAGGACGCGGGCGGCTTGGGACCCTGGTACGTCTTCGGGTCGTACCAGACCAGGCCCTGCACGGCCGTGTTGTAGAAGACGCCGTAGAGCTTGCCGTCCACAGTGGAGAGGCCGGTCAGCCCCTCCGGGTAGTCGGCGCGGACCGCGGCCATGTCGAGGAACGGGTCGAGCGCGACGAGCCGGCCCTGCTCGGCGAGCTGGGCGACCTGGCCGGCGCTGGGGTTGGAGACGACGTCGGGCGGGTTGCCGCCGGCGACGCGGGTCTGCAGGACGGCGAAGACGTCGCCGGTGCTCTCGTACTTGATCTCTATGCCGGTCGCCTCCTCGAAGGGGGCGAAGGTGCCGAGGTAGGCGTCGAGCTGCGGGCCGCTCAGGACGCCGAGCAGGTTGAGGGTACCGCCAGGTTTCTCGCCGCCGGCGGCGCGAACGGCGGCGTCGCGGGCGGCCTGGAGCCGGTCGGCGGCCTGCGCGGGTGGTGCCTGGGTCGAGGAGCCGGATCCGCCGCAGCCGGCGGTGAGCAGGACGGCGAGCGTGGCGGCGGCGAGGGGTCGCTTTCTCACGAGGGTGCCCTCCCTCTGTCGGTGGGGTGTGCGGTGGGGTGTCAAGCCATGACGGCAATGGAACGCCCGTGTTACAAACTTGTCAAGCGCTTCGCTCGAAGCACTTCGAAGAATCGGCTAACCTGGGTCCGTCGTCAGGTTTCAGGTCCCGGGTCCCGATGGCCGTCGGGTCCCGGGTGGTCGCCGGTGCGCTTCGGCGCCGGCGTGAGGAGGGCGATGTGACCGACAAGGTCACCATCTACGAGGTCGCCGCGCGGGCGGGCGTGAGCATCTCCACGGTGTCGCTGGTGCTCAACTCGCCCACCCGCGTGCGCCAGGCGACCCGGGAGCGGGTGCTCACCGCCGCCGACGAGCTGGGCTTCGTGCCCAAGGCCGACGCGGTCACCCGGGCCCGCAAGGGGGTCGGCCGGATCGGCGTGATCGCCCCGTTCAGCTCGTACCCGTCGTTCAGCCGCCGCCTGGCCGGCGTCTTCGCCGCGATCGGCGCGGAAGCCCTGGAGGTCGTGGTCTTCGACCAGCAGTCGGCCGCCTCGGCCAGCTCACCGCTGCTCGCCAGCCTCCCCATCACCCGCCGCCTCGACGGCCTCATCATCATGGGGCTCCCGCTGGAAGACGCGGTCGTCGAGCGGCTGCGCGCCCAGCGCCTCCCCACCGTCGTGCTCGACTCGCCCCGGCCGCGCTTCGAGGCCGTGGTCACCGACGACGAGGCCGGCGGCGAGCTTGTCGCGCGGTACCTGGCCGAGCGGGGCCACCGCCGATTCGGGTACGTGGGGGAGGCACAGCGTTCGCACGCCTACGTGTCGCCGTCGGAGAGCCGCCTCGCCGGCTTCCGCCGGGTGGTCGACGGGGGCCTGCCCGACGAGGCGGTGCGGCTCGTGCGGCACGACGTCGGCCAGGCGCGGGCGGCCACCCACGAGCTTCTGGACCTCGCCGACCCGCCCACCGCGATCTTCGCGCACGACGACACCCTCGCCGGCGGGGTGCTCGCCGCCGCGCGGGACCGCGGCCTGGCGGTGCCGGGAGACCTCGCCGTGGTCGGCTTCGACGACTCGGACCTGGCCCAGGCGCTGGACCTGACGACGGTCCGCCAGCCGTTCGAGGAGTCGGGGCGGCTGGCGCTGCGGGCCCTGCTCGACCAGATGCAGGGCAGCCCGACCGGCCGCCGCACGACGGTCCTCGACCTCGAACTCGTGGTGAGAGCCACGGCATAGGGCTACCGCGACGTCCGTCGTGGTCCGGACCGTCGCTCCCGCGGCCTCACCCGCCCCCCACCTCGGTGATCGAAGCTCCCTTCACGCCGCTAGAACGACGTGAGGGGAGCTTCGATCACAGCCCATCACCCCGACTTCGAAGGCTCTAGGTGGAGACCTGCCGGAAGCGGCGGACCGCCAGCGGCACGGCCAGCGCCAGGATGGCAGCCGTCCAGGCCAGCGCGGACGCGACCGCGCCGGCGGCGGGCTCGCCCCGCATCAGGGCCCGCACCGCGTCGATCACGGCGGTCAGTGGCTGGTGCGCGGCCAGCGGGCGCAGCCACGCCGGCATCGTCTCCACCGGCACCAGCGCGCTGGAGGCGAACATCAGCGGGAAGACCACCAGGATGCCGGCGGCGAGCGCGGCCTCACCGCCCCGGGCGCGCAGGCCGAGGTAGGTGAAGAGCCAGGTCAGCGCGTACCCGAAGGCGACCGTGAGCGCGACCGCGCCGGCCGTGGCGAGCGGGCCGCCGGGCGTCCGCAAGCCGACCAGCGTGCCGGCGGCGAGCATCGCGAGGACCACGAAGAGGTTGCGCCCGGCGTCGGCGAGGGTGCGGCCGGCCAGTACCGCCGGCGCCGACATCGGCAGCGTCCGGAACCGCTCGATCGTGCTGCTGGCCAGGTCTTCCGCCACGCCGACCGCGGTCTTCGCGCTGTCCCAGGCGACCACCTGCACGAGCACGCCGGGCACGAGCCAGTCGACGTACCGCATGCCGGGCGTGGCCACCGCACCGCCGAACACCTGCGTGAACAGCAGCACCAGCAGCACCGGCTGGGCCGTGGAGAGCAGCAGCAGCTCGGGCTGGCGGCGCCAGTGCCGCAGGCTCCGCCCGGCCAGCACGAAGGTGTCCGCGACGCTCCACCGTAGAGTGTCCACAGTGCTCACGCGGCCACCCCGGTCAGCGCCAGGAACGCGGCGTCCAGTGAGGAGCGTCCGGTGCGGTGCTTGAGCTGCTCGGCCGTGCCCTCCGCGACGACCCGCCCGTGGTCGACCACCACGACCCGGTCGGCGAGGCGGTCGGCCTCCTCCAGGTACTGGGTGGTGAGCAGCACGCTCGTCCCGGCCGCCACCAGCTCGGCGACCACCGTCCAGAGCTGCTCGCGGCGCAGCGGGTCGAGCCCGGTGGTCGGCTCGTCGAGGAAGAGCACCGGCGCGTGCGCGACCAGGCTGGCGGCGAGGTCGAGGCGGCGGCGCATGCCACCGGAGTACGTGCGGGCCAGCCGGTCGGCCGCCCCGGCCAGGTCGAAGCGGTCGAGCAGCTCACCGGCCCGCCGCGCCGCCGCGCCCCGGGACAGTCGGTGCAACCGTCCGAAGAGGACGAGGTTTTCCCGCCCGGTGAGCCGCCCGTCGACCGCCGCGTACTGGCCGGCGACGCCGATCGCCGCCCGTACCCGCCGGGGCTGCCGGACCACGTCGAAGCCGGCCACCTCCGCGCGGCCGCCGTCCGGCGCGAGCAGCGTGGTCAGGATCTTGACCGTGGTGCTCTTGCCGGCCCCGTTGGGGCCGAGGAGCGCCAGCACGCTGCCCGCGGGCACCTCCAGGTCGACGCCCCGCAGCGCCGCGACGCCCTGGTACCCCTTGCGCAGCCCCTCGGCCCGGATGGCCGCCCTCACGCCGCGATCCGGTGCTGGCGCGGCGGGGCGAGGTCGTGCAGCAGCGCCAGCCGCTCCGGGGTGAGCGGCTCGCGGAAGAGCGCCAGGTGCTCGCGGATCACCGCCGGCGGCCACTCCCACCAGCGCAGCTCGAGCAGGCTCTCCACCATCGGGGCGGGGAAGCGCGGGCGCAGGTGGCGGGCGGGCACCCCGACCACCACCTCGTAGTCGGCCACGTCGCGGGTCACGACCGCGCCGGCGCCGACCACCGCGCCCACACCGATCCGCACGCCGGAACGGATCGTCGCGCCGGCTCCGATCCACGCGTCCGCGCCGATCGTCGTACGCCCCACGGCCGGCCAGGGGTCGTCGCAGAAGCCGAACTCGTGGTTGACCGGGAAGACGTGCGTCGTCGGCAGCTGCGGCCAGTGCGGGCTGGCGCCCACCGTCACCTTCTCGGCGATGCCCGCGTACGGGCCGACGTCGGTGTTGAACAGCGAGGCGAACCGCCCCACGATCGAGTACGGCCGCACGCTGCTGGACCACAGCAGCGCGTACTCCATGATCAGAGCGTTGCGCTCGACGACGGTGTCCTTGAGCTTCACCTGGTTGAGGCTGACCGTCGCGCCGTTGCGCCGGGCCCGCAGCACGGTGAGGAGGTTCGCCAACGAATAGGTGCGCGGCCACGCATTGACGGTCTTGGGCATGATCTCGCCGGCCGGCGGCGCCGCGGTGGACACCAGGCCACCGGTGAGCGTGGCGGGACTGATCGTCATTCCGTACCCCTCGTGATTGGATTACCCGTTCGCTGAGCAACGATAGGATCGGATCGCGCAATGCGTCGTCGGCCGCGCGATCGAATTCCCCATTCGCCATTCCGCCGGTCGGCGGAAAATGTGAATTCGGAATGTCGGCGGAGCGTCTCCGGTGGGTCCTGCGGGTGCCACGCCGTGACCCGCGGCACCCGGCCCGCGGCCGGGGTGGGTTGTGAAACCGCGAAGGGCGAGGCCGCGGGAGCAACGGTCCGGACCACGACGGGCGTCGCGGCAGCTCGAATCTTGGAATGGATCTGCTAGGTCAGGCCGTGGCTGTGGGCGAAGACGGCGAGCTGCACGCGGTCGCGGAGCTCGAGCTTGGTCAGCAGCCGGGAGACGTGGGTCTTGACGGTGGACTCGCCGAGCACGAGCTCGTGGGCGATCTCGGCGTTGGTGCGGCCGTGCGCGACCAGCCGCAGCACGCTGCGCTCCCGCTCGCTGAGCCGGCGCCCGCCGTTGGCGCGGGGGACCGCCGGGGCGGCCCGGTAGAGGTCGAGCAGGCGGCGGGCGAACGGCGGCGACAGCCAGGCGTCGCCCCGCGCGACCGCGCGGACCGCGGCGATCAGGCTGGTGCCGGCCTCGGCGGTGAGCACGAACCCGTCGACGCCGGCCCGCGCCGCCCGGTCGACCGGGACCTCGTCGGCCGCGCCGGCGAGCAGCACGACCCGGGTGGCGGCACCCTCGCCGCGCAGCGCGACGGCCGTGGGGAGCGCGTCGGTGACGACGACGTCGGGCGCCAGGCGGGTCGCCGCGGCCACGGCGGTCGGGCCGCCCGCGGTCTCGGCGGCGAGCGCGAAGTCGTCGACCGCGAGCAGCACGGCGCGCATGCCCTCACGCAGCATGGACGGCTCGGCCACCAGCATGATCCTGATCATCGGCATGCGTCTTGTCCCCCCGGATGCGGGCTAATTGTAGCCCGCTCCGGGATGCCGGGCGGCCGGCTCGAAAATGCGATATCCGACCGCCCGGTAAATTGCTCGTGAAGTCGATCCTGAAATCGTAACTTCGGTTTTATGTTTCCGGCGGATTATGTATCGCGATCCGGAGTATTGCCCGGCCGGCCTGAGCGAAGTGGCCCTTCGGACGGGCCCGGAAGAGCGGTTCGGTGCCGGAGAGGACGGCCGCCGTGCCGCGTGGGCCGACCCGGAGGCCGCCGCCGCCCGGCCGGCCCCGCCGGTGCCGTCGTCGCGCCGCGTGACCATCCCGCTCCGGGCGAGCGGCGCGTCCACCTGGGACCGGGCGGCGGCGGTGAGGACGGCCGTGGGGACCGGCCGGCCGTCGAAGCCGAGCTCGCGGAGCACGAACGGCTCGTCCGCGGCGACCGCGGCCGCCAGCACCGGCTTGGCCAGCGGCGTGCGGGCGGCGGGGAACCGTGTGCCCCGCCGCTCGGCGGCCACCCGCCGGCCGGTGTGGACGGTCGCGGCCCCAGAGCGGGCGGTGGCTCCAGCCGGAGATGTCGTACATCTGCGGGACGAGACCTCGTTGCGCTCCGGATCGTTGCCCGGCTCGCGGGTGGTACCCGCTCCGGCGATTCGCCTAGGCCGGTGGCGTCAGCGGCGCCGTGCGCGGACCGTGGCGCGCCGGCGGCGCAGGACCACGGCGGTGCCCAGCGCGGCGACCACCCCGGCCGCCGCGGCGACGGCGGGTGCCGGCCGGTGCCGTACCCGCTCGGTGACCTGGCCCGCCCGCAGCGCGGCCTGCTCGCTCACCGAGTGCCCGGCGTCCCGCGCGCGGTGGCGGGCGCCGGCGACCGTGCCTTTGGCGCGGGCCTCGATCTCCCCGGCGCGGGCGGTGTCCCGGACGCGGTCGCGGGCGTCCGCGACGGCGTCCTTGGCCCGGGCCTTCACGTCCGCCTTGGCGGCGAGCGCCGAGACCGTGTCGCCCAGCTCATCGCGGGTCACCTCGATGTCCGCGCGGATCGCGTCGGCGTCGCCGGCCGGTGGTGGCGGCGGTGGTGTGGGCTTGTCGTCCGCGGTCATCGGTGTACCTTCTCCCGCACCTCGCCGAGGTCGGCGCGGAGGCTGCCGGCCGCCTCCCGGGGCACCGGCGGCACGCCGCGCGCCACCTGGCGCCGTCCGGCGAGCGCGAGCACGCCCGCGACCGCGAAGAGGGCGGCCGCGACGATCAGGGCGGACAGCCACCCGGGCAGCGCCTCGGCGAGGGCCAGGCCGGCGGCGGTGAGCAGGGCCGCCAGGCCGAACAGCGCGATCACACCGCCGCCACCCAGCAGGCCGGCGCCGGTGCCGGCGCGCTTGCCCTTCTGCACCATCTCGACGCGGGCTAGGGCCAGCTCGTCGCGGACCAGGCGGGAGATCTGCTCGGCGGCCTGGCGGACCAGGTCGCCGGTACCCGCGCCGCGTGCGGCGTCGGACATCGTCGTTCCCTCCTCACTGACGGGTCGCCGCCCGGGGCCGAACACCGGCGCGGAACGCGGTCATGCCCAGGTCATGCCCGGCGCCGACCAGCTCAAACACGAAGGGGTGACCGGCCGGCCCGAGGGCGTAACGCGTACGCCGGGCGGGGCGCTCTTCCCTACGGTGGACCCGACCCGATGGAGGACGACCATGATCGACGACCTCGGCGCGGCACCGGCCGGGCTGGTGGTGACCGCCGTCCCGGCGGGCGGCGGCGTACGGCTCGTGGTCGTCGGCGAGGTCGACGTCATCTCCGCCGGGCAGTTCCGCGAGTACCTGGGCGGGGCGCTCGACATCGGGCCCGCGGCGCTCACCGTCGACCTGGCCGGTGTCACGTTCCTGGACTCGTCGGGGCTCAGCGCGCTCGTCTACGCCCACCACCGCGCCCGCGACGAGCGCGTCCCCTTCGTGGTCGCCGACCCGCAGCCGCAGGTGCGCCGGCTCCTCGACGTCACCGGGCTGCTGACGGTGCTCACCGAGCAGGGCTGACCGGTTTCGCGGCGGTTTCAGGTCTCGCGGCGTTTCGGGTCTCGGGTTTCGCGGTGCCTTCGGGCGCGGGAGGTGGGGTCAGCGGCGGCTGGTGCCGCCGGCGGCGAGGCTCGCCAGGTCGTCCGGAAGCTGGGCCAGCGTGTCCATGAACTCCTTGTAGCCGACCACGTCCCGCAGCGCCCGCAGCACCGCGACGATGCCCGCCTCGGCGGTGGCGAGGTCCACACCGGTGGACTCGCCGACCCGCCGGACGAACTCCCCGTACGGAAACACCTCCGGGTACTCCTGCCCCTTCGTGAGGTACGGCCGCAGCTCGTCCGGCACCCGGTCGGCGAGGTCCGCCGCCTCCCCGCCGCTGATCCGCTGGGTGAGCGTGCTCAGCGTCGCCTCGGTCAGCGCCTCGGAGACGTCCGTGGTGGTGCCGGTCCACTCGGCGACCTTGTGGATGAATGCGAGCTCCATCCGCCCACCGTCCGGGCGACGGGGTGAGCCCGGATCACCCGCCGCGGGTGGGGCCCCGACCCCCGCCGGGTGGGCCTACGCCAGCCGGCGCAGCGCCTCAACCGCGTCCCGCTCCGCCTCGTACACAGTGGACACATGGGTGGCGAGCGCGGCGAAGTCCACTTCGGCCGGTGGCTTCTCGTACATGTCCGCGCGCAGCGCCCACAGCTCGCCCGCCGCCTCGGCCCGCGCCGTCGCGCCGTCGTCACCGGCCGCCACGCCGGCGGCCAGGTCCGCGGTCAGCTCGCGCAGCCGCTGGTACTCCGGCACGTCCGCGGGGAGCGCCGCCTCGGCCAGGTCGTGCCACCGCCGCCCCGCCTCCCGGAACGCCTCGGCCGCCGCACCCGTCTCGCCGACCAGCGGGGCCGCCTCGTCGAGGAAGTCCGCGTACAGGTCGCGCAGGTGCCCGCCGCTCATGCCGACCGGCTCGACACCCTCCCAAATGGACAGCAGCGCGTCGGTCAGCCCGCGGCCGTCCGCGAAGACCCGCGGCCAGCCCTTGGCGTTGCGCGGGTCGGCCACCAGCCGCGCCCACTTGCCCCAGGCCGGCACCGCGAAAGACGCCGACTCCCCGCCCAGGTGCGCCACGCAGTCCACGATCCCCGCGCGCACGAGCGGCGCCAGGTCCGCGGGCGCGGTCACCGTCTCCGCCACCACCAGATTGTTCTTGTACGAGGAGACGCGCCCCCGGGCCCGGTCCAGTGTGGAGCGTTCGACGGTGAGCGGAGCGAGGTTGCGGTCGTCGACGCGCACCGCGTCGCCCGTGGCGGCGTACACGACCACCGGGTGCCCGCCGAACCCGTCGATGTGTGACGGCAGGTGCCAGTACCCGATCAGCTGCCGGTCCGGCCACACGATGGCCGGCTGGCCGGCGTCGAGCCGCGCGCTGAGCTCGGCCGCCGCGCCCTTCGCCCCGGACGTGGCGTGCACGTGCGCGGTGGCGCCGAGCCGGTCGAGGGTGCGGGCGGTCCAGTCGATGTAGTTCCACCGGTACCGGTAGCCGAGCGTGAGGTTCGTGTACCGGTGCTCCTTGAACTCCCACAGGATGTAGCCGGCGCCCAGCCCGCCGCCGATGCCGAGGACCGTCGCCTCGGACAGGCCCGGCACGCCGGCGTGCGCGAGCAGGTTGGCGATGTTGGCCGAGTCGGGGTGGATGCCGCCGCGCAGCGCCCAGCCGTGGTCGGTGGGTGCCGGCTCGGCGCCGACGACGTGCCGCCGAGCCGTGCTGTAGCGCTCGCCGGTCCGGGCCATGCGCGCGCGGATCCGCGCCTTGAGGTGCTTGCCGCTGGTCATCGTGCGTCCTTCGCCTGGCCGCGCGCCACCGCCGACCCACGCTCGCACGGCCGCCGCGACCATCGGGTGCGAACAGACTGCACGGACCGAACCACATCCCGAGGCCGGAAAACCCCTTTGCCTCCGCACCGCCGGGTCGCGTGGGGACCCGGTCAGGAGGTTGGGCGCGGGAACACGCCACCCGCAGCATACCCCCTGCCCGGGTCGGTCAGGGGTCGGCGTCCGGGGCCGCTTCGCCGGCGGGCCTCAAGCCCGACGGGGGCTCGCTCGGGTCCGAGCTGGCCGAGCGGGTCGTCGCTCTGCCGGCTCGGGGTCGGCGTGCCGGCGTCGCTTTGGCCGGGCCGCTCAGCTCGTGCGGGGGGCTCGGCCGGACGGGGGCTTGCTCGGGTCCGTGTTGGCCGAGCGGGTCGTCGCTCTGCCGGCTCGGGGTCGGCGTGCCGGGCCGCTCAGCTCGCGCGGGGGGCTCAGCCCGCGCGGGGGCTCAGCTCGCGCGGGGGCTCAGCTCGCGCGGGGGCTCAGCCGGCAGGTGGGCGGGGGATGGCCGGGTGGAGGTGGGCGGTGGTGCCGCGGCGGTAGAGCTCGGCCCAGCCCCGCCCGGTCGCCAGCTTCTCCCCGGTCGGCTCCACGAACCCCGGCGTCGACAGCACCTTGCGCCGGAAGTTGGCCGGGTGCAGTGGCACGCCCCACACCGTCTCGTACACCCGGCGCAGGTCGGCGACCGTGAACGGCTCGTCCAGGAACGTCGTGGCAAGCCCGGTGTACTCCAGCTTGGCCCGGGCCCGCTCCACCCCCTCGGCGAGGATGCGGCCGTGGTCGAAGGCCAGGACGGCGCCGGACTCGATGTCGGCGATCGGGCGGTACCGCGCCTCGGCGGCGTCCGTGCCGGCGATCGGCATCGGCAGGTCGGGAACCAGCGCCAGATAGGCCACCGAGACCACCCGCATGCGCGGGTCCCGCCCCGGGTCGCCGAACGTCGCGAGCTGCTCCAGGTGGGCGCCGGCCCGGAGCCCGGTCTCCTCGGCCAGCTCCCGCGCGGCCGCCTCGTCGAGCGTCTCGTCCGGGCCGACGAAGCCGCCGGGCAGCGCCCAGCGCCCCCGCTGCGGCGGCTCGCCGCGGCGGATCAGCAGCACGCACAGCTCACCGTCGCGCACGGTGAGGATCACCAGGTCGACGGTGACGGCGACCGGCGGGAACGCCCGCGGGTCGTAGCTGGCGAGGAAGCTCCGGTCCTCGTCGGTGAGGTAGTTGTCGACGGTCACGCAGAGCATTCTACTCACGATGAGTTGTGTAAAGACTCAAAGTGAGTCATGATGTTTCCATGGATTGGGGCACGGGGGACGCCACGCCGGAGACGTGGGCGCGGCACGCGGTCGCGCCGCTCGGGGGTATGCCTCCGGGCGTGGTGCCCACCCGTTCCGGGATCGCCGCCCGTCCCGGCTGGGCGGCCGCGCGGCGCCCCGGCGGCCTCGACGCCCGCCGGACGGTCGAAACCCTCGGGACCGTCCTCGCCCTCGCGACCGTCGAAACCCTCGGGACGGTCGGCGCCCTCGCGACCGTCGAGGCCCTCGGGAAAGGAGTGTCATGACACCGAAGGAACGCCTCACCGCGCTGCGCGACGCCGAGTTGGACGGCAAGCCGATGAGGATCACTCCGTTCTGGGGCCACCGGCCGTCCGCGAGCGGCGCGGTCGGGCCCGGCTGCCTGAGCCAGTGGTGGCCGGTCGAGTTCACAGTGGACGGTGTGGCGTACCGGACCGCCGAGCACTGGATGATGGCCGCCAAAGCACGCCTCTTCGGCGACGACGAGGCGCTCGCCGCCGTCCTCGCGGCCACGAGCCCCGCCACGGCCAAGGCCGCCGGGCGCAAGGTGCGCGACTTCCACGAGCAGAAGTGGGCCGACGAGCGGTACGCGATCGTGGTCGCGGGCAACCTCGCCAAGTTCGGCCAGCACGGCGCCCTGCGCGAGTTCCTGCTCGCCACCGGCGACCGGGTGCTCGTGGAGGCCAGCCCGTACGACCGGGTGTGGGGCATCGGCATGGGGCCCAACAACCCCGACGTCGCCCACCCGCTGAAGTGGCGCGGGCTCAACCTGCTCGGCTTCGCGCTCATGGACGTGCGGGAGCGGCTGTGAACAACCAGCGGCTGCGGGCCGTCGCCGCGGACACCGTCACGATCACCCAGGTCGGCGGCTACCGCGCGCGCTCCGGAGCCTGGGTCGACATCCGCGCCGCGGTCCGGGGCGCCGTGGCCCGCACCCACATGTACCTGCCCGGCGAGCCGCTCCCGGCCGGCTTCGTCCGTCCGGGCGGCGGGCTGGTGGAGGTCTCGAACGAGTCCACACTGGCCGCCGCCCGCCGGCTCGGCGACGGCGCGGCGGCGCTGGTGTTCGCCTCGGCCCGCAACCCCGGCGGCGGCTTCCTCACCGGCGCCCGGGCGCAGGAGGAGGAGATCGCCCGGGCCTCCGCGCTGCACGCCTGCCTCCGCGCGACGCCCGCGTTCTACCTGCACCACCGCGCCAACGACGACCTGCGCTACAGCGACCGCGTCGTCTACTCGCCCGGCGTGCCGGTCTTCCGCGACGACACCCTGCGCCTGCTCGACCGTCCACACCGGACCGCGTTCCTCACCGCGGCCGCGCCCAACCTGCGGGCGGTACGCGACAACCAGCCGCACCTCGCCGACACGGTCCCCGCCGTCCTGCGCACCCGCGCCCTCCGGGTGCTCCAGGTCGCCGCCGCGCACGGCCACCGCCGCCTCGTCCTGGGCGCGTGGGGCTGCGGCGTCTTCGGCAACGACCCGGCGACGGTCGCGGACGCCTTCACCGCGGCGCTGGACCGCGTCGACACCTTCGACCACGTCGTCTTCGCCGTCCTCGACCGCGCGCCCGGCACCCCCACCTACCACGCCTTCGCCGCGGCCGCCTCGTCGCTCGTATAAACCCGGCTGAGCGCCGCGCCCGCCGGTGGGATGATCGTGCGATGGCTGGCACGTACGGGCCACAGTGGAGGAACGCCTGCGCACGGGTGACACGCCGCTGCGGCCGGAGGCCGACCTGGCCGCGGTGTCGGAGTGGTCGACCGGCGCGCACCGCCGCCACTGGGGCTGGGACTAGCCGCCGCGGGCGAGCGTGTCGACGCGGCGCAGGGCGTCGGGCAGGCGGTGCGGGCCGGCCATCGCGGTGACGAGCGCCGCCGCGCGGTCGGCGGGCAGGCCGGCCGCGGTCACGTACAGCGGTCGGGTCGCGCCGCCCCGGCGGACCGGTACCGCGTGCGTGGCGCTCCGGAACGCGGTCTTCGCCACGCCGACCACCGGGATCCGGATCTCGGTGTGCAGGCGCGCGCCGAGGCCCGGCCGGCCGGTCGGGTCCAGGTCGACGTAGCCGTCGACGACCACCAGCTCCAGGTCGCCGAGGCCGGCCAGGACCGCGCGCACGGCGGGCAGCTCGCGGGCGAAGAAGCGGCCCGGCTCGTACGGCGCCACCTCCGGCAGCCAGCACGTCCGTTCGTCCACGATGGACGCGAACCGCTCGTCGGCGGCGACCGCGACCGCCGCCCGGGCGCCGCCCATCGGTGGGTAGTGCACGTCGACGGCGGCGTAGCGCCCGGTCACTCGCCGACCGGCCCGCCGGCGAGCTCGACGACGATGTCGCGGAAGAAGTCGAGGTAGCGCAGGAGGACCTCGGCCCGGCCGGCGGCGGGGTCGCTCGGCGACGGGAACGGCAGGCTCATGGCTCGCCAGTCTTCCGCGCGCCCGTGACCTGCCGCAACTCGACCCGCCGCCGTCCTGCCGCTGCCGGGCCGGTGCTCGCGACCTGCCGCGCGGCACCCGCCTGGGCACCCGCGGCGGCCGGTGCGGCTCAGCGGACCGGCACCGCTTCGGCAGCCGCCGTGGACCACCGCTCCGGACCGCCGCCGCGGCGCAGGAGCAGGAGCGTGAACCAGCCCTCGGCGACCACCGCGGGCGCCAGCAGCGGGGGAAAGAGCCGGTAGTCGGGGACGAGGAACAGCAGGAAGCTGTTGACCAGGTAGGCCAGGCCGGCCACGGCGAGCAGCGCGCCGAGCGTCCGCGGCACCCGGCCGGAGCGGATCGTCAGGTACCCCATGAGGGCGCAGTTGACCGCGAAGAAGGCCAGCGCGATCCCGTAGCCGTAGCCGTGGAGGTCGAGGAAGTACAGCGCACGGCCGTCGCCGTCCCGCGCGGCGAGCAGGGCGTTGAACATGTTCAACAGATTGAGCGCGGAGATGACCACACAGGCCAGCCGGAACGCCGCCGCGAGCAGGGAGACATCTCGGTTGACCGGTTCGAACAGCCGGTACAGGATGATCACGAGGGCCACCTCGCCGAGGAGGTACACCAGGTTGAGGGCGAAGCCGGCGCGGAAGAGGCCCTCGGACGCCAGGATGTTCGCGGCGGTGGCCGCCGGGTCGCCGGCGACCGTGACGCCGGCCCGCACCACTCCCTCGCTGAAGAGGCCGAAGACGAAGATGACCAGGTACAGCAGCCCGGCGAGGCGGGCGTTCGCCAATCTCATCGGCCGACTGTCACCGGCGCGTGTTGGGTCCCGGTTGAGAGACTGTTGAGCGTGGGCGCGGGTGTACGGATCCAGCTCCTCGGCGGTGTCGCCGCGACGGCCGCGGGCGGGGAGCCGGTCGACGTCGGGCCGGCCAAGTGCCGGGCGCTACTCGCCACGCTCGCCCTGGCCCCCGGCGCGGCGGTGCCGATGTGGCGGCTGGTCGAGCTGGTGTGGGGAAACGACCCGCCCCGGACGGCCGAGCGTACCCTCCAGTCGTACGTGACGCGGCTGCGCGCCGCCCTCGGCCCGGGCACGATCGCCCGCACCGGCGCCGCGTACCGGCTGGACCTGCCCGGCGACGCGGTGGACGCCGCCCGGTTCCAGCGGCGCCTCGACGCCGGCGACGTCTCCGGTGCCCTCGCCGAGTGGACCGGATACCCGCTCGCCGGCCTCACCGCGCCCGGGTTGGCGGCCACAGTGGACGGCCTCGTCGAGCGTTGGCTCGGCGCGGTCGAGGCCGACCTGGTGTCCAGAGTGGAGGCCGACCCGGCCGCGACGGTGGGGCGGCTGGCCGAGCTGACCGCGGACCACCCGTACCGGGAGGGGCTGTGGGCGCTGCTGATGACCGCGCTCTACCGGTCCGGGCGGCAGGCGGACGCGCTCGCCGCGTACCGCACCGCCCGGCGGCACCTGGTCGACGGCCTCGGCGTCGAGCCCGGTCCCGAGCTGCGCAAGCTGGAGGCGGAGATCCTCGACCAGCGCCTCGACGCACCGCCGCCGGCCGGCAACCTCCCGCTGCGGCCCGGCCGGCTGATCGGGCGGGCCCGCGAGCTGCTCGCCGTGCGGGCGGCGCTGGCCGCGTACCCGGTCGTGACGCTGGTCGGGCCGGGCGGGATCGGCAAGACCCGGCTCGCGCTCGCCGCCGCCCGGGAGGTCGTGGCCGGCGACGGCGCGTGGCTGGTCGACCTCACCGAGATCACGTCGCCGGCCGACGTGCCCCGCGCGGTCGCCGGCGCGCTGGGCGTGCGGGAGAGCGCCGGGCGGAGCCTGCGCGAGTCCATTGTGGCCACCCTGCGCTCCCGGGACGCGCTGCTGCTGCTCGACAACTGCGAGCACGTCGTCGACGGCGCGGCCGCGCTGGCCCGGGCCCTGGCCGAGGGCAGCCCCGGCGTACGGGTCCTGGCCACCTCGCGCGAGGGCCTCGACGTCGGGTACGGGCACGAGATGCTGGTCGCCGTCCCGCCGCTGGATCCGGCCGGCGCGGCCGTGGAGCTGTTCGACGAGCGGGCCGCGGCCGCCGCACCTGGTTACGACGCCACCGCGTACGACCGCCGGGACGTGGAGGAGATCTGCCGGCGCCTCGACGGCGTACCGCTCGCCATCGAGCTCGCCGCCGCGCGGACCACCAGCCTCACCCCGGCCGACCTGCTGGCCCGCCTCGACGACCACCTCGGCGTGCTCGTCGGCGGGCGGCGCACCGGCGCCGAGCGGCACCGCACGATGCGGGCCACCATCCAGTGGTCGTACGACCTGCTCGGCATCCCGGAGCGGGCGCTGCTGCGCCGGCTGGCCGTCTTCGCCGGCCCCTTCGACCTGGCCGCGGCGGAGGCGGTCGGCGGACCGGGCGTGGAAGCGGCGCTCGGTCACCTCGTCGCGCGGTCGATGGTGCTCGCCGAGGCGGGACCGTTCGGGCGGCGCTTCCGTCTACTGGAGACGGTGCGGCAGTTCGCGGCGGAACGCCTGGCCGAGGCGGGCGGGACCGGCCCCGCGGCCACCGCGCACGCCCGCTGGTGCCGCGACCGGGTCGCCGCCGTCAACCGGTTGCTCGCCGGGCCGTCCGAAGTGGAGGGAGTGGCCCGGCTCGACGAGCACTGGCCCAACCTGCGCGCCGCGTTCGAGTGGGCCTGCGCGAGCGGCGACCGCGACCTCGGGTACGCGTTGGTCCGGGCGGTCGCGTCGGAGGTGCCGTTTCGCAGCCGGGCGGAGGTGGGGGACTGGGCCGAACGGCTGCTGGCCCTCGCGCCGGAGCGTGCCCCGTTCGCGCTCGCGGTGGCCGCCCAGCGCTACAAGCTGAGCCACGACTCAGCGGCGTACGACCGCCTCGCGGCCGGGTGTGGCCCGCCGGACCACCCGGCCGTACGGCGTGCGCGGGCCGCCGTCCACGACGACTGGGCGGCGCTCACCGCCACCGACGCCGTCGCAGACCTGCGCCGCGAAGGCGACCACGACCTGGCCGAGCACGCCGAGGTGGACGTCGGGGCGGCGCTGCTGTTCACCGGCCGGTTCGCCGAGCACGACGCGCTCGTGGGGCGGCTGGCCGAGCGGTACCGGGTGCAGGGCCCGCCGACGCTCCACAACTGGACCCTCATGCTGCTGGGCTACTCGGCCGCCGCGCAGGGCCGGCACGAGGCGGCGGAACGGCTCTTCGACGCGGCGGTCGACGTCGAGGTGCCACCGCGCACCCACTCTCCTAACCGGACGGTCGAGGCGCGGGTCGCGTTCCGGCGGGGTGATCGGCCGCGGGCGTACCGGGTCCTGCGCACGCACGTCGAGGACCTGCTCGACAGCGACAACATGCAGGGCGCGTGCGTGGCATCGGTGGAGTTCGTGGCGATGCTGGCCCGCTCGGGGCGGCTGGCCGAGGCGGAGCCGGTGCTGGCGTACCTGCGGGGGAGCGGCCTGCTCGACTCGCCGGTGTGGCGGGCCCAGGTGGAGCCGGTGCTGCCGGCGCCTTCCCCGCTGGCGCCGCTGGCGGAAGGGGCGGCGGCGCTTGCGGAGGAGGCGGCGGCGCTTGCGGAGGAGGCGGCGGCGCTTGCGGAGGAGGCGGCGGCGCTTGCGGAGGAGGCGGCGGCGCTTGCGGAGGAGGCGGCGGCGCTGCCGGGAGGCGCGGCGCGTGAGGCGCCGGTGGAGCTGGACGACCGCGGCGCGCTGGAGTACATGCGGGCCGTGCTCAGCCGGAACCGGTAGCCGCGCCGTGGCGCAAATCGGTCGCGGATCGCGTGGTGGCAGGCTAGGTTGCGGTCCGTGACCGCAGACCTGCCGGAGCCGTTCGTCATCCGCGAGCGCCACCACCGCGTCCACAACCCGTTCACCGAGGAGAAGCTGGCGGTGCTCGGCCGCGCGATCCGGCTGAGGCCGGGTGACCGCCTGCTCGACCTCGCCAGCGGCAGCGGCGAGATGCTCTGCACCTGGGCCCGCGACCACGGCGTCACCGGCACCGGGGTGGACATCAGCACCGCGTTCCTCGCCACGGCGCGGGACCGGGCGGCCGAGCTGGGCGTCGCGGACCGGGTCACGTTCGTGCACGGTGACGCCGCCGGACACGTCGCGCCCGACCCGGTCGACGTGGCCGCCTGCGTCGGCGCCACCTGGATCGGCGGCGGCGTCGCGGGCACGATCGCGTTGCTGGAGCGGAGCCTGCGCCCCGGCGGCCTGGTGCTGATCGGCGAGCCCTTCTGGCGAAAGGACCCGCCGGACCAGGCCACGCTGGAGGGCTGTCACGCCACGAAGAAGGAGGACTTCGCCGACCTGCCCGGACTCGTCGCGCTCTTCGGCGAGCTCGGCTGGGACCTGGTCGAGATGGTGCTCGCCGACGAGGACAGCTGGGACCGGTACGTGGCCGCGCAATGGCTCACCGTCCGCGAATGGCTCGACGCCAACCCCGACGACGTGCTCGCCGGGGAGATGCGTGCCGAGCTGGACCGGGCGCCGCTGGACTACGTGCGTTACCTGCGGCCGTACCTCGGCTGGGGTGTCTTCGCCCTGAGGCGTCGCTGAGCCCGAGGCGCCGCTGGGCGCTTCAGTCGCCGCCGTCCGGCGGGCGGCGGCCGAACCCGCCGCAGCGGCCGAACTCGTTGAGCGCCTCAGACGCCGCCGCCCGGCCGGCGACGGCCAAGGCGGCCGCGGAGGCGGTGCGGCACGAGGCGGCCGGGCGGTGAAGCACCGCCGGCGGGCAAGGCGCCGCCGGCGCCGCTGACCGGACACTCAGTCCTGAATGGACCCGGTCACCTTGCCGGTGCTGGACATCGCGACGCAGGCGACGCTGTGGTCGCCCAGGCGCCACGAGGTCCGCGTCGGGTGCAGGAAGTAGACCTCCACGCTCGGGTCGTCGGCGACCTTCGGCGCGTGCGTGTCCAGCCGTTCGACGCAGCCGTCCTCGGCGAGCTTGGCCACCTCCTGGTCGCCCGGGAAGCCGCCGCCCGGCAGCTCGAAGACCGCGAAGACCTCGGCCTCGTGCGGCTCGGTGCAGGCCACCGCCGGCAGGTCGCCGATGGCGCGCCCCTCCTTCAGGCCGTTGATGCACTGGCCGGGCGCGAGCTCCTGCACGTCGACGTCACCGCTGTCGGCGAGGGTCGGGCCGTCGGGGTCCGTGCCGGAGCTGAGGGCGCCGACGACCGCGACGGCCACGATGACGAGCACCCATGCCCCGGAGAGGGAGATGCCGGCGATCGCCAACCCCTTGCCGGACTGGCCCCGGCGGCGGATCTGGGACAGCGCCACGAATCCGAAGATGACGCTCAACAGGATGCCGCCGAGCACGCCGAAGATGAGCGACGCGATCGCGAAGCCGTTGGTGGTCTGGGGCTGCTGCCCCCACTGGCCGGGCGGCTGCTGCCCCCACTGGCCGGGCGGCTGCTGCCCCCACTGTCCCGGCTGGCCCCACTGCCCCGACGGCGGCTGGCCCCACTGGTCCTGGGGCGGCTGGTTCCACGGGGCGGGCTGCTGCGGGCCCCACGGGTCGGGCTGCTGCGGCGCGCCGGAGGTGGGGTAGGGCGGTGGGGATCCGTACGGAGGGGGCTGAGTCACGGCGGGGACAGTAGCAGGGCGGCGGCGCCCGCCACCTGCCCGTTTTCCTGTCCGTTCGGCCATAACTAAGATCACGATTCCGGCAATTGCTGACGCATGACGCGCCCGGATCACCGCTGTCAGGGGCGGCTTCGGGGCCGCGCGTCCACGGCACCTGAGCACCGCAACCGGCGCCCCCGCACGTGGGGCTTGTGCCGCGGAGGCCGAGGATCCCGCCGGCCTCCGCGTTGCCCGCGGGAATGCACCCCAAGTCCGGTCCGAAGAAACGCCGGGACGCACGACCGCTTCGATCACAACCCATGACGGTGGCCCCGAGAGCTTCCACATCAGTGCGGTGGCCACCAACGTTCACCGGGTGACCGGCGGCCTCCGGCCGCTGGTCACCCGGGTCGGCGAAGCCGGCAAAGGTTGGTGGCCACCGCACTGGGCCCTGTTTCGAAAATCCTTGCCGGGCTGCGCCGGGCCCAGACGACGACCGGCGGCGCCGGGCGCAAGGTCGCATACCGGTGTTGTATGCGGCCTTGCGCCCGGCTTGCCGGATCGCCGCCTGGACTCCGGCTCGCCTCGACAATCCTTTTGAAACAGGGCCTAGCGGTGGCCGGCGCGCCACGGGCGGTCGACGTACACGAGCGCGTCGCCGACCGCGCGCTCGGCGCCGCCGCTCGGGGTGTTGACGAGCGCGCCGCGTACCGACATCGTGGTCGAGCCGCCGCCGTCGAGGTTGACCGCGTCGTGCAGGCCGAGCGCGTGGGCGACCGCCGCCGTCTCGTCCATGGTGGTGCCGACGCTGGTGGTCTGGCGGCCGTCGATGGTGGCCAGGACGATCCGCCCGTCCCGGGTGGTGCCGGCGACGGTGCGCGGGTTGCGGGCGAAGAAGCTGCCCGTGCCGGCCGGCACCACGACGCGGCCGTCCGCGGTGAGCGGGTAACGGCCGTTGACCCCGAACAGGCCGGGGCGCAGGTCGACCGCGTCGCCGTCCGGGTCGCGCAGGGTGACCCGCCGGGTCAGGCAGCCGGTGGCCGTGATGTCCCGGAGCGCGGCGGCCTCCCGCCCGGTGGCCTGCAGCGCGGTCTGCCCGGCGGCCAGCGAGGTGCCGCGGGTGGTGGCGGTGCGCGCGGGGCAGCCGTCGCGGTCCAGCACCACCTCCACGCCCGCGCCGGACGGGGTGGACGGGCCGAACTCCGGCGTGAAGTGGACCAGGTCGCCGCTGACCGTACACAGTGTCTGGTCGGTGAGCGCGGCGCACTCGGCCGGTACGACCGGCGGGTGGTTGAGGAACTCCAGCGGGAGCGCCGCGCCGGTGCGCCGGTTGCGGACCGAGCCGGTCCAGGAGAGGTGCCCCATCAGTACCGTGTCGCGGGCGGCGTCGACGACGAAGCCGACCTCCGCCGGGTCGGTGGTCGGCTCGCTGAGCAGCCGGCCGCCGAAGATGCCCAGCCCGACCGGGTCACCCGGGTACAGCGGGTCGGCGGTGAACGTGAAGAACGAGGCGTTCACCCCGGCGAGCGCGCCGGCGCCCCGGACCAGTTCGGTGGTCGGCTCG
Organism: Phytohabitans maris; assembly: GCF_031085175.1. GTDB lineage: Bacteria > Actinomycetota > Actinomycetes > Mycobacteriales > Micromonosporaceae > Phytohabitans > Phytohabitans maris. Next base: position 34,138 of record NZ_JAVHUY010000028.1, read on the forward strand.
ACCTGGCCGAGGTCGGGGCCGTAGGTCGCCTCGAGGTGGCCGCGCGCCCGGCGGGGGTCGATGGCCAGCACGTTGACCACCCACGGCCCGCGGGTGGTGGTGTTGATCTGGTCGGCCGGCGCCGGCTCGGTGCCCCGCGTGATCCGGGTCAGCGTCACGCCCCGGGCGAGCGTCTTCGTGGTCCGCGTCTCGGCCAGGTCGGCGTCGCCGAGCGGCAGCGGGCTCGGGGTGCCCGGCCCACCGGGGCGAGTGGTCACGCCGGCGGGCGCCGAGGCGCCGAACGCGGCCGGGCCGGCGGCCTGTGGGGCCACGCCGGGGTTGCGGCCCGCGGAAGCCGGTGCGGCGAGGGCCGGCACGCCGGGCGTGAGGCCCGCGGCCAGGGCAGCCGCCGTCGTGGTCGCCAGGATTCCGGTACGGAATGAGAAGATCATGACTTCGATCCTGGTCATTTCGTGGAACCCGCACCTCCCGGCATGTTGACGCCCGGGCGAAGTTAGGGTGACGGGCCGGTCAGTACAGCACGTGCTTGCCGCCGTCGAGGATCAGCGCCTCGCCGGTGACGAGGTCCATGCCGAGCAGGCCGACCACCGCCTGCGCGACGTGCTCCGGCTCGGCGGTGCGGCGTAGCGGCACGACCTCCCGTTCCGCGGCCGCCCGCCGGGCGAACCCCTCCTCGCCGTGCAGGCCGGGCTGCCAGCGGGTGGCGGCCACGGTGCCGGGGGCGACCGCGTTCACCCGGACCTCCGGGGCGAGGGCCACCGCCAGGTTGCGGGTGAGCTGGAGCAGGGCCGCCTTGCTCACGCCGTACGCGATGGAGGAGCCGCCGGCCCGGTAGCCGGAGATGGACGCGACGTTGACGATCGCACCGCGGCTGGCCCGCAGGGCCGGCGCGAAGGCGCGGGCGCAGTGGAACGCGCCGAGCAGGTTGGTGTCGAGGACCTCGTGCCAGATCTCGTCGGTGAGCCCGTCGAGGTCGGCGTGGTCCACCGCGCGGGTGGTGCCGGCGTTGTTGACGAGCACGTCAAGTTCGCCGAAGTTTTCCACAACCCGTTCGGCCATCCGCCGCACCTGCGCGTCGTCGGCCACGTCGGCGGCCTCCACCATTGCCTCGCAGCCGAGTGACCGCACCTGTGCGGCGGTCGCCTCCGCCTCGGCGGCCGAGCGGCGGTAGGTGACGACGACGGCGCGGGCGCCGGCCCGGGCGAGGGCCAGGGTGACCGCCCGCCCGATGCCGGTGCCGCCGCCGGTGACCACGGCCACCGCCTTGGCGAGCGGGCGGGTCACGGCGCGGCCTTCGACGCCGGCAGGTCGACGTCGTCCAACTTGGGGGTACCCACAAGTTCGTCCTGGCTCGCGTGTACCACGCGGATGTCCATCGTGCGGGCCTCGCGGGCGGCGAGGAACGCGACCAGCGACACCACCGCGGTCAGGATGATCCAGGCGGCGACCAGCCACGGCTCGCCGCCGCCCTCGCGGAGCAGGAACGCGGCGACGAGCGGGGAGAAGCCGGAGATGGCGGCGCCGATCTCGCGGGAGGCGGCGAACCCGGTGTACCGCACGCCGGCGCCGAACAGCTCCGCGTAGAACGCCGGCTGCACCGCGATCATCGGGGCGAACCCGACCCCGCCGGCGACCACGAGCGCCAGCCAGATCAGCGCCGGCACCTCGGTGTTGAGCAGCAGGAAGTACGGGAACGCGAACGCGGCCGAGAAGACCACGCTGAACAAGTTCAACGGCTTGCGCCCGATGCGGTCGGAGAGCGCGCCGTAGAGCGGCTGGGCGGTGATCACCACGATCCCCATGAGGATCACGCCGGTCAGCGGCACCCACCGGGGCTGGTCGAGCTCGTCCGTCACGTACGAGACGGTCCAGCTGGCGAAGATGTAGACGATCGCGGTGTCGCAGATGTGCGCGCCGATGCCGACCAGGAAGCTGCGCGGGTAGCGCTTGACCGCCTCGGTGACCGGCGTGCGCACGACCGTGCGGTCGCGCTCCATCGCGCGGAAGACCGGGGACTCGGTCACCCGCAGCCGCACGTACAGGGTCACGAAGATCATCAGGAAGCTGACCAGGAACGGGATCCGCCAGCCCCAGGCCTCCAGCGACGCGTCCGGCAGCAGCCCGACCAGCAGGAACGCGACCGTGCCGAGCACCAGGCCGATCTGCACGCCGGTCTGCGCGAACGAGGCGTAGTAGCCCCGCCGGTGCTCGGGCGCGTGCTCGGCGAGCAGCGTCGACGCGCCGCCGAACTCGGCGCCGGCGCCCAGCCCCTGGCAGATGCGCAGCAGCACGAGCAGGATGGGGGCCCACACGCCGATCGACGCGTACGTGGGCAGGAGCCCGATCAGCCCGGTGCCGACGCCCATGACGAGCGTGGTGATGATCAGTGTGGAGCGCCGCCCGATGCGGTCGCCGAGCTGGCCGAAGAAGAAGCCGCCGACCGGCCGGAACAGGAACGCCACACCGAACGTGGCGAACGCGATCAGGGTGCCCACGGCCGGCTCGGCCTCGGGGAAGAACAACTCGTCGAAGACGAGCGCGGCGGCGGTGCCGTAGATGAAGAAGTCGTACCACTCGAGGGCGGTGCCGACCAGCGAGCCGGTCACCACCCGGCGCAGCTCCGGTGCGGTGGTGTCAGTCATCGTGATGCGCTCCTCAACTCGCGTCGGGGGCGTCGCCTCCCGTTCCGTCACATGGAACGGTGTTTCAACAGAGACCTACATCACATTATTGACCGTCGAAGTCCCGAGGTAAACCGAGAGCCTTCGATATTTGCCGAGCCGTCATGACGACCTCGGGTCCGACCTGGTCCGGGCCGGCCTCGAGGACGAGGGTCGCCGCGCTCACCCCGCCCACCACGTGCCCGGTGTGGTCGTAGACCGCCGCGCCGGCCGCGCAGACCCCGGCTTCGTTCTCCTCGTGGTCCTCGGCCCAGCCCCGCACCCGCGTCGCGGCCACCTCCGCGAGCAGGCCGTCCACGTCGGTGATCGTGCGCGGCGTCCGGCGCGGCAGCCCGGTCCGCTCGGCGACGCCCGCCACCTCACCGTCGCCCAGCGCGGCCAGGATCGCCTTGCCGATCGACGTGCTGTGCAGGTGCAGGCTCATGCCGACCCGGGAGGCGAGCCGGTACGGCTTGTCACCCTCCACTTTGGCCACGTACACGGCCTCGTCGCCGGAGAGCAGCGCGAGGTGGACGGTGCGGCCGGTGCGCCGGTGGAGCTCCTCCAGGTGCGGACGGACCTGGGCCGGCAGGTCGAGGCGGTGCATCACGCGGCCGGCGAGGGCGAGCATCCGCGGCCCGCTGACGTACCCGCCGTCGCCGGTCGGGCGGGCCAGCCCGCGGTCGACCATCACCCGCAGGATGCGGTGGACGGTGGCCTTCGGCAGGCCGGTGGCCGCCGCGATGTCGGCCAGCCGGCTCTGCTCGACCAGCGCCTCCATCACCTCGAACGCCTTGTCGACCGCGCCACCCACCCGCCCAGCCTAAAACCCGCCACTCGGCGCTTGCGGCGGGTGGATAGAGTACGGCGCATGCCGCCTATAGCACGACTTGTCCCAGCGGCCGTGGCGGTGGTGCTGCTGGCCACCGGCTGCGCCGGCGGTTCCGCCGAGCCGCCCGCGACGGCCAAGGCCCCCGCCAGCACGCCCGCGGCGTCGCCGAGTGCCCCGGCGCCCCCCTCGACGCCGGCGGCCCGGCAGCCGCACATCCTCGTCTTCACCGCGACCGGCACGGCCCGGATCACGTCGCTCACCTACACGCTCGACGGCGAGTCCACAAAGGTGGGTGTGCGGAAGCTGCCGTGGCGGCTCTCGGTCGACGTCCCCTCCGACGGCCTGCGGCACGAGTGGGGCGTCGTCATCGAGCACGGCAAGGGCGACGTCGACGTGCGCGCCATCTTCAACGGCAACGTCGTGGGCACCGCGCGGGGCAGCACGTCGGGCGTGGGCACGGCGAGCACCGGCGGTTCCGTCCTCGGCTGATGCCGGCCGGCGGCCGGGCGCCAGACCGGCGAGGCTGAGCGGTGGGTCAGCGGGGTGTGAGGACCGGTCCCGCGTCGTGCCGCCACCAGTCGATCATGGCGAACGGATCGCCGCCCTGGAACGCGAACGCCTGGACCGCCAGCTGGTCGGTGGTCCACTCCAGGTACCGGTTGCCGTTCTCGGACTGTCCACACCGGAGCCGCCCGGTCGCGCCGCCGCGGCTGTACCGCGACTCGCCGTTGAAGCCGTCCGGCAGCCTCGTGCAGTCCTTCCCGCCGTCGTCTCCGCTGCCGTAGCTGCGCCGCATCGACGCCACGTCGGCGAACCGGTAGTAGAAGACGATCCGCGCGCCGCTGGTCGGTCCACACACGACGGCCGCGACGACCGGGGCCGCCCCGACGTTGACCCGTCGCTGCTCGGCCGAGGGGCGAAGGCAGTTGACCCGGGTGCGCTCCGGGATGTGGCCGAGCAGCGCCCGCTCCTCGGCGGAGGGGAACGGCGGTGTCGACGCGGCGTTGACCGCCTCGACGATGCGCGCGACCGGCGGGCCGAAGCTGCCTCGCCACCAGCCGGCGAGCGCGGCCGCGTCGGTCCCCACGGCCCGGCCGGCCACGAGCAGCGCCTCGACGCTCCACTCCATCACCAGCGTGCTGCGCGGACCCGGGTGGCAGGACAGCACGCCGAGGTCCGCGCTGCGCAGGTCGAAGCGGCGGGTGCCACTGAACCCGGGCGCCTTGCCGTCGGCGCAGTCGACGCCCGGCCCGGCGCCGGTCACCGCGACCCGGGCGTCCATCGCACCCCGCAGGGCCTCCAGCGAGGGGAAGCGGAAGTAGCTGACCTCGGTCGCCCCCGGAGCGTTCGGCTGGCAGGTGACGGCGGCCACCGCGCCCGCGAAGTCGTCCAGGTCGGCGACCCCGGCCCGCCGGCACCCCTGGAGGGACACCAGCGCGGCCAGCTCCCCCTCCTCGGCGGTGGGGAAGTCCGGCGAGCCGGTCCACGCCCGCCACGCCTCGCGCAGCCCCGGTACGTCCTCTGTGGACGACACGGCACGGGAGAGGGTGGCGGTCTCGTCGTCGGTCCACAGGAACGTGGCCGTCCCGGCCTCCTGGTAGCAGAGCACGCGGCCGCGCGCCGGGCCGGTGTCGGGGTAGCGGTGCTCCCCGCGTCCGTCCGTGCCGCAGTCGCCCTCGCCGGGTGTCCCGCCGCTCTCGCGTACCGCCTGGTCGTAGGCGGTGTCGACGGCCGCGCGGTCGGCGAAGAGGCCGACCACCGCGTCGCCGGTCGGTCCCGGGCAGTGCAGCGCCGCGGTGGCGCCGGGCAGGTCGGACGCCGCGCCGCGGCGGCAGTCGTCGCCGAACGCCGGCGGCAGCCGGGCGAGGTCGGCGGCCGGGGGTTCGCGCCACTGGTGGAGCAGGACCGCGGCGGTGGTGGCCAGCAGCGCGACGGCGAGCCCGACCGCGGCGAGCACGCGCGGTGACAGCCGCCGTCGCGGCTCCACCGGCTCCGGCGGCGGCGGTGGCTCGCCCGGCCAGTCCGGACCGGGCGGGGCCGCCTCGCCGGGTGGCGCGGCGATCGGGCGGGCGTGCAGGCTGCCCTCGGCCACGACGAGCTCGGGCTGCTCGACGACGGTCGGGGCGACGCCGAGGTGGCGGTGCAGCAGCCGGCCGACCAGCGGCATCCGGCTCGACCCGCCGACCAGGAACAGCCCGGTCAGGCCTGCCGCGGCGACGCCGGCGGCCGCGAGCACCCGGCCGCTCAGCGCGACGGTGCGCTCCAGGATCGGGGCGGCCAGCTCCTCGACCTCCTCGCGGCCCAGCGGCGCGTCGTCGTCGAAGAGCGGCACGTGAACGGTGGTGCGCGGCGCCCGCGACAGCATCTCCTTGCCGTGGCGCACGTCGTCCCAGAGCGCCCGCGCGGCCCGCTGGTCGGCGCGGTCGGCCGGGGCGGCGAGCCGGGCCCACGCCGCCGGGTCGCGCTCGCCGTACGTGCGGCCGAGCGAGGCGAAGACGGCCGCGTCGATGTCGAGCCCGCCGACGTCGGGCAGCCCTTCGGCGGCGAGGACCTCGAACCCGCCGGCGGTGCGCCGTACCACGGAGGCGTCGAAGGTGCCGGCGCCGAGGTCGTACACCATCACGCTGGCGCCGACCGGGACCCGCCCGCCGGCCACCGCGACGAAGTAGGTGGCCGCGGCGACCGGCTCGGTCACCAGCGTCACCTCGGCGAACTCCGCCCGCGCGGCGCGCAGCAGCACCTCCCGGCGGGCGGTACCCCACCCGACCGGGCAGGTGAGGACCGCCCGGGACACCGGTGCGCCGGCCACCCGCGCCGCCTCCCCGGCCACCCTCCGCAGCACCGCGCGGATGAGCTCGGGTACCGGCACCGACCGGCCGCCCAGCAGGACGGTGCCGTCGTCGACGCAGCGCTTGGGGTGCGGCTCGAAGCAGTCCGGCCGGGTCCGGGCCGCGTGCGTGGCGTCCCGCCCGACCAGCAGCCCACCGGCCGCCGGCGCGACCCCGGAGGGGGACGGGTCGGCGGCGAGGAACTCGGCGGGGGACGGGTCGGCGGAGACGGCGGACGGCTCGGCGGGAAGCGGCTCGGCGAAGACGGCGGACGGCAGCAGGGGCGAGCCGTCGAAGATCAGCGGGCGTACGCGGCCGTCGGGGAAGGCGAGGACGGCGGCGGTGTTCGAGGTGCCGAAGTCGATGCCGACCCGGTAGCCGTCGCCCCCCACAAAGCCACCCTAAACGCTCCGCGCGGCAGGGCGGGAAGTCGGTGGCGCCGCGGGGGCGGGAAGTCGGTGGCGCCGCGGGGCGTGCGGCGGCTAGCCTCCGGCGTCGTGGAGATGCGCGCCGGCGATCTCGTCCCGCTGGGCCGCACCGGCGTGACGGTCAGCCGGCTCGGGCTGGGGCTGGCCTCGCTCGGCGGGATGTTCGCGCCGGTGCCCGAGGAGCAGGCGATCGCCACCGTCGACCGGGCGTGGGAGGTGGGCGTCCGGCTCTTCGACACCGCACCGGTGTACGGGTACGGCCGCTCGGAGACGTACGCCGGGCGGGCGCTGGGGCGGCGGCCGCGCGGGGCGTACGCGCTGTGTACCAAGGTGGGCCGGCTGATCGAGCCGGGCGGGCCGGACACCCAGCCGATCTGGGCCGACCCGCCGCCCGGCGTGGGGCCGCGGCTCGACTACCGCTACCCGGCGGTGCTGCGCTCGCTCGCCGACAGCCTCGACCGGCTCGGCCTGGAGCGGGTCGACGTGCTGCACGTGCACGACCCGGAGCAGGACTACCCGGTGGCGCTCGCCGACGCGTACCGGGCGCTGGCCGACCTGCGCGCCGCCGGGCGGATCGGGGCGGTGTCGCTCGGCGTCAACCACGCCGACGTGGCCGCCCGGTTCATCCGCGAGGCGCCCGCGCCGGGGCCGGACTGCGTGCTGCTGGCCGGGCGGTACACGCTGCTCGACCAGTCCGGCCTCGCCGACCTGCTGCCGCTGTGCCAGCGGCGGGGCGTGGCGGTGATGGCGGCCGGGGTGTTCCAGGGTGGCGCGCTGGCCGATCCCGCGGTCGCCGGCGACCTCCCGGCGGCGCTGCGCGGTCGGGCCGAGGCGATCCGGGCGGCCTGCGCCCGGTACGGCGTGCCGGTGCTCGCCGCGGCGCTGCGCTTCCCGTTTCGGCACCCGGCGGTGCGGACCGTGGTGGTCGGCGCCCGGACGCCGGACGAGGTGGCCGGCAGCGTGGCACTGCTCGACCAGCCGGTGCCCGAGCGGCTGTGGCGCGCCCTGGCGGCCGACGGCCTGATCCCCTGAGCGGCCGGCGGGAGCGGCCCGGCCACGCCGCCGACCCGATCGTGGCGGGTCAGCGGCGCGACGTGGGGGAGGGCGGTCAGGTCTCGTCGGTCGCGTCGTAGTCGGACGGGACCTTGTACGGGGCGGAGAAGGCGCGCGCGCCCGCGGCGGCCGGCGGCGTCGGGTCCGGGGGACGGCGCAGGTGGTGGTCGGTCACCGCCTGGTAGGCCGCGACGACGGCGAGCAGCCGCTCCTCACCGAACGGCGGCGCGCCCAGCGTCGTGCCGCGCGGCACCGGCAGGCCCGTGGTGGTGTCCACGCCCATGCCGTACGGGAACGCGATCAGCGGCAGCCCGATGCCGTCGAAGACGGTACCGGTGAGGAACACGTCGCACTTGTCGAAGATCTGGTCCAGCACCAGCCGCAGGAACTGGTAGCGGGCCTGGAGCATCTTCATGTAGTTGTCCGAGCTGCGGAACATCCCGTTGAGGAAGCCGGGCAGCCGGTCGGAGAAGAGGCTCACGTCCTTGCGCAGGAACGGCAGGAACATGTTGGTCGCCTCGCCGGCGGTGCTGGACAGGCCGGAGAGCAGGTCCCAGTCGGCCGGGTACGGGATCTCCTTCACCCGGCACCCCACCTTCGCCAGCGCGTCCAAAAGGGACTGTCGCATGGGGAGGATCTCGGCGTTGGCGCCGGTGAGGAAGTCCGGCGGGTAGCCGACGGTGGTGGCCCAGCGGACCTTCGGCTTGCCGCCGTGCGTGTACACGCTGGCCGCCTTGACCAGGTTGGGCACCGGCGGCATGCCCAGCGTACGCGGGTCGTTGCGGTCCGGCCCGGCGAACGACTGGAGCATGATGGCCGCGTCCATCGCGTCCCGGGCGAGCGGGCCGGGGTGGTCCCGGGTGAACGTGAGCGGCACGATGCCGTACAGCGAGGCGCGGCCGAAGGTCGGCTTGAGGCCGGTGAGGTTTTGCGCCTGCGACGGGCTGGTGATCGAGCCGCCGGTCTGGGTACCGGTGCCCGATGTGGACAGTCGCCCGGCGACCGCGGTGGCGGTACCGCCGCTGGAGCCGCTCGGGCTGTAGCGGATGTCGTCCGGCGTCCACGCGTTCACGGTGGTGGCGGTGCCGTCGGGGAGCCGGGCCCGGCCGGAGGCGAGCGGCCCCATCGCCGCCTTGCCCATCATGATGGCCCCGGCCGCCTTCATCCGCGCGTGGACGGTCGAGTCGTACTCGGGCACGAAGCCCGCGTACACCGGCGACATCGCGGTGGTCGGGATGCCCTTGGTGTAGTAGTTGTCCTTCTCCGCCGTGACGATGCCGGCCAGCGGCGTGGAGCGCGAGTCGATCCGCACCCGCCGCGCGGCGGCGAGCAGCTGGGCGTTGGTGGGGCGCCACAGGAACGCCTTGTAGATCTCCTCGTACCTGCCGAGGCGGTCGAGGTACGCCTCCATGAGGTCGACCGGGCGCAGCTTGCCGCGGCGGAACGCGGCGGCCGCCTCGCTGACGGTCAGCTCGGTGGGGTCTTCGAGGGCGGCGCGGCGGATCGTCCTGGCGTACGCGCCGGCCCAGCTCGGGCCGCCGCCGGAGCCGCCGCCCGTGGCCATCGCCGGGGAGGCGAGCACGGTGCCGCCGACGGCGACGCCGGCACCGGCCGCGGCCCAGACGGCCGCCATGCGGGACAGGAACCAGCGGCGGTCGACCGCAAGGTCCTGGGGTTGGCTCGATTCGGAGCTGGGTGCGGGGCGACCGGCCCGAACCGAGCCGGCGCCCGGGGCCGAGGCGGGCGGAGCGGGCGAACCAGCGGAATCCTGGGGGAGGTCGACGGTCACGGCTTGTACTCTCCCGTCCACACGGCGAACGGGGCGGGATAGAGCACGGCGGCGTGCGCCTGCTGGTCGGGCACGTAGTCGGAGTACTGCACCTCCTGGCGGACGGTGCTGCGCGCGTTCGCCATGACCCGCGCCTGGTCCATGGGGGCGGCGGGGTCCTCCTCGGGCAGGGTGGAGAGGTCGATGCCGATCAGGGCATAACGAATCTTGATGTAGGTGTCGAGTTCGGCGTCGGTGGGCGGCGTGGGAGCAGCCATGCCATTCCTTCCTCGCGACGCGCGCGACCGTCCGGATCGCGCGACCGTGTGGAGTGAATGGCGAGGGTGTTACCGCCGATGATCTTCAAATGTTACGGCGGCGTGGCGGATTGTTACGAGCGTGATGATCGTTATGAGAGATCGGTCTTGCCGCCCTGCGCCGGCACCGCCATGGTGGCCTCTTCGAGCGCCGCCCGCGGCTGCTCCTCCTCCGCCTCGTCGAACTCCTCGAACCCGTCGATCGCGTTGGGGTCGACCCGTGGCTCGTCCACCCAGAGCGAGCGGAGCTGGTGCTGCATGAACGAGGTGAGCCGGGCCCGGTAGTCGTGGTCGAAGTGCTCCAGCGCCTCGATCTGCCGCTGCAGCGACTCGCGCTTGTTGGCGAGGCTCCCGACCACGTCCTCGTACCGCTGGTGGGCCTGGTGCTTGAGCTCGTCGGCGTTGGCCTGCGCGGCCTTGACCAGCTCGTCGGCGCGGGCCCGGGCGTCGTTGAGGATGTCTTCGGCGCTGCGCTGCGCGGCGTCGGAGTGGGCCTGCGCCGCCTCGGTGATCTGGGCGGCCGAGCTGTGCGCGTCGGCGAGCGCCTTCTCGGCGTCCTTCTGCAACACCTGGGCGTGCGACTGGGCGTCGCGCATCACCTGCTCGGCCTGGGCACGGGCCTCGGCGATGATCCGGTCCGACTCCCGCCGGGCGCTGGCGATGTGCTCCTCGCCCGTGCGCTGGGCGAGCGTGAGCACCTGAAGGGCGTGGTGCTGGGCGTTGGCATCGTTGGGGGACACGTCCATCGGCTCCAGGGTGTCGTTGACGAAGGGCGTAGGCCCGCCGAGTAGTCCTTTCACACGACCTCTCATCCCACTGTCAGTCACTGGAAGACCTCCCTGGATCCCAGCCGTGAGAGCGGCAGACTACCAAGCTCGGCGGCCGGCTGGGAGGGGGAACGCGCACTGTAGCCGGGGCAGCACGGCCCGTTCGGGCTACTGTCCACTATGGCCAAAATGCCCCTTGCGCGCCGGCCGCCACGCCTCACGCTGCGTTCAGTGCCAGCGCTCGCGGCGCGGCGCGGCCAACGCGGCCAGTGCCGCCCGCCCCTCGTCGGCGGCCTCCGGGTCGTAGAGGTCCGGCTGGACGGTCTCCACCACCAGGGGTACGCCCGAGCACCTGCGAGCCCAGCACGGCGGCTGCGACCGTGAAGGCGCCACCCGCCGTGCCGGGCACCGGCGCCCACGAGAACTGGCCGAACACCAGCGTCACCGCCGTGATCAGGCCGGCGCCGCCACCGAGGCGATGGCCAGGCCGACGCCGAGCTCGCCGCGAAGGCCCGGGCCGCCGGTCTCGGCGATCACGAGCTCGACGGAGTCCGGTCCGGTACGCGGCGGAAGGCCGGCACGGTCCATGCCACCCCGTTCAAGGGCGCCGCGGTACCACTGTGGACGGTGTCGCGAGTCGGGCACGCCCGGCACACCGGTCGGCTAGGGTGGGGGCGTGGACGCGAGAGAGGTACTCGCCGAGGCGTTCGACCGCCTCCCCGACCTGGTCCGATCCGCCGTCGAGGGGCTGACCCCGGAGGAGCTGCACTGGGTGCCCGCACCGGGGGCCAACTCGGTGGGTTGGCTGGTCTGGCACCTCACCCGGATCCAGGACGACCACGTCGCCGAGCTCGTCGGCGAGGAGCAGGTGTGGGTCCGCGACGGGTGGGCGAGCCGCTTCGGGCTCGACCCGGCGTCCGGCGACACCGGGTACGGGCACAGCCCGGCCCAGGTCGACCGGGTCCGGCCGGAGAGCGGCGAGGCGCTGATCGGGTACTTCGACGCGGTCGCCGCCCGCACCGCCGACTTCCTGCGCGGGCTGAGCGCCAAAGACCTCGACCGGGTCGTCGACGAGCGGTGGGACCCGCCGGTGACGCTCGGCGTGCGGCTGGTCAGCGTGCTCAACGACGACGACCAGCACGTCGGGCAGGCCGCCTACGTGCGCGGCCTGATCAACGCCCGCTAGCCCCGGAAGCGTCCCGGGCCGCCCGCACCGCCGGCAGGTGCGCCTCGCTCCACGCGCAGCAGGCCGCCATCGGCTCCAGCAGCGAGCGGCCGAGCGGGGTGAGCGCGTACTCGACCCGGAGCGGGATCTCGTCGTACGCGGTGCGGGTGACCAGGCCGTCGCGGCGCATCGCGCGCAGCGACTCGCTGAGGACCTTGGGCGTCACCCCGCGCAGCGGCACCTGAAGCTCGGAGAAGCGGCGCGGCCCGCCGCGCAGGCACGCGATGATCTTCGCGGTCCACTTGTCACCGATCTGGATCAGCGGGGCGGTCGTGGTGCAGCCGGTGAACATGTCCGCGTCGAGTGGCTCCCTCATCCCGCCCACCGTACGTAACTATCGTTGCGGTAACCACGGTCTCGCCCGCTACCGTCCGCGGCGAAGGCCGGCCAGCAGGCGCCGGCCCCCGGGGATGGGAGCGCGGTCCATGAGCAAGGTCATCGTCTTCGGCGCGGGTGGGCGGGCCGGCCGGCGGGTCGCCGCCGAGGCGGCCGCGCGGGGGCACGAGGTCACCGCGGTCGTGCGGGACCCCGGCCGGTACCCCGACCTCGCCGCGGTCGCCGGCGACGTCACGTCGGCGGACGACGTGGCCACCCTCGCCGCCGGCCACGACGCGGCCGTGCACGCGGCGGCCCGGCTGGACGTACCGGCGGCGGACTTCTTCCCGGCCGCCGCGCGGGCGCTGGTCGGCGGACTGGCGCGGGCCGGCGTCGGCCGCCTGGTCGTGATCGGCATCGGCAGCACCCTGGAGACCGCGCCCGGCGTGGCGGTGCACGACGCGCCCGACTACCCCGCCGAATACCGGCCGTTCTCGCTCGGCCACGCCGCCCAGGTCGAGGTGCTCCGCGCCGCCGGGCCGGCGCTGGACTGGGTGCTGCTCGTGCCGCCGCCCACCCCGCTGGACGCGGACGCCGCCCGCACCGGCCGCTACCGGACCGGCGGCACCGGCGTGCTGTCGATGGGCACGCTCTCCTACGCGGACCTCGCGGTCGCGCTGGTCGACGAGGTCGAGACACCGCGCCACCACCGGGCCGTGGTCGCCGTCGCGCCCTGAAGGTCCATTCAAGACACGACGTCCGCGGTGGTCCGGACCCAATGCCACTCACCCAATTTGATCAGGGCCAGGCAACCGTGCACCATGCACGACCGGGACGCTCGCCTCCTCGATCGGGCGCTTGCGCACCGTATGACCCCGACCTCGGGCCAACGATCACCGGCCTCGCCCGAGCCGACCACCTTTGCCATGATCGGCGCCGCGAGATCAGCCAAAGCCAGGGATCAAGGGGTGTACGGACCTCGAACCGGAGCTCACGGCTCAACAGCGGACCGTCCCAGCAGATCGTGGTACGAATCCGCCCGCCCGAGGGCGGATTCGTACCACGATCTCAACCGCCGCCCGGTGGGGCGGGCCGGGCGGCGGCCTGACACTCCCGGGCGTGCCCAGCTCACGACCTTGATCGAATTACGTGAGCGGCATTGTCTGGACCGTCGCGCGGGGCCCCCGCGCGGCGCCCGCGGTGGTCCGGACCGTCGCGCGGGGTGCTTTCCCGCGGGCTCGCCCTCCGTGGTCCGCGACCCGGCCGGCCGCGGCGTGGGCGACGCCACTCTCTGCCGCGGGCCGGATCCTGGGTTATGTTCCGTCAGGTAACTCAAGATCTTGGAGGAGTGGATGGCAGCGCCCGCCCCGCGCGACCCGGTCGCCCGCCTGGCCGACCTCGACGCGGCGACCGTCCACGAGGCCGCCGGCCGCACCGGCGACCTCGACCCGGGGATCCGGCCGATCCAGAGCGGCGCCACCGTCGCCGGCCGGGCGGTCACCGCGCACTGCCATCCCGGCGACAACCTGGCGATCCACCGCGCGCTGCTCGCCGCCGGCCCGGGCGACGTGCTCGTGGTCGCCGCCGGCGGGCACCTGGCCGGCTACTGGGGCGAGATCCTCGCGGTCGCGGCCCAGCACAAAGGCGTCGCCGGCCTGGTGGTCGACGGCGGCTGCCGGGACACCGCGGCCCTGCGCCGGATGGGCTTCCCGGTCTGGTCCGCCGGCGTCTGCGTGCACGGCACCGTGAAGAGGACCGCCCAGTCGGTCAACGAGCCGGTGGTGGCCGGCGGCGTACTGGTCTCGCCCGGCGACTACGTGCTCGCCGACGACGACGGCGTCGTGGTCGTACCGGCCGCCCGGGTCGGTGCGGTCCTCGACGCCGCCGAGGCCCGGCGGGACAAGGAGGCGGCCGCCTTCGCCCGGCTGCGGGCCGGCGCGACGACGTTCGACGTGCTCGGCATCGAGGACGTGGGCGCGGGTGGCTGACGAGGCGGAGCGGCTCGCCGCCATCCACACGGCGCGCAGCCGGGCGGTGATCGAGGGGATCGAGAGCATCGACCCCGACTTCGTCCTGCACCTGGCCAGCAGCACGCTCGGCGCCGTCCTCGCCCACTTCCTCGCCGGGCCGGGCGCCCGTGCGGGGCGGACGGTCTTCGCGATGCCGCGCGAGGAGGAGGGCGTCGCGGTCACCTGCGGGCTCGAGCTCGCCGGCCGCCGGCCGGTCATGGTTTTCCAGGACAACGGCGTGGGCAACCTGCTGACCGTGCTGCTCACCCTGCCCCAGGCGTACCACGTGCCGCTCTACGGCGTGGTCGCGCGCCGGGGCGGGCTGGGGGAGTACAACTCGATGATCCACACGGTCAGCGAGCGGGTGGAGGCGATCCTCGACGCGGCCGGCGTGCGCTGGTTCCAGCTCGACGCGCGTACCCCGGTGGAGGCGTGGGCGCCCGAGATCAAGCGGGCCTGGACCTACTCGCGGACCACCCACCGGCCGGTGTTCACCCTCGTCAACCTCATGGGCGGCTGATCGTGACCCTCACCCGCGCCGGCGTGTTGCGGCGGATCGACGCGGCGTTCCCGGCGGACCCGGTGGTCCTCACGCTCGGCGGCACCGCCCGCGAGATGGTCGCCGTCGCCGGCCGCCGCCCCAACCACCTGGTCAACCTCGACGCGATGGGCCAGACCGTCGGCGTGGCGCTCGGGCTGGCCCTGGGGCTGCGCGGGACGCGGGGCGGCCGGGTGGTCGCCGTCGAGGGGGACGGTTCGCTGCTGATGGGGCTGAGCGTGCTGAGCACGGCCGGCCACCTGAAACCGGACAACCTGGTCGTCCTGCTGCTCGACAACGGCGTGTACCTCGCCACCGGCGGCCAGCCCACCGCGGCCGCCGGCGCCGACCTCGTCGCGATGGCGCTGGCCTGCGGCTGGGCGGGTGCCCGCGAGGTGCGTACCGGCGAGGAGCTCACCGCCGCGCTCGACTGGGCACGGGAGGCGGCCGGCCCGCTGCTCGTGCGCGTCTTCGTGGGCACCGAGCAGATCCGGACCGACTACCTGCTGGCGGACCCGGCGATCCTGGCCGAGGACTTCCGCCGCTGGCTGCGCGCCCCGACCGGGGGGCCCGCGGATGTGTGATGTGTTCAGTATCTGTTAACAGTCGGCCTTTTACGGCAGACTCGACCTCATGAGCGACGCGGTCCCCGCCGGGCGGACCAGCGCGAACGTCGAGTGGACACCGTCCACAGTGGAGGGAGGCGTGCGATGAGCGTCGACGAGAAGGAACTCGTCGCTTCCGTACCCGATGGGCTTTTCATCGGGGGTGAATGGCGGGAGGCCTCGGGCGGCGAGTGGGTCGACGTGGTCGACCCCGCGACCACGCGGCCCCTCGCCCGGGTGGCCGACGCCACCGCGGACGACGCGGTGGCCGCGCTGGACGCCGCCGCCGGGGCCCAGGCCTCGTGGGCCGCCACGCCGCCGCGGCAGCGCGGCGAGATCCTGCGCCGCTGCTTCGAGCTGATGAACGAACGGGTGGACGAGCTCGCCCTCCTCGTCACCCTGGAGATGGGCAAGCCGATCGCGGAGGCCGCGGCCGAGGTGAAGTACGCGGCGGAGTTCTTCCGGTGGTTCGCCGAGGAGGCGGTGCGGGTCAGTGGCCGCTGGTCCGACGAGCCGAACGGCGCCGGCCGCCTGCTCACCATGAAGCAGCCGGTCGGCCCCTGCCTGCTGATCACCCCGTGGAACTTCCCCCTCGCCATGGGCGCCCGCAAGATCGGCCCGGCCATCGCGGCCGGCTGCACGATGGTGGTCAAACCCGCCCAGCTCACCCCGCTCTCCAACAACCTGATGGTCAGCCTGCTGGCCGAGGCCGGCCTCCCCGCCGGCGTGGTCAACGTGATCACCTCCTCCTCGGCCAGCCGGGTGGTCAAGCCGATCATCGGGGACCGACGGCTGCGCAAGCTGTCGTTCACCGGCTCGACCGAGGTGGGCAAGGCGCTGGTCGAGCAGTCCGCCGGCAACCTGCTGCGGCTCTCGATGGAGCTGGGCGGCAACGCGCCGTTCCTGGTCTTCGCGGACGCCGACCTGGAGCTCGCCGTCGAGCAGGCAGTCATCGCCAAGATGCGCAACATGGGCGAGTCCTGCGTGGCGGCCAACCGGTTCTACGCGCACGAGTCGGTCGCCGAGGAGTTCGCCCAGCGGCTCGCGGCCGCGCTCGCCGCCATGCCGCTCGGCCGCGGCACCGAGGCCGGCGTCAAGGTCGGCCCGCTGATCGACGAGAAGCAGCGCGGCAAGGTGGCCGAGCTCGTCGACGAGGCCGTGGGGCGCGGCGCCGACGTGCTCACCGGCGGCGGCGCGCCGGAGCGGGACGGCTACTTCTTCACGCCGACCGTCCTCACCGGGGTCTCCACCGACGCGGCGATGCACCGCGAGGAGATCTTCGGGCCGGTCGCGCCGGTCTACCCGTTCCGCACCGACGAGGAGGCGCTGCGGCTGGCCAACGACACCGAGTACGGCCTCGTCGCCTACGCCTTCGCCCGCGACCTCAACCGCTGCCTGCGCGTCGTCGAAGGGCTGGAGAGCGGCATGGTCGGTCTCAACAAGGGGCTGGTCTCCAACCCGGCCGCGCCGTTCGGCGGCGTGAAGTGGTCCGGCATGGGCCGCGAGGGCGGGCCGGAGGGCATCGAGGAGTACCTGAACACCAAGTACGCCGGCATCGCGACCTGACCCGCGGGCAGGACGCCGTCGGGGCGACCCGAGGTCCCTCGGCTGGCCGGTCCACGCACCGGCCATGCCGTGGGGCCCCGGCCACCGGGCGGGCCGCGCCGGCTCGGCGGTGTCGAGCGGATCCAACCCGGAAAGAGACTTCGAGCCACCGCGATGTCCGCGGTCTCACCCCGGCCCCTGCCGGGAGCGCCCAGCGCAGATGCGGACACCTCGTGCGACGCCACCACCGGCCTGGCACCGACCGTTGGTGAATGAACAACTACCCGGTACCCGGGCACACGGGGGACCACCGGCTCACGCTCGACCTCGTGACCGACGTGCGCGCGGTGCTGGTCAAGCACGGCTATCCCGAGCTGACCTACGACGACCTCAACCTGCTCCGCGCCATGCTGGCCCGCTACATCTACGCGCCCTACAACGGCCCCGCCGCGCGAGCCGCCACCCCCGGGCGCGAGGCCGACCCGAGGCAGCCGGCCGAAGCGCAGGCCGCCGCCGGCGCGTGGACCGGCGGCGGCGTACGCGAGGAGTCGTCAGGCGAGCGTGCAGGCGGTGCCGTTGAGGGTGAACGAGGTGGGGCGTCCGGTGTTGCCCGTGTGGGTGGCCTGGAAGCCGATACCCGTCGACGCGTTCGGCGCCAGCGTGCCGTTGTACGAGGCGTTGCGGGCGGTCACCGCCCCACTGTTCGGTGAGTACGAGGCGTTCCAGCCGGACGTGATGGTCTGTCCACTGGGGAGGGTGAAGGCGAGCGTCCAGCCGTTGACCGTACCGCTGCTCGTGTTCGTGATGGTGATGGAGGCGGTCAGGCCGGTGTTCCAGGAGTTGACCGTGTAGCCGACCCGGCACGCGCCACCCGTGGGCGGCGGGCCCGACGTCGGCGGCTGCGAGGTGGGCGGCGAGGACGTCGGCGGGCCCGACGTGGGCGGCTGCGAGGTCGGCGGGGTCGGCGTGTCGAGGCCGAAGAAGCGGATCGCCTCAGCCGCGTTCACCGGGAGGTTGTGCGGCACGCCCTGGAGGCTGATCGCCTCGACCGGAGCCTGGCCGCCGCTGCTGCCGTACCGGGTGCGGGTCTGTCCCGAAGCGGGCGTGTCGGTGAAGGTCGGCGTCTGGCTCAGGCCGTGCAGGTTGGTCCACTGCTTGATCTCTTCGGTGAAGTTGGGGTACCGCAGCGTCTCGTCGTTCGTGCCGTGCCATAGCTGCATCCGCGGCCGCGCGCCGGTGTAGCCGGGGTACGCGTTGCGGACCAGGTCGCCCCACTGCTGCGGGGTGCGCACGATCTGGCCGTTGGCGCACTGGCTGTTCCAGGTGGAGCCGTCGGTGGTGGCGAAGCAGCCGAACGGCACGCCGGCGAACGCCGCGCCCCCCTTGAACACGTCCGGGTAGAGGCCGAGCAGCACGTTGGTCATCATCGCGCCCGACGAGGTGCCGGCGGCGAAGACGCGGTTGGGGTCGGCGTTGTAACGCTGCTGCACGTAGCCGACCATCGACCGGATCGAGACCGGGTCGCTGCCACCGTCGCGGCGCAGCGCCTGCGGTGAGTACACGTCGAAGCACTGGCCGCTGCGGGTGGCCGACGGGTAGATGACGATGAAGCCGTACTGGTCGGCCTGCTGCGCGAACTGGGTGCCGGAGTAGTAGGCCGGTCCGCTGCCGGTGCAGTAGTGCACCGCCACCAGGATGCCGGGGCGGGCCTGCACCCGGTCCGGCACGTAGAGGTGCATGCGCAGGTTGCTCGGGTTGGTGCCGAAGTTGGTCACCTCGACGAGCGTCGCCGCGGACGCGGGTTGGGCGAGCGTGAGGGTGGCGGCCACGAGCGCGGTCGCGAGCCCCGCGGCGCCGATCACGATGCTTCTGAGTCTCATGCGGGGTAGGTCCTCCCGAACCGTCGGATGCCCTGGGCGGGGCGCGGGCGCCGGTGTACGGGCTCACCGTCGGTGCCGCCCGTGCTGAAACATTCCGTAGTATGTACCGGAACACATCAACGTGCAAATGTCCATCTATATAAGGAGGCCAGGGCGGACAAAATGGAAGGTTCACGAGAGCCTGGAGGAGGCGGAGATGGATGGCGGTGCCGGCAGGTTCCGGAAAGACAGCCGCAAGGTCCGCATCGTAGAATGCCGAGCGTGACCGCGACGGGCGCTCCCGCATCCGTCGGCGACGGCCGTCGCCGCGGCAAGGTCACCGTGGCCACGATCGCCCGGCTGGCCGGCGTCTCCGCGCCCACCGTCTCCCGCGTGCTCAACGGCCAGGCCGGCGTGGCGCTGAGCACCCGGCGGCGGGTCGAGGCGGTGCTGCACGAGCACGGTTACCAGCGCGGCGACGCGACCGCCCAGGCGCCGCTGATCGAGCTCGTCTTCCACGCGCTCGACAGCCTGTGGGCGCTGGAGATCATCCAGGGGGTCGAAGAGGTCGCCCGCGACCAAAAGCTCGGCGTCGTGCTCACCACCATGCAGGGGCGGCTCACGCCCGGCGCCGGCTGGACCGAGCAGGTGCTCTCCCGCCGCCCGATGGGCGTGATCGCCGTGCTCTCCGACCTGACCGCCCACCAGCAGGCGCAGCTGGCCACCGGCTCGATCCCGCTCGTCACGCTCGACCCGACCGGCGAGCCGCTGCACGACACCCCCTCGGTCGGCGCGGCCAACTACAGCGGCGCGCTCGTCGCCACCCGCCACCTGCTGGAGCTCGGGCACCGGCGGATCGGCATGCTCTGCGGCAACCTCAAGTGGCCGTTCTGCCGCGCCCGGCTCGACGGCTTCCGCGCCGCGATGGACCAGGCCGGCGTGCCGGTCGAGGCCGACCTGGTCCGGGTCGGCCCGCTCTACGTCGAGGGCGCGGCCCGCGAGACCGCCGCCCTGCTGCGCCTGCCCGAGCCGCCTACCGCGCTCTTCGCCACCAACGACCTGCAGGCGCACGGCGTCTACGAAGCGGCCCGGCAGGCCGGCGTGCGCATCCCCGACGACCTCAGCGTGGTCGGCTTCGACGACCTGCCGTTCACCCGCTGGGCCGGCCCGCCGATGACCACCGTGCGCCAGCCGCTCAAGCGGATGGGCACGACGGCCGCCGCGATGCTCGTCGCGCTCGCCGCGGGCCAGGCACCGCGCGAGCGCAGGGTCGAGCTCACCACCGACCTCGTCGTCCGCGAGAGCACCGCGCCGCCGCCGACCGGAAAGACATAGACGAGAGCTACCGCGACGCCCGTCGTGGTCCGGACCGTTGCTCCCGCGGCCTCACCCTCCGCGCTCCCCAACCCGCCGGCCGATCAAGGCTCTCAGGGGAGATCGTGGTATTCCAGTGCCCCTCTGAGGGCACCCAGGTACCACGATCTGCTTTCGCGACTCGATGCCGCCGAGCCCCGACTCCGGACGCCGCGGTCAGCGGCAGATGGCCGCCGGAAACGGCGGCGCGTTCGAACCCTGAACACTGAGGGTGCCACGCGAACCCCGACCGTTCCGAAGACCTTGCGGTGCAGGGTGATCGAAGCTCCTTTGAAGTCGTTAGAACGACTTGAAAGGAGCTTCGATCACCGGCGGGGGCCCGCCCGGGGCCCGCCGGGCGCCGGCGCCGCAAGGTGGCCAGATCCCCAAGAATCGTCGAGCGAGACCTGCCCAGGTGCGCCGCACCTGGGGTCCTAGGCGCCGGCGCCGCCGTTGGTCCAGGGGCCGGCCGCGCTCGCGTCGCGGCCCTGGTTGGCGATCCGCTCCGACTCCCGTGCCGCCCGCCGCGCCGCGCGGTCGGCCTGGGCGGCGATCCTCGCCGCCCGCCTCTCGGCCCTGCGGGCCTTCCAGTCGCGTAGGTTGAGCATCCACCCAGAGTAGTTCCAGAAGCCAAGGGGAAACATGCCTCTGCTCTTCTCGTACGGCACCCTCCGCGACCCCAAGGTCCAGCTGGCCAACTTCGGCCGCGAGCTGGTCGGGCGGGAGGACGAGCTTCCCGGGTACCGCCTGGACGTGCTCGAGATCGACGACCCGTACGTGCTCGACGTCAGCGGCCTGGCCCGCCACCCGATCGTGGTGCGGACCGGCGACGGGCGGGACGGCGTGGCGGGCGCGGTGTTCGAGGTGACCGACGCCGAGCTCGCCGCCGCCGACGAGTACGAAGTGGACGACTACGAGCGGGTGCTCGCCACGCTCTCCTCGGGCGCCGAGGCATGGGTGTACGTGAGGAGCATCTAACGGCCGCTTGTTCCGGATGAAACCGCGCGGAAACCAGCGGCGGCTGGAGTGTTCGGCATCGGACCGCGGGAGGTGCCATGCCGGACAGCGACATCCTCGGCGGCCACCACCGCGTCGTCGTGGTGGGTGGCGGGCAGGCGGGGTTGGCGATGAGCTGGCACCTGCGCCGGCGCCGGATCGAGCACCTGGTGCTGGAGCGGCACCGGGTCGGGTACGAATGGCGGGCGCGGCGCTGGGACTCGTTCTGCCTCGTCACGCCGAACTGGCAGTGCCAGCTGCCCGGATTCCCTTACCCGGGGCCGGATCCGGACGGCTTCATGGGGCGCGACGAGGTCGTGCGCTACCTGGAGGAGTACGCGGCCTCGTTCGACCCGCCGCTGCGCGAGGGCGTCGAGGCGACCCGCCTGCGGCGCACGGAGGCGGGCGTCTTCGAGCTCGTCACCAGCGGCGGCACGGTCACCGCCGACCAGGTGGTGGTGGCCACCGGGCCCTACCACACGCCCGCCGTGCCGCGGATGGCCGAGCGGCTGCCGGCCGGCGTGACCCAGCTGCACTCCTCCGGATACCGGGAGCCGGCCCAGCTGCCCGAGGGCGCGGTGCTCGTGGTCGGCACCGGGCAGTCCGGCTGCCAGATCGCCGAAGACCTCCACCTCGCCGGCCGCCGCGTCCACCTGGCGGTCGGCGGCGCGCCCCGCGTGGCCCGCTTCTACCGGGGCCGTGACGTGGTGGCCTGGCTGGCCGACATGGGCTACTACGACAAGGGCATCGACGAGTTCGCCGACGCGGAGGCGGTGCGCTTCCGGGTCAACCACTACGTCACCGGCCGCGACGGCGGGCGCGACATCGACCTGCGGGCCTTCGCCCGCGACGGCATGCGGCTGCACGGCCGGCTCGCCGCGATCGCCGGCGGCAGCGCCGCCTTCGCCGGCGACCTGCGGCACAACCTCGACCACGCCGACGCGGTCGCCGAGTCCATCAAGGACACCATCGACGAGTTCATCCTGGCGTGCGGCATCGAAGCGCCGACCGAGCCGCGGTACGTGCCGGTGTGGGCGCCACCGTCCGACCACCCGTCCACACTGGACCTAGCGGCGGCGGGTGTGTCGGCGGTGGTGTGGGCCACCGGCTTCCACCGCGACCACCGGTGGGTGCGGGTGCCGGTCTTCGACGGCCGTGGCTACCCGACCCACCGGCGCGGCGTCACCTCCTGCCCCGGGCTCTACTTCCTCGGCCTGCCGTGGCAGCACACCTGGGGTTCCGGCCGCTTCTCCGGCGTGGCCCGGGACGCCGAGCACCTCGCCGACCGGATCGCCGCGATGGAGCTGCGCTGGGCCGTCGAAGAGGTGCGCTGGATCGCCGGCACGCCGCCCGAGCGGGTGGCCTCGTGAAGCGGGTCTGCGACGCCCACCGGCACCTGGGCACCCTGCCGGCGTACCCGTTCTACGGCGGCCCGCCGGTGCACCCCGACGTGACCGCCCGCGCGACGCTCAAGCAGCTCCTGGCCGACCTCGACGCCGAGGGCACCGAGCGGGCCCTCGTCCTGCCCAACTACGGGGTGCCCGACCCGGACCTCGCCTTCTCCCTCAACGAGCTCTGCGTCGAGGCGGCCGCCGCCGACGAGCGGATCCGATGTGGACTGTGGGTGTCGCCGCGCCCCGAGGACGGGGAGCGTACCGCCGCCGCGCTCGCCCTCGCCGGCGAGGCGGGCGTCCGCGCGCTCAAGCTCAGCTTCCTGCTCGGCGGCCGGGCCACCGACCCCGCCTGCCGCCCGGCGCTCGACCGCGTCTTCGCCGCCGCCGAGGCGCACGGCCTGGTCGTGCACGTGCACACCTCGCCCGGCGCCGCCTCCGACGTCGACGAGGTCGGCCACCTCGTCGAGTGGTACGCCGACCGCGTGCCGGTGCACCTGGTGCACTTCGGCGGCGGCATGAGCGGGCACATCAAGCTCGCCGGCGCCCGCTTCCTCGACTGGGTGGCGGCCGGCAAGCGGGTCTACACCGACATGTCCTGGGCCATCGGCTTCGCCCCGCGCTGGCTAGCCGCCGAGATCGAGCGGCGCGGCCTCGGCCACGACCGGGTGCTCTTCGCCAGCGACGAGCCGTGGGGCGACCACGCGGGGGAGTACGCCAAGCTGCGCGCCGCGGCGGGGGACGGCGCCCTGGCCGACCTGGTTTTCCGCGACAACTTCGCCCGTCTGTACCCATGAGGAGGAGAGCTGTGACCGACCTGAGCGACCTGGAGAAGCAGAGCCTCGACGAGATCCCCCACCCCTCGCTGCCGCAGGGCTCCAGCATCTACGGCGGCACCAAGGTGTTTCCCGACTACCAGGCGGAGAACGGCGAGGTGTACTTCACGCTCGTGCACGGCATCGCGCACGAGTCGTCGGTGAGCTTCGTCGCGATCCTGCAGGCCACCCGCGCGCTGCGCAAGGGCTTCGAGTCGGCCATCTACTTCTACGGCCCCGGCTCGCTCAACTGCCTGGCCACCCGGGGCTTCCCGACCACCGGCAACTCGGCGTTCCCCGGCGAGCACAACATCAACAACTCGCTGAGCACGTTCATCGCCGAGGGCGGCAAGGTGTACTGCTGCCGCTTCGGGCTGTCGCTGCACGGCGCGCGGGAGGAGGACCTCATCGAAGGGGTCATCCCCACCCACCCGCTCGACGTGCAGGACGCGCTCATCCACTACGCGCGCAAGGGCGCGATCATCAACTCCACGTACATGTTCTGATCGCCATGCCGGACGACCGCCTCACCACGCGGGTCGACGTCGCGGTCCGGGGTGTCCGGGTGGACGCCCCGGTGCGCCGCCCGGCCGGCGCCGGCCCCAGCGACGACGGGCACCTGCTGCTCGACGGCGCCAACGCCGCGCTGCCGATCAACCCGGCCAGCCCGTACCGGGTGCGGGACGGCCGGCTGCTCAACGGCACCGTCGACACCGGACTGTCCATCGTGGCGGTCCGCCGGCCCCGCTTCTACGACCTGGAGACGGCCGACGGCGTGCGGTACGAGCGGATCGCCCGGCTGCACGGGGCGGACGTGCTCGCCACCACCGTCGTGCAGACCTGCGTCCGGTACGCCGAGGAGCAGCGCTGCCGCTTCTGCGCCATCGAGGAGTCGCTGCGCGGCGGCGCCACGGTCGCGGCGAAGACGCCGGCACAGCTCGCCGAGGTGGCCGAGGCGGCGGTACGGCTCGACGGGGTGCGCCAGATGGTGATGACCACCGGCACCACGGCCGGGCCGGACCGCGGCGCCCGCATCCTGGCCCGGTGCGTGCGGGCGGTGCGCGCCGCCGTTCCCGGGCTGCCGATCCAGGTACAGCTGGAGCCGCCCGCCGACCTCTCCGCCCTCACCGAGCTGCGCGAGGCGGGCGCGGTGGCGGTCGGCATCCACGTCGAGTCGCTCGACGACGCCGTACGCCGGCGGTGGATGCCGGGCAAGGCGACGGTGCCGCTGGCGGCGTACGAGGCGGCCTGGGACGAGGCGGTCCGCGTCTTCGGGCGCAACCGCGTCTCCACGTACCTGCTGGTCGGGCTCGGCGAGGACCCGGACGAGCTCGTCGCGGGCGCGGGGCGGCTGATCGCGCGCGGGGTGTACCCGTTCGTGGTGCCGTTCCGGCCGATGCTCGGCACCCTGGCCCGGCGCGACGGGGCGAGCGCGCCGCCGGTGGCGCTGGTCCGCGACGTGACCGCGCGGGTCGGCGCGCTGCTGCGCGCGGCCGGGATGACCGGCGCCGAGCAGGAGGCCGGCTGCGCCGCGTGCGGTGCCTGCGGTGCGCTCCAGGCGGCCGGGGGGTGAGCGGGATGCTCGACGTGCCGGCCCTGCTCGGCGAGCGTCCACAACGGACGGCCGCGTTCCGGATCGAGGAGGCGGGCGACGCGGCCACGCTCGCCGCGTACCGCTCCCTGCGCACCCGCGTCTTCGTCGACGAGCAGGGGCTGTTTCGGGGCACCGACCGGGACCCCCGCGACGACGACCCGCGCACGGTGGTGCTGGTCGCCCGCGATCCACTGGGGACGGTTGTCGGCGGCGTCCGGCTCGGCCCGGTCGACGGCGGCCGCGACCTCGGCTGGTGGACCGGCGGCCGGCTCGCCGTCGACCCGGCCGCCCGCGGCTCGATGGGCGTCGGTGCGGCGCTGGTCCGGGCCGCCTGCGCCCGCGCCGAGAGCGCCGGAGTGCTCCGCTTCGAGGCGACCGTGCAGGCCCGCAACGAGCGCATGTTCGCCCGTCTGGGCTGGCGGCGGGTCCGCGCGGTGACCGTGGCCCGCGCCCCGCACGTGCTGATGCGGTGGCCGATCGGGCGGATCGCCGCGCTCGCCGCCGCCACCAAGGGCCCGCTCGGCCCGCTGCTGTCCGGTCTCGCGCCGGGCGGGCGGGGCTTCGTCGGCGACGACGGGGCGCCGGTGCCGGGCAGCGACCTGGTGGCCGCCTGCGACGCGGTCGTACCGTCCATGGTGGAGCGGGACCCGGTCTGGGCCGGCTGGTGCGCGGTGCTGGTCAACCTCAACGACCTCGCCGCGATGGGCGCCACGCCGGTCGGGCTGCTCGACGCGCTCGGCGCCCGGGACGCCTCGTTCGCCGCGCGGGTCCTGAGTGGACTGCGCAAGGCCTGCGCCGCGTACGGGGTGCCGCTGCTCGGCGGCCACACCCAGCTCGGCGTGCCGGCCGCCCTGTCGGTGACCGCGCTGGGCCGCACCGAGCGACCGGTGCCGGCCGGCGGAGGCGAGCCGGGACACCGGTTACGGCTGACCGTGGACACCGGCGGCGGCTGGCGAGCCGGGTACCACGGGCGGCAGTGGGACTCGACCACCGGCCGCCGTACGCCGGAGCTGCGCGCGATGCTCTCCACCGTGGGGCGGTCCCGGCCGGCCGCCGCCAAGGACGTCTCGATGGCCGGGATCGCCGGCACGCTCGGCATGCTCGCCGAGGCCAGCGGCTGCGGCGCGGTGCTCGACGTGGCCCGCGTGCCGCGCCCGAACGGCGCCACGATGGGCGACTGGCTGACCTGCTTTCCCGGCTTCGGCATGCTCACCGCCGACGCGGCGGGCGCGCCGGCACCGGCGGCCGGGCCGGCGGCCAGCGCGGTCTGCGGCTCGCTGGTGGCCGGGCAGGGCGTGTGGCTGCGCTGGCCGGACGGGGAACGCACCGAGGCGATCGCCGGTGCGGTGACGGGATTGGGGGCGGCGTGACCGAGCTCGCGGACCGCGCCCCCGCACGCCACGGGGAGGCGATGTGACCACGCTCAGGATGGCCGCGGTGGCGGCGCCGTTCGGGCGCGACCTGGAGGCGGGCTTCGCGCTGATCGCCCAGCTGATCGACGCGGCCCGGGCCGACGGGGTACGGCTGCTCGCCCTGCCCGAGGCGGCGCTCGGCGGCTATCTGGCCAACCTGGACGGTGACGCCGAGGGGCCGCCCGCGCTCGACGCCGACGGGCCGGAGATCCGCCGCCTCTCCACATTGGCCGGTGACATGGTGGTCTGTGCCGGCTTCTGCGAGGCGGCCGGCGGCACGCGGTACAACAGCGTGGTCTGCGTCAGCGGCGACGGCGTGCTCGGCCGGCACCGCAAGGTGCACCAGCCGCTCAGCGAGGACGCCAGCTACGCGGCCGGCGACCGGTTCGCGGCGTTCGACACGCCGGTCGGGCGGCTCGGCATGATGATCTGCTACGACAAGGCGTTCCCGGAGTCGGCCCGCGCGCTCGCCCTCGACGGCGCGGAGATCGCGGTCTGCGTCTCGGCGTGGCCGGGCAGCCGCACCCGCCCCGCCGCCGACCTGGCGCAGGACCGGTGGACCCGGCGGTTCGACCTCTTCGACCGGGCCCGGGCACTGGAGAACCAGATGGTCTGGCTCTCCGCCAACCAGTCCGGCACCTTCGGCGACCTGCGCTTCGTGGCCAGCGCCAAGGTGGTCGACCCGGGCGGCGACGTGCTCGCCACCACCGGGGTCACGGCCGGCATGGCGGTGGCCGAGCTCGACGTCCGCGCGGCCCTGGCCACCGCCCGCCGGTCGATGGCGCACCTGCGCGACCGGCGCCCGGAGGCGTACCTGGCGCCGGCCCCGTGAGCCAGGTGCGGATCGCGGGCGCCGCCGCGCACTTCGGGCGGGACCTGGAGTGGTGCCTGGCCCGGATCGGCAAGCTGGTCGGCGACGCCCGGCACGCGGGGGCGGCGCTGCTCGTGCTGCCGGACGCGGCCCTCGGCGGGTACCTGGCCGACCTGCGCCACCCCGACCCGGACGCGCTGCCGCCCGCGCTCGACCCGGACGACCCCGTCTTCGCCAAGGTGGCCGCGCTCGCCGGCGAGATGGTGGTCTGCGTCGGCTACTGCGAGGCGGACGGCGACGGCGGCCGGTACAACGCGGCCGCCTGCCTGCACGGCGACGGCGTGCTCGGCCGGCACCGCAAGGTGCACCTGCCGGCCGGGGAGACCGCCGCGTACCGGGCCGGGGACGCGTTCACCGCGTTCGACACCCCGGTCGGGCGGCTGGGGATGCTGATCGACTACGACAAGACGTTCCCCGAGTCGGCGCGGAGCCTCGCGCTCGGCGGCGCGCAGATCCTCGCCTGCCTCTCCGCCTGGCCGGCCAGCATCACCAACCAGGCGCCCCGGATGTCGCAGGACCGGCAGTCCCGCCTCTTCGACCTGTACGACTGCGCCCGCGCCGCGGAAAACCAGGTCGTCGTGGTCTCCTCCAACCAGACCGGCGCGATGGGCGGGATGCGCTTTCTCGGGCAGGCCAAGGTGGTCGGGCCGGCCGGCAACATCCTCGCCCGCACCTGGGCCAAGGCCGGGCTGGCGGTGGCCGAGCTCGACGTGGCCGCCGAGATCGCCCGGGCCCGGCGGGTGCTGAGCCACCTGGACGAGCGCCGCCCGGACGCGTACTGATGCGCATCGCCCTGCTCAGCTACTCGACCCGGCCGCGCGGGGGAGTGGTGCACACGCTCGCCCTCGCCGAGGCGCTCGCCCGCGCCGGGCGGGACGTGACCGTGTGGACACTCGGGCGCGGCGGCGACACCGCGTTCTTCCGTCCGGTCGACCCGGCGGTGCGGGTGCGCGTCGTACCGTTCCGCGATGTGGACGGCGAGCCGGTCGGTGCCCGGGTGCTGCGGTCGATCGCCGCGCTGCGGGACGCGTTCGACCACAGTGGATACGACGTCGTGCACGCCCAGGACTGCCTCAGCGCCAACGCGGTCGGCCGCTGCGTGCGCACCGTGCACCACCTCGACCGCTTCACCACGCCGGAGCTCGCCGAGTGCCACGAGCGGGCGATCGTCACCCCGTACGCGCACGTCTGCGTCTCCGCCGCCGTCGCGGCCGAGCTCCGCGCGGGGTGGGGGATCGCGGCGACCGTCATCCCGAACGGCGTGGACGCGGCCCGCTTCGCCACCGCCGCCGGCCCGTCCCCGGACGCGGTCGCGGCCCGGGCGGCCTGGCGGGAGCGGCTCGGCCGCTACGTGCTGACGGTCGGCGGGATCGAGCCGCGCAAGGGCTCCCTGGAGCTGCTCGACGCGTACGCGCGGCTGGACCGGGACGCCCGACTGGTCGTGGCCGGCGGCGAGACGCTCTTCGACTACCGCGACTACCGGGCGGTGTGGGAGGCGCGGGCGGCCCGGCTCGACGTCGCGCCGGTGGTGCTCGGCCCGGTACCGGACGGCGATCTGCCCGCGCTGGTGGCCGGTGCCGCCGCGTTCGCGTTTCCGTCCACGAAGGAGGGTTTCGGGCTCGCCGCGTTGGAGGCGCTCGCCGCCGGCGTACCGCTGGTCGTCTCCGACCTGCCGGTGCTGCGCGAGGTGTTCGGCGGCGCGGCCCGGGTCGCGGCCGGCCCGGCGGCGTTCGCGGCGGCGCTGCGGGACGCGCTCGACCGCCCGGACCCGGAGCGCCGTGCCGCCGGCGCCGCGCTGGCCGCCCGGCACACCTGGGACGCGGCCGCCGCCGGCCACCTGGCGCTCTACGAGAGGCTCGTGGTGCGGCGTGGACAGTCATAGTCTCTATATGTAGACTTTCGATGTGCCTCGTATCCCACACACGTCGCCGCAGACGTTGCGGCTGTTCGCCGCGCTCCTGGCCGACCCCACCCGCCGGCGCTACGGCTACGACCTGAGCCGGGAGACCGGCCTCGCCTCCGGCACCCTCTACCCGATCCTCATGCGCCTGACCCGGCAGCGGCTGCTCGACGCCGACTGGGAGGCGTCCACCGAGCCGGGCCGGCCGCCCCGGCACACCTACCGGCTGACCGCCGAGGGCGCCGCCCTCGCCCGGGAGCGCCTCGCCGCCGCCCGGCCGCCCAGGCGCGCCGCCGGCCCGGCCCTCGCGACGGGAGCGGGCGCGTGACCGGGCTGGTGCGCCGCCTGGCGTACCGGATGCTGGTGCTGGCCGTGCGCGGGCGGCGCGATCGCGGCGGCGACTGGGGTGAGGCGGTGCTGGCCGAGTTTCCCGGCACGAGCGGCGGGTGGCAGGCGCTGCGCTGGTCGGTCGGGGGCGTCCGCACCGCCCTTCGCGAGCGCCGCGCCGCCCGTTCGCGGGCCGCCACGCTCCGGCGCCGGATCGCCGTCGCCGCGGCGGTCGCGGTCCTCGCGCCGTTCGGCGTCCAGCACTGGCTGCTCACCCCGGTGTACGTGCCGAGCGCCGCGATGGCGCCCACCCTCGCCCCCGGCGACCGCTGGCTGATGGACCGGGTCAGCTTCCGGCTCACCGGGCTGCGGCACGCGGACGTGGTCGCGTTCGCGCGGGTGGAGCAGGGGCGGCGGTTTACCGCGGTGCGCCGGGTCATCGGCCTCGCCGGCGACGAGATCGGCTGCCGCGACGGTGCGGTGCTGCGCAACGGCGCGGTGCTCGACGAGCCGTACCTCGCCGGTCCCGCCGCGCCCGCCGGCTGCGCGCCCATGACGGTGCCGGCCGGGACCGTCTACGTGCTCGGCGACGCCCGCGGCGTGGCGCGCGAGTGGAGCCCGGTCCCGCTCGACCGGATCGAGGGGCGGCTGCTCACTCGGCTGTGAGCGCCTCGTAACGGCCTTTCAGCGCCGGGTAGTAGGCGCCGAACTCGGCCCGCGCCGTGCCGTCCCGGGCGGCGACGAGCAGGTCCAGATAGTACTCCCAGCCCGGCCCGATCTCGCCGACCCCTTCGGCGCCGCGCAGATGGTGGACGAAGCGCAGCTCCGTGCCACCGTCCACGTCGGACAGCAGCAGCTCGGTGTGCCAGCTGCCGGCCTCGTCCACCGTGGACAGGGCGAGGTGCCGGGGTGGCTCGCAGGCGTCGATGCGCATCTCCATCCAGGGTGCGCCCTCCTCGAACACCATCCGCACCTTCACGGAGCGCCCCGGAGCGGCCTGCCCCTCCCACGGCCCGAACCACCTCGCGGTGCGCTCCGGCTCGGTGAGGCTGGCCCACACGTCCTCGGCGGGCGCCCGAAACCTGCGGGTCAGCACCAGGTCGACCCCGGTGTCGGTGCGGAACAACCGCCCGGTCGGCACGGGACTCATGCGCTGCGCTCCTCTCCGCCGTCCTTCGTGGACGGTCTCACGCTCTTCGTGGCGGGCCCGCGCCCCGTACCGGCCGGGGGCTCGCCGGCCGGCGTCCGGCGGCGGTCGCGCCGCGTGCGGTACACCTCGGTCTCCAGGGCGTCGAAGCGGCGCGACCAAGCCGCGGACGCCGGGTGGTCCGCCACGAACGGGGTCAGCCACTCCGCCAGCCGGGCGAGCGGCGCCGGGTCGAGGCGGTAAAAGCGCCGCCGGCCGGTGAGCTCGTCGTGGACCAGCCCGCTCGCGCGGAGCACGCGCAGGTGGCGGCTCACCGCCGGCCGGCTGATCGCGAACCGGTCGGCGATCTGCCCGGCCGACATCCGCCGCTCGCGGAGCATCGCCAGGATCTCCCGCCGCACCGGGTCGGC
Organism: Phytohabitans maris; assembly: GCF_031085175.1. Lineage (GTDB taxonomy): Bacteria > Actinomycetota > Actinomycetes > Mycobacteriales > Micromonosporaceae > Phytohabitans > Phytohabitans maris. Next base: position 65,103 of record NZ_JAVHUY010000028.1, read on the forward strand.
GATCGCACCGGCCACCTCGTCCACGCCGAAAGCGTAACCCATTGGTTACGGATTAGCCAAGGCGCGGTGCCCGCCCGCGCGGGGACGGGCGGGCACCGCGGAGGTCAGCGCCAGGTGATCGGGGCCGGGGCGGCGCCGGCGGGGGGCAGGGTGCGGGTGGGGCCGGGGGGCCAGGTCACCGTCCCGTCCGGGTTCTTCTTGATCAGCTTGTACTCGACGGGCTGGCCGAGGGGGAGGCCGACCGTCCCGGTCCACACTGGATAGTTGGTGGGCGAGAGCGCGACGGCGCCGGCCGGGTTCCACGAGCCCAAGGGGGACGTGGAGCCGACCACGAAGACGTTCTGTCCGAAGTAGGTGGTGGCCGTCGCGTCGAACCTGACGGCCGCCGTGCCCCCGCCTCCGCCCGTCCGCGCCTGGACGTGCAGCGCGACGCCACGGTTGGCCGGGATGCTCGTGGTGAACGCGCCGCCGGAGACCGCGACGGTGCCGCCGGTGCAGGCGCCGGTCGCCGCGTCGTACCTGCCGCGCGCGACGTTGCAGTAGGTCCCGTCCGGCAGGCTCGTGCCGAACGTGCGGCTCCACGCGTCGCCGGTCGCGTTGAACGCGGCGTACCCGCGGCTGCCCCGCGCGAACGCGAGCCGGCCGTTGCCGTCGGTCACCGTGCTCGTGATGCCGGTGCCCTCGGTGGCGTTGCGGAAGCTGGGCATGCCGGCGACCTGTTCGTTGCGGTGCTCGCAGACCCACTGACCGTTGGCGCAGTCGGTGGCGTTGGTGGTGCCGTTCGAGGAGCTGGGCGGGCCCTGCGCCTGGTTGGAGCCGAAGGCGTAGCTCGACATGAGCTGCACCGTGCCGTACGGGTGGGCCATCATGAACGCGTCCGCGAGGTAGTACCGGTCGCCGTTCTTGTAGGTCAGCGCCGGGCTGGCCCGTTGCGTGTCGTGGTTGTCGACGAACACGACCGCCTGGCCGCCGGAGAGCCCGCCGTAGTCCGGCAGGTTGGCGAACTGGGCGATGTTTCCACTCTGGAAGCCGCCGGCGACCGCGCGCTGGTAGTCGAAGTTGGTCACCTTCCCCAGCGGCGCGTACGCGGTGTACGGGATCGTCGCGTCGCCGTACACCTCGTGGAACACGTCCGGCCGGCCACCGAAGCCGGGCACGTCGTGCAGCCGGGAGATGATGTCGGCCAGGTGCGCCTCCTGCACGTGCTTGGCCGCGTCGACCCGGAAGCCGGCGACGCCGAGGTCGATCACCGAGTTCATGTACTTGGCTATCTTGCGGCGTACCTCAGGATCGCCGGTGTTGAGGTCGGCGAGCGCGAGCAGCTCGCAGTCCTGCACCTCGGCCTTGCTGTTCCAGTCGCTGATCGTCGTGTAGCAGGGCCCGAAGTCCGGGTACCGGTACGCGTCGCCGGAGCCGTCGTTGAACAAGTTCAAGTACTCGTACTTGCTGTACACCGTGCCGGCGCTGCCCGGGCCGCCGCCCGCCGAGCCGCTGCCGGTCATGTGGTTGAGCACCACGTCGACGTAGATCTTGACGCCGGCGTCGCGGCAGCGCCTCACCATGTCGACGAACTCGGCGCGGGTGCCGCGCCGGGTCTGGTCGAGGCGGTACGAGACCGGCTGGTAGTCCTGCCACCAGGGGTAGCTGGCGCCCTCGGCGCTCGGCAGCACGACGTGCTCCTGCGGCGGCGAGACCTGGACGCCACCCCAGCCGTCGGGGCCGAGCGTGGTCTCGCACTCCCGTGCGACGGAGCTCCACCGCCACTGGAACAGGTGCACGATCGACGACCCGTTGGCCACGGCGGCCTGGGCGGCCGGTGCGGTGGCGACCGTGACGGCGACGGCGGTGAGCAGGAGAAATGGGACGGTCACGGCCGCTGCCCAGCCGGTCGCGGCCGTTCTGCGATGTGTCACTGCGCCTCCCGGGGTGAGGTTCAGTGGAAGTCCTTGCGATCACTGCAAGAACTTTCACAGCATCGCAACAAGATAGCAACATCGATGGCCGTTTGTGAACCTCTGGTTTCCGGTCTCGGCTTTCGCGTCTGGCTTTTCGCGATCCTCAGGGCCGCGCGACGCAACCTGACCCGGCCGTCAGTTTCAGCTCCTGGCGGAGGATGTCCAGGTAGCGGCAGCCGTCGCGGGCGTTCGGCTCGATGTAGCCGCCCTCGTGCCACTCGTTCCAGGCGTAGACGAGCACCAGGTTGTCCACAACCGAGGTACGGGTGGACCGGGCGATGTCGGTCGCGGTGTTTCGCGCGGCCTGGGTGAACAGGTCGAACGACTGGTCCGGCAGGAAGAGCGCGTCGGCGGCGTCCGGCACGAGGATCGGGTAGCGGGGGCGTTCGTCGAAGTCGGACATGACACATCGCACGTACGCCGGCGCGCCCCGGTCGAACGTGGCCTTCTGCCCGCGCACGTATCCGGCGTAGCTGCCCGCCCGCACCGCCGCGTACGGCGCCGCGCAGTAGTCGCCGTCCGCGCCGACCGGGCCGAGCGCCAACCCCAGATCCTGGTGGGCCAGCACGAGGATCTCCTCGCCGAGCGCGGTGCGGGCCCGGGCGCGCAGGGTGTCCACGAAGGACCGTACGTCCGCGGCGGCGCCGGCGCCGATGCCGCGCGTGTCGCAGAGCCACACGATCGGCCGCCCGTCGTTGGCCCGCAGGTACGTGGGCTGCGCCAGGTAGCGGCTGACGAGCGTGTCGGCGACCAGCCCGTACTGGTCGGCGGGGATCTTCAGGATGCCGCCGTCCCAGGCGTGCGCGCAGACGCTGATCCCGAAGTCGAGCGCGTCCCGGTTGCCGGCCCGCAGGAACGAGCGCAGTCCGGCCGCGTGCCGCTCGGTGCGCTCGGCCGCGTTCCAGTACCAGTAGAACGTGAAGTAGTCCAGGCCGGCCGAGGAGGCCTGGGAGATGTGCTTCTCCACGGTGGACACCTGGGCGTCGTCGTAGAACCCGATCGACGGTACCCGGTCGGAGAAGTCGGCGTCCGGCCACTGTCCCTTGTACACCGGCACCGACGGGTCACCGCCCGAGTAGTCCCGGACGCCGGCCCACCAGTCGGGGTAGGTGCGCTTGTAGAAGTCGTACCCGCCCTGGATGATGCGGGCGTTGGAGTCGGCGTTCCAGGTGCCGAAGTAGAGGGCACCCACCCGGTTCCACTGTGGATGCACGTAGCCGAGCGGACCGTCCCGCCGGTAGCCCTGGGCGAGCAGCGCGTCCGGGTCGCCGTACGGCGCCTCCATCGACAGGCGCCAGCCGGCCGGGCCGGAGAAGCGGGACAGCAGCGCCAGCCCGGTCGCCGGCCGCGCCGCGGTGTGCCCGACCACACCCTCGTACCGGAACGCGCCGGACGCGACGAGCGAGTCACGCTCCGATGTGGACGCGGTCAGCAGCCAGCCGGTGGCGACCACCCGGGTCAGCCGGTAGACCGGTTGCGAACCGGTGAACGCCGCCTGACGCAGGTAGCCGAGCCGGTTGGGCAGCAGCCGGAAGCCGTGCCCCGCGACGGCCGCGTCCGCCTCCGCCCGGGAGAGCGTCCACAGTGGTGTGCCGGCACCGTTCTCCAGTTGCAGCAACGGCAGCGGGTCGCGGACCGCGCCCTGGCCGGCGGCGGCGAACGCCACGACCGGCGGCGTCGCCCCGGCTGTCCCGGCCTCCGCTTCCGGCCGCGCGATCTGGGCACTGGCCGCGACCAGCACCAGGCTGGCGGCGGCCGCCAGCATCCCCCGTATCCCCCGCACGATGGTTCCCTTCGGTGTCAGTCCTCTTCGGAACGGTGGTTCCGTTTGTGTGTCGGTCCCTTTCGGGTGGTGGTTCCCTCTCGCTGTCAGTCCCTTTCGGACCAGCCCGCGCCGAGCTCGCGCGCGTGGTGCGCGACGACCGGCTCCCAGGTGGTGCCGGCCGGCAGCCGGTACCAGCGGGTGTCCCGCGGGCCGTCGTAGCGGACCGACAGACGCGGGCCCAGGTCGGCCACGGCGGGCTGGGCGGAGGTGAGGATGAGGCCCTCGCCGAGGCCGTCGACCGCCCCGGCGGGCGGCGGCGGGTCGCCCTGTCCACAGGCGCCCATCCACAGCAGGGTCGCCGGCAACAACGCGGAGACGCGGATCGAAGTGGCGATCATCGCTGGGGATCGTAGCCGCTGCACGCCACCGCCGCGGTCCGCTGCCGGGCCCGCCCGCTCATCGGCGTCGACCTGGGCGGCTTCCTCGGCCGGCCCGGCCCGGCGCTGCCCTCGCTCGGCTCGGCCCAGCGCGACGCGGCGCCGCCAGGCACCGCCAGGCTCGGCGCGGCTCGGCTCGGCATCGCCAGGCTCGGCGCGGCCCAGCCCGGCGCGGCCAGGCGCGGACCGCCCCGACCCTGCCGGGCGCGGAACTTGACGCCGGCCTCAGGAAGGGTCGAGCGCGCCGGACTCGGAGAGCAGTTTCCACAGGCCGGCGCCGTCCGGGGCGGAGAACCACCGCTTGCCCGCCTGGTCGGAGGCGGTGAGCTGGTTGCCGGCCGGTGACGGGAGGCCGCCGGCGAGGACGGCCTGGGTGGGGGAGAGCGCCCGGATCGCCACCGCGGCCACGTGGTCCGGGTGGGTCTGCGCGAACGTGCGGTAGATCTCCGGGTCGTGCTGCCCGTCGTCGCCGATCAGCAGCCACCGGATCCACGGCAGCTCCTGCGCCATCCGGTTGAGCGCCGCCAGCTTGTGCGCGCGGCCGCTGCGGAAGAACCGGTCGCGCTGCGGGCCCCAGTCGGTGAGCAGGAGCGGGCCCGGCGGGTACAGGTGACGGGAGAGGAAGCGGGTGAGGGCGGGCGCCACGTTCCACGCGCCGGTGGACAGGTAGAAGACCGGGGCGCCGGGGTGCGCGGTGGTGAGCCGCTCGTACAGCACGGCCATCCCGGGCACGGCGGCGCGGGCGTGCTCGTCCAGCACGAACGTGTTCCACGCGGCGAGCAGCGGCCGGGGCAGCGCGGTGACCATCACGGTGTCGTCGACGTCGGAGACCACGCCGAAGTTGACGGTGGGGTCAAGTACGCGTACCGGCGCCTCGACGGGCTCGCCGCCGCCGCTGCTGATGAGCACGGTGCGCCAGCCCGGTTCGAGGTCGGCCTTGACGACGGTGTCGATGAAGCCGCCGCGGTCTGCGACCGTCTCGTGCCGCCGCCCGGCCACCTCGACCGTGACCGGCGCGTCCTTGGCCGCCACCGTGGTGAAGCTGCGCCAGCCGCGCACCTTGCCCGCCTTGCGCGGCCGGTCCCGCTCGGACCGACCGCCGCGCTCAGCCTGGCCGGAGCCGGCCCGGCCGTAGCCAGGCTCGCGGCCACCGCCCTGCTCGACGTGCCCCGACCCGGCGCGGCCGTCCTGCTCGTCGTGGCCAGGCCCCGGCCCGCCGGCGTGGCGGGTCCTGGGGTGGTCGGGGTCGCCGGGCCCAGAGAGGTCGGCGTCGCCGGGCCCGGAGTGGTCCGGGTCGCGGGGCCTGGAGTGCTCGACGTGGCGAGGCCCAGAGTGGTCGGGGTCGCCGGGCCTGGAGTGGGCAGCGTGGCCGGGTCCGGAGTGCTCGTCGTGGTCAGGCCCAGAGAGAGCGGCGTCGCGGGGCCTGGAGTGCTCGACGTCGCCGGTCCCGGGGTGGTCGGCGTGGCCGGGCCTCGGGCGGTCGTGGTGGGCGCGGCGAGATTCGGGGCGGCTGACCATCACCCGGCCCATCACCCGCACCCAGCCTGGGGCGCCGTATCCGGTGTACGGCACGACGGTCGCCGACCAACCTCGCTTGCGCAGCCAGCCTTCGAGGACGTCGTGCACCGCGTCCTCGATCCGCGCCGCGCGGTGCACCTCCGTCACCCCGTCAGCGTCGCACACGATCATGGCCCGTGCAGCGGAGCCCGGCGGGCACGGGCCCCGGCCCGAGCCCCGTTGATCAGGGACCTCGTGGCGCGACACGCCGCACGACACGCCCACCAACTCCCTGATCAACCCCATGGGGGAAGGGCGGCCGTGCGCGGGAGTCAACCCCCGCGGGGCGAGGCCAATCCCTGGGGCGCGGAAGGCGCGGAGGACAAGCCCGGGGAGGGCGGGAGGCGCGGAAGTCACCCCCGGGGGAGGGCGCGGCACGCGGAGGTCAACCCCCCCGCGGGGCGAGGTCAACCCCGCCCGTGGGCGCGGGAGGCGCGGAGGTCCCCCGCCCGGGGCCGGGTCAGCCCCGGGAGGCGAGGTCAACCCCCCGGGAGGGCGCGGCGCGCGAGGAGGTCAACCCCGGGGAGGGCGCGGGAAGCGCGGAGGTCAATCCCGGGGAGGGCGCGGGAAGCGCGGAAGTCACCCCCGGGAGGGCACGGCGCGCGGAGGTCAACCCGCGCGGGGCGAGGTCAACCCCGCCCGTGGGCGCGGGAGGCGCGGAGGTCCCCGCGGCCGGGGGCCGGGGTCAGCCCCGGGAGGCGAGGTCAACCCCCCGGGAGGGCGCGGCGCGCGAGGAGGTCAACCGCTGCGGGGCGAGGTCAACTCCCCGGGGGCGCGGGTGTGCGGGGGAGGACCGGGAGGGCTACGCGGAAGGTGGTGCCGCCGCCGGGGGTGGGGGTGGCGGTGACCGTGCCGGTGTGGGCGGCTACCAGGGACGCGACGATCGCCAGGCCCAGGCCGGCGCCGGCGCCGGCCGCCCGGGTGCGGGACTCGCCGGCGCGGTAGAAGCGCTCGAACACCCGGTCGGCCTCCTCCGGCGCCAAGCCTGGCCCGCGGTCCGCGACCTCCAGGATCGCCGCGCCGCCCTCGACGCCGACGCCGATGCGGACCGGGGTGCCGGCGGGGGTGTGCGCGACCGCGTTGCCGACCAGGTTGGCGACCACCTGGCGCAGCCGCGCCTCGTCGCCGTCGACCGGTGCCGGGGCCGCCGGGCCCTGCCCGCCCGGGCCGGTCACCGTCACCGTGCGGGTGGGGTCGAGCGCGGTGAGGTCGCGGCGGGCGTCGGCGGCGAGGGTACGCAGGTCCATCGGGGCCCGGTGCAGCGGCAGGCCGGCGTCGCCCTCGTCGAGGCGGGCCAGCAGCAGCAGGTCTTCGGTCAGCTGGGCCAGCCGCTTCGACTCGCTCTCGATCCGGGCCATCGTGCGGGCCACCTCGGCTTCGCCCGTGACACCGCCCATCCGGTACAGCTCGGTGAAGCCCTTGATGCCGGACAGCGGCGTGCGCAGCTCGTGGCTCACGTCCGCCACGAACCGCCGCATCCGCGCCTCCGACGCCTCCCGGGCCGCGAACGCGGTCTCGACCTGGCCGAGCATGCCGTTCAGGGCCGCCGAGAGCCGCCCGATCTCGGTGCCGGACGCGGCCTCGTCCGGTACCCGCTGGGAGAGGTCGCCGCCCGCGATGGCCGCCGCGGTCTGCTCGATCCGGCGCAGCGGCCGCAGGCCGGCGCGGATCGCGAACCAACCGGCCACCGCGAGCACCGCGACCAGCCCCACCCCGGTGAGCAGGCAGACGGCGCGGAGCCGGGCGACCGTGCCATCCACAGTGGACGTGGAGGCGGCCACGGCCACGCTGGCGCCGGTCGGTGGCGGCTCGCCCAGCAACGGTGCCGCCGAGCGGGGGAGCGCCACCACCCGCCAGCCCGCCCCACCGTCCACATCGGCCACTCCGAACGGGCGCCCGTCCCGCGCGGCCACGCCGGCCGCGTCCAGGCGGGGCAGGGCCGGTCCACCGGATCCGGCGCTGTGCATAACGCGTTCAACTCCGCCGTCCGGGCGCAGATACACGATCTCGATCTCGCCGATGAGGTCGAGGCGGGCGCCGAGCTCGGCCGGCAGCACGGTGGGGTCGAAGCCGGGGATGGCGCCCGGCGACACCCCGCCCAGGATGGCGGTGAGCTGCGTGAGCTGGGAGTCGACCCGCTTGACCAGGTGGCCGCGCAGCACCTCCGCGACCACCACGCCGCTGATCGTGAACCCGACCGCCAGCAGCGCCACGCAGATCAGCAGCAGCCGCGCCCGCAGCGACAGCCGCCTCACGAGCGGGGCCTGCGCAGCACGTAGCCGACGCCGTGCACGGTGTGGATGAGCTTCGGCTCGGTCGTGTCCACCTTGCGGCGCAGGTAGCTGATGTACGTGTCGACGATGCTCGGGTCGCCGCCGAAGTCGTATCGCCAGACCTCGTCCAGGATGCGGGCCTTGGGTACGACCTGTCCCGCGTTCGCCATCAGGTAGTGGAGCAGGCGGAACTCGGTGGGTGAGAGCCGCACGGGCCGCCCGCCCCGGGTCACCTGGCGGCCCTCCGGGTCTAGGGTGAGGTCGCCGACGGTCAGGTCGCCGCCGGCGCCGGTGGTGCGGCGCAGGATCGCGCGGATGCGGGCGATCAGCTCCGCCAGGTCGAACGGCTTCGTGACGTAGTCGTCGCCGCCCAGCGTCAGCCCGTTGATCTTGTCTTCGGGTGCGTCGCGGGCGGTGAGGAAGAGGACCGGCACCGGCCGCCCCCGCTCGCGGAGCCGGCGCACCACGTCGAAGCCCTCCATGTCGGGCAGCATGATGTCCAGCAGCACGAGGTCGGGGGCCTGGTCGGCGGCCGCCTCGAGCGCCTCGGCGCCGGTGGCGGCGGACGCGACCGTGAAGCCGGCGAAGCGGAGCGTCGCCGAGAGCAGCTCGCGCAGGGTGGGTTCGTCGTCCACCACCAGCAGCCGCGCCGCGCCGTCCATCCGTTCCCCGCTCTCTAGGGCCCGCATCAAGTTCCTTGCCGGGCTGCGCCGGAGGCCAGACGACGCCGTGCGGCGTCGGGCACCGGTATGCGACATTGCCGCCTGGACTCCGGCTCGCACCGACAGACTCTTTGATACAGGCCCTACGCGTCCCGCGCCCGCAGCACCACGAACGCCGCCACGAGCGTGGCCGCCACCGCGGCGCCGAGCACGCCGTAGCCCGCCCACGGTGCGAGCAGGTCCGGATCCGACTTTACGGTCATCAGCCGCGAACCGGCGGTCGCCGGCCACCACTTGACCAGCGCCTCGCCCCACCCGCCGGGCAGCCCCTGGCCGAACGCGGGTACCAGCAGCGTGGTCGCGACCAGCACGGTGATCCCGCCGGCGGTGGAGCGGACGAGCGTGCCGACCGCGACGCCGAGCAGCCCGATCGTGGCCAGGAACAGCCCGGCGCCGGCCGCCGCCCGCGCCGCGTGCGGGTCGCCGAGCGTGGTGTGCGGTGCGCCCGCCGCGGCGAGCGTGGCCTGCCCCACCAGGAAGGCCCCGAAGCCCACGACCAGGCCGGCGACGAGCGCGACCGCCGCGAACACCGCGGCCTTCGCGGCGAGCAGCCGGGCCCGCCGGGGTACCGCCGTGAGGCTGGTGCGGATCATGCCGGTGGCGTACTCGCCGGTGACGACGAGCACGCCGAGTACGCCGATCGCCAGCTGGGCCGCGAGGTAGCTCTGCGTGCTGATCTGGGCGGGGTCGAAGGCGTCCCGCTCGGCCGGGCCCAGCTCCGGGTACCCGGCACCGGCGCCGGAGCTGATGAGGGCGGCGAGCCCGACCGCGAGGACGGCGAGGGCCAGCAGCGTCAACGCGGTGGAGCGGAGCGAACGCAGCTTCGTCCACTCGGAGAGCAGGATCCCGGTCACCGTTCCACTCCGAACTCGACTGATTCACGGGTCAGCGCCATGAACGCCTCCTCCAGCGACTGGCCGCGAGGGGTGAGCTCGACCAGCGGTACGCCGTCGAGCGCGGCGAGCCGGCCGATCTCCGCACTGTCCAAACCGGACACGGTGAGCGCGTCGGCCCGGTCCCGCCGCACCTCGGCGCCGGCGGCGCGGAGACGGTCGCCGAACGTGGCCGCCTGCGCCGTGCGGACCAGCACCGACCGGTCGGCGCCGCCGCGCATGAACGCCTCCAGGCCGGTGTCCGCGATCAGCCGGCCGCGGCCGATCACCACGAGGTGGTCGGCGGTGAGCGCCATCTCGCTCATCAGGTGGCTGGAGACCAGCACGGTGCGCCCTTCGGCGGCCAGGTCCCGCATGAGGTTGCGGATCCAGAGGATGCCGTCCGGGTCCAGCCCGTTCACCGGCTCGTCGAAGAGCAGGACCGCCGGGTCGCCGAGCAGCGCGGCGGCGATGCCGAGGCGCTGGCTCATGCCCAGCGAGAAGCGTCCGGCCCGCCGCCGGGCCACCGCCTCCAGGCCGACCAGCCCGAGCACCTCGTCGATCCGGCGCCTGTCGATGCGGTTGCTCTGCGCGAGGCAGAGCAGGTGGTGGTACGCGGTGCGGCCGCCGTGCACCGCCCGGGCGTCCAGCAGCGCGCCGACCTCGCGCATGGGTACCGGCAGGTCGGCGTAGCGCCGGCCGTTCACGGTCACGCCGCCCGCCGTCGGCGCGTCCAGGCCGAGGATCATGCGCATCGTGGTGGTCTTGCCGGCGCCGTTGGGGCCGAGGAAGCCGGTCACCCGGCCGGGCGTGATGGTGCAGGTGACGCCGTCGACCGCCAACTGGCCGCCGAACCGCTTGGTCAACCCTCTCAGCTCGATCATGCGGCGATGGTGGCGCGCGGAGATGGCCCGTTCCGCAGAGGTCCTGGGAGCTTTCTGAGAGCGGCCGCGGGTTACGCCCGCGCACGGCCCGAAACCCACAGGAACCTTTCAGCGCGATTCCCCGGTCCGCGCCGGCGGCGGACCCTTCGCGGGTGCTTTCCCGCGGGCACCGCTGCGGTCGGCGGCTCGCTGGCGCTCGCCGAAACCCCCGACCTGCGCTGCCGGGTCCGCGCGACCAGCCCGGGGTGCCTCGACCAACCGCGGCGGGTGAGGCCGCGGGATCGCACCCCAAGAAAACGCTCCGCTGCGCTCCACGTTTCCCCGGGGGCCCCGCGCAACGGTCCGGACCACCGCGGACGTCGCGGTAGCTCAAAGGCTCTGGAGCCAGTCCTCGCGGAGCATGGCGTAGACGAGCTCGTCGCGCCAGGCGTTCTTGACCAGCGCGCTCTGCCGGAAGTGGGCCTCGCGGCGCATGCCGAGCCGCTCCAGGAGGGCGGCCGAGGGGGTGTTGGCGGCGGAGCAGCGGCCGACGATCCGGTGCAGGCGCAGCCCTTCGAAGCCGAGCCGGAGCACCTCGCGGGCCGCCTCGGTGGCGAAGCCGGCGCCCTGGTGGCGCGGGTCCAGCACGTACCCGATCTCGCCCTGCCGGTGCCGGTCGCTCAGCCACACCAGCTCGACCTGGCCGACCAGCACGCCGCGCTCCCGGTCGACGACCGCGAGGCTGAGGCAGTCGCCCTCGGCGGCCAGGCGGTCCTCTTTGACCATCCGTTCCAGGGCGACCTTGACCCGCACCAGGTCGCGGGGATCCCAGAGCATGTGCTCGGCCACCTCGGGCAGCCGCTGGTATCCCCACACCGGGTCCAGGTCGCCCATCGTGAACGGGCGGAGCGTCAACCGTCGTGTGTGGATCGGGTAGCTCGGTCGGAACACTTCGATGATCTTACGGCCGGCCGCGGGCCCGCGCTGACCGTGGCCCGCCGGTCCGGCGCGCGGTCACCAGGTGGCCAGGACGCGGGCCTGGCCGCCGGAGCCCCGCTGGTACGGGATGAGCCCCACGAAGAGCGTCGACCCGGTGCGGGGGAGGCGGTCGAGGCCGGCGAGGTTCTCCACGCCGTAGCGGTCGGCGCCGGTCAGGATCAGGTGGGTGTCGAATGTGGACGATACGCCGGGGTCGATGCTGAGCGTGTCTACGCCGAGGCTGCGGATGCGGCGGTGGCGCAGCAGCCACTCGGTCGCCTCCGGGCTGAAGCCGGGGAAGTGCAGCGTGCCGGCCGCGTCGGTGCCCCGGTACGCGTCCGGGTCGCCGACCTTGGCGCCCCAGCCGGAGTACATGAGCACGGCCGCGTCCCGCGGGATGCGCCCGTACCGGCGCTCGAACCGCTTGACGTCGTCGACCGTGACGGTCGTGTCCGGGTCGTGGGCCGCGCGGGCCGCGATGTCGATCACCACGGCGGGTGTGACCAGCTCGGCCGCGGCGAGCTCGGGGGAGAGGCGGCCGCCGGGCGTGAAGTGCCCGGGCGCGTCGACGTGCGTGCCGTAGTGCTCGAGGATCCGCCACTGCTGCATGTAGTAGCCGTTCTCCTCGATCGTCACGTACGTGCGGCGGCTCGCCTCCTCGCCGGGCGCGAAGGCCGGGAACGTGGTGGTCAGCGGATACGTGAGGTCGAGCGGCCCGCCCCGGTGGCCCACCCTGGGCGAGGCCTGCGCGGCCTCGGGTACCGCGACGGCCGCCGCGATCGCCGCCGCGCCCGCCAGCGCCGCCCGCCGGCCGAACGCGCCGCCCCGGCCGGCCCGCTTCAGACACTCCTCAGTGCACATTCGCAGCTCCTCTCTGCCAGTTGTCACTTAACGCCTTGTCGGACCCGGGCGCTACGGTGACCGGCATGGTCGTGCTCGGTCGCCGCGCTCTCAACCGGGCGCTCCTGGCCCGCCAGCTGCTGCTCCGGCGGCACGAGCTGACCGCCTTCGAGGCGGTGGAGCGGCTGGTCGGGCTCCAGGCGCAGGAGCCGCAGGAGCCCTACGTGGGGCTGTGGAGCCGGCTGGCGGCGTTCGATCCGCTGGAGCTGTCGACGCTGATCGAGGAGCGCACCGCCGTCCGCACGCTGGTGATGCGCCGCACCCTGCACGTGGTCACCGCCCGCGACGCGCTCACCCTGCGCCCCGTGCACCAGCCGATGCTGCGGGCGCGGATGTGGGCGACCCTGCGCCGCGCCCTTCCCGGCGTCGACCTGGCCGAGCTGGCCGAGGCCGGCCGCCCGCTCTTCGAGAGCGAGCCGCGGATGCTCACCGCGGCCGCCCGCGAGATCGCCGACCGCTGGCCCGGGGTGGCCGCCCGCGACCTCGGCGACGCGCTGAGCTGCCTGGTCCCGCTGGTCCAGGTGCCACCCCGCGGCCTCTGGGGCCAGCGCGGCGCCGCACTGCACGTCACCGTCGACCGGTGGTTGGGACAATCCCTGGTACGAGACACACCCGAGGCGGTCGACGGGCTGGTGCTCCGCTATCTCGCCGCGTACGGGCCGGCCGCCAGCGCCGACATCCGCGCCTGGTCCGGCCTGAGCGGGCTGCGCGAGTCGGTCGGCCGGCTGCGCCCGCGGCTGCGGGTCTTCCGTGACGAGCGCGGGCGCGAGCTGCTCGACGTGCCGGAGGGCGAGCTGCCCGACCCGGAGACGCCGGCGCCGGTGCGCTTCCTGCCGGCGTTCGACAACGCGGTGCTCGGCTTCGACGACCGCAGCCGGATCATCGACCAGGAGCACCGCGGGCTGAGCGTGCGGGGCGCCCGGTTCGTGCTGGTGGACGGGCGGGTCGGCGCGACGTGGACGCTGGCCGGGGGCGTGCTGCGGGTCGAGCCGCTGCGCCCGCTGACCCGGCCGGAGCGCGACGAGGTCGCGGCCGAGGCGGAGTCCCTGCTCGCCCTGCACGGCGGCGACAGCTTCAACCTACCTTCCTAGGACGCCGTAGGGGTTGTGTCGCGCCTCCCACCTGCTGCGCGGCGTCGGTCGTGTGCCGCTCGCGCGTGCGGCGGCGGCGCTGGGCGTGCACGGAACGGTTCTTCGCGACGGACAGCGACCCCACCTTCCCGCGTCGAGCAAGGAAGGGCGCACGGCCTGACGGCGAAGTACACCGTCATACGGTGAGTGGCGTTGGGTTCGGACCACCGCGGATGCCGCGTCCAGTGCGGTGGCCACCAACGTTCACCGGGTGATCGACGGCTGGTCACCCGAGGCCGGCGAAGCCGGCAAGGCTATTGGCAATCGCGCTAGCGGCGGGTGCGGCCTACGGTGGCGGCGACGCGGTCGGCGGCGGTGCCGTACTCGGGGACCTGGGCCATCGCGGCGGCCAGGCGCAGGTGCGGGAGGGCCTCGGTGGGGCGGTTGAGGCGTTCCAGCGTGCGGCCGAGCAGGTGGTGGCTGTAGTGGTCGGTGGGGTCCCGCTCGATGAGGACGCGTAGCTCGGCCTGGGCGCGGTTGAGCTGGGCGGACGCGTAGTAGGCCAGCGCCAGCCGGAGGCGGGCCTCGGCGTTGGCCGGCTCGGCGGTCACGATCGGCGCGAGCAGGCGGGCGGCGTCGCCCGGGAGGCCCATCTCCATGAACAGCAGGGCCTGCCGGTACTCCTCAAGCATGTTCACGAGGTGGGGCAACGCCCGGCCGGTCCGCTGCTATTCCGGCGGGCGACAGGGACCGTACCCTTACGCGCAAACGCCGACAATTACCCCTTCGGGTGAATGCAGCGAAAAAGTCCTAATTATTCGCGTATGGCCGGCTGTAATGGCGCGGGGGTGTACGTGGGAACAGGGCTGGTTGTGTGGGGCGGCGTCCGGCGGGCCGGGGTGTGGGCCGGTGTCCTGGCGGTGGTGACCGCGGGCACGGCCGCGTTTGCGGGCACCCCGCGCGCCCGCGTCGCCGAGCCCGGCCCGGACACGGCGGTCGTCAGCGTATACGCCGGCGGCGACCGGAAGACCGCCAGCACGATCGCGGCCCTGCCCGGCGTCACGTTCGGACTGTTCGCCACCGAGCCGGCCGGCTACGACCCGCTCGACGGCTTCGCCACCGGCACCCCGCTGCACACCTGCGTCTCGGACGCGGACGGCGACTGCGTGTTCACCGTCCCGGTCGGCGCCGGGGGCGTGGCCGAGGGGAGCCGGCTCTGGGTGGCGCCGACCGCCGGGCCGGCCGGCTGGTACGCCAACCCGGTCTGGCAGACCGCGCCGGCGGACGGTACGGCCGGACGGATGCCGACCCGGCACGCCTTCCAGACCCCGCCGCTGTACCCCGGCCGCGGTTACGCCTCCGGCAGCGGCGGCTTCCTCGGCGACCCGGGCAGCGAGACCGACCCGCCCTCGGGCGTCCCGCGGTACACCACGCGGACCGCGTCCGGCGGGACCTGGCCGCTGTCCAGAGTGGACCCGGATCTGCCGGCCCGGTGCGGGCTGCGGGTGGCGCTGGTGGTCGACCTGTCCAGCTCGGTGGCGGGCTTCGTCGACGGGGTGCGGGGCGCGGCGGACGCGTTCGTGGACGCGCTGCGCGGTACGCCGTCCCGGGCGGCGCTGTTCACCTTCTCCACCGACAGCCCGGCCGTCGACGCCGGCCCGAACAGCGGCCTGATGCCGGTGGCCTCCACAGTGGACGCGCGCGCGTTCAGGGCGCGCTACGCCGGCTGGACGGACGCCACCGCCGGCGGCCTCACCAACTGGGACCGGGCGCTCGGCGCGGTCGCCGCGGCGAACGAGAACCCCGACCCCGCCGAGCGCTTCGACCTGGCCGTCCTGCTCACCGACGGCAACCCGACCGCGCACGGGCCGCAGGACGCCGGGTACCCGCCGCCGGCCGGCCACACCCGCTTCCGCGAGATCGGCGCGGCGGTCGCCTCGGCCAACCGGCTCAAGTCCCAGGGCACCCGGATCGTCGCGGTGGGGGTGGGTGCCGGCCTGGACGAGGGCGCCGACCGCAACCTGCGCGCCATCTCCGGCCGCACCGGGTACGACGGCGGCGGCATCCAGCGGGCTGACCACCTCCGGCTGGAGAGCTACGCGGCGGCCGGCGAGGCCCTGCGCGACCTGGTGCTGTCGGCCTGTGCCCGCTCGGTGTCGGTGGTCAAGCGGGTGGTGCCGCCCGGCGGGACGGTCGCCGACGCATATCCGCCGGCCGAGGCCTGGGGCTTCACCGCCACCACGACGGCGGGTGCCACGGACGCCACGACGGACGCCCGGACCGGAGCGCTCACCTTCGCCGCCGCTTCCGCCACCGGGATGGACGTCACCGAGGAGCCGGGGACCGGCGAGGGGTACACGCCGTTCCGGGTCGGCGGGGCGAACGCGGTCTGCGTCGACAAGAGCGCGGGCGGCGCGCCGGTACCGGTGCGGAACCTCGGCGCGACCGGGTTCCACGTCGAGGTGGGCGCCCGGGGCGCGGTCAGCTGCGCCGTCCACAGCCGGGCGCCGGGCCTCGACCGCGCCTCCGTGTCGGTCGGCGCGCGGTGGCGGGTGACGACCGCGGCCGGCACCCGGACGTACGCCGACGGCGAGCAGCCGCACGACCTGCAGGCCCGGCTGAGCCTGAGCGGTCCGGGCGGCAGCGCCGCGAGCGGGCAGCCGTGGTCGGTGCGCCGGGACGGGTACGCCGCCGGCGAGCGGGTCACCCTCGGCGAGGCGCCGCTCGTCGGGCTGCCCGGCTGCGCGCTGACCGGTGCCACGATCGCGGGGACCGGGGCGCCGCCGGGCGACCTGAGCGCCGGCGTGCGGCTGGCCGCGGGCGCCAACGAGTACACCGTCGTCAACGACGTGGAGTGCCACAGCAACCTGACGCTGACCAAGCGGGTGATCGGCGGCGCCGCCGACCCGTCGGCGTGGATCCTGGAGGCGGTCCCGCCCGACGGCGCCCGGGCCGGCCCGGAGGGGACCAGCGGGGTGAGCGCCGAGGTGACCGACAGCGTCCCGTACCAGCTCGCCGAGCGGCCGGCCAGCGACGACCCGGCCCTGCTCGACTACCGGCAGGACGACTTCCGGCCGGACCCCGCCGCCCACCCCGCCTCCACCGGATCGATGGCCTGCGAGGTCGTCGGGCCGGTGCGGCCGGAGGGCGGGTACGTGGCCGGCGTCGACGGCAGCGTGGTGGTGCCGATGGGCTTCGACGTCGAGTGCGTGGCCACCGACCAGACCGCCCCGCTGACCCTCGTCAAGCGGGTCCTGGGCGGCGCGGCGCGGGCAGCGGACTTCACGTTGACGCTCAACCCGGTGGCGCCCGACCCGCCCGGCGTCCGGTCGCGGACCGTGGCGGGGACCGCCGAGCCCGGCGTCACCGTCGACCTGCGGCCCGGCCAGCGGTACGAGATCGGCGAGGAGAGCGTCCACGGCTACACCCTGACCGGCCTGAGCTGCGGCCTCGGCGGGACCAGCGCCGCCGAGCCAGTGGTCACCATCCCGCAGGGGGCCGGCGCCACCTGTACCGCCGTGAGCACGTACGACCCGCGGCCGGCACCCGCCCCGGCACCGGCCCCGCCGGGACGGAACCCGGCGGGTGGCCCCGGCGGCTTCACCCTGACGAGCGGGCCGCGGCTCGCCGCGCTGGTCGCCGGCGGGCTCCTGCTCCTGCTCGGCGGCCTCCAACTCGCCGCGGTCGTCCGGTGGCGGGACCGGCGGACGGAGACGAGCTGACCGATGAGCGAGACCGTGACCCGATCCGAACCGCTGGTCCGGGTTCCCAGCTGGCTCCGGCGCCCGTCCAGCGGCGGACCGCACCCGATCACCGCCAACCTCCCGGTGGCCGCCGCGTGGTACGCCGTCGGGGTCGTGGGCCTGCTGCTCGGCATCGGCGACCCGGCCCAGGCCCACGAACGGCCGATCCTCGTGCTGTCCTGCGCCTCGCTCCTGTTTGGACTCTGGGTCTTCTGGCGGCACGGCGGCACCCGGCTGACCGGGATCGGCATCTACAACTACGCGTTCGCGCTCTTCGTCGGCTTCGCCGGGCTGCACCTGCTGTACTTCGTGGACTACGCGGCGGAGGGTTCGCTGATGCGGGCGCTCGCCTGGTGCTACTTCGGCCACGTCACGACCTGGCTCCTCTTCTGGTCCGGCAGGTCCGAGCGGCCCGGCACGTCGGAGCGGCCGGCCAGGGCCGAGCGGCCCGGCACGTCCGAGGGGCCGGCCGGGACCGAGCAGCCGCACGGGACCGAACGGCGGGGCCGCGCCGCACGCCCCTCGGTGGACCCCGTGCCCGCGGTGCCGTGGGGGGTGACCTGGATCGGGCTGGCGCTCGTCGTCGGCGCGGCGCTGGCGTCGCTGAAGCTCGACGGGTCGGCGCGCCACCTCGGCCAGGCCGCCGGCTTCGTCGGCGCCGTCCTCGCCGCGACCGGCCTGCTGCGCGACCTCCGCCGGCCGCCGCTGATCGGCTGCCTGGTCGCTGCGGGCGGGTTTCTGGTCGCGTTCGCCACGAGCAACAGCTTCGCCCGGCTCACCCTCGGCTCGCTCGGGCTCGCGCTGACGTTCGTGGTGGCGCAGCGGCTGCGTACCCCGCTCGTGAAGCTCGCCGTGGTCCTCGGTTCGGCGCCGATGCTGTTCACGTTCGGCGTCATGCGCAAGGAGGCGGTGCGGGAGGCCGTGCCCGGCGTCTACGTGGCGTCGTCGACCGGGCTGGAGTCGGTGGCGAGCCCGCTGCGCGACTTCGGCGTCCTGCTCGACTACTACCACGCCGGGCTCATCGAGCCCCACTGGGGCTACACGTTCTGGGTGGCCGTGGTGTCGCTGGTGCCGCGCAGCCTCTGGCCCGGCAAGCCGGACGGGTTCGGCGCCGAGCTGACCAAGCTGCTCAACCCCGGGCTCGCCCAGAGTGGACACTCCGACGCGGCGCTCTTCCAGGGCGAGTGGCTGTTCAACTTCGGGATCGCCGGCCTGATCCTGATGATCCCCGTGGTGGGGCTCGCGGTACGCGCCGTCGACAGCTTCCTGGAGTGGTCGACGCGGCGGCCGCTGGCCAGCCGGCATGCCCTGCTCGCCTGCACCACGGCGATCATCGTGGCCGCCGGCCTGCCCGACCTGATGTGGGTCGGGACGTTCACGTTCGCGGTGCGGGCCGGTATGCGGCTGCTGGTGCTGTTCGCCGTCTGGTTCCTGATCTTCGACCGGAAGGCGCCGGCGGTCGCCTTCGGCCGGCGGGCGCCCGCGACCGTCTTCGACAGGAGGGGCCCGTGACCGGGACGCGTACCACGGCCGCCGGGGTCGCCCGGCAGGTGCTCAGCTATGTGTGGACCCACCCGGCCAACCGGGGGCGGCGGCTGCGCGGCATCGCCCGCGCCACCCGCTTCCAGATCCGCGGCCGGATGGGGCTGCGCACCATGGCCACGGTCGGCAGCGGCGGCCGCATGTGGGCCGAGCTGCACTGCGCGGCGGCGTCCAAAGTGGTCTACGCCAACCCGCCGGACTGGAACGAGATGCAGGCCTGGCGCCGCCTGCTCCGCCCGGGAGACCTCTTCGTCGACGTGGGCAGCAACGTCGGGGCGTACGCGCTCTGGGCCGGGGACGCCGGCGCGCAGGTGATCGCCGTGGAGCCGGCACCGGATGCGGCGCGCCGGCTGCGCGAGAACGTCGCGCTCAACGGCTACCCGATCGGGGTACTCCAATGTGGACTGGCGGACCGGCCCGGGCGGATGACCCTGAGCCGGGGTGAGGACACCACCAACCACCTGCTGTTCGACCCGGACGCGGCCGGCGACACCATCGAGGTCGACACGCTGGACGAGGTGCTCGGCGGCCGGGCCGTCGCCGGCGTGAAGATCGACGTGGAGGGCGCGGAGCGGCTCGTGCTCGAAGGGGCCCGGCGGGCGCTCGCCGAGGGGCGTATCGGCGCGCTGCAGATCGAGTGGAACGCCCGCAGCGTCGGCATGCTCGGCGAGGACCGGTCGCCGATCGTCGCGCTCCTCGACGGGTACGGCTACCGGTTCGCCCGGCCGGACGCCGCCGGGGTGCTGCACGACACCGACGTGACGCCGACGAGCCCCCGCGACATATTTGCCGTCCTGGACCGTTGATGGGATTCGAATGCGCAGCTTTCGCCACTGGACACCCCGGTACGTCGTCGACCGCACCCGCGACCTGCTCTACACCCGGCGCAACCCGCAGGCGCCGTGGCTGACCCCGCAGGCCACGCAGATCCTCACCACCATGCTGCGCCCCGGCGACCGGGGGATGGAGTTCGGCTCGGGGCGCAGCACGCTCTGGCTGGCCGCCCGGACCACCCATCTGACCAGTGTGGACGATGACGCGCGCTGGTACGGGAAGGTCGCCGACGAGCTCCGCGCCCGCCGGGTGGGCAACGTCGACCACGTCTTCGCGGCCCGCGACGTGGCGGCCGAGCGGGGAGAGCGCAGCGAGTACGCCCGTACCGTGCTCCGCTTCGCCGACGCCAGCCTGGACTTCGTACTGGTGGACGGCGCCTACCGGGACGCCTGCGCGCTGCTCTCGCTTGCCAAGCTCCGCCCGGGCGGGCTGCTGATCGTGGACAACGTCGGCCGGTTCCTGCCGTCCGCGTCCCGCTCCCCGGAGGCCCGCGCCTGCCCGCGCGGCCCGGCGACGCCGCTGTGGTCAGTGGTGGCCGAGCGGATCGCGCCGTGGCGGCACATCTGGACCACCAACGGGGTCTGGGACTCGGCGATCTACGTCAAGCCGTACGCCGCCGCCGGTGAGCGCGGCTAGCCGATCGGCCATCATGCGGGCGGTGTCGACGCAGGCCAGGCGCGGGGCCCGGCGCCGCCCGAGCCGCACCTCGGCGAGCATCTGGCCGGCCAGCGCGTCCGGGTCGCCGACCGAGCAGCGCCGGCCGGTCGCCTCGGTGCACAGGTCGTCGGCGGCGGCCATCTCCACCGAGGCGATCACCCGGGTGCCGACGCCGAGCGTCTCGTTGACGACCCAGCCCCACGGCTCGCGGTGCGACGGCGCGACGAAGACGTCGGCGGCGGCGTAGGCGGCACCGAGCCGCTCCTGCGGGACGGCGCCGAGGTAGTGGGCGTCGCGGTGGCGGTCGACGTAGTCGCGGACCTCGGGCTCGAGGGAGCCTCGGCCGGCGAGGACGAGCGCGGTCGCGTCCCGAGGCGTCCGCTCGCGCACGATGTCGTACGCCCGCAGCAGCTCGCCGACGCCCTTGATCGGCTCCAGGCGGCCGACGAAGGCGAACACGAACCGGTCGGCGACGCCGAGGTCGGCGCGGAGCTTCTCGGCGCCCTCCTCGCCGCCGGGCAGCTGGTGCAGGGCGTACGGGATCGGGTGGTGCCGGCGCAGCCCGACCATCCGCCAGTACGCGGCGTTGGCGCTGCCGCCGGCCCAGATCTCCGGCTGGCCGAGCAGCGCCCGCAGGTAGGCCCGCTTGACCGCCCGCCGCAGCACGGTCCGGCGCTGCTCGTCGCGGACGTTGGCGGCACCGCGTACGACGAGCGGGCGGCGGCGCAGCCGGGCCACCAGAGCCGCGGCGGCCCGGGCCCGGCCGCGGTAGCCGTACACGCAGACCGCGCGCAGCGCCGGCGAGAGCAGGTCGGCCGCGAGGGTCCGCCAGGCCGGGCCGCCGTCGAGCACCACGTACCGGTGGGTCGCCGGGATCGCGCCCCAGCCGTGCGAGGTGTCCGCGGCGTACAGGTAGTAGACGCGCATCTCGTCGGCGAGCAGCTCGTGCAGCCGGTTGAGGACCGGCGTGTGGTACGGGCTCGGGCATTCGACGATGAAGACGATCATGCGGTGGGTTCCTTCTGTTCGGGGGGCAGGACACGGTGCAGCGCCCGGCGCAGCAGCAGGAACGCGGTTGCCGCCGCGGTGCTGGAGGCGACCGCCGCGCCGGGCGCCCCGAAGGTCGGCAGCAGCGCGGCGAGCAGCACGACCATCACGGCGGCGGCGACCGCCTGCGCCCGGGCCACCAGGAACGGCTTGCCGTGCCCGCGCAGCAGGTCGGCGCAGACCTGCTGGCAGGCGAGGAAGACGCCGCCGGGGGCGAGCAGCACGACCAGCAGGACGGAGTCGCGGAAGCCGGGGCCGAAGAGCGCGGGTACCAGCCACGGGGCCAGCAGCACCAGCGGCGCCATGATCAGGATGCCGATGCCGGCGCTGGCGGTCACCGCCCGGCGCTGGAGGCGTACCTGGCCGGGCTGGCCGCCGCGCTGGGCCGCGATGCGCGGGAACGCGACGTAGCCGAGCCCCGCCGCGACCGGTACGGCGAGCGTGGTCACCGAGGCCGCGACCGAGTAGTGGCCGAGCACGGCCGGGTCGACGGTGGCGGCCATGGCGAGCTGGTCCAGGCGGGCGACCACCACGACCGGGATGGTGGCGGCGAGCTGGCCGGCGCCGTACCGGGCCAGCGGGCGCAGCAGCGCGTAGTCCGGGCGGCCGGCGGTGAGGCGGTCCCGGGCGCAGCAGAGCCAGGCCAGCAGGGTCTGCGCGAGGGTGGTGGCCCCGAACAGCAGCACCGCGTTGACCAGGGTCAGCCGGCCGGCCGCGTGCAGGACGGCGATGCCGGCCAGGTAGGCGAGCGGCTGGCAGATCCGGATGACGTTCCAGCGCCCGATGCGGGCCGCCTGCAACGCGCCCAGGTACGCCGTGCCGACGAACGCGGCCAGGCAGGTGGCGAACATCAACCGGTAGCCCCAGACCGAGCCGCCGGCGCCGGAGGCGAACAGCGGCGCGGCGAGCGCCCCGAGGACGAGGGTGGCCGCGCCGGAGGCGAGCAGCAGGTTGCGGGAGACCGCGAGGTACCGCGGCGCCCGGTCCCGTTCGCGGGCGACGAAGAAGGTGGTGGCCGCGGACTGGCCGAGCCCGCCGACCACCACCAGCACGACGAAGACCACCATGATCGCGGCGTACTCGCCCCGGGCCGCCGGCCCCAGCGAGCGGGCGATGAGGATCCCCGCGACGCCGGCGGCGGCGGTGGAGGCGACGTTGAAGCCGGAGGTGACCAGCCCGAGCCGGACCGCGCGGGCGGCCGGTCCGGGCGCGTGCCCGGGCCGCGTCGCGGTGGTCATGCCGGGTTCGTCCCGCCCGGGACCGTCCAGGTCGCCTCCCGGACCCGGTCCAGCAGGTTCTCGTTGCTCAGCTCGTCGCGCCACAGCCGGTACGTCTCGCCGGCCCGCTGCCGCGCGGCGAACCGCTCCTCGGGGCTCGTCCCGGCCAGCCGTTCGAGCTCCTTGGCGAGGTCGGCGGCGGTGGGGGTGTCCAGGACGAGCCCGCCGCCCCCGGCGAGGACCGGGTTCCACGGCGTCTCGCCGGAGCAGAGCACCGGGCAGGAGGCGGAGAGGCTCTCGGCGATGACGTAGCCGAAGTTCTCGCCGAGGGTGGGGAAGACGAACGCGTCGTACCGGGCGAAGGTCTCGCGCACCGCGTCCGGCGCGACCTCGCCGCGGTAGGCGACCGCGACGTTGCCCGGGAGGCGGCGGATGAGCACCTGGCAGCGGGCCCAGTAGTCGGCGTCCTCGCAGGGGCCGTAGATGTCGAACCGGACCCGCGCCGATACCCGGGCGAGCGCGTCCAGTACCAGGTCGAGGTTCTTCTTCGGGGAGATCCGGCCGATGAAGACGAGGCTGACCGGGCCGGCGTCGGCCCGCCGCGGCGGGAGCGGCTCGCGGGGCAGCGGCACCTGGTACGGGTTGACCACGACGTCGGCCCAGGGGCAGACCGCGCGGATCTCGTCCGCCTCCCGGTCGCTGACCGCGTGCCAGGTCACCCTCATGCCCCGCAGCAGCGGTCCCCACAACGCCAGGAACAGGCGCTTCTTGCGGTTCTTGAGCGCGAGGGCGCCGGGCGACAGCTCGCCGTGCGGGGACAGCAGCACCTTGCGGGCGCGGATGAGCCCCAGCCGGGCGGCGACGATCGGCAGGACCGAGAAGCGCGGCTCCCAGAGGCTGTTGGCGTAGAGCAGGTCGAACTGGGTGCGGCGCAGCCGGGACCAGAGCCGCAGCCACTGCCGCGGGCTGGCGATCGGGAGGTAGAAGACCCGGGCGCCGCGCCGCGCGACCCAGCGCCCGGAGAGCCCGGGGTAGGCGGCCCGCGCGCCAAGGTCGCGGTCGCGGGTCACCATCAGCAGGTCGACCCGGTCCGAGACGGTGTCGACGGTCTGCACGACCGCCCGGACCATGCCGCCGCCGCGGAAGCCGGGTTCGAAGACTCCGCAGGTCATCAGGACCTTGAAAGGGTTGTACGGCACGTCGCATCTCCAAAGATTCCCTTATGGACTATAGGCGGCGAAGACGGTATTGAACGGCTTATAGGTAAAAAGTCCGACCCGCAACATCTGTCCATATTGCTGTTAGTCTGGCGGTCATGAGCGGGGCGCGGGTGGTCGTCGACACGGCGGGGGGCGACATCGGTGGCGCGGCCCGCTGGCGCGCCGAGCTCGACGCCTACCTGGCCCGTCACCCCGCCCCGCCGCGGGTGCTGGGCCGGGGCCGCCAGGTCACGCCCCGCTGGCTGGTCGAGCGGGAGTGGCAGGTCGGCGCGGCCGACCTCGCCGTGGCCAGCAACAACGTCTCCTTCGGCGTCGCCGGCCGGCACCGGGTCGTGCTGCTGCGCAACGCGCTGCACTTCCTGCATCCCGGCGAGGCGCACCTGGCCCGCGTCATGCCGCGCGCGTTCCGGGCGCAGATCCCGGTGGTCCGCCGCCTCGCCGGCCGCGCGGACGAGCTGGTCGTACCCTCCACGGCGATGGCCGACCGGGTGCGGCGCTGCCTGCCCCGGGTCGCCGGCCGGGTCGTGGTCCACGCCCACCCGGTGACCCCGGTCGGCCCGCGGCTCCCCGCCGAGGTGCCGTTCCTGCTCGTGCCGGTCGTGCCCGGGCCGTACAAGAACCTGTTCCCGCGGCTGCGCGAGCTGCTCCTGGTGCTGGACGCGATGGGCCGCCCGGACCGGATCTGGGTGACCGCCCGGCCGGAGCAGCTGCCGCCGGACCTGCTGGCCCAGCCCCGGATCCGGCCGCTCGGCTCGCTGCCGCACATCGCCCTGGCCACGCTGTGGCGCACCGCCACGGCCGCGTTCTACCCCTCGGCGCTGGAGTCGTTCGGCTACCCGCTCGCCGAGGCCCGGGTGTACGGGGTGCCGGTCATCGCCGCGGACACCGCGCAAAACCGGGAGATCGCCGGCGCCGCGCTCCGCGGCTACCGGCTCGGCGTCGACGGCGACCTGCGCGAGGCGGTGCTGCGCTGCGCCGAGCCGGCGGCGGCCGAGCCGGCCGCGTTCGACCCCGACGCCTACTTCGACCGGCTGCTGCGGGTACGCCCCGCGCCCGGCGCGGCCGTGACCCGGGGAGCGCGGTGACCGCGGCGCGGCTCGTGGTCCTCGGCGGCTCCGGCCACGCCCGCGAGATCCTGGCCATCGCTGCGGCCCGCGACGTCGCCGTGCTCGGCTGCGTCGGCCCGGCGAACGCCGCCGAGGCGGCCCGGCTGCCGGTGCCCTGGCTCGGCGAGGACGGCTGGCTGGAGACCGCGCCGGACGACGTCGGCTACGTCATCGGCATCGGCCGCGGCCCCACCCGCGCCCGCCTCGACCGGCCCGGTGGCCGCCGCGCGGAGCGGCTGACCCACCCGCGGGCGTCGGTCGGGCCGCGGGTCGCGCTCGGCCCCGGCACGGTGCTGTGGCCGGGCGCCGTGCTCACCGCCGACATCACCGCCGGCCGCCACGTCCACATCGGCACGAACGCCTGCGTCGGCCACGACGCGCGGCTGGACGACTACGCCACCCTGCTGCCCGGCTGCGTCGTCGCCGGCTCCACCCGGATCGGCCGGGCGGCGACGATCTGCGCCGGCGCCACCGTGATCGACGGGGTGAGCGTCGGGGCCGGCGCCGTGGTGGGCGCGGGCGCCGTGGTCATCCGCGACGTACCGGCCGAGGCCGTGGTCGCCGGGGTACCCGCCCGGCCGCTGGCCGACCGTTTCGCCGTAACAGGAGGTGGCTCTTGACCCGAGTAGCGTTCATCACCGGGATCACCGGCCAGGACGGCAGCTACCTGTCCGAGCTGCTGCTCGCCAAGGGGTACGTGGTGCACGGGCTGAAGCGGCGCTCGTCCACGTTCAACACCGAGCGGATCGACCAGATCGACCTGCACCCGCGCGACCCGGACGCCCGGCTGTTCCTGCACTACGGCGACCTGGCCGACGCGAGCTCGCTGGCCGGGCTGCTGCGCGAGATCCAGCCGGACGAGGTGTACAACCTCGGGGCGCAGAGCCACGTCCGGGTCTCCTTCGACATCGCCACGTACACCGCGGACATCACCGGGATGGGCGCGCTGCGGCTGCTGGAGGCGGTCCGCCGCTCCGGTGTGGACTGCCGGGTCTACCAGGCATCCTCGTCGGAGATGTTCGGCGCCAGCCCGCCGCCGCAGCACGAGGGCACCCCGTTCCACCCGCGCAGCCCGTACGCCTGCGCCAAGGCGTTCGCCTACTGGGCCGGGGTCAACTACCGCGAGGCGTGGGGCATGTACGTCTCCAACGGCATCCTGTTCAACCACGAGAGCCCGCGCCGCGGCGAGAACTTCGTCACCCGCAAGATCACCCGAGCGGTGGCCCGGATCGAGGCCGGCATCCAGGACGCGCTCTACCTGGGCAACCTCGACGCCGTCCGGGACTGGGGCTACGCGCCGGAGTACGTCGAGGCGATGTGGCTCTCGCTCCGCCCCGACCAGCCCGGCGACTACGTGGTGGCCAGCGGCACCGGCCACACGGTACGGGACTTCCTGGACGCGGCGTTCGGCCACGCCGGCCTGGACTGGCGCGCCCACGTGCGGATCGACCCGGCGTACGTGCGCCCGGCCGAGGTGAACGCGCTGATCGGCGACTCCACCAAGGCCCGCGAGCGGCTCGGCTGGATACCGAAGACCGAGTTCGCCGACCTGGTCCGGATCATGGTCGAGGCGGACCGGCAGCTGCTCGACGACGAGCGCTCCGGCCGGCTGATCCGGCGGGACCGCTGATGCGGGTACGGGTCGACGCCACCCCGATCCGCCCCGGGGCGTCGGCCGGCGTCGAGGCGTTCAGCTACGGCCTGGTCGGCGGCCTGGCCGAGGGGACCGGCCACGAGCTCGACGTCGAGATCCTGCCCGGCACGCTCGCCGCCTGGCGGGCCCGGGTGCCCCGCCCCGACGTCGGCTGGTCCGAGGTGGCGGTACCGCTGCTGTCCGGCGGGGCGGTCGCCCGCGGGCTGCGCCGCCACCTGCCCCCGGCGGTACGCTCCTCGCGGCTGCTGCGCCGGCTGGTCAACCAGGTACGCGAGCGCGGCCGCGGCGCCCCCTCGACCCCGGCCGACGTGCACCTGTACCCGTTCCACGGCGTGCCCGCCGGCGCCGACCCGGCCGTCGTGGTGGTGCACGACCTGCGGCAGTTCCAGCCGGGGCTGGGCGGGGCCGGCTTCGCCGAGACGATCAGCCGCAACGTCGCGCGGGCCGCCGCGGTGGTGGTCTCCTGGCCGCACCCGTACGAGCAGCTGCGCGAGCGGTTTCCGCGGGCCCGCGACAAGACCGTGCTGATCCCGCCGCCGGCGTTCCACCCCCGGCCGGCCGGCACGCCGTGGACGCCCGAGCCCGGCCTGCTGCTGTACCCGTCTTCGACCGCGCCGCACAAGAACCACGCGACGCTGCTGGAGGCGATGGCGCTGCTGCCGGAGTACCGGCTGGTCTGTCCCGGCCCGCTGGTCGAGCCGCAGGCCTCGGCGCTGCTGGCCCGCGCGGCGGAGCCGGACCTGCGCGGCCGGGTCGAGTTCCCCGGCTTCGTGAGCGTGACGGCGCTGGAGCGGCTGTACGCCCGCGCCGGCGCCGTGGTCGTACCGTCCACCTGGGAGGCGGCCAGCGGCGCGATGTTCGAGGCGTTCAGCTGGGGGATCCCGGTGGCCTGCGCCGACGTGGAGCCGCTGCGGGCGCAGGTCGCGTTCGCCGGCGCCGAGGTCGGCTTCTTCCCGCCGCACGACCCGGCCGCGCTGGCCGGCGCGGTCCAAGCGGTCACCGGTCGTCCGGATTGGTTCGCCGCCGCCTCGTGCGCCGCCAGCCGCCGGCTCTCCGGGCGCACCTGGGACGACACGGCCCGCGACTACGCGGCGGTCCTCGAATGGGCCGCCGCCGGCCGGTCCGGGCCGGTCCCCCGGTCCGACTTCGCCGCCGGTACCCGGGACGGCCTGGAGGCGCAACGATGACCCGCCGGTTTCCGGTCGCCAAGCCCTGCCTCGGCGAACTGGAGGAGAAGTACGTCCTGGACGCGGTGCGCAGCGGCTGGGTCTCCTCGCACGGGCCGTACCTGCGGCGGTTCGAGGAGGACTTCGCGGCGCGCTGCGGGGTGCCGGCGGCGGTCGCCACGGCCAACGGCACGGTGGCGCTGCACCTCGCGCTCGCCGCCGCCGGGATCGGCCCCGGCGACGAGGTGGTGGTCCCCGCGCTGACCTACGTGGCCAGCGCGAACGCGGTGACCTACTGCGGCGCCACGCCGGTCTTCGTCGACGTCTCGCCGGCCACCTGGTGCGTCGACGTGGCGCAGGTGGCGGCCGCGGTCGGGCCACGGACCCGGGCGGTCCTCGCCGTCGACCTGTACGGCCACCCGGCCGACTACGCCGCGCTGCGCCGGCTCTGCGACCGGCACGGCCTGCTGCTGGTCGCCGACGCGGCCGAGTCGTTCGGCGCGAGCGTGGCCGGCCGGCCGGTGGGGGAGCTGGCCGACGTCTCCACGTTCTCCTTCTTCGGCAACAAGATCATCACCGCGGGTGAGGGCGGCTGCGTGACCACCGCCCGGGCCGACCTGGCCGAGCGGATGCGGCTGCTGCGCAACCAGGGCATGGACCCGCGGCGGCGCTACCACTTCCTCGAGGTGGGCTTCAACTACCGGATGACGAACGTCGCGGCCGCGCTGCTCTGCGCCCAGATGGAGCGGTCCGGGCAGATCCTCGGGCGGCGCGAGGAGATCCTCCAGCGGTACGACGAGGGCCTGGCCGGCGCGCTGGAACCGCAGCCGGTCGCGCCGGGCGTGCGCCGGGCGCCGTGGATGGCCTCGTTCCTGGTGCCGGCCGGCGCGCCGGTGGGGCAGCGGGACCGGCTCGGCGCCGCGCTGGACCGGCTCGGCGTGGAGACCCGGCCGTTCTTCAGCCCGATCCCGGGGCTGCCGCCCTACGCCGGGGCGCCCCGGCGGCCGCACCCGGTCGCCACCGACCTCGGCCGGCGCGGGCTCAACCTGCCCACCTACGGCGACCTGACCAACTCCGACGTGGACGAGGTCGTGTCCCGGGTACGCCGGGCGCTCGGGTCGCTCGGGTCCCCGGCCGAGGCGCCGGCCGCCGGGCGCAGCAGCCGGGTGTAGCTGCCCCACCAGGCGAGCACGGTCAGGCCGGCCAGCCCCGCCATGCAGGCGGCCACGCCCAGCGCGTCCCACCACACGCCGGCCGCGGCCAGCCCGGCGACGCGTACCGCGCCCAGGGTGGCGCCGAGGGCCAGCGCCCGGCCGGCCCGCCGTTCCACCCGGTGCCCGGCGTACGCGACCGCGGCCAGCAGCCCGGCGACCGCCTCCAGCGCGAGCACCGGCACCAGCGGCCGCGCCGCCGACCAGCTGCCGCCGAGCACGAGCCGGCCGACCCGGTCCGGCACCAGCGCGCAGCCCAGCGCGACGAGCGCGGCCGGCCCGGCGGCCAGCAGCGCGACCCGGCGGGCCCCGCGCAGCCGGCGGGCCGGTGACCGCCCCGACTGCGCCCCCAGCCGGGCGACGATGAGCATGCCCACCGCGTTGATCAGCAGCGCCGCCGGGCCGAGCAGGACCCGGGCCGCGCCGATCGCCCCGACCACCGCGGCGCCGGCGGTGACCGCGAGGGCGGCCAGGGCCACCTGCGCCGACCCGAACGTGATCAGGTGCTGCCCGGCGAAGCCGGCGGCCTGCAGGGTGGCCGGCCGGGGCAGCCGCCAGCCCGGCCACGGCGCCAGCCCGGCGGTCACCGCCGAGGCCACGCCGATCGCCGCGCCGGCCGCGCACCAGACCGCGAACGGCGCGACCGGGCCGGACCGCAGCACCGTGCCGGCCGCCACACCGGCGAGCGCGGCCACCGTCCACAGTGCTTCCTGCCGCAGCGCCCGGCGCGGCCGGCCGGTGCCGAGGCTGACCACCTTGACGTGCTCGTACAGCGCCAGCCCGGGCAGGGCCAGGCCGAGCAGGGCCAGGTACGGCGAGCCGGTCACCAGCCCCGCCGCGGCGATCCCGGCTCCGGCCAGCAGGCCGAGCAGCACCACCCGCCCGGCCGCGTCCCGCCGCTCGCCGGGCCCGGCACCGGGTTCGGCCAGCACACCGTCGGTGACCGCCGCCCGTACGCAGCCGGTGGCCAGCACGTACGCGGAAAAGGCGAGCACGAAGTGACCCACCTCGGCGATCGAGCCGGTGTGCGCGACGGCCAGCGACACGGAGACGTTGCCGGTGCTGGACAGCGCCGCGACCAGCAGCGCCGCCCCGCCGCGCCGGTGGCCCGGTGCCCGCCGCGCGCGGGAGCGCCCGGCCAGGGCGTGGCGGCCGGTCACGCCGCGGCCCGCTGGCGCGTCCCGCCGGCCGCCGCCCGGGTCGCCCGCAGGACGAGGAAGACCGGTGCGGCCGCCACCGTGTACTGGAGCACGGCGACCATCGTGTCCGGGTAGGTGCTGCTCCAGCAGAGCGGCCCGGCCACCACGAAGCAGAACAGGCTGAGCCGGACCGGGCCGGGCGCGCCGCGGATGTTGTACGTCAGCAGGACCGCGAGCCCGCTCCAGAGTCCGAAGTAGACGATCACGCCGGCGAGCCCGTCGAGGAAGTAGACGTTGCCGACGGACAGGAAGCTGTACGAGGAGCGGGCCGAGCCGCCCAGGTACTGGTTGATCCGGGCGCCGGTGGACAGGGCCGAGCGGTCCGGGTCGAGCACCCGCGGCACCAGCCCGTACACGACCACCTGGACCAGGCCCGGCTGGCCGACGTCGGCCGGCACCGAGTACGGCTCCAGCCGGGCCATCTGCAGGTCGAGCCGGAGCCGGTCGTGCGCGCTGACCGTGGTGTCCACCCGTACGCCGCCGGCGATCCGGATGTCGTTGCGCAGCGCGAAGAGCGCCGGCCAGGCCAGCAGCAGCACGGCTAGCGCGACGACCACGTAGGCGCTGCGCACCACGCCGGCGACCGTGCCGGCGGCGACCACGACGACCAGGTACGCGGCGACCGGGGCGGTGATCGCGGTCAGCGCGGCGACCGCGAGCTGGGCGGCGATCAGGGCGGCGGCCCAGCGGTAGAAGCTCGCCGCCCGCGCCTGCCCGCGCAGCACCGAGTAGAGCAGCAGGGCGATGGCCAGGTACTTCCAGCCGAAGAAGAGGGAGGCGAGGGCGGCCACCGGCGACGACGGGAGCTCGACGGCCACCTGGGCGGCGAGCGTGCCCCGGCCGGCGAGGGCGGCTACGACGTCGGCCACGACGCTGACCACCGCCACCACCCGGGCCACCGTCAAGGCGGCCGGGTGCTCCGGTCCCGACGCCCCGACGCGGCGTTCGCGCCCCCGGGTCAGCAGCCGCAGCAGCGTCTCGGTCACCGCGACCGTGACCCCGGCGACGAGCACCAGCCGGAGCACGAAGCCGGCGTCGGGGTTGTCGAAGGCCAGCGCCGGCGCGACCACGAGCAGCAGGTACGGCCCGGTCACCACGACGGTCACCGGGTAGCGGTGCAGCAGCCACGCCATCCGGCGGTGCGCGGCCCGGCGCGGGCCGGCGGGGGGTCGGTCAGCGCGGATCGCGACCATGCGGGGTCCTGATCCCGGCCCAGCCGTGGTGCTGGCGGACCGTGGAGAGGATGGCGTTGACGACCCGGCGCGAGGTGTCGGCGACCTGGTAGTCGGCGGGGCAGGGCGGCGGCCCGGCGGCGGCCTGCGCGAGCGCGGTCCGGACGGCCTCGACGACGCCGGCCGGGTCCAGCCCGGTCATGATGATCGAGCCGTGGTCGAGCGCCTCCGGGCGTTCGATCGAGTCGCGCAGGGTGACCGCCGGGAAGCCGAGGATCGCGGACTCCTCGCTGATCGTGCCGCTGTCGGAGAGCGTGCAGCGGGCGGCGGTCTGCAGGTGCACGTAGTCGAAGAGCCCGAACGGCTCGTGGAACGTGATGCCCTCCAGCGTGCCGGGGTCCGGTGCCAGCGACTCCAGCCGCTTGCGGGTGCGCGGATGGGTGGAGACCAGCGCGGGCAGCCCCCACTCGTCGCGGACCGCGCGCAGGCAGCCGAGCAGCGCCCGGAGCCGGGCCGGGTCGTCGACGTTCTCCTCGCGGTGCGCGCTGACCAGGAAGAAGCCGCCCGGGGCCAGCTCCAGCCGGGACAGCACGGTCGAGGCCCGGATGTCCGGGCCGTAGTGGTCGAGCACCTCGCGCATCGGCGAGCCGGTGTGCAGGATCCGCCGCGGGTGCAGCCCTTCGGCGAGCAGGTTGCGGCGGGCGTGCTCGGTGTAGACGAGGTTGAAGTCGGCGACGTGGTCGACCAGCCGCCGGTTGGTCTCCTCGGGCACGTTGAGGTCGAAGCAGCGGTTGCCCGCCTCCATGTGGTACACCGGCACCTTCATCCGGCGCGCGATCACCGCCGCCACGCAGCTGTTGGTGTCGCCGAGCACCAGCAGCGCGTCCGGCCGGAGGTCGCGCAGGGCGGCCTCGACCCCCACCAGTACGCCGCCGAGCACCCGGGCGAGCGAGGAGGTGTCCAGCTCCAGTACCCGGTCCGGGGCGCGCAGCCGCAGCTCGTCGAAGAAGATGTCGCTGAGCGTGGGGTCCCAGTTCTGTCCGGTGTGGACCAGTACGTGGTCGACGGTCCGCTCCAGCCGGTGGATCACCCGGGACAGCCGGATGATCTCCGGCCGGGTGCCGACGACCGTCATGACCCGCGTCATCGCGTACCCCTTCCCGTCCGGGCCGCGTCCAGCATGATCTCCAGCGCGTCCACCCCGGCCTTGAGCGACATGTGCCGCTGGTAGCTGTCCCGGGCCCGCCGGGCCATGTCCGACCGCTGCCCCTCCGGCAGCGCCGCCGCCCGGCGGAAGCCGGCGGCCAGCTCCGGCCAGTTCTCCGGCGGGCAGGAGAGACCCACGCCGGTACCCTCGACCATCCGGGCGCAGTCGCCGGGCGCGGCGACCACGACCGGGGAGCCGCAGGCCAGCGCGGCCGGCAGCTTGGACGGGATGGTGCCGCGGAAGATCGGCAGGTCCTTCAGGCTGACCAGCTGGTAGTCGGCGGCGGCGTAGAGCGCGGCCATCTCGGCCGGGTCCCGCCGGCCGAGGAAGCGGACGTTGTCGGCGCCGAGCTGGCCGGCGAGCGAGCGCACCGCCCGGTCCTCGGTGCCGGAGCCGACGACCACCAGGTCGAGCGGGGTCGAGCCGGCCACCGCCGCGGCGGCCCGGACGGCGCCCTCGATGTGCTGGAACGGTCCGATGTTGCCGGCGTGCATGACCACCCGGCGGCCCCGGTGCCCGATCGCGGCGCGGGCCTGCGCGGTCGCCCGCACCGGCCGGAACAGCGTCTCGTCGGTCCAGTTGAGCACCACCTCGACCTTGCCCGGGTCGGCGCCGCGCTCGACCACCAGCTCCCGCATCGAGGGGGCGATCACCGCGATCGAGCTGGCCGCCGCGTAGATCCGCCGCATCACCGCGCCGAGGGCGGTGTGCACCGCCCGGCCGGCCCGGCCGGCCGGGCTCATGGCCGAGGCGGTCACCGAGTCCGGCCAGACGTCCTGCACGTGCAGGACGGCCGGGACGCGGTGCAGCACCCGCAGCAGCCAGGCCGCGGTGAACGAGGTGGCCGGCGGGTGGTACACGTACACGACGTCCACATCGGACAGATAGCGGACCCCGGCGGCCGTGCTGCTGACCGCGAAGGAGAGGTAGTTGGCGGCCCGGCGCAGCGTCGAGGTGTCGTGGCTGGGGTAGAGCGGGACGCGGCGCAGCCGGACCCCGCCGGACTCCGTCACGTCCCGCCACCGCTGCCGGTAGCCGGGATACACCCGGCCGGACGGGTAGTTGGGGTAGCCGGTGAGCACCCGGACCTCGTGGCCGCGGCGGGCCAGCTCGCCGGCGAGGCTGGCCGGGATGAACGCCGGCTCCGGCGCGTAGAACTGCGAGACGATGCCGACTCTCACGGTCTGGCCGCCGCGGGCTCGACCGGTTCCGGGTAGGTGTCCGGCGCGCTCGGGTCGAACACCTCGTTGGCCCAGAAGAGGGTGACCAGCTCGCCGTCCCCGACGTTGGTGATCGAGTGGGCCCACATCGTCGGCATGTCCACCGCGACCGGCCGGTCGCCGCCGACCCGGAACCGGACCACGTCGCGGTGCAGCACCCGGCGCAGCGCGATCTCCGCCTCGCCCCGCACCACCGCGAACCGCTCCACCTTGGCCAGGTGGAAGTGCTCGCCCCGGGTCACGCCCGGCCGGGTCGTGGAGCAGAACGTCTGCCCGCCGCCGCCGTGCACCTTGACCGACTCGACCAGCCCGCCGCGGGCGTCGACGTGGTGCGGCAGCGGCAGCGGGAAGCGGTCCGGGAAGCAGAACGAGCGGTACGTGTTGAACAGCCGCACGTCGAACCGGTCGGCCAGCACCGGGATCTCGCCGGCGCGGTAGAGCGCGTCGAAGCGGCTCAGCCGCTCGGCGAGGGCGCAGACCGTCCGGCGGCCGGACCGGTCCGCGCCGGTCTCCTCCCCGGAGCCGGTCAGCAGCAGGCGGGCGGCGTCGGTGGCGTGCAGCAGGTCCAGCTCGCGGTCCTGCTCGACGGTGGGGCGCTCGCCGGCGGCGAGCCGGGCGCAGAACGTGGCGACCACCGAGTTGTAGTGCGGGCGGCCGTGCTCGCCGAAGAGGTTGGGCAGGCGCAGGTCGACCAGCGCGGTACCGGTCCACCGGGTCGCCTCGGCCAGGATCTCGGCGGCCCGCCGCTTGCCCTCGCCGTACGCGGTGCCGTTGCCGGCCTGGATCGAGTTGGCGAAGGCGACCGTCTTGGGCGGAGCCGGGCAGCGGCGCAGCGCGGCGGCGAGGGCCTCGGCCGGCTCGACGTTGCCGCGCAGCAGCCGCTCGGGCTCGGCCCGGTTCACGCCGGCCAGGTGCACCACGCGTTCCGCGCCGGAGAGCGTGGCGGCCAGCGCCTCCGGGTCGCCGTCGGTGCGTACCCCGACCACGTCGGACAGTCCCAGCGCGCGGGCCAGCACCCGTACGTGCCAGCCCAGGAACCCGTCCGCGCCGGTGACCACGATCCTCATGACGACGCCGCCGCGGCGGCCAGTTCGGCCCGGATCTCGGGGAGCGTGAGCAGCAGCGAGCGGACCTCGGGCACGCCGAGCCGGTGGGCGTTGTCGGAGGTGTAGTCGTGCACGCCGTCCACCCGCGCCTGGCCCTCGTCGACGTAGAGCGCGTAGTTGAGGTCGCGGGCGTCCAGCGGGATCCGGAAGTAGTCGCCGCGGTCCTCCGCGCGGGCCATCTCCTCCCGGCTCACCAGCGTCTCGTAGAGCTTCTCGCCGTGCCGTACGCCGAGCAGGTCCAGCTTCGCCGGTGCGTCGAAGATCTCGCTGACCGCCGTGGCGAGGTCGCCGACGGTGCAGGCGCTCGCCTTGCGGACGAACAGGTCGCCCGGCCGGGCGTGCAGGAACGCGTGCTCGACCAGGCGCACCGAGTCGTCCAGCGACATCATGAAGCGGGTCATCCGGGGGTCGGTGACGGTCAGCGGGCGGCTGGCGCGGACCTGCTCGACGAAGAGCGGGATCACCGAGCCGCGCGAGTACATCACGTTGCCGTACCGGACGCACGAGACGACGGTGGAGGTGCCCTCCGCGCGGGCGTGCGCGTGGGCCACCTTCTCCATCAGCGCCTTGGTCATCCCCATCGCGTTGACCGGGTAGACGGCCTTGTCGGTGCTGAGCAGGACCACCGCGGCGACGCCGGCCCGCTCGCTGGCCTCCACGACGTTGGCGCTGCCGAGCGCGTTGGTGCGGATGGCCTCCAGCGGGAAGAACTCGCAGGACGGCACCTGCTTGAGCGCGGCGGCGTGGAACACGTAGTCGACGCCGCGGGTCGCCCGGGCCACGGAGTCGGGGTCCCGTACGTCGCCGACGTGGAACCGCAGGCGGTCGTCGCGCAGCCGGAGCCGCATCGCTTCCTGCTTCGCCTCGTCGCGGCTGAAGACCCGGACCTGGGCGGCGCCCGCCGCGAGCAGCCGGGCCACCATCGTCTGTCCAAAGGAGCCGGTGCCCCCGGTGATCAAGAAATTGCGATCGGCAAGCACAAGCGTCACGTCCTCTCATCTGCGACGGCGAATCGACAGCCGCGCAAACCGCTTCCCCCGGCAGAGCTAAACACAGAAAAGGTTATGAAACAGACATTCTTTGTAAGTCGGCGTGCCAGTTTGAGGTGATTGCTGGCGTGGAGGTGAATCGCGGAGAACATGCCGTTATTCGCGTCATCCCACCGGGCGACAGCCGTGGAGAAAGTGGAACAAAACCGCATTACGGACATCGGGGGTACGTGAATGTGGGGGCAGCCGCGCCTATGACGGCACCGTCGACGCTCTCGCCCGCCGTCGGCCGCACCACGCGGGCGATGGCCGCCGGGCGGGACGCGGGCTGGCTCCTGCTGGGCAACGCCGCCGCGGCGGCCACCCAGTGGGCCGTGATCGTGATGCTCGCCCGGCTGGGCGGGCCGGACGTCGTCGGCCGGTACGCCATCGGGCTGGCCGTCAGCGCCCCGCTGATCCTGCTCGCCGGCCTGGCGCTGCGCACGGTCCAGGTCACCGACGCGCGGTCCCGCTACCGGTTCGGCGACTACCTGCGGCTGCGGCTGGCCGGCGCGGCGGTCGCCCTCTGCGGCATCGCCGCGGTCGCGATGGTGTTCGACGCCGGTACCGCCGCCGTGGTGATCCTGGTCGGCGCGGCCAAGGCCCTCGACGCCGTCGGCGACATCTTCTGCGGGCTGTTCCAGCGGCACGGGCGCATGCGCGACATCGCCGTGTCGATGACCGTGAACGGCGCCGCGACGCTCGTCGCGATGACCGCGCTGCTGTACCTGACCGGCAGCGCCGTCTGGGCCGTCGTCGGCTCGGTCGCCGCCTCCGCGCTCGCCTCGCTCGGGTACTGCGTGCCGGCCTCCCGGCGGCTGCGGACCGGAGCGGCGCCGGACGGCGGGCCCGCGACCCGGCTCTCCACGATGGTCGGCCTGGCCGGGGTGGCACTCCCGCTGGGGCTGGCCGGGACCGTGACCTCGGTGGCGGCGAACCTGCCCCGGTACGTGGTCGAGGACCAGCTCGGCATGACCGCCCTGGGCATCTTCGCCGCCCTCGGGTACGTCGCGCTCGGCGTGAACCTGGTCTGCGGCGCCGCGGCCCAGGCGATCCTGCCCCGCCTGACCCGGATGTACGCCGACGGCCAGATCGAGCGGCTGCGCGTGCTGTCGCACCGGCTGGTGCTGCTCTGCGTGCTCCTGGCCGTCCTGGCCGTACCGGCCACGGCACTGGTCGGGCGCCCGCTGCTGCGCCTGCTCTACGGCGCCGAGTACGCCGAGTACGCCGGCATCCTGGTCGTCCTGCTGCCCGCGGTGGCGCTCGCCTCCGCCGCGTACTTCCTGGACGCGGCGCTGTCGGCGGCGCGCTGCTTCGGCAACCAGCTGGCCGCCGCCGTCACGGTGACCGCGGCCGCCCTCGCGGCGGCGCTGCTCATCCCGGCGTACGGCCTGGCCGGCGCGGCCTGGGCCGTCGCCATACCCGCGTTCGTGCAATGTGGACTGAAGACCGCCCTGCTGCGCCGCGTGCTGCGCAAGCGCGCCGCGACCGCGCCCGCCACGCCGTGGCCGGCGAGCGACGGGGGGTCCGGACCGTGAGCGGCGCCCACGTACGCCGCCGGCGGGGACCGTGGGTCCGGCGGCTGGTCCTCGCCCTGGCCTGCCTCGTGCTGCTCGGCGCGGCCTGGACCGGGGCACGGGCCGCGGGGGCCAGGGGAGACCTGGCCCAGGCCTCCCGCCTCGTCGCACAGCTCGAACGCGAGGCGCGCGGCGGCGACATCGCCGCGGCCCGGCGGACCCTGACCGCGCTGCGCGCCGAGACCCGGGCCGCCCGGATCCGGACCACCGGCCCGGACTGGTGGCTGGCCCGGCGGGCACCCGTCGCCGGGCCGAGCGCCACCGCGGCGCAGACGCTGGTCCAGGCCCTCGACGACGTGGCCCGGCACGGTCTGCCCGCACTGCTCGACGCCGCCGGCGGGATCGACCTGAGCACCGTCGTACCCCGGGGCGGCCGGATGGACCTGACCGCCGTCGCCGCGGCGGCACCCGCGCTCGCCGGCGCGGACGCCCAGCTGCGCGCGGTACTCGGGCGGGTCGCCGCGATCGAGGTCGACGGCCTGGTACCGCAGGTGCGCGCGGCGGTGACCGCGTTCCGCGAGGGCCTGGACCGCCTCGTCTCGCTGACCGGCGCGGCCGTGCGCGCCGCGACGCTGCTGCCGTCCCTGCTCGGTGCCGACCGGCCGCGCACCTACCTGATGCTCGTGCAGAACCTCGCCGAGCTGCGCGCCACCGGCGGCATGGCCGGCGCGTTCGCCGTCCTGCGGGCCGACCGCGGCCAGCTGCGGATCGTCCGCCAGGGAGCGGCCGCGACCGACCTGAAGGCGTTCACCGAGCCGGTCCTGCCGCTCGCACCGGCGATGCGGCTGCTCTACACCGACCGGCTCGGCACCTATCCGGCCAACGTCAACCTGACCCCGCACTTCCCGACCGCCGCCGCGCTCGCCCGCGAGATGTACCGCCGCCGGTACGGGCAGACGGTCGACGGGGTCCTGGCGGTGGACCCGGTCGCGCTCTCCTACCTGCTGCGCGCCACCGGCCCGGTGCGGGTACCCGGCGGCCGGTCGCTGACCGCCGACGGCGCGGTCGCCACCCTGCTGTCCGACGTGTACCTGCGCGCCCAGGACGCCGGCGCCGAGGACCGGTACTTCGCCAACGCCGCACGGGCGGTCTTCGACGCGCTCGGCGGCGCCGCGGTCCACCCCCGGACCGCGCTGGACATGTTCGCCCGCGCCGCCCGGGAACGGCGGATCCTGCTCTGGACCGCGGACCCGCGCGAACGGGCCGCGATCGCCGGGACCGTGCTGGAAGGCGCGCTGCCGGAGCGGGACGGGGA
This sequence comes from Phytohabitans maris, assembly GCF_031085175.1. Lineage (GTDB taxonomy): Bacteria > Actinomycetota > Actinomycetes > Mycobacteriales > Micromonosporaceae > Phytohabitans > Phytohabitans maris. The sequence goes on from NZ_JAVHUY010000028.1 coordinate 103,656, forward strand.
GCGGCCGACGGTCGGCGTGTTCCTCAACGACGGCAGCGGCGCCAAGCTCGGCTACTACCTGCGGCCCGCCGCCGACCTGCGGGTCACCGGCTGCCGCCCGGACGGCCGGCTGGAACTGGCCGTGCGGGTCACGCTGAGCTCCACGGCGCCCCGCTCCGGCCTGCCCCGCTCCGTGCTCGGGCTCGGCCTGGCCGGCGACCCGTACACCGTCCGTACCAACGTGATGGTCTTCTCGCCCGCTCAGGGCGCGATCGTCACGGCGCGGATGGACGGCGCCGCCGCGGCCCTGGGCACCGGCGCCGAGCGGGCCCGCGCGGTCGGCGTGATCACGGTGGACGTGCCGCCCGGCGCCAGCCGGACGGTCGAGATGACGCTGCTGACCGCGCCCATGCCGCGCGGATCACGGGTCGCCCCGCGGCCCGACTTGTGGCTGACTCCCACAGCCACCGCCTGGCGGACGAGTGTCGGACCAGACCACGTCTGTGGGCGGCCGCGCTAGCGGCCGCCGACCAGCTGCTCAAGACAGCTAGAGGAGGAAGGAAATGAGGATCAGCAGAATTGCGATCCCCGTCGTGGCAGCGGTGTGCATGCTGTCGGCGGCCGTCCCGGCCGCCGCGCAGCCCTACCCACCGTCGTCACCGTCACTGGTGGTCTCGTCGGCGACCGTGTTCGCCGGCGAGGAGGTCGAGCTGACCGGACAGGGGTTCGGCGCCAACGAGGAGGTGGTCATCGACGTCAACTTCGGTGGCACCGGCGGCTCCGGCGGTGGCGGGGCGGTCGAGGCGGCACCCGTGGCCGAGGTACCGGCCGAGGTCGTGTCGCAGCGCCGCGCCCAGACCGTCACGGCCGATGGCCTCGGCGCCTTCACCACCACGGTGCGGCTCAACCAGGTCGGTACCGCGGTCATCACGGCCACCGGTTCGTCGACCGGGCGGACCGCGTCGGTCACGGTGACCGTGCTCGAACCCGGCACCATGCTGCCGGTCACGAGTACCAGCCGGTTCAACCTGACCACGATGGTCATCGCCGGCGGGGCGGCGCTGGCGCTCGGCGCGGTCCTGGTACTGCTCTCCGTGCTCCGGCGGCGCCGCATATCCGGCGCGCAGGTGTAGCCGTACGACCGGATAGCGACCGGGCCCCGGGACGACGTCCCGGGGCCCGGTTTCTGGTTACGCCGGCGTCACAGCACTTCGACGTTGCGCCCCGGCGGCAGCAGGTTGCGGGTGTCGAAGACCAGCGCCGCCTCGTCCAGCAGCTGGTAGTCCACGCCGTCGTGGTCGGTGAGCAGCACCACCGCGTCGGCGGCGCGCACCTGGGCGGCGTCGAGCGGCACGAGCGAGACGAACGGCGGCGCCTGCTCCGGGTCGACCATCGGGTCCACCACGCGCAGCTCGGCGCCGAGCCAGGCCAGGCGCTCGGCCACCCGTACCGCCGGCGACTCGCGGCAGTCGCTGCTGTTCTTCTTGTACGCCAGCCCGAGCAGCAGGATCCGCGCCCCCCGTACCGCCTTGCCGCGCCGGTTCAGCGCCTGGGTCAGCCGGTCGGCGACGTAGTGCGGCATCTGGTTGTTGATGTCGTTGGCCAGCTCGACGAAGCGGAACGAGGTGCCGAGCGAGCGCTTGACCTCCCAGGACAGGTACGACGGGTCCACCGGCAGGCAGTGCCCGCCGACCCCGGGCCCGGGCGTGAACCGCAGGTAACCGAACGGCTTGGTGGACGCCGCGTCGATCGCCTCCCAGACGTCGACGCCGAGCCGGTGCGCGGCGACCGCGAGCTCGTTGACCAGCGCGATGTTCACGTGCCGGAACGTGTTCTCCAGCAGCTTGGTCATCTCCGCCTCGCGGGTGCCGCGCACCGGGATGGTCTTGTCCACCAGCGTGTCGTAGAACCGCTGGACCTTCTCCCGGGACCGGCCGTCGATGCCGGACACGACCTTGGGGGTGGTGACGAACGACCACTGCTGGTTGCCCGGGTCGATCCGCTCCGGGCTGTACCCGAGCCGGAAGTCGTGCCCGGCGCGCAGCCCGCTGCCCGCCTCCAGCAGCGGCCGCACGATCTCCTCGGTCGTACCGGGATAGGTGGTCGACTCCAGGATCACCGTGGCGCCGGCGGTGAGGAACGGGGCGAGCGCCGTCACGGACCGCTCGACGAACCGAAGGTCCGGCGCGCCGTCGGTCAGCGGGGTCGGCACGGTGATCACCGCGTAGTCGAAGCCGGCGGCGTCCCGGTAGTCGGCGCTGGGCCGGTAGCGGCCGCTGGCCAGCGCCGCGGCGAGCGTCGCGCTCTCCACGTCCTCCACATAGGACCTGCCGGCCCGCAGGCGGGTCGACCGCCGCGGGTCGGTGTCCAGACCGACGACCCGGTATCCGACCTCGACCGCCCGCATGGCCAGCGGAAGGCCCACGTAACCCTGCCCGACAACCACCACTGTCTCATCGGTCATGTGCTCTTTCTTTCTCTCGTACGTCCGATGTGGACAAGGTCAGCGGCGCGGTCGGGACCGGGTGAGCCGGGTCGGCAGGCGCCCCGCGGCGGCCCGCTCGATCACGTCCGCGACCTCGGTCGCCGCCCGGCGGCGGTCGAAGTGGTACACCATCCGCTCGCGGGCCCGGTCGCGCCGGGCGGCCAGCCGGCCCCGGCGGAACTCGTCGTGCGCGGCGTCCAGCGCGATGCTGAGCATCTCGGCGTCGCCGGCCGGCACCAGCCAGCCCGTGGTGACGTCGATCGTCTCCGGCAGCCCGCCGGCGTCGCTGACGATGCAGGGCACGCCCATCGCGCTCGCCTCCAGGGCGGCGCCGTGGTTCTCCGACAGCGACGGGCTGACGCTGACGTCCGCGGCGGCGTAGTAGGGCCGTACGTCCGGCACCGAGGGGAGCCAGGAGATGGCCGGGTCGCCGTCCAGGCCGTAGCGCCGGACCAGCTCCAGCCGGTACCGCTCGGCGGCCGGGTCGAAGCCGGAGCCGACCAGCAGCAGCCGGGAGCGGGGGTTCTGGGCGTGGAACGCGCGCCAGGCGTCGAGCAGCACGGCGTGCCCCTTGATCCCCTGCGCGCGGTGCGCCAGGCGCTTGGGCGCGTAGACGTACGCCACCATGACGGCCAGGAACATGTCCCGGTCCACGCCGAGATCCGCGCGGACGGCGGCCCGCGTCCCCGGCGGGAGCGGGGCGAACGACTCGACGTCCACCCCGTAGGGCACCGCCGGCGTACGCGAGCGCGGCCGGCCCAGCCGCCGGTAGAGCTTCGCGGTGTGGTCGCTGCCGCAGATGGTGACGGTGTCGAGGCGGACCAGCGCGCGCTCGGCGATCCGGACCAGCCGGGACTCCAGCGGCAGCGGCCCGGCCACCATGTGCGCCCGGCACAGCCCCATGCCGGCGGTGGCGAGGCGGGCGGCCAGCGCCGACGCGTACAGGTGGTAGTGGATGACGTCGGGGCGCAGGTCACGCAGCTGCCGGCGGAGCCCGAGCAGGCCGCGCAGCGTCCGGAGCGTGGGCCAGAACCGGAAGCCGAACGGGGAGTCGACCACCCGTACGCCGCGCGCCGTCAACGCCTCCCGCAGCCGCCCCTCGGCCGGCGGCAGGACCGCGATCACCTCGTGGCCGCGGGAGCGCAGCTCGTCGACGTGCGGCACCGTCCACAGGCCGCCCTCGCTGGTCTTGAGCACGAGGGCGATACGCAGCCGCCGGGTCTCGCCCGGCTCGCCCGCGGTGACGGTCTCGGTCTCGATCGTGGTCGTGGTCGCCTCGCTCGGCGCGGTCACCAGGGCTGCTCCCTCGGATTGGACGATCGGTGGGGTCATCGGGCCGGCACGCCCTTGACGACGGCGTTGGCCGGTACGTCGCGCGTCACGCAGGCGCCGGCGCCGACCGTCGACCAGGCGCCCACGTGCAGCCCCTGCAGGACGGCCGCGGTGGTGCCGACCAGTACGCCGGTCTCCAGGTGGCAGTCGCCGGAGACGGCGGCCAGCGGGTGCACCGCGACGTAGTCGGCCAGCACGCTGTCGTGGCCGACCGTGGCGTTCTGGTTGACGTGCGCGTGCCGGCCCAGTGTCACGTTCGTGGTGATCCGCGCGCCGGCGAACACGACCACGCCCTCGGAGATCGCGGCGTCGCCGCCGACGGTCGCCGCGGGATGGATCAGGCGGGCGGCCGGCAGCCGGTAGCCGGCCAGGCGCCGGTCGATGTCGGCGCGGACCCGCGGGGTGCCGACGCCGATCACGTAGTGGGTCTGCGGGTCCATGCCGCCCAGGCACTCCAGCGGGCCCAGGTACGGCACGGCGAGCCGGTCCAGCCGGTCCCGGTTCACAGTGGACGGAGAGTCGTCGACGGCGCCGGCGACCCGCCACGGCGGCTTCCCGCCGGCGGCCTCGTTGACCGCTTGGACGATGGTGAGCAGTTCCCGGCCGTGACCGCCGCAGCCCACGATGACGAGGGGTGTGCTCACGCGTGCTCCTCCGCCCGGCCGGCCGGGGGACCGGCGTACTCCGGCGCGGTGGCGCAGCCCGGCGCCCGCACGCCCGTACCGGTCAGCACCACCGGTACGGTGCGGACCAGGATCCACAGGTCCAGGGCGAGCGAGCGGTGGTCCACGTACCAGGTGTCGAGGGCGAACTTGTCCGCCCAGGGCAGCGCGTTGCGGCCGCTGATCTGGGCCAGCCCGGTGATCCCCGGGCGGACCTCGTGGCGGCGCCACTGCTCGGCCGTGTACCGGCGCAGGTAGTCCATCAGCAGCGGGCGCGGCCCGACCAGGCTCATCTCGCCGCGCAGGACGTTCCAGAGGGTGGGCAGCTCGTCCAGGCTCAGCGCGCGCAGCACCCGGCCGGCCGGGGTGAGCCGCTGCGCGTCGGACAGCAGCCCGCGCCGCTCGTCCACGTCCCGCATCGTGCGAAACTTCACCAGCGTGAACGGCCGCCCGGCCATCCCGGGCCGGACCTGGCGAAACAGCACCGGCCGGCCGATCGCCGAGCGGACCACCACCGCGACGGCCGCCAGCAGCGGCAGGCTGAGCAGGAGCAGGAACGCCGCGGTCACGATGTCGACGCCTCTTTTGACGTGGTCGTATCTCATCGCCGTACCTCCAGGAAGTGTCCGATCAGGTCGGTCACCCGGTCGACCTGCGCGTCGGTCAGGCTGGACCCGCTCGGCAGGGTGAGACCGTGGGTGAAGAGCCGCTCGCCGGCGCCGGTGATGGCCCCCCGCGCGCCGGCGAAGACCGGCTGCAGGTGCATCGGCTTCCACACCGGCCGGGTCTCGACGTCGTGCCGGGCCAGCTCGGCGCGGAGGTCGTCGGCGTGCCAGCCGGCGTTCCGCGGGTCCACCACGATGACGGTGAGCCAGCAGTTCGAGCCGCTGTCGTCGGCGCCGAGGACGGTGACGCCGGCGGCCGGGGCGAAGAGCTTGCGGTACCGCTCGCGCAGCGACCGCCGGCGCGCCACCATGCCGTCCAGGCGGGCGAGCTGGGCCCGGCCGAGCGCGGCGAGCAGGTTGCTCAGCCGGTAGTTGTAGCCGATCTCGGTGTGCTCGTAGTGCGGCACCGGCTGCCGCGCCTGGGTCGACAGGTACCGGCAGCGGGCGGCCAGCGCCGGCGCGTCGGTCAGCAGCATGCCGCCGCCGGAGGTGGTCATTATCTTGTTGCCGTTGAACGACACCGCGGCCGCCTGCCCGAACGAGCCGGCCCGCCGCCCGCCGTGCGCCGCGCCGAGCGCCTCCGCCGCGTCCTCGAGCACCGGCACGCCGTACCGCTCGCAGACCGGCAGCAGGGCCGTGTAGTCCGCGCAGGCGCCGAAGAGGTCGACCGGTACCACCGCGCCGATCGGCCGCCTTTCCCGGCGCAGCCGGCCGAGCAGGTCGTCGAGGAGGCCGACGTCGAGGTTTCCGGTCGCCGGGTCGCTGTCGACGAAGACCGGCTCGGCGCCGGTGTAGACGACCGCGTTCGCCGTGGCCGCGAACGTCAGCGTGGGCAGGACCACCGCCTGCCCGCCGCCGGCGCCGAGCGCGAGCAGTGCCAGGTGCAGCGCGGCGGTGCCGGAGCTGACCCCGACCGCGCAGGCCACGCCGACCCGCTCGGCCAGCTCGCGCTCGAACGCGTCGAGGTCCGGCCCGGCCGGCGCGACCCAGCCGGAGCGGAGCGCACGCACCACGTACGCCTCCTCCAGCTGGGTCACGTCCGGCGCGGACAGGTGGATCCGGCCGGTCACCGGAGCGGCTCCGTACCGGCGCCGGCCCGGGCGCTAGCCTGGTGCGCGATGGCACAGCCGAACGACGCCTTCCAGACCCTCTTCGTCTGCCACGCCAACCTCTGCCGCTCGCCGATGGCGGAGCGGCTCGCCGGTGTGCGGGCCGCCCGGGCCGAGGGGCTCGCGGTGGCCAGCGCCGGTACGCACGCGCAGCCGGGGCGGCGGATGCACCCGTACACCGAGCAGGTCCTGGCCGAGCTCGGCGCGGCACCGGACGGGTTCCGCAGCCAGCCGGCGACCGCGCCCCTGCTGGCGGGCTCGCAGCTGGTGCTCACCGCCACCCGGCGGCAGCGCGCGCACTGCGTCTCGCTCGCCCCGGCGACGGTCCGGCGGACCTTCACGCTGCGGCAGTTCGCCCGGCTCGCCGCGACGGTCGACCGCGACCGGCTGGCCGGCCTGCCCGCCGCCGCCCGGGCCCGGGCGCTGGTCGACGAGGTGGCCGCCGCCCGGGGCACCGCGCAGCCGGTCCCGCCCGACGACGACGACCTGCTCGACCCGGTCGGCCAGCCGGTGGAGAGCTTCCGGACCTGTTCGCGCACGGTCACCGCCGCGCTGGACGTGGTGTTCGGCCTCATCGTGCCGACCTGACCCGCTCCGCCACGTCGCCGACCTTCTCCGCGGCGTTTCCGACCTTCTCCGTGGCGTTCTCGGTGGAGCGGGCGACGGGCGGCGCGGCCGTGACCTCGACCCGGTCCAGCCGCGGCCGGGCGTCCGGCCCGTGCGACTGGTAGTAGTAGTCCTCGTTGCGGGTCGGCGGCGTCATGTTGAGCACGAAGCCGAGCAGCCGGGCGTCCACCGCGGCCAGCGCCCGCACCGCGGTCGCGACCTGCGGGCGGGTGGTGCGGCCGCAGCGGACCACCACGAGCGCGCCGTCGGCCCGGACCGTCGCCACGGCGGCGTCGGTCACCGGCAGCAGCGGCGGGGTGTCGATGATGACGATGTCGAACCGTTCGCGCATCCGGTCCAGCAGGTCGACCAGCGCCTGGGAGCCGAGCAGCTCGCTCGGGTTGGGCGGCAGCGCCCCGCTGGGCAGCACCCACAGGTCGTGCTTTCCCCACCGCTGCAGCACGTCGTCGATCTCGGCGTGGCCGGCCAGCACGTTGGACAGGCCGATGGCGCCCTCGAGGCCGAGGTACTCGGCGACCCGGGGCCGGCGCATGTCCGCCTCCACCAGCAGGACCCGCCGGCCGCCCTCGGCGAACATGATGGCCAGGTTGGCGGCCGTGGCCGACTTGCCCTCGTCCGGCACCGAGCTGGTGACCACGATGGACCGGGCGGCCCGGTCGACGTCGACGAACTGCAGGTTGGTACGGAGCTGGCGCAGCGCCTCGGCCCGCACGGAGCGCCGCTGGTCGGCGACGATGAGCGGGCTCTGCCGGGCGGCCGCGTCGAACGGGATGGTGCCCAGCAGCGGCGCCGGCGTCACCTCGCGCAGCGAGTCGGCGCCGCGGACCGTGGTGTCCAGGACGTCGCGGAGCACCGCCGCGGCGGCGCCGAGCACCAGGCCGACGAGCAGGGCCACCGTGTAGTTGCGCACCGGCCGCGGCGCCACCGGCGTGCTCTGCAGGGTCGGGCCGGAGACCACCGCCACCTTGACCGACGAGGTGCTGCGCCCCGGCGGCGTCTCCAGCTCCTCGACCAGCGCGGTGAACTCGCTGGCCACCGCGTCGGCGACCGCGCGGGAACGGTCGCCGTCCCGGTCCGTCACCGTGGAGCGCAGCAGCACCGTGCCGGGTACCGCCTTGGCGCTGATCCGCGACTGCACCTCGGCGGCGCTGAGCCCGTGCCCGGCCCGGCCGGCCACCGCCCGCGCCAGCCGGTCGCTGGTCAGCAGGTCCGTGTACGACTTGACCCGCTGCTGGGAGAAGAGCTCACCCTGGTACGCGTCGGCCACGCCCTGGTTGGCGGTGGTGACGAAGAACGTCGTCGAGGTGGCGTACCGCGCCGGTGTCAGGGCGGTCACCAGCGCCGCCACGCCCGCCGCGGCCGCGACGGCGAGCAGTACGAACCACCACCGCTTGCGAACGGCGTGGAGGTAGTCGCGAAGGTCCATGTGTGTCAGCTCCTGGGATCGGCGCGTGCCTCGGGTCCGAGACACGGTTCTCTGGTACCGGCGGTATGTGGGCGGTGCCCCCGTCAGGCCTCGGTCGCCACCCGCTCGCGCAGGCGGCAGAGGTCGGCCAGTTCGGCGGCGAGGGCGTCGCGGCTGGCGAAGATGTTCAGCAGCCGTACGTCGGACGGGTCGAGCGGCGGCACCGACACGTGCGAGATCAGCGGGTGCAGGGGGCGGCTGTCCTGTTCGTCCTGGCCGAACAGCTGCTCGTCGAGCTTCTCGCCCGGGCGCAGTCCGGTGTAGACGATCTCGATCGGCTCGTGCGCCTGCTCGGCCATCTGCCGCGCGACGTCGGAGATCCGTACCGGCTTGCCCATGTCGAGCACCAGCGCCTCGCCGGGGCGGCCGATCACGGCGGCCTGGATGACCAGCTGGACGGCCTCCTGGACGGTCATGAAGTAGCGGGTGACGTCCGGGTGGGTGACCGTGATCGGGCCGCCGGCCGCCATCTGCGCGCTGAACGCGGTGAGCACCGAGCCGCGGCTGCCCAGCACGTTGCCGAAGCGCACGCTGAGGAAGTTCTGGCCGCTGAGCGCCGCCGCGTGCGCGGTGAGCCGTTCGGTGACCCGCTTGGAGTAGCCCAGCACGCTGACCGGGTTGGCGGCCTTGTCGGTGGAGATGTTGACGAAGGTGTCCACCCCGGCGCACGCCTCCAGCAGGTCCAGCGTTCCCCAGATGTTGCTCTTGACCGCCTCGGCCGGGTTCCGTTCCAGCAGGGTCAGGTGCTTGAGCGCCGCCGCGTGGAAGACCACCTGGGGCTGCCGGTCGGCGATGATGGCCCGGACCCGGTCCCGGTCGCGCAGGTCGGCGAGGATGAGCTCGGGGCTGTCGAGCAGCGCCCGGCCGTGCAGGGCGAGCTGGGTGGCGTGCAGCGCCGACTCGTCCCGGTCCAGCATCATCAGCTCGCGCGGCCCGAACCGGTGGATCTGCCGGCACAGCTCCGACCCGATCGACCCGCCGGCGCCGGTCACCAGGACCCGCTTGCCGCGCAGGTGGCCGGCGATGGACTCGATGTCGGTCTCGATCTGGCGCCGGCCCAGCAGGTCGCTGGGGCGGGGCTCGCGCACGTCGGCGACCCGGATCCGCCCGTCCAGCAGCTCGGCCACCGACGGCACCACCTTGAACCGGGCGCCGGCCGCCAGCGTCAGGCCGCGGATCTCCCGGACGAGCTGGGCGTTGGCGTTGGCGACGGAGAAGACCACGACGGAGGCGCCGGTCCGGGCGACGGCCTCGGCGAGGTGGTCGCGGCCGCCGAGCACGCCGACGCCGTACAGCTGCAGGTTGCGCTTGAGCGGGTCGTCGTCGAGCAGCCCGACCGGCAGGTACCGGCTGTGCCGGTCGCGCAGCATCGCGCCGATCAGCTCCCGGCAGGCGCCGCCCGCCCCGAACAGCAGCACCGGGACCCGGTCGCTGGGCACCGGCGGCGGCGCGGTGCGTTCGCGCCGTACCCGCCGCCAGTAGCGGGCCCCGAACATGACCGTCAGGGCCAGCGAGCCGCCGACCAGCGGGGTGCTGAGGTGCAGGTGCCCGCCGGGGATCGACAGGCCGGTGACGGTGAGCAGGAAAGCGGTGAGGAGGACCGTCGCGGCGACCGCGCGGACCTCCTCGAAGCTGCCGAACCAGTACCGGCCCCGGTAGAGATGGTGGAAGTGGCCGATCAGGGCCTGTAGCACGGCCGCCAGCAGTGCCAGCAGGATCGCGGTGCGCAGCCGCGTCGACGGGACCGAGAGCTCGTACCGGGCGTAGGTCGCGGTGAGGATGCCGACCCCCCAGGCCGAGGCGTCGATCGCCAGGGGTATCAGTGTCGTTCGTATCGTCCGAACCGGTTGGCGTTTGAGCCCATCTTGTGATGACACAGAAACCCCCGTTCTGAGTGGATCACTCTGTCTCGCGTGGGGCGGCGTGATCCGGGGCCGCCCCGCACGGCTCCGCTGCTCACCGGAGGTGAGCTCGGCTCGGACGACCAGCCCGGGCGGTCGTCAGCTTCGGATGGCGCGTGGCGAACGTGGGCAGCCGGTACACGGGGGGAGTAGCCGGCTGGCCCGGGTGCACCACCACACAGGACGCCGAGGCAGGCCGCCGGGGGTCGGGCGGCACGGGGGTGGCCGAGCCGGAGAAGGCGGCTCGGCCTCGCGAGGCGGTGTGTCGTCGTCCGCATGCCGCCAGCCGTTACCGGGTGTCCACGCTGGACGCCACAGTGGGTCCGCCGCCGCCGATGAACAAGCGCGGACGCGGATAGGGACAGCACCGGCTCTCCACCTCGCTGACGCGGACCCCGGGGCACGTGCGCACGCCTGGTACGCCGACGGGCGGTCCGACGGCCTGGGGGTCGCATATTTTCGGTATGTAGTGGTTGTCCCCTTTCTCACGAACGACCGACCCATCCGTGACGCGAAGAACCCAACGATCTGAGAAATTAGGTACGAAATAAGCGGATGAAGCGTGTTTCTCAACGTGATCTACGGGATTGTTGTAAACCATGAAGCTTGTACCCGCTCGCCGCGGCGGCGTGCATCGGCAGCGTCCACTTTCCTCGATCGCTGGCAGGACCCTCCCCATGACCACGACATCGACGTTCGAAGACCAACCTGATGCCGATCTCGTCGCGGCCGCTCGGGCCGGCGACTCCGAGGCGTTCGCGGAGCTGTTCCGCCGCCACCGGACCGCCACCTACCGCGCGGCGGCCGCCTACGCCACCAACCCGGCCGAGCGGGACGACCTGGTCGCCGAGAGCTTCACCCGCCTGCTGACGTGTATCCGGTCGGGGCGCGGCCCGGAGGGCGCGATCATGCCGTACCTGAACCGCATGCTCCGCAACATGGCCATCGACCGGTGGCGGCTGGACCGCGTCGTCGTGCCCTGCGAGCACCCGCCGGAGCGGGAGCCGCACTACGACGAGGACGGTGTCGTCGCGGCCGAGCAGGCGGCCCTGGTCGCCCAGGCCTTCGCCCGGCTGCCGAAGCGCTGGCAGGACGTGCTCTGGTACACCGAGGTCGACCAGGAGCCGCCGGCCCGGGTCGCGCCGCTGCTCGGGATCACCCCCAACGCCGTCGCCGCCCTGGCGTACCGGGCGCGGGAAGGGCTCCGCCAGGCGTACCTGCAGCTGCACACGCCGGCGCAGGAGAGCGACGAGGGGTGCCGCACCGCGCTGCCGCACCTCGGCGCCTGGATCCGCGGCGGCCTCTCCCCGCGCACCGAGACGAGGGTCGGCCGGCACCTGGAGGGCTGCGGGCGGTGCCGTACCGCCATGGGCGAGCTGGCGATGGTCAACGCGGAGATCAGCGGGGGTTCCGAGCGACCGGAGTGGCGGCGGGAGAGCCGGCCGGTCGGCACCGAGCGGCCGCCGGGAACCGGGCGTGCGGCGCCCGCGCCGGCCTTCGTACCGGCGCGGGCCGCGGGCGATCCCGGTCCGGAGCCGGTCCGGAGCGGCACCGGGGTCGGGATCGGGGATGCCGGACGCGCGCGCAACGGCCACGCGGAGGCCTCCGCGGCGCTGGCCCGCGCCGCGCTGGCGCCCACCGGCGCCGGGCCGGTGGCCCAGGAGAGCCCGGCGGGCGTGACCGTGGTCGCCGTCCGCTCCACGCCGGCCGTGGCCGACCGCGGGCCGGTGACAAAGACCGGCGGCCAGAAGCGGACGTTGCCGCTGCGCGCGAAGGCGCGGCCGGCGAGAGGGGACGCCGCCCGCGGCGTGGCGCGCCTCGTCGCGGCCGGTGAGGTGCGCGCCCGGCGGCGCGGCTATCCGGGCGGCGTCCCGCCGGAGCCGGTCACATGATCGCCTCGGCAGGGCACCGGCGGCCCGGCGTGGCTCCGCTCGGCCACCAGGTCGGCGAGGTCCGCGAGGGTCGGCGGGAACGGCGCGGCCGTCACCCGCGCGCGCACGCAGCCGCCCAGCGCCGCGTCGACCCGCGCGGCCAGCCGGTCCAGCCGATCCCGGGGCGGGGCCGACGGGCACAGCGCCACGATCGCGTACCCGCCCACCCGGGCGGCGGTCTCGCCGGCGTCGAAGAACGTGGACGCCGCCTCGGCGACCGCCAGCCGGGCCGCCAGATGGTTGGGCGTGCAGGCGGCCCGCGGCCAGTCCAGGACGACCAGCGCCTCGTGCGGCCGGACGCCGGACGCGGCCGACCAGCGGTAGATCTCGTCGGCGCGGCGGACGAGGTGGGCGTCCGTGGCGAGGCCGGTCAACGGGTCCTGGCACGGCTGGCCGGGGCGGTGCACGGCGGCCCGCTGCCAGCCGAGCGCGGCCAGCCGGGCGATGGTGAACGGGTCCTCGACCGGCCGCCCGCGCGACCTGAGCACCGACAGGAACGCCTCCACGTCGCGCAGCGTCTCGTCCAGCCCGCACCCGAGCTCGGCCCGCTGCTCGGCCAGCGCGAGGACGTCGTGGGCGCTCGGGTCGCCCGCGCCGGTGGCACGGATGATCGTGTCAACGGCCGGGAGATGCCACGCGGCGATGTCCGTCCACCCGGTCCGGATCGTGGCTGACAGCCAGTCGGAACGCCATTGGAGCTGTGCCATCCGGTCCGGCGGTCCGTGCCGGCCGGCCTCGTCCGGGCCCGACCGGCTTGGTTCCTTCGGCGTGGGAAGCCGCATCTCTGGCCTTAGTAGATGGTGTCGGTAATGGATGAGTTCACGTATTGCATGCACAAATTAGCAGAGGTCACGCAAAGCTCGTCCCCTGGACGCGCGACGTCGGAGCGATCGTCGGGCAATCGTGTCCGACCGTATGGGTGTTGATTTCGTGCGGCCTCGGATCTCGTCTGGTATAAGCGTTCGCGGGTTCCTCAGGGTGCTCGGCGAGATCCTGATCACGCTGAGCGTGGTGCTGCTGCTCTTCGTCGCGTACGAGTTCTGGGGCACCGCCGCCGTCACCAACGGTGAGCAGCACGACCTCGACCGCCAGCTCAGCCAGGAGTGGAGCCACCCGCCCGCCCCGGACGGCTCGCCGCCCCCCGCCCCGACGAAGGCTCCCCGGCCGCCCGCGCCGGGCGCGGCGATAGCGCGCCTCTACATCCCGGCCCTGGACCGGCGGTGGGTCGTCGTCGAAGGGATCGGCCAGCGCCAGCTGCGGCACGCACCGGGCCACTACCCGGGCACCGCGATGCCGGGCGGGATCGGCAACTTCGCCGTCGCCGGCCACCGTACGACGGCCCTCTTCTGGAGCCTGGACGACGTGCGCCCGGGGGACGCGGTCGTGGTCGAGACCCAGGGCGCCTGGTACGTCTACCGGGTCGTGCGCAGCCGGGTGGTCAAGCCGAACGACGTCTGGGTGGTCGCGCCGGTGCCCGAGCGGACCCGCGCCCAGCCCACGACCGCGATGCTCACGCTCACCACCTGCAACCCCCGGTTCGACAACTACGAACGCCTCGTCGTGCATGCCGAACTGGTACGCGAGCAGCCCAGCTCGGCCGGAAAGCCGTCTGAGCTGCGGTAGCGGTGGGGCGCCAGCCGGACGACGTAGACTGGTTAGCCATGTTTGCTCAGCATATGTACCAGTTGATGTGGTGTCGGTAGGCGCGCGGGCGGTGCTGGCCTTCGCCTGCGTCGTCTCCGTCGGCGCGGTGGCCTATCTGACCTTCGTCGCGCCGTTCGCGCCGGCCGGCACCGGGCCGGGTGGCGGGAAGGCGTCGCCACGCTGGGTGACCGGCACAGCCGCGACGCCCGGGGCGTCGCCGAGCGGGGGGAGGAACCCGATCGTGGTCGATCCGGGAGGGGTGGCGATGCCGCGCGGCGATCTGCCCGGCTGGCGGCTCAGCTTCGCCGACGACTTCAGCGGGGTGGCGCTGGACGAGCGCTGGTTCGCCTACGACGGGCAGCCGGACAACGACCCGGGCGGGTGGTTCGACCCCAGCCACGTGTCGGTCGGCGGTGGCCTGCTGACCATCGGCGGGTGGCGCGAGCCGGCGCGGCGCGACCTGTACGTCACCGGCGGCGTCTCCAACCGCAACGCCGTCACCCAGACGTACGGCCGCTTCGACGTGCGGTTCCGGATGGACCAGGGCACGGGGATCGCGTACGCGCTGCTGCTCTGGCCGGCCGACAACAAGTACCCGCCGGAGATCGACTTCGCCGAGGACAACGGGCGGGACCGGCGCACCATGTACGCCTCGGTGCACGCCGCCGACGGCAGCGAGCCGGAGGGGAGCAGCGTGCGCGGCGACTTCACGCAGTGGCACACGGCGAGTCTGGAGTGGACGCCCGGCCGGCTGGTGTTCGGCCTCGACGGGCGGGTCTGGCACACGATCACCGGGGCGCAGGTGCCGTCCGAGCCGATGGCGCTGGCCCTGCAGAGCCAGGCATGGTACTGCGGCCACGGCTGGGAGGCCTGCCCGGACGCCACCACGCCGGAGCGGGTGAACCTGCAGGTCGACTGGGTGGTGTCGTATGCCTACGACCGGTGACGGCGGGTTGCCGGTGCTGATGTACCACTCGGTCTCCGCCGCGCAGGACGGGCCGCTGCGCTCCCTCGCCGTCCCGCCGGAGCGGCTGCGCGAGCAGCTGGCCGCGCTCGGCGACGCCGGGTACGCCCTGCTCGGCCTCACCGACGCGCTCGCCCGCGTCGGCACCGACCCGGCCACGCCGGTGGTGGCGGTGACCTTCGACGACGGGTACCGCAACCTGCTCACCCACGGCGTCGACGTGCTGCGCGACCTCGGCGCCGGCGCGACCCTCTACATGTCGGCCGGGCACGCGGGAAAGCCGGCCGGCTGGATGGCCGGCGGTGACCGCTTCGGGCCGCTGCTGACCTGGTCCGAGCTGCGCGACGTGGCGGCGGCCGGCGTCGAGATCGGCAACCACTCGCTGGTGCACCACCCGCTGGACGTGCTCCCCGCGCCCGTGCTGGAGCGCGAGGTGCGGGACAGCGCCGACCTGCTGCGCCAGCGCACGCAGCTGCCGGTGCGCTCGTTCGCCTACCCGCACGGCTACAACGACGCGCGGGTGCGGGCGGCGGTCGCCCGCCACGGGCACGTCACCGCCTGCGAGGTGGGGCGCCGGATCTGCCGGCCGGGTCGCGACCGGGCGCTGAGCATGCCCCGGCTGCAACCGACCCCGGACCACAGCGGCGCCGACCTGCTGCGCCTGGTCCGCACCGGTGGCGGCCGGCTGGAACCGGCGCTCAAGCGCGCCGCCCAGCCCGGCTGGCGCGTGGTCCGGCGGGTGGGTCGCCGGCTCGGTCGAAACCTCACCTGACCGGGTCCGACGACCGCACCCGCGGGTGTCCACTCAGGACAGGAACGCGCCGTACGGGCCGCTCAGGATCCGGTCCTTCTGCGCCTGGCTGAAGTGCGTGTTCGGGTAGTCGTAGAACGACGCCGACATCGGCGTGCCGTCGGTCGAGGTGGAGTCGGGCAGGCCGAACGCGTGGCCGAGCTCGTGCACCATGCCGCCGTACCAGCGGTTCATCGGGCCGTTGATCCCCGCGCCGCCGTCGGCGTCGTGACCGCTGAGGATCACCCAGCCGCCGCCACCGCCGCCACCGGAGCAGGACGCCTCGGCGCTGATCTCACCCACGTTGATCCAGCGCGGGTCCGGGGCGCGCAGCGACAGCTTGCGCATCAGCTCCTGCTGCATGTTGAAGACCACCCACCAGTAGCACTCGTTGCCGTTCGGGGTGTTCTCGTACCAGGAGCGCGGGTGGTCGCCGTTGACCACCTCGACGACCGGGTTGTTGAGCGTGAACGTCCGGCCCAGCTCCTGCCGGTAGTAGCGCTGCGCCTCGCGCATCACGTTCGCGATGCCGTCCGGGTACCGCTGGTCGTACGCGACGTCGGTTGGCTTGAGCCAGTACACCCGCACGGTCCGCTCCGGCGGCACGCCGGGCGGCGCGGTGGTGGGTGGCGTGGTGGTCGGCGCGACGGTCGGGGAGCCGGTGGGGCCGACCGCCCCGGTGCACGTCACACCGTTGAGCGTGAAGCTCGCCGGCACCGGGTTGGCGGAGTTGTTCCAGCCGCCGTTGAAGCCGAACGTGGCGCTGCCGTTCGTGGCCAGGCTCCCGTTCCAGCCGGCGTTGACCGCGGTGACCGCGCTTCCGCTCTGCGTCACGGCGGCGTTCCAGGCCTGGCTCACGCTCTGCCCGGCCGTGAAGGACCACCGCAGCGTCCAGCCGGAGATCGGGTCGCCGAGGTTGGTGACCGCGACGTTCGCGGTGAAACCCCCAGACCATTGAGAGCTGACCGTGTACGCGACGCGGCAGCCCGCCGCGGCGGCGTACCCGGTGGTGGCGGTGGCGGCGGCCGCGGTGACCGCGAGCGCGGCGGTCAGGGCGGCGGCGAAGAGCCGGGGGCGGAATGGTCGGCGGTGCATGCTCGTCTCCTCCGGGGGGAATGGCCGGCGGATGCCCGCCGGCGCGGCAGGATGCCGTCACGTCCCGCCCGGTGACGCGAAGCGACCAGGGCAGATGATTCCGCTTCGTTCGACGCATGTCAATACGTTGGACTGAGTACGGGAACTCTGTGCCGGCTGGAGGCGCGTTGGCACGATGCGCCTATGACCACGTACCCGTGCCCCGTGTGCGGAGCGCCCGCGGACCTGGCCGCCGGGTGCGGCGGCTGCGGGCGCGCGCCCGACCCGCGGGCGGCCGAGGTGGTGCGCCTCAACGCCGACCTCGCGGCGCTGGCACCGCGGCTGCGGGCCGCGCTGGACGCGTACCACGCCGTGGCGGCCGAGTTCGAGACCACGCGGCGGCGCCGGGACGAGCTGGCGGGCCGGGTACGGCAGGCGGCGCTCCAGGCGCGCGGTCCCGGGGTGCCGCCGGTGGTCCCGCCGCCCGCGGCCCCGCCGGCCGCTCCGCCGGCGACACTCCGGCCCGAGGCGCGGCCGGTCGCGGTGCAAAACCTCCTCTTCGTACTCGGCGGCCTGCTCGTCGGGGCGGCGGCGGTCGTGTTCACCGGGGTGGCCTGGGCGACGTACGGGGCGGTCGGCCGCTCGGTCGCGCTCGGCGTGGTCACGCTCCTCGCGCTCGCCGTGCCGCCGCTGGCCGCGCGGCGGGGGCTGCGGGCCACGGCGGAGACGTTCGCCGCGATCGCGATGCTGCTGGTGGTCCTCGACGGGTACGGCGCCTGGTACGTCGACCTCTTCGGCCTCGGCGCGGTACCCGGCGCCGGCTACGCGGCCGGGGTCTGCGCGGTCACCGCCGCGGCCGGCCTCGGGTACGGCCTGGCGACCGGCCTGACCGCGCCCCGGCTGGCCGCGCTCGTAGCCATCCAGCCGGTGCCACCTCTGCTCGCCGCCGAGTGGCACGCCGGCGTACCCGGCTGGTCCCTCGCCTTCACCGCGGTCGCCGTCGCGAACCTCGCGGTCGCCCGCGCCGCCCACCGGGAGGCCCGGCTCGCGGCGTGGACGCTGTACGGGTGCGCACAGGTGCTCTCGGGGGTGTGCGCCCTCGCCGCCCTCCTGCAGCCGGGCCCGCTCGACTGGCCGGCCCTGGCCGGCGTGCCCGCGCTGCTCTCCGCGGCCACCCTGCTCGCGGCGGCCCGCCTCGCCGGCCCGGCACCGCTGCGCGGACCCGCGGCCGCGGTCGCCACCCTGGCCGCCGGGGGTGCGATAGTCCGCCCACTCGCGGAGCTCACCCCGTCGCTCCTGCTCGTGACCGCCGCCGCGACGGTGCTGTCGCTCGGGATCGCCGCCCACCTCGCCCGCCCGGCGCTCGCGCGCGAACCGTCACCGTCCGCCCCACCGCCCACCCAGCCCGCCTCGCCGTCCGCGCCCCCTGGCCCGGCGGCGGCGCGGCCTGATCAAGCGGCGGCGCGGTCCGAGGGGGAGGCGCGGCCTGAGCCTGCGGTGGCGCGGCTTGAAGGTGATGCGCGGCCTGAGCCGGCGGTGGCGCGGTCCGAGGGGGAGGCGCGGCCCGAGTCGTCGGTGGCGTGGCCTGGCGGAGAGGCGGCGCGGCGGGGAGCGCGGAGGCCGGTCGCGCGGGGGGCGGTGGCGCGCGGGCCGGAGGCGGTCGGCGTGTGGGTCGGTGCCGTGGTGGCGGTGGCGCTGCTCGCGCCGTTCGCGGTGGGGATGGCCGCGGTCGACGCGGTCGCCACCCTGGTGGCGTCGCTGCCGGTGTGGCGGGGCGGGTCGGGTGCGGGGGCGCCGTTCGACTGGCAGGTGCCGGTGGCGGTGGCGCTCGGCACGGCGGCGCTGGCACTCGCGGTCCGGCCCGCCTGGCGCCGGGGCGTGGCCGTGTGGGGTGGCGCGGTCGCGCTGTTGGGGCTGCCGGCGCCGTGGTGGGCGCTGCTGCCGCTCGAGCTCGCCGCCGCCGCGGTGCTCGCGCTCGCGCTGTCCCGGCGGATGCCGGCGGTGGCCGGTCCGGTCGCTGCCGTGCTCGCCGCCCACGGGTTGGCGGTGAGCCTGGTCCGGCCCTGGTCGGCCACCGCGACGCTGGGCGCGCTCGCCGCGATCGGCGCGGCCGCGCTGGCCACCGGCAGCCGTCCCTCCACGGCACCCGAGACCGCTGCGGGCGTCCGGCGCCCCGCCGGTGGTGGCGCTGCGTCGTGGGAAGGCGCCGGCGGTGCCGGCCGTGGGACCGCTGGGCATCAGGCCCGTGGCGCGGCCGCGTCGCGGGAAAGGGCGGGTGGCGCCGGAGGCGAGGCCGCGGGTGTCGGGCGCCGCGTCGGTGGTGAGGCCGCGTCGCGCGAAGGCGCCGGCCGTGGGGGCGCTGGCCGTCAGGCCGGTGGTGATGCCCGGGCGGGGGCCGGCGCCAGCGGGCGCGGGACGGTGCGCGTAGGGCGCGATGTCGGGGAGCGGGAAGGGGGCGGCGCCGCCGGACGTGGGGAGGACGCCGGCGGGTGGGGCGGTAGCGTGCGGCCGGGGCGTGGGGCGGAGGTCGTGCGGTGGGTGGCCTTCGCGGTGGGGCTCGTGGCGTGGCCGGCCGGTGCGGCGTGTGCGGTCTTCGCGGCGGGCGTGGAGCAGCCGTGGCCGGCCCGCGCGGGGCTTGCCGTCGCCGCGCTGCTCCTGTTGCCGGTCGCGGTGCTGGGCGGCCGTCCGTACACGGTCGCCGCCCTGGCTGTCGCGGTCACCGGGGCCACGCTCTGGCCGGACCTCGCGGGCGCCGGCGACCCGACCGGTCTCTACCCGGGGCTGGGGCTGCTCGTGCTGGCCGCCGGGTACCGGTCGGTGCGCCCCGCAGGCCGGGTAACCCTGGCGGTCGCGGCGAGCATGCACACGCTCGTGCTGCTGACCGTCCTCATTCCACTGTCCTATGTGCTCCTGGTCGAGCCCTATCGGTGGCTGGCTTCGGTCTGGAGCGGAGCGCCCGACCACATCGGACATGATCTGCCGCCGGGTGGGCCGGCCGCCGTGCTGCTCGTGGCGGCGAGTCTGGCGCTGGTCGGGCGCTACGGCGCGGCCACGCTCACCGGGCTGTTCGGTGCGGTCGCGGTCGCCGCCGCCGCTGGCGTGCCCTGGCCGGTGGTGCCCGCCGCTCCGCTCGCGCTGGGCACCGGGGCCGTGCTGGCGGTCACGCTCCGAAGCGGCGGCCGCTGGTACGGCGTACCCGTGGGGTGTCTGATGGCCGCGCCCGGACTCGCCGGTCTGTTGCCGACGGAGGCCGCCACCCTCGCCGGTCTGGGCTTCGTGGTCGTGGCCGCGGCGGTCGTCGGCGTGGCCGGCGCGACGGCGGCCGCGCGGACCGCTGGGTGGCTCGCGGGCGCCGCGGCGGGCGGCGCCTTCGCGATCGCGGCCACGCTCGCGTCCGGGCTGCCGCTGGCGCGGGCCGCCTACCCGCTGCTCGCGGTGGCCGCGCTGGCCCTCGGGCTCGCCGCCCTGCTCCGCCCGCGAACGGCGTCCGCCGCACGGCCCGCGGAGGGCGACCCGCCCGCGAGGGAGGCCGCGCCACGGCGCGCGCAGGGCGCCCTGCCCGCGACGGACGCCGCGACACAGCCCGCGAAAGGCGCCGCGCTGGCGGGCATGGGCACAGCGGGTGCCGCAGGGGAGCGGAGGAGAGGGGCCGAGCGGGTCGCCCTGGACGCCGCCGCCTATGCCGTCGCCGTCCTCGCGTTGCTGCTCACGGTCGCGGACGCGCGGCACGCCGCCGCCGTCTGCACGCTCTGGGCGGCCGCCGTCGCCGCGCGGGCGGTGGCGCCGGGGGAGACCGCCCGCCGCCGGCTCGCTCTGGTCGCCGGCGGGAGCGTACTGCTGGCCTGGTGGCTGCTGCTCACCGCGGAGCGGGTCGCGGTGACCGAGGCGTACACGGTGCCGGCCGCCCTCCTTGCGCTCGCCGCCGGCTGTCTCGCCCTGCGCGCGCGGCCGGGGATCGGCAGCTGGGTCGGGTACGGGCCGGGGCTGGCCGTCGCGCTCCTGCCCAGCCTCGCCTCGGTCCTGGTCGCCGACGGGCAGGGGGTACGCCGCCTGCTGCTCGGCCTCGGCGCGCTGCTCGCCGTGCTGGCCGGCGCCCACGAGAAGCGGCAGGCGCCGCTCGTGGTGGGTGGCGTGGTGCTGGTCGTGGTGGCGGTGCACGAGGTCCTGGTCTGGGACCTGCTGCCCCGCTGGGCGTACCTGGCGATCGGCGGCCTGGTGCTGATCGCGGTCGCGATGACGTACGAGCGCCGCCTGCGAGACCTCCGCCGGCTGCGCGGCGCCATCGCCCGCATGACCTGAGCCGCCGGACCCCCGGCTAGGAGAGCTTCGGAGTCGGGGTGATGGCCGTGATCGAGGCTCCCCTCAAGTCGCTAGAACGACTTGAGGGGAGCTTCGATCACAGCCGTGGGGAGAAGCCGGCAGCGGGGAGAAGCCAGCCCCGGCTAGATCTATAAAACTGATTTGATGTATTGTCCGTCGTATGGGCGAGCCGCCGGTGTTCCTCGGGCTGGCCGGGCACCCGGTGCGGTGGCGGCTGCTGACCGCGCTGGCCCGCGGCGACCGGCAGGTGCACGAGCTGACCGCGCTGGTCGGCGAGCCGCAGAGCCTCGTCTCGTACCACCTGGGCAAGCTGCGCGCCGCGGGCCTGGTCGTCGTGCGGCGCAGCGCGGCCGACGGCCGGGTGGCGTTCTACGCGCTCGACCTGGCCCGCTGCGGCGACCTGCTCACGGCGGCCGGCGCCGCCCTGCATCCGGGGCTCGCGCTGGTGCCGCCACCGCCGCCCGGTGCCGCTTCACCGGGCGCTGTCCTCTTCCTGTGTACCGGCAACAGTGCCCGCTCCCAGATGGCCGAGGCGCTGCTGCGGCGGGCCCGGCCGGAGCTGACCGTGGTGAGCGCCGGCAGCCACCCCAAGCCCCTGCATCCGTACGCGGTGCGGGTGATGGCCGAGCGCGGGATCGACCTGTCCGGGCGGCGCAGCAAGCACCTGGACGAGTTCACCGGTGACCGGTTCGGGCACGTGGTCACGCTCTGCGACCGGGTCCGGCTGGTCGCGCCCGACTTCCCGGGTGAGCCGGAGCGGGTGCACTGGAGCATCCCCGACCCGGCCCGCGCGGAGGAGGGGCTGGCCGGGTTCGCCCGTACGGCCGACGAGCTGAGCGTCCGGATCCACTATCTACTGTGGAGGTTTTGATGTCCTCGCCCGACGACGGCGACGTCTACGTCCGTTACCTGGTCGACGACGTGTCCGCCGCGATCGACTTCTACACCACGCACCTGGGCTTCACGGTGAAGACGAGGTTCCCACCCTTCGCCGACGTGGCCCTCGGCCACCTGCGGCTGCTGCTCTCCGGTCCGGACAGCTCGGCCGGGCGTACGCTGCCGGACGGCCGCACGCCGGGGCCGGGCGGGTGGAACCGCATCCACCTGCGCGTGCCCGACATCGCCGCCGAGGTGGCCCGGCTCCGCGCGGCCGGCCTGACGTTCCGCAGCGACATCGTCAGCGGCCCGGGCGGCCAGCAGATCGTGCTGGACGACCCGGCCGGCAACCCCGTCGAGCTCTTCCAGCCCGCCGCGTGAGCGAGGCGGGGCTCGCCACCGTCCTGAGGGAGTGGGGACGGATCGGATGCATCGGGTTCGGCGGGCCGCCGACCCACATCGCGCTGCTGCGCGAGCTCTGCGTGGAGCGGCGGAAGTGGCTGGACGCCAAGGCTTTCGAGGACGCGGTGGCCGCCTGCAACCTGCTGCCCGGCCCGGCCTCGACCCAGCTGGCCATCTTCTGCGCCTGGCACGTGCGGGGGCGGCTCGGCGCGGTGGTCGGCGGGCTCGCGTTCATCGTGCCGGGGCTGGTGGCGATCCTCGCGCTCGCCGCGCTCTTCCTGGCCGGCTCGCCGCCGCTGTGGGTGGCGGGTGCGGGCGCCGGTGCGGGCGCGGCGGTGGCGGCGGTGGCACTGCACGCGGGTACCGGCCTGATCGCGCCGAGCTGGAAGCGCGCCGCCCAGCGCTGGCGGTGGATCGCCTACGTGCTGGTCGGGCTGGCCGGGGCCGCGACCGTCGGGCCGTGGCTGGTGCTGCTCCTGCTCGCCTGCGGCGCCGCCGAGGTGGCCGTGCGGCGGGTCCGGCGGCGGGCCGGCGACACCGCGGCCGTACACCTCTCCCCGCTGCTCGCCCTGGCCGGGATCGGCGGCGGTGTGCTGCTGCCGCTGGCCTGGGTGGCGCTCAAGGTCGGCGCACTCTCGTACGGCGGCGGCTTCGTCATCATCCCGCTGATGCAGTCGGACGCGGTGCACCGGTACGGGTGGATGACCGACGGCCAGTTCCTCAACGCGGTCGCGCTCGGCCAGATCACCCCCGGCCCGGTCGTGCACACGGTCGCCGTGGTCGGCTTCGCGGCCGCCGGCGTGGGCGGTGGGCTGCTGGCGGCGGCGGTGGCGTTCAGCCCGTCGTTCGCGTTCGTCCTGCTCGGCGCGGACCGCTTCGACCGGCTGCGGGGCAACCTGGACGTGCGCGCGTTCCTCGACGGGGCCGGCCCGGCCGCGATCGGCTCGATCCTCGGCTCGGCCGTACCGCTCGCCGCGGCTCTCACCGAGTGGTGGCAGTACGCGGTCACCGCCGGCGCGGCCCTCCTGCTGTTCGCCACCCGCCGGGGCGTGGTCACCACCCTGCTCTGCGCCGCGGCCGCCGGCGTCGTCGTGGCCCTGGCCGGCGGCCCGCTGCCGCGGTGACCGGCGAGCGCGCTGAGCCGCCGCTCAGTCGAGCCGGCGGGCCCTCGTGGCGAAGTACCCGGGCAGCCACCCGGCGGTCGCGTCGGAGTGGTGCGGCGCCTCGCTGAACCCGGTGATGGCGAACCCGGCGGCGATCTGACCGCCGATCTGCTCGGTGAGCGTGTGGCTGTACTCGATCGGCGCGTCGGCGCCCCAGGCGCGCTCCCGCTCGCCGGGCTCCAGGTGGGTGAGGTCGCTGTACGGCAGGCGGTGCCGCACGACCAGCTCGCCGCGGGTGTCCAGCACGTGCGCGTCGAAGAGGAAGACGTCCGGGTTGACGAAGCCGGACAGCAGCGTCCCGCCCGGGCGCAGCACCCGGTGGCACTCCCGCCACACCGGGGCGAGCTCGGGGATGAAGAGGTTGGAGACCGGGTGGACGACCAGGTCGAACGACCCGTCCGGAAACGCGCCGAGGTCGCGGGCGTCGCCGAGCACGGTGCGGATGTCGAGCCCTTCGCGCGCGGCGACCAGCTCGTCCTGCGCCAGCTGGCGGGGCGAGTTGTCGAAGACGGTCACCCTGGCGCCGGCCGCCGCGAGCACCGGACCCTGCTGGCCGCCGCCGGAGGCGAGGCAGAGCACGTCGCACCCGGCGAGGTCCGCGGGAAACCAGGTCGGGTCGACCGTCTGGTACCCGATGAGGACGATCGACCACTCGCCGGCCCGCGCCTTCGCGACCACCTCGGGGGTGACCGGCCGCGACCACTCGTTGCCCTTCTCCACCTGGCGGTCCCAGGCGCGGCGGTTGTGCGCGACGGGGTCCACGGCGCTCTCACTCATGCGCGCATGCTAGGGCCAGCCGGCCGGGTGATCAAAGCTCCTTTCACGCCGTTCTAACGACTTGGCGGGAGCTTCGATCACGGACGGCGGGCTAGCTTGATCTTTAACCTGTGTGGTGGCGTCGGGGATTGGTTGATTTCTTCGTCTTGGGTTTCGGTTTCCCGGCTTCGCCGGTGGTGGCGGTGTGTACGTCGTAGCGGCGGGTGGGTTGGTCGTTGCGGCGGCCGGGTGGCCGGCCGGGTCCTGGCCGGGCGGGTTTCGGTGCGCTGGCGGGGCAGGCGAGGTTCGTGCGTAGGTGCCGAAACCCGCGCCGGACACGGGCGGGGGTGAGGCGTTCGGGCGGTGCGGGTTGTTCCCATGGGCGGCGCAGGTCGACGGCGAGGGGACGGGCTAGCCGTAGTTGGGTGTAGGCGGCGATGGTCAGCCAGGTCCAGCGGTCGGCGGCTTGTGGGGTGCGTAGTCTGGGCGTGGTCCAGCCGAGGGTCTGTTTGAACAGCCGGAACATGTGCTCGATGTCGAAACGGCGTAGGAACGCCTGCCAGAGCAGGTCCACGGTGACCGGGTCCGGGTCGTGGCCGGGACCGCCGCGCGACCACCACAGCCAGACTGGTTTGGCGGTAGCGCCGGAGGGCAGCCGGGTCACGTCGAGGCGGATCACCGTGCCGTGCAGGATCGGTAGGACGGGACAGTCGGCCCAGGCGGCGCGGCGGGTCAGCTTCGGGTGCAGCCGGTACCAGGCCCGGGCGGTCGCGGTGCCGTAGAGGCGGGTCTGGGTCGTGGTGGTCACGTCGGGCTCGCCCCAGCTGGCCGGGTCGGCGAAGCCGAACTCACGGCCGTGACGCAGCGGCCGGCCGGGGGTACCCGGCAGGCGCACCGGTGCCGGGCGGCGCAGCACCCGGTCCGACCGCATCCGCGCCAGGACCTGAACCGGCAGATCCCGCAACAGCCAAGCCAGCCGGGCCGCGTCGTAGCCGGCGTCGACCACCAGCCACATGTCGAGGTCACCGACACGCCACTGTCCGGCGTCGATGAGCCGGGTCACCACGTCGCGTACCTGAGCAGCGGTGACCACGGCCAGATCCGCGCCCGGCGCGAGCCGGATCATGTCCAGCGGCGCGGTCCATGAGGTGCGCCCAGTCTCCAGCGCGGCCACGAACGAGTACGGCCAGCCCGGGATCATGATGTGCTGATCCTTGCCCCGCCCGTAGGTATGACACAGCATCCGCTCCGGCGACGTGTGTGCTTCCGGACGCAGCCAACTGGTGACATCGGCCGCCAACACGATCCGGCCGTCGGCCGCACGCGGCACCGGCACGCCGGCCAACGCCCGACGA
>NZ_JAVHUY010000029.1 GCF_031085175.1 Phytohabitans maris
GGCTGCTCGGGCGGTGTTGCGGATCGGGTTGCGTAAGCGGGGGGAGTTGCCGGGGTTGCCGGGTGCGCCGATGTATCGGTTCCGGGAGCGGTCGATGCGGGAGTATGTGGCTACGACGGGGGTGCCGGTGACGGCGGGTGGGGAGAACCGGTTCATGGACGTCGGGCTCGCGGCGGCGAATGCGCTTGGTGAGTTGGTCGATCATCTGGTGGCGTATCGGGGGCTGAGTCGGGAGCAGGCGTACGTGCTGGTGAGTGTGGCGGCGGATCTGCATATTTCGTCGGTCGTCAACATTCCGAACGTTCTGGTGTCCGCGGCGCTGCCGCTGGACGTCTTCGAGTGACCAGACCTGCCCGGCCAGGCCCAGCTCGGCGCCGGTCGCTCCGCTGATCGTTTCCGGCCGCCCGGACCACCCCTGGCTCACCGGCGCCCACCCGGATCGCTCCGTATCGGCCCGCCCGCGGCGGGCGCCGAAACCGCCGCACCGTCCGCTCAGGACCGCCCAGCGTTTCCTCAGACAGGGATTCGCGCCGGTCCGCACCAGCTTTCGGCCGCATGCGCGGTCCCCGCGGAAACCTGGTGCGCGGCGGAGCGTTTCCCGCGGGCACCGCTGCGGCCGTCGGCGAGCTGGCGCTCGCCGAGATCCCCGGCCTCCGCTACAAGGTCCGCGACAAAAGCCCGCCCCGGAGGAGCACAGACGGGGCAGCTCCAGAGCTTCCCGCGCGCACACATCCGCCCCGACCGCGGTGCGGTGGTGAGCTGCCGTGGACACGCAGACCCTGGGCGGCAGCCGGCTCCCCGCAGGGGCCGGGGTGAGATCGCCGACCGCGCAGGGTGAGGCCGCGGGAGCGACGGTCCGGACCACAACGGACATCGCGGCAGCCCAAGTCCTCTTTTTCGGGGTTTGATCCTCTCCAGACGCCGACGGCCCAAGCCATCCCCGACTCGAAACCTCGCTGGGTGCCCGCGTCAAGGTCGACAAGCCGATGCGACCCGGCGGCGCCGTCCGCATGGTACGACTGCGCTAATAAGGTGCGGAACTGACAGAACGGGCGAATCGATGGCGGGAAGTAGGGCGGAAGCGCTGCTGCGCAAACCCGGGCAACCGCCAGGGGCCAGCTACCTGGAACTCTTCTTCGACCTGGTGTTCGTATTCGCGCTCACGCAGCTCTCCCAGTGGCTCCTGGAGGAGATGACCTCTCGGCACCACATCGTCCTGGCCGGCCAGGCGCTGCTGTTGCTGCTGACGCTGATGATGCTCTGGTTCGCCACGGCATGGCTCACCGACCTGTTGGACCCGCGGCGGCCGGAGATCCAACTGGTGATCGCGGGCGCCATGTTCAGCGCGCTGGTGATGGCGGTCTCGCTGCCCGGGGCGTTCGGATCTCTTGGCCTGTCCTTCGCCGGCGCGTACGTCGGGGCCCACATCGGCCGCGGCCTCGTCCTCGTGGCCACGCTGCGGGGCCACGAAGCCCAGCGCCGATCGGTGGGCGCGCTGCTGTGGTTCACGCTGTCCGCCGTGCCCTGGATCATCGGCGCGACCTTCGCGCACGGTTTCGCGCGTGGAGCGTTGTGGACACTGGCGATAACCATCGAGTACACGGCGGTGATGCTGCTGTTCGCCCCGGTGCCGAGGATTCACCGCCCGAGGCTGGCACAGTGGCCCATCGCCGCCGAGCACATGGCCGAGCGGTACCAGCAGTTCTTCCTCATCGTCCTCGGTGAGCTGGTCGCGGTCACCGGCGCCACCGACGGGGCGCACTACCTGGAAAACGCCAGCGCCACGGCGGCGTTCTTCATGTCGTTCGCCACCACCGTGCTGCTGTGGCTGACGTACCTCTACCGGGCCGGGGCGTTGCTGCCCGCCGCCTTCGCGGCCGTTCCCGTGCCGGCCCGCCTGGTCCGCCGCGCGTTGCTCGCTCACGTGGTCATGGTGGCCGGCATCGTCGCCACCGACGCCGGCTTCGAACTTGTCATCGCGAACCCGCGTGGATACGTCGATCTGCCCTGGCTCTGCCTCATCGTCGGCGGTCCGGTCGCGTTCCTCGCCGGACGCGTCCTGTTCGGACACATGATATTCGCCCGCGTCTCCAAGTCCCGGGTGATCGGGGCGCTCCTGCTCGCCGGCATCTCGCCAGCGTTGATCTTCCTGCCGCCGTTGGCCATCACCATCACGGTCGCGCTCGTCCTGGCCGGCATCGTCACCTCCGACGTGGTCCTCGCCCGCGGACACCCGCCCAAACCGCCGTCACCGCCCAGCTGACCGGGTCCGCGCCAAGGCTCTGGACAGATGTGCCCCGGTCCGCGTCAGCCGCGGACCGTTCGCTCCCGAGGGCACCGCTGCGGCCGGCGGCGAGCTGAAGCTCGCCGGGAGGCCCCGGCTCCCCGCGGGGGCCGCGGTGCGGGCGCCAACCGCGAAGGGTGAGGCCGCGGGAGCAGCGGCCCGGACCACGGCGGACATCGCGGTAGCCCAGATCTCCTGCCGGGTGGCTCCCTCCACATAGGACCACCGTCAGCTTCACCCTCGGAGAACCTCACGTCCACAACCGCGAGGGCGAGAAGTGCGTCACTGCCCGCGACCTCATCCGGCCCGTCATTCCCGCCGCATAGGTCTCGGCTCGGCGGGCTGCGGCTGAAGGTACGGGTCGGTGATTTCCCGTAGGGCGGCGAGCGCTTGAGCGGGATGTCGTGGCCGTGAGCGCGGTTCAACCCCCACCGCGTCAACACCCTCCTGGCCATCCGCCACCGTCGCGACCCTAAAGGCCTGAGTGCCGCATCGGCAGGACCGGGGCCACGTTGGTGAGGTGTTCGGACTGTTCCCATAGCCGGGCGGCGAGTGTCGCGTCGTAGGATCTGCGGCTCGATCGGACGAGGGTCGGGTGACCGCGTCGTTGCATGAACCCGTCCGGCCCGAGGCAGGCGCCGCCGGTCAGGCCTGGCGCGGTTGCCGCGTAGAGGATCGGCAGCGCGCCCATCTGGGGAGCTTGCGCGGGCCCACCGGCAAGGAGCTTTCCCCGCAACGACGTGTCTCGGCGCTGCCCCTCGGTCGCGGCGACGCCGGGGTGCGCCGCCACCGAAATGGTCCGCCGGCCCGCCGCGGAGAGCCGTCGGTCGAGTTCGTAGGCGAACAGCAGGTTGGCCAGCTTGGACTGCGCGTAGGCCAGCCACCGCTGGTAGCGGCGGTGTTCCCAGTTCAGGTCGTGGTGAATCCGGCCGAGCACGTGCAGGCCGCTGGATACGGTGACGACGCGGTCGCGTACCCGGTTGATCAGCAGGCCGGTCAGTGCGAACGGCCCGAGGTGGTTGGTGCCGATGTGCCGTTCGAAACCGTCCGCTGTGGTGCCTTTGGGTACGGCCATGACTCCCGCGTTGTTGATCAGCACGTCGACGTCGCCGTCGAAGCCCTCGGCAAACGCGCGTACGGACGACAAGTCGGCCAGGTCGAGCCTGCGCACCTCGGTGTGCCCGTCGATCCCGTCCGCCACCGCGCGGGCCCTGTCGGGGTCCCGGCACGCCATGATCACCTTTGCGCCGGCCTCGGCGAGCACTCGGGCCGTTTCCGCGCCGAGCCCGCTGTTGGCGCCGGTGACGATCACCGTGCGACCGCTCGTGTCGGTGACGTCCGCCGCGGTCCACTTCGCCATGTCGCGCTCCTCCGCCGCGCGCCAGACATCGCACGCTGTCGTCGGTCGCTTCCGGGACAGTCGCGATCCGTGGTTCCACGGTGCCCGGCACCACGAGCCGACGCGTCGTGCGGCGGGCGACAACGCGGCTACCCCGCCGGGGGCAGCTCAGCGGCTCTCGTACTCCACTGGCAGTATTCGTCGGGTGCGCGAGCCAACGGGGGTTGGGTCCGCTCGCCCGGTCGGCCCGCCGGGCAAGCCGATCGACGTCGCGACAACCCGGCGCGCCTGAACACGCACAACCGCCGCCGAACCCGGCGACCGGCCCGAAAGGAGATCATCATGGACGACACCGACCAGCGGGGCCGCCAACCCGGGCGCGGGACGATCCGGCGGATGGACAACATCGCCGTCGTCGTCGACGACCTCGCGGCCGCCAAGGCGTTCTTCCTCGCGCTCGGACTGGAGCTGGAAGGCGAGGCGACAGTCGAGGGCAGCGCGGTGGATCGCCTCGTCGGGCTCGACGGAGTCCGATCGGACCTGGCGATGATGCGCACCCCGGACGGCCACGGACGGCTCGAGCTGACCAAGTACCACGCGCCGTCGAGCCGAGACGGTGACCCGCGCGCCCCGGTGAACACGCTGGGCATGCATCGCGTCATGTTCGCCGTCGAAGACATCGACGACACCCTCGACCGCTTACGGCCACACGGCGCCGAACTCGTCGGCGAGATCGTGCGGTACGAGAACAGCTACCGGCTCTGCTACCTCCGCGGCCCCGCGGGCATCGTCGTCGCGCTGGCCGAGCAGATCAAGTGACCGGTCGAGTCGATCCACCTGGCCGGCTTCGCCGGCGCCGGGCGACCAGCGGCTCTTGGCCGCTGGTCACCGGGTGAACGTCAGCGGCCACCGCATCAGCTGGCCAGGACCAGGCCGGCCCGCTGGGCGCCCCGGCTGAAGAGATATCCGCGGATCCGGTCCAGCGCCGCCCGATAGGTACTTCGCCGGCTCTCCGGCAGCCGCGGGTCAGCCAGCGCGCGGGAAAGCTCGACCAAGCGGATGTCCGGTTGCAGATCGACCCAGGTAGGGATCGCCTCGATCTTCGTCACCGTCCACCGCCTCGGGGCCTGCTCGGTGAAGGTGACGCGGGCCATGATCCCTTCACGGTTGCCGTCGGTCGGCTCCGCGTGCCGGGCCAGTTCGTTGCCCATCCCGTAGACGACCCACTTGCCCCCGATCCGCTCGATCGGCTGGACGACGTGCGCGTGGTGCCCGAGGATCACATCGATGTACGGGGAAGCGAGCAGTTCCCGCGCCAGGTCTCGCTGATCGGCGTCCGGCTCGTGCCGGTACTCGGTGCCCCAGTGCAGGCTCAGCACCACGATCTCGGCACCGACCGCGCGGGCCCGCTTCGCCATGGCGACGACCTTGGCCGGTTCGATCCGGTTGGCCAGCCATTGCTTGCCCGGCGGTCGGCTGAGCCCGTTGAAATGCGAGGCGTACGCCAGATGCGCCACCTTGACACCGCGGACCGTGTACACCAGCGGTGTGTTCGCCTGCTCGGCGCTGCGGAACGTGCCCGTGTGGCCGAGCTTGGCCGCTTCGAACGCCTCGATCGTCCGGACCACGCCCGCCTCACCCCGGTCGAGCGAGTGGTTGGAGGCCGTGGAGCAGCCCTCGTACCCGGCCCGCTTCACGCCCTGCAACACCTGGGGAGGCACGCTGAAGCTCGGGAACCCCTCGAACGGCCCGTCGGGACGGGCCAGCGGCGTTTCCAGGTGACAGATCGCCAGGTCGGCGCCGGAAACGGTCTGGCTCACCCCCTGGAACATCGGGAAGAAGTCGAACCCACCGCTTGTGGCGTCGCGCCGCGCCTGTTCCCAGACCGGCGGGTGGACGAGCACGTCCCCGGCGCCCAGCACGGTCAGCGTCCGAGCGCCGGCGGGGGTACTCGTCGCCGGTCCCGCACCGACCCACTCGGCCGGCGCATTGTCCGCCGGCGCCGAGCGTGGGGAGGGCGGCCAACCGGAGCCGAAGGCGACGAACGCGATGCCGGCGACCAGCACCACGACGACCAACACGCCGAGGCGACGGCGGCCAGGACGACGCTTGCCATCCCACACGGGCACGGCGCAAGGATAAGCCCGCCGTTTCGGGACCGGGGCATTTATCAGATCCTTGCCGGGCCAGTGCGGTGGCCACTAACCTTTGCCGGCTTCTCCGGGCCCGGGTGACCAGCGGCCGAAGGCCGCCGGTCACCCGGTGAACGTTGGTGGCCACCGCTTTAGCTCGCTCACGCGCCGTCTGACGGTGCGTCCCACGCTCTCTTCGGCGGACCTTCGTTCCCGGGTCGCCGGGACCTTGGGCCCTGCTGGACGCGGCCCGGCTCAAGTGACGATCACCTTGTCCAGGGATCGTTTCAGCGGGTGAGGACACCATGACACGTACATCTGTCGTCACAGGATCGGCGTCCGGCATCGGTAAGGCCACCAAGGAACTGCTGGAAAGCCGCGGCGAACGGGTCATCGGCGTGGACCTGCACGGCGCGGACGTGACGGCCGACCTGACGACCGAGCAGGGCCGGGCCGCGATGGTCGACGGCGTGCGGGAGCTCAGCGGCGGGGCCGTCGACGCCGTGTACGCGGTCGCCGGGCTCAGCCAGCCGGCGCCGGCCACGGTCGCCGTCAACTACTTCGGTGCCGTCGCCACACTGGAGGGGTTGCGCCCCCTCCTGCTGACCTCGGCCGCGCCCCGCGCCGTCGTGGTCTCGTCCATGGCGGCCCTGCACCCGGTCGACGAGCCGCTGGTGGCGGCGCTCCGGGCGGGTGACGAGATCGCGGCGCTGAGCCGCGCGGAGGTCATGGCGAAGGAACCCGAGTCGCTGGGCCGGTTGATCTACAGCTCCAGCAAGCGGGCGATCTCCCAGTGGGTACGGCGGCAGGCGCCCACGGCGCTGTGGGCCGGCGCCGCCATCCCGCTCAACGCCATCGGGCCCGGCATCATCGCCACCGCGATGACGGCCGACCTTATCTCCACCGAGGAGAAGAAGGCGGCGCTGCTCGAGATGGTGCCGATGCCGCTCAACGGTGTCGCGGAGGCGGAGGCCGTGGCCCACCTCCTGGCCTGGCTCGGCGGCGTGCACAACACGCACCTGTGTGGCCAGGTGATCTACATCGACGGTGGCAGCGACGCCGTCATCCGTGGCGACTCCATCTGGTGAAGCGGCGGCTCCCCGTCCGGTGAAGCGGTGACTTCGACCGCTAGGCCGGTGTGATCGGCTTGCCGGAGGCAGAGGCGGCGGCGGAGGCAGAGGCGGTGACGGAGGTGGCGGCTGCGCCCTGGGCGGCCAGCTTGGTCCGGACCTCGTCGGCGTCCGGATGCTTGAGTTCGTCGAAGACGCACAAAGCCCGCTGCCATGCGGCCACGGCCGCCGCGGTGCTGCCGGCGGCGAGGTGGGTGTCGCCCAGGTGGTGCAGGACGTCCGCCTGGTAGTACTGGTTGCCCAGCTGCCGGTACAGGTCGAGGGAGCGCTCGTACGCGTCGACGGCCTCGGTGAACTGGCCCAGGCGGTGGTGGATGTAGCCGAGGCTGTCCCAGGTCGGGGCCTCCCCGTGCTGGTCGCCCTCGGTCTGGAAGAGCGCGAGCGCGTCCCGGCAGTGGGCCAGCGCCTCGCCGTGCCGCCCGAGCACGCTGTGGCACCAGCCGATCCCGTTCAACGCGTTCGCCTGGCCCACCCGGTGACCCGAGGCCTGAAACACCTGGAGCGCCCGCGTGGCGCGGTGCAGCGCCAGCGGGTAGTCGGCCCGCTTCGACGCCGCCCAGCCGAGGTCGAGGTACGTGTGCCCCTCGCCGTCGTCGCCGAGCCGGCCGAACAGGTCGGCGGCGGACGAGAGGTGGGACTCGGCCTGTGCGTAGCGGTCCCGCCGGGCGTGGGCCAGCCCGAGACCGCGGTGGGCGTGCGCCTGGCCGGTCGGGTCGGCCGCCCGCAGCGCGGCCTCCAGCGCGAGCTGATGCGTCGTCAGGGCGTCGTCCCACCGGCCGCGCCGGTCCATCTGGCTGGCCAGGGCCCAGGCGAGCTGCCACGCGTGTACGTCGAACCCGTCCCGCGCCGCCTGCGCGACCGCGGCCAGCAGGACCTGGTACTCGGCGGCGAACCACGCGGACGCGTCCCGCTGGTCGGCGAGCTCGCGGACCGCCACTCCGGCGCCGGGTGGAGCGACGGAGATCCGGCTCCGGTGCGGCTGCTGCAACAGCGCGGCGCGGTGCGCGGTGTGCAGGTAGTGGTCGAGGAGGCGGCGCAGCGCCGCGCTCCGCCGCTCGGCGGGCTCGACGCCGTGCGCCGTCTCCCCGGCGTACGCCCGGAGCAGGTCGTGGTGGGTGTACCGGCCGGGGGTGTGCTCGGTGAGCATGTGCGCCTCGGTCAGCGTGGCCAGCAGCGGGCGGACCCGCGCCGGTGGTTCACCGGTGAGGCTCGCCGCCGCGGGCAGGCCGATGTCGGGGCCGAGCGGCAGGCCGAGCAGGCGGAAGAGCCGTGCCGCCGGCGGCGCCAGCGTCCGGTACGAGGCCGAGAACGCCAGCCGGACGTCGGTGACCGCGTCGCCACCGCCGAGCCGGCTCAGCCCGGCGGACGTGCTCAGCAGGTCGCCGGCGACGTCGGCGAGCGGAAACCGCGGGTGGATGGCGGCCCGCGCCGCCACGACGGCGAGGGCGAGGGGGAGGCGCCCGCACCGGGCGACGATGTCGTCGACCGCCTCGGGCTCGGCGGCCACCCGGTCCCGGCCGAGCCGCCCGGCGAGCAGGTCGCGCGCCTCGCCGTCGGCGAACGGTGCCAGCGTCAGCACGCGGGCACCCTCGCCCGCGACCAGGCCGGCGAGCTGGTGGCGGCTGGTCACCAGGACCACGCAGCCGGGCGTACCCGGTAGGAGGGGGCGGACCTGGTCGGCGTCGCCGGCGTCGTCCAGCACGACGAGGAACCGCCGTCCGGCGAGCAGGCTGCGAAACCGCGCGGCCCGGCCGGTCTCGTCGGCCGGGATCCGGTCGGGCGGCGTGCCGAGGGCCTCCAGGAACCCGTGCAGGGCGTCGGCCGGGGAGACCGGGGCGGCCGGGCCGAATCCGCGGAGGTTCACGTACAGCTGGCCGTCGGGGAAGCGGTCGGCGACGCGGTGCGCCCAGTGCGTCGCCAGGCTGGTCTTGCCGACCCCCGCCATGCCGGTCACCACCGCGATCAGCACGGCCGGGCGCTCCTCGCGCTCCACGCCGTCGAGCCAGCCGTCCAGCGCGCCGATCTCCTCGGCCCGCCCGGTGAAGGCGGCGACGCCGGGCGGCAGCTGCCGGGCCGGCGGGGGAGCGACCCGCACCGGACGGCCGCTGGGCGGCGCGAGGGTGGGATCGGCGGCGAGGATCCGCTCGTACAGCTGCCGCAGCGGGTCGCCGGGCGCCACCCCCAGCTCGTCTTCGAGCACCTGGCACACGTCCCGGTACGTGGCCAGCGCCGCCGACCGCCCGCCGCACCGGTACCGGGCCAGGATCAGTCGGTCCCACAGCCGTTCCCGCAGCGGGTGGGCCTGGACGAGCTGGTCGATCTCGGCGGCGACCTGGGCGTGGTGCCCTTCGGCCAGCGCGGCGTCCGCCCACAGCTCGGCGACGTGCAGCCGGCGCTGCTCCAGCCGGGCCGCCTCCGCGCTGAGCAGCGGGCCGCCGGAGAGCCCGGCCAGGGCTGGCCCGCGCCACAGGTCCAGCGCCCGGCGCAGCCGCTCGACCGCGGTGGCGGTGCCACTGGCGTGGACCGCCGCCTCCCCCTCGGTGGCCAACTCCTCGAAGCAGGCGAGGTCGAGCTCGCCCGGCCGGACCTCGAGCCGGTAGCCGGCGCGGTCCGTGGTCAGCCGCGACCCGCCGCCATCGGTGGCCAGGACCCTGCGGAGGTTGGCGACGTAGGTCCGCAGGTTGGACTCCGCGGCGCGCGGCGGCTCGGCCCAGAGCATCTCGGCCAGCCGGCCCGGCGTCACCGTCCGGTTGGCGTCGAGCAGGAGCGTCGCCGCGACGGCCCGGCTCTTTCCGGCGGGCAGCGGCGCCGCCCGGCGGTCGCCGCTGATCTCCAGCGGCCCGAGCAGCCGGAACTCCACGCGACCCCCTCCCGGCGCCGTGACGGGTGCCTGCCGCGCCCGCGCCAGCATAGTGGGTCCGGTCGATGCCGACCGGCCCCGTACATGCGTTCACGGCCGCCGATGTGCGAAACGTGTGCACACGACCGGCGAGGCTTGCCGCGCCGGCGGACACGGCCGCCGGCGGTACCGACGAGGAGGGGACAGATGACGATGGCCGTGCTCCTGGCCGCGGCGGTCGCGGCGACGTCGATCTGGGGCTGCACCACGCGACCGGTGCGGCGCCGCTCGACGCTCGACCGGATCCTGCGGCCCGTGCCGTAGCGGGACGCCGTCGCGCGGGCGGTGTCGTCAGGTCAGGAGCGCGTCCAGCTGCCCGACCGCCGCGTGGTCCCCCAGCCGCGCGTACACCGTCCGCGCCCGCGTCCAGGCGTCCCGCGCGGCGGTCTCGGCGCCGGACGCCTGCTGCGCGTCGCCCAGGGCGCGCAGCACCCAGGCCCGCAGCGGCGGGCCGTCGAGCCCTTCCGCGATCGCCAGCGCCTCGGTGCAGAGCCTGACGGCCAGCTCCGGACGGCGCTGGCGGCGGTGCAGGTCGCCGAGGGCCATGAGCGCGAGCCCCTCGCCGAAGCCGACGCGGAGCCGGCGGCACGCCGCCAAGGCCGACTCCAGCGTCTCCTGGGCCTGCGGATGTCCCTGGTCGGCGAGCACCTGCCCGAGGGTGAGCATCGTCGCGGCCCACGCGCTGGCGTGTTCGCGCTCGTTCAGGATGGCCAGTGCCTGCCGCAGCCGCAGCTGCGCCGCGTCCGGGTCGCCGCCCCGCCGGTACAGCGAGGCGAGCGCCCGCAGGGTGATCGCCTCCCGCACGGGTGCCCCGCGCCCGCGGAGGGAGTCCAGCGCCCGCAGGTACGCCGCCTCCGCCTCGTCGCGGCGCCCCTGGAGCTGCAGCGCCATGGCCCGCGACAGCCAGAGGTCGCCGGCGAGCTCGGGATCCGCGCCGGCCTCCGTCGCCAGCGCCTCGTCGACGCGGCGGATCGCCTCCTCCGGGCGGCCGTGCTTCTGGTGGAAGAACGACATGAGCTCCAGCGCCTTGGCCCGCCCCCGCGGCTCGCCGTGCGCGGCGAAGAGCTCGGCCGCACGGCTCACCACCGCCATGTGGTCCTCCTCGCCGGCCTCCGGGCCGTTCGACCAGAGCACGCCGAGCGCCATCAGCATCGTCGCCTCGCCCAGGCCGTCGCCCGCGGCCTGGCAATGCCGCAGCACCAGCCGGCACAGGCGCAGGCCGTCGTCGTAGTAGCCGCGGGCGTCCAGGTAGGTGCTGCACGCCGCGGCGAGCGCCCAGGCGTGCGCGGTCAGCCCGGCGGCGCAGCACGCCTCCACGGCCGAGACGAGCCCGGCCCGCTCGGCGTCGAACCAGCCCGCCGGCCCGGCTGCCAGCTCCGCCAGGACGTCCGGCGGGACCGGGTACCGGCCGGCGGGGCTGGGAATTCGCGGCAGCTCCCGGCCGGGCAGCCGGCTCGTGGCCTCCTCCGCCGCGGCCAGCCACGCCCCGGCGAGTCGGGTCAGCGCGGCCCGCCGGTCGGCCTCGGTCTCCTCCCGGGCGCCGAACTCCCGCGCGCAGAGCCGTACCAGGTCGTGCAGGCGAAACCTCGTCCGGCCCGTCGCGTCCGTCCCCACCGGATCGACCAGGTACGCCTCGGCCAGCACGTCGACCAGCTCCTCGGCCTCCTCCGGCCGCACGTCCAGCAGCGGCCCGGCGATCCAGGCCGCGAAGTCCGGAATGTCCACGATGGACAGCGCGCGCAGGGCGCGGGCGGCGCCCGGCCCCAGCGACCGGTAGCTCAGCGCGAGGCTGGAGCGGACGTCCAGGTCACCGGCGGTCAGCTCGCCCAGCCGCCGCCGGCCGTCGGCCAGCCGGCCGGCCAGCCACCCCAGCCCCCGGTGCGGCCGGGCCGCGAGCCGGGCGCCGGCGATCCGGACCGCCAGCGGGAGAAAACCGCAGAGCTCACCGATCCGGTACGCGGCGGCGGGGTCCTCGGTCACCGCCTCCCGCCCCACCAGCGCGCCGAGCAGGTCCAGCGCCTCGGGCGGCTCCAGGACGTCGAGGTCCAGCCGCTTGACGCCGGCCAGCTCGGTCAGCCGGGAACGGCTGGTCACCAGCACCGCGCACGGGCCGGACCCGGGCAGCAGCGGCCGGACCTGCGCGGCCGATCCCGCGTCGTCGAGGACGACCAGTACCCGCCGCTCGGCCAGCAGGGCCCGAAACAGGGCGGCCCGCTCCTCCGGCTCGGCCGGCACGGCCGCCCCGTCCACGCCCAGCCAGCGCAGGAACCGGCCCAGCACCGAGACCGGATCGGCCGGCTCGGCGCTCGCCCCGCGCAGGTCGGCGTAGAGCTGGCCGTCCGGGAAGCCCGCCGCCACGCGGTGCGCCACCCGCAGCGCCAGCGCCGTCTTGCCCACCCCGGCTCGGCCGGCGACCGCCGACACCACCGGCGCCACGCCGCCGGCGCCCGGAGCCAGCAGCGCCGTCAGCCACGCCACGTCCTTGTCCCGCCCGACGAAATCGGCGGCGTCGGCGGGGAGCAGCGCCGGCACCGGCCAGGGCCGGGCGCGCTCCGTACCCGCCCGGTCGGTGGCGTCGCCGGTGCCGGCCTGCTGGAGCCGCAGCCACGCGGCCTCCCAACCGCGCACCCCCTCGGCGTCCGCGCCGCAGGCGGCGACCAGCCGCCGCACGACGTCCAGCGCCGGAAGACCCGACCGGCGCCGGCTCAGCGCGTCGGCGAGGGTGCTCCGCGGGACCCCGGACAGCCGCGCCAGCCGGTCGAACGACGGGTTGCCGGCCCAGGCCTTCATCATCCTGAGCAGCGCGACGAACGCCGCGGGGCTCGCCACCCCCGAGGGATCAGGCGGACTGATCGTCGTCGACACGTCGAAAGAGTCTAAAGGGTCCCGTTCGCGATCAAAGCTCCCCTCGATCCGCTGGGACGGCGCGAGGGGAGCTTCGACCGCGGGTGGGCGGCGCGTTACTAGACGGCGGGGGTGGCGGTCATGCGGTGCGGGTCCAGGCTGGCGGTCAGCCGGATCCCGCCGATGGTGGTCGCGCGCTCGCTGTCCACGTTCTCCTTCGCCCACTTCCCCGCCTGGCCGCGCAGCTCGTCGCCCTGCGGGGAGAGGACCGCGTCGGCCAGGGTGGAGGCGAGCGTCGTACACGCGTTGGTCTTGAGGCCAACGCGGCACGTGGCCTCCACCATCTTTATCTTGTCGGCCGCGTCGTACCCGACGGTGACGAACGTGTCCCGGTCCTCGTCGTCGGGCAGGCCGCACTCGGTCATCTTCTTGACCTGGACGTAGCCGTCGGGGTCGGCGTCCTTCTCGGCGCACGTCCACGAGTTCGACTTCTTCATCCAGTCCTCGACGACCACGTCGAGCGTCACGCCGGTCATGTACTGCCGCTCCCCGCTGGGGAACTCGGCGGCGAGCGCGGGCGGGGTGTCGCTGTCGGGAGGTTCGGTGCTCGCCGCGCCGCCGATACCGCCGGCGAGCCCGCCGCACAACGCCGCCGCGACCAGCGTGCCGGCCAGCGCCAGCACGAAGCCGGCCTTGGCCGGGCGCCGGGGGAGCGCGCCGCCCGGTGGCGGGAAACCGGGACCGGGCGGCGCGGCGGCCACCGGACGCCAGCCGGCGCCGTCCCACCAGAACCTGCCGTCGGGGGTGTAGTGCTGGCCGGGGGGTGGAGCGGTCATCAGAAATCGCCCTTGATGTTGAGCTCGACGCTGTACGTCTCGGGATTGGTGAGCCGGTACTCGTAGTCGCCGATGACGGCCTGGGTGTCCTTGTTGCCGTTGACCTGTTCGGCGACCCACGCCTCGATCTGGGCGGAGGTCTCCGCGTCCCGGGCGTACGGCAGGGTGGCGAACCAGTTCAGGTACGCCAGGCCGGTCTCGGTGACCGGGTCGCTGCCGCCACGGTAGACGCTGACGCTCATCGCGTGGATGAGCTCGTCGGCGACCTGGAGCGTAGCCTCGAAGCGCACCAGGCCGATCTTCAGATCGCAGGTCCGGTGGTTGAACTCCTCCGTGCAGGTGTGCCCCTTGTCCCGCAGCGCCTTGACCACCGTGGCGGCTTCGAGCCGGGGGATGCAGCTGTACGACCCGCAGGACTGCGAGGCCTGGCTCCCCTCGTAGCCGCGCGCGAGGAAGAAGGCGCCGGCGCCGGCGAGCAGCAGCACGGCCGCGCCGAGCGCGGGGAGCAGCAGCCACTTGCGGCGGCCACCCGGAGTGGGCGGTGCGGGAGGTGTCCGCGACATCTCAGCCTCCATTTTGGACGTAGCTCTTCCACCGGCTCCGGAAGGAGTCGCTGGACATGCCGAGCACGTCCGCCGAGATGCCCTCGAAGACCGGCAGCTCGAGGATGGAACGGTCGGCCGAGTCGACCCGCTGGACGAGGCGGGCGTACAGCTCGGCGGCCGCGTCCCGTCCCTTCAACCGTTCGGCGAGGCTGAAGACCGTCGACCCCAGGGCGTAGTTGAAGCCGGCGTCCTTGCCGTAGAAGGCGTCGCTGAACGGCGTGGTGCCGCGGAACTTGCCGGCCCGCACCCCGTCGGCCACATTGCCCCGGATCAGGGCGGCGCGGGACGGCTGGTCGATCGTCTCGCTGTACCGCGCGAAGCCCTCGACCACCCATCGGGCCGGTTGCGCGGTGTCGCTGTAGCCGGCCAGGGAGGCCCGGGCGGTGACCGCGTGGGTCAGCTCGTGCCGGATGGTGGCCCACGGTTCGTTCTTTCCGGCCTCGATCGAGGCGAGGTTGACCAGGATCCGGGACGCGGCGTACTTGCCGGTGTAGGTCTGGCCGTCCTTGCGCACCCCGAGCTGCGGAATCTGGAAACCCAGCGCCTGCCGGACGACGTTGTCGGTGCCGCTGATGCCGAACCACCGCAGCACGCTCTCCTTCTTGCGGCTGAAGAAGAGGACGTTGCCGGGGAAGGACTCCCGGCCACCCCAGAGCTTCTTGACCGTGGCCAGCTCCTGGTTGGTGACGGCGCCGAACTCGTCGAGGTCGGTGACGCTCTCGTCGCCGACCAGCCAGACCGCCTCGCCCACCTTGAGCACCCTGAGCTTGTCGGTGTTCCACGGGGCGTCGGCGCGCGGCCCGGTGATGCCGAGCTCTTCCCGGTTCTGCATGGTGGTCCGCACGATGTCGCCGATGACGTTCCTGTCGCCGGTCCTGGTCAGCCAGTAGAGGAACGACTCGCCGGGCGCGATGTCGCCGGGGCCGGCGTCCGCGGTGAGCTTGGCGATCCGGACCACCGGCGAAAACCACGAGCCACCCTTGTCGGGGCGCTCGTGCATGCCGTTGAGGACGTACCGGATCTCGGCGAACTCGAACTGGCGCAGGTTGGCGAAGACCAGCTTCTCCCGCTCGATCAGGTCCTTGTTGGACGGATCGAGGTCGGCGAGGTACGCCTCCTCGTCCTCGTCCGCCAACGCCTTGGCCCGGCGCTCCAGGATCGGCCGGATCCGGCTCAGACCCGAGGCGGAGCCCTCGTAGTCCGCGCTCTGGATGACCGGCTTCTCCGGGCCGCCGCAGCCGGTCAGCAACAACCCGCCGGCCAGCAGGACCGAGCGCCTCGACCACCGGAGCCCCGATACGTCGTTCGGCGAGCTCAGCTCTGGCACGCTTTCGCACCCCCACACAGATCGACGGACTGGCGACCGTCACCCGGACTGGTCCCGGCGCCCAGGCCGTACCCCGGGTGGGACCCTAGGTCACCGGCCGGCCCCGCCGCCGTCCGCTCGGACGACTCCGGACGATCCCGGATGGCGCGACCCCGGCCCGGCAAGGCGCCGGCCCGGCCGGACCCACGCTGCTGGTACCCTCCCCGTCGTCGTCCGGGCCGAGCGGCCGGGACAGGAGTGGGGTGACGCGGTCGTGCGAGTCGTCCGTCGCATGTCGACAGTCCTGGTGTTCGCCGTCGCGATGTGCCTGCTCGCGTCGTCGCAGGTGTACGCCGGAACGCCGGTCGTCGCGACCTCCGGCGTCCCGCTGCCCGACGGGGTGTACCCGGGCCAGGCCGGCTACGAGGCGGCCGGCTACTACCAGTACGCGCCGTCGATCGTCCAGACCTCCGACACGCAGCGGATCGTCTACTACTGCGCCAACCGCGTCCGCTACGACCGGGCCGCCGGCAACGCGCTCGCGGCCACGCACGACCACGTGCTCTTCAACGTCGGCACCCGGCAGTCCAACGGCGCGTACCGCTGGGGTGCCACCCAGGTGGCGCTCCGCCCGCGGCTCCAGCCCGGCGACCCCGACCACCATCCGGCCACCCCGGCCTGGGCGGCGTACCACATCTGCGACCCGGATGTCGTCAGTGGACGGTTCACGTACGCGGCGCCGGGGCTCGGGCGGCGCACGTACACCTGGGCGATGTTCTTCACCGGCGCCGACAACGACGACCACGGCGCCGACGGCCGCTTCAACGTGGTCGGGGTCGCGCTCGCCACCTCACCGCTCGGGCCGTGGACGATCGTCGCGTCGCCCGTCGTCGACATCACCGAGCCGGACTACAACCCGGCCGGGTACGGGGTGGGCCAGCCGAGCGTCACCAGCGTCGACGGGCAGGGCCGGCTGCTGCTCTTCTACAGTGGACTGGACTGCGCCGCGCTGGACACGCCGAACCCGTCCTGCGACGGCACGGAGCGGGGCACCGCCCGGCGCACCCTCGACCTCGGCGACGCCAACGCGCCGGTCCTCGGCACCCGGTCGTTCGTCACGACGGCCGGCCTGACGCCGGAGCCGTTCCTGCCGGACTCCGGCCGGTTCCTGCACAACGCCTCCTGGGCGTACGACGGCAGCCGCGACTCGTTCGTCGTCTCCCGCGACACCGGTGCGCTGGAGGGCAACGAGGTCCAGCGGAACGTCGAGGTCGACCGGATCGCGGGGGCGAGCGTCTGGGCCGGCGGCGGCACCTGGACCGTGCTGGGCCAGATCACCGGCGCCCACTCCGGGTACCGGTGGAACCACAACTCCGGCCTCGTCCGCGACCCGTACGGCGGCCTGGCCTACCAGCGCCCGCTGGACTACTCGGGCGTGGACGTCTACTTCGCCACCGAACCCGGCACCGGCGACGGCCCGCCACCCTGGGACGGCTACTTCTCGTACCGCATGCGGCACTCCGCCTCGCCCCTGTGACCGGGCTCGCCGGCTAGGGCCTGTATCAAATGCCTTGCCGGGCCAGGTGGGCGCCGAGTTCGCGGCCGCCGACCGTGACCGCGCGCAGGGTGGCCGGCAGGCCGAGGCCGGCGCGCAGCTTCCGGGCCGCGGACCGGGCGCTCCGGGCGGCGTCGGGCTGGCCGCCGGCGGCGGCGACGGCGGCCCGCACGTCGAGGGTACGGGCGGTCCAGTATGGACTGTCCAGCCGCTGCCAGATCGACAGGGACCGCTCCACCGCCGCCACGGCGGGCGCGGTCCGTCCACTGTGCAGGTAGAGGTCGGCCTGGCTGCGCAGCGTCAGAGCCTCACCGAAGCGCTCGCCGTACCGGCGGTACGCGGCCAGGCAGTCGTCGAGCATCCGCTCGGCGCGGTCCGGTTCCCCGCAGACGTCGGCCAGGTGGGCCAGCCAGTGCCGCGCGTGCACCTCGCCGGCGTGGTCGCCCACCTTCGCGGCGAGCTCGCCGGAGAGCTCCAGCTGCGCGGCCGCGTCGGACAGCCGGCCGGCGGCCAGGTACACCAGCCCCAGGCAACGGCGCCCCGCGGCCATCCCGTTGTGGTGCCCGATCCGGTTGGAGATGGTCAGCGCCTGCTCGGCGTCCCGCTCGGCCCGCCGGATGTCGCCGCGTTCCAGGTGGACGCTGACCAGCCCGCGACGGGCGTACGCCTCGGCCCGCGGGCTGCCGCTGCTCCGGGCGCTGTCGATCGCCCGGTCCAGCCACCCGGCCGCCTCCAGGTACCGGCCGCGCAGGCGCAGCAGCACGCCGAGCCCGGACGCGGCCGCCGTCTCGCCGGGGTCGTTCGTGTCCTGGTAGGCCCGCAGCGCCGTCTGGAACGCCGCGATCGCCTCGTCGTAGCGGTCCACCACCGTGTTCAGCTCGCCGAGGTTGCGGCACATCACGGCCTCGCCGAGGCGGTCGCCGGCCTGCCGGGCCGCCGCCAGAGCCACCTCGTGGACGTCCCGCCAGTCGTCGAAGTGGGTGGCGATCTCGAAGTAGCCGGCCAGCGCGGCGGCCAGCCGCCAGGCCACGCCCGCCAGCCCGGCCGCCGCCGCCTGCCGGATCAGCGCGCACAACGTGGTCCGCTCCGCGTTCAGCCAGCTCAACGGCGCGGCCGTGAGCCGGTGCAGGTCGGCGTCGGGCAGCCGCCACCCGGCGGGTACGGCCGGCGCCGGATCGAGGAAGCCGGCGTCGAGGCTCTCGTCGGCGCGGCGCGCCACCGTCAGGTACGCCGCGCAGACCCGGCCCAGGGCGGCCGTCCGCGCCGCCGGTGTGTCCTCCGCCTCGGCCCGTTCCCGGGCGAAGAGGCGGACCAGGTCGTGCAGCCGGTACCGGTGTTCGAGGGTCGCGTCGGTCGAGTCGAACTCCAGCAGATGGTTGTCGACCAGTTCGCCGGTGACCCGCTCGCCCTCGGCCGGGGTGCGGTCCAGCAGCGCGCCGACGACCCAGCCGGGGACCGTCGGCGTGCTCAGCAGCCCCAACAGCCGCAGGGCGCGGCGGGCGGGGGCCTGCAGCGTCTCGTAGCTGAGGGCGACGCTCGATCGCACCTCCAGGTCTCCGGCGACCAGCTCGTCCAGGCGGCGCCGCTCGTCGTCCAGCGCGTCCGCCAGCCGGCCGGCGGAGAGGTGCCGGCGGGTGGCCAGCCGGGCTCCGGCGATGCGCAGCGCCAGCGGCAGGTTGCCGCAGAGCCCGATGAGCCGGCGGGCGGCGTGCGGCTCGCGCTGGCTCCGGTCGTCGCCGGCCGCGGCGGAGAGCAGGTCGAGCGCCTCGGCGTCGCTGAGCACGTCCAGGCCGACGCGAGCCACCGCCTCCAGCCCGGCGAGGGCGGCCCGGCTGGTGACCAGCGCCGCGCTGTGGCCGGTGCCGGGCAGCAGCGGCCGCACCTGGCGCTCGTGCACCGCGTTG
The DNA here is from genome assembly GCF_031085175.1 of Phytohabitans maris. GTDB lineage: Bacteria > Actinomycetota > Actinomycetes > Mycobacteriales > Micromonosporaceae > Phytohabitans > Phytohabitans maris. The sequence continues at coordinate 18,835 of NZ_JAVHUY010000029.1, forward strand.
TCGAGCACCACCAGCACCCGCAGGCCGGCCAGCACGGCCCGGTACCGCCGGGCCCGCTCGGCCACCCCGTCCGGGATCTCCGCACCGGTGACGCCGAGGGTCTTGAGCAGCGAGGCCAGTACGTCGGCCGGTTCGGCGGTGCTGTTCTCCGGGCCGCGCAGGTCGGCGAAGAGCTGGCCGTCGGGGAAGGCGTCCCGCATCAGGTCCGCGACATGCACGGCGAACGCGCTCTTGCCGACGCCCGCCTTCCCGGTCACCAGCACGGTCCGGGCCGCCGCCGCCCCGGCCGGCCCGCGGCGGGCGTCCAGCAGGCCGAGTACCCGGTCGACCTGCTCGTGGCGGCCCACGAAGTCGGGTACCCGGCCGGGAAGCTGGTAGGACGCGGCCCGGGGCGCGGGCAGGTCGGGCGGCGGCGCGGGCGGCTCGGGCTCGTCGGCGAGCAGCTGCTGGTGGATCCGGCGCAGCTCGCTGCCGGGCCGCACGCCCAGCTCGTCGGAGAGGACGCCGGCCACGGTCGCGTACGCGGCCAGCGCGTCGGAGCGGCGACCGCACCGGTGCAGGGCGACCAGCAGCCGGGCCCACAGCGGCTCCCGCAGCGGATGCTCGGCGACCAGCTCGCGCAGCTCGGCGACGAGCTCGGCGTGCCGGCCGACGGCGAGCTTCGCGTCCGCCAGGTCCTCCCAGGCGCACAGGCGCCGTTCTTCCAGCCGTTCGGCCTCGGCCAGCACGGTGGGCGTGTGCGGTACGTCGGCCAGCGGGCGGCCGCGCCACAGCGACAGCGCCTCGGTCAGCCGCGCCACGGCGGTCGCCGCCTCCCGCCCGGCCAGCGCCTCGCGGCCCTGGTCGACCAGGGCGGCGAACCGGCCGGCGTCCACCTCGTCCGGTGCGACGCTCAGCTCGTACCCGCCGGGACGGGTCAGCAGCCGCACCGGCGGCGAACCGAGGGCGCGGCGCAGCCGGTACACGTAGACCTGCAGCGTCTTCGCCGCCGACTCCGGCGGCTGGTCTCCCCACAGCTCGGCGATGAGGCGGTCGGCCGACACGAACCGGTTCGCGTTGATCAACAGGCAGGTGAGCAGGAGACGCCACTTCGCCGCGTTGAGCTGACTCCACTCCTGACCGTTCCACACATTCAGCCGGCCAAGGATCTGGTAGCGCATCATTGTCCCCGCGTCATGCCTCGCGATGCTGCGACCCGCGTACGGCGCAGACACCCGGCACAGGAAAGCGGCTACGGCACGCGTTGACGAGGGCAATCGTTGTCAATGCCTGTCCGGGTGTCAACCCCTACGGAGGGTGACTGCCGGGGCCCGCGCTACCGGCGCGCTACCGCGGCGCATCGCCGGCCCGGTACACCCTGATCGTCACGCCGCGGGCCCTGCCGGCGTGCGGGGGAGGTGGAGGGTGGCGGCGTCGCTTGGGATGCTGTCGTGCGGTGGCGGGTCGACCGGGTCGCAGACCACCCGGCCGGCCGAGCTGACCGGAGCGCAGTGGCGGATCCTGCGCCTGATGACGATGGGGATGAGCGACGTGGCCCTGTCCTCGGCCACCGGTGCGACGGTCAAGACCGTCCGCCGCCACGTCACGGCGGTCCTGCTGGTGCTGGGGGCGCGGACCCGGTTCGCGGGCGGTGTCGAGGCGGCCCGCCGCGGCTGGCTACGCGCCGAGCACCTCGCCGCCGGCGGTGCGGACGACGGCTCGTTGACCCCGTTCGACCGGCGGGTGCTGGCACTGCTGGCCGCCGGCCACCGCGACGCCTACGTGGCCACGCTGACCGGCACCTGCGTGCGGACCGTGCGGCGGCGGATCACCGCGATCGTCGCGCACTTCGGCGTCACCAGCCGGTTCGCGGCCGGTGTGGAGGCGTACCGGCGCGGGCTGGTGCCCGCGGCGCTCGCTCATCCGGGCAGGGCCAGTGACGGCTCGCCGGTGCGCCGGAGCAGGTCGCCCGCCGCGTGACGGGCGTGCCGGGCGGCCGAGTGCTCGCCCAGCGCCTCGCACCCGTCCGCGAGGGCCCGCAGGCCGGTCGCGAGCAGGTCGATGGAGAGCGGCCCGTCCGCCGGTACGGGACGCGCGTCGGCGAGCGACCCGTCGCCGCGGAGGATCCGCTCGTGCAGCCGCCGCAGCTCGGGGCCGGGGTCGGTGCCGAGCTCGGCGGCCAGCACCCCACGCAGCTCGGCGTACGCGGCGAGCGCCTCGCCCGGCCGTCCGGACCGGCACAGGGCCAGGATCAGGCAGCCCCACAGCCGCTCCCGCAACGGATGCTCCTTGACCAGGGCCCGCAGCTCGGGGACCACCCGCTCGGGGCGGCCCAGGTCGAGCCAGGCGTGCGCCCACTGCTCGGCCACCGCGAGCCGCCGCTCCTCCACCAGCATCACCTTCGTCTGCAGCCCCGGCCCGCACGCCAGCCCGTCGAGCGCCCGCCCGCGCCAGAGCCGGAGTGCCTGCTCGAAGCTGTCCGCCGCCGCTCGCGGCCGCCCGTCGCGCAGCTCCCGGCCGCCCCGGTCGGCCAGGCCGTAGAACCGGTCCAGGTCCAGCTCGCCGGGGAGCACGGTCAGCTCGTAGACGCCGGTCCACGGGGTACGCAGGCGGGAGCCCTGCTCGCCGGGTACCCGCAGCAGGCGGCGCAGGCCGGACAGGTACATCCGCAGGTTCGACCCGGCGGCGGCCGGCGGGTCCCACCAGACCGAGTCGACGAGGCGGGCGGTGGAGAGCGGCTCGTTCGCACTGAGCAGGAGCGCCGCGAGCACGGTCCGTTGCTTCAGCGTGCCGGAGTCCAGGCATTCGCCGTCCTGGCAGACCTCCGGCCGCCCCAGTACCCGGAATTCCACGTCAACGTTCTATCCGGGAACGCCGGGCCCGGGCGAGGGGAGAAGTGGACACGGGGTCTGCGGTGTCCACATTTGACCTCCCGGTGCGGTGGCCCCGACCGTACCTTCGGCGGGCATGAGGACCCACAAGGCCGGGCGGCGCTGGTCGCGGTTGGCAACGCGCCTGCTCGTGGTGACGATGCTGGCGCTGCCCGCGGCCGCCTTCGGCGCGGGTGGGGCGTCCGCCTTCGGCGGCGCCTTCTACCCGGCCCAGCGCCTGGGCAACCGCGGCGTCGACGTGCTGGCCATCGAGTACCTGCTCCAGCACCACGGCCACGACGTGCCCGCCGACGGCCAGTTCACGTCCTCTGTGGACACCGCGGTGCGGGCGTTCCAGTCGGCCCGGGGGCTCGGCGTCGACGGGATCGTCGGCCCGAGGACGTGGGCCGCGCTGGTGGTGACCATCGGCCGCGGTGCGAGCGGTCCGGCGGTGCGGGCCGTGCAGGAGCAGCTCAACGAGAAGCGAAACGCCGGCCTCGCGGTCAGCGGCACGTTCGACGACGCCACCCACGCGGCGGTGGTGGCGTTCCAGGGGCATGCCGCGATCGCCGCCGACGGCATCGTCGGCGCCGTCACCTGGACCAACCTGGCCTGGCACTACGCGTACCCGGACATGTCCGCCGGCCTCTGCGACCAGGACCCGGACGGAAACGGCACCGCCAACTGGGCCACCGGCGCGGCGGTGGCGCAGCTCGAAGCGGCCGCCGCCAGCTTCGCCGGCACCGGCCAGGGCCAGGTGCCGCTGGGCGACGCGAGCAGGGAGCACGGCGGCGACATCCCCGGCCACTCCAGCCACGAGGTCGGCCTCGACATCGACGTGTGGCCGATCCGCACCGACTCGGCGCAGTGCACGGCCGGCCGGATCACGTGGCGGTCGTCGACCTACGACCGGGCCGCCACCCGCCAGCTCGTCCAGGCGATCCGGAGCGCGGCGCCCGGCCACGTGCGGCTCGTCTTCTTCAACGACCCGACCCTGATCGCCGAGGGGCTCACCACGGAGTACGCCGGCCACGACAACCACCTGCACATCCGTTACTGCGAGCGGGTCCATCCGAACAGCCTCTACACCTGCTGAGCGCGGAAGTGCGGAAGATGTGCGGCTGCCTGTTCATCCTGTTGCTGGCCGCGCGCCCCACCCGTACCCGGCCGGGCCGGGCGGTGGGGCGCGCACGTGGAGCGGAGGGATCGCGATGACGCTTCGGTTCGGTGCCGCCGGTTGGCCGGTGGCTCTGTTGGCGGCACTCGTGGTCGGGTCCGCGCCGACCGCCGGTCCCGCGTCCGCGGGTGCGCCCCCGCGCCGGCCGGTGACCGCGCCGGCGGCGCCCGATCGGGCGGGCGTCACGGAGGCGGTGCGGGCGGCCGAGGCGGCGCGGCGGACCGGCGTACCGGTCGAGATCGTGGGCGAGCGCACCGAGACCGCGCGGGTGTTCGCGAACCCGTCCGGTACCCGCACGCTCGAGCAGCACCTGCTGCCGGTGCGGGCCAAGCGCGGCGGCGAGTGGGTCCCGATCGACACCCGGTTGGTCCGGGACGCGGCCGGTGGCGTCGTGCCGGGCGCGACCCCGGTCGGGTTGCGGCTCTCCGGTGGTGGCTCCGGTCCGCTGGTGACCGCTGAGCGGGACGGTGCCGAGTTGGCGTTGTCCTGGCCGGCGCCGCTGCCCGCGCCGGTGCTCGACGGTGACGCGGCGACGTACCCGGAGGTGTTGCCGGGGGTGGATCTGCGGGTCCGGGTCAACGCGGTGGGCTTCTCGCAGTTCCTCGTCGTCAAGGACGCCGCCGCGGCGGCGAACCCGGCCCTGCGCCGCATCCGGTTCGGTACCAGCACGCGGAACCTGACGCTGCGGGCCGGGCCGGACGGCAGCAGCGCGGCCGTGGACGCCGCCGGCCGAGCGGTTTTCGCCGCCGGACCGCCGGTGATGTGGGACAGCACGCCCGAGCCGCCCGAGGCGGCCGGTGTCGCGGCGGCGGACACCCGCTCCGCTGAGGCGAGTCCGGCGCCGGAGCGGCGGCGGGCGACGGGCGTGGAGGTCAATCCCGGTGAGCTGGTGGTGATTCCGGACCAGAAGATGCTCTCCGCCCCGCAGACCCGGTACCCGGTCTACATCGACCCGTCGTACAGCGCGGCCCAGTACCGGTGGACGCTGGTCAACCACGACGACCCCGCCAAGTCGTACTGGACCGACGACTTCTACCGCGAGGACGCGCGGGTCGGCTCGGTGTACGGCAGCGGCGACGGCCCATGGCGGACGTTCTTCCAGATGAACGTGGCCCGGGTGGCCCGCGCGACGGTCGCCCGCGCCTGGTTCTCGATCTCGATGACCCACACCGCGGACTGCGCGGAGACGAGCGTGGAGCTGTGGCACACCCGGCTGATCGACCCCGGGACACCGGTGACGTGGAACAACAGCGCGGGCCACTGGCTCGGCGGCGCGGCCCTGGACACCCGCAAGGGCAAGGCCAACAAGTCGGCCTGCGGCCAGCCGCCGAAGCTCATGGAGTTCGGCCTCAGCCCCGACACGGTCACGCCGGTCGTGCGGGAGGCCGTGTCGGGAGCGGACGGGCCGCAGGAGGCGATCGGCTTCGGGCTGCGGATCCCCGCCGCGAACGAGGGGACGCAGCTCTACTGGAAGCGGTTCAAGCCGTCCACCGCGCTGCTCAACATCGAGTACAACACCGCGCCGGAGAGCCCGACGAGCGTCTCCACCGTGCCGCCGTCGCCATGCGGGACCGCGGCCGCGCCGACCCCGCTGAGCACCGCCACGCCGACCTTCTCCGGGGTGGGCTACGACCCGAACGGCGACAACGTCACCAACGAGTTGGAGATCCTGTCCGGTGAGACGGTGCTGGCCGGCCTCTCCTCGGGCACGGTCGGTTCGGGCAGTGTGGTGCGCTGGTCGCCGGTCCCGTCCGGGACGCTCCCGACCGATCAGCCGGGTGCGGTGTTCAGCTACCGGGCTCGCACCCGGGACGCGGGGCTGGCCGGCCCGTACGGTGAGCGGTGCTAGTTCACAGTGGACACCAGCCAGCCGGATCCGCCGGTGCTGACGTCGGCGGACTTTCCGGGTCCGAGCCCGGTGAAGTCGGTCGGCGAGGTCGGCACGGTCACCTTCGCCCCGGGTGGCGGGGAGAGCGACGTCGCCGGCTACCGGTACGGGTTCAGCCAGGACGTCACGACCATGTGGGTGGCCGCCGGCGCCGACGGGCGGGCCACCGTGCCGGTGACGCTGTGGCCGGAGTACGCGACCGACACCGGTGACGTGCGCCGGACGCTGTACGCGCGGGCGGTGGACCGGGCGGGCAACGCCAGTAGGCTCGGCCCGGGACGCGAGTTGGTCGCCCGGGGCCGCGCGGTCAGCGATCCGGCGGTCTCCGCGGACGTCAACGGGGATCGGCGGGCCGACGTGACCGCCCTGGTGGACCACGGGCATGGCCAGACGGCGGTGTGGAATCTGCTTTCCGCCCCGGGCGGCGTCCATCCGGGGTACGTCGCCTGGGACACCGGCGTCGGCGGCGGGTCTCCGGCCGATCTGGTGCGGAGCGTGACCGGTGACTTCGACCGGAACGGCCGCACCGACGTGGCCATCTTCCGCGAGGACGCGGACCGGATGGTGCGGCTGTTCCTGCTTCCCGCCGACGGAAACCGGTTCTCGGCGGTGAGCGAGCCGGTGTGGACCGGCGACATGTTCCGGCTCTCCCACCTGAGGGTGGCCGCCGGGGACTTCGACGCGGACGGCGACGACGACATCGCCGCCCTTCAGGGCCTGGCCGGCGGCCAGCTCAGGCTCTGGGCGTTCCTGTCCACAAGGGACGGCTTCGCCGCTCCCGCGCTGAGCTGGGACAGCGGCGCCTCCGGTGCCGGCGTGACCGGGGCCAACCTGGTGGCGATGGACGTCGACGCGGACGGCGACGACGACGTCGTGGACATGCACGACATGGGCAACGCCCAGACGCAGATGCGGATCCACCACGCCACCGCCGGCGTGTTCGGCGCTCCGGTGACGCGGTGGGACAGCGGGGCCGGTGGCTTCGACGCCCGGCGGGCCCGGTTCGCCGGTGGAGACCTCGACGGCGACGCCGAACGCCGCCACGAGGTGGTCGCGCTCTACGACGACGGCGGCGCCACCGCCCGGCTGGTGGTCTTCAAGGGGCGGGGGACGGTGTGGACCCCGACCATCTGGTGGAGCAGTGGCGCGGGCGGGTTCGACGCCACCCGCGGCACCCTCGCCGCCGGCGACTTCGACGCCGACGGCCGGACCGACGTCGCGTCGCTCTACGACACCGGCGCCGGCAAGCGCCGCCTCTACACCTTCGTCTCGTCCGGCACCGGGTTCGCCGACAAGCGCGCCGACTGGGAAGGGTACGTCAGCGAGGCCAAACCGGCCGTGCACGTCGACCCGAACCGCCGGTACCGGATACACCCCGTGCACAGCGGCAAGTGCTTCGACGTACCCGGCGGGAGCGCGGCGAACGACGCGATCCTGGACCAGTGGGACTGCGTCGCCACCGCCACCTGGGAGACGTTCCGCTTCGAACGGGTCGGCGGCTCACCCTACTACCTGATCCGGACCGCCGCCGACAAGTGCCTGGATCTCAAGCTGTACAGCCTCTTGGACAACGCGCAGACCCTCCAGTACGCGTGCGACGAAGCCGGCGCGGCAAAGCCCAACCAGCAGTTCCGCCTCGATCTGGTGGGCGGCGGCGGATACGAACCCGTGGTGCGGTTGCGGGTCGTACACAGTGGAAAGTGCCTCCACGTCAGCGGCGCGAGCCTCGCCAACGGAGCGCAGATCGTGCAGGCCCCGTGCGCCGCGGTACCGCCGGACGAGCAACGGTTCACGCTCCGCCTGGAGCCGTGACCACGGATACCCGCGCCGGCAGCCTCCTGGGCGTCTCCTGCGTTGCCGGAACGACATGACCACGGACGACCTGGGGAGGACTCGTGGAACACGCGGCGCGTCGCCAGCTGGGACTGGCGTTGGCAACGATCATGGCAGCGTCGATGGTGTGCGGCATCCCGGAGCGGGCGGCGGCCGCGCCGGCGGAGAACCTCTCGCTCGCCAAGGAGCGATCGACGCCCGTCCGGCCGGTGTCGGCACCGCAAGCCAAACCGGGCCTCGACGAGGAGCTGGCGCTGCGCGGCACCCCGGCCGTCTCCTGGCCCGCGCCGGGCAAGGCGGAGGTCGCGCTGAAGACGGCCGGCGCGAGCGCCGCCGGCACCGCGCGGGTCCGGGCGGGCGCGCTGCCGGTGTCGGTCGGCGCAGCCAAGAGCGCCGCCGCCCGGTCGGCAACGCCCGCCCAGGTACGGGTCGAGATGCTGCCACGGCGCGCGGACGGCTTGCTGTTGCGGGTGAACCGCGCGGACGGCGTGGCCGCCGCCGGCCAGATCGACCTCGAGGTCGACTACTCCTCCTTCCGCGACGCCTACGGTGGGGACTGGGCGACCCGGCTGCGGTTGATGGCCCTACCCGAGTGTGCGCTGTCCACACCGGACCTTCCGGAGTGCGCCGGTAGTCCGATCGCCACCCGCAACGACGGTTCGGGCCGGCTGAGCGGGGACGTCCCGGTGCGGGCCGAGAGCGGATCCGGCTTGTTCGCGGTCATCGCCGCCGCCTCCTCCGGCGCGGGCGACTTCAAGGCGACCGCGCTCTCGCCCTCCTCCACGTGGTCGGTCGGCACCTCCTCCGGCGACTTCGGTTGGCAGTATCCGATGGAGGTGGTGCCGGGCCTCAGCGGGCCGCAGCCGACCATGGAGCTCGGTTACTCCAGTGGCGGCGTCGACGGCCGGACCTCGTCGACGAACAACCAGCCGTCGTGGGTCGGGGAGGGGTTCTCGCTCGACCCGGGAGGCTACATCGAGCGGCGGTACAAGTCGTGCGGCGAGGACACCGGCGGCGGCACCAACAGCGGCCGCAAGACCGGCGACCTGTGCTGGGCGACCGACGCCGGACGCAGCCGAAGCTACGACAACGCGGTCATGTCGCTCAACGGGCGCGGCGGTGAGCTGATCCGTGACGACGCCACCGGGCAGTGGCGGACGCGCGTCGACGACGGCACCAAAGTGGAGCTGCTGACCGGCGCGGGCAACGGCGACGACAACGGGGAATACTGGCGGATCACCACCCCGGACGGCACCCAGTACCACTTCGGAAAGCACAAGCTGACCGGATGGGCCACCGGTAACGAGCTCACCAACTCGGTCTGGACGGTTCCGGTGTTCGGCAACCACTCCGGCGAGCCGTGCTACAAGTCCACATTCGACACCGCGTACTGCGACCAGGCGTGGCGGTGGAACCTCGACTACGTCGTGGACCGCAACGGCAACACCATGAGCCTGTTCTACGGGACCGAGAAGAACAACTACGCCCGCAACATCACCGCCACCAAGGTTTCGAGCTACGTCCGGGGCGGCTGGCTCAAGCGGGTCGACTACGGGCAGCGCGACGGCGAGGTCTACTCGAAGCCGGCGGTCGCCCGCGTGCTGTTCACCGAGGCGGACCGGTGCATTCCCGGCACCACCTGCGCCACCTCGTCGCCGGCGAACTGGCCGGACGTGCCGTGGGACCAGGCATGCACGAGCACCACCAACTGCAACAACAAGTTCAACCCCACCTTCTGGACGCAGAAGCGGCTGGCCACCGTGACCACCCAGGTCTGGGGCGGTACCGCGTTCCGCAACGTCGACTCGTGGACGTTGACGCACTCGTACCCCAGCCCCGGCGACGGCACCCGGGCCGGGATGTGGCTGGCCTCGATCCAGCACAAGGGTCTCGTCGGCGGCGAGGCGAGCCTGCCGCCGATCACCTTCGACGGGATCCAGCTGAACAACCGGGTGGACGGAGTCGACGGCATCCCGCCGATGAACTGGTTCCGCGTCAACAAGATCAATCTCGACTCGGGTGGCGAGATCACGGTCGCCTACTCACCCAAGGACTGCGCCGTACCCGGAGACGTGCCGGTGCCCGACTCGAACACCCGGCGCTGCCACCCCTCCCGATGGACGCCGGAAGGGCAGACCGGCGATCGCCTCGACTGGTTCAACAAGTACGTGGTCACCGAGGTGACCGAGGTCGATCGCACCACCGGCCTGCCGCCGGTGGTGACGCGGATCGAGTACCCCAACACGCCGGCCTGGCGCTTCGACGAGGCCGACGGCATGGTGCCGGACAACAAGAAGAGCTGGTCGCAGTGGCGGGGATACGACCGGATCCGGGTCCAGAAGGGTCCGGTCGGTGGCCTGCGGTCGGTGACCGAGTCGCTGTACTTCCGCGGCATGGACGGTGACCGGACCGCGTCCGGCGGGAAGAAGGAGGTCTGGATCACCGACTCGACCGGCACCCGGCTGCGTGACTCCGACCAGTTCGCCAACACCGCGCGGGAGAACACCAAGTACACCGCCGGCGGCGCGGTGCAGGAGAGGGAGATCACCGACCCCTGGCTGTCGGCGGCCACCGCCACCCGGACCCGGAGCTGGGGTACGACCCAGGCGTTCCGGGTCGAGGAGGGCAAGGTCCGGCAGAGCCAGGCCAAGGGTGCGGGAGCCTGGCAGAACACGGGCTCGGAGAACGTCTACGACGCCCAGGGCACGGTGCTGCGCTCCAACGACCTCAACGACGTGTCCAACCCGGACGACGACACCTGCACCCGCTACTGGTACACGAAGAACGAGTCACTGTGGATCATCAACCTGCCGTACCGCGTGGAGACGGTCGCGGTGAACTGTGACACCACCCCCGTCTACCCGGACGACCTCATCTCCGACGTCCGGCACTACTACGACGGCAGCACCACCCTGGGCGCGGCACCGGTGCGCGGCGAGATCACCCGTACCGAGGAGCTGTCGGGCTGGGCGAACGGGGCACCGACGTACGTGACCACGAAGCGGGCAAGCTACGACGTCTTCGGCCGCGAGACCGAGACGTACGACGTCAGGGGTGCCCGGACGACGACGGCCTACACGCCGGCGGGCGGTGGCCCCGTCACCCAGATCGACGTCACCAACGCGCTCGGCCACCGCAACCGCACCATCTACGAGCCGGCCTGGGCCGAGGAGACCGCGACGCTGGACGCCGACGACCGGCGGACCGAGCTGCGCTACGACCCGCTGGGCAGGCTCACGAAGGTGTGGCTGCCGGGCCGGTCGACCAGCCAGACACCGAACGCCGAGTACAGCTACCTCGTGCGCACCACCGGGGCCAACGCGGTCACCTCCAGGACCCTGCAACCCAACGGCGACTACGAAACCGAGTACGAGCTCTACGACGGGCTGATGCGGCCGCGGCAGACCCAGGAGCCCGCGCCCGGCGGCGGCCGGATCCTCAACGACAAGGTCTACGACTCGCGTGGCCTGGTGGTGAAGGAGAACGGGCCGTACTACAACGACGCGCCACCCGGCGCCGACGTGGTCGTCGCGGACGACCAGACCATGCCGGCGCAGATACGCACCGTGTACGACGACCAGGAGCGCCCGACGAACGTCATGCTCATGGTGGACGGAGTCGAGAAGTGGCGCACCACGCACACCTACGACACCAACCGGCACGACGTCGATCCGCCCGACGGGGACACGCCGACCACACGCATCACGGACGTGGAAGGCAATCTGGTCGAGCTCCGCTCGTACCACGGCGCCTCGCCGACCGGCACGTACGACTCGACGAAGTACACGTACACCAACCGTGGGCAGCTCGCCACGGTCACCGACGCCGCCGGCAACCTCTGGCGGTACGGCTACGACCTGCGGGGCCTGCGGATCCGCAGCGAGGAGCCGGACCGGGGCGGCACCGATTTCACCTTCACCGACGCCGGGGACGTCGCCACGGCACGGGACGCGCGCGGTGCCACGATCGCCTACGCGTACGACATCCTCGGCCGGCAGACGGGGACCTTCGACGGATCGCCGAGCGGCGCCCGGCGGACCAGCCGGACCTACGACACGCTCGCCGACGGCACCCCGGCGCGGGGCAGTCAGATCTCCGCCACCCGGTACGTCGGCACCAGCGCCTACGTCTCCGAGACCACCGGGTTCGACGCCGCCGGGCGGCCGACCGGCTCGCGGATCACCATCCCGGCGAGCGAAGGAGCGTTGGCCGGCACCTACGAGTTCACCCAGACGTACAAAGTGGACGGATCGTCGGCCACGATGAACGTGCCCGCCGCCGGTGGGCTCCCCGCGGAGCAGCTCGCCACCGGATACGACAACCTCGGGCAGGCGACTACGTTCAGCGGCGCGAGCGGTTACGTCACGGCCACCGAGTACACCCAGTTCGGCGAGCTGCGCCAGATGACGCTCTCGAGCGGCGGGCCGGCCGCCCGGCTCGGATACGAGTACGAGTACGGCACGCATCGGATGGCCCGAGCCGTGATCTCCCGCGACACCGCGCCGCAACGCGTGGCCGACCTCGCCTACGGCTACGACCCGGCCGGCAACATCACGTCGATCGCCGATCGGGCCGAGGGTGCCGCGGAGACGCAGTGCTTCCGGTACGACCACCTGCGACGGCTCACCGAGGCGTGGACACCCACCTCGGGGGAGTGCGGGGCGGCACCGTCGGCGGGCGCGCTGGGCGGCCCGGCGCCGTACTGGCACTCGTGGACGTTCGACAAGACCGGCAACCGGCTCTCGGAGACCCGTACCGCCCCGGGTGGCGCCCGGACCACGAGCGCGTACACCTACCCGGCCGCGGGCCAGGACCGGCCGCACGCCGTGAGTCGAGTGACCACCACCGGACCGGACGGCACGGCGCAGGTCGAGGAGTTCGGCTACGACGCCGCCGGAAACACCGCGACCCGGCGCAAGGGAACCGGCGGGCAGACTCTCACCTGGGATGCCGAGGGCAAGGTCAGCAGCATTACCAAGGGGGGCGCCACCACGAGCTTCCTCTACGACGCCGGGGGTAACCGGCTGATCCGGCGCGACGCCGGCGGCACGACCCTTTACCTCGCCGAGACCGAGCTGCGCCTGGCGAGCGACGGCACGGTGACCGGCACGCGGTACTACAGCTTCGCCGGCCGTACCATCGCGGTTCGCACCTCGGCCGACAAGGCGCTGCACTGGCTGGGGCTCGACCACCACGGCACGCCGGAGATCGCCATCGAGGCGACCGGCCAGGACGTGAAGCGGCGCCGGCACACGCCGTACGGCGAGGTCCGCGGTGTGGCCGGAGCGTGGCCCGGCGAGAAGTCGTTCGTCGGCGGCACCGCGGATCCCACCGGCCTGATCCATCTCGGCGCCCGCGAGTACGATCCGACGCTCGGCCGGTTCATCTCGGTCGACCCGGTGATCGACCACCAGGAACCGCAACAGATCAACAGCTACACCTACGCCAACAACAACCCGGTCACCTACGCCGACCCGAACGGCGACCGGTGGGTCATCACCACCCGACACGTCAAGAAGATGACGGTCCGGAAGGTGACGGAGAAGCAGCCTTACTGGGTCAAGTTCTGGGTGGCCGTCACGACCTGGGAACCCGTGAAGTGGGTTACGAAGATCCCGTTCCTGGGCAGCCTCGTCAAGTGGGGCTGGAAGCAGGTCACGACATTGGTGGAGCGGAGCAAGCAGCTCTGGCGCACCATCGAGAAGACGATCAGAGAATGGGACACGCAGGTCGAGCGGATAAAGACCTGGGTCAAGGACGAGGTCAAGAAGGCCTGGAAGAAGGCCAGCCCGCACATCAACCGGATAAAGAAGCGAGCCGAGAGCATCGCCAAGGGAGCCGGCAAGATGGCCAGATCGGCCGGCCGGGGCCTGGCCAAGGCGGCGAAGTGGGCGGGGAACCAGATGAAGCCCGGCGGGGCGGGCTGGAAACTTCTCAAACTCGGTCTGGCCATCGGCGCGTTCACTCCCTTCTGCTCCGCCATCTGCGCCGTGGGCGCGGCAGCGATGACCGTGGTTGACATGAGTATCGCCCTCAAGGACCGGAAGTTCCGGACCGCGGGCTGGGAGGCGGCCGGTCTGGTGACGTTCGGCCTCGGCCGGGCGGCGAAGGTCGGGATGGACTCGGCCCGCGCCGCCCAGACGGCGGCCCGTGCGATGCCGCGGGACGCGGCGGGTCGCGTCGACATGCTCACCAGGGCCAACGCCACCATCGCGAACGGCGAGAGGACGGAGGCGAGTATCGGCGGTACCGACGGCGCACTGTTCGTCAAGGACGCGGTCTCCTTCGCCGGCGAGATGGTGGGTGGGGAGAAGGGGGAGAAGTTCTTCGACATGGGTTAGCACCCCGCCTCCAGGTGCCGCGACGTGATCAGGGCGTTCCCGGGTCGTTCCGCGACCCAGGGACGCCCTGACCGCGAACGGGCAGGTGGCGCCGAGCGGACACCGCGAATGTGCGGATAATGTGCCCCGCATGTACGAAGCTTATTGCCGTAACGAGCTACAGTACTGACGCTAATTTTCGCGCGATCCTGGGGAGGAGCGTCAATGCCCGTTGCCCGCATGACCGCAGGAGGTGCCTGCCTGCGTACCGCGCTCGTGTTGCTGGCGGCACTCGCCATCAGCACATCCGCGTTCGCCGTCGACACGCCGGCGTCCGCCGGCCCGGCAGCCGCCGCCGCGCCGGCCTGGCCGCTGGTCCGGGAGGGGCAGCAAGGCGCACAGGTACGCACGGTGCAGCACCTGCTGCGCCAGCGCGGCGAGACGATCGTCGCCGACGGCATCTTCCTCGGGCTGACCAAGGCCGCGGTCCAGCGGTTCCAGTCGGCCAACGGCCTCAGCGCCGACGGCATCGTCGGACCGCTCACCTGGCCGGTGCTGTTGGTCCCGCTGGACACCGGCGCCACCGGCGAGGCGGTGCGGGCGTTGCAGGTCCAGCTCAACCGGTACGCCGCCGGGCTGACCGTGGACGGTGTGCTCGCCGGACCCACGGCGGAGGCGGTGAGCGCGTTCAAGACCGAGCGGGGCCTCGGCAGCGGCTCCACAGTGGACGTCGCGGTCTGGCAGTGGCTGGTCGGCGGGGCGCCGTCCGTCGGCGGGTACGCGCTGCCGCTGTCGCGCGACGTGCTGCCGCGCGGCGAGTACGACGATCCGCACCACGACTACCCGGCGATCGACCTGCCGGTGCCGACCGGGACGGCCGCGTACGCCAGCGCCGCCGGCACGGTCGCCGCGGTGAACGACAGCAGCTGCGGGATCGGTGTGGTGATCACCGACGCGAACGGCGTCCGGCACATCTACTGCCACTTCTCGCAGCGGGTCGCCGCGGGCGGCTCCACAGTGGTCGCCGGCCAGCTCGTCGGCTACACCGGAAACACCGGCAACTCCACCGGTCCGCACCTGCACTTCGGCATCAGGACCGGCACCACCAACCGGTGCCCGCAGCCGTTCCTGCTGGCCCTCTACGACGGTGTCGCGCCGCCCGCCCCGGCCACGTTGCCGACCACGGGCTGCTACTACGCGACCCCGAGCCCCGCCCGACCGCTGCTCGACCACCTCCACTAAGGACGGACGTACGCCGATGAGGAGCCTCGACCGTCGCACGTTGCTCATCGGCGGGTTGGCGGCCGGTGGTGCCGCCCTCGGCGCCGGCCTCCCGGACAGGCCGGCGCGCGCCGGGGGCCGGACCGACCTCGCCGCCGCGGCGGACGACTTCGCCCGGATGCGCGCCCTGTGGCGGGCGCTGCACGTCACCTCCGGGTACGACCCGGCCGACCCGGGCATCGCGCCGGTGCTCACGACCATCACCGGCGAGGCGCAGCGGTGGTGGTCGGCGATGGCGAAGTCTTCCAGCCGCACGTACCTCTGGTCGGACGCCCAACTCGGCGTCCACCAGTCCTTCGCGATCCGGGACTCCTTCGCGCGGCTGCGGGCCATGGCCCTGGCTTGGGCCACCCCCGGCTCCGGTCTGGCCGGCCGGGACGACCTGCGCGCCGACACGGTGGCCGGCCTCGACTGGGTCGTCGGCCACTGGTGCAACGAGAACCGCGACCCCGTCGGCAACTGGTGCTTCTACCGCGACGGCTCGTTCATCCAGCACCACTACTACCCCTACGCCGGCGCGTACGGGGCGTCCATTCTCGACGCGCTCGCCCCGGTGCTGCGCACCGTCGCCGGCACGCCGTGGCAGGTCGACGCCCCGATCGTCGTCGAGTGGCTGCGCGAGGCGTTCGATCCGCTGATCTGGCGCGGCGGCTTCATGGACATGACCCGCGGGCGGACCATCGCCCGCCCGGACGAGCAGAGCCCGGTCACCGGCCACGCCACCCCGGCGGCGGCGCTCGGCCTGCTCGGCGCCGCGCCCGCCGCCGAGACGGCCTGGCTCCGGTCGCTGCTCAAGGAGTGGATGCTCGCGGACGGCTACCGCGCCGACCCGACACCGGCCCGCAACGTGCCGCTCCGCCTCGCGGCCCGCGTGCTGCTGGACGACGCGACCGTCACCCGCCGCGGCCCGCTGGCGGTGAGCAAGGTGTACCACCACCAGGACCGGGTGGTGCACCGGCGGGCCGACTGGGCGCTGGCCATCGCGATGCACTCCAGCCGTATCGCGAACTTCGAGTACCTCAACGGCGAGAACACCCGCGGCTGGATCACCGCCGACGGCGCCACGTACCTCTACACGGCGGCCGAGCAGTACGGCGACGCGTACTGGCCCACCGTGAACTCGGCCCGGCTCGCCGGCACCACGATCGACGTCCGCTCCCGTGCCGCCGGCGAGGGCGACGGCTACCGCAGCGGGGTCAACTGGGCCGGTGGCGCCACCCTCGACGGGCGCTACACCGCCGCCGGGATGAACCTCGACGCGCAGGGGTCGTCGCTGACCGCCAAGAAGTCGTGGTTCTGCTTCGACCGCGAGGTGGTCGCCCTCGGCGCCCGCATCAACGCCACCGACGGGCGGCGGGTCGAGACGACCGTCGACAACCGCCAGATCTCCGCGTCCGGAGCGGAGAAGCTTCTGGTGAACGGCGTGGAACGGGTGGCACAGGCCGGGTGGGTGGAGGAGCCGCAGACCCGCTGGGTCCACATCGGAGGGACCGGCGGCTACGTCTTCCCGACCCCTACGCTGGTCGACTTCCGGCGGGAGGCGCGCACCGGCCGCTGGACCGACGTCAACACGCACCCGACGTACGCGGGCTACACCGGCGCGCTCACCCGCAACTACCTCGCCGCGTGGATCGACCACGGTACGGACCCGGCCAACGCCGGCTACGCGTACGTCATCCTGCCGACCGCCACGCCGGAGCAGACGGCGGCGTACGCGGCGCGACCGGACGCGGTGGTGGTCGCCAACACGGCCAGCGTCCAGGCGGCCCGGTCGTCGAGCGCGCGGGTCCTCGCGGCGAACTTCTGGGCCGCCGCCAGCGCCTCCGTGGTCACCAGCCTGGACCCGGGCTCGGTCGTGCTGATGGAGGGCGACGGTGAGATCGCCGTCGCGGTCGCCGACCCGACCCACCAGGCCAGCCGGATCCGGCTGACCGTCGACCTCGGCGCCACCCGCGTCGTCGCCGCCGACCCGGGCATCACCGTGACCGCGCTTGCCCCGCTCACGTTCACGGTCTCGGTGGCGGGCGCGGCGGGCGCGACCAGGACGCTTCGGGCCGCCCGGTGAGGCGGACCCGATCGATGGCACAGGTTTCGAGGAGTCGAGTCTCAGGAGGGTTCGATGGGTTCGCGTTCGATGGTCCTGGCAGCCGCGCTCGCCGCGCTGGTCGGCGCCGGGCTGACGGGGTCCGCCTCGGCGGCCGAGCCGCCCGCGGCTCAGGCGGCGCCGGCGGGGATGCACCGCTTCGTGGTGTCGATCGGGAAGGTGGACGCCGGTTCGCGGCAGAACTGGAACCGGCTCGGCATGTACACGCTGACCGACAGCGGTGAGGTGTCGGAGGTGCACTGGCACTGGACCCAGCGGGAACGGGTCAGCCGGAGCTACACCGGTGTCCCGGCGGCCAACTGCGGGGCGCGCAACTGCAACGTGCAGACCGGCAACGGCTTCCAGAGCGGGAGCGCCCCGGACCGTCTACAGGGGACGTACACGGTGAGCGGCTCGGTGCTGCGGATCACCTGGAGCACCGGGATATGGGAGGAGTGGACGGTCAGCGAGCCGGTGCCGGGCAAGCTGGCCAAGCTCGCCTTCCGGGGCAACAACTTCGGCGCCACCCACGGCTTCGGGTACGGCAGCGAGGCGGCCTTCACCACGCGCGCGTCGATGGCGCAGATCGCCGCGGCCAACCACGACGCGTTCGTCCACACGTACTACCTGTGGAAGACCGACTCCAACCAGGTCGGGTACGTCGACCAGGGCACCGGAAGCCCGTTCTGGTACCGGGACTTCACCGTCTGCACCGGCAGCCGCTGCGCGGCCGGGCGTACCGACAAGGCGCAGTACTACATCTCCCGGCCGAACACGTCCGCCACGGACCGGCGGGACACGCTCTGGCACTGGTTCACCGCGAACGCGGACGGCCGCGGCGAGTTCTGCTACACCGGCAACTCCCACGTGAAGCCGATGCTGGAGATCGTCGACAGCGACGGGGTGCTGCACGGCTGGGTCGGCGTGGAGGCGTCCATCAACCAGACCGTGCCGGCCCAGGGCGCCAACGCCGACGACATCGGCGTCTTCGCCATCGCCGATGTCTGAGGGCAAGGAGATGCGACGGCCACTGGCTCTGGCACTGCTGCCGGCGCTCCTCACCGCCGCCGCGGTCGGGATCGGCCCGGGCGCCGGGTACGCCGATCCGGTGCGGCCGCCGGTCGCGGTCAGCCCGGCGTACGGCGGCGCGCGGGTCGAGGCCGCGGCGGCGGACGTCGGGACGTACGCGGCGACCCGGCTCGCGCCCGGCCTGACGCTGAGCGACTTCAGCACGACCGGCCCCAACAAGGGCGCCATCCTCACCGCCGACCTGACCGAGCCGACGCTGAAACCGAAGTACCTCAACCCGGGTACCGTCGGTGCGACCGCGACGCTGACCACGCAGGCCAACCGGGCCGGCGCGGTGGCGGCGGTCAACGGCGACTTCTTCGACATCGGCGCGACCGGGGCGCCGCGCGGCGTCGGGATCGACGGCGGCGGCCTGCTGCACGGCCCCGCCTCGGGCTGGAACAACGCGGCCGCGCTCTACGCGGCCGGCGCCGGCACCCGGGGCGGGCTGGCCAGCGTCTTCCTGGACGCGACGGTGACGCTGCCGGGCGGGGCGGTGCTGACCGCCAGCAACCTCAACTCGCCGAACATCGCCGCGAACGGCATCGGCATCTACAACCCGCTCTGGGGCGACGAGCCGCGCAGCCAGGTGCTCGACGGCGCGACCCGGTCCCGCGAGATCGAGATCAGCGGCGGCGCGGTGAGCAAGGTGAGCACCAGCCCGGGCGGCAAGGTGGCCGCCGGCACGGTGGTCGTGCTCGGCGTGGGTACCGGCGCGGACGCCCTCGCCGGGCTGCGGGTCGGCGACGTGGCGACCGTCGACTACCGGCCGCGCGGCGGCGACGGCGCGCAGGTCGCCATCGGCGGAAACCTCGTGCTGGTACGGGATGGCATGGTCACCACGACGTCGCATCCGCGCAATCCGCGCACGGCGGTCGGGTTCTCCGCGGACGGGCTGCGGATGTGGCTGGTCGTCGTCGACGGCAGGTCCGGCACCAGCGTCGGGATGACCTACGTCGAGCTGGCCAACTTCATGAAGTCACTCGGCGCCGACGACGCGCTCAACCTGGACGGCGGCGGATCGTCCACATTGGTCGCCCGGATGCCCGGCGCCACCGGCGTCTCGGTGCGCAACACCCCGTCCGACGGCGCGCAGCGCCCGGTGCCCAACGGCATCGGCTTCGTCTCCACCGCCCAACCGGCCGCCTGCGTCTCGGCCAACCTGAACCTCACCGGCTACCCGGCGCTCTCCGCCGGCGCGACGGGGCCGGCCGTGACGGCCGCGCAGTGCCTGCTGATGGACGCCGGCTTCGGCACCGGCGCGGCTGGCCCCACCGGCACGTTCGACACCGGCACCGCCGCGGCCACCACCCGGTTCCAGCAGGACCGCGGGCTCACCGCCACCGGTACCGTCGACGCGCGCACATGGACCGCGCTGCTCGCCGCCGGCGACACCCCGATCCTGCGCAACGGGTCGACCGGGTATCCCGTCACGCGCCTGCAACGGGCCCTGACCGCCGCGCTCGGGCGGAGCGTCGGCATCGACGGCGCGTTCGGTCCCGTCACCGAGCGCGCGGTCCGCGACTACCAGACCGCCCGCGGGCTCGGCGTGGACGGTGTCGTCGGCACCCAGACCTGGGGCGCGCTCCAGGCCGGCAGGTAACGAGAACCAGAAAGGTCACTTGTGGACAGTACAGTCGTCGCGGTCGCCGCGCTGGCGAGCACGCTCGCCGCCGGCCTCGCCCCCGCACCCGTGGCCGCCACCGCCCAGGTGGTGTCGTACCACGGATACCGTGTCACCGTCCCCGCCAGCTGGCGCGTGGTGGACCTGGACCGCACCCCGTCGGCGTGCGTCCGGTTCGACTCGCCCACCGTCTACCTCGGACATCCGGGCGACCAGTCGACCTGCCCGGCCGGTCTGGTCGGGCGCGGCGCCGGGCTCGTCGTCGAACCCATCGACGCCACGCTGGCCGGACGGGTGGGCGCCGACGCGCGGACCACCGCCCCGGGCACCGCCGCCGCGCCGCCGACCACGCCGTCCCGGGACGGCACGATCCAGGTCGCGGTCGAGAGCGCCGGGGTACTGGTCACCGCGGTGCACGGCGGGGCGGACGAGGTGGCCGTCCGGCAGGTGCTGGAGTCGGCCGGCCTCACCGCCGGCGCCGTCCCGGCCCGGCTGCCGGCATCCGCCCAACCGCCACGCACCGCTGCGGCGAGCCCGCAGCCGGGCACCTTCCTGGGCCGGGGCTTCGACGCCTGCGCCGCGCCGTCACAGGCCACGATGGACGCTTGGCTGACCTCGTCCCCGTACCGGGCGGTCGGTGTCTACATCAGCGGCGGCCTGCGCGCCTGCGCCCAGCCCAACCTCACCGCGTCCTGGGTGGACACCCAGACCGCCAAGGGCTGGCACCTGATCCCGCTCGATGTCGGCCGGCAGGCGCCCTGCTCCAGCTACAGCTCCAAGATTTCCAGCACCCCGGCCACCGCGAAGGCGCAGGGCGGCGACGCCGCCGCGACGTCGGTGACCGCGGCGCAGGCGCTGGGAATCCCGGCCGGCAGCGCCATCTACGCCGACATCGAGGGGTACGGCAGCGGAGCCTCGTGCACGGCGGCCGTGCTGTCGTACCTGTCCGGCTGGACCGAGGCGCTGCACGCCCGCGGCTACCTGTCCGGGCTGTACTCCAGCGCCTCCTCCGGCATCCGGGACGCCGCCAACGCCTACACCAACACCGGGTACACCCGCGTCGACCACATCTGGTTCGCCTGGTGGAACGACGCCGTCAACACCGACAGCGGCCCGTACGCGCCCGCCTCGTACTGGGGCGACCACCAGCGGATCCACCAGTACCAGGGCAACGTCAGCGAGACCTGGGGCGGCAGGTCGGTCAACATCGACCGCAACTACCTCGACGTGGCCGCCGGCCCGGTCGAGCCACCGCCGCCCTGCGCCGGCACCAATGTGGACTTCGCCGCCTATCCACCGCTCGGCGAGGGAGCCACGGGTGCCCCGGTGACCGCCGCCCAGTGCCTGCTGGACCCCGCCGGCACCCCCTCCGGCACCTTCGACGCCGCCACTATCGCGGCGACCCGCGCCTTCCAGCAGGCCCACAACCTGCCCGTCACCGGACAGGTCGAGGCGCACACCTGGACCGCGCTGCTCGCCGCCGGCGACACACCCACCCTCCGCTCCGGCTCCACCGGCCCGGCGGTACGCCGCCTCCAGCGGGCACTGACCGCTGCCCTGTCCCGCACCGTCGCCGTCGACGGCGTCTTCGGAAGCCAGACCGACCAGGCGGTACGCGACTACCAGACCTCCCGCGCGCTCGCCTCGGACGGGGTCGTGGGCGGGCAGACCTGGGGCGCCCTGCAGGCCGGCAGGTGACCGCCGTGGACGTCTGACCCGTACCGGGGGCGCTGACTACGGGCGCTGGAGCGGGAGGGTCCGCCGTTGCGCGTATCTCAGGTCCCGACGAACTCCTCGCCCAGCAGCGCGCGCAGCCGGGTGAGCGCCCGCGCGCTGCGGGTCTTGACCACCGACGCGGAGACGTCGAGGATCTCGGCGACCGTCTCCACGCTCTGGTCCTCCCAGTAGCGCAGCACGACGATCGCCTGGTCGCGGAGCGATAGCGTGGCCAGCGCCCGCATCAGCGTGACGTGCACCTCGGCCGCCGGCTGCGGTGGCCGCACCGCGGACTCGGGCAGTTCGGCCACCACCACCTCGCCGCTGCTGCGCCGCTTGCGCTGGTCGAAGAGGGCGTTCATGAGCACGCGGCGGCTGTACGCGTTGAGGTTGTCGCTGCGCCGGACCCGCCCCCAGGAGGCGTACATGCGGGTGAGCGCGGTCTGGGTCAGGTCCTGGGCCAGGTGCCAGTCGCCGCACAGCAGGAAGGCGGTGCGGCGCAGGCCGTGCGCGGTCGCCGCGACGAACTCGGTGAACTCCTCGTCCTGGGCGGCCCGCTGCCGCTGGCGGGCCCGGCTCCACCGGGCGATCGGACCCTCGGTCACTCGCCTTCCCCCGCCCCCGGGCGACCCTCGCACGCAGTCCGGACGACGGCCTCCACCCCCGGTCGCCGCCGGAGCTCCTCCTCCATCGGCGGGCTCTGCTCCGGCTGGGCCAACGTGACCCGGAACGACTCCGGAATCTGCCTGGGCTTGACGGCGGCGATCAGGTCCGGCGCGTCCCGGTACATCTCCTTGAACTTCTCGTAGGCCGCCTCCCGCGTCTGGAACCGCACCTGCCGCACGCGCGGGTCGGACCGCAGCGACTCGTCGAGGTCGGCGAGCTGCCGATCGGTGACGTCATGCCTCAGGAAGACCGCGATCTCGTCCACCACCTCGACCGGCTGGCTGCACCCCGGCCCGATCGCCAGTGACATCGCGGTCGGTATCGAGGGTGGCGCGGTAGCCAGGTTCACGGCGACGACGGTGGCGAGCACCGTGACCACCCCCGCCACGCCGCCGGCGAGCAGGTGCCGGCGGCGGCGCCGGCGACGCCCGCCGGCCATGGCCTCCTGCGCCAGGTCACCGGGGGGCGGAAGGGGCTCGTCACCGAGCGCTCGTTCGAAGAGCACCCGAAGGTTCTGGTCCATCGCTCGCTCCTGTCGCGTGGCTTGCCGTCCCCCTTACGACTGGGTGGGCCGCCCAATCGGTCACACACCCGAGGCGATCGCGCTCCCCATCCTCCCGAAGCCGGCGCCGGCGGATCGGGCCCACCTCCCAACCGCGGTGAGACCTGCCGGTCAGCCCGGACGCCCGGGTACAAGGGCCCTGCCCGCATTGCCGGTGCGCCGCGCAGGCTGACGGTGGACGAGCGGGTACTCCGGGCGGCACTGCTGGCCGCTTGACCGGCGCGGAGAGTGGAGGAGCCATGCGTGCACTTGTCGTGTACGAGTCGATGTACGGCAATACCCACCGGATCGCGGAGGCGATCGGCGAGGGCTTGGCGGAGGGGTTCCAGGTCGACGTCGTGCCCGTCGAGCATGCCGGTGCGGGCCTGGTCGAGGCCGCGGACCTGCTCGTGGTGGGTGGCCCGACGCACGCGCACAGCCTCAGCCGGGCCGGAACCCGGGCGTCGGCGGCGGCCGAGGCGCGCAAGCCGGGCAGCACGCTCATCCTCGACCCGGCCGCGGAGGGACCGGGCCTGCGCGAGTGGCTGGACGCTCCGCTGGTGACACAGGCCAGGGCGGCCGCCTTCGACACCCGCATGGACGCCCCGGCGGTGCTGACCGGCCGGGCCGCCAAAGGCATAGCCCGCCGGCTACGCCAGCGTGGCCTGGAACTCGTGGGGGAGCCGGAGAGCTTCCTGGTCACGAAGCAGAACCACCTCGAACCCCAGGAAGTCGGCAGGGCCCGCGAGTGGGGCCGGCAACTTGTCGGCTCGCTCACCCCGCGCGGCTGATCCGCCCGTTTCCGAGCGGGCCTGCGGGAAAGGCCACCTCAACGTCCAGGCCGCCCTCCGGCCGGGCGCTCGCGCGCAGCGCGGCGCCGTGGGCGACGGCGATGGCCCGCACGATGGCCAGGCCCAGCCCGTGCCCGTCGGGCCGGGTGCGGTCGCCGGCCAGCCGCTGGAACGGCTGGAGCAGGCGGTCGACCTCGGCCGGCGGGACGACCGGGCCGGTGTTCCAGACCCGGACCAGCGCGCCCGCCCCGGTCGCCCCGGTGCTCACCTCGACCCGTCCGCCGGGGGCGTTGTGGCGGACGGCGTTCTCGGCGAGGTTTGTCACCAGACCGGCGAGACGGCGGGCAGCCACCGCGCCATCCTCACCCCGTGGGCCAAGGCCGGCCTCGTCGTCAAGGACGGCACCCGGGCCGGTTCCAGCTACGCGGCGGTCATGCTGACCGGAGCGCACGGGGTACGCATGCAGCACGACTACGTCCACGACCGCGCCGGATCAACCGGTGGCGGCCCGCGCTGGCTGCGGCTGACCCGTTCCGGCGACACGGTCACCGGCGCCGAGTCCGCAGACGGTGCACAGTGGACCGACGTCGGCTCGGTACGGCTCAGCGGCCTGCCGTCCACTGTGGAGATCGGGCTGTTCGCCACCTCGCCGCAGTACGCGGAGACGGTCGACACGCCGTTCGGCACGACCGGCGTCGCCACCGAACCGAGCCGGCTCACCGCCACCTTCGACCACGTCGACCCGGCCGGCGACTGGACCGGGACGGTGCTCGGCGGAGCGCGGGCGCGGGAGTCCGGCGGGTACGAGCGGGACGGCGACCGCTTCACGCTCCGCGGCACCGGCGACATCGCCCCGGCGGTGGCGGGCGCGACCGGCCTCGGTACCACGATCACGCAGACGCTGGCCGGCACGTTCGCGGCGTTCATCGTCATGGTCGTGGTCGGCGCGCTGACCGCGACCGGCGAGTACCGGCGCGGCCTCATCCGCACCGCCCTGGCCGCCACGCCCGGCCGCGGGCGCGTACTGGCCGCGAAGGCGCTCGTCGTCGGGTGCTGGCCCTGTGGGCGGCGGCCGCCCTGCTGGCCGGCGCGCTGGCCATCCAGGCCCGCGACGCCTGAGCCGCCAGGGCTGGCAAGCTCTGGCCGCCGCGTCCGCGAACGCGGACCGGGCACTGCTGTGTGCCACGGACCGGAACGGAACGCGTGGAAGGCGCGCCACGCGGCCCGATACTTGGCCGCATGTCACTCGGCTCCCCGGCCGCGGTCCGCGCTGCCGCCGATCGGCTCAGCGCCGCGGCGGCCACCGGCACGCCCTGCGCACCGATCCGCGACCTGATCGGCCCCGGCGACGTCGCCACCGCGTACCGGGTGCAGCGGCTGGTGGTGCAGCGGCGGCTGGCCGCCGGTGCCCGGGTCGCCGGCCGCAAGATCGGGTTGACCTCGGCGGCCGTGCGGCGGCAGCTCGGCGTGGACAGCCCGGACTTCGGCGTGCTCCTCGACGACATGGCGTACGGCCCGGCGGCGACGATCCCGATGAGCCGGCTGCTCCAGCCCCGGATCGAGGCGGAGATCGCCTTCCGGCTCGGCGCCGACCTGGCCGGCGGCCGGGTCGGCACCCCGTTCACGGTGGCCGAGGTGCGCGCGGCGGTCGCGTACGCCGCACCGGCGCTCGAGGTCTGCGACAGTCGGGTCGCCGGCTGGGACATCAGCCTCGCGGACACCGTCGCCGACAACGCCTCCAGCGGGCTGTACGTGCTGGGCGAGGTGCGCCGGCCGCTGAACGAGTTCGAGCCGGTGACGGCGGAGATGCGGATGACCGTGGACGGCGAGGTCGCCTCGACCGGTTCCGGCGCCGCCTGCCTGGGCGATCCGCTCGCGGCCGTCGCCTGGCTCGCCACGACCGCCCGCGATCTCGGCAGTCCGCTGGTGGCCGGGCAGGTCGTCCTCTCCGGGGCGCTCGGCCCGATGGTGCCGGTCGCCGCCGGAAACCAGGTGCGTGCGCGGATAACCGGTCTGGGGAGCGTCTCGGTGGCGTTCGACGGTGGAGACGGAGGGGAGCGGTGAGCGTGAAGGTGGCGGTCGTCGGCTCGGGCAACATCGGGACCGACCTGATGATCAAGGTACTGCGCACCTCGAAGGCGCTGGAGATGGGCGCGATGGTCGGTATCGACCCGGCCTCCGACGGGCTCGCCCGCGCGGCCCGGCTCGGTGTGCCGACGACGCACCACGGCGCCGACGGCCTCGTCGCGCTCGCCGGGTTCGACGAGATCGAGATCGTCTTCGACGCGACCTCCGCCGGCGCGCACAAGGCCAACGCGGCCGCGCTGGCGCCGTACGGCAAGCGGCTGGTCGATCTCACCCCGGCCGCCCTCGGGCCGTTCGTCGTGCCCGCGGTCAACCTCGACGACAACCTCGCCGCCGGCAACCTCAACATGGTGACCTGCGGCGGCCAGGCGACGATCCCCGTCGTCGCGGCGGTCTCGCGCGTCACGCCGGTGCCGTACGCGGAGATCGTCGCCTCGATCGCCGCGCGCTCGGCGGGGCCCGGCACGCGGGCGAACATCGACGAGTTCACCGAGACCACGAGCCACGCGATCGAGACGGTGGGCGGCGCGGCCCGGGGCAAGGCGATCATCATCCTGAACCCGGCCGAGCCGCCGCTGATCATGCGGGACACCGTGCTCTGCCTGATCGGCGATCCCGACCCCGCCGTACACGAGGAGATCCGCGCGTCGGTCCACGCGATGGTGGCCGCGGTCGCGGACTACGTACCGGGGTACCGGCTCAAGCAGGATGTGCAGGTAACGCCGGTGCCGCCCGACCAGCCTTTGTGGACACTCGCCGGCGGCGCGGCGGTGACCCACCAGGTCAGCGTCTTCCTGGAGGTGGAGGGGGCGGCCCACTACCTGCCCGCCTACGCGGGAAACCTGGACATCATGACGTCGGCCGCGCTGCGGGTCGGGGAGCGGATCGCCGGGCAGGTCGCCCAGCGGCGGGGAGCGCGGGTATGACGCGGCTGTTCGTACAGGACGTCACCTTGCGGGACGGCATGCACGCGGTCCGCCATCGGATGGCGCCCGGGCACGTCGGGCGGATCGTCGCGGCGCTGGACGCGGCCGGGGTGGACGGCATCGAGGTCGCCCACGGCGACGGGCTCGCCGGCGGGTCGCTGACGTACGGGCCCGGGTCGCACACCGACTGGGAGTGGCTCGAACAGGCCGCGTCCCACGTCACCCGCGCCCGGCTGACCACCTTGCTGCTGCCCGGCATCGGCACCGTCCAGGAGCTCAAGCGCGCCTACGAGGCCGGCGTGCGCTCGGTGCGCATCGCCACCCACTGCACCGAGGCGGACATCTCCGCCCAGCACATGGCGTTCGCCCGCGAGATCGGGATGGACGTGGCCGGGTTCCTGATGATGAGCCACCTGGCGCCGCCCCGGGAGTTGGCGCGCCAGGCCGCCCTGATGGAGTCCTACGGCGCGCACTGCGTGTACATCACCGACTCCGGCGGCCGCCTGCTCATGGACGGCGTACGCGAACGGGTGCGCGCCTACCGGGACGTGCTCGACCCGGCCACCGAGGTCGGCATCCACGCGCACGAGAACCTGTCGCTGTCGGTGGCCAACTCGGTCGTGGCCGTCGAGGAGGGCGTCACCCGGGTCGACGCGTCGCTGGCCGGCCAGGGCGCGGGAGCGGGCAACTGCCCGATCGAGCCGTTCGTGGCCGTGGCGACGCTGCTCGGCTGGGAGCACGGCTGCGACCTGTTCGCCCTCCAGGACGCGGCCGAGGACCTGGTCCGCCCCCTGCAGGACCGCCCGGTCCGGGTCGACCGGGAAACGCTCACCCTCGGCTACGCCGGGGTGTACTCGAGCTTCCTCCGGCACGCCGAGGCGGCCGCGGAACGCTTCGGGATCGACACCCGCTCCATCCTGCTGGAGGTCGGCCGGCGCGCCCTTGTCGGCGGTCAGGAGGACCTGATATCCGACATCGCCCTCGACCTCACCCGCTGAACAGCTTTCCCAGCGGGCGAGGTCGGCGCCCGGCTACCCGGTCGTCAGGCGCCAGCCGGCACGCGCGTCATGCCGCCGGCCGACGATCGGGGTGGGCCAGCCCCAGGTGCTCGCGGAGCGTCGCGCCGGTGTAGTCGGCGCGGAAGACACCCCGTTCCTGCAGCAGCGGCACGACCGTGTCGGCGAACTCGTCGAGTCCGTCCGGCACCAGGTGTGGCACGAGGATGAACCCGTCGCTGGCGTCCCGCTGCACGAGGTCGTCGATGGACTCGGCGACCGTGGCGGGCGCGCCGATGAACGTCTGCCGTGTGGTCACCTCGATGACCAGCTCGCGGATGGAGAGCCTCTTCGCCTCGGCCAGCTCGCGCCACCGTCGCGCGGTCTCCAGCGGGTCGCCGAACATCCGGGTGCTGGCCCGCCCTTTGGCGATGGTGTTCTCCCCGACGATCGGGTCCACGTCGGGCAGTGGGCCGTCCGGGTCGTAGGCGCTCAGGTCGCGGTTCCAGAGCTGTTCCAGGTGGCGGATGGCGGTCTGGCCGCTGACCTGCTGGTGGCGGATCACCCGGGCGCGTTCCTGGGCGTCCGCGTCGGTGTCGCCGAGGACGAAGGTCGCGGCCGGGAGCACCAACAGCTCGTCCTTGGTACGGCCGTAGCGGGGCAGCCTTCGCTTCACGTCCGCGTAGAACGCCTGTCCGGCCTCGAGCGTGCCGTGCCGGCTGAAGATGGCGTCGGCGGTGGCGGCGGCGAACTCCCGCCCCTTGTCCGAGTCGCCGGCCTGCAGGATCACCGGCCGCCCCTGGGGAGCGCGCGGCACGTTGAACCGGCCGGCGATGTCGAAGTGCTCGTCCCGGTGGGCGAAGGCGCCCGCGTCGGGCCGGGACAGGAACACCCCGGACTCCTTGTCCGCGGCCACGTCGCCCTCGCGCCACGAGTCGAAGAGCTCCCATGCGGTACGCAGGAACAGCTCGGCCCGCAGG
This sequence comes from Phytohabitans maris, assembly GCF_031085175.1. Taxonomy (GTDB): domain Bacteria; phylum Actinomycetota; class Actinomycetes; order Mycobacteriales; family Micromonosporaceae; genus Phytohabitans; species Phytohabitans maris. Next base: position 47,658 of record NZ_JAVHUY010000029.1, read on the forward strand.
TACCGGTCCTCTTGGCGCAGGAAGCCGCCGCGGCGGAAGTTCTCCCCGGTGAACGCGTCCCAGGAGGTGACCACGTTCCAGCCGGCCCGGCCGCCGGAGAGGTGGTCGAGGCTGGCGAACTGGCGGGCCACCTCGTACGGCTCGTTGAACGTGGAGTTGATGGTGCCGGTGAGGCCGAGCCGGTCGGTGACGGCGGCGAGCGCGGCCAGCACCGTGAACGTGTCCGGCCGGCCGACCACGTCGAGGTCGTAGATGAGGCCGTTCTGCTCGCGCAGCCGCAGCCCTTCGGCGAGGAAGAAGAAGTCGAACTTGGCCCGCTCGGCGGTGCGTGCCAGCCGCTCGAACGAGGCGAACTCGATCTGGCTGCCCGAGCGCGGGTCGCTCCACACGGTCGTGTTGTTGACGCCGGGGAAGTGCGCCGCCAGGTGGATCTGCTTGGTCATCGCGCGCCTTCCACTGTGGAGTACCGGTTGGCAGGGCGGGGGAGGCCGAGCAGACCGCGCAGGGTGGTCGCCTCGTACTCGCGTCTGAATGCCCCGCGGCGGCGTAGCTCCGGCACGAGCCCGCGGGTGATCGCGGTCAGGTCGTGCGGGATCGCGCCGGGCCGCAGCCGGAAGCCCGCGATGCCGGCGGCGTGCCAATCCAGCAGCACGTCGGCGAGCTGGGCGGGCGTGCCGGTGAAGACCGCCGCGTCCGAAGCGTAGGGCGCGCCGTCCCACGCGTCGAGCCGCTTCTTGCGGTCCGTCGCCCGGCTCGGCGTGCCGTCCAGGAACACCACCAGGTCGGCGAAGACCAGCGGTGGCGCGTCGAACCGGCGTGCGACCAGCGCGGCGCTGTCCACATCGGACGGTGTCGTGTACACCAGGTCGGTGGCGCCGGCGGCGAACCGGTACGGCACCTCGGTGTGCGCGAGCGCGGTGACCGGTGGCTGGCCCTGCGGGGGGCGGGGCACGATCGACGGTCCGCGGATCCGGAACCAGCCGCTCTCGAAGTCGACGTAGTGCAGCTTGTCCCGGTCGACGAACCGCCCGGTCGCCGCGTCCCGGATCTCGGCGTCGTCCTCCCAGCTGTCCCAGAGCCGGCGGACCACCTCGACGTAGTCGGTGGCCTCGTCGAAGAGGTCGGTGACCAGGTCGGGCCCGATCCGGTCGGGGATCTCCCGGCGGCCGAAGTGCTTCGCCTCGTGGGGCCGGCCGGAGACCTGTACCCGCCAGCCGGCCCGGCCGGTACTGGCGAAGTCGAGCGTCGCGATCGCCTTGGCGATGTGGAACGGCTCGGTGTGCGTCACCGTCGCGGTCGGTACGAGTCCGATGTGGCGGGTCAGCGGCGCGACGCGGGCGGCGATGAGGACCGCGTCGAGCCGGCCGCGCACCTGGTCCACCCGCTCGTCCGGCCCGTCGGCACGGGCTGCCTGTACGCCCAGCGCGTCTTCGATGGTGACGAAGTCGAGCGTGGCCGCCTCCGCCTCGCGCACCAGGTCGGCCCAGTACCCGGCGGTGAACAGCTCGGCCGGCCGGGCGTCGGGCTCGCGCCAGGCGGCCGGATGCCAGCCCGCGCCGTCCAGCGCGACGGCCAGGTGCGGCCCGCGCCCACTGGTCATGAGAGCCCCCATTCCTTGGCGAGCAGCTCGTACGAGCGGACCCGGTCGGCGTGGTCATGCGTGATCGTGGTGACCAGCAGCTCGTCGGCGCCGGTCGCGTCGCGCAGCACCCGCAGCCGCTCGGCGACCGCCTCCGGCGCGCCGACGAACTGGGTATCGATCCGGTCGGCGAGCAGCGCGCGGTCCTCGTCGCTCCACTCGTGCGCCAGGGCCTCGGCGGGGGAGAGGAACGGCTGGGCGCCCCGCCCGGTGCGGATGTCGCGGACCCACAGCCCGTACGGCGCGGCCAGCTCGCGGGCGGTCCCTTCGTCCGGTGCCACGACCGCGTCGGCGGAGACCAGCACGTACGGCTCGTCGAGCGCGCCGGGCCGGAACGCCGCCCGGTACGCCGACACCGCCTCCAGCACGGTCGCCGGGCTGACGTGGTAGTTGGCCGCGAACGGCAGCCCTCGTTCGCCGGCCACCCGGGCGCTCTGCCCGGCGCTGCTGCCCAGGATCCACACTTGCACGTCCGCGCCCTCTCCGGGTACGGCGTGCAGCTCCACGTCGTCCAGCGCGTAGGTGCCGGCGATCAGCGCGAGGATGTCGCCGACCTGCTCGTCGAAGTCGGGCGGCTCGGCCCCGGGCTGCTGCAGGGCGGCCGCCTGCGCGGCGAAGCGCGGCGACTTCAGCAGCGGCAGGAACGAGAACGGCGGCGGGATGAGCAGCCCGTCGACGACCCGCGCCTCGACCCGCGGCGGCGGCTCGGCCGGTGGCCGGGCGCCACGGGCCTCCGCCACGCGCTGGCCCGAACGGCCGAGGCCCAGGTCGATCCGGCCCGGATGGAGGGCGTCCAGGGTGCCGAACTGCTCGACGACCGACACGGCGGTCTGGTGCCCCAGCTGCACCGCACCGGACCCGACCCGGATCCGCTCGGTCGCCGCGGCGACGAGCCCGATGAGTACGGCGGTCGCCGAGCTGGCCACGCCGGGCGCGAAGTGGTGCTCGGCCAGCCAGTACCGGTGGTAGCCGGCCTGCTCGGCCCGCTGGGCGAGGTCGACGGTGTTGCGCAGTGCCTGCGCCGGTGTGCTACCGGAGACCACCGGCGCGAGGTCCAGGATCGATAGTGGTGTCGCCATGGTCGTGCCTCACTTGCGGGGTAGGCCGGGCGGGTTTACCTCGGACGTCGGGATGGCCTCGCGCGAGGAGGGCGGCGAGGTCGTCGCCGGTGCCGGCGGGGCGTCTCGCGGCTGGCGCGGGCCCGGCTGTCGCCACCTTTCCGTCTACGGCCATAGGCATAGTATTCCTATCGGTCTACTAGGAAAGCAACCCCGCGTGGTTGGCGAACCGTTCAACCTGGCCCGGCGGCCGGTGGCCACGTCGCGCCGACTGTCCGGAAAGGACAGTGCGCGGTGGAGTGCCGGGGCGCCCCCTCGCGATCAACCCCGGGGTGAGTGGATCGCGTGCGGACCGCGACGCGGTAGCGCGAAATCCCGGTCTGAGCGCCGTCGCCGGTGTTCTTGACGGCCGCGTTACGCCGCGGTTACGGTGCTACTGCCGGTATTCATTCGACATCGAATATCTATTCGCACGCAGACTCCGTCGCCGCCTCGCCACCACCCAACGTAGGCGCGTCGATGGCGCCTGCCCTCACCCCACCTTCCCCCCGAACCGAGAGGATGTGCGATGCGCAAGCGACTCACCGAGCCCGCCGGTACCTGGCGAAGACTTCGCCGGCACCTGTGCGTCACCGCCCTGGTGGTGACCCTCCCGATCGCCGGCCTCGCCGCCCCGGCGCGGGCCACCGCGGCGTCCGGCCACGACTGGACCGGGCGCGGCGGCGACAAGCCGAGGATCATCGTCACGCAGGACGGCGAGGTGGACGACATGGACTCGTTCATCCGGTTCCTGTACTACGCCAACGAGTTCGACATCGAGGGCATCGTCTACTCCAGCTCGCGGTTCCACTGGGCCGGCGACGGCGCGTCGGTGCCGGCGTTCCGGTGGACCGGCACGGAGTGGGTCGACCACTACATCGACCTGTACGCCAAGCTCTACCCGAACCTGCGCCGGCACGCCGACGGCTACCCCACGCCGGCGAAGCTGCGCTCGCTGTACAAGATCGGCAACATCGAGAACGTGAGCGAGATGGAGAAGGTGACCGAGGGCTCCGACTGGATCAGGAAGGTGATCCTGGACGACGAGCCCGGCCCGCTCTACGTCCAGGCGTGGGGCGGCCTGAACACCACCGCGCGCGCCCTCAAGTCGATCCAGGAGCAGTACGAGGGCTCCCGGTGGTGGCCGGCGATCCAGCGCAGGATCAGCCAGAAGGTGGTCATCTACAACATCCTCAACCAGGACGCCACCCTGGCCGACTACATCAAGCCGAACTGGCCGGACCTGAAGATCATCGACAACCAGAGCCAGTTCTGGAGCTTCGCCTACCAGTGGAACCGGCGGGTGCCGGCCGACTACCAGTACGCGCTGAAGGCGCCGTACATGGAGGAGCACTTCCTCGCCGGCCACGGCGAGCTGCTCGAGCAGTACCGCACCTACCGGGACGGCAAGCCGACGCCCGGCGACGACCAGAACAACCGGTGGCGGCCGGACCAGAACCTCTCCTACGCCGTGCACGACTTCATCTCCGAAGGGGACTCGCCGGCGTACATGTACCTGTTCGACTTCAACGGGCTGCGCTCGTCGGAGGACCCTACGTACGGCGGCTGGGGCGGCCGGTTCGCGCCCAACGAGTCGGGCTGGATCGACACGACCGACTTCAACCCGTTCACCGGTGTGGACGATCGCTCCTTCCCGCAGACCCGCTGGGTCGCCGACCTGCAGAACGACTTCGCCGCCCGCGCCGACTGGGGCCTCACCCCGCGCTACCGGGACGCCAACCACAACCCGCGCGCCTCGGTCCGCGAAGGCCTCGACCTGCGGCTGAAGCCGGGCAAGCGGATCACCCTGCACGGCCACGGCACCGACCCGGACGGCGACCGGCTGACCTACCGGTGGTGGCAGTACACCGACGCTGACACCTATCCCGGCACGGTCACACTCGCGAACGCCGGCACGCCCACCACCACCTTCACCGTCCCGGGCGACGCGACCGCCGGCGACACCATCCACCTCGTCCTCGAAGTCACCGACGACGGCAGCCCCGCCCTGAAGCACTACCAGCGCGTCATCGTCACCGTGCGGTAGGCGCTGGATCGGGACCGGCCGGGGCGGGCGTCGCCGTGCGGCGCCCGCCCCGCGGACGTCCGGCGTGGCTACCGCAGCGGCCGCTGGACCGCTAGGGCCGCTCGGGTTTGCGGCCGATCACGGCACCGTTCGCCCCCGCCGCCTCGAACCAGACCGTGCGTACGTCTTGGAAGCCCAGGTCGCCCAGCCACGCGCTGTACTCGGCGGGCGTGTAGTTGCGGCCCTCGGTCTCGACCAGCATGTTGAGGCTCATCAGGGCCGCGGCCGCGGGGCCGGTCCGCTCGTCGTTGACCAGCAGCTCGGCGATGATCACCTGTCCGCCGCCGGGCAGTGCCGCCCAGCATTTGCCGAGGATCGCGCGGCAGCGGTCTTCCGCCCAGTCGTGCAGGATCATGGAGAGCAGGATCGTGTCGTACCCGCCGGGCAACGAGGGGTCGGCGAAGAAGTCGCCGGCCACCGTCTCGATCCGGTCCGCGAGGCCCGCTTCCTTGATCTTCCCGGCGGCGATGTCGGTGACCTTCGGCAGGTCGTAGACCGTCGCGGTCAGCTCGGGGTAGCGGTGGCACAGCTCGATGTCGAACGCCGCGGAGCCACCTCCGACATCGAGCAGCCTGCGCGCGCCGCTCAGATCGACGGCCTGGCCGAGCGTGCGGGCGGTGAACGTCGAGAGCGAGTGCATCGCCTCCCAGAACACCGCGAGCAGCTGGGGATCCTCACCGTCGAAGAGCGAGCCTTGCCGGTCCGGATCCCAGGTGGTCGGGCGGTTCGTGCGGATCGCCTCGGCCAGCCTGCCCCACCCGGGATACAGCCGCTGGTCGAGCATCCGCACCCAGCCGCCGAAGTAGTCCGGCTTGCCGCGGACCAGGAACCGCTCGGCGAGCGGGCTGTTGACGTAGCGGCTGCCGTTCTTTTCGAGCAGCCCGAGTGCGGCGCACCCGGTGAGCAGCATCTCCGCCGGTCGCTCCTGGATCGCGAGCGCCGCGGCAAGCCCTCCGGCCGTCGTACCGGCCGTGCCGGACAGGCGGGTGAACAGGTCGAGCTCATGGGCCGCGGCGAGCGTCTTGAAGGCCCAGAAGCCGGTCGTCAGCCGCATCAAGGGGGCGGGCGACAGTTCCCGATCGGCGTCCGCGGTCATGAGACCTCCAGGGTGTCGTCGTCGGTCATGGTGATCGGCTACCTGGACGACACTGGCGTCGCGTCCTACACGGCCGTCCATACACCGTTGCGTAGACCTCCCGGTGCGGAACGGGAGTCAGTCGACGAGGTACACCGTGTCCTTGTGTGACAGGTGACCGCCGGTGAAGCAGAGCCGGTACGCGGGCGAGCGCGTGTCGGGGTGGACGCGGTAGAAGCGGCATTCGTCGGTGCCGGCCGGATCGGCGGGGGTGCCGTCCGGCCGCCGGGTGCCGCTGACCTGGTAGGCGGGCAGGTACTGCGCCACCGACGGCAGCGGGTCGCCGAGGCGCAGCTGCTGGTACACGTCCTGGTTGAGCACGGAGCGGTACCGGTCGTCGGTGTCCAACGTGAACGCGAGCACCAGCACGGCGGCCGCGGCCACCGGCACCCAGATCGCGTCGATGACGGTACGCCGCACCTTGCGCCGGGCCAGGGCGAGCTCGCGCCGCGAGGTCCCGGTGCCCCGCGGCGGGGTGGTGGCCGCGCCGGCGCTTCGCGGGAGCCGGGCGGTCACCGCGAAGCCTCCGTCCAGCGGCTCGGTGCGCAGTGTGCCGCCGGCCAGCCTGACCCGCTCGTGCAGGCCCAGCAGGCCGTGGCCGTCCTGGGGCGGGGATGCCGGTGGCGCCGGCGGCGGCTCGTTGACGACACTGACCACGGCGTCGGCGCCGTCCCGGTGCAGCGTCACCGTGACCTTCGCACCCGGCGCGTGCTTGGTCGCGTTGGTCAGCGCCTCCTGGACGACGCGGTAGACGGCCCGGTCCGTCATCGGCGTGAGCGGCGCCGAGCCCGGCGGGGAGAGCTCGCCGACCAGGATCACCGGCATCCCGGCGGCCGCCGCCCGGTTGACCAGCGACCGTACCGTGTCGTCGGCCGGCACCAGGGATGGGCTCTCGCCGTCTTCGCGCAGCACGCCGACGACGTCGCGCAGCCGTTGCGTGGCCGCGGCGGCGGCCCGTCGCAGCTCCGCGGCGGCCTGCCGGCCCCGCGGCCCGACGTCGGGGGCCACCTGGAGTGCGGCGGCCCGTAGCGCGATCATGCTCAGCTCGTGGCCGAGCGAGTCGTGCATGTCCCGGGCGATCCGCGAACGCTCGCGCAGCCGCACGCGGTCGCCGGCGAGCTCCTGCTCCCGTTCGAGCCGCTCGGCGAGCTCCCAGCCGGTGCTGACGAGCTCGGCGTGCTGGCGCGCGTAGCGGCCGGCCATCCAGGGCAGGACGAGCGTGACGAGGACGTTCGTGACGAGCCCGAACCAGTCCGACATCGTGGCGCCCGGGATGACCGGCACGAGCAGCAGGCCGACCGCGCACGCCGCCGTGAAGAGCAGCATCGGCGCCCGCCGCCCGGCGCGGCGGCGGCCCAGCAGGTAGGCCAGCAGCACGTGGGCGACCATGAAGTTGGCGCTGAGGAGCTCGGGCGTGGCCGCCAGCCCCAGCGCCACCGGCACCGCGGCCGCGACCACCGGCGCGCGGCGGGATACGAGCACCGCGAACGCCAGCAGCGGTACGGCGGCGATCCGCACCCACAGCAGCGGCACCGCGGACAACCCCGCCGCTGCCGCGTCGTCGTCCGGGATGAGCAGTGGGGCCGTGATCACGAGCCAGAGCAGCAGGTCGGCCGCCCACCGGCTGCTCAGGATCCGGTCCAGCCGCGCCACGAACCTCACGCTACGTGTCCCGGGCGGCCGCGACACCTCTCGAAGGTTAGTAGTGGTCGCTGACGTTCGGGAGCAGCCGCGCACCCGCCGCCGTTCCTAGGTTCGTCGGCGTGAAGACCGGTGTGTTCCGCGCTGCCATGCGCGACGTCCTCGCGCACAAGGCCCGGCTGGCGATGACCATGCTCGCCGTGCTGCTCGGCACCGCCTTCGTCGGCGGCACCCTGGTCTTCACCGACACGCTGTCCGACGCGTACCTCGACAGCGCGCAGAAGAGCTTCACCGGCGTCGACGTGCAGCTGCGGGCGCAGCGGCGGGCCGGCCACGACACGGCGCGGCTGGTCGACGAGCGGCTGCTCGACCGGGCCCGGGCGCTGCCCGGCGCCGCCTCCGCCCGCGGGGTGGTCTCCGGCTTCACCGCGCTGGCCGGCAAGGACGGCGAGATGCTCGGCGACGGCTGGGCCACGGTCGGCGCCAACCGCGGCGACGAGGACCGCCGCTATCCGATGGCCGAGGGCCGGGCGCCCCGGGCCGCGGGCGAGGTCGCCATCGACGCCAAGACGGCCGAACGCGCCGGCTACGCGGTCGGCGACACGGTGCGGCTGTCGGTCAGCGGACCCGTCCTCGAAGAGCGGGTCACCGGCATCTTCCACACCGACGACGGCAGCGTCGCCGCCGGCGGTACGCTCACGTTCTTCGACACCCGGACCGCCCAGGCTCTGTTCGCCGAGCCGGGGCGCTACAACCTGATCGAGCTGACCGCGAAGCCGGGCACCTCCGCCGAGGAGCTGCGGCGCCAGGCGCAGGGCATCGTGCCGCCCGGGACGGAGGCGCTCACCGGCGCCCGGCTCGCCGCCGAGCAGGCCGACTCGAACGCGGTGAGCGTCCGGAGCCTCAGCCCGGTGCTGCTCGCCTGCGCCGGCATCGCCCTCTTCGTCGGCAGCTTCCTCATCGTCAACACGTTCACCATGCTCGTCGCCCAGCGGACCAGGCAGCTGGCGCTGCTACGCGCCGTCGGTGCCAGCCGCCGCCAGCTGACCGGCTCGGTGCTGGCCGAGGCCGCGGTGGTCGGCCTTGCCGCCACCCTGGCCGGCCTGGTGACCGGGACCGGCGCCGGTGCCGGGGTACGCGCGCTGCTGTCGGTCACCGGCGACACGATGCCCGACGGTCCGCTGGTCGTCGCTCCCCGGACGGTCGCGATCTGCCTGGCCCTCGGTGTGGGTGTCACGCTGCTCGCCGCCTGGCTGCCGGCCCGCCGCGCCGCCAAGATCCCGCCGGTGGCCGCGATGAGCGCCGTGCACGCGCCGCGGACCACCCGATCGCTGGTGGTTCGCGACACCGCCGGCGGGCTCTTGGCCGCGGGCGGGGCCGCGCTGGTGATCGCCGCGACGGCGATGACCGACGGCCGGCTCCCGCTGGCCCTGGGCGCCGTGCTGTTGCTGGTCGGCGTCATCGCGCTGACGCCGCTGCTGTCCCGGCCGCTGATCGCCGCCGCGCGGCCGGCGCTGCGCCGGTTCGGCATCAGCGGCACGCTGGCCGGGCAGAACGCGGTGCGGAACCCGCGCCGCACCGCCGCCACCGCGTCCGCGCTGACCATCGGCCTCACCCTGATCACCGCTCTGACCGTCACCGGGGCCAGTGCGGACAAGGCCGTCCGCGAACTCGCCGGCGCCGGCGTCTACCGCGCCGACTACTACGTCTCCATGGCCAACTCCGGCCCGCTCGCGCCGCGGACCGAGAAGACGCTGGACGACCTGGACGAGGTCGTCGCCACCTCTCCCCGGCGCGAGATCCCGGCCCTGGTCGCGGGAACGGAGCAGATCGTGGTCGGCTTCCGCACGGCGGTCATCGACCAGCTGCTCGAGTTCGACTTCACCGAGGGCGGCTTCGCGCCGGGCGACACGGTCGTCGTCGACGAGGAGACCGCCACCGCCAACGGCTGGCGGCTCGGCGACACCGTCGAGGTCACCTGGCCGGACGGCGCCCGCGGCGCCCTGGCGCTCAGCGGCTTCTACCGCAGCGCCTTCGACGACGGCTACAAGGTCGACGTCTCCGTGCTGGACCCGCATCTCGACCGCCCGACCGCCCCGGAGATCCTCGTCCGGACCGCCGACGGCACGAGCGAGGCGACGAAGCGCACGCTACGGGCGGCGCTCGGCGACAGTCCGGCGATCCGGGTCCAGGACCGGCAGGAGGTCGCCGACGGCATCACCGGCTCGATCGCCCTCGTGCTGAACATCCTCTACGGGATGCTCGCGCTCGCCGTCGTCGTCGCGGTCCTCGGCGTCGTCAACACGCTCGCCATGTCCGTGCACGAACGCGTGCGGGAGATCGGCCTGCTCCGCGCCGTCGGCCTGGACCGCCGTGGTGTCAGGCGCATGGTCCGCCTGGAGTCGCTGGTCATCTCCCTCTTCGGCGGGCTGCTCGGCATCGGGCTCGGTGTCTTCCTCGGCTGGGGGATCGGCGAGATCGTCGCCGCGATCGGCATCGACACCTGGACTCTCGTGCTGCCCTGGGGCCGTCTGGCGCTCTTCGTCGCCGTGTCCGCGCTCGTCGGCCTCGTCGCCGCGCTCTGGCCCGCCCGCCGCGCGGCGCGGACCGACGTGCTGACCGCGATCAGCGCCGAGTAGCTATCCGTCCGCGTCGTCGACGAGCCCCGCCTGGTACGCCAGCACCGCGGCCTGCACCCGGTTTCTCAGCTCCAGCCGGCTCAGCATCGCGCTCACGTACACCTTCACCGTGCCCTCCACCAGGAACAGGCGCTCGGCGATCTCCGCGTTGGACAGGCCGGCGCCGACCAGGGCGAGCACGTCCCGCTCCCGTGGGGTCAGCGTCGCGGCCCGCTCCCGGGCCGCCGCCTCGCGGGTCATCACGCCACCGCTCAGCCGCCGGATCACGTGGTGGGCGACCTGCGGTGACAGGAACGCGGCACCCCCGTGCACGGCCCGCACCGCGGCCATCAGCTCGTAGGGATCGCCCGACTTGAGCAGGAAGCCGCTCGCCCCGCTGTCCAGGGCACCGGCGATGTACTCCTCCTCGGAGAAGGTCGTGAGCATCACCACCGAGACCTCGGGGACCGCCCGGCGAAACTCCGCCGCCGCGGCCAACCCGTCGAGCACCGGCATCCGGACGTCCAGCAGCGCCACGTCCGGCCGGCGGGCCCGGGCTAGCTCGATCGCCTCCCGCCCGTCGCCGGCCTCGGCCACCACCTCGATGTCCGGCGCGGCGGCCAGGATCGCCTTCACCCCGGCCCGGACGATCACCTCGTCATCGGCGAGCAGGACCCGGATCACTCCCAAACCGTATCCCGAGTGGCGGGTCGACCGGACCGCGCGCCCGGCCGCGAAATCCGTGTGTCGCGGCGCCTGGGTACGATGTCGCCGAGCACATTCGGGACATTGGCGTCGCGAGGGTACGTCCGAGGATCAATATCGGCTTAGGTGAGCAAACGCCTCCTCATGTCAGGGGATCACGGTAGTGCCGGACGAGGGTGACGACACCGCACAGGGGCCATCCGGTACGGCGGGCGGGGTGCGCCTCGCCGGGCGTTTCCGGGTGGCGAACGGCCAACCGGTCCGGGAGGGGCGCGGCGAGGTCCTCTACGCCGACGACGAGAAGCTGGGCCGGCAGGTCGTCCTCAAGCGGACCAGCCGGGGTGAGGCGCGGGCCTGCGCGCGGGTACGGCACCGCCACATCGTCACCGTCTACGATGTACTGGAGATCGACGACGGGGCATACCGCGGGGTCTGGCTGGTCATGGAGCGACTGCCCGGCGGCAGCCTGTCCGGCCAGCGGTTCGGCGTCCAGCAGGCGGCCAGGATCGGTGAGCAGCTCGCCGATGCGCTGGTCGCCCTGCACAGCGCCGGTCTGGTCCACTGTGATGTGAAGCCGGCCAACGTGGTCCGTGACCGGGACGGCACGGTGAAGCTGGCCGATTTCGACGCCGCGCAGCGGATCGGTGGGATGGACACGATCTCCCCCGATGTCCCGATCGCGTACACCACCAACTACGCCGCGCCGGAGCTGATCAATGGCTTGCCGGTGGCCGCGTGCGACGTGTTCTCCCTCGGTGCCACGGTGCACGCCCTGGTCACCGGCGTGCCGCCGCGCCCGTGGGCGGATGCGAATCCCGACGGTGCCGGGATGGCCGGCCTGGCCGCCCGCCCCGACGGTATCCAGATCCACGACGCGGCCGGCCCGCTGCGCCCGATACTGGAAAAGCTACTCAAAGCCGCGCGGCAGGACCGCCCGACCGCCGAAGAGGCCAGGCGGATGCTCGCCGAGTTCGCGCAGACCTCGGGCGCACTCCCTCTGCCGGCGCCGGCACCGCCGCCGGCCGATGGACCGGACGCGGGCAGCCCGCCGGCTTCCGCCCCACGATCGCCCGCGCCGGTCGGCGAGGCCGTCACGCCCCTGTCGCCGGCCCAGGCCGGCGAGATGTCGACGGTCCGCCGACGGGGGCGTGGGCGGGCGCTCACCGCCATCGCGGCCGCTATGGCGGTCGCGCTGATCGTCGGTATCCTCGCGTGGCCCGAAAAGGGCGATGAATCCGGCGCCGGCCCACCGGCCGCGACGCCCAGTCACACCGCGAACGCCAGGCCGGAGGCGAGCCGGACCGCGCCGCCGACGCGCACGGCTACGGCACCGACGGCGACCCCGCGGGCGGCCGGGGCGGTGGGCCAGAACGGCGGACCGGCGAGCAGCCGGGCGGTGCCCGCGCAGGGCGGAAGCACCCGGTCCGGCTCGGGCCAGGGCTCGGGTACCCCGGTTGGGCCCCGAATCGAGGTCTCCGTCGGGCCGCGGACCTCCGCCGACGGCTGCTCGGGAAACTGCTTCTTCGTCGAGTTCCTCGCCACCGGGCTCAAGCCCGACACGGACTACCACTTCGAACCGTGGTCCGACACCTGGGGCCAGGCGAACCCCGGCGTGACCTTGAACTCCGGCGGCGACGGCAGGATCCATTCCGACGACCGCTTCCCGTTCGACGGCGACAACCACCGGGTGTGGGTGATCGGGGAGTCCAAGGACGGCGGCGACCCGTTCAGGTCCAACACGATCACCTGGCCGAGCGACTAGGCCCTGTTTCAAAGAATTGTCGAGGCGAGCCGGAGTCCAGGCGGCGATCCGGCGCCGCCGGTCGTCGTCTGGGCCCGGCGCAGCCCGGCAAGGATTTTCGAAACAGGGGCTAGCTACACCCTATTCGAGGTCATCGATCATCTTGAGGTCGTTGGGGGTGAGTGTCGCGGTCTTGACAGTCAGTTCGACCAGCAGGTTGTGGCTGAGCTTGGTGCCGACCGGCTGATCGACCTCGGCCTCCACCAGGCCGCGAACCCCTTTCGCGTGCAGGTGCAGCCGGACCGGCTCGATGACGTGGTCGATCTTCCGCAAGGTCCACTTCTCGTCCGGCCACAGCTCGTTGAGGTGGTCCACCGTGCCTTGCCTGGTCAGCGGCTGCGGGTCCGGGTCGCCGCTGCGCAGGTAGCGCTGGCCGAGGACGGCCAGGACCCGCCGCTGCCGCGGGGTGAGCGGCCAGACGTGCTGTTCCACTGTGCGCCCGTCCGGGACCGGGTACGGCTGCCGGCCTCCGTGCGGGCCGTTGATGTACAGGTGCAGGATGTGTTTCCGGTCGTTCGACCCGGTGATGACCAGCGTGGTGTGTCCCGGATCCAGCGGATGCTCCTCGTCCGCCTTGTGGATTCGGCGGCCGCCGGAGATCTCGATGGGCAACGATCCGGTGTTTCGCAGCCACCACCACTGCTGTCGATGCACCAGCACACCGTGGGTGCGGCTGACCCGCAGGTCGTCCTCGCCGAGCCGCAGCCCCTCCGTGGCCGGGTCCGGGGCGCGTCCGAAACACAGCCGTGCCCCGGGACCGGCCTCCACGGCCACCGCGCCGTTGAACCCCCGCACGACGAGTGCGTCCGGGCTGGTCCACGGCTCGCCCTGGCGCGGGACACCGCTACCGTCGATGCGCGCGATCGCCATGATCTCCCCTATGACTCCGCACAGTGTACGGAGCGGCATCCCGACCGCGCCCCGCCGGTGAGCTCGTAGAGACGCCGAACCCCGTACCGAGTGGTGCCAGCCGGTCAGCCCGACACCAGGCGCAGCACGGCCGCGCCGTCGGCGGACCAGCCGACCAGCTGCATGTGCTGCGCCCCCGGCTGCGGAGTCGGCCGCACGGGCACGCCAGCGGCCGGACATCCGGTGAAGCCCGCGCCACCGCCGGCCCGGTAGAACGTCACGACGGACCCGCACGTGCCCTTCAACGTGCCGGAGCCTTCGTAGCCGGTGCTGAAGGTCAGCTTGAAGTCCAGCGAGTCGTCGCGCCGCACCTTGGTCACCGCGAGGGTGCCACCGCGCACCTTGATCCGGACCGGCCGCGGCACGTACACCTCGCAGGTGCCGTCCGCGCAAGCCGCGTACCGGCGCCGGTCGGCGGCCGTGGGGCGGGGAGCGGGCGACGGTGAGGCCGTCGCGACGCTGGGGGACGGGCTGGCGGACGCGGCGACCGCGGTCCCCGCCGGCGTCGCGGTCCCGGTCGCGGACGCGCGACCGCCGCCGGACGAGCCGCATCCGGCCACGAAAAGGGCCGCGACCACAGCGGCGGCAGCTCGCCACGGAGCCTTCCGGGGCCGCGCGAGGGTCAACTGGGCAACGGTCATCGGTTCTCCTCCGCACTCGCCGGAGCACTCGCCGGACCCGCACGTTCTAGCGCGAACGTCCTGGGACCCCTCCCGCCGCCGACCGGATACCGTGCGGTCGGGCTGATGGCAGGGGACGCCGTCATGGCCCTCGGCGGCGCGGGGAGGGGACAACTGGCCTTGGACGACGTAGAGGTCACGTACACACCGCCGCCCAGAAGGCTGGACGACGACAAGGCCGGCGCCCTCGGCAAGATACGCCGCTCCATCTACACGCTCTACCGCCGGCTCTCCGCGGCCACAATGGACGGCTACTCCACCAGCGTCGATCCCGGCGATGTCCACCTCGGCGACCGGGAGGATCCGCCGGCCGGGATCGCGCGCATCGTCCGTGCCCTGGTGAAGCATCTCCGGCTGCCGGACACCCGGATGACCGTCGCGATCCAGGCGATGCCGCCTGGCCACGCCGGGCGGGTCACGCTCGGCGCGTGGCAGCGCGACGAGTACTTCGTGGAGATCGACTCGGGGATCGTCGCGCGGCGGCGGGACGTCGGCGCGGTCCTCGCCCACGAGGTGACGCACGTCTTCCTTCAGTACCACGACCTCCGGTACGAAGACGAGATCCTCACCGACACCGCCGCCGTGTACCTCGGCGTGGGCTGGCCCCTACTCAACGCCCACCGCACCGATTACACCTACTCGTATTCGTATTCACAACGGCTCGGCTACCTCAGCCTGGGGGAGTACGGCTACATCCTGGGCAGGCGGGCCATCCGCTTCGGGGAGGACCCACTGCCGTTGCTGACCGGCCTCCAGGGGCAGCGGGCCTACGAACACGGATACGGCCGTGCGTTGGGCGAGTGGGGCGTACCACCGCTGGCGTCGGCCACCGCGGCCGGCCGGCGCCGGTACGAGAAGGATCGCGACCGCGTGCGGCGCCGCCTGGACCGTGGCGTGCCGCGGCCCTACGACGCGGCCCGCGGCGACGGCTACACCTTCTCCGGCCGCTCCCCGCTCAAGGTCGCGTTTGCCTGCCCGGGGTGCGGCGTGCACGTCCGGCTGCCGGCCTACACGAGCGTGGAGGTCCGGTGCGAGGTTTGTGACAGCCTCCTCGACTGCGACGCGTAGGGGTACCGGGCCGTTACCCTCGTCGACGTGCTCGTCTCCCTTCTCGCCAGCGGTTCGCCGGCTGGTGACCGGCTGCGGGACTCGCCATGACCGCGGCGGAACACGACCGGCCGGCCGCGTCGGTCGGGCAGCTTCGGGCCCTGGCCCATCCGCTGCGGCTGCGGATCCTGCGGCTGTGCCGTGACCGTGAGCTGACCAACAAGGAGCTCGCCGACGCGCTGGGGATCGCTCCCGGTACCGCGTTGCGGCATGTGCGGGAGCTGGTTCAGGCCGGGTTCCTGGTCGCGGGCGAGGCCCGTACCGGCAACCGGGGCGCCCGGGAGCGGCCGTACCGGTCTACCGGCATCTCGACCGCCCTGGCCGTGCACCACGTCGGTCACGCCGAGCTGTCCCGCCAGGTCGAGTTGGCCACCGTCGCCGCGTACCACGCCGAGCTCGCCGCGGCACCGCCCGAGGCCATCCGCAGCCACCTGCGATGGACTCTGCGCCTGCCGCCGGCCGCGCTGGCCGAGATGACCGAACGGATCGAGGCCATCCTTGGCGAGTACGCCGACCTCGCCGATCGCCACGGCGGCGGCGAGGCGATCACCACCAACCTGCTGTGGAGCCTGCACGACGTACCGCCGCCACCGTGACCACCCGACCGGCCGGGCGTTACCCACGCTGTCCACTGTGGACGAGTTTGCCGTCCTGGTGGACCGAGACGATGCGGTCGGCGAGAGTGGCGACGTCGAGCGGGTCGCCGTCGACGACGACGAGGTCGGCGCGTTTGCCCGGTTCGACGGTGCCCAGATCGGCGTCGAGCCCCATCAGCTCGGCCGCCGACCGGGTCGCCGACCGGAGCGCCTGCGCCGGCGTCATGCCGCAGTCGACCAGGAGCCCGAGCTCCTCCAGGTTACGGCCGTGGGCGGTGACCCCCGAGTCGGTGCCGAACGCGATCCGGATCCCGGCGGCTATCGCGCGGCGTACCGATCGGGTCTGGCTCTCGTGGAGCACGCGTGCCTTCTCCAGCATGTGCTCGGGGTAGGAGATGCCGTGCGCGGCGGCGGTGAGCACGCCGCTGTTGGCCATCAGGGTGGGCACCAGCCAGGTGCCCCTGGCGAGCATCAGGTCGATCGCCTCGTCGTCGAGGAGGTCGCCGTGCTCGATCGACCTGACCCCGTTTCGGACCGCGACCTTGATGCCCTCGGTCGACCGGGCGTGGGACATCACCGAGATGCCGGCCGCGGTCGCCTCCTCGACCATGACGGCGATCTCGGCGTCCCGGAAGTGACCCAGCAGCGGGTTGGCCCGCGCCGGCGACACAACCCCGCCACTGGTGGCCACCTTGATGACGTCGGCACCGGCCCGGATCAGCTCCCGGACCTTGACCCGAACCGCGTCCGGGCCGTCCACCACGCACGCCGGCCGGCCCGGATGCGGGGTGAACACGCCGGTCGGGCAGCAGCCGGACGGCTCCCAGTGATCGCCCTGGCCACCGGTCTGGCTTACCTGCCCGATCGAGACGTGCACCCGCGGCCCGGGGATCATGCCGCGCCGCTGCGCCTCCTTCACCCCCAGGTCCGCGCCGCAGGCATCGCGCACGGTGGTGATGCCGACCCCGAGGGTGGTGCGCATGTTCAGCGCTGCCCGGTAGAACTGGATCGAGAACGGCTCGTGCAACTGGGCCGCCTGGTCGTACGGCCCGACAATCAGGTGAACGTGGCAGTCGAACAGGCCCGGCAACACCGCACGGCCGGCGCAGTCGACGACCTCGTCGCCGTCCAGGCCGGTGCCGACCGCGACGATCCGGCCGGCCTCCACCGCCACGTCCGCCGGTGCCGGCGCGGCACCCGTCCCGTCGAACACCTGCCCGCCCGCGAACACCACCCTCGCCACGCCAGGAGTCAACCAACTGATTGCAGAAAACGCAATGAGTTGGTGGCTGGCCAGCGTCGTCCCAGGGCCTCGAGTTCGCGGCAACCCCTTGCCGGCCGCGGCCGGCGCCGCACACATGGTCCACAGGACCGTGGCAGGATTTCCCGATGGCCCCACACCGCCGAGGACTCCTGGGATCGGATCGTGAGCTGGCTGTGCCACCACGCGCCCGTATCCGCAGCCCACATCGGCCAGCCGGCGACCCAGGACGACATCGCCGTTGTGGAAGCCCTGTTGGACCGACCACTGCCTGCCGACCTGGTGGCATGGTGGCGTCGATCCTGTGGCGCGACCGGATTTGTGCAAGGACGGCTGATACCGGGTTACACCCCATGCACCGTCGACCAGGCGGTGGATCACCGTGAGCTGATGCTGGACATCGCCTCCTGTCAGGACAGGGCGGAAACCGCGACACTCGTCGCCACGCCCGCCGGCTCTCCCCGCACCCCGTACTGGTTGCCGGTGTGGCTGCCCATCGCGCACGACGGCGGCGGCTGCAACCTGTTCATCGACCTGCGCCCCGGCCCGCTGCACGGATGCGTCATGCAATGGGACAAGTACGAAGCCGCCGGCCTGAAGCCACGCTGGCCGAGCGTCGCGACGATGCTCGCCGAGATCGCCCACGCACTCCAGCACCACACGGACGTCGACGGCTACCAGCCCGAAGCCCTCGACGACGGCACTCTCGACTGGGTCTGACCACAGCAGAGTTCGAACCGATACGTTCAGGAACATTCAGGCTCGAACACGAGTAGCGGCGATGTGCGATGAGTCGCCACAAGGCGGATGCGACGGCTGCCAGAGATCGGCGATGGTCGACGGGTTGACAGTCCGGCCTGTTATCGCTAACACTCCTCCGTAACACCAAATTAACGGGCGATCACAAGCGGCGGCGCCGACACCACCGGTACGCGGCTTTGCGGTTGATCGCTGCCACCCGTGGTGGCTTCCGTGGGCGCACGTCGCGGCCCCATCCACGCATTGATCCCAACTCGGGGAAGGCGGCTAGGAATGTTAGCGTTCACATTTTCTCGCTCCGGCGCAGATCCCCATGAAAGGAACCCGATGTTCGTGAAACGCAGGCTGAAAACGGCGCGACGGCTGCTCGTCGTCGCCGCCGTCGCCGTGCTCGCCTCGGTCCCGGGCGTAGCCATCCCCGCCGCGCCGGCGCTCGCGGCGCCCGGACCGTCGTTCACCAACCCCCTCGTCGGCACGCCCAACAGCGCGGATCCCTCCATCGTGTACAGCGGCGGCAACTGGTACTACATGGCCACGACCTGGTCCTCGAGAATCGTCATGCGCACATCGTCCACTATGGCCGGTCTGAAGACCGCGCCGGAGCGGACGGTGTTCACCCTGACCGCCGGACCTGGCTGCTGCACGATGTGGGCACCGGATCTGCAATGGATCAACAACCGGTGGTACATCTACTTCTCGGCAGAGCCGTCGCCGGGCCAGGGCCAGCGCCGGACCGGCGTGCTGGAGAGCTCCGGCACCGACCCGCTCGGGCCGTACACCTATCGGGGCATTCTCAACCTGGAACCCAACGGTGGGTGGGCGATCGACGGCAGCGTGGTCCGGTTCAACGGCTGGGTGAACCACTTCGTCTACTCCGCGTTCCGCGGCGGGGAGCAAGGGCTGTTCATCGCCCCGATGTCGTCGCCGGTACAGGTTTCCCGCAACGGGGTTCGGATCTCGTCGCCGACGCTGTCGTGGGAGCGGCAGGGCGGTGCGGTCAACGAGGGCCCGTACGCCGTGTACAACGGCGGGAGGACGTTCCTGACGTACTCGGCCAGTTCCTGCAACACGCCTGACTACAAGCTTGGCACGCTGACCTGGACCGGTGGCGACCCGATGTCGGCCAGTTCGTGGACGAAGAGGTCGACCCCCATCTTCCAGCGCAGTGACGCCAACGGCGTCTACGGCCCGGGCCACGCCTCCTTCGTCAGGTCGCCGGACGGGGCCGAGACGTGGATTGTCTACCACGCCAACTCCTCCACCAGCCAGGGCTGCGGCACCACCCGCACGACGCGGGCCCAGAAGATCGGCTGGAACTCCGACGGCACGCCCAACCCGGGCGTCCCGGTGCGCACCGGGACCTCGATCGCCGGCCCCTCCGGCGACTCGTGAAGACTCCTGACCGGCTCGGCCTCGCGAGGCCGGGGCTCGCACGCATGGAACGGACGCCGGTGAGGTTCAGCTCCGCTTGGTTTCCCAGAAGATTTTCGAGCTCTCGTCGATCTTCGTGAGCGGTTGCTCGGCGACGGCCGGGCCGGCGGAGCCCTTGGCGCCGCCGGCGCCGGCCAGCTCGGTGGCCTCGTTGGAGAGCGCCTGCTACCGGGGGTACCGCCGGGTTGCGAGCCCCCTCGGCCGACCGGCGGCCGCGTCGTGGGGCGAAGACGCCGTGACCTCAGCCCGCCTCGACGAGGTCGGTGGCGACGGTGAGGTCGGTGATGAGCACGTTGACCCGCTTGCCGAGCAGCGCGCCGCGGATCGCGGTGGTCTTTTCCGGACCGCCGGCGACGGCGATCCGGCGCGGGATGGCCTGTAGCTCTTCCGGGCTGACGCCGAGGATGCGGTCGTCCAGGGGAGTGTTGACCGCTTGGCCGGCCGCGTCGAAGAAGCGGAGGCAGACGTCGCCGACGGCGCCGCCGTTGTTGAGGGCGTCGCGGTCGGCCTCGGCGATGGCGTTGCCGCTCTCGCGCAGCAGGGGGGAGGGCTCGAGGCTGCCGATGCCGACGAGCGCCATGGTCAGTTTCGGCCAGGTCTGGACGACCTCGGCGACGGTCGGGTCGCGCAGGAGGGCGTCGCGGGCCGCCGGGGTGCCGAGCATGGCGGGTGCGGGCATGAAGAGCGGGTCGGCCCCGGTCATGCTGGCGAACCGGCTGATCAGGTTGTTGGCCCGGATCTGGACGCGCGGGTTGCCGACGCCGCCGACGATCTGGACGACCTGGTCGACGACGCGGTTGCGGGACGGTCGCATCCGCTCGACCGCGGCCAGGAGGCTGGCGCTCCAGGAGGAGATGCCGACGCTGTCGCCGCCGGTGAGGGTGGTCTCCAGGTAGTCGGCCGCGGCGGCGCCGAGGGCGGGGAGCAGGTCGTCCACCCCGGCGGCGTCCACCACGACGGCCTCGCGCAGGTCGAACCGCTTCTCCAGGGCCTCTTCCAGGTCGGTGTGCACGCCGGGGGGCAGGGAGACCGTGGTGCGCACGATGCCGATCTCGGTGGCGCGCTTGAGCAGGCGGGACACGCGCGCCTGGGAGATGTGCAGCTCCTCGGCGATGGTGGTCTGCCGCAGGTTGCGCTCGTGGTACATGCGCGCGACCTTGGCGACGAGCCGGATCTGGTCGTCGCTGTACGCCGGTCGTCGGGTCGTGCCGACGTTGTCGTCTTCGACCACGGCTATGGTCACGCCTCCGCGTAATTCTTCGTCATTGGCTACCTATTCCAGGATGAGATCCTAACGCCGGGTGGCCAACCGCCGGGGTGACCCGCGTGGCCACCCCGGTGCCGCGTTCAGCGGCCCAGCGCGAGGCGGGCCGCCTCGACGATGCCGGCGGCGGAGATGTGGAAGTGCTCCAGCAGCCACCGCGCCGAGCCGGTGGGCGCGAACACGTCGGGTACGCCGACGAACCGGACCGGTACCGGATGGTGCTGGACCACCGTCTCGGCGACCGCCCCGCCGAGCCCGCCGGTGGTGAGCGCCTCCTCGACGGTGACGATGGCGGCGGTCTCGCGCGCGGCGGCCACGACGGCCTCGACGTCGAGCGGCTTCACGGTGGGCATCGACAGCACGCGGGCGGTGATGCCGAGGTGGGACAGCTCGTGCGCGGCGTCCAGGGCGGGCGCGACCACGGTGCCGTTGGCGACGATGGTGACGTCGTCGCCGTCGCGCAGGGTGGTGGCCCGGCCGGGGGCGAACCGGTACCCGGCCGGGTTGACGTCGGGCACGCCCATGCGGCTGACCCGGACGAAGACCGGCCCGGAGTGGTCGGCCGCCCACCGGATGGCCTGCGCGGTCTCGGCCGGGTCGCTGGGCACGACCACCGTGAGGTTGGGGATCACCCGCAGCCAGGCCAGGTCCTCGATGGAGTGGTGGGTGGGGCCGAGCTCGCCGTACGCCATGCCGGGGCTCATGCCGCAGAGCGTGATGTTGTGGTTGGAGTACGCGGCGTCGACCTTGATCTGCTCCATGGCGCGGGCGGTCAGGAAGCACGACGCGGCCGACACGAAGGGGATCTTGCCGCCGTTGGCGAGGCCGGCGGCGACACCGACCATGTCCTGCTCGGCGATGCCGACGTTGATCAGCCGGTCCGGGAAGCGGCGCTTGAACTCGCCGAGCTTGCTGGAGCCGACCGAGTCGTTGACGACCACGACCACCCGCGGGTCGGCCTGGGCCAGCTCGATCAGCGTCGCGGCGTACGCGTCGCGGCAGTCGTGCAGGACGGGTTGGGTGGTGCTGGTGGTCACGGGGTCTCCAGTTCGGCGAGCGCGGCGGCCACTTCGTCGGTGTTGGGCACCTTGTGGTGCCAGGCGACTTCGTCGCTCATGAAGGAGATCGGGTGGCCCTTGACGGTGTGCGCGATGACGAAGGTGGGGGTGCCGGGTACCGGCGGGCGGGTGAAGGTGTCCAGCAGCGCGCCGTGGTCGTGCCCGTCGACCTCGACCACGTGCCAGCCGAACGCGCGTGCCTTGTCGGCCAGCGGGTCGAGGTCGTTGGTCTCGGCGACCCGGGCGCCCTGCTGCAGCCGGTTGCGGTCGACCACGGCGGTGAGGTGCTCCAGCCGGTGGTGGGCGGCGGTCATCAGCGCCTCCCAGTTGGAGCCCTCCTGCAGTTCGCCGTCGCCGAGCACGACGAAGGTCCGCCGGCGCGAGCCGTCGAGCTTGCCGGCCAGCGCGGTGCCGACCGCGACCGGCAGGCCGTGCCCGAGCGGGCCGGTGTTGGCCTCCACGCCCGGCACCTTCGTGCGGTCCGGGTGCCCGTTGAGCTTGGACAGCGGCCGCATGAACGTGTCGAGCGCGGCCGGGTCGAGCAGGCCGGCGGCGGCGAGGGTGGCGTAGAGGGCACCGGCCGCGTGCCCCTTGGAGAGGATCAGCCGGTCCCGCTCGGGGTCGTCGAGCCGGCCCGCGCTGATCTCCAGCACGTGCAGGTAGAGCGTGGCGAGGATGTCGATGACGGAGAACTCGCCGCCGACGTGCCCCAGCCCGGCCGAGTGGATCATGGCGATGTCGCGGCGGCGGATCAGCCGGGCGCCCTCGCGGATGTGCGCGACGACGGCCTCCCGCCCGGCCTCCGCGCCGATCCGGCCGAGAACGGGCAGCGCCGTGCCGGGCGTGGTGATCGGGGCCGCGCTCACCGGTCCACCGCCATCGAGCGCAGCAGCGCGTCCTGGACCAGCCGCTGCGCGGTCAGCGCGTCCTGCCGCTCCTGGGCCGCCTGCAGCGCCGGGATGTCGAGCAGGTCCAGCCCCCGGTGTACGGCCTTGAGGAACCGGATGGAGAGCCGGGCCGCCTCGACGCTGTCCTCGCGGAATGGGAACTGGTCGAGCTGCCACACCCCGTTCCAGTCATTGATCTTGAGGGTGTAGAAGAACTCGAAGATCTCGGTGAGGTGGACGGTGCCCACCACCAGGTCGTCGTCCCAGCCGCGCAGGTTGTCGTTGACGTCCATGCCGAACAGGCGGCCGTGGTCGATGAGCAGCTGGGCGGCGTCGGCGGGCGACTCGCCGCCGTAGAGGGAGTGGCCGAAGTCGAGCAGCACGCCGACGTTGTCCAGGCCGATCTGCTGGATGCCCAGCAGCGCGCGGGCGGCCGAGTCCCAGGTCATGTGCACCCGCGGCTCGCGTGGCTTGTACTCGATCGCGAAGCGCAGGTCGGGGTGGGCGGCGGCGAGCTCGCGCATGCCGTCGACGGCGAGCGACCACAGCCGCCGGTGGTTGACCTGGAACGGGTAGTCCCAGCCGTCCTGGCCGGGCCAGATCTTGACGTAGTCGGCGCCGAGCTCGCGGACCACGCCGGCGGCCTCGTGCATCAGGTCGAGGGCGGCGGCGCGGGCGGCCGGGTCGGGGTTGGTGAACGCGCCCTTGGCGAACCGCCGCAGGTAGATCTCCGGGGTGATGCCGATCGCGCTGAGGCCGGCGGCGGCGAGCGCGTCCTTGACCTCGGACAGGCCGACACCGGGGGTGAACGGGTAGTTCAGGTCGACCACGGAGAGCTCGCCGACCTCGCCGGCGCGGGCGATCGCCTCCAGCGTGGTGACGGCGGGACCGTAGCCGTCCACGGCGTACCGGTCGACGTAGCTGGCGAAGTGCCACAGTCCGGCACCGAACCTCGGTTCGCTTGACATATCTATTCAACTCCGAAATCTGATTCAAGTGAAGCTTATCAGAACCCGGTGGGGGCGCAAGATCGTGTCCCGCGCCCCCACCCGGGGCCCGCGGCTACTTGAGGGCGAACAGCGTGTACGAGTCCGCGTTGTCCTTGTTGATCAAGGCGCAGTCGATCGACTGCTTCTCCGGCTGGGTCGCCTTGCCGGTGCGGATCACCTCGTCGGCCTGGGTCACCGCCGTCTCGGCGATGAGCACGGCCGGTTGCAGGCCGGTGGCGAGCAGCTCACCGGTCTTGATCGCGGCGACCGCGTCCGGGCTGCCGTCGAACCCGGCGATGATCACCTTGCCGGACAGGCCGGCGGCCTTGACCGCGGCCAGCGCGCCGAGCGCCATCGTGTCGTTCCCGGCGATGATCCCCTTGATGCTCTTGTTCTTCTGCAGGATCGTCTCGGTCTTGGTGAACGCCTCCTGCTGGTCCCAGTTCGCGGTCTCCTTCGCCGCCACCTTCAGGTCCGGGTACTGGGAGATCACGCTGGCGAAGGCGCTGGAGCGCACGCCGGCGTTGGTGTCGGAGGCCTTGCCGGTCAGCTCGACGTAGCTGCCCGCGTTGCCCATCGCCTTGACGAACTCCTCGGCCACCAGCGAGGCGCCCTGGGAGTTGTTGGCCACGATCTGGGCGGTGGCCACACCGGTCTCGTTGATCTCCCGGTCGATCAGGAACACCTTGACGCCGGCGTCCACCGCCTTGCGGATCGGGCCGATCGAGGCGTCGGCGCCGGCGTTGTCCAGGATGATCGCCTTGGCCCCGGCGGTGATCGCTGAGTCGATCAGCTCGGACTGCTTGTTGGGGTCGTCGTCGTGCGACGTCGACGTGGTGGTGTACCCGAGCGACTTGGCCTTGGCGTCGGCGGCGTCCGCCTCGGCCTTGAAGAAGGGGTTGTCGTGCGACGGGGTGATGATGGCGATCAGGCCGCCGGCGGCCGAGCCGCTGGCGTCGCCACCGGCCGGTTCGTCACCGTCGTCGCTGCCGCACGCCGCCAGGGCGAGCGCCCCGGCGACCAGCACGGCGGCCATTCTCCATCTGGGGGGACGTGACATCGGTGGTGCCTCCTTAATCGGGGACTTTCTCGGGGTGGGGTGCCGGCGACGGCGGTGGCGGGCCGGTGCGGGCCGCTGCCGCGGTCGCCGCCGAGGAGCGTTTGAGGCGCTGCTGGCCCTGGTCCAGCAGCACGGCGAAGATGATCACCGCGCCCTTGATCACGATCTGCCAGAACGTGGAGACGCCGACCATCACCAGGCCGTCGGAGAGGAACCCGATCACGAACGCGCCGACCAGGGCGCCGCGGACGGTGCCCCGGCCGCCGGCCAGCGACGCGCCGCCGATCACCACGGCGGCGATCGCGTTGAGCTCGAAGGTCTCGCCGGTCTGCGGCGCGGCGGAGGTCAGCTCCGAGGCGATGATCAGGCCGACCATCGCGGCGCAGAAGCCGGAGAGCATGTAGACCCACATCTTGACCCGGCGGATCGGCACGCCGGAGAGCTCGGCGGCCCGTTCGTTGCCGCCGACGCTGTACAGCCAGCGGCCGAACGGCATCCGGCGGATCAGGACGGTGGCCAGGGCGGCGAGCAACACCATGATCCAGATCGAGGTGGGTATGCCGACGATCCGGCCGCCGCCGAGAAACCCGAAGCCGGTGTTGCCCAGCTCCGGGCTGCCGGACAGGCGCGGGAACGTGGAGCCGTTGGAGATCAGCAGGGCGATGCCCCGGGCCACGTAGAGCATGCCGAGCGTGGTGATGAACGGGGCCAGCTTGAACCGCGACACGAGCAGGCCGTTGATCGCGCCGACCACCATGCCGACCGCGAGCGAGATGACGATGACCGCCCACACCTGGGGGTACAGCACGACGTCGAGGGAGTTGATCTGCCAGCCCTGCAGCAGGACGCCGGCGACGACGCCGGAGAGCCCGACGATCGACCCGACCGACAGGTCGATGCCGCCGGTGAGGATGACCAGCAGCATGCCCAGCGCGAGGATCGCGTTGATCGCCACGTGCCGGGTCATCGTGATGAGGTTGCTGCTGGTCAGGTACGTGTCGGAGAGCGAGGCGAAGACGACGACGATCACCGCGAGGGCGATGAACGCGCGAAGTTCCAGCGCCGCGTCGCCCAGCCGCCGGGTCCACGCCGGGCGGGGCCGGGCCGCGGGCTCGGACGCGCCGGCCGCGGCCGGTCGGCTGGTACGGGTACTGGTCCCGGTCATGCGGTGGCTCCGTTCGCGGGTGGGGTCGGCTCGGCTTCGCCGGAGACCGCCATGAGCTGTTCCTTGCTGGTCGTGGCCGGGTCGAGCAGCTGCATCACCCGGCCGCGGTACATCACCACCACGTGGGTGGCCGCGTTCAGCGCCTCGCTCAGCTCCGAGGTGGCGAACAGCACCGCGACGCCGCGCCGGGCCTGCTCGGCCATCAGCGCGAAGATGTCGGCCTTGGCGCCGACGTCGATGCCGCGGGTCGGCTCGTCCAGCAGCAGCGCGCGGGGCTCGGTGAGCAGCGCCTTGCCGATGACGACCTTCTGCTGGTTGCCGCCGGAGAGCGAGGTGATCGGCGCGGTCGGGCCGGCCGCCTTGACCGTGACGTCGGCGCTGACCCGGTCGATCGCCGCGGACTCGCGCCGGCCGGCGACGAACGGGCCGAACAGGAACCGCCCGATCGAGGCCAGCGAGAGGTTGTCGCCGACCGACATGGTCTGCACCAGGCCGTCGCGCTGGCGGTCCTCGGGCACCAGCACCAGGCCGAGGCCGATCCGCTCGCCGACGCTCGCCCCGGTGACGTCCCGGCCGTCGACCCGGACGGTACCGGCGCGTGCCGGCAGGCGGCCGGCGAGCGCCTCGAGCAGCTCGGTGCGGCCGGCGCCCATGAGGCCGTACAGGCAGACGATCTGTCCGGCCCGGACGGTGAGGCTGAGCTCCTCGACGGCGAGCCGGGCCGGGTTGGTCGGGTCGACCACGCTCAGCCCCTCGATCTCCAGGACCGGGTCGCCGGCCGGCAGCTCCAGCCGCGGGTACAGGTCGTCGGGGCTGCGCCCGACCATGTTCGCCACGATCCAGGCCAGGTCGACCTCGGCGGCCCGCCCGGTGGCGACCAGCGCGCCGTCGCGCAGCACCGCCACGTCGTCGGCGATCTCCAGCGCCTCCTCCAGGTGGTGGGAGATGTAGACGACCGCCACGCCGTTGCCGGTCAGCTCGTGGATCACCCGGAAGAGCACCTCGACCTCGGAGGCGCTCAGCGCGGAGGTGGGCTCGTCCATGATGAGCACCCGGGCGTCCAACGAGATGGCCCGCGCGATCTCGACGATCTGCTGCTGGCCCAGGCGCAGGTCGCCGACGAGGGCGTCCGGGTCGATCGGCTCCTCCAGCCGCTCCAGCAGCGCGGCCGTCGCCTGCCGCTGGGCGCGCGAGCTGACCAGGCCACCGCGGCCGGTGCGCTCGCGCCCGAGGAAGACGTTGTCGGTGACGCTGAGGTTGGGGCAGAGGTTGAGCTCCTGGTGGATGATCGCCACGCCGTGGGCGACCGCGTCCGCCGCCGATCGGAACGCGACCGGCTCGCCGTCCAGCTCGATCGTGCCGGTGGAGGGCTGCTCGACGCCGGCCAGGATCTTCATCAGCGTGGACTTGCCCGCGCCGTTCTCGCCGAACAGGGCGGTGACCGCCCCGGCGCGGACGCTGAAGTCGACGCCCTTGAGCGCGTGCGTGCCGCCGTACACCTTCGCGACCGCGCTGGCCCGCATGACCACCGGCCGGCCCGCGGCCGGGCTCATGGCGCGATCTCCAGGCGGATCGGGGTGACCTGGATCAGCTTCGGGTTGCCGCCGTACGTGAACGCGCCGACGAACGACACCTGGCTGCCCTCCGCGCCGGCGGCGTCCACTCCGGCCAGTACCTTCGCCTTGACCTGGTTGTTGAGCTCGGTCGACGCGTCGGCGTACTCGAGCTGGTTGAGGAACTGGTCGAACGTGATCAGCCCGGTCGCGTCGCGCAGGGCGGTGCCGTTGATCGCCGGCCCGATCTGGAGGCTGACCCGCACGCCCTCGGGCAGGCCGGCGATCTCCAGCGGCAGCAGCGTGCCGGAGACCTTCCCGGCCACGCCGGTGCCGGAGGCGGCGAACGCGTACCGGGCGTTCGGGCCGTCCCGGTGCCCGTACCGCTCACCGGCGGCCTGCGGGTCGGCGGCGATCGCGGTCAGCAGCTCGGCGATCGCGGTCGCGTTCTTCTCGATCGCGGGCACGACCTCCGAGTCGTACCGCTCGGTGGCGTACTCGGTGGCGTCGAAACGGTGGCCGCCCGCGGACGCCGCCTCGTCCGTGTCGACCACCTTGGTGGTCGCGGCGATCGCGACCGCCAGCGCCAGCAGCAGCACGCCGGCGATCAGCGACGGGCGTCGCAGCAGGGTCACGGCGGCGGGTCGGGCTCGTTGGGTCATCGCGGGGTCGTCCTCTCCTGAGGTGGGTCAGCGGCCGGTGCCGGGGGATTCGGCCAAGGGGGTGCGGACCCGCGACCGGGCGACCGCACCGGACCAGGCCGCCCGCCGGGCGGCCCGCACGCCGGCGGCGAGCGCCGGCTCGACCAGCGTCCCAGCGGCCGCCGGCGCCGCCTCAACGCCGGGGGAACCGGCCGGAACGGGCGAAGCGGTCAGGCCCAGGGCCTGCCGGGCGAGCGTGGCCGCGCCGAGCGCCGACGCGTCCGGCAGGTCGGTCACCCGCACCGGCCGGCCGAGCAGGTCGGCCTGGATCCGCATCAGCCGCCGGCTGGCCGTGGCCGCGCCGTCCGCGTGCAGCACCTCGATGGCGGCCCCGGGGCTCGCCTCGATCGCCTCGACCACGTCGGCGACCTGGTGCGCGACGCTCTCCAGCGCGGCCAGCGCCAGGTGCGCGCGCTCGGTGCCGCCGGTGACGCCGGTGAGCAGGCCGGTCGCGGACCGGTCCCAGTACGGCGCGCCGAGCCCGGAGAAGGCCGGCACGAAATGCACGCCGCCGGTGTCGTCCACCGCCTCGGCGGCCTTGTCCAGATGGGTGGCGTCGGGCAGGTCGAGGGTGCGGGCCATCCACGCCAGCGCGGCGCCGGAGGCGATGATGTTGCCCTCCCGGGCGTACGTCGGCCGGCCGGTCAGCCAGGCGAGCGTCGTGGCGACCCCGGCCGGCGGGTCGTCCAGCCGGGCCACCGGCGCCATCACCGACGAACCCGTGCCGTAGGTCGACTTGCCGCTCCCGGGCAGCCGGCAGCCGTGCTGGTACAGGGCGGCGTGCGAGTCGGCCAGCACGGCGGCCACCGGCAGCGCGGGCGGCAGGAACCCCAGGTCGGCGGTGACCCCGAAACCGGCGTCCGAGGCGCGGACCTCCGGCAGGACGGCGCGCGGCACGCCGAACGCGTCGAGCAGCTCGTCGTGCCAGTCCAGCGTGGCCAGGTCGAACAGCAGCGTGCGGGAGGCGTTGCCGGCCTCGCAGGCGAACACCGCCCCGCCGGTCAGCCGCCACACCAGCCAGGCGTCGACCGTACCGAGCGCGACGCCGGCCCCGCCCGGCCCCGCCGCCCCCAGCAGCCAGGCCATCTTGGGCGCGGAGAACATCGGGTCCAGCGGCAGGCCGGTGCGCCGGCGTACGGCCCCGCCGAGCCCCGCCCTCGCCAGCTCGTCGCACCGGTCGGCGGCCCGGGCGTCCTGCCAGCCCAGCACCGGACCGATCGGCCGGCCGGTGCCCCGGTCCCAGGCCACGACCGACTCCCGCTGGTTCGACACGGCGACCGCCGCCGGCGTCACGCCTGCGGCGGCGGCCAGGCAGTCGCGCACGGCCAGCTCGACGCTGCGCCAGATGTCGGCGGCGTCCTGCTCGACCCAGCCGGGACGCGGAAACGCGACGCCGACCGGGGCGGAGCCGCGCGCCAGGACCGTACCGCCGGCGTCGACGAGCAGCGCCTTGGTGTTCGTCGTGCCCTGGTCGACCGACAAGACCGCGTCCATCACCCACCCGCTAGCGAATATCCATTCGACCTTGAATCAACTAGCGATCAGGTTACGGCTCGTTGGCGGCGGCGTGTCAAGGGCTGGTTGCGTACTCGTTACCGGTTCGGGCGTCCCGCGTGCTCCCGCCCATGATCATCACCCACCGGAACTCCTTGACGGCGGATTGCCGGCCCGTTACGGTGCCGTTGCATAGTTCATCCATAGTGAATTTCTATTCACGTGAGCCGCCTTTCAGCACGGGGGAGACGCCGCAAAAGGAGAAGCGATGAGCGGGCAAGTACCGGTGGCCGGGTCCGGCCGCTGGAAGAGGTACGCGAGAGTCTGCCTGTCGATGGCCGTGGTACTCGCGCTGCCGGCGACGGTCGGCGCCGCCCAGGCCAGCGCCGAGCCGCGGGCGACCGACCGCGGAGGCTCGCACGGCGACGGCGACCGGCGCGACAAGCCACGCACGATCGTCACCACTGACATCGAGACCGACGACTACAACTCGGTGATCCGCTACCTGCTCTACACCAACGAGGTCGACACGGAGGCGATCGTCTACACGAGCTCCCGGTTCCACTTCGCCGGCGACGGCAAGGGCACGCCGTTCTTCCTGCCCGGCCGCGAGTACACGGAGCCGGTCACCTCCTGGCGGTGGACCGGCACCGAGCACATCCAGAACCTCATCGCCGAGTACGCCAAGGGGTACCGCAACCTGCTCAAGCACGACCGCGGCTACCCGACGCCCCAGCACCTGCTCAGCCTCGTGAAGGTCGGCAACATCAACTTCGAGGGCGACATGGCCGCCGACACCGAAGGCTCGGACGCCATCAAGAAGGTCCTGCTGGACAACAAGGGCGGGCCGGTCTACCTGCAGGTGTGGGGCGGCAGCAACACCATCGCCCGCGCGCTGCTCTCCATCGAGGAGCAGTACCGCGACACGCCACAGTGGACGAAGATCTACGAGAAGGTCTCCGCGAAGGCCGTCATCACCATGCAGGGCAAGCAGGACACCACCTACGACCAGTACATCAGCGTCAAGTGGCCGAAGATCCTGACCACCAACGTCGGCTCCGGCACCTGGGGCTTCTACGGCAAGAACTCCACCAAGCCGGTGGACCCCGAGGCGCTCAAGTACTTCGACGGCCGGTGGATCGCGGCGAACATTCTGGAGAACGGCCCGCTCGGCGACAAGTACCGGGTCTGGGGCGACAAGAAGGCCCTCGCCGGCGACCCGCTCGACATCTTCGGCGACCTGACCAACACCAGCGGCTGGCTGCCGCCGCGGGAACGGTTCGACTTCCTCTCCGAGGGCGACAACCCCGCCTTCATCTACCTGTTCGACACCGGGCTGCGCAGCCTGGAGGACTGGACGTACGGCGGCTGGGGACACCGGGTCGTGCAGAGCACGACCACCCCGAACTACTGGGTCTCCGGGCCGGCGGAGAAGAACAAGGCCGGCGTGGAGGTCCGCGGGTACGGCAGCGGCCGGTGGGCCGAGGCCGAACAGCTCGACTTCGCCGCCCGGCTGGGCTGGATGAGCGCCGACAGCTACGCCGACGCCAACCACCACCCGGTCGTCAGCGTCAAGAGCGGCGTGGACGTCAAGGCCCGGCCGGGCAGCCGGATCACCGTCAGCGACGCCGTCCGCGACCCCGACGGCGACCGGGTCGGCGTCCGGTGGTGGCAGTACCGCGAAGCCGACACCTACGCCGGCGAGGTGGCCATCGCCGACAGCACCGCGCTCCGCACCGCCGTCACCATCCCGGCCGACGCCAAGCCGGGGGAGACCGTGCACCTGATCCTGGAGGCCACGGACACCGGCAAGCCGGCGCTCACCCGGTACCAGCGGGTCATCGTCCACATCGTCTGAGACCGGGAACGTCCACCGGTGGGTGCCGCCCGCGACCTGGCTCGGGGCGGCACCCACCGCCGTCCGGCGCCGCTCTGGCTCCACTAAGGACCTGGCCGTCCTGGCGCGCCGGTCCTCGCCGGCCCCGCTCCGGCTGGCGCGGCGCACGCCGACCGATGAGTTTGGCCTCCTCCGGCGGTCAATAGGAGGTATCGACCTCGATGGGAGGTCGACCGCCCTACTGGGGGACGAGTATGAAGAAGGTGTTTGTGGCACTGGTCGCCGGCCTGCTGGTCGGCGGGTCGGCGACGAGCGCGCCGGCGGAGGCGGCCACGGGCGGCCGGCACAGCTACACCGGCGTGATCGACGGCGCGGAGTATCGGGTGGAGACACCGGCGGACTGGAACGGCACGCTGGTCTTGTTCAGCCACGGCTACTATCCGCCTGACTTCCCGATCCAGGACATACTGGTGGCCAACGCCGAGGAGAGCGAGGAGTGGCTGCTCGACCACGGCTACGCGCTGGCCGCCTCGATGTACCAGGACGACGGCGTCGGCTACCTGGTCGAGGACGCGATCCAGGACCAGTTGGCGCTGCTTGACTGGTTCGAGGCGAATCTGGGTAGACCACATCGGACTGTGGTGACTGGACAGTCGCTCGGCGTCGCGATCTCGACGCTGCTCGTCGAGCGGTACCCGCGGCGGTTCGACGGCCTGCTGACGCTGTGCGGTGCCTATGACCCGTTGAACACGTTCAACACGGCTCTGGACGTCAACTTCGCGGTCAAGACGCTGCTCGCCGCGGGCGAGGACATCGACCTGGTGGGCGCCGCCGATCCGGTCGCCAGCCGCGACGCGATGGTGGCGGCGGTCGACCGGGCGCGGACCACGCCGCAGGGGCAGGCGCGGCTCGCGCTGGCCGCCGCGTTCGGCAATGTCACCGGGTGGTACTTCTCGTTGCAGCCGAAGCCGACCGACCCGGCCGGCTGGATCCAGCAGCAGGTCGAGTGGGTCAAGTGGGCGAAGGTCTACGGCAACGGTCCGGTCGCGTTCGCCGGCATCGCCGAGGTGGCCGGTGGCAATCCACTGTGGAACGCCGGAGTGGACTACGCCCGGCAGCTCACGCGATCCAGCCAGCACGACGCGGTCCGGCGGGCGTACCGGGACGCCGGGCTGGATCTGCGTGCGGACCTGGCCACGCTGGCGGCGGCGCCGCGGATCGCGCCGCGGCCCGGTGCGGTCCGCTACATGTACCAGTACGGGGTGCCGGTCGGGCGTACGCCGGTGCCGGTGCTGTCGTTGCACACCACGGGCGACGGTGGGGCGTCGCCGGACCAGGAGCGGTGGTACGCGCGGCAGGTCCGCCGCGCCGGCGATCCGGGCCAGCTGCGCCAGCTGTACGTGGAGCGGGGCGGCCACTGCTCGTTCAGCGCCGCGGAGGAGGTGACCGCCCTGCGCGCGCTGCTGGCCAAGGTGGAGACGGGCCGGTGGCCGGAGACCAGCCCGGGCCGGCTGAACGCGGCGGCGAACGGGTTCGACCCGCACTTCCATCAGGTGCTGGACCTGGGCACCTTCACCAAGGGCGTGCTGCCGCCCGGGTTCACCCGCTACACCCCGCCCACCACGCCGCGGCCGTCCCGCTGACGCCGCAGGCACGTCTCACCGCTGCCCGCCGTGCCTTGTGTGGTCGCGGCCGGCGGCGGTGAGACCAGTCACGCCGCGGTCGCTCGCGTCGCCGCAGCCGCAGTCGCCGTGGTCGCCGGATGCCCGCGCGGTGCCGAGCAGTTCGTGCATGCCGTCCAGCAGGTCGGCCAGGGACACCTGCTCGGCGGTGACCAGCAGCGGCAGGATCAGGTCGTTCTCCTTGGCCAGGTGCGCGGCGAACAGCGCGGACAGTGCGCGGGCCGCCGCGGCGGCGGTCATCGGCGTGGTCGCGGTCTCCACCTCGCCGACCAGGGCGGTGATCGCCCGGTGTTCGGACATCATGCCGTCCACGAGCAGTTGGCCGCCGGGTTGGGCGGCGGCGCACGGGTACATGGCCGCCTCCTCGGCCGCGGCGTGCGGTAGCAGTTCGGCGTGCAGCCAGCCGGTCGGCTGGTCGCGCCGCTGCCAGGTGCGCCGTGAGCTGCCGATCGAGGCCGCCTCGAGCAGCGCCGCCACGTGGTCGGCGAGCGTGGTGGCGAGGGCGGCGTGATGGCGAACGACGGCCCGCGCGGCGCGGCGATCGGCGGCCTGGCGGGTCTGGTCGGCGTGATCTGTGTTCGGCTGTGACATGGCACCCCGTCCCTATTTTTGAGGTCGTTCGACGTTATAACGTTAGTCGACATGGAAACTGTGGGGACAGGCCCTTCGGGCGAGACGATCGACACCCCCCGGCACCGGGCGCTCGGCTCGGCCAGCCGGGTGACGATCCTGCGCCTGGTCGGCACCGCCGACGCCGGCCTGACCGCCGGCGACGTCGCCGAGCGGACCGGTCTGCACTTCTCGACGGTGCGTGCCCACCTGGACCGGCTGGTCGAGGCGGGTCTGCTGGTCAAGGCGCGGGCCAGCGGCGGGACACCCGGCCGGCCCGCGTGGCGGTACCGGGCCGCCGCCGCCGAGCCGGCCCCGGCTCCGTACCGGACCCTGGCGGCGGCGCTGCTGGCGCACCTGGCCACCGCCGGCGGCGGCCGCCCGGCCGCGGTCGCGGCGGGGCGGGCGTGGGGCAACCAGCTCGCGGCCGGCGAGGCCGGCGCCGCCGGCCCGGTCGAGACGGCGGTGGCTGTGCTGGACCGGCTGGGGTTCGACCCCCGGCGCGAACCGGGGACGGCCGAAGGCGAGGTGGAGGTGCACCTGCGCACGTGCCCGTTCCTGGAGTTGGTCGGGCAGCAGCCCGACGTGATGTGCGCCCTGCACGCCGGCATGATCAGCGGGGTCCTGCGGCGCGCCGGCGCACCGGACGGCGAGGCCGTCCTGGAGCCGTTCGCCGCGCCGAACGCCTGCGTCGCCCGGCTGCGCGGCCCCGACCCATCGGCGGGGGCGGGGTCACGATGATCCGGTCCGACCGATCCGTGAACCCGACATGGCGGCGAGCGCGGGTTCCTGGCCACCTGAAGGGCGCGCCATGACCACGCCGCCGACCACCCCACGCCGCCCAACGGCGCCGCGCCGGCGCAGGCTGCGCCGGTACATCCCGCCCCAGCACGGGGCCTGGGCCATGCTGCTGCTGCCCTGGCTGGCCGGGGTCCTCACCACCGGGTTCACCTGGCCGCACCTGCCACTGCTCGGCGCCTGGCTGGCCGGCTACCTGTTCAGCTACTACCTGCTGCAAGCCGTCAAGACCCGCCGGCCCGGACGGGTCCGCGCCCAGCTGTGCCTCTACGCCGCCCCGACCGCGCTGCTCGCCGCGCCGGTGCTGGCCCTGCGGCCGCAACTGCTCTGGTACGCCCCGGCCTACGCGACCCTGCTCGCGATCAACCTCGGCTACGCCGCCCGCCGTAACGAGCGCGCCCTCCTCAACGACCTCGCCTCCGTGGCGCAGAGCTGCCTCATGGTCTTCGTCTGCGCCACGACCAGCACAGCACCACCGGCCGAGGCGCTGCCCGCGTTCCTCGTCGTGACCGGGTACCTCGCCGGCACCGTGCCCTACGTCAAAACCATGATCCGCGAGCGGGGCCACACCGGCTACTACCGCGCCTCCGTCGCCTACCACCTGGCGATCCTCGCCGCGGCGGCCTGGTGGCACCAGCCGATCGCGATCCTGTTCGCCCTGCTGCTGGCCCGCGCGACGGTCTTCCCCAAACGACCCATGGCCCCGAAACAGGTCGGCATCATCGAGATCGCCGCCTCGCTCCTCCTCCTGCTGATCCTCGCGGTCACCTGATCGCCCCGTGCCCGGGGCCGCGTCTTGTCCGCCGCCGCCGGGCGAGCGGGCGTCGGCGTGGCTGGCGGCGGTCGCACCGTGGAGGGTCAAGGGCCCATGGTCCCGAGCCGCGGTGACGTGCGGCGCTACCGACGCCCCTACCAGGGTGGAAAGGCTGGGCGTCGGCCATGTTCGACGTGCGGAAGAGGTGCCGGGTGACGGCTGGTGACGTACGGGGCGGCCGCCTCGTGTGGGGTGGCCGGGACCTGCCGGCCATCGTCCAGGGCGGCATGGGCGTCGGCGTCTCCGGCTGGCCGCTGGCTCGCGCGGTCGCGCGGGCCGGCCAGTTGGGTGTGGTGTCCGGGGTGGCGCTGGACGCGTTGCTGACCCGCCGGTTGCAGCGCGGCGACCCGGGCGGCCACCTGCGCCGGGCGCTCGACCGCTTCCCGGACCGCGCGCTCGCCCAGCAGATCCTGGACCGGTTCTTCGTGCCCGGCGGGATACCGGAGGGCCAGCCGTTCCGGCCGATCCAGCACATCGGCGTCTCGCCGCGGCGGCAGGCGCAGCAGCTGGCCGTGGTGGGCAACTTCGTCGAGGTGTTCCTGGCCAAGGAAGGCCACCACGGTCCGGTCGGCATCAACTACCTGGAGAAGATCCAGCTGGCCACCCCGGCGGCGCTGTACGGGGCCATGCTGGCCGGCGTCGACGCCGTCCTGATGGGTGCCGGGCTGCCCACCGAGATCCCGCGACTGCTCGACGCGCTCGCCCGGCACGCGCCGGCCACGCTGCCGATCGCGGTGGACGGCGCCCCGGCCGGCGAGCGGCACACCGTCCACATCGAACCGGCCGCGCTGCTCGGCGCGGTGCCGCCGCCGCTGCACCGGCCGCGGCTGCTGGCGATCGTCTCCTCCGCCGCCCTGGTCGGCTACCTGACCAGGGACCCCGCGACCCGCCCGGACGGGTTCGTGCTGGAGACCCCGGTGGCCGGCGGGCACAGCGCCCGCCCCCGCGGACGGCTCACCCTGACCGGGGCCGGCGAGCCGATCTACGGACCCCGCGACCAGATCGACGTGGCGAAGGTCCGGGCCGCCGGCCTGCCGTTCTGGCTCGCCGGCGGGTACGCCACTCCGGCCCGGCTGGCCGAGGCCCGCGCGGCGGGCGCCGCTGGGGTACAGGTGGGCACGGCGTTCGCGCTGTGCCGCCAATCGGGCCTGGACCCGCGGATCCGGCAGCGGCTGCTGGCCGCCGCGGCCGGCGGCACCCTGACGGTGCGCAACCACCCCGCCGCCTCACCGACCGGCTTCCCGTTCAAGGTCGCCCACCTGCCCGGCACCGTGTCCGAGCAGGACGTGTACGCCGCCCGGCCGCGCCGCTGCGACCTCGGCTACCTGCGCGGCCCCTACCGCAAGCCGGACGGGAAGATCGGCTACCGCTGCCCGGCCGAGCCGATCGAGACGTTCGCGCGCAAGGGTGGCGACCCGGCCGACGCGGTCACCGCCCGATGCCTGTGCAACGGGCTGACCGCCACCATCGGGCTGGGCCAGCACCGCGCCGACGGCTACCGCGAGCCGCCGCTGGTCACGCTCGGCCAGGATCTGGCGTTCCTACCCCACGTGCTGCGCGACGGGGGCTACGACGCCGTGGACGTCATCGAGTACCTCCTCAGCGCCGGTTGACGCCAGGCCGACCGGCGGCTCGCGTCCTGTCGGTTCGCTTCCGCGACCCCGCCGCGGTGGCGGCCGTGACCTGGGCGCTGCGTGTCTGGTACCGAGGTGGCCAGGCCGGGACTGATCCGCGGGCGTCGATGGTGCGGATATGAAGAGAGAGACCCCGCACAGGAGGGACATCGGCATGCTTTCGACAGCGCGCCGCCGCATCCGTTCGGCGGTCACCGGCGTGGTCGTGCTTTCGGCGGTCACGGTGAGCGCGGCCGGCGCCGCCGCGCGGCAGACCCCGGCAGCGGCTCCGGGCGACCGGGTGGCCCGGCTCGGCGCCAGCGGCGGCCTCGGCGTCGTTGCCCGTCTCGGCCAGGGCGCCGGCCCGTCTTCGCCGTTCCCGGGCTTCGTGCTGGAGCGGGGGCGCTACACCGGCTTCGACCCGCCGCCGGCCGCCACGGGATTCCTCGCCGCCGGCATCAACGACAGTGGCCAGATCAGCGGCGAGTACTTCGGGCCGAGCAGCGAGTCCGGGTTCCTGCGGGACCGGCGCGGCGCGATTACCAAGATCGACATTCCGGGCGCGACGGCCACCGAGGTCGTCAAGATCAACGATCGTGGTGTGGTCGCCGGCGCGTACAGCCGGACCGTCTCGTTCCTGAGCGACCCCGACGGGATGGCGCACGGGTTCCTGCTCGACCGCGGCAAGGTCACCACGATCGACGTACCCGGTGCGGCCCAGACCGAGGCGTCCAGCGTCAACGACCGCGGGCAGGTGGTGGGCATCTACGTCTCCGGCGCCGGCGACCAGCACGGCTTCCGCTGGGACAAGGGCCGGTTCACCACGCTCGACGTCCCCGGCGCCGCCTTCACCGAGCCCATCGACATCAACGACCGCGGGCAGGTCGTCGGCATCTACGGCCGGCCGGGCGCGGCGGCGATCCACGGCTTCCTCTGGGACAGAGGCAGGTACACCACCGTCGACATCCCCGGCGCCTCGATCACCATCCTCTTCGGCATCAACGACCACGGCCAGATCGTGGCCAGCACCCTCACCGACGCGCCCACCCTGGCCGGCGCCCGCGGGTTCCTGTTCGGTCGGGGCGCCCTCGGCCCGGTCACCCCGATCCGCTTCCCGGGCGCGCCCAGAACCCTGGCGACCGGCATCAACGACCGCGGCCAGATCGTCGGCGCCTACGAGAACCCCGACGCGTCCGGCTCGGAGTCCTGAAGGGACGGCCGTCGTGGCCGGCGGCACCCCGCTACGGCTCGGGCGCCGCTATCCAGGCGGCGTTCTGGGCGCGGGAGTCGACGCCGAGCTTGTTGAGGATGCTGGTCGATATCGGCCCACGCTGCGGCCACCTACTCCGGCGAGCGCCGGTGAGCGCGCACCGCCGACACGGCCGCGGCGGAGAGGAGGAACGAGATGACGACACCGAATTCCCTCGCGAGGACCGCGGGGGTGCTCTACCTACT
Source organism: Phytohabitans maris (assembly GCF_031085175.1). Classification (GTDB taxonomy): domain Bacteria; phylum Actinomycetota; class Actinomycetes; order Mycobacteriales; family Micromonosporaceae; genus Phytohabitans; species Phytohabitans maris. The sequence continues at coordinate 86,102 of NZ_JAVHUY010000029.1, forward strand.
CATGGTGATCGCGGGCGCGTTCGGGGTGATCGTGTTCGCCGCCGTCGTCGAACCCGGCGACGCCGCCGCCACCGCGGACAACATCCGCGCCTCGGCCGGGCTGTTCCGCGCCGGCTTCCTCAGCTACCTGCTGGGCGGGCCGTGCTTCGTGCTCGCCGGGATCGTCCTGTACGGGCTGCTCAAGCACGTCGACCGGCTCGCCGCGATCGCGATGGTCACGCTCAACGCGATCGGCACCGCGACCGCCTGCCTCAGCCTGCTCAACTGGTACACCGCGATCGCCGTCGCCACCGGCGACACCTACCCGCGGACCTTCGGCGAGGCCGGCGCGGACGCGCTGACCCTGCACTACCTCGACATGTACGACACCGGGGTCGGCATCGCGTTCGTCTTCGACAGCCTGTGGCTGGTACCGCTGGGATACCTGATGATCAGGTCCGGCTACTTCCCCAAGGCGCTGGGCGTCGCGCTGATCGTGGGCTGCGCCGGCTACCTCGTCAACGACGTCTTCATCGCGTTCCTCGCAACGGAGGCCGCGAGCACCACCGGCATCGGCCTGCTGCTGACCGCGGTCGCCGGGCTCTCGGAGATCGCGTTCGTGGCCTGGCTGCTGGCCAAGGGGGTGCGGACGCCCACACCCGCCCGCGGTCCCGCGGTCGCCGCCGCCACCGCGTCATGACGGCTGGGCTCGACCGGCGCCACGGGCCAGGGCAGGCCGTGGCGGAGCCGGTGTCCGGCCGTCCGCCGGGGCAGACTGGCGGGCATGGCTGACATGGGCGACCCGAAGACCGTGCTGCACCACTACCTCCAGGCGACCCGCGACGCCCTGATCTGGAAGCTCGACGGGCTGGGCGAACGCGATGCCAGACTGCCCCGCACCCCGACCGGCAACAACCTGCTCGGCCTGATCAAGCATTGCCTCAACGTCGAAGCCGGCTACCTCGGGCCCACCTTCGGGCGCGAGTTCCCGACGCCCGAGGAGCTGGTCCCTTCGGACGCGTACGACGAGGATCCCCAAGCGGACTGGTACGCGCGGGAGGACGAGACGAAAGACGGGCTGATCGACCTCTACCGGCGGGTCGCGGCCTTCGCGGACGAGACGATCGAGCGGCTACCGCTCGACGCCCCGGGGCGGGTGCCGTGGTGGCGGCCCGACAGCCAGGACGTGACCCTGCGACGGATAATCGTCCACGTGATCTACGACCTCACCCGTCACGCGGGCCAGGCCGACATCATGCGCGAGCAGCACGACGGGGCGGTCGGCTTGCGGCGGGAGAACACCAACGTGCCCGACGACCAGGACTGGCCGGCGTACGTCGCGAAGCTGACCGCGCTCGCCGACCGGTTCGGGTAGCCGCGGGTCTCGCCGATACGGTGGCGGTGCCTTTCGGGCCCACCGCCGTAGCCGTCTGTCGCGTCGCCGTGGGCTCAGGACAGCACGCGGTAGGTCACGTGCGTGACCAGGCGCGCCGCCCGCGACTTCACCTGTTCGAGCCGCAGCGGCGGGACGCCCTCGAAGATCCGCGTACCGGCGCCGAGCGTGAGCGGCACGATGTGCAGCCGCAGTTCGTCGATCAGGCCGGCCGCGAGGTACTGGTTGATCGTGGTCGCGCCGCCCATGATCGCGACATCGCCGTCGCCGGCCGCCGCGCGGGCCTGGGCCAGTGCGGACTCGATCCCGTCGGTGACGAAGTGGAACGTGGTGCCCCCCTTCATCGGCTGCGGCTCGCGCGCGTGGTGGGTGAGCACGAAGACCGGCGCGTGGTACGGCGGATCCTCGCCCCACCAGCCGTTCCACTGCCGATCCCACCCGCCCCGCACCGGGCCGAACATGTTGCGGCCCATGATGAACGCCTTGGCCGCGGTCATCTCGTCGATCTCGGCCTGGTTCTCCTCGGGTGTGTCGGCGTACCAGGCGTGCAGCTTGTCGCCCCAGCCGTCGCCGCCGTCGTCGCCGAACGGGCGTTCCTCGGACTGGTTGAGCCCGGCCGAGTACCCGTCGGCCGAGATCGTGATGCCGCACACCACCCTGCCCGTGGGTTCGCTCATCGCTCTCTCCTTACCCTCAGCGCGATCGCCCGCTCGACCGTACCGACCCGTGCACGCCGCGGTGCCGGCCGGGCGGGCTCGGCCGGGTGCCGAGCCCGCCGTCGCGGGTCGCTAGCGTTGCAGGGTCAGCAGGCCCGGCCGGTAGGGCAGTAGCCCGTAGTCGCCGCCGGAGCTGGGGGAGCGTCCCTGGTAGAGCAGCCGCAGGTCGCAGGGGTCGACGGTCATGGTCTGGTCGGCGTTGGCGCGGATCAGTTCGCCGTGGCTGATGTCGTTGGTCCAGGTGGCGCCGCTGTTGGCCTTCCCGGCGAACGGGTTGCTCTCGGTCGCGGCCTGTGGCGTCCACGATCCGTTCAGGCTGGTGGCCGTGAAGGAGCGGAAGTAGCGGCCCTGGGCGCCGATCGCCTCGACGAGCATGAGGTACCGGTTTTGCCCCTGGAGCTTGTAGACCTGGACCGCCTCGAACAGGTTGTTGGTGCTGTCGCTCATGATCACGGTCGAGGAGGAGCCGAAGCTGCCGGGGAAGTTGCCGATGGGCATGCTGGCCCGGTAGATCTTGCCGTTGTCGCCGGCGAAGAACAGGTACATGGTCGTGTCGTCGCCGATGAGTGCCTGGTCGATGGGTCCGGTGCTGGAGCCGGTGATGCTGCCGGTGAAGAGTGTCTGATGGGCTGACCAGGAGCTCACGTTGGTGGGGTCGCTGGAGGTCCGGTAGGAGAAGGCGGGGCCGCCCCACTGGTACGCGAGCACCCAGACGTTGCGCGGGGCGAAGTAGAACAGCGACGGGGCGACGGCGGAGAACGGCATCTGGTTCTGGCTGGCCGAGGCCATGTCGGACCAGTTGGTGAAGAGGCCGAAGTTCATCGAACCCCACGACGTGCCGGTGTCGTGCGTCGTGGCGTAGACCAACTGCCTTCCGTTGTACGGGGCGTGGGTGAAGTCCTTGAGCGAAACCCACCCCGACCTCGGCTGCGCCAGCGCACCCGTCGACGTCCACCGGTAGCTCGACGGAAGCGAGCACGTGCCGGTCGGCGGCGGTGTGGTCGGCGGTGCGGTGGTCGGTGCCGGGCTACCGGTACACGCGGTGCCGTTCAGCGCGAACTGGGTGGGCACCGGGTTCGAGCCGTTCCAGGAGCCGTTGAACCCGAAGGCGGTGGTGCCGTTGGTGGGGATGCCGCCGTTGTAGCTGGCGTTGGTGACCGTGACCTGAGCACCGGACTGGGTGACCGAGCCGTTCCAGAGCTGGGTGACGGTCTGCCCGGCGGCGAACGACCAGGTGAGCCGCCAGCCGTTGACGGGGTCGCCGAGGTTGGTGATGGTGACGTTGGCGCCGAAGCCACCCTGCCAGGAACTGGCGATGGCGTAGTCGACGCGGCAGCCGGCGGCCGCCTGGGCGGTGTTGGCGGTCAGCACCGCGGTGGCCCCGGCCACGGTCAGGCCGACGGTACAGACGGCGACCAGCCGGGACCGGATACGGGGGAACTTCATCGGGATCCTCCATAGGGGACGGAGCTTGTTCACGTTCACATGTCATTTCCGGGCGCGCGATGCGCCTCGCGGTGGGCTTCAGAGCGTGAACACGACCGTGGAGACGCTGCGTGCGCCGACGTTCACGGTGACCTGTCCCGCGTTCACGGTGGTCGGCTGGCTGGCCGCGTTGGCGTTCCGCGAGGTGAGGTAGTGCTCGGCGCGGGTGACGTTCCGCGGAGCCTGGATCACCGCGTGGTCGACCGCGCTGGTCGACCGGTTGAGGATCACCAGCGTGATCTTGCCGCCGCCCTGGTAGGCGGTCACTTCGAGCGGCGAGGCCTTGGAACTCTTGGTGAGGGCGACCCGCTGATAGCCGGGGCGGACGTACTTGGCGTACTGGGAGAACGCGTACCCGCGCTTGAGCGGAGCCCCCGCGGTGGTGCCGTAGGCCGCCTCACCGTCGCCGATGAAGGAGTAGAAACGCTTGCCGTACCACCAGATGTAGGCGCTCCAGTTGGATTCCATCGACTTGTGCACGGTGCGCATGATGTCGTCGAGCGTCTCGTCCCAGACCGCCTGGTTGCCGGGGTCGCCCCAGATGTTGGAGCCGCTGCCGTCGGCCTCGTGGTGGTTCCATTCGGTCATCCACACCGGCTTGTCGTTTTGGGCGGCCAGCGGGTACGGCGCCAGCCGGCCGGCGCTCTCGGTGCCGTAGAGGTGGCCGCCGATGTAGCCGATGTTGTTTCGAGCGGTCGCGTCGTTCAGGGTCGGATCGGTGTAGCCGTAGTTCAGGTTCACCGCCTCGGCGACCATCAGCCTGGTGTTCTGCACCCGCGCGCCCTGGTCGCGTACGAAGTCGCGCAGCTCGGTGCCGCTCCAGTCCATCGAGTCGTAGTCCGGGTGCCAGTCCGGCTCGTTCTGCACGGAGGTGACGTCGACCGTCACACCCTGGTTACGCATGTACTGGACATAGCTGTTCAGGTGGTTCGCGTAGTCGTCGTAGTAGTCGGTCCTCAGCTTGCCGCCGTTGGTCCGGCTGTTGTTCGTCTTCCACGCCGCCGGTGCCGTCCAGGGCGACGCCAGGATCTTCACGTCCGATCCGTAGGACTTCGCCGTCCTCAAGGCGTCCGCGTGGGTGGACCACTCACTGGATACCGGCGAGATGCCGGTGCGCACGATCGACAGGCCCAGCTGGTTGGCGCCGAGCCCGACCAGCGTCTGCGTCTCGGCCGTCGACCAGGCGCCGCCCCAGATCGCCGTCGCGGCCCCGAACCCGTCGATCGTCTGGTACCGGGTGGCGCTGTTCACCGTGATGTCCGCCGCCGCGGTGGGAGGCACGGTGGTCGGGCCCGTGGTGGGAGGTGCGGTGGGCGGGCCGGTGGTCGGAGGTGCGGTGGTCGGTGCCACCCCGCCGGTACACGCCACACCGTTCAGCGCGAAGCCGGTCGGAGCGGGGTTGCTGCCGGTCCACGAGCCGTTGAAGCCGAACGAGGCCGTGCCGCCGGTCGCGATCGACCCGTTGTAACCGACGTTCCGCGCGGTGACCGCGGCGCCGCTCTGGGCCAGCGCGGTGTTCCAGGCCTGCGTGACGGTCTGGCCGGCACTGTAGGACCAGGTCAGCGTCCAGCTCGTGACCGGGTCACCGAGGTTGGTGATGGTGACGTTGGCGCCGAAGCCACCCTGCCACTGCGACGACACGGTGTAGTTCACCGAGCAGCCGGCGGCCGCGGCCCGGGCCGGAAGCGCCGCGGCGACCGCGGTCGATGCCAGCGCGACCGCGCCGGCCGACACCAGCGCCGCCGTTGTCACTCTGGGTCTCTTCATGGAACGTCTCCTGAAATAGGGTGTTCGGATAGCGCTTGGCGGCCGCGGCGGTCAATTGGCGCGGGCGATCACACATTCTGCTCGGCGAATGGATATTTTCGACAGACTCTCTTTCAGCGGTATTCACCGTCGTCCAGGAAGCGAGAAGGATGCACGGCCTGTTCGGTGGGGGCGGCCGGCTCTGGCATAGGCGGTCGTGGGTGCCCTTTCCCTGACCGCGCCCGACTCCAGATAGTTGGAAGTATCGATCGAACGGGCTGGAGTTGACAAGAGTTGGCAATGATTGTCGCCGTGGAGCCGCACCGCGTTGACGCATGGAGCTACGACAATGTCGAATGCCGGCTTTCGAGCGAGCCCGCCAGCGCCGGGCGGGTGGCTCCACGGCGTTCGGCGCGTGGAGCCGCCACACCGCGGCGGCCGGCACGCGTTTGGCGTAGGCGCGGCCGGGAATGTGGCTCTTCCGCCAGGACAGGCCGTGGGAGGGCGTACGAGATGAGCGACGACGCTGGTCGGGACGGCGCGGCGGCGACCCCCGCCCCGGGCGCGGTGACGGTCGTGCGCCTCGGCAGCCTGCGGCGTACCGTCGCGGCGACCGCGGTCGGCAACATGATCGAGTGGTACGACTTCGGGGTCTTCAGCTTCAGCGCCGTGACGATCGGGCAGGTGTTCTTTCCCGAGGCCAGCCGGTCGGCGCAGCTCATCTCGGCGCTCGCGACCTTCGCCGCGGCCTTCGTCGTCCGGCCTCTGGGCGGCATCTTCTTCGGCCCGCTCAGCGACCGGATCGGGCGCAAGCGGGTGCTCGTGCTGACCGTGATCACGATGGCGTTCGGCACGTTCGCCGTCGGGCTGCTCCCCGGCTATGCCCAGATCGGCGTGTGGGCCCCGGTGCTGCTGCTGGTGGCCCGGCTCATCCAGGGCTTCTCCACCGGGGGTGAGTACGGGTCGGCGATGACGTTCATCGCCGAGCACTCACCCGACCGCCGGCGGGGCTTCGTGGCCAGCTGGCTGGAGTTCGGCACGCTGGCCGGTTTCGTGCTGGGTGCCGCGCTGGTGACCGTCCTGACCACCGTGCTGTCCAGCGGCGCCCTCGACTCCTGGGGCTGGCGGATCCCGTTCCTCGTCGCCGGCCCGCTCGGCCTCGTCGGCCTGTACCTGCGGCTGCGGCTGGCCGAGACGCCCGCCTTCGAGCACCTGGAGAACCGGGCGCCGGCGCGCCCCACCGGGCTGCGCAAGGAGGTCGCCGACCTGGCCCGCAACCAGCGCCGCCCGGTGCTGATCTGTCTCGGCCTCGTCCTCGTGCTGAACGTGAACAGCTACATCCTCACCGCGTACATGCCCAACTACCTGTCGGCGCAGCTCGGCTTCTCCCAGACCAGGTCGCTGGTCGTGGTGCTGGTCGTGCTGGCGATCCTCATGGTGCTGCTGCAGTTCGCCGGGCGGCTCTCCGACCGTATCGGGCGCCGGCCGGTCATGATGACCGGCTGCGTCCTGCTCGTCGCCCTCTCCGTGCCGGCCTTCCTGATCATCCAGCAGCGCACGCTGGCCGCCGTACTCGTCGGCACGCTGCTGATCGGCCTGATGTACCTCTGCTTCGACAGCACCGAGCCGGGTACCTTGCCGACGCTGTTCCCCACCCCGGTACGGGCCGGCGCGCTCTCCATCACGTACAACGTCTCCACCTCGCTGTTCGGCGGTACGACGCCGGTGATCGCCGCGACCCTGGTCGACGCCACCGGCAGCCTGCTCGCGCCCGGCTTCCTGCTGGCCGCCGCCGGGCTGCTGGGCGGGATCGCGGTGTACCTCGCGCCGGAGACCGCCCGCCGGCCCATGCCGGCCGCGCCGCCGGTGGCCGTGAGCGAACAGGAGGCGGCCGCGATCCGGCACGGCTCACCGGCATCGTGACCCGGTCCCCGGCGCCCTCAGCCAGGACCGGACTCCCGTGCCCTGCCGGCCTGTATGGCGCGGATGGTCTCGACCACGGACGCGGGTGTCGCCTCGCCGGTCACTCGCCGCCAGGCGGCGTGAAGCGCGTCCCACCCGAGCTTTTCGGTGAGCTGGGCCAGGTTCCAGGGGGCAGGCCCCGCGGCGCGGTGGGGGAACGACGGGAACAGCGCGGCGCACCGGATCGTCCATTCCAACGCGACGACCGGCGCATCCCGCCGCAGGGCGAGCAGCCCGAGCTGCCCGTAGGTCATCGCCAGGCGCGGCACGTCCGCGAGCTGCTCCCGGATCGCTCGGGCGCGCTCCAGCCGCTCTCCGGCCGCGTCCAGCTCACCGCGGTCCTGGGCCACGATGCCGAGATGGTGATGGTAGGCGGCGGTGCTGGCCTGGTCGCCGCGGCGCTCGGCGGTGGTCAGGCCACGCTGATACCAGTGTTCGGCGGCGTCCAGATCCCCCCTGGCATGGGCGACGAAGCCGAGTTGGAAGCAGCTGATGTCGACGTCGGTCTGGTCGTCGAGCTGCTCGGCACCGGCCAGCGCGCGCTGGTACCACTGTTCAGCGGTGTCCAGATCCCCTTGGGCCTGGGCGGCGAGACCGAGCTGGTGGTACCTGGCAACCGAACGGTGCTGGTCGTCGAGCGGCTCGTTGACGGTCATGAATCGTCGATACCACCGTCCGGTCGCCGTCACAAATGCCAGCCGGCCGGCGACCACGTCGACGGCGGCAAACGGTGATGCGGGCCAACCTCACGCTCGCGCCGTAGCGACCCGGTCGGTGCCGGGTGAGGGGGCGCGAGACGGCATCGCGGGTGGCGCGGTGCTTTCCCGGACGATGAGGGTGGTGGCGACCTCGACGCGGTCGTGGCCGAGCGGTTGGCCGGCGGCGATCGTCAGCACCAGTCTGGCCGCGGTGGCGCCCATTTTCGGTGAAGGGCTGGCGCACGGTGGTCATGGCTGGGCCGCACCAGAGGGTGGGGGCGATGTCGTCGAAGCCGACGACGCTGAGGTCGTCCGGGATCCGGCGGCCGGCTTGGCGGGCCGCCTCGTAGACGCCGAGCGCTTGCAGGTCGTTGCCGCAGAGGACGGCGGTGGGCGGGTCGGCGAGGCGCAGCAGCTCGCGTCCGTGGTTGAGGCCGTCTTCGTAGGCGAACCACAGTCCGGTGCGGACCAGTCGCTGGTCCAGCGGCACCCCTTCGGCGTCCAGCGCGGCGCGGATGCCGTCGAGGCGGGCGCGGGCGCAGAGCCGGTCCGGTGGCCCGGTGATGACGCCGATGTGGCGGTGGCCGAGGTCGAGCAGGTGCCGGGTGGCGGCCAGCGCGCCGTTCCAGTCGGTGGCGCCGACCGAGGGGACCGGGTGTTGGGGTTCGCCGGTGGGGTCGAGCGCGACGAGTGGGATGGCGCTGGCGGTCAGCAGCGCGTGCGGCTCGGTGGGGGAGCTCAGGTGGACGGTGACGACGCCGGTGGGGCGCCGGGCCAGCAGGTCCTGCGCCCAGGAGCGGTGGGTGGACAGTTGGAGCACGTCGGTGAAGCCGACCGAGAGGTGGTGGGCGCGGGCGATCTGTTCCACGCCGTGCAGCACGGCGACGGCCAGGTGGCTGAGCATGCCGTAGAAGACGACCTCGATGCTCGCCGTCCGGGCGGGCGTATCGGGCCGGCGGTAGCGGTGCTCGCGGAGCACGGTCTCCACCCGGCGGCGGGTCTCGGCCGCCACGCCGGACCGTCCGTTGAGCACTTTGGAGACCGTCGCGGTGGAGACGCCGGCGAGCCGTGCGATCGTGGCCCCGGTCAGGTCACCGCCGCCGCGCTGGCCGGTGGCGGTGGGCGTGGCCGCGGTGTCGCCGGGCGGCGCGGGTGGGCGCGGTGCGGTGCGGCCGGCCCGGTGCGCGTCGACCGCGCGCACCAGGCGGGCGCGGACGGCCTCGGCGTCCATCGCCGCGGTCGGGCCGGCCGGCACCGTCTCCACCAGGTAGCGGCGCTTTCGGGTGACCGGGTCGACGCCGGCGTAGACCCGCACCCGCAGCGAACCACTGGGCAGCTTTTCGATCTCGCCGCGCGGGCCGGGGTATCCCGCGGTCGGGTCAGGCATGGAGCCACGATACCAAAGAAGTAGCTCCATATAGCCATAAGTCTATAGATGCGGCGTGGACACCGCGGGGCCGGCGGTCGTGGGTCCTGCCTCGGCCAGGATTTCGGTCGACACCGCTAACCGTTTCCGGCGAGCGGCAGGCGGACCGCACGCGCGGGTGCTTTCCCGCGGGCACCGCCCCGCGGGTCGGCGAGCTGGCGCTCGCCGAAGACGGCCCGCCGGCTCCCCGCAGGGGCCGGGGTGAGATCGCGCCCCGCGGCCGGTGAGGCCGCGGGAGCAACGGTCCGGACCACGGCGGACGTCGCGGTAGCCCACATTCCTTCGCTGCTACTGGCGGGGCGGGGCGACTGTCGCCTCCAGGGTGTGCGTGCAGGGCACCAGGACCTGCCGCTCGTAGTCGCCGTCCGGGTCGGTGAGCAGCGCGGTCAGCAGCCGTACCGCTCGGCGGCCCATCGGGTTGCGCGGGATGTGCAGCGACGCCCACGGACCCGGGCCGATCTCGCTGCCCGGGTCGTCGACGAGCAGCACCACGGAGAGGTCGGCCGGGATCGAGAGGCCGCGCAGCTTGACCATCGCGGCCAGTACGCGCAGCAGGTTGACCGACTCGACGAGGATCGCGGTGGTCCCCTCGGCGAGGGTGCTGTCCAGCCACTGCGCGGTCAGGTCCTCGGGCCGGACGCAGGCGGGTGCCGGCACGGCCAGGCCGAAGCGGTCGAGCGCGGCGGAGAAGCCCTCCCACCGGTCGACCTCCGGCTCGTGGCGCGTCGCCTCGCCGAGGTACGCGAAGCCGCGGTGACCGAGCGCGACCAGGTCGTCGACGATCCGTCCGGTCGCCGCGCGGTAGTCGCCGCCGACGTAGCAGATTTCGGTGCCGGGCACCTCGCGGTGTCCGATGTAGACGAAGGCGTGCCCGTCGTCGGCCAGCCGGGTCAGGTCGTCGAGGTTGGCGTGGCGAGCTTCCCCACCGACTCGTGGCTCAACACCGTCTACAACGGAGGGATCTTCGCGATCCCGATCCCGCGGGCCGTCGTGGGCACCATCATGTTCGCCCGGCAGGACATCATCCGCCAGCGCGGCCTGCCGGCGGCGCCGGCCAGCTACGCCGAGTTTCACGAGCTGGCCCGCGGCCTGTCCGACGCCAGGTCCAACCGGTGGGCGTTCGGCCAGGTGAAGCAGGTCATCGTGTACATCGGGAACATGCTCGACGTGCCGAACGTGTGGCGCGAGCAGGGCGGCAGGTTCACCCACGAGATCGAGACGCCCGAGCGCAAGCGGGCGGTGGGCCTGGCCGCCGACATGTTCAAGGAAGGGCTCTTCCACCCCGACGCGCCCGGCAACAAGCTCCAGTACCGCGACCTCTTCGGCGCCGGCACCATCTCGCTCGTCCCGGACGGGTACGCGGCCTGGGACATCCTCGCCAACACGTACCCGGAGGCGGAGGTGGGCGGCATTCCCGAGCCCGGCTTCGACGGCGGGCAGGGCAGCCACCGGGCCGGCACCACCTCGTTCGGGCTGACCGCGTTCAAGAAGACGGACAAGGCGCGGCTGGAGGGCCTGCTGCGGCTCTGCGACTGGCTGGCCGCGCCGCTGGGCACCAGCGAGTACCTGTTCCGCAAGTACGGCGTCGAGGGTGTGGACTTCACCTGGGTGGACGGCAAGCCGAAGCGGGACGCCGGCGCCACCCAGCCGGACGACGGCGGCACCGTCTTCGCCGTCGCCGGCGTCGCCCCCGGCCGGGGGCGACGCCCGGACCCCAACCGCGGCGACCGGGCCGGGGGGGGCTGGCGGGGCACCGGCGCCGAGGACGACTCCGGCCGCCTGCGGGCCGCGGTCGCCGCGCTCCCCGCCGGCGGGATCGTCGAGGTCGGCCCGGGCAAGGTGCGGATCCAGAGCACGGTGCGGGTCGAGCGGGTCCCGGTCGTCTTCACCGGCGCCGGCGCCACCGACAACCTCGACCCGGGTACGCAGTTCGTCGTCGCCACCGGCGACCAGGACGGCTTCCTGCTGCGCGGCGCGCACGGCGGCGGCTTCCGCGACCTGGCGATGCGGGGCGAAGGGCTCACCGGCGGCAACCTCGTCGCGACCGAGCGGATCGGATCGGCCACAGAGGACGGAAACTACCTGCTCACGTTTCTCAACTGCCGCTTCCGCGACGGGTACAACGGCATCCACCTGCGCGCCTGCAACACGGTACGCTTTCACAACTGCGTCTGGAACGGCTTCAACGGCCAGCAGGTGATCCTCCTCAATGGACTGGACACCGCCAACCGCGCCGACCCGGTCGAGTTCGTGCAGTGCGCGATCGCCGCCGGCACCGCCAACCCGGGCACCGACAACATCGTGATCGACGGGCAGGGCGGCTCCATCAAGTTCATCTCGACCGCCGTCCTCTTCGGACGGCACGGCATCTGGATGCGCAACACCACGGGCGAAGGGCTGCCCAAGTTCCTCTACTTCGAGGGCGGAGGCTTCGAGAACGGCCACGGGGTGCCCGTGCTGCTGGAGGCGGGCGGGCAGGCCCAGTTCGCCAACACGTACATCTCCGGCGACGGCGAGCACGACGACGTGCGGATCGGCGAGGGCTTCACCGGCAACGCCACGTTCACCGCCTGCGTCATCCGGGGCAGCGGCCGCAACGGCATCGACCTCGCCTCCACCCGGATCACCGTCACCGGCTGCGTCATCGGCAACAACGGCCGGACGGCGCACCCGGCCTTCGCCCGCCCGGTCGGCGGCGCGGCGGACAACGGCGCCGGCAAGGTACGCGTCACCACCGCCGTACCGCACGGCTGGGAGACCGACGACCGCATCACAGTGCAGGAGGTCGGCGGGACCACCGAGGCGAACGGCAAGTGGCGGATCGCCGTGGTCTCCCCGACGGCGTTCGACCTTCCCGACGTCGCGTTCGCCCACGCGTACACCGGCGGCGGCACCGCCTGGCGCAACGGCGCGGGCATCAACATCCGCGCCACCGCCTCGCGGGTCGTGGTGGTGGGCAACGCGATCGGTTCGCTGCCGGACGGCGCGGCCCGGCAGGACTACGGCGTCGTGAACGCGGCCGCGGACGTGCTCGTCGCCGACAACGACCTGAGCGGCAACACCGCCGGCCCGTACCTGCTGGCCGGCGAGCAGACCGCGCAGACCCGGTTCACCGCGAACAAGGGCGTCGAACAGGTCGACGGGTGGCTCGGCGCCCGCCTGCCCGGCCCCGTCGCCGACGGGCTGTACGACCTCTCCGGACTGCTCTACGTGGACGGACAGCGCCTCAAAGTCACCCGGGTGGTGCGCAAGGTCGGCGCGGGCACCTGCGACGTGCGGCTGGAGACGGCGGGCTCGGCGGCGCTCTCCGCGACCGCCAATGTGCAGACCACGCGGCTGTCCCGCCCGTACACGGTGGATGGTCTGTCCGCACCGCGGCGGCTGCGGCTGCGGGTGTCGAACGCGGCGTCCGCGAGCGACCTGGAGGTGCAGTTCGGCTACCAGGTCGTGGCCTGAGGCTCCCCGCCGGGCGATCCGGCGGCCGAGCGGTTCGCGCCGGCCACCACGGCTCTCGCTTCACGTCACCTGTCCAGCCGCGCCGGTGGCGCGGCTGGATGTGATGTGGGTCACTTGACGGTGAGAACCGTGGCGGTGGCGGCGGTCGTCTGGATGGGTGTGCGGGCGATGGACGAGGAGCGGCTGCTCGAACGGGTGGCCCGGGGTGACCGGGCGGCGTTCGAGGAGCTGTACCGGCGTACCGCGCCGTGGCTGGCGGTCCGGCTGCGGCGCCGGTGCGCCGACGACGAGCTGGTCGCGGACGTGATGCAGGAGACCTACCTGGCGGTGTGGCGGGCGGCGCCGGCGTTCGCCGGGGTGGCGACCGGGGGGAGCGCGGTCGGCTGGCTGTGGACGATCGCGGCCCGCAGGTTGGTCGACGCGTTCCGGCGCCGGGCGCGGCAGGCGCGGCCGCCGGCGCCCGCGACGCTGCCGCCGATGGTGGCACCGCCCGCCGAGGAGGAGGCGCTGCGGGACGCCGTCGGCGACGAGATCGGCGAGGCGCTGCGCCAGTTGGCGCCCGAGCTGCGGCAGGTGCTCCAGGCCCTCGTGCTGGACGGGTTGACGGTGCGGGAAGCCTCGGTGCTGCTGGGAGTGCCGGAGGGAACGGTCAAGACCCGGGCCCGGCGGGCGCGGATCGCGCTGCGGGAGGCGCTGTCATGAGTACGGGCAAGCCGGCGCCGGGGCATGTGCCGGCGCGGTTGTTGGAGCAGTACGCCGCCGGCTCCCCGGACGGCGCCCTCGTGGACGTGTGGTGGGCGGTCGAGGCGCACCTGGAGTCCTGCGGGTCCTGCCGCGACCGGCTCGCGGCGGCGGTCGCGCGGTGCGCTCCCGCGACGGCTTCGCTGGTGGAGCGGGCCTGGGCCGGTCTGGCCGAGCAGGTGACCGGCGGCCCGGAGGCCGCGGCGCGGCGGGGATGGCGACCGGGCCGGACGGTCCGGTGGGCGGCGCCGCCGGTGCTGCCCCGCCTGGCGGCAACCGTGCTGGTGGTGCTGGCGGCGGTCGGCCTGGATCTGGTGAACCAGGCCGGCACCGGCCGGTTCCCGTCGTTGGTGTTGCTGCTGGCGCCGGTGGCGCCGTTGCTCGCGGTGGCGGCGGCCTGGTCGCGCGGGTTGGACCCGGCGCACGAGGTGGTGGTGGCCAGTCCGCGGGCGGGGCTGGATCTGGTGTTGCGGCGGGCCGTGGCGGTGCTCGCGGTGGTGATCCCGGTGCTGGCCGTCGCGGGTTGGCTGGTCGGTGCGTCACCGGCCGGCTGGCTGTTGCCGTGCCTGGCGTTGACGGCTGGGGCCCTGGCGCTCGGCGGCCTGGTGGGGCTGCACCGGGCGGCGACCGGGCTGGGGCTGGCCTGGATCGCCGTGGTCGCCGGGCCGAGCCTGGTCGTCGGCCGGACCCCGGTGCTGCTGGACCCGGCGGCGGTCGCCGTCTGGGCACCGGCCACGGTCGCGGTGACGGTGCTGGTGGTGGTTCGACGCGGCGCGTACACGGCTTTCCCGAGCGGCCGCTAGCCGGTGGAGGAGAACGCGACATGGTGCGATCGGTGAGCGCCGGCGAGACCGCCCCGACCACGTACGCGTGGGCGGTCCACGCCCAACAGCTGCGGGTACGGGCCGGGCGGCGGATGGCGGTCGACGGGCTGGACCTGGCCCTGGGTGAGGGCGTGCACGGCCTGTTGGGTCCGAACGGGGCCGGCAAGACCACGCTGATGCGGGCACTGGCGACGGTGCTGCGACCGGCCGGTGGGACGCTCAGCGTGCTCGGGCAGCGGGTGAACGGGCGCCTGGACCTGCGGCGGCTGCGCCAGCAGATCGGCTACCTGCCGCAGGACTTCGGCTTCTACCGCCGGTTTCGGGTGCGGGAGTTCGTCGAGTACATCGCCTGGCTGAAGCAGATGCCGGCCCGCGACGTTCCGGGTGCGGTGCAGCGCGCGATCGACCGGGTCGGCCTGACCGACCGGGCCGAGCACCGCATGAGGACGCTCTCCGGCGGCATGCGGCGCCGCGTCGGGGTCGCCCAGGCGATCGTGAACGATCCGCGGGTGCTGCTGCTGGACGAGCCGACCGCCGGGCTGGACCCGGACCAGCGGCTGCAGTTCCGGGCGCTGCTGCGCGAGCTCGCCGCCGACACCTGCGTACTGGTGGCCACTCATCTGGTCGAGGACGTGGCGGCCGCCTGCACCGACGTGGTTCTCCTCGACGAGGGACGGCTGGTGTTCCAGGGCGTGCCGGCGGACCTCGCGGCGGCCGCCGGCGGCGACGGACCGGGGGACAGCCCGACCGAGCGCGGCTACTCGGAGCTCATGCGCCGCCACCGGGAAGGGTTGGCATGACCGGACGGATCCTGCGCGTCGAGCTGTGGCGGTCCAACGCCCGCTGGATGGCGCTGTTGCTGCTGCCCGCGGTGATCGGCGTCGGGGAGGCCGGGCGCGGGCTGACCGTGCTGGCCCTGGATCAGCGGCAGGCACTGTTCGGCGCGTTTCCGCTGGCGATGGGGGTGGCCGCCTGGCACGCCCGGCGGGACCGCCGGTCCGGCGTGGAGGAGTTGCTGGCCACCATGCCGCGGCCGCGGTGGCAGCGGGTCCTGCCGGGCGCGGTGGCCCTCGTGATCGGCGCCTTCGCCGCGTTCCTGCTCACCTGCCTGGTCAACGTCGCGCTGGTCGCGAACGCCGGCGGCTACCTCTCGACCGCCTCGCTGCCGATCGTCGCGGTCGGCGCGGTGGCCCTGCTCGCCCCGGTGGCGTTCGGGCTGGCCGTGGGCCGGTGGCTGCCGTTCATGCTGGTCCCACCGGTCCTGATCCTGTACATGGCGATGAACCTGTTCTTCGGCGACACCGAGGCGTACACCGAAGGTCCGGACGCCTCCGGCGAGCCACCGGGCTGGCTGCTGCTGTGGGGCACGCTGCAGTCGGTGGGCACGGAGTTCGACTTCGCCGCGATCACCGCCCGAACCCACCTCGGCCAGGCGCTGTGGCTGGTCGCACTGGCCGCGGCCGGGATCATCCTGTACGCCACCACGCGGCCGGGTGGCCGTGCCGCCGCCGTCGCCGTGGTGGCGGTGGGTGCGGCGGTCGCCGTGCCGGTGCTGCCCGACCGGTACGCCGAGGCCTACGCCCTCGACCCGGGCGCCACCGCGCCGGTCTGCACCCCGCGGCCGCCCCGCGTCTGCGTGACACGAGCGCACCGGGCCGCCCTGCCCGACCTGTCCGGCCCGGGACGGGAGGCGCTGGCGATCCTGGCGGCGAAGCTGCCCGACCCACCCACCTCGGTGACCGAGATCTCGTACGCCGACCCGCCGGCACCCCGGGCCGACACCGTCCACATCGCACTGTGGGTCGGCGGGGACGGCCGGCTCCGCGGGCCCGTGCTCGGGATCGTGCCGGACATCCGGTGGGAGCTGCTGCTCGGCGCGGGCACGCCAAGCTGCGCGGACCCGCCGCCGGGTACCCCGGAACGGCGCCGGTACGACCTGGCCCGGCTCGTCGCCGCCGCCTGGCTGCTGGACCAGGACCCGCCGCCCGCTGACCCGGGTGATCCGGCGCTGGCGAGCCGGACCGAGTCCCTGGCCGCGTACCAGGCGCTGCGCCGGCTGCCGCCGGACCAGCAGCGGACCCGCGTCGCCCAGCTGCGCCGGGCCGAACTGGCCTGCGACAGCGGCGACCGGCTGGACCTGCTGACCGGCCCGCGGTGAGACCGCTGGTGCTGTACCTGCGGTCCCGGCGGGTGCCGACGGCGGTCGCGGCGGCCGCGGCGAGCGTCGCTCTACTGTGGTCGCTCGACCAGACGACCGACCACCGGACGACCGGACTGGTCGCCACGCTGGCCGTGGTCGCCGCCACCGCGGCCTTCGGCACCGGCCTGGCCGGGCACGACCGCGACCTCGACCGGAGCGCCGCGCTCGCCTGGCCGCCCTGGCGCGCCGCCCACGTCGTGGCCGCCGGCGCCATCGTGGTCGGCCTCGTCGCCGCCACCACCGTTACCGGCGAACGGCTCGCCACGGCCAGCCACGTCATCCGCGACACGGCGGGGATGACCGGACTGCTCGCGCTCGGCGCGGCGGCACTCGGCGCCGGCCGGGCCTGGATCCTCCCGCTGACCGCCGCCCTGCTCGGCGAGACCGTCGCGCCGCGGCTCGGGCCGCCACCGCTGGACGGGTACCAGCAGGCACTGACCTGGACACACCAGCCCACCACGTCGACGACGGCCGCCGTCACCGCCGCGGCCCTCGGCGCGACCGGCGTGCTCGTCTACGCCATCGCCGGCCCGCGAACCTAGCCGCTTGGCCGCCGGCGTCGCCGTAGGTACCCCGGCTACCCGGGCGGCCCGCCGCGCGGGCAGCGCCTCGCGACCGGGCTGTGCGCGGGGCCCTTCGGGCAGGCCGTTCTGGTGGTCAGCGCCGGCTGCCGTGCCGGCCGTCCTGGCGGGCCTGGTCGGTGTCGCGGGCGACGTCCGCGACGCGGGCGGCGAGGCCCTCGTGCGTCACCGGCAGGTGCTCGCGGGTGGCGGCCAGCAGCGGGATGAGCGCGGCGGGATCCTCGGTGCCCAGCGCGTCGTGCAGCCGGTCGAGGCTGGGCTGGGCGGCCGGGTCGAGGTCGGTCAGCGCGCTCACCTGGCCGGCGAGCTGGCGCAGGTCGGCGCCGTGCGCGCGGGCCCAGGCGGTGACCGCCCGGTCTCCGGCGCGGCGGTCACGCACGGCCTGCACCCGCTGGTCCTGGGTCGTGCCGGCGTCCGCGTCGGTGCGGTGCAGGCGCAGGTAGCGGCGCTCGGCCGCCTGCCGGCTGGCCACGCCGAGGACCGGTGCGAGCTCGGTCCAGCTCGCACCGGCCGTACGAGCGACGCCGATCAGCTGCGGCTCCCACTCGTCGAGCAGCTTGCGCAGCTCGTGCAGCGCCACCAGGGCCTGCAGCACAGGTTCACGGGCCGGCACCGCCGCACCACCTCCCGGAAGTCATCGCTGCGACGACATAGGGCTTGTCATCGTTCCGATGACATGTTAGAACATTGAGGAGCGCATTGACACCGTCCGTTCGTCGCGTAGGAGGTGGCTTGTCATGTTGATGCGCACCGACCCGTTCCACACCCTGGACCGGATCACCCAGCAGTTCCTCGGCCTCAACGCCCCCGGCACCTGGTCGCGGCCCGCGTCGATGCCGATCGACACATACCGCGCCGGTGACGAGTTCCTGGTCGCCTTCGACCTGCCCGGCGTCAGCCCCGACGCGATCGAGATCGACGTCGAGCGCAATGTGCTGACCGTCCGCGCCGAGCGACGCCCACCCGAGCTCGGCGAGGGTGCGCAGCTCCAGTTCTCCGAGCGCCCGCTGGGTGTCTTCTCCCGGCAGCTGTTGCTCGGCGAGGCCCTCGACAGCGACCACGTCCAGGCCAGCTACGACAACGGCGTGCTGCTGGTTCGCATCCCGATCGCCGAAAAGGCCAAGCCGCGCAAGGTCGCCGTCTCCGTCACCGGCGACCGCAAGGCGATCAACGCCTGATTCCCCCGCGGGCCGGGACGAGCGGTTCGCTCGCCCGGCCCACCACGGTCGCGAGGTGGCGGCGATGTCCGCCGCGACCCGCACCGCGAGCCCTCCCCGAACCCGCGGACCGGCCGCCACCAACCGGCTACCGCGCCACGGCGGCCGGCCCGCCGGCGCCGGGCTGGCCGGCCGCGCCCCGCATCTGGCCGGCCCGGCAACGGTCTCCGCCCGCACACCCGGGAAAGGCAGGTGAGCCATCTCGAACGACACACACCACGACATCGCCGAATCCACGGGTCCCAGCCGGCACGGGCTGGGACCCGTCTGATTCGCCTGGCGCGGCGAGCCCGCACGGGCCGGCCGGGCCCCGGACACCGGCGGACCCGGCGGCGCCGGTGGGGCTGCCTAGCTCGTCAGACTCCGCCGGGGCGGCACGGCGATCACCGCCTACGTGTTTTCCCGGGCCGCGCTGATGTCGGCCAGAACGGAGCCGGAATCCCGCTCGATGGCCACGTCACCCAGCGACAACACCCCCATCAGCTCGCCACCGTCGATGACCGGAATCCGGCGTACCGCTCGCTCGCGCATCACGTCCACGGCCTCGTCGGTGTCGTCCTCCGGCCCGAGGACGGCCAGATCGGGGCTGCACACCTCACCGAGCGTGGTCGCACCGGCGTCCCGGTCGTCGGCCAGGGCGCGCACGACGATGTCCCGGTCGGTGACGATGCCGCGCAACCGCCCGTCGCCGCCGACCACCAGCACGTCTCCGATGTCTTTGGCGCGCATCTGCTTGGCCGCCTCGACCAGCGAGGCGTCCGGCGGCAGCGTCACGGGGTGCGGGGTCATCAGGTCGCGCACTTTCTGCGCCATGGCACACCTCCAGCTAGCGTGAAGACCTCAGCTCGGCGTACCCCAGGGCGGTGGCATGAAACCGGGCGCCGGCGGCGGCGAGTACGTCCGGTCGCGTGGTGCTCACCGAGCGGGCGGCCTGACGGACCCCCCTGGTGCGGTGGCCACCAACCTTTGCCGGCTTCGCCCGGCCCGGGTGACCAGCTGCCGAAGGCCGCCGGTCACCCGGTGAACGTCACGGGCCACCGCACCGGAGAACATCGGGCGGTCGGTGCCGGTCAGTCGGCGATATGGGCGGTGTTGTCGAGCCAGTGCCGGACGAGGTCGGTGTCGCCGTCGACGCTGATGTCCGTGGCCTCGGGGCCGGTGAGGGGGAGTCGTCGGGTCAAGGTCAGCAGCAGCGATCGGGCCGGGCCGGTCACCGTCACGTCGGCCGGCTTGGTCCCGGGCTGCCACGTCGCCCCGTCGGGCCGCCGTTCGACGAACCAGGCGCCCGCGTCGTCCGCGGTGTCGGTGGCCAGCCACTGCAGGGTCTGCCCGGTGCCCCGGATGGCGTGGGCGGACTCGGACCGCAGCATCTCCCACGTCGGTGAGGTGAGCATCGCGAGGTGGTGGCTGATGAGCGCGGCCGCGATGTCCGTGTCGATGTCGGCCGGTCGGCCCGCCGCGTTGGCGGCGTCGAAGCCGTGCACGACCGTCTCGTTGAGGACGTTGGACATCCAGAACCGCGTCCCGGACCGCTCGTCCCCCGCGGCGTTGAACACCGGCGCGTCGAGCGCGTCGTCGGAGAACGCGCTCGCGACCCGCTGCGCGGACTGCGCCAGCCACGCCTGCCACTGGCCGGGGTCGGTGGGCAGTACGGCATAGTCGGTGGGCAGCTGTGTGGGGTCGGTGATGCGCCGCTCGATGATCTCCGCGGTCCAGTGCTGGGTCTGGCCCAGGTGCTCGACCAGGTCGGTGACGGTCCACCGCGGGGTGGTCGGCACGGCGGCGTCAGGTCCGGCCACGGCGGCTGATTCCGCCAGACGCCGGGTGTGTTCGACGATCGCTCGCCGGGCACGTTCCGCGTTCAGCTCGGTCATTGGAATGTCCTCCGTAGGAATCGTTGATGCTGGGTATGACTCGGCGCGCCGGCCGAACTCATCGGTGACTGACCAAGGCCGCCCAGTGGGCCGGCGTCGCCGGGCCGGTCCTCGACGGCCGCGGGCCGCCCGTCCATGTTTCGTCCAGGTTTTGCCCAGGGCCGGTCGGCACGCTGTGCGGGACAGTGTTTCGACTGAGATTCGGGGGTGGTCATGACAGCGCCACGGAGACGTCGCAGGCTCTGGAGCGGGCTCGGCGTCGCGTTGCTGGCGGCGGCGACGCTGGTCGCGGTCTCCGGCTCGGCGGCGAGCGCCGCCGTCCAGGTGGGCGAGCCGTGCACCAGCCGGGGGTACGGGTCGCCGCGGAGTTACCCCTCGACTCCTCCGACGGGTGAGGGGCCGGCGGGCACCGCGTACATCTACTACCGGTCGAACCCGCCGACCAACTGCGCGCTGTTCTACGCCAACCCGCCCGGCACGGAGAACCGGGCCGAGTACATCCAGCTCTGCCTGCAGCGCCAGAGTGACGGCAGGCAGGAGTGCGACCCGCCGGCGCGAGGGTCCGGGCCGTACCACACGTTCGCCGGCCCGGTCTACATCAACGCACCCGGCATGTGCGTGCTGGCGCACGGCTCGATCCGGCTGAGAGGGGACACGCGCGCGGACCGCCTCAACACCGGCTGGGTGAGATGCGGTTAGCCGGCGGCTGAGCGGATCGGGTGTACGGCGGGTGGCGCTCGGGGGGTGCCGCCCGCCCCCGCTGGGTGGGGTTGGCCCCCGCGGTCAGCGGGGCACGCCGGTGAGGACGGCGGCCGGGACCGTGCGGGAGCGGAGCTGGATCTGGGCCACCGCGGCGACCGCCACGTCCAGGCGGTAGCCGGCCGTGCCGGTGCCGGACGTGACCTGGCAGGTGCCGGCCGGGTGGGCGGCGCCGTCGCGGTCGATGGCCAGCGCGTCGTACGCGCCGTCCGCCGGGGCGGCGTCGACGGTGACGAGCAGCCACGACGGGTTGCCCTGGTAGAAGAAGGCGGTGCCGGCCGGCTGGCCGTCCACTGTGGTCATCCGCACCGCCTTGAGGTAGCGCCCGTCGGCCACCTGGAGGGTCTGCCGGTACTGGCGGGCCAGCTCCCGGTCGTCCGCCGACTGCCACCGTACCGCCTGGGCGCCGGCCGCCGCCGCGACCGCGACCGCCGTGGCGAACGCGACCGCGATCCGGAGCCTTGGCACCCTGGGCAGGAGACTCCGCCGTCGCCTCCTGCCCAGGGCCGGCCCGGCGTCCGTGCCCAGCCGGGCCAGCACGCCGCCCTCGAAACCGGGCGGCGGTTCCACCGGCGGCGCCAGCAGCAGCAGGGCGTCGGCGGCGCGGGAGAGCGCGGCCAGCTCGCGCCGGCAGGCCGCGCAGCCCTCCACGTGCGCCAGCGCGGACGCCCGCTCGTCGCCGGCCAGCGCGCCGGTGGCCAACTCGGGCAGCAGCTCCCGGACCCCGGGGCAGCCGTGCGGCTCACTCATCACGCACCTCGAAGTGTTCGCGCAGCCGGGCCATCCCGAGCCTGATCCTGGTCTTCGCGGTGCCCAGCGGCACCCCTTCCCGCTCGGCGATCTCCTTGGCGGTCAGCCCGTAGAAGATCGCCAGCACCACGGCGGTCGCCTGCTCGCGGGAGAGCGCGGCGAGCGCCACCCGGATCCGGTCGGCGTCGGCGACCTCGTCGGCCGCCCACTGCGCGTGGCCCGCCGCCTCGGCCGCGCCGAGGAGCGCGACCAGCACCTCCGGCTGGTACGGCTGGTCGCGCCGCATCCGCACGACGTCGATGGCCGCGTTGCGGGCGATGGCGAGCAGCCAGGGCACGACCGCGCCGCGGCGCGGGTCGTACCCACCGGCAAACCGCCACGCCCGCACGAACGCCTCCTGGGCCACGTCCTCGGCGGTCGCGGGCACGCCGACGATGCTCAGCGCGAGGCCGTACACGCGGGCCTGGAAGCGGCGCACGAAGCCCGCCGCGGCCTGCGCGTCGCCGGTCGCCATGCCGGCCACGAGCGCCTCGTCACTGACCCCCACACCAGGTACTACGCGGCGACGGCCGGCGCGGGATCCATCCGGACGCGATGAATCCCGCGCCGCCGCCGGCCGGGTAGTACCCGTATGGGATCGATGATGATGCGTGCGTCGACGATGATGTGGACCAGGGGAGCCGCCGCGGCGGCCGTGCTGCTGCTGGCCGCCGGGGGCCTGGCGGCCTGCGGCGGGGACGAGGGGACGGACAGCGGCGGCAGCGGTTCCGGGGGCGGGATGACCCTCACCGTCCTCGAACCGGCCGCTGGCGCGGACGTCGCCGTGCCGTTCACGGTGAAGGTGGACTCGAGCGTGCCGCTCGGCCCGTCCGAGTCGGGGCGGCACCACGTGCACATCTGGTTCGACGGCGACGAGGAGAACTACCTGATCGTCGAGTCGGACACCACCCAGGTGGCGGCGGCGCCCACCGGCGAGCACGTCATGCACGTCTCGCTGCGCAACGCCAACCACTCGGCGGCCGGCGTCGAGGCCACCACCCGGCTGGTCGTCGCCGAGGGCGGGGACATGCCGAGCGGCCCGGGGGACGGGTACTGATGCGGCGGACCGTCGAGCGGTACAACCGGCGGGCCCGGTGGTTCCACGCGGCCACGTACCTGGTCGTGCTGGTGCTGCTGGGCACCGGGTGGTGGCTGCTCGCCGGCCGCGAGGGGCGGCCGAGCCCGGCCGCCCGCCTCACCGGCGTCGCCGACACCGACCTGCACCGCTGGGCCGGGTGGGCGCTGACCGCCGTCGCGTTCGCCGCGGTCACGCTCGGCGTCCGCGCCGCCCGGACCTTCGTGCGAGAGTCCATCCGGTACGACCGCGGCGACGCGACCTGGCTGCGACGGTGGCCCGCGGCCGCGCTGACCGGCCGGTTCCCGCGGCACGAGGGGCACTTCGACCCGGGGCAGCGGATCGCCAACGTCCTGCTCGTGCTGCTGCTCCTCGTGCTCGTCGGCAGCGGCGTCGGGCTGGCCCGGGTGGACGGCGGCGCGGCATTCGTGTGGCTGGACCGGGTGCACCGGTGGGCGACGTACCTGATCACGCCGGTGCTGCTCGGGCACATCCTGGTCGCCGCCGGCGTCCTGCCCGGCTACCGGGGCGTGGCCCGCTCGATGCACCTGGGCGGCCGGCTCTCCGTCGACGTCGCCCGCCGGCTCTGGCCCGGCTGGCTCGGCGCCCGCGACGGAGTGCCGGAGCGGGCGGGCCACCAGAAGATCTCTGAAGAAAGTTAGGAAAGAGGGGGTTGAGCGCCGTCCATCCTGGGTACTGCCGCACCGCTGTCAATAAGATTTACGTATTTAGATAGCTGTGTGTGTTCCTCGGTTGGGGGCCCTCATCCTGCTGCTGGTCGCCTCCGGGCACCAGGTCAGCGAGATCGCCGAGATGCTCGCGATCAGCCCGGGCACGGTGGAGAACCACAAGCGCCGGGTGTACGCGAAGCTGAACGCGACCAGCGCCGCGCACGCCGTGGCCCGGGCCGCCTCGCTCGGCATCATCGACAGCACGCCGCCGCAACGCGCCGCCCAGCCGGCCGACCGGCCCTGGCTGGACGGCGGGCACCCGCCGCTCGCGGTCGTGGTCGGCCACGCCAGCGCGGTGCTCGACCGGGTGGTCACCACGCTGATCGGGCAGCGGCTCGCGGTCGTGCGCGAGCACTGTCCACAGTCGGCACCGCAGATCCATTGGCACCGCTCGCACCGCGGCCCGGTCGTACGGGTGCTGGTCGACCCGACCACATGCTGGAGCACGAGGACATGGCCATGATGGCCACGTTCGACGTCCGAGCCGCCTGACCACCACCGTGATCGAAGCTCCCCTCACGTCGCTAGAACGGCTTGAGGGGAGCTTCGATCACTAGCGGGTGACGACGAGCTTGCCGGTGTGGGCGGACCAGGCCGGCGCCGCCTCGTCCCAGGGGACGGTCGCGGCGGTCACCACGCTCGGGTCGAGCCGGCCGGACGCGACCAGCGCGAGCACCCGCGGCAGGTCGGAGCGGGCGTCGGCGCGGGCGGTCACGAACGTCACGCCGCTCAGGTACATCGACCGCAGCGGCAGGCGCACGTCGCCGGGGAAGATGCCGGTGTCGGTGCAGACGCCGCCGCGGGAGGTGGAGCCGAGCGCCAGCCGCAGCCCTTCCGGTGTGGCGTCGGTGCTCACCGTCACCGGGTAGCGGTCGAGGCGCAGGCCGTCGACGTGCTGGATCGGGGTGGCGCCGAGCCGCTCGGCGATGCCGAGGCGGGTCGCGGAGGTGTCCACATAGGTCACCTCGGCGTCGAGCGCGCGGGCGATGGCCACCGCGTACAGCCCGATGGACTGCCGCCCCACCACCAGGACGCGCCGGTCGTCGTCGCGCAGGTGGGGCGCGACCGCCCGCCACGCGTCCGGCAGGTTGTCGAGGCTGGCGACCGCGGCCGGGGCGACGCCGGGCGGGAGCGGCAGGAGCATCCCGTCGGCGAACGGGACGCGGACCAGGTCGGTGAGGGCACCGCCCCACGGACCGCCGAGCGCGCCCAGCCCGTACATCGACGAGGGGGGCACGCTCGCGCAGTCCCGGGTCTGGCGGCGCAGGCAGCGGCCGCACCGCCCGCACGAGATCTGGAACGGCACCGCCACCACGTCGCCCGGCCGCACGCTCCGCACGCCGTCGCCCACCTCGACGACCTCGGCGACGAACTCGTGACCCACCGCGTACGGCAGGTCCATCGGGAAGACGCCCGCGTTGACGGCGGTGTCCAGGTCGCAGGTGGCGACGGCCACCGGGCGCACCAGAGCCTGCTCCTCGCCCTGGAGCCGGGGCGCCGCGACGTCGGTCCAGGCGGCGTCACCGGGCTTGTTGAGCATGAGCTGCGGCATCGTGGCCATCCGCGGCCACCTCCCGTTCTATGACGGTCATCATAACCAGCTCGATCGTCGACTATGATGGTTGTCATAGTCAAGGGAGGTGGCGTGCCAGCCAGGAGCAGCCGGGAGCGCATGGTCCGTGCGGCGGTCGAGCTCTTTCGCGAGCGGGGCTACGCGGCGACCTCGTTCCACGACGTGATCGAGCGGAGCGGGGCGCCGCGCGGCTCGATCTACCACCACTTTCCGGAGGGCAAGCAGCAGCTCGCCC
This sequence comes from Phytohabitans maris, assembly GCF_031085175.1. Taxonomy (GTDB): domain Bacteria; phylum Actinomycetota; class Actinomycetes; order Mycobacteriales; family Micromonosporaceae; genus Phytohabitans; species Phytohabitans maris. Next base: position 111,562 of record NZ_JAVHUY010000029.1, read on the forward strand.
GGGAGGCCATCCAGTGGTACGCGGACCGCTCCCTGCGCGCCCTGGACCGCGCGGTCGCGGCCGGGGCGGCGCTCGAGGCGCTCGACCTCTTCGTGGCCGCGTCCCGCGACAGCCTGGTGGCCAGCGACTTCCTGGCCGGCTGCGCGGTCGCCGGAGTCGCGCTCGACCTGGGGGCGGCCGACGAGCCGCTGCGCTCCTCGGTGGCGGTGGCGTTCGGGCGGTGGCGCGACGCCCTCGCCGACGTCTTCGGCCGGGAGGGTGCCACGCCGGAGCGGGCCCGGCGGCTGGCCCACGTCGTGGTGGCCGCCGTCGAGGGCGCGCTGCTGCTGTCCCGCGCCCAGCGCGACGCCCAGCCGATCGACGACGTCGCGGCCGAGCTCCGCGCCCACGTGCGCGCGGCGCTGGCCCGCTGACAGGTCAGCCCAGCTCGTACCCCGGGGTGAGCACGCCCGCCGGGTCGAACCGCTCCCTGGCCCGCCGCAGCGCCGCCCACGCCGGCCCGAAGTGCTCCGCCCAGTCCGCCGGACCGAACGGGAGCGCGCTGACCGGGTAGAGCACGCCGCCCGCGGCCCGTACCCGCGGGTGCAGCGCCTGGTTTCGGGCGAGCATCGCGGCCCCGGCGCCCGGCGGCGCGAACCGGATGAGGTTGAACGGGTAGACGACCGGCCCGGCCGGCAGCCGCACCAGCGGGGTCGCCATCGCGGCCGTCGCCACCGGGTAGAACGTGACGAGGCCGAGCTCGCCCAGGTCGTCCGGGGTGAGCCCGGCGAGCACGCCGCGGGCGGTCGCCACCGCCGTCGACGCCGGCAGGAAGGTCAGCCACCACGGGTGCGCGGCCGACCAGGCGCCGGTCGAGCGGAGCAGCGCCGTGAAGCGGTCGAACGCCTCCGCGTGCTCGCGGTAGGAGAGCTCCTCGACCACCGCCTCCGCCCGCCGGTCCGCCAGGCCCGGCCGGGGGTCGCGGTCGCCGAAGACCACGATCTCCACCTGGTACCGCCAGCCGCCGCCCTCCGGCCGGACGGTCCCCTGGAGGTGGTCGGCGCGCCCCTCGCGGAGCACGAGCTCCTGGTCGGCGGCGTACGTCTCCAGGTCCGGGTAGGTGAGCGTGTAGCGGCGGACCCGCTCCGGCGCGGGCACCAGCGCCAGCGTCGCCCGGGTGATCACACCGCACTGGCCCAGGCCGGCGCGGACCGCGTCGAACAGGTCCGGGTGCTCCGCCGGGGAGCAGGTGACCACGCTCCCGTCGCCGGTCACCACCTCGAGTTCGAGCACGCTGTCGGACTGCAGGCCGTACCGGTGGCTGGTGCCCCCGATGCCGCCCACGGAGAGCGTGCCGCCCACGGAGAGGTCCAGGTAGTTCGTAAGCACCGGCGGGGTGCGGCCGGCGGGCAGCGTGGCGGCCAGCACCTCGCGCCAGGTCGCCCCGGCGCCGGCGCGCACCCGGTCGGCTCCCGGCCGTTCGACGCCGGCGAGCCCGGCCATGTCGATCACGACGCCGTCCTCGGCCTGCGACCGCCCGTACACCGAGTGGCCCTGTCCCCGCGCGGCGACCGGCCACCCCTTGCCGGCCGCCCACCGGACGGCGGCGGCGACGTCCCGGACCGAGCCGGCCCGTACGACGGCGCGCGGCACCCGGTGCACCAGGTGCCCGAAGTCGTCCGCCGCGCGCTCCCGGGCACCCTCGTCGGTGACCAGCTCCCCGTCCAGCGCGGGCGCGTTCAGCTGCGTGGATGCTCCCATGTCCCCGTCTCCTCTGAGGCATCGACCGCGTGCTTGCCCGTCCACCCTGCCTCGGGATCCCGCCGCCCGCACGGGGATTACCGTGGTGGGCCCGGCCTCAGCGTTCCAGGTCGGCGGCGAGGTCGGTGGGGGCGCGCATGTGCCAGGCGTCGGTGACCAGCTCGGTGAGGCGCTCGACGTCGACGCGGGCCAGGCGGAGCATGACCAGGGGCAGGCCGTCGTACGCGGGGGTGGTGAAGAAGAGGTCCGGCTCGCCGAGCAGCAGCGCCTGCTTCTCCGCCTCGTCGCCCACGTAGAGCACGGCGACGTCGGTGCGGATGACGCGCGGCCGGCCCGGCAGGCGCTCCGGGTAGGACCAGACGAAGCCCTTGTCGCCCACCCGGAAGTCGAAGCCGTCGCTGTCGATCTCGACCACGTGCGGCAGGGAGAGCGCCAGCCGGCGGACGTCGTCGGCGTCAGCCATGCGCTTCGCCCACCAGCGGCGGGACGGGGGTACGCGGCACGTGGGCGACCCTACCGGTACCCGCGATGTTCGCCTCGCGGACGGCTCCGCGCGGTGGCGCGGTCGTATCGCGGTTTGCTGATGTTGGTCTATGAGCGGACACGATCCTCATCACTGTCACCACCACGACGACACGCCCGACGAGGTCCCGTACGGCCAGGTCCGCGCCATCCCGACCCTGGCCCGCCGGGCGCTGCTCGCCGGGACGGGCGGCGCGCTGATGCTGGCGGCGCTGCCCGGTCAGGCCCGCGCCGCGCGGAGCAGGATGCCCGACGGGGCCGCCCGGGCCTCGGCGATCACGCAGGGCACCACGCTGGTGCACGCGGACATGCACAACCACACCGTCATGTCCGACGGGGACGGCAGCGCCGACGCCGCGTTCGCCTCGATGCGGGAGGCCGGCCTGGACGTGGCGGCGCTGACCGACCACGCCACGCTCTTCGCCATCGAGGGGCTCAGCTCGGGGGAGTGGCGGACCACCGGCGACCTCGCCAACGCCGCGAACGACCCGGGCCGGTTCACCGCGATCCGCGGCTTCGAGTGGTCGCACCCGCTGCAGGGGCACATCAACGTCTGGAACACCTCCGACTTCGCCGACCTGCTCCGCGCCAGCAGCCCGGGCAGCCTGTACGGCTGGCTCACCGGGCGGCCGGCCGGGCTGGCGAGCTTCAACCACCCGGGCCGCGAGCCGGGGCGGTTCGACGACTTCTCCTTCAACGCCTCCGCCCGCGGGCAGCTGGTGGCCCTGGAGATGTTCAACCGCACCGACGACTACCTCTTCGAGGGCTGGTCGTCCGGGCTGGCCTCGCCGCTGGTCGCCTGCCTCAACGCGGGCTGGCGGCCGGGGCTGACCGGCGTCACCGACGAGCACGGCACCACGTGGGGCTTCCACGAGGGCAAGGGGCGCAGCGGCCTCTGGGTCACCGAGAACACCCGCGACGCGGTATTCGTCGCGATGTCCGCGCGCCGGATGTTCGCGACGCGGGTGTCCGGGCTGCGGGTCGACGCCACCGCCAACGGGGTACGGATGGGTGGCGTGCTCGGCACCGCCTCCGCCGACGTGCGGTTCCTGGTGGACGTGGACCGCGGCCCGGCCTGGGACGGCAAGCCGCTGCGGATCCAGGTGCTGCGCCCCGGCACCTCGGCGCCGGCCGTCGCCGACGTGGTCGAGACCGTGAACGGGACGGTCGCCGACTTCACCGTGCCGCTGGCCGCCGCCGACGGCGAGTGGGTGGTGCTGCGCGTCTCCGACCCGTCCGCCGCCAACGGCTCGCCCGGCCCGTCCGGCCACCCGTGCAACGACTTCGGCGTCGCGTACACCAGCCCGTGGTGGCTGCGCCCGTGACGTGCGCGGCGGCCCTCCCCGCGGGGAGGGCCGCCGCTTGCTCGTGCAACCGCGGAGGGTGAGGCCGCGGGAGCAACGGTCCGGACCACGACGGACGTCGCGGTAGCTCAAAATGTCTACATTAGAGGGTCACGGCCCGGCCGCCGAGGGTGACGACGAGGCGGCCGTCCGCGGCGAAGGACCACCCCAGAGCGCCGGTGTACGAGGAGCAGCGGGAGCCGTTCGAGCCGGACCAGAACTGGTTGGAGCTGTCGGAGTTGCCGACGATCCGGTCGGTGGAGCCGCTGTCGCAGGAGGTGTTGCTGCGGAACACCGAGCTGCCGCCGTCGAAGTTGAAGTTGCGCTCGGCGTTGCCGATGCTCAGGTTGTTGGACATCGTGATGGTGCCGAGGTTGCGGTTGTAGGTGAAGCCGTGCTTGCCGTTGCGGTAGGCGATGCTGCGCCGCACGACGTGGTTGACCGCGATGTCCTCGCCGCCGAGCTTGAAGCCGTTGCGGTCGCCGTTGCCGGCCTGGCCGCCGTTGCTGAGCGTGCCGTTGCCGTACGCGAGCGAGTCCTCGATGGTGACCGCGCCGATCGCGCCGGTGTCCGTCTTGGTGTAGAGGTCCCAGCCGTCGTCGATGTTGTTGTGCGAGACGGCGTACCGGAAGACGTTGCCGGGGCCCGAGGTGAGTTTGGCGGCGAAGCCGTCGGCGTCCTCCCCGTCGGAGTCGGCGTTGTCGTGTGACTCGGCGCTGAGGATGAGGTTGTTGGCGGGCCACTGGTCGCGCGGGGTGTCCGAGGCGATCCGGGACAGCTGCAGCCCGGAGTCGCGGTTGAAGCGGGTCACGGTGCGCTCGACGATGTTGTTGCTCCCGCCGACGAAGATGCCGTTGTCGCCGGCCCGCTCGACCACGATGCCGCGGACGTGCCAGTACGAGCCGTTGAGGGCGAGGCCGCGGTTGGCGGTGTCCTCGCTCTGCGCCGAGAAGTTCAGCACCGGGGTCTCGCCCTGGTACGCGTAGAGCTTCTTGCGGGCGCTCGACGTGCCGTTGTTGCCCGGTGCGATGGTCACGGTCTGGGCGAGGCCGTAGTTGCCGCCGCGCAGGTAGATCGTGCCGCCGACCGGGATGCGGGTGATCGCCGAGGCGAGCGTGGTCGGGCTCGACAGAGTACCGGGCGCGCTGGCGCTCCCGCTCGGCGACGCGTACAGCACGTCACCGGCCGGCGGCGGCGTGGTGGGAGGCGCGGTCGTCGGCGGCGCGGTGGTGGGTGGCGCGGTCGTGGGTGGCGCGGTGGTCGGCGGCGTCGTGCCCGGCGTGGTCGGGGTGACGCCGCCGGTGCAGGTGACGCCGTTGACCGCGAAGCTGGCCGGCACCGGGTTGCTGCTGTTGTTCCACGTGCCGTTGAAGCCGAACGAGGTCGTGGCGTTGGTGGCGAGGTTGCCGTTCCAGCTCACGTTCGCGGCCTGCACGGTGGCGCCGCTCTGCGTGAAGCCGGCGTTCCAGCCCTGGCTGACGGTCTGCCCCGCGGCGAACGACCAGCTCACCGTCCAGGAGGCGAGCGGGTCGCCGACGTTGGTGAGGCTGACGTTCGCGCTGAAGCCGCCGGGCCACTGCGAGCCCACCGAGTACGCGACCCGGCAGCCGACCGCCGCCTGAGCCGCGCCCGCCGTGACCAGGACACCGGCCGCGGCGACGGTCGCCGCCGCGGCCGTGCCGACCCACAGCGCCCCGCGGCGTCGTCTGTCGTGCATGCTGCTACTCCCTTTTCTGTCGTGGGGTACGGCCGCCCGTCGCCCGTCCCGTCGCCGCCAGCGATCCCTGCCGTGACCCGGGCGCGCGGCGCCGGTGGTCCGGCCGCCTGGCCGGTGCCTCCCAGTGCTCAGGCTGGGTGCCGGATGCTGGCGGCACCGTGGTAGACGCTGCGGGGCCGGTGCGGATAACAGAAAAGGGGGAGCGCGGTGGTCAGGTGGTGCGCGGCACGGATGCGGCGGGGCCCGGTTCGAGCCGGTCGGCGAGGCGGCGCAGGGCCCGCACGGTCAGCCGGCGCATCGCGCCGTTGCGGCGCCGCGGCGGGCGCTCGGGCGTGGTGCGCGCCGCCGGGCGGGCGGAGAGCACGTGCTGCTTGGTGGCCTTGTCCGCCATGATCATTGCGGTGGGCGCGAGCATTGGATGCTCCTCTCGGGTCTCGGTCGGGGTCATTCGTTGGTGGGCCCCTGGTGGTGGGCTCGGTCGTAGGCCGGCTCGTCGCTCTCAGGCCGCCTGGTCGTTTCAGGCCGCCTGGTCGTTTTTCAGGGTCGGCTGGTCACTGCGCCTGGTCGGCGGCGTGCCCCGCTTCGCGCCGTACCGGGTGGTCGGCGGCGAGTGGCGCCTCGACCTGGACGCGCCGCAGTGGGGCCGGCCACCCGCGCGCTGCTGCTGAGCCCCTCGATGCCCTCCGGCGCGGTGCTCTCAGGTCGGCTGGTCGCGCCGGCCGTCGGGTGTGTCGGTCGTGGGTGGGTCTTTGGTCGGGCCTTTACCTGGGCGGACCTCTGGCGCGGGCTCGGGTCGTAGGTCGGGCTCTGCGTGGCGGGCCGTCGTGGTGGGGCTCGGGTCTCAGGTCAGCCGGTCGGGCCTTGCGTGGCGGGCCTTCGCGGTGGCTTGTGTCTCAGGTCAGCCGGTCGCGCAGAGCGGCCAGCGGGCCGTCCCAGTCGCGGGCGAGCGCGGCCAGGAACTGCTGCGCCACCTTCATCGGTGCCGAGTCGAGCCGGTAGCGGACCCGGCGCCGCTCACCCGGCTCGGCCACGACCAGCCCGGCCTCGGCGAGCAGGGCGAGGTGCTTGGCGATCGCCTGCCGGGTGATCGGCAGCTGGGCGGCCAGGTCGGTCGCGGTGGCCGGGCCCCTGGCCGCGAGGGCGGCCAGGATCCCACGCCGGCTGGGGTCGGCCAGGGCGGTGAAGACCTCCTGGGCGACCGCCTCAAGGTCAGGCTTGTCCATCGAGGTACGCGACGAACTCGTCCAGCTCGCGGGTCCAGCCGTCGGTGTTGCCCGGGAACGCCGCCTTGTGCTCCGCCTCCGGCAGCTGCGCGAACCCGGTCTCCACCATGGTCAGCGTGGTGCCGCCGCCGGTCGCCTCCAGCGTGAACTCCACATACGTCCGGCGCGGGTCGCCCTCGGGAAGGCCGTAGATCGGCCAGGTGTAGCCGAACACGCGGGGCGGCTCGAGCCGCTCGATGGTGAGGACGGCCGTATCGCCGCTGTCCCAGGCGAGCCTGGCCTGGCCGCCGACGCGCAGGTCGACCTCGGCCCGGTTGCCGAACCAGGTGCCCAGCCCCTCGGCGGTGGTCAGCGCCGCCCAGACCCGCTCCGGCGGGTGAGCCAGCTGAAGTGTGCGCTCGATCCGGTCGGGGAATGCCATGTCCGCCTCCTTTATCGCAACTAACTGGTTGCTATTCAACTTATAGCAATCAACTGGTTGCGTCAAGCGGCCGCAACCACCGGCCTCTGGCGCCCTCACCCAGAGGCGCTTCGGCGTGGACGCGGTCGGGGGGCGCCACGTCCGGGCGAGTAGTGGTGCCCGCCCGCCGAGACAGCCGACAAAATCCCTGACTTTGCTGCCTCAGCCGCGCCAGGTAGCAGCAAAGTCAGGGATTTTGTCGCTACCTCAGGCTGGGGGTGACGTCCGTCGCGGGCAAGGTCGCCGCTTCGGGTCAGGGCGACGTTCCGTCGCGGCCGGGATCGCCGCCGAGGGGTCGGGGTGACGTCCGTGCGACCCGGGCCGGCGCCCGCGGGTCGCGTACCAAGCGGGCCGCCCGCGCGGGCGTTCAGCGGGCGGGGTCCCGGTGCGGAGGCGGAGCTTCGCGCGGCGGGTCGACCACCATGGTGCGAGGCGGCGCGACCCGCGGTGGGCGAGGGCGCAGAGGAGAGCCGCCGCCAGCCCCGCGCCGCCGCCGCGGGTGACGGCCAGGAAGCCGGCGTTTCCCACGTCGGCGTCGCGCAGCGCGGGGAGCGCGGCGAGCAGGGCGCCGGCCGCGGCCGCGAGGGCGATGACCGTCCAGCTCGTCGCCGCGAACGCGCGGGACGCGCCCGGCCGGTACACGGCGGGTGTGGTGCGCCACCAGCGGGCGAGCCACAAGGCGATGGCGGCGGCGCCGGCGAGGCCGCTGGCGTACTGCGCCCAGCGGTAGCCGGGCAGGCCGGCGTGGGGCCGCGCCAGCACATCCGATGTGCTCGGGGCCCCACCGTCCAATGTGGGTGAACGACCCACACCACGTGCGTCGCCGCGCCCCGCCACCACCGCCGAGCAGAGGGGCGGGTGTGCGCCTCTGGGCACCGGATGGAGGAGGCGGGCGCGCGGGGGCGCCGGCCCGATCGCGACGGCGAACAGGTCCGGCGGCGCGTGCCACACACCGCGTAGACGACGTCAGGGTGTGTCACACCCCTGGGGGGACAGGACGTTGACCGGCGTGGGCAGGTAGTAGGGCAGGTCCGGGACCATGCTGCCGATCACCAGGGCGGCCGGCGGCAGGCCCCACCGGACGAGGGGGAGTACCGCCGCGGGATGGCTTCCGGTGAAGGGCACGCGGAGATTCCACAACATTGACGGTTGTCGTGGTGTCGCCGGACTGGCAGGATGTGGGAAAAGTTTGTATAGACGTCCAACTATATCGAGAGGGGTCGGTATGAGACGACGTACCGGCATGGCCCTGGCGGCCGTGCTCGCACTGGCCACGGGGCTGACGGTCGCGGTGACCGGCCAAGCCAGCGCGGCCACCGGCTGCCGGGTCGCGTACACGGTCAACCAGTGGCCGGGCGGCTTCACCGCGAACGTCGCCGTCACCAACCTGGGCGACCCGCTCAGCAGCTGGCGGCTGGAGTGGAGCTTCGCCGACGGGCAGACCGTCACCCAGGGGTGGAACGGCGTGTTCAGCCAGAGCGGCGCGCGCGTCACCGTGGCCAACCAGAGCTACAACGGCGGCCTCGCCACGAACGCGACCGTCACGCCCGGCTTCAACGGCACCTGGAACGGCACGAACTCGACGCCCACCTCGTTCACGCTCAACGGGGTGACCTGCACCGGATCGAGCACGCCCGGCAACCCCACGCCCACCACCGGCGCACCCACGACGCCGCCGCCGGGCGGGGTCGCGTGGACCTCGTCGGACCAGTGGGGAACGTGGACCAACGGCGGGTACACGCTCTACAACAACATCTGGGGCAGCGGCGCGGGCACCCAGACGATCTGGGCCAACTCGTACAGCAACTGGGGCGTGACGGCCAACCACCCGAACACGGGCGGCGTCAAGTCGTACCCGAACGCGACCCGGAACGTGAACCGCACGCTCAGCTCGCTGCGCACGCTCACCAGCGGCTTCAACGTCACCGTGCCGAGCAGTGGCGCGTACGCGACGGCGTACGACATCTGGGCCAACAACCACGCGTACGAGATCATGCTGTGGCTGAACAAGACCGGCCCGGTCGGACCGCTCGGCTCGCTGCAGACCACGGCGACGGTCGGCGGCCACACGTGGCAGGTGTACCGCGGCTCGAACGGCGCCAACGAGGTCTTCTCGTTCATCCGCAGCGCCAACACCAACTCCGGCAACATCGACGTCCTCGCCATCATGAACTGGATCCGGACCCAGGGCTGGTACGGCGACGTGACCGTCGGCGACGTGCAGCTCGGGTACGAGATCACTTCTTCCGCCGGCGGCCTCAACTTCACGACCAACAGCTACTCGGTCTCGTTCAGCTGACCGCGGCGGGGGGGGGGGGGGGGGGGCCCCCCCCCCCCCCCCCCCCCCCCCCGCCACACCCCCGTGACGCCCGCACTTTGCGCGATCCCGCAACGGTGGAGACATCCCCGGCGAGCTGTGCTTGTATGCGTGCGTATCGGCCGTCCAACGGGGGAGGGTGTACGTGGCTGTAAGCGAAACGGGGGCGCTGACACTCGGCCGTGCCGTGCCGTCGCTGGTCCGCTGGGGTGTCTCGGCGGACGCGGACCTGGTGTACCGGTGCCTGGCGAGCTTCGGCCCGCGGGGCGCCGGTGAGGTCGCGGCGGATCTCGGACTCGCGCCGCGCCGGGTCCGGGTGGCGCTGGAGGAACTCGTCGAGGCGGGCCTGGTCCGCGGCGAGCCCGATGCCCACGGCGTCGAGGCCGGCCGCTGGAACGCGGTGGCGCCGGCCGCGGCCGTCCAGGCGCTGCGCCGGCGGGCGCTGCACCGCATACCCACCGGCGGGCCGGACCGGCGCGAGCGGGGGCCGGTGCCGACCCGGCTGCTGCCGGACCTGCGGGCCACCCGCGAGCGGATCGCCGGGCTGGTGGCGGTGGAGCGGGTCGAGCACCTCGCGATGAACCCGGAACAGGCCTTCACCACCGACACCCTGGCCATCGGCTCGGCGATCGACGCCGACCTGCTGGGCCGCCGGGTACGGGTGCGCTCGCTCGGGCTGCCGCCGGCCGACGGCGACCGGTCCTCGGCGTACACGGCGGAGTTCGCCCGGCTCGGCGGCGAGTACCGGCTGGCCGACCGGGTCCCGCACAAGATGATGATCTTCGATCGGCGGGTGGCGCTGGTCGCCGTCGATCCGCTCGACCTGGAGCGCGGCAGCTGGGAGTTCACCGATCCGGGCGCGGTCGAGTCCCTGGTCACCCTCTTCGCCCGCCAATGGAGCGGCGCGACGGATCCACGGCGAAACGGAGTACCCACGGTCGTGCTCACGCAACGGGAGAAGGCGGTGGTCGCGTTGCTCGCCGACGGGCACACGGACGCCACCGCGGCGAAGCATCTGGGGATGTCCACCCGCACGCTCACGTACACCCTGCGGGGGTTGATGGACCGGTTCGGTGTGGAGAACCGGTTCCAGCTCGGTCTCGCCCTCGGCGCGATGCGCGCCGCCGCGCCGCCCGGCCCGGCCGGCGACGAGCTCGCGGAAGGGAGCGGGCAGTGAGCCGAGCCGTCGTGCGGGTCGCGGCCGTGCTGGCCGCGGCGTCCGTCGCGGCGGCCACCGCCGGGCCGGCACGGGCCGCGGCGGAGGAGTGGACCCGCATCCCGTGTACCTCCGGCGGCATCGACCAGGCGGTCGTCAGCCCGGACGGTGAACGGCTCACGCTGGCCTGGCACCTCGACTGCGCCGCGTCGCCGGACGTGCCGGGGGCGACGTTCGGCCACGGCCTCTACCCGCGCAAAGGGGAGGCGGTGGCGCCCGGGCAGGGCATGGAGCCGTACGCGGTGACCGCGCCGACGCTCTTCGCCGACACGGCCACCCTGCCGCCGGGCGAGGATCTCGGGATCTGCGTGGTCACCGACCACGACGTGCGGATCGCCTGCGTGCGGATCGTCCGGGAGGCGCCCGGGCGCACCATCGCCACGCCGCTGCCCACCGGCGACCCGCTGGTGGACCGGCCGGTCCGCTTCGTACCGAAGGACAACGAGGGAGGCGGCACCTGTGGTGGCTGCTGGTAGGGCGGCGGCCCTGGGCGGCGCCCTGGAGGTCGGCCTGCTCGGCCCGGTGCGGGTCGTCGCGTACGGGCGGCCGGTGACCCTCGCCGCCCCGCGCCGCCAGGTCATCCTCACCGCGCTCGCGCTCGCGCCCGGGCAGACGGTCGGCACCGCCGCGCTGGCCCGCTACCTGTGGGGCGAGGACCTGCCGTCGCCGGCCCGCCGCGCACTCTCCACTGTGGTCACCCGGCTCCGGCATGACCTCGGCATGGACGTGATCCGCGGTACGGCCGGCGGCTACACGCTGGCGGTGCCGCCCGAGGCGGTCGACGTGTACCGCTTCCGCGCCCTGCTGCGCGCCGCCCGCGCCGCCGGCGGCCCGGCCGAGCTTTCCCTGCTGGACCGCGCGCTGGCCTGCTGGCGGGCGCCCGGCGAGCCGCTGCCGGACGTGGGCTCGGACGCGCTGGTCGCCGAGCACGCGCCGGCGCTGGTCGAGGAGTGGTACGCCGCGACCGAGCGCCGCATCGACCTGCTGCTGGCCAATGGCGTCCACACCGAGCTGGTACCGCAGCTGCGCGACCTCACCGCCCGGCAGCCGCTGCGCGAGTCGCTGTGGTGCCGGCTGATGGTCGCGCTGTACCGCGGCGGCCGGCAGGCGGAGGCGCTCGACGCGTTCCGGCACGTGCGCGAGCTGCTCGCCGATCAGCTCGGCGTGCTGCCCGGCCGGGAGCTGGTGGCCGCGCACCGTGCGGTGCTCCGCCACGAACCGGCGGCGGCCGGGCCCACGCCAGCGCTGCGCCGCACCCACCGCGCCGCCCACCGCCCGCGGCCGCGTCCCCGCGCCCGGACCCGCCCCTGAGTCCGTGGGCAGGCCCCGGGCGACCTTCACCGGATGTCCACACTTCGCTGACACGATCCCCGCGGCCGGCGCTCGGGCGGCCCGTAGGCTCGGCGCCGTGGAACGCGCGCCCCGGCCCTGGACCTGGCCCCTGGTACGGCTCGCGGTCGGCGTCGCGCTGGCGGCCCCGATCGCCGTGCTCGCGGTCGACCGGCTGGCGGACGCCGACCGCCGGGGCGGCACCCCGTCCGGAGCCGCCCCGGTCGAGGCGCTGCCGGGTGTGACCACGACGCCGCCACCCCCGCCGAGCCCGAGCCCGGCCGCCTGCCCGGAGTCGGGCCTGTCCGCCCGGCCCGGCGCCGAGGACGCCGCGATGGGGCTGCGGGTGCTGCGGATCGTGGTGACCAACTGCGGTGCCCGGACACAAACCCTCCGCGGACACCCGCCGGTACGCGTGCTCGACGAGGACCGGCAGCCGCTCGACGTCACGGCCGGCGCCGGCTCGGCCGGGGTCGCGAGCGTCCCCAGCTTCGACGTGGCGCCGGCGACGGTGACGCTGCGGCCCGGCGAGCGGGCGGTGGCCGCGGTGCTGTGGCGCAACCTGGTCACCGACCCGTCGGTCCGGGCCACCGAGGGGCACTACCTGGAGGTCGTCGTCGGCTCGTCGGCGCAGGTCATCGCGGCGGAGCAGGTCATCGACCTCGGCAACACCGGCAAGCTCGGCGTCGCGCCCTGGACCGCCTACCCCGTCACACCCTCCGGTGACGCGGTCAGGGGAGGGTGAGCGCGGCGGTGTCGCGGAGGCGGGCGGCGTCCTGGCTGGGTGGGGCGCCGAACTGGCGGCGGTACTCGCGACTGAACTGGGACGGGCTGTCGTAGCCGACCCGGTGGCCGACCCGGGCGATGTCGCTGGGGTGGGTGGCCAGCAGCAGCCGGGCCTCCTGGAGGCGGATCTGCTTCTGGAACTGGATGGGGCTCATCGCGGTGACCGCCTGGAAGTTGCGGTAGAACGCGGAGACGCTCATGCCGGAGAGCTGCGCCACGTCCTCGACCCGGAACGGCTGCCGGTAGTTGTCGCGGATCCAGCGGACCGCGCGGGCGATGTGGGTGAGGCTGCTGTCGGCGAGGCCGAGCTGGCGGACGATGCCGCCCTGCGGGCCGGTGATCACCCGCCACAGGATCTCGCGGATGACCAGCGGCGCGAGGACGGTACGGTCGCGCGGCTGGTCGAGCAGGCGGAGCAGCCGTACGGCCGCGTCGATCATCTCGGCCGGCGCGTCGCTCACCGCGATGCCGGGGAGCGTCGCGGCGCCGGGGCGGGGCAGGTCGCCGGGGCCGGCGCGGAGCAGCAGCTCGGAGATCGTCTCCGGCTGGAGGGTGAGCCCGATGCCGAGCGCCGGCCGCTCCGGGCTGGCGTCGACGAAGTGGCCGGTGACCGGCAGGTCGAGCGAGGCGACGAGGTACTGCCCGCTCCGGTACTCGTAGACGCGGTCGCCGAGGGCGAGGCGCTTGGTGCCCTGGGCGATCAGCGCCAGCACCGTCCCGGACATCGACGCGTCGGGCGGCGCCGGCCGGTCCACCCGGGAGATGTGCAGCCCCTCGACCGGGGTGGTCCAGTCGGGTCGCGCGTGGCGGAGCACCAGGGAGCGGAACTCGTCGAGGCTCATCCTCCGACTACACCACACCCGTTGCCGCCGGGTCCCGCCCGGAGCAGGATCGTGCAAGAGATGAGGAGCATCGCGCACGGCGGGTGAGCCCGGCCCGCGGCGTGGCCCGGAGGCCGGCGAACCGGCCCGGCGGCGCGGGATCCGTAATACGTTCGAGCCCGGTGCCCGGGGAGGTCGTCGAACCCCTGGTTGGAGGCCAGCGTTGGCACGGATCCTGATCACCGGCGCGGGCAGCGGCCTCGGTCGCGGCGCCGCGCTCGGCCTGGCCCGCGCCGGCCACGACGTCGTCGCCGGCGCCGAGGTGTGGTCGCAGGTACGCGACCTGCGCGCCGAGGCGTGGCGGCGGCACGCCCGCCTCGACGCCGTCAAGCTCGACGTGACCGAGGAGCTCGACCGGGCCCACGTGGCCGGCCGCGAGGTCGACATCCTGGTGCTCAACGCCGGCGTACAGGAGGCCGGGGCGCTGGTGGAGATCCCGATGGCGCGGATCCGCCGCTCGTTCGAGGTGAACGTCTTCGGGCACCTGGAGCTCGTCCGCGCCGTCGCCCCGGGCATGCTCGACCGCGGCGGCGGCAAGGTCGTGTGGGTCTCCTCCGTGGCCGGCATCCGGACCCGCCCGTGGCTCGGCGCGTACGCCGCGACCAAGCACGCCATCGAGGCCATCGCGTGGGCGCTCCGCGGTGAGCTCGGCCCGCGCGGCGTCCGGGTGGCGACGATCAACCCCGGCCCGTACCACACCGGCTTCAACGACACCGGCGTCGAGGCGATGGGGCAGTGGTGGCGGCCGGAGGGCGCGCTGCTTCCGCGCCCCGACTTCAGCGAGTACCTGGACGACCAGTACGACCCGCAGGACATGATCGACGAGATGGTGCGGGTCATCCCCTCCGACGACCACCCGTACCGGGTCGTCCACCCCGACGCGAGCCAGCGGCAGGCCAAGGAGTTCGAGGCCGAGGTCTGGTGCGCGCGGGCCTGAGGCCGGGTTCCGGCGCGGGGCGGGTTTGGCGTCGGGTCCGGCCGGGCACGGGTCGGAGGTCCGGTCGGGCCTGGGATTGGGGGAGAGCGTGCGGGACGTCGAAGTGGCCGACGGCGATCGGCGGGTCGTGGTCGTCGCCGTCGACAAGGGCGAGGACGCGGTCGCCGCGGTCAACGAGGTCGCGGCGCGCCACGGCCTGCGCGGGGCGCGGGTCACGGCGGTCGGCGGGTTCAGCTCCGCGGAGCTGGGCTACTTCGACCGGGACAAGCGCGACTACCGCCGGATCCCGGTGCGCGAGCAGGTGGAGGTCCTCTCGCTGCTCGGCGACATCGCGGACGACGGCGGGCGGGCGGCGCTGCACGTACACGCGGTGCTGGGCCGGGCGGACGGCAGCACCGTCGGCGGCCACCTGCTGCGCGGCGAGGTCTGGCCGACGCTGGAGGTCATCATCACCGAGGTCGGCGCCCGCCTGGCCAAGCGCCTCGACCCGGAGACCGGGCTGGCGCTGCTCGCCGGTACCGCGCGCCAGGACCTCCTAGGCTAGGCCGCGGGAAGGGCGACGGCGGCCTCGGCCGTGTACGCGAGGAACGTGAACGTCTCCTGGAAGTAGAGCTCGACCGTGGTCGCGTCGTGGGTGCGGTAGCCGATCGCCAGGTCCTGGCCCAAGTGCAGCTCGAAGTCGCCGCCACGGGTGGAGAGCAGCACGCCGCCGGTGATCGCGGGTGCCCACACGACGTCGCCGTCGACCAGGCGGGCGACGTGCTCCTCGATCGGGTAGCCGCCGTCGACGGCCTCGGTGACGGCGGTGTACGCGTCGGCGCCGAGCGCGAGCCGGTACGGCCCGTCGACGCCGGCCAGGCGGAGCGCGGAGACGGCACGGGCGACCGCCCCGGGATAGTCGCGGACGCCGGCGGGGAGGGCGATCGGCGGGTTGGACGAGGCCGGGGCGATGCCGGTGATGGCGGCGGCCGGGTACCCGTGGAAGACGGCCCGGTCCTCGGCGAGCGCGATGCGGCGGGCGGCGTCCTTGGCGGGGCCCCAGTCGGGGTCCTTGGCGCCCCGTTCGACGGCGTCGATCTGCTCCCGGTCCAGCGTGAACGGCACGCGGAGCTCGACCAGCGGCTGGGTCTGGCGGGCGCGGGCCGCGACCCCCTCGGCCGGGGCCTCCACCGCGCGGGTGTGGCCGGTGCCGACCGCGGCGAGCTCCGGCCCGGCCGGTCCGGCCACGTCGACCAGGTGGCGGCCGGCCAGGTGCCGCAGGAACGTGCGGCGCGCCTCCTCCTCCAGGCTGGCCCAGGCCGCCGCGGAGATGGGCGCGAGCTCGCGGTGCAGGTTGTCCATCAGGCGTCACTCCCGTCGAGGTCCGCGGTGGCCGGGCGGCGACCTTCCTTGGGATCGCCGACCCCGAGCGACGGCGCGAAAGCGGGACCGGGCGCCGGCCCGCCGGCGCCGCCAGGCGGCGCCGCCGCGGCAGGACCGGGCGCTGGCCCGCCAGCGCCGCCGAGCGACGGCGCGAAAGCGGGACCGGGCGCCGGCCCGCCGGCGCCGCCGAGCGGCG
>NZ_JAVHUY010000003.1 GCF_031085175.1 Phytohabitans maris
TGGTCTGGTGTCGATTGTGGATGGTGGCGTGGTGTCGCTGCGGCCTGGTGAGGATCGTGGGGTTCCGGAGCAGACCGCGCGGCTGGCTCGGGCTGCGTTCCGGCGGGGGAATGTGTACCTGCGGATGCGTGATGAGCTGCGGGTTCGTTTTGATGATCGCGAGTTTGGGGAGTTGTTCGCGGTGCGGGGTCGGCCCGGGCTGTCGCCGGCGCGGCTGGCGTTGGTGTCGGTGTTGCAGTTCATGGAGAACCTGACCGATCGGCAGGCTGCTGACATGGTCCGGGGCCGGATCGACTGGAAGTACCTGCTCGGTCTGGAGTTGGACGATGCCGGGTTCGACGCCTCGGTGTTGAGTGAGTTCCGGTCCCGGCTGGTCGATGCGGACGCCGCCGAACGGTTGATCTTCGATCGGGTGTTGGGCATCCTGCGCGAGGCGGGCATGTTGGGCGGGGCCCGTCGTCAGCGCAGCGACTCGACGCATGTGCTGGCCGCGGTCCGGTCGTTGAACCGCCTGGAACTGGTTGGTGAGACGCTGCGGGCGGCGTTGGAGGCCCTCGCGGGGGTGGCCGGGCCGTGGTTGGCGGGCTGGGTGCCGACCGATTGGTATGAGCGGTACGGGCCCCGGATCGACCAGTGGCGGCTACCCAAGAGCGAGACCGAACGTGTCACCCTCACACAAACCATCGCCGAGGATGGATACACGCTGGCCGGAGCGTTGTCCCGGCCGGACGCGCCTGCCTGGGCGGCGGAACTGTCGGCCGTGCAGACCCTACGGACCGTGTGGATCCAGCAGTTCTACCGCGACGAGCGCGGGGCGCGGCTGCGTGAGCCGAAGGAGGACGGGTTAGCCCCCGCCGCCGACAGGATCGTCTCTGCGTATGACACCGACGCCCGGTACGGGATGAAACGCGGGCACGGTTGGGAGGGTTACAAGGTCCACCTCTGCGAGACCTGCACCGACGACCACCCGCACCTGATCACCGCCGTGCTGACCACCGCCGCCACCGTCTGCGACGTGCAGGTCACCGACCAGATCCACCAAGCCCAGGCGGCCCGGGACCTGACCCCGGACGAACATCTGGTCGACGCCGGCTACATCGACGCCGAACTACTCATCACCGCCCGCCGTAACCACGGCATCACCCTGACCGGCCCGGTCCTGCCCGACGCCTCCTGGCAAGCCCACACCGACGGCGGCCACACCCTGCCCACCTTCACCATCGACTGGGACCAGCAGCAGGCCACCTGCCCAGCCGGCGCCACCAGCATCAGCTGGAAACAACACCCCAGCCAACCCGGCAAGACCACCGTGCTGTTCTCCCGCACCGACTGCATGCCCTGCCCCGACCGGCCCAAATGCACCCGCAACACCTCAGGGGCGCGCAGCATCAGCCTCGCCCCCCGCGAACAACAACAAGCCCTCACCCAAGCCCGCACCGACCAACAAACCACCACCTGGCAGCGCCGCTACGCCACCCGCGCCGGCGTCGAAGGCACCATCTCCCAAGCCGTCCGCGCCTACCGACTACGCCGAACCCGCTACACCGGACAACCCAAAACCCACCTAAACAGCCTCCTCACCGCCACCGCCATCAACATCGCCCGCGCCGACGCCTGGGATCACCGGCCACCCACTCCACCCAACCCGCCACAGCCGCTTCGCCCAACTCCAATACGACCTCGCCGCCTAACACCAATTCGCCAGCAGAGTCACGCAGGGGCGGTTACGTACCATGATCTGCGGCGAGCCGGTCCAGGCGGACGCCGCGCGGTCCGCGCACCGGCCGCCGGATCGCGGTCCGGCGCGGCAGCGACCCACATGGTGTCCCGGCCGGCGTCGGCGCTGAGAAGGGCCGGGGCCTGGGTGGGTCAGGTGTCGAAGCGCCAGTTCGTGAGGCGGTCGATCTCGGTGGCGCGGGTGGCGTCGCCGATGATGTAGGCGTAGTCGCCGGGGTTGACCTGGCCGAAGGCGGGGCGGGTCTGGAAGATGGCCGACTTCTCGTACGGGGCGCGGATCTCCTGGAGCACCTCGAAGCTGTGCGGGTCGACGACCCGGGACAGTACGGTGCCGCCGGGCACGATCGTGGCGAGCGCCTCGATGCCGACCTCGGGGTAGAAGAGGCCGCCGTGGCGGATGCGCTGGAGGGTACGGCCGCCGCTCATCACGAGTTGGGTGTCGGGCAGCACCGGCTCGCCGTCGATCATGCCGAGGGCCTTGAGGAAGTTGTCGATCCGGGTGAGCGACAGCTCGTCGAAGCCGGGCGGGAGGAGGTTGCCGCCCTGCTCGGCGACGACACAGTGGACACCGAGGCTGCGGGCGTACCCGGTGATGGTGCCGGAGAACGGGTTGACGTCGTGCGTGTAGATGAAGTCGGTGCCCATCAGCCGGTTGAAGTCGACGTTGCGCTGCGCGTCCCTGGTCTTGTCGCCGTCGATGAGGGTGTAGTCGATGGAGGTGTTGGCGCCGCAGTGGTAGTCGAGGAGGGCGTTGAGCTGCCCGATCACGTTCTCGGAGAGGGCGGCGGCCATCTGCTGCGAGATCCAGCCCTCGGCGGAGCCGGGGAAGACGCGGTTCATGTTGTTCATGTCGGTGTTCCACCCCTGCCCGGTGGTCCGGGTGCCGGACTCGAACGCGACCGGGTTGGCCACCGGCACGGCCACCACGGCCCCGCGCAGGTTGTCGAGGTCGAGCCGCTCCATGGCCAGGCGGATGATGTGGCTGCCGAAGACCGCGTCGCCGTGCACCGCGGCGACCAGGCCGAGGGTGGGGCCGTCGGAGGCGCCCTTGGCGACGTGTACCCGGATCGCCAGATCTTCGCCGGAGGCCCGGCGGGCGACCGGGATGCGGAACTGGGCGCGGGTGGCCTTGTCGATGTCGAGCAGTTCGCCCGGGGCCTTGAGGATGGGTGTGGGGTCCGTCATGGGGTGTCGCTCCTTCTCCGTGGTGACAGTGGGTGCGGGTCAGGACAGGTTGAGCAGGCGGGCCGCGTTGCCGCCGTAGACGAGCGCGAGGTCGGCGTCGGGCAGGCCGGTCGCGTCGATGACGGCGTTGGTGTCGGTCACCCGCTGGTCGCGTCCGAGGGAGAAGTCGGTGCCGTAGAGGATCTTGTCGGGCCCGGCGTCCTCGATCACCTGCCGGACCAGGCCGGGGATCAGCTTGCCCCACCGCGCCCAGGAGATGGAGGTCTCCAGGTAGACGTTCTTGTGCTTGCGGGCCAGGTACGGCGCGTCGCTGAGCGGGTTGGCGTGGCCGGCGATCAGCACGGTGTTCGGGCACATGATGGCCAGGTCGTCGAGGAGGTTGATCTCCCCGTTCTGGAGGCGCCCGGCGCGGCCGTTGGCGGGTCCGGTGTGGACCAGCACCGGTACGCCGAGGTCGCCGGCGGCGGAGACGACGGGTACCAGGCCGGGGTCGTTGAGCGCGAACCCCTGGATCAGCGGGTGCAGCTTGAGGCCGCGCAGGCCGAGCGTCTCGACCGCGTGCCCGAGTGTCGTGAGTGGATCCTCGCGCGGGATGCCGGTGGTCTCGGCGAACGGGACCACCGAGGCGAACCCGATCACCTTGCCGGACGCGGCCTTCACCAGGTCGGCGATGGACTCGTTGGTCATGTACGGCGCGATGGGCAGGACGACCGCCGCGTCGGTGCCGAGCGCGGTGAGCCGCTCGGCGAACTCGCCGACCTGGTCGAGCTGGGTGTTCCACACATGGGCGTGGAAATCGATCTTCATGGTTCCCTTTCTGTGGTGCCGGCGCCCGGGAGAGCTGGGCGTCAGTCGATGAGCGGCACGGCCTTCTTCCACTCGAAGGCGAGACCGACCTCGCTGCCGACGGCGGCGCCCTCCCCCGGCGCGACCACCACCTGCACGCTCGTGCCGTCCGGGAGCTGCACCTCGTGCAGGACCCCGCCGGGCTGGTACTCGACGGCGCGGACCACACCCGTGTGGCTGCCCGGTGCGCCGGTGCCGGGGGCCATCCGGATCGCGTCGGGGCGCAGGGCCACCGCGACGACCGGGGCGCCGCCGCCGGCGCCGGGCTCGGCCTCGATCACGTCGCCGAACGGGGTGCGCAGCTCGCTGCCGTCGGGCGTCACCGGGATGACGTTGGCCAGAGCGAGGAACTCGGCCGTGTACCGGCGGCGGGGCCGGTTGAACACGTCCACCGGGGTTCCGGTCTCGACCACCTTGCCCGCGTCGATGACCGCGATCCGGTCGCCGAGCGCGAGCGCCTCGGTGTGGTCGTGGGTGACGTACACGCCGGTGAGGCCGAGCTCGCGCTGCAGCCGCTTGAGCTGCCCGCGCAGCTGTACCCGGATGCGGTGGTCGAGGCTGCTCAGCGGCTCGTCCAGCAGCAGCACGGCGGGCTGGGTGACGATCGCCCGGGCCAGCGCGACCCGCTGCTGCTGGCCGCCGGAGAGCTGCCGGGGCCGGCGGTCGGCGAAGTCGGCGAGCCCCACCAGCGCCAGCGCCTCATCGACCCGCTGCCGGCGCTGTCCACGAGGTACCCCGCGCATCCGCAGCCCGAACCCGACGTTGTCGCGGACCGACATGGTCGGGAAGAGCGCCCAGGTCTGGAAGACCATCGAGATGTTGCGCCGGTGGGTGGGTACCCCGGTGATGTCCCGCCCATCCAGCCGGACGCCACCGGCGTCCGGTGCGAGCAGGCCGGCGATGACCCGCAGCAGGGTGGTCTTGCCGCATCCGCTGGGGCCGAGCAGCACGAGCATCTCGCCGCGGGGCAGGGTCAGGTCGATGCCGTCGACCCCGCCACCGCCCGGGTACTGCTTGCTGACGCCCGAGACGGTCAGGTAGTCGGTGCCGGTCACCGGCGCCTCCTTCCGCCGCCGGCGAGCTGCCCGAGGCCGCCGAGCCGCCCGAGGAGCAGGGCGACCGCGACGCCGACGATGACGAGGATCGTGGACATGGCGGCCACGGTCGGGTCGGCGTTGTTCTCCAGGTACTGGAAGAGCGTGATCGGCAGGGTGGTCTGCCCCGGCGCCGACAGGAACAGCGAGATCGACACGTTGTCGAACGAGAAGATGAACAGGAACAGCGCCGCGCTGCCGATCGCCGGCAGCATGTTGGGGAGCGTGACGGCGAGGAACGCCCGGATCCGGGAGGCGCCGAGCGTGGCGGCCGCGTGCTCGAGGTTGGGGTCGATGCCGGCCAGCCCGGCGACCAGCACCTGGAGCGCGATGGGGAGGCCGACCAGCACGTGCCCGAGGACCAGTCCGACCAGGCTGTTGGACATGGAGAGCTGGGTGAGCATGATGAGCAGGCCGAGCGCCAGCAGGATGTCCGGCGTGACCAGAGGGGTGGCCATCGCGAGCTGGACCGAGCGGCGCACCCGGCCGGTGCCGCGGGTGACCGCGACCGCCGCCGGCACGGTGATGAGCAGGCCGACGACGACCACGATCAGCGCGATCCGCAGGCTCAGCACGAGCGAGGTGCGAAAGCTCGGGTAGTCGAGGGCGGCGCTGAACCAGTGCAGCGAGAAGTCCTCCGGCGGAAACAGCAGGTAGGGTTCGGGGTTGACGGCGGCGAGCGCGACGACCACGAGGGGCAGGAGCAGCAGTACGGTGATCACCAGCGTGAAGACCGAGATCTTCTGCCGCTCGCGCCGGCGGGGTCGGCGCCGGGCGGCGGGCGCGTCGAGGGTGGCGGTCATCAGCGCACCCCCGCCGTGTCGCGGTTGCCGAAGTGCGTGCCGACCATGATCGGCACGACCAGGACCACGACCAGGATCACCGCGAACGCCGACGCGGTCGCCCAGAGCTGGGACTGGCTGACCGACGTGTAGATCATCTGTGGCACGGTGTTTACCCGGCCGCCGCCCATCATCGCCGGGACGATGAAGGTGCCGGCCGCCGCGGCGAAGGTGAGCACGCCGCCGGCGACCAGGCCGGGCACGGCGAGGGGGAAGACCACCCGCGCCAGTACCGACATCCGGCCCGCGCCGAGCGTCTGCGCCGCCTCGACCAGCGTGGTGTCCAATCTGGACAGGCTGGCGTACACGGCCATCGCCATGAACGGGAACTGGAACATGACCAGCGCGATGACGATGCCGGTGAACGAGTAGTTCAGCCCGAGCGGGGAGTCGACGAGGTTGGCCCACATCAGCAGGTCGTTGACGGAGATGAGGCCGAGCTGCAGGCCGAAGATGCGGACCACGCCGTTGACCAGCAGCGGGGTGAGCAGCAGCGCGAGCTGGAGCTGGCGCAGCCCCGGGCGCATCGTGAGCTGGTACGCGTAGACCAGGCCGAGCACGCCGGTGATCAGGACGGTGAGCACGGCGATCAGCAGCGTGTTGCTGAGCGCCTTGAGGTACAGCTCGTCGGTGAAGAAGTCGGTGTAGTGGGAGAGCGTGAAGCCGCCGGCGTTGACCTCCTCGCGGCCGGCCACGCTGGTCCGGATCACGCTGATCGCCGGGTACAGGAACATGAACGCGGTGAACAGCAGCAGCGGGGCGGAGAGGAGCCACCCGGTCCGCGCCCTCTCCTCCCCGCGCGCCGCGGTCGCCACCGTCACGAGCCGAAGATCCTCTGCCAGCGGGTGGTCCACTCGGTGATGTTCTGGCCGAACTCGTACCAGTCGATCGGCCAGAGGCTCTGCGCGATCTGCGGGGTCTCGACGAGGTTGGCGGAGACCTCCGAGGGGAGCGTCACGGTGGTGGAGGCGGGCGCCGCCTTGCCCTCCCGGGCCCACTCGACCTGGGTCTCGTCCTTGAGCATGTAGTTGATGAACTCGTACGCCTGGTCCTTGCGGGTGGAGGCGGCGGGGATCGTGACGTTCTGCACGCTCCAGGTGGAGCCCTCGGCCGGCACCACGGTCTCGACGCCCCGGCTCTTGAGCGGGATGCCCTGGTCGGCGATGGTGACGACCGCGGCGACGCTGCCGGCGGCGAGCTTGTTGACCCCGTCCGTGCTGGTGTTGAAGAGGAACTGGACGTTGTCCTTGAGCCGCTCCAGCGCCTTCCAGCCGGCCTCGTAGTCGGTCGGGCCGCTGCCGAAGATCCGGGCCCCGGTGAAGATCAGGAAGAGCCCGCCGATGGAGGGCGCGTTCTGCAGGGCGACCTGGCCCTTGAGCTCGGGCCGCCAGAGGTCCTCCCAGGACGTGATCTTGAAGGGCACCTTGTCCGTCTTGTAGAGGATGCCGGACGCGGTGTAGCTGATCGGGACGCCGCTGACCTTGCCGTCCTTGGTCTGCCCGTCGGAGAGCCGCGTGACGATCGAGTCCCACTTTTCGATCCGGGACGTGTCGATCGGCTCGAGGACGTCGGAGGTGAGGCCGCGGGCCGCCTCGTTGCCGATCAGCCAGGCCAGGTCGTACTGCCCGGGCTTCTGCTGGAGCAGCGGCACGGTGTCGCTGCCGGGGTCGTTGAGCACCTCCACGCCGGTCGCCTCGGTGAAGCCGGGGCAGATCTTCTGCAACGCGGTCTCCCAGACGCCGCCCCAGCACCGGGCGACGATGCGGGTGTTGGCGGCCTCGGGAGAGTCCTCGCCGCCGCACGCGGCCAGCAGGGTGCCCGCGCCTATGCCCACGCCCAAGGAGAGCAAGCCGCGCCGACTGAGCGTAGTTGCCATCGCTCCTCCTCGCGTCAAAGAGTGAAGTTGTCGTTGGGTTGGTAGATTGTTGACACCTCCCCGATCAGGTGTCAATAGTCGACAGCAAGCCTCTGACGAGCACAAACAACCGAAACGCACTCGTTACCTCGACACAACATCGTTGCATCGTCATACTGTTGACAATGAACGATCTACAGAAGGTGAACGCAGAGTAATGTCCAAAATGGCGGAGAACTGGACCGACGTGCCGACCCTGCCGGCCGCCGTCGCCGACTGGATCGCCCGCGGCATCGTCGCCGAGCGGTGGCCCGACGGCGCCCGGCTGCGCGAGACGGAGATCGCCGCGGAGCTGGGGGTCAGCCGCGGCCCGGTCCGGGAGGCGCTGCGCGTGCTCGGCGAGCGGGGGCTGGTCCGGCTCGTGCCGCGGGTCGGCGCGGTGGTCAACGGGATGTCCCGCGACACGATCAGCGAGGTGTACGAGCTGCGCGCGCACATCGAGGCGCTCATCTGCCGGTCGGCGGTGCCGCGGCTGACCGACGCCGACAAGGACCGCCTGCGCGGGCTGCTCGACCAGATCATCGCGCTGCGCAACGCCAACCGCGTCGACGAGATGCTCACCACCTGCTGGGAGTTCCGGGAGACGCTGTACCGGCCGTCGAGCAACCGCACCGCGCTCGACCTCGTCCGGTCGCTGCGCACCCGGCTGCACTCGATCCCGCAGGTGCTCCGCGACGACCCGCAGCACATCGCGCTCGCCATGACGTTCTACGTCCGGGTCACCCAGGCCGCGGTCGACGGCGACACGTCGGCGGTCGAGCGCCTGGTCAGCGAGTTCATGATCAAGACAGGTGAGCAGGCGGTCGCGGCCTTCCGGCCCGGCACCGCCGCCACCACCCCGGCCAGGCCCGGTACGCCGGCCTGGTCCTGACCACCGTCACGGTCGCGGACCGTGAGGCCCGCCGGAGCCGGCAGCGGGTTCTGACGCCCGCCGGAGCCGGCCCGCACAGGGAGGAGCACCCAGGCGCATGACGGAGATCGACGAGCTGCGCGCGTACCTCGCCGAGACCGAGGACTACCGGCGCGTCTTCGACCACCTCCGCTTCGACCAGCAGTCCTACCTGCCCGACCAGGCGACCGCCGACCGGGCGCGGCAGATCGGGCTGATGGAGCGGCGGATCCGCGAGCGCACCGGCGACCCGCGCCTCGGCGAGCTGGTCGCCGCCGTCGAGGCCACCGCGCCCGACCCGGAGCGCGACTTCGCCACCTGGGCGATCGCCCGGGTCGCCCGCCGCGACCACGAGACCGAGCTGCGCCGGCCGGTGCAGGCGCTGACCGAGTTCCAGGTGGTCGCGTCGGAGGCGTTCGTGGTGTGGCGGGACGCCCGGCGCGACGCCGACTGGGCCGCCTTCGCGCCGTGGCTGCGCAAGCTCGTCGACATCAACCTCCGGCTCGCCGACGCGATCGGCTACGACGAGCACCCGATGGACGCGCTGCTGTCGCTGTACGAGCCGGCGCTGTCCTGGCGGGAGACGCAGGCGCTGCTCGACGCGGTCGTGGAGACCGTGATCCCGCTCAACGAGCGCCGGCAGGAAGCGGTCCACGCCCGGCCGCCGGACCCGATGCCGGTGCTCGACCGGCCGGCCGTCTTCGCGTTCGCGCACGACCTCGCCGAGCGGGTCGGGTACGACTGGAGCCGCGGCGGGCTGGCCATCTCGCCGCACCCGTTCACCAGCCCGTCCGGGCCGCGCGACGTGCGCTTCACGCTCCGCGACGACGTACCCTTCCCCGACCTGCTCAAGGCCGCCATCCACGAGCTCGGCCACGCCCTGTACGAGCAGGGCATCTCCGCCGAGCTGTGGGGCACGGCCGCGGCGCGGGGCGTCATGCCGTACGTGCACGAGTCGCAGGCGAAGTTCTGGGAGAACATCGTCGGCCGCACCCCCGAGTTCGCCGCCTGGGCGTACGACCTGCTCCTGCCCCACCTCACCGACCCGCCGCCCGGCTTCGGGCCGGAGACGCTGCACCGGGCCGCGGTGCACGGGCCGACCTCGCTGATCCGCACCGGCACCGACGAGCTGAGCTTCAACCTGCACATCGCGCTGCGCTGGGAGATCGAGTGCGCGCTGCTCGCCGGCCGGCTCGACGTCTTCGACGTGCCGGAGCTCTGGAACGAGCGGGCCGAGCGCTACTTCGGCCAGCCGGTGCCGAGCGACCGCGAGGGGTGCCTGCAGGACCCGCACTGGTGCCACCGGTACATGGGGCTGTTCACCTCGTACGTCATCGGCAACCTGGTCTCCGCCCAGCTCTGGGGCGCGATGCGGGACGCCGGCGTCGAGGTGGCCGCCGCGCTCGCCGCCCGGGACGTCACGCCGGTGCTCGGCTGGCTGCGCCGGCACGTGCACGCGCCCGGCCGCACGTACACGCTGGCCGAGCTGGTCGTCCGGGCCACCGGCGGCCCGCTCTCCGCGGAGCCCTACCGGGCACACCTGACCCAGCGGTACGGCGGGGAGTGAGCCATGACCGTCCACAGTGAACCCACCGCGGACTGGATGCGGAGCCGGGTGCCGGGCGCGGCGCCGGCGGCCGTGGAGCGGGCGGTCCGCTCCTGGGCCGGCAAGGCCGCCGACCGGGAGCGGGTCCGGTCGATACCGCTCGACCCGACCGCCGAGCCGCCGCTGCCGGCCCACGCCGAGACCTGGCTGCGGCCGTGCCGACCGCGCTGACCGGGCGGCGGCTGCCCGGCGTCGCCGACCTGCTCGCCGGGTACGCCGCCGGCACCGTCACGCCGCGCGACGCGGTCGAGGAGTGCCTGGCCGTCATCGACGCCACCGAGCCGGCGCTCGGCGCGGTGGTCAACCTGCTCGCCGGCGCCGCCCGCGCCGCCGCCGACGAGGCCACCCGGCGCTGGCGCGACGGCACCGCCCGGCCGCTGGAAGGGATCCCCTACGGGCTCAAGGACACCATCGACACCGCCGGGGTACGCACCGAGTACGGCTCGGCGCTCCACAAAGGACACGTGCCGGAGCGGGACGCCGAGGTGCACCGGCGGCTCGTCGACGCGGGCGCGGTCCTGGTCGCCAAGCTCGCCACGTACGAGCTCGAGGCCGGCAAGAACGGCCGGACCCGCAACCCGTTCGACCTCGCCCGCAACTCCGGCGGCTCCTCCTCCGGCCCGTGCGCGTCGGTCGGCGCCGGCCAGCTCCCGCTCGCGATCGGCAGCGACGCGGGCGGCTCGATCCGGGTACCGGCCGCCTGGTGCGGCGCGGTCGGCCTCAAGCCCACGTACGGCCGGGTCTCCCGCCGCGGCGCCGTCTCCTGCTCCTGGACGCTCGGCCACCTCGGCCCGATCACCCGCTCGGCGCGGGACGCGGCCCTGGCGCTCAACGCGATCGCCGGGCACGACCCGCTCGACCCGTACAGCGCCGACGCGCCGGTCGACGCCGACTACGCCGCCCGCTTCGACCAGGACCTGACCGGGGTGCGGGTCGGCGTGCCGGAGAACTGGTTCGAGGAGGTCTGCGAGCCGGCGGTCGCCGTCGCGGTGGCCGCCGCCCGCGAGGTCCTGGCCGCCGCCGGGGCGACGCTGGTACCGGTCGCGCTGCCGCTGCTGCGCCGGATCAACCCGGACGCGCTCAAGCACCTCATCGTCCCCGCCGAGGCCGCCTCCCTGCACGAGGGGTACCTGGACCGGATCGACGAGTTCGGCGACGGCTTTCGCACCCTGCTGCTCGAAGGCCAGCTCGTCGCCGCCCCCGACTACCTGCGCGCGCTGCGGCTGCGCCGTGCCGTGCAGGAGGAGCTCGCCGCCGTCTTCGCCACGGTGGACGCGCTGGCCACCCCCGGCTCGGTGGTCACCGCCCCGCTGCTCGACCAGGACACCACCACTGTGGACGGTGTGGAGTACCCGCTCACCGCGCTCGTGGCCCGTACCACCTCCGTCTTCAACGTGGCCGGAAACCCGGCCGTCGTGGTGCCCTGCGGCGCCGACGAGCGGGGCCTGCCCGTGTCGCTCCAGATCGCCACGCCGCCGTGGCGCGAGGCGGAGTGCCTGCGGATCGCGGACGCCTACCAGGCGCGCTCGCGGGCCGGGGCGGCCGGCGGTCCCGGCGAATCGGGACGTTCAGCACTGACCTGAGAAACCCGACCCGGGCAGGCTACCGCCGTGACCTCACTACTTCTCGGCGTCGTCGGCGCCGCGCTGCTCGTCGCCGGCCCGATCATGATCGCCCGCGGTGTCACCGGACGCCGTACCATCCGGGCCGAGCTGGCCGACCAGAAGATCGTCTTCCCGGACGAAGGCGGCGAGCTGCCCGCCGGCCTCGCCCGGTACGCCGGCGTCCGGGTGACCACCGGCACGCAGGCCCAGGCGTTCGCGGACCTCATCGGGCAGCACGTCGCGCAGGCCACCGCGGGGCGGACGTACTCGCAGGTCGTGGACGAGTGGCAGGCCACCGGCCGCTCCGACGAGCGGCTGGCCCGGCTGCGGCAGACCGCGTTCATGGGGCAGACGCTGCGCGGCTCGCTGCTCGGCGCGTACCAGGCCTGGCAGATCACCACCCTCGTCATCGGCCTGGGCGCCCTGCTCGCCGCCACCGGGCTCGGCTTCCTCACGCTCGCCGCGACCTGAGACCGGTCGGCGGGCGCCGGCCCGGCGGCACGGGCCGCGCGGTCTGGGCTGGGCTCACGGCCACCCGGAACGGTCAGCGGGCGCCGGCCCCGGGTCAGGCGCCGCGCCGCGGACGGCCGCGCGTCCGCCGACACGAAGACCCGGCGCGCCAGGTCACGGCTCACCCGCACGGTGGCGCCGCCGGCCGGCCGGCGCCCGGGTCGGGCGGGGCCACGCCCAGCGCGTCGAGGCCGTGTACCGGGTTGCCGTAGGGCGAGCGGGCGGGGCGGCCCAGCAGCTCGTAGATCCGGCGCTCGGCGGCGTCGGTCAGCACGTGCTGCCGGCCGGACGCCTCCGCGTGCGCCTCCGCGAAGCCGACCCCGACCACCTCGACCAGCATCAGCTCGGCGAGCAGCTCCAGCAGGATCCGCAGGTACGCGCCGGCGGCGTCGATCGGATGCCCCATGGACGCCTCACCGCGGCCGCAGGCGTCCGGCGAGGAGCGCGCCGATCCGGTCCACGGCCGGGGCGCGGACCAGGTCCGGGTGGGTCGCCGCCAGGTCGACGACCTCGACCCGCCGGGCGTACGCGGTCCAGCCGGCCGGGTCCAGCCACCGCTCCGGGCGCGGTGCCGCCGCCCGGAAGAGCAGCAGGTCACCGGCGAACGGCCGGTGCCGCCCCGTGCGTACCAGCATCGTGCCGTGCACGACGCAGCGGATGCTCGCGGCGAGCACCGCCGGGGGCAGGGCCGCCATCGGGCTCGCGCCGGCCCGCAGCGCCCGCCGTACCGCCTCGTCGTCGAGGGCGGCGTCCTCGGCGACCAGGTGCTCGGCGCCGGCCATCCGCAGGATCCCGCGCAGCGCCTCGGCGCGGGTCGGCTCGCCGAGGTGGCGCCACTGGTCGGCCGGGTACGCGTCGAGCAGCGCGACCACCCCGACCCGCTGCCCGCCGGCACCGGCCGCGGCGGCCACCGCGTGCGCCGCCATGCCGCCGATCGACCAGCCACCGACGTGGAACGGGGCGTCGCCGACCACCGAGCGGATCGCGGACAGGTACCCGGCGGCGAGGTCGTCCAATGTGGAGGGCAGCGCGGCCGCGGGCTGTTCGAAGGCGGTGGACTGGACGGCGACCACGGGCAGCCCCGGCGGCAGCGTCCGCAGCAGCGGGGCGTAGCACCAGCCGAGCCCGCCGGCCGGGGGCAGCAGGAACAGCGGCGGCCCGTCGCCGTCGCGCAGCGGCAGCACCTCGGCGAGGTCGCGGCCGGCCCGGTCGGGTCCGGCGACGGCGCGGGCGAGCCCGGCCGGGGTCGGTGCGGCGAAGACGTCCACCAGGGCCGGCCGCCGGCCGAGGACCGCCTCGACCCGGTCCATCAGCCGCAGCGCGAGCAGCGAGTCGCCGCCGGCGTCGAAGAAGTCCGCGTCCGCCGGGAGCGGGGCGGCGGCGCCGAGCACGGCGGCCATCAGCTCGCCGATCTGCTGCTGCCACACGTCGGTGGGGGCGGCACCGGCCGTCGGTGCCGCGGCCGGCATCCCGCGCGCGGCGAGGGCGCGCCGGTCGACCTTGCCGCTCGCCGTGAGCGGCAGGTCGGCGACGTGGACGTACGCGGCGGGGCGCATCGCCTCCGGCAGCGCCTCGCGG
The DNA here is from genome assembly GCF_031085175.1 of Phytohabitans maris. GTDB lineage: Bacteria > Actinomycetota > Actinomycetes > Mycobacteriales > Micromonosporaceae > Phytohabitans > Phytohabitans maris. The sequence continues at coordinate 13,807 of NZ_JAVHUY010000003.1, forward strand.
GCGGCGGCGCGGAGCGCGTCGACCGGGGCGGTACCGGTCAGGTACGCGACGAGCCGGGTCTCCTCTTCGGACCCCGTGACCCCGACCGCGGCGACCTGCCCGGCGTCCGGTACCGCGCCGAGCACCGCCTCGACCTCGCCCGGCTCCAGCCGCTGGCCGCGGATCTTCAGCTGGTCGTCGGCCCGGCCGTGGTAGAGCAGCGCCCCGTCGCCGCGCCAGCTCGCCAGGTCGCCGGTGCGGTACATGCGCTCGCCGGGGACGAACGGGTCGGCCGGGAAGCGTTCGGCGGTGAGGTCGTCCCGGCCCGCGTAGCCGTCGGCGAGTTGCACCCCGGCCAGGTGGAGCTCGCCCCGCGCGCCCGGCGGCACCGGCCGGCCCCGGTCGTCCAGCACGTACGCCCGGGTGTTCCACACTGGACGGCCGATCGGCACCGTCTCGCCGTCCCGGTCCGGGGCGCAGTCCCAGTACGTCACGTCGACCGCGGCCTCCGTGGGGCCGTACAGGTTGGTCGGTGCCACGCCGAGCCGGGTCGCGGCGGTGCGGGCGAGGTCGGCGGTGAGCGCCTCACCGCTGCACACCAGCCGGGTCAGCGCGCCACGCTCGGCGACCCGTACGCTGGCCGGGTCGGCGCAGAACGCCCGGAGCATCGACGGTACGAAGTGGACGGTGCTGATCCGCTCGTCCGCGATGAGCCGGGCCAGGTAGCCGGGGTCGCGGTGCCCGCCGGGCCGGGCGATGACGACGCAGCCGCCGACCCGCAGCGGCCAGTAGAGCTCCCAGATCGAGACGTCGAAGGAGATCGGCGTCTTGTGCAGCACCCGCTCGCCGGGGCGGAGCCGGAAGTGCTCCTGCATCCAGGCGAGCCGGTTGTCGATGGCCCGGTGGCTGATCCGCGCGCCCTTGGGCCGGCCGGTCGACCCGGAGGTGAACAGGACGTAGGCGATGCCGTCGGGGTCCACATCGGACCCGGTGGTGGCCGGGGTCGGGCCGGCCGGCTCGGCGTCGAGGTCGGTCAGCAGCCAGCGGCTCCCGGCGTCGGCGAGCATGCCGTCGATCCGCCGGGGCGGCAGGTCCGGGTCGGCGGGCAGGTACACCGCGCCGAGGTGGAGCAGCGCGTACACGGCGACGAAGAGGTCGAAGCCGCGCGGCAGCCCGACGCCGACCACGTCACCGGGACGCACCCCCTGCCCGCGCAGGGCGGAGGCGAGCCGGGCGGCCCGCTCGTCGAGCTCGGCGTAGGTCAGCTCGGCGCCGTCGTACCGCAGGGCCGGCGCGTCCGGGGTGCGCGCGCACTGCTCCCGGAACGCGGCGAGCAGGGTCCGGGCCGGCCGGCGCACCACCGGCCCGGCGAAGTCGACCAGCACCCGCCGCCGGTCGGCCGCGGTCGCCAGCGGCAGCCCTGCCACCGGCTCGGCCGGGTCGGCGCGGGCGAAGGTCGCCAGCCAGGCGGCCAGCCGCTCGGCGTGGTCGCGGGCGTCGCCCTCCGGGTACAGGCGCGGGTTGGCGTCCACCTCGAGCCGGACCGGCCGCCCCTGCCCCGGTACGCCCCGCAGGCACCAGGTCATGTCCTCGACCGGCCCGGCGGTGACGTTGCGGACCACGCCGGTCGCCGCGCCGAACGCCAGCCGCGGGTCGAACGGGAGCAGGTTGACCTGGGGCCCGAACAGCTGGCCGCCGCCGGCCCGGCGCAGCCGGCGGGCGAGGTCCTCCTGCCGGGTGTACGGGTGCGCGCGGACCGCCGCCGCCTCGGCGCGTACCCGGGCGGTCAGCTCGCCGACCGTCGCCGCGCCGACCCGGGCCGCCACCGGCAGCACGTTCATCGCGGTGCAGACGGTACGGGCGGCGGCCGGGACCCCGCGGCCGGGCGCGACCCGGTTCATCGACGGCAGCCCGAGGCGCACCTCGTCGAGGCCGGCCATCCGCCCGAGGTACCCGGCGCAGGCGGCGGTGGCCAGGTCGGTCCAGGCGCAGCCGTGCCGTCCGGCGCCGGCGAGCAGCGCGTCGAGCGTGCCGGGTGGCAGGTCGAGGGCGGCCCGGATCGCGGCCGGCGCCGGGGCGGCGAGCCGACCGGCCAGTGTGGACAGTCCGGTACCGGTGAGGCGGGCCGCCCAGAACTCGCCGTCGTCGACCTCCCGGGCCCGGTCCTCGGCCACGACGTCGGCGAGCGTGGCGGTGACCGGCGCGGGCGGCGGGCCGCCGGTGCCGGCGCCGTACCAGGCGGCCACCCGGCGGGCGAGCTGGGCGTAGCCGTACCCGTCGAGCAGGACGTGGTGCGCGCAGTGGTACCAGAGCGCCCGGTCCGGCCCGACCTGAAACAGCGCGGTCCGGACCAGGTCGCCGGTGTCGAGGTCGAGCGGCCGGGCCAGGTCGGCGCGGATCCTCCGGTCGGCTTCCGCGTACGGGTCGGGGGCGCCGCGCAGGTCGACCAGCCGCAGCGCGGCCGGCGGCTCCGGTCGTACCCGCTGCTCCGGGCCGTCCGGGCCGAGCCGCAGCTCGACCCGGAGCTGCTCGAAGTCCAGGTACGCCCGGCGGATCGCCGCGCCCAGCGCGGCCGGGTCGAGCGGTCCGGAGATCTCCACCACCTCGGCCGTGGAGTAGGCGGCGCTGCCCGGGTCGAGCTGGTGCGCGAAGTACAGGCCGCGGGCCGCCGAGGTCAGCGGCAGCCAGCCGGTCATCCCGGTGGAGCGGCGCCGGGCGTGGCGGCGATCCGCTCGCGCAGGAAGCCGACCGTGCCGGCGCCGATGAAGTCGCCGAAGTCGACCGCGACCCCGCGCTCCTCCAGCGCGGCGAGCAGTGCCATGGCGCGGACCGAGTCCAGGCCGAGCGCGAAGAGGTCCCGGTCCGGTTCGGCGAGCGCGGCCTCGACCTCCTCGTCGCCGTCGAGCAGCTCGGCGAGTGCCCCGCGCAGTACCTCGTCCGCGCCGCCCGGCTCCGGCGCGCCGGGCGGCTGCCGCGGGAGGGCGAGGGCGGCGCGGACCGCGGCGGCGGTGGTGACGACCGCGCAGCTGTCCGCCGCCTGTTCCAGGGCGCGCAGGTGTCCGGGGCGGTCGAACGCGGCGACCGCGTCCGCGACGACGAACGGGGCGATGTCCCGGCAGAACGCGTCCAGCGCGGTGGCGAGCACCCCGTACTGGGCGTAGACGCCGGTGATGACGAGCTGGTCGCGGCCCTGGTCGGCGAGCCACCGGGCCAGGTCGGTCCGGGCGAACGCGCTGTACCGGTGCTTGGCCAGGACCAGCTCGCCGGGGCGGGGCGCGAGCGGGGCGAGGATCTCGGTGTCGGTCGGGTCGGCGCGCAGTCCCGGCCCCCACAGGTCGGCCTGGAGGCCGCGCTCGGCGGGGTCCTGGTCGCCGGACTGCGCGGTGTAGACGACCGGTACGCCGTGCCGGCGGGCCGCGTGCAGCAGCGACGCGATCGACGACACCGCCCGTTCCAGCGCGGCGCTGCCCGGCCGGTACACCCGGGCGAAGTACCGCTGCATGTCGTGTACGAGCAGCGCGGCCCGGCCGCCGGAGAGCTCCCACGGGGCCCGGCTCACCGGAAGCTCCGATGTGGACGGCGGCGGGTAGTCGGCGGGCGCGGGCAGGCTCATCGGGGGCTCCGTTCGGTGTTCGCGCGCAGCAGGTCGGTCAGGGCGCGGCGCAGGTCGCGGCGGCTGGTCTTGCCGACCGCGGAGACCGGGAACTCGGCGACGATCTCGAACCGGTCCGGCACCTTGTACCCGGCGATCCCCCGCTCGTCCAGGTGGCGGCGCAGCTCGGCGGCGCTCGGCGCGGGCGGGCCGTCCGGGATGACGAAGGCGCAGACCCGCTCGCCGAGGAAGCGGTCCGGCATCGCGACGACGGCCGCGTCGCGCAGCCGCGGGTGGGCCAGCAGGTGCCCTTCGACCTCCTCGGCCGCGATCTTCTCGCCGCCCCGGTTGATCTGGTCCTTGGCCCGTCCGGTGACGACGAGGTGCCCGGAGGGGAGCCGGCGGACCAGGTCGCCGGTGCGGTAGAAGCCGTCCGGGGTGAACCCCGCCGCCCCGGCCCGGTAGTAGCCGCGGATCGTGTACGGCCCGCGGGTGAGCAGCAGCCCTTCGGTGCCCGGCGGTACGTCCCGGCCGTCGCCGTCGACCACGCGGATCTCGTCGTCCGGGCTGATCGGCCGCCCCTGGGTGCCGGTCACGAGGTCGTCCGGTTCGTCCAGCCGGGTGTAGTTGACCAGGCCCTCGGCCATCCCGAAGACCTGCTGCAGCCGGGCGCCGAGGTCCGGGCCGACCCGGGCGGCGACCGCGTCCGCCAGCCGGGCGCCGCCGACCTGGACGACGTCGAGGCTGCCCAGGTCGTGGCCGGTCCGGCGGGCGGCGGGCAGCCAGGCCTGGAGCACCGGCGGCACGACCGAGGTCATCGTGACCCGTTCGGACTCGATCAGCCCGAACGCGGTCGGCGGGCTGGGGTCCGGGGCCATGACCACGGTGCCGCCGGCGTGCAGCACGCCGAGGATGCCGGGCGAGCTCATCGGGAAGTTGTGCGCCGCCGGCAGGGTCACGAGCATCACGGTCTCCGGCCCGACACCGCAGATCCGGGCCGACTCGCGCACCGAGTACAGGTAGTCGGCGGGCGTGCGCGGGATCAGCTTCGGGGTGCCGGTGGTGCCGCCGGAGAGCTGCAGGAACGCGACCTCCTCGGCACCGGTCTCGGCCGGCGGCGGCGCGGTGGCCGGCTCGGGGAGGGCGGCGCCGGCGTCGACCACGAGCGGCGGGACGTGGCCGGTGGCGCGCAGCCGCCCGGCCACCCGCTGGGCGGTCGCCCGCGGGTCGGCGCCGCGCGGCCCCGGTCCGCCCAGGATGTGCGCGGCGGCGTCGGCGATGCGGCAGAAGTCGGTCAGCTCCGCCTCGCGGTGCCCGGGCAGCGTGAACACCGGCCAGGCCCCGGAGCGGAGGACGCCGAACAGGTACGTGGCGTACTCGACGCAGTTGGGCAGCTGGAGCAGGACCCGGTCGCGGGGCCGGACTCCCGCGGCGCGCAGCCGGGCGTGCACGGCGCCGGCCGCCCGGTCCAACTCGGCGTAGGTGAGCCGGGTCCACCGTCCGGTGTGCAGTGACGGGCCCACGACGGCGGTCCGGGTGGCGTGCCGGTCGGCGCGGGTGGCCAGGAACGCACCGAACGTCTCGTCCCGCCAGTAGCGCAGCGCCCGGTAGCGGGCGGCGAACTCGGCCGGCCACCCGGTGACCGGCGCGGGATCGGTGCGCGGCGGCGGTCTCATGCCACCACCGCCGCTTCGGCCGGGCGCGGGGCGGCGGCGCCGACGGCGGCGAGCATGGTCGCCAGCTTCGCGCCGGTCTCGGCCACCTCGGCGCCGGGGTCGGAGCCGGGTACGATGCCGGCGCCGGCGAAGAGGCGCAGCTCCCGCCCGTGCAGCAGGCCGGCGCGGATCGTCACCGCCCAGTCGCCGTCGCCGGCGGCGTCCAGCCACCCGACCGCGCCGGTGAGCGGGCCGCGGTCGGCCGGCTCCAGCTCCTCGATCAGCCGGTACGCGGCGTCGCGGGGCGTGCCGCAGACGGCCGGTGTCGGGTGCAGCAGCTGGGCCAGCCGGAGCGCGCTGGTGGCCGGGCCGACCTCGCGCAGCTCGCCGGCGACCGGGCTGGCCAGGTGCCACATGGTGTCGGTGCGGACCAGGGCCGGGCGGGCCGGCACGTCCAGCCGCCGGCAGAGCGGGCCGAGGGCCTCGGCGACGGCGTCGACGACGAGCGCGTGCTCGTGCCGGTCCTTGGCCGAGTCGCGGAGCAGGTCGGCGCGGATCCGGTCCTCGACCGGGTCGGCCGCGCGCGGGATCGACCCGGCCAGCGGTGTGGAGCGCACCCGCCGGCCGCGCCGCCCGACCAGCAGCTCGGGGCTCGCGCCGAGCAGGTAGCCGGCGCCGCGCTCCAGCGGTACGCCGAAGACGTATGCGGACGGGTGGCGGGCGGCCAGGGCGGCGAGCAGGTGTGCCGGCTCCGGGTCGCCGGCGCAGGTCAGCTCCAGCCAGCGGCCGAGCACGACCTTGCTGAGCGCGGGGTCGGTGGCGAGCCGGTCGACGGCGGTCCGCACCGCGTCCGCGTACCCCGCGCGGGGCGGCACCTCGGTCGGGGCGGACCAGGCGTACCGCACCGGCCCGCAGGGCTCCACAGTGGACCGGGAGGGGTCGGCGAGGAGTGCGGTGGCGGGCGCGTCCGGGCGGAAGCCGAGCGCGCCGATCGCGTACGCCACCCCGGGGCTCCGGGCCAGTGTGGACAGCACGGCGTCGGCCCACCCGGCGTCGCCGGAGCGGCCGGCGGGGAGCCGGCGCGAGCCGGGGCCGGCGGCGAGGGTACGGCCGGCGGTGGCGAAGGCCGCGTACGGGGCGGTCACAGCGAGGCACCCCCGTCCACCGCGACGGTCTGGAGGGTGACGTGCCGGGCCCGCTCCGACAGCAGGAACGCGGCCATCTCGGCGACGTCGTCGGGCGCGGCGATCCGGCGCAGGGGTACGCCGACCCGGTACGCCCCCGGGTCGCCGTCGAGCGCGGCACGGGTGCCGGTGACCGGGTCGGGCCAGAGCGCGCGCTGCATCGGCGTGTCGGTGGAGCCGGGCAGGATCGTGTTGCACCGGACGCCGTACCCGGCGAGCTCCAGGCCGGCGCAGCGGGTGAGGGCCGTGGAGGCGGCCTTCGACGCGGCGTACCCGAGCATGTTCTGCCGGGGGACCACGGCGGCGTTGGAGGTGACGACGACGATGGCGCCGGCCCGTCGGCCGGCCATCAGCCGGCCGACGGCGCGCAGGCAGTGGAAGACGCCGGTGCTGTTGACCGCGAACTGCTCGGCCCAGTCGGCGTCGGTGGTGGACAGCACGCCGCCCGGGCGGAGCACGCCGGCGACGCAGGCGAGCTGGGTGATGGCGCCGAGCCGCGCCTCCACGCTCCGGACGGCGGCGGCGACCTCGTCCGGGCGGCGCACGTCGGCCTCGACGGCGACCCCGGTCCGCCCGTTCCACTCCAGCCCGGCGGCGACGCCGTCGAGGCCGCTGCCGGGCAGGTCGAGCAGGCCAACCGCGCTCCCCTGCCGGGCCAGCGCGCTCGCGACCGCCTGACCGATGCCGCCGGCAGCGCCGGTCACCAGTGCAACATCGTGGGCCACCCAGTCATCAGACAATAGTTAGGCGAGCCTTAGCAAGCCGTGGCGTGGAAAAGTGGCCGGAACGACTACGCCCGTGATCGAAGCTCCCCCCACGCCGTTCTAGCGGCATGAGGGGAGCTTCGATCACGGGCGGGCGCGGCCGAGGAGCGCGATCAGACCTTCGGCGAGGCCGCCGCGCCAGCAGGCGATGTCGTGGCCGCCGTCGTACTCCGCGTAGCTCAGCGGGTAGCCCCGACCGGACAGCACGTCGCGAAACCGCCGGACCGGGGCGACCAGGTCCCACTCGCGGGCACCCACCTCCAGGTACCAGCGGACGGGCAGCCTCGGCGCCGCGGCGTACCGGCCGGTGAGCCACTCGGCGGCCTCCCCGCCGGGAAACCACAGCGACGGGGACTGGCACAGCGCCGCGCCGAAACGCTCGGCCGCGCAGAGGGCGGTGTACGCGGCGGTGAGCCCGCCGAGGCTCTGCCCGGCCACGACGGTGCGGCCCGGGTCGCGGGTCAGCGGCCACCGCGCGCCCGCCCAGGTGAGCAGGTCGCCGGCGAGGAACGCGGCGAAGCCGGGATCGCAGCCCAGGTCGCGCGTGCGGGTGGGTACGTCGCCGGAGTCGACCGCCAGCACCGCGCTGGGCGGTACCCGGCCGCCGTGCACCAGATTGTCCATCGTGGACGCCAAGCCGCCGTCGCCGCTCCACACCTCGCCGTCGAGGAGCACCACGACCGGCAGCTCGCGGTGGCCGTCGCCGGGCGGCAGGTAGGCGCGGACCACCCGCCCGCGTACCTCGTGGACGGTGACCGTGCCGCGCGGTACGCCGGGGCGGCGGGCCAGCCAGGGCTGCGCGGGCGCGTCCGGGAGCGCCACCACCGACAGCGCCGGCCCGCCGGGGCGTTCGCGCAGCGGCGAGCGGTTGAGCGGGTCGGTCCGGGCCGCCGCGCGCAGTGCCCGCCAGGCGGCCCGGTCGGGCGGGGTGTCCGGTCCGGCCGGCGGGAGCGGCTCGGCGAGCGGGCCGATCCGGTAGCTGGCCCGCCAGGTGCCCGGCATGCGGTAGCTCAGGTGCCACACGTCGGTGCCGGGCAGCCGCCGCATGAGGCTCTGCGCGAGGTCGCGGAAGTCGGTGAGCCGGTTCGCGTGCAGCACGACGGCGGCGGCGCCGGGGTCCCGCCAGAGGAACGTCACCACGTACCCGCCGCCGCCGTCGTCCTCCACGAGCGGGGTTCCGCGCCGGGCGGCCTCGACCCAGAACGCCTCCACCGCGCCCGGCCCGGCCGCGCCCGCGAGCGCCGCGGCGAGCGCGCGGACCCGGGGGCTCGGGACGACCTCCAGCGGGTACGGCCGCGGGGTGTGCGGCGGCACCGCGGTACCCGCGGGCGGCCGGATGGTCAGGACCGCCACGGCTCCCCCGCGTCCTCGGCGCAGTGGGCGTGCCGGGCGGTGGCCCGCACCGCGTCGACGTACCCGGTCCGGGTGTGCCGCGGCCGGTGTCCGGCGATCGCGGCCCGCGCGGTGGCCGCGTCGCCGTGCAGCAGGTCGACGACGGTCCAGGCGATCGCCTTGGCCGGCTGCACGTACGCCCGCACCGGGTCCACGACCCGAAACCGCGCGGAGTGGTTGACGCCGGCGCAGCCGCCGTGGGTCGCGTGCATGACCGGCATCAGGTGACTGAGGTCGCCGGCGTCGGTCGAGGCGGCGGAGAAGTCGTGCTCGGCCCAGCCGGCCGCGCCGGCCAGGGTCAGCGCGTTGCGGCGGAAGAGCCCGCCGAGCGTGCGGTCGACGTCCAGGGGCAGGAACCCGGGTGCCGAGCTGAGCTCGACCGCGGCGCCGACGGCGAGCGCGCCGGCCCGCAGCGAACGGTCCACCCGCCGTTCCGCGTCGGCGATCGACTGCGAGGTCCGGCCCCGGATCAGGATGTCCACAGTGGTCTGTTCGGCGATCACGTTGAGCGAGCCGGGCTGCGCGCGCAGGACCGGGTGCACGCGTACGTCCGCGGCGAACGCCTCGCGCTGGGCGTCGATGGCGTGCAGGGCGACCCGGGCCGCGCTGAGCGAGTCGACCCCGTGCCCCGGTGCCGAGGAGGCGTGCGCCGACCGGCCGCGAAACCGGGCCCGCCGGGTGGCGAAACCGGTGTAGTGCCACGCCATCCCCAGGGCGGGCGCCGGTTCGCCGCCACCCGGCTCCGGATCGGGTGTGCCGGTGGCGTGCGCCATCAGCGCCAGCCCGACGCCGTCGAAGCAACCGAGGCGGATCAGCTCCTGCTTGCCGCCGGGGAACTCCACGTCCGGCACGCCCGGCCGGCCGATCTCGCTGTACTCCTCGGCCGGTACCGCGAAGAACACCACCTCGCCGGCGAGCCGGCCGGCGGCGGCCCGCTCGGTCAGCGCCCGGGCCACCCCGACGAGGTGGGCCACCTGCGCGTTGTGGCCGCAGGCGTGGGCGGCGCCGGTGCCCGGGTCGGCGGCCGGATGGTCGGGCGCGTGCAGCGCGTCCAGCTCGGCCAGCACGCACACCACCGGTCCCGGGCGGGCGCCGCGCAGCCGGGCCCGGACACCGGTGCGGGCCAGCCCCTCCTCGACCGGCAGGCCGAGCCCGCGCAGCTCGCGGGCGACCAGGTCGGCGGTCCGGAACTCGTGGTAGGCGAGCTCGGGGTGGGCGAAGATGTCGTCGCCGACGGCGGCCAGGTGCACGGCGTCGCGGTCGATGGCGGCCGCGAGCGACTCCTTGAGGCCGGCGGCCGGTCCGTCCAGCGGATCGGCGCTCATCGGCTGGCCAGCACGCGCGAGTAGAGGCCCGGGGAGAGCTTCAGCACGCCGCCGGCGACGGCCGCGCGCAGCCATCCGGCCACGGCGAGGGCGGCGAGATCCACCATCCGGGTACGGCCGCGGGCGGCGGCGACGGCGGCCCGGGTGTCCCGGTCGGCGTGGCCCCGGTGCTCGGCGCGGAGCGCCATGTTCGCCAGCGGCAGCACCACGTTGAGGTACCGGTAGCCGAGGTGCTCCGCGCGCCAGGCCCGGGCGAGGCCGCGGCGGGCCAGCTCGGCGCGCACGTCCTCGGCGACGGCGAGCAGGTCGAACGTGTGCCGGCCGAAGCGCGCGGAGACCGAGACCGGGTTGGCCGTGTACCGGTACAGCGGCTCGTCCACCAGCGCCACCCGGGGCGCGTCCAGCAGCAGCCGGAGCGTGGGCAGGAAGTCCTCGTAGGCGCGCCCCTCGTCCCACACGCCGGCGGGCAGCGCAGTCCGCCGGAAGAGCTTGTTGCAGGGGTACGCCCGCACCCGGTTGCGCAGCAGCAGCCGCGCCGCCTCCGGGCCGGCGACGACCGCGCGTTCCCACGGCGGTTCGTCCACCTCGCGCGGTGTCCCGTCCGGGCCGACCCGGCGGGTGCGGCAGGCGACGATCCCGGCGCCGTACGCCGTGCCCGCCTCGACCATCCGGGCCAGGAACCGCGGATCCGCCTCGTCGTCGCTGTCCAGGAACCAGACCCAGGTGCCGGTGGCGCGGGCGAGCCCGGTGTTGCGGGCGGCGCCCGCCCCGCGGTTGCGCTCGTGGGCGATCACCCGGTGCGGCAGGTCGAGCCCGGCGAGGGTCCGCCGGGCGACGGCGACCGCGCCGTCCCGGCCACGGTCGTCGACCAGGATGAGCTCGGCGGGACGGAGCGTCTGCGCCGCCACCGAGCGGAGGCAGGCCGCCACGGTACCGGCGTTGTCGTGCACCGGGATCACCACCGACACCGAGCCAGGCGCGACCGGCTCCATGAGCACCCCACCCTCCGGCGGCCGCGCTCTCGGCAAACCCGCCTGTTGTCAGATGATAGTTAGGTTACCCTAAAATGCCTTTCATCATAGCTGGTTGATCAAGGAGGCGGTTGTGGGCGTGGATCTGCGGCTGACGGACCCGGCGACCGGATCCGGCGTGCGGGCGCTGGAGGTGCCGGGCGAGTGGACCTCGATCGGCCACCGCCTGCGGTACCTCGCCCGGGTCACGCCCGGCGCGCCCGCGCTCGCCTCCCCCGGTGCCGGGTACACGTACGGCGAGCTGCTCGGCACGGCCGAACGCTGGGCGGGCGCCCTGCACGCGGTACCGGCCGGGGCGCCGGTCGCGATCGACGTCGAACCCACCGCCGACTGCGCGGCCGCCGTCGTCGCGGTCGTCCTCTCCGGGCGCGCCGCGGTCCTGCTCGACCCGATGCTGCCCAGCCCGCGCTCCGCGCGGATCCTCGCCGCCAGCGGCGCCCACCGCCTCGACGTGGCGGCGCTCGCCGCGCTGCCCGCGACGGGTGAGCCGCTGCCGGACGGCGGCCTGGACGACCCGGCGGTGCTGCTCTTCACCTCCGGCTCGACCGGCCGGCCCAAGGGCGTCGTGCACAGCCACCGCAGCTGGCTCGGCCAGGCGTACGCGTACCGGGTGGCGATGGAGCTGGACACCGCGGACCGGCACGCGCTGGTGCTGCCGCTCAGCTTCGGCGGCGGGCTCGACGTGCTGTTCACGGCGCTGCTCACCGGGGCCAGCGCGCACGTGTACGACCCGCGGGTGCTCGGCCTCGCCGGCATGGCGGGCTGGCTGCGCGAGCAGCGGGTCAGCGCGGTGTACGCCACACCGGCCCTGCTCCGCTCCATCCTGGACGCGCCCGGCGCCGCAGACCTGCTCGCCGGCCTGCGCCACTTCACCACCTGCGGCGAGGCGATCCACGCGTCCCTCGTGGAGCGGCTGCGGGAGCGGATGGGGCCGGACTCGACGTACGTCGGCTGGTCCGGCGCCTCCGAGATCGGCACCCTGGCCTACCTGGCGCTGCCCGCCGCCGCACCGGTACCGCCCGGGATCCTGCCGGTGGGGCGGCCCGCGCCGCTGCGGGACGTCGAGGTGGTCGACGAGGACGGCCGCCCGGTCCCGCCCGGCGTCACCGGCGAGGTGGCGGTCACCTCGCGCCACATCTCGTCGGGCTACCACGCCGACCCCGAGGCGACCGCGAAACGCTTCCGGCGCAACGCCGACGGCACGACCACGTACCGCGGCGGCGACCTCGGCCGGTGGGACGGCGACGGGCTGCTCCACCTGGCCGGCCGCGCCGACGCCGCGGTCAAGGTCGGCGGCTACCTGGTCGAACCGGCCGAGGTGGAGGCGGCGCTGCTGGACTCCCCCGACGTGCGGGAGGCCGTGGTCACCGCCGTGCCGGCGACCGACGAGACCGGCGCGGTACGGTCCACCCTCGTAGCCCACGTCGTGCCGGTGACCCGGGAACGGGCCGTCACGCCGGCCTCCGTCCGGCGGGCGCTGCGCGAGCGGCTCCCGTCCTGGATGGTGCCGGCGCGGATCGTGCTCCTGACCGAGCTGCCCCGCAACGAACGCGGCAAAGTGGACAGACCCGCGCTGCCGCCGGTGCCGGACCGCCGGCCGGTACCGCCGGCCACCCCGACCGAGAAGCTGCTCGCCGAGATCTGGCGCGGCGTGCTCGGCCTCGCCGACGTGCCGGCGAACGCCGACTTCTGGGAGCTCGGCGCCGACTCGCTCGCGGTCGAACGGATGATGGTCGCCACCCGCCGCGCGACCGGTACCGCCGTCACCTCCGCCGGCCTCACCGCCGCACCGACCATCGCCGAGCTGGCCCGCCTGGTGGACGGTGGCACCCGCCGCGGGGACCTGCCGCCGACCGCGGTCACCCTCCGCGCCTCCGCCGGGCCGGCACCGGCGCTCTTCGCGTACGCCGGCGGCGGGGCGGCCGCGCTCTCCCTGCTGCCCCTGGCCACGGCCCTGCGCGTGGACGTGCCGGTGGTCGGCTTCCAGGCCAGCGGCTTCGAGGCCCGCGGCCGGCTCGACTGGAGCCTCGCCGGGGTGGTCCGCCGGCACCTGGGAACGCTCCGCAAGGTCGCGCCGCGCGGGCCGTACGTCCTGGTCGGACACTCGTTCGGCGGCATGCTGGCGCTGGAGACGGCGGCCGCGCTCACCGCCGCCGGCGCGGACGTGCCGCTGGTCGTCCTGCTCGACACCATCCTGCCCGAGGACGTGGCCGGCCCGGCACGGCGGGAGAGCGGTACCCCCGCACCGCCGGCGCCCGCACCGCCCCCGCTGCGCCGGCGGCTGCTCATGCACGCCCGGCTGGCCGCGGCCGGCATCCGCCGCTACCCGGCCGAGGTCCGCGAGGCGGTCTTCTGGGAGCAGAGCCTGCGGATGGTCAACCGGCACCGGCTGACCACCTGGAACGGCCGTACGCTGCTGTTCACCGCCGAGGACAACCCGGACCAGCCGGCCTGGTGGGACCGGGTGCTGACCGGGCCGCACGAGGTCATCCCGATCGCCGGTGGCCACTCTTCGATCCTGCGGCCGCCGTTCCTGCAACCGATCGTGGACCGGCTCAGCGCCGAGCTGTCCGCCCTTCGCGTAACGTGGACGACATGAACCAGCACGGTGCGGCACCACGGGTTCGCTGGCGATGACGAGGAGCTCGCGGTCCCAGGTCGTGGCGGAGTGGATGCAGCAGCAGATCCGGGACGGGAAGTGGTCGCTCAACTCCCGCATCCCCACCGAGGCCAAGCTGGCGGAGACGCTCGAGGTCGGGCGCAGCACCATCCGCGAGGCCACTCGCGCGCTCGCCAACACGGGCATGCTGGAGAGCGTCGCGGGCATCGGCACGTTCGTCCGCGCGCGCAGCCCGGTCAACGCGGTGCTGAGCGAATACCTGCTGCGCCAGCCCGTCTCCGCGGTGCTCGGCCTGCGCCGCGCGCTGGAGGTGGAGGCGGCCGGCCTCGCCGCCGGCAACCGCACCGACGAAGACCTGGAGCGGATGCGCCGTTCCCTGGAGGCGGGCAGCGCGCCGGTGACCGACCCGGCGTCCGGGCTGCCTTCGCCCGGCTCGTTCCACGCCGACATGTTCGCCGCGGCGGGCAACCCGGTGCTCGCCGAGTTCTACCAGTGCGCGATCGTCGCCATGCGGTACGCGATGGGCAGCGGCCACCTGCGACCCGGCACCCGCGACGAGCGCGCGTACGACCACCGCAGCATCTTCGACGCGATCGTCGCCGGCGACCCCGACGCCGCGCGCGCGGCGGCCGCCGCCCACGCCGACCGCGACTTCGCCCTCGCCAGCGTCCCCGAGCCCACCCCCGCCGCCTGACGCACCCGGACCGCCTGGGCCGGTAACGGTCTTGAGCGCGCCTTCTCGAGGTGCGTGCCCGCGCCCTCACCCTAGGGCGGCCGTCGAGATCGTGGTACGCAGTTGCCCCCGGGCGGGCGGATCCGTACCACGATCTGCTGGGACGGTCCGCTGTTGAGCCGTGAACTCGGGGTCGAGGTCCGTGCGCCCCTTGATCGGCGTCGGGCCTTGGGCTGATCTCGAACCGGATCGTCGTGCGGTCCGTCCGCCGCGCCGGCTGCCCCTCGGCGGAAGGCGCCGCGGGTTGTGGAGCGCGGAGGGTGAAGCCGCGGGAATGCACCCGCGCGACGGTCCGGACACCGCGGGCGCCGCGGTAGCTCGAATCTCTGTTGTGGACCGGGACCGGCGCGGGCCGTCAGGCGTCCGGTCGCTGGGCGGCCGGTGCGGCGAGCGGACGGGCGGTGCCGGAGCGGCGCGGGCGCAGCCGTTCGTCGAGTGACCACGGGCCGGCGCCGACGAGCAGGCCGCAGACGAGCTGGATGAGGCCGGCCCACCAGTTGGGCCAGCTTCCGAGGGGAAGGGGCTCGCCGCTGCCCCGGTGACCGCCGAAGAGGCCGAGCACAGTTCTGTCACCGGCGGCGCTGCCGCACCTCGCGGGTGAGCAGCCAGATCATGTAGGCGCCGCCGAGCGAGCCGGTGACCACGCCGACCGGGAGCTGCACCGGCGCGAACAGGCGCTGGGCCACCTGGTCGCAGCAGAGCACGAGGGCCGCGCCCATGGCCATCGACGCGGTAACCGCCGGGCCCGGGGATCGGGTCAGCCGCCGGGCCAGCTGGGGCGCGGCCAGCGCGACGAACGCGATCGGTCCCGCGATGGCCGTGGCCAGCGAGACCAGGGCGACGCCGACCCCGATGCTCGCGGCGCGTACGCCCTGCGGCCGGATGCCGAGGCCGCCGGCGAGCTCGTCGCCCATCACGAGCAGCCCGAGCGGCCGGGACAGCAGCGTGGCCAGGACGCACAGCAGTACGCCGGCGCTCCCGGCCACGGTGACGGTGGCCCAGGACATCGCGTTGAGCGAGCCGGCCAGCCACACGGCGGCGGTCTGCGCGGCGGCCAGCGACGAGCGGACGAGCAGCAGCGAGTTGACCGCCGAGAGCACCGCGCCCACGCCGACCCCGACCAGCACGAGCCGCGGGCCGGCCACGCCCCCGTCCCGGCGGGCGAGCAGGTACACCAGCGCGGCCGTGGCGGACCCGCCGGCCAGCGCGCCCACCGCGACCTGTGCCGGCGTCCCTCCGAAGAGGACGATCGTGGTCACCGCGCCGGTCGCCGCGCCGACCGTGAACCCGATGATGTCCGGGCTCCCCAGCGGGTTGCCGGAGATGGCCTGGAAGATCGCCCCGGACGCGCCCAGGGCCGCGCCGACCACGACCGCGGCGAGCGCCCGGGGCAGCCGTACCTCGCGGACGAAGACCTGCGCCAGCACGTCGCCGCGGCCGAGCAGGGCGTCGAGGGCCTGGGCCGGCGTCGAGGTGTACTCGCCGGAGAGGACCGCCGCCACGCCGACCGCGGCGGTGACCGCGAGCAGGACGGCGACGACCGCCACCGAGCGCCGCCGCACCCGCACCGAGAGCCGGCCCAGCCGCGCGACACTCATGTCGCCACCCGGCGGCGGCGGACGATCGCGACGAAGACCGGGCCGCCGACCACGGCGGTGACGATGCCGACCTGCACCTCGGCGCCGGGTACGAACCGGCGGCCGGCCACGTCCGCGAGGAGCACGAGCACCGGGGCGTACAGCAGGGTGACCGGGCCGACCCACCGCTGGTCCGGTCCGACGAGGGCGCGGGCCAGCAGCGGTACGCCGAGCCCGACGAAGCCGATCGGGCCGGCCGCGGCGGTAGCGGCGCCGCAGAGCAGCGTCACCGCGGCCATCGCCCCACCCGCGGTGAGCCGGGGCCGCGCGCCGAGCGCCGCACCCGCGTCGGCGCCGAGGGCGAGCGCGTTGAGGGCCGGCGCGACCGCGGCCGCGAGCAGCAGGCCCACCACCACGAACGGGGTGACGGCGAGCAGGATCCCCCAGCGCCGCCCCTCCAGCGAACCGGCCGCCCAGAACCGGAACTCGTTGAACGCCCGCTGGTCGGTCAGGATCACGGTCTGCACCAGCGAGCCGGCCGCGGCGCTGACCGCGACCCCGCCGAGCGCCAGCCGGGCGGGCGTGGCGAAGGCGCCCGCGACGGTGCCGAGCAGGTAGACCGCGACCGCGGCGATCGCCGCCCCGGCGAACGCGAACCAGAGGTAGAACCAGATCCCGACGAACCCGCTCAGCGCGACCGCGGCCACCACGGCGAGGCTGGCGCCGGCGTTCACGCCGAGGATGCCCGGGTCGGCGAGCGGGTTGCGGGTCAGCGCCTGCATCACCGCGCCGGCGACGCCGAGCGCGGCGCCGACCTCGAGCGCCAGGAGGGTACGCGGGAGCCGCTGGCCGCGCACGATCGAGGTGGCGACCGAGCCGTCCGGGTCGGCGAGCGCCCGCCACACCTCGTCCAGCGGCACCGGCCGCGACCCGACCGACAGGCTCGCCGCCACGGCGACCGCCAGCAGCCCGAACGCGGCCAGCATCACCAGTGCCCGGCGGCGCCGCCGGCTCCGCGCACGGGGTGGGGCGGCGGTCATCCCGGGCCGGGTGGCCGCCGGCGCCGGATCAGGTGGCCGACCGTGCCACCGGCCGCCGTGACGAGTGCCGCGCCGAGGATCGCCCAGAGCGCGACGTCGCCGCCCTCGCCGGTACCGGCGCTGCGGGTGACCACGACGCCGCTCGCCGGTGCGCCGGTGGGGGACGCCGACCCGGCGGGCGCGGGGGCCACAGTGGACGGTGGGGTCGCCGGCAGCGCGCTGGTCGGCGCGGTCGAGGGGCGGGGCGCGGCCGCCGTCGTGCGCGCGGCGTTCCCGCCGGCGCGGACCACCGTGAAGTCGGCGCCACCCCGCCGGGTGTACCCCTTGACGCCCTGCTGGTTGCCGCCGGCGTCGAGGATCTGTTCGGTGGCGAGGAAGCGCAGCCAGTGCCCGCCCGGCGCCAGGTCCTCCGGGACCAGGAAGCTGCCCGAGGCGGTGCCGTCGGAGCGGATCTTCTGCGCGTGTACGACGCAGGCGCCGTGCACCGCCGCCTCGGCGCAGAACTCGCCGTCGTCGATCTTGATGTTGACCGTCTCGCCGCGCGGGAAGCCCCCGACCGTGAACGAGATCCGGTCGCCGGCCGCGAGCGTGCGCGGCGAGACCGAGGCGCTCGTACCGGGCGTGTCCGCGCTGGCGCCGCCGGGCGGGATCGCGGCCGCGGCAGCGGGTACGGCGAGCGCGAAGGCGAGTCCTACGGCCGCCGCGATGGTGGTCCGCACCCGTCAGCCCTCCCCCGCGCGAAACAGGCGTCGCCGGGTGGACGCCACCACCACGCAGCCGGCCAGCAGGAACAGGCCGCCGATCAGGACCGCGCGGTACGTCTCCGGGCCGGTGCGGGGCAGCTGCTCGCCGGCCGCGATGGTGAAGTCGTCCCAGCCGAGCAGCTCGCCGGCGCGGTCGAGCACCGCCAGCTTGTGCGTGCCCTCGGTGACGTCCACACCGGACAGCGACGCGGTGGCGGTCCGCCCACCGTCGAGTGTGGACCAGCCGAGCGGGCGGGGCGAGGAGCCGGCGTAGGCGTACAGGAAGACCCAGTCCCCCGCCGCCGCCGACGGCACCGTGACCCGCAGCGTGGCGCCGTCCCGGGTCACCGAGATGCCGCCGCGCGCGGCCTCGGTCAGGTCCTCGTCGGCGTCGTACGGGTCGGGCACGTCCGTGGGGCGGCCGGGCTCCTCTCCGCCCGGATCGCCGCCACCCGCGGCGGTGACCGTGAAGGGCGTCGTCTCCACCGAGCGGATCGTGTCGCCGGCCTTGAGCGATCCGGTGAGCAGCCGCAGCGTGTACGAGCCCGGAGTGAACGCCGGTGCCGAGTTGGACCCGGTCGGCAGCTGGACGTCGGCCGCGAACGTGCCGTCGGCGCCGGCCTGGACGACCTGCCAGACGGTGAGGTTGGCGTTCGGCCCCTGCCCCGGCAGGTGGCTGTACGCCCCATCGTTGATCTTCACGGCGATGGCCGAGCCGCCGCCGCTCGGGTGGCACCAGCCGGCGCCGCTGAGCCGGATGGTGCCGCCGACCCGGGCGGAGGCGGCCAGTTCGGTGGTCACCGCCGGACACTCGGCCGCGGCCGCCCGCGCCGCCTCCGCGGTCGACGCCGCCTCCGCGGTCGGCGCAGGCGAAGCGGTCGACGCCGGAGAAGCGGTCGGCGCCGGAGAAGCGGTCGGCGCCGGAGTGCTCGCGGGCTCCACAGTGGACGGGGTCGGGGCCGGCGTCGCGGTGGGAGTCGCCGCCGGCTGCGCGGCGGCCGGCGGGGCCAGCGCGACAGCGCCCGCCAACGCGGCGAACGCGGCGAACGCGAGCCGGAGCCGGCGCGAACCTGGTGTGGTGGTTGTCATGAGCCGGTCAGCGCCCTCTCCACGTCGTCGACGATCAGGTTCATGAGCAGCGGCCCGCCCGTGGAGGTCCACAGTGAACCGTCCACGGGCACGATCCGGCCGGCCCGGTACGCCTTGAGCGCGGTGAAGCCGGGCACCGCCCGCGCCTCCGTCAGCGCCGCGCGGGCCGCGTCGACACCGGCGCCGCCGCCGGCTTCCGGGTTGCCGACCGAGGAGCCGCCGAGCGTGCCGAAGAACATCCAGTCGGCGTCGATCTCGGCGAGGTTCTCCAGCGACACCGGCTCGCTGTGCCCGCGCCCGGTCCGGTCCTGGCCGGGTGGGCGGCGCAGGCCCAGGTCGGTGAGGGCGAGGCCGGCCGGGAGCTCCTTGAGGATCAGCGAGGCGGAGGAGCCCTGCCAGCGCACCACCGAGTACGTCTCCGCCAGCCGCGGGCCGAGCCGTCCGTGCACTGTGGAGACCCGCGTGTCGTACCCGGCGAGGATCTCGCGTCCCCGGTCGGCCCGGTTCAGCGCCTCGGCCACGTACCCGAAGGTGGCCCGCCAGTCGCCGCCGGCGTACCCGGCGTACACGGTCGGGGCTATCTTGCGCAGCAGCGCGATCACCGGCGGGTTGTTGTTGACGGAGGTGCCGTCGACCAGGATGAGGTCGGGCCGGGCCTTGCCGATCGCCTCGAAGTTGGGCTGGGCGACGCTGCCGAGCAGCGGGATGCCGCCGGCCCGGCCGGCCAGGTAGTTCGGCACGCCGGACTGGCCGCGCCCGGTCGTGGTGCCGACCGGCGTGACGCCGAGCGCGAGCGTCCCGTCGAGGGTCGGCTCGCTGAGCGTCACCACCCGTTCCGGCCGCTCCGGCACGGTGACCCGGGTGCCCTCGATGTCGGTGACGACCCGCGTGCCGCCGGCGGCGGTCGGGTCCGGGGTCGCCGTGCAGGCCGCGGCGGCCAGGCCGGCGAGCAGGACCGCGAGGAGCGCGGGAAGCCTAGCCATCGACCGCGTCCACGGTGTCCCGGGCGTCGCGCCGGCCCTGTTCGCGGGCCTGCTCGACGGCGACCGCGAGGCGGCGGCGCCAGCGTCCGCGGGTCTGCACGGCGAGCGTGACCGCGGCGACGGCGGCCAGCAGCACCAGCGTCCAGAACCACGGCATCGCCCAGGACCGGCCGCGGGCGTCCGTGCCGGTCAGGCCCACCGGCACCACGTCCTCGCCGACCGCGCGGGGAGCGACCCGGGCCTTGGCGGTGAGGACCACGAGCGCCGGTACGTCCTCCACGGTCAGCTCGACCCGGAAGCGGGCGCCGGGCAGCAGTTCGGGTACCGCCCCGACGTCGAAGCGCCGGGACCAGACCCCGAACGGCGCGCTCAGCTCGACCATCGCCCCGCCCTGGAGCCGGACGTTGCCGGTGTTCTCCACGTCGAACGCGACGTGCGCGGTGCCCGTGCCGTCGCTGCCCCAGCCGCCGGCGAAGTCGACGTCCGGGTCGGTCGGCACCAGCACCGGCTTCAGGTCGCCGGCGACCCGCAGGTGGACCCGGGCGCCGACCCGCCGTTCCACGGCGACCTGGCCGTCCGCGGCGCTGCCGCCGACCGCGGCGACGATGCCGGTGGGGTGGTCGCCGGGTGTGGCGTTGTCCGGGACGGTGATGGTGAACGGGACGGTGTGCCGCGCCTTCGCCGCGAGGGTGACCTCGGACTGGGCGAGCCGGATCCAGGACCCGCCGTCGCGCGGCTTCTCGCCGCCGGGCAGCAGGTCGAAGACGCCGGCCGCGGTGGTGACGCCGTCGCTGGCGTACAGCCGGAACGTGGCCGGGCCGTCGCTGAGGTTGGTGACCGTGACGTGGTCGCCGACCGCCGCGCCCGGAGCCAGCTCGTACCGGAACGACACCCGCCGGTCCGGACCGTCCGCTGTGGACGGCTGGACCGCCCAGGTGACGTCGCCACCCGGCGCCGCGTACGCCGGAGCCGGCCCGGCCACGAGCAGCGCCGCGCCGGCGAGGGCCGCCAGGCCCTTACGCCCGACGCCGCCGGTCGTCGCCTGGGCCCGGCGCAGCCCGGCAAGGATCCTGCAAACAGGGCCGGGGGCACGCGCGGGCAGGCGCGTGCCCCGGCGGGGGGGTCGACCGCGTGTCATGTCAGTCGGTCGGGAAGAGCGACACGGTCAGCGTGGCGGTGTAGGCGCCGGGGTCGGTGTCCAGCGGCACGGCGAGCGTGAGGTCCGCGCCGACCCGCGTGCTGCCGACCCGGCCGGCGTTGTTGGCGGTCGCCATCGTGGCCGCGGTACCGAGACCGGGTCCGCCGGCGAGCGCACCGGCGACCGCCGGGCCGGCCGTGACGCCGTCCCGCGGGGTCAGTACCGACGGCGCCCAGCCGAGGTGGTCGGCGCCGACCTGCCCGGCGCTCGACGTGAACGGGCCGCTCTGCGCGGAGACCGCCCAGCCGCCGCCGGCGGCCGCCTCGATGGAGCGGGCGTCGACCACCGTCACCGGCGGGATCGGGCCGGTGAACGCGATCCGGTCCAGGGCCTCCTGCCGCGCGAGCGTCACCGCCGCACCGGGGTCGACGGTGAGCGTCAGCCGGCCGGTGAGCCCGTCCGGCACCTCGGCGCGTACGGTGATCGCGCCCTCGGTCCCGCCCGGCTCGCCCGGGTCACCGGGGTCGCCCGGGTCGGGCACCTCGGTCGGCACGATCCTGGTGATCCCGTCGTGCGCCCCGCCGCCGAACGTCGCCTTGTCGACCACGTACGCGGCGCCGTCGACCACCTCGACGTCGTTGGGGTTGCGGGCGGTCTCCTCGACGGTGTGCACGACGGCGTTGGTCGCGGTGTCGACGACGCTGACGGTGTTGGCGAAGAAGTTGGCCACGTAGAGCAGCCCGGTCTCCGGATCGACGTCGAGCGCGAGCGCGCCGTTGCCGGTCGGTATCGACGCCACGTGCGCGCCGGTGCCGGCGTCCAGCACGGTCACGTCGCCGGAGTCCTGGTTGGCGGCGTAGACCCGGTTGCGCTGGGGGAAGACGGCCACGTTGGAGGAGCGGTCGGCGCCGGGCAGGGCGTGGTACGTGACCTGGCGGCTGGCGACGTCGACCACGGCGAGCTTGTCGGTGTCGAGCGTGCTGGTGTAGAGCTTTCCGGCCGCCGCGTCGAGGTCCAGCCCCATCGGCTGGCCGTCGACCGGGATGTCCGGGCCGCGTTCCATCGTGTCCGCGTCGAACGTGGCGATGTACTTGCCGTTGACGGCCGAGACGTAGACGGTGCCGCGCTCCTGGTCGACCTCGACCTCGCGGCCGTGGTCGACGTTGTCGAAGCTCTTCAGGTGCTCGCCGGTGGCCTGGTCGTAGACGGCGACCCGGTTGAGCCGGGTCGAGGTGGTCCAGACGGTGTTGTGCTCGTCGTCCACGTCGAGGCCGAAGACCGCCTCCACTGTGGAGGTCGGCTCGTCCCACGGCACCCAGTAGGAGTTCAGGATCTGGAGGGTGTCGGGGTCGACCCGGAGCAGCCGCGAGGTGGTCACCGGCGGCGGGCCGGCCTGGGTCACCCAGAACACGTCGTTGCGGGCCGAGTAGGCGATCTGGTACTGGCCCTCGCCGAGGTCCTTGTGCCGCACGTCGAAGGCCCACTCGCCGGGGTCGCCCGGATCACCAGGGTCGCCCGGATCGCCGGGATCGCCGGGGTCACCTGGATCACCCGGGTCGCCCGGCTCGACCAGCGTGAACTCGGCGCCGAGCGAGCGGGGTGCGTCGCCGGTGAGCAGGCTGCCGGTGAGGAACCGGATGCTGTGCGTCTGGCCGGCGGCCCAGGTGGCGTCGGAGTTGGCGGAGGTGGGGAACGGGACCTCGGCGGTCCACGCGCCGTTCCCGTCGGCCTGGGCGATCGCGTAGATCGTCTTGTTGGCCTGCACCTCGCCGGTGACCGGGTGGGTGACGTCGCGGGTGGTGGA
Source organism: Phytohabitans maris (assembly GCF_031085175.1). Taxonomy (GTDB): domain Bacteria; phylum Actinomycetota; class Actinomycetes; order Mycobacteriales; family Micromonosporaceae; genus Phytohabitans; species Phytohabitans maris. The sequence goes on from NZ_JAVHUY010000003.1 coordinate 36,456, forward strand.
GACCGCGCCGTCGTCGAGCTTGACCGCGATGATCGACCCCGCGCCGCCGCTGGCGGTCTTCCATCCGTTGCCGGAGACCACGATGGGCTCGCCGACCTCGACCTGCGACGGGACGGAGTAGGTGACGGTGGGATCGACGGGGCTCGTGTAGTCGTCGGCGTACGCGGGGTCGCCGGTCCGCACCGCGACCGCGGTCACCACCAGCACGGCGGCGGCGGTCGCGGCGACGCGGCGTACGGCCCGCGACGGGCTCAGTTGGAGCAGCACGGCAAAGTCCTCGACTTCCTCGGGTGCCGATCTTCATAAACTTAGGTCAGGCTAACCATTGTCTGATGGGCAAGGCAAGACCGGAACGGGCAGGTCCGACTGGGCTCGCTGGCTGCCCCGGGCGGCCAGCTCACGCCGCCCTCGTCGCTTCGCTCCTCGGACCGGCGGTCGCCAGCCCCGGGGCGGAGGTGTTCAGGCGCGGGCGTAGACCGCCACCCAGTCCACGGCGACCGACGCGCGCTCCGGCACGCCGGCCACCGGGCAGTCCGGAAACCCGAAGTCCCGCTTGCGCTGGCAGCCGCCGGCCTGGGCCTGCAGGGCCAGCCACATCGGTTCGGCCGGCACGCCGGGGGACTCGATGGTGGCCCAGACCTCGCCGTCGACCAGGTACCGCACCCGGCCGGGAAGCCACTCGACGCCGACCGTGTGCCACCCGGTGAAGTCCACAGCGGACAGGTCCCGCTGGATCCGCCGCCGCTCCCCACCCTCCAGGTAGTGCAGGAACGCGGCCAGCCCGGACCGGTCGCCGCCGAAGTCCTCGGCGAAGTCGATCTCCGGTGGCCAGCGGTCGCTGCGCGGCCAGAGCAGGAAGTGGTACGTGATCTCGTCGCTGGCCTGCGCCCGGAACCGGACCTCCCAGCGGCCGTACACCTGACTGACCGGCCAGTTCGAGACGCCGCCGGTGGTCCACACCCCGTCGCGCCGGTAGCCGTCCAGCGCGAGTATCCCGTCGCGCAGGTCGACGTGGTCGGGATGCCAGACCGAGTACGGGTCGCCGCCCGGCCGCCCGGAGTACGTCGAGTAGTCGGAGCCCAGGTCCGTACGGCCGAAGTCGTCGGTGAAGCGCAGGTCCCAGCCGGGCAGGTCGCCGGTGGGCGGCGCGACGCCGGAGACCGTCGGCCACCCCGGCGCGGCCGGCCGCTGGGGCGCCGCCGGTGCCGCGGTGCAGCTGGCGAGCAGCGCCGCCAGCAGCAGCGGTACGACCCGGCGCCTCATCCCGGCGGCCCTCCCTGCCCCTCGGCGAGCACCGCGATCCGGACGATCGTCAGCACCACGAGGGCGGTCGCCGAGAGCGCCAGGAGCACCGCCGTGAGGGTGCGGGCCCAGCTCAGCAGTGCCCGGCGGAGCCGCGCCGCGCGCCGGACCCGTACCCCGGCCACTACCGGGTCCACTGTGGAGTCCTCGCCCAGCCACGCCTCCCGGAGCGCGGCGGTGGCCAGGCAGAGCACGACCACCACGGCGACGAGCGCGGCGAACGCCGGCGAGGGGAGCAGCCGTTCCACGTCGTCCACTCAGGACCCTCCTTCCGCCCCGCGGCCGGGCGCGGGCACGCGTTCCAGGACGGTCACCTCGGCGGACCGGACGACCACGCGGTAGCCGCCGGTGCGCAGCAGCGTGTCCACGATCCGGTCGGTCCAGCCGGCGGGCAGCCCCGACCGCAGCTGCCCGGACTTCTCCTGGGTGCCGGTCACGTACACGTACTCGGGCCCGGCCGAGCCGTCCGCGCCGACCTGCTCCAGCAGGCAGTCCGCCACCTCGCCCGGGCAGCCCGGCGGCGGCATCGCGACCGCGGACACCTGCCCGAACCGGGCCAGCGGCAGCGGGCCGACCGCCTCGACGGTGCCGACCCGCCCGCCGTCCGGGGCAGCCGCGAGCACCGCCCGGGCCCGCTCCACCTGGCCGGCGGTGACGTGCTCGAACGAGGCGTTCAGCCCGCGCGTGGCGGTCAGCGTGGCGAGCGCCGCGGCCACGAGGGTCGCGGCGGCGGCGAAGCGCAGCGCCGGCCGCAACCGCCACGGGGCGCGGGTGAGCGCACTGCCCACAGTGGACACGGCGACCGCGGCGAGCGGCGCGAGCACCGGGCTGGCGTAGAGCGCGCAGCGGATCACCACCTCCCCGCCGTACGACTGGACCGCCATCAGGACGGCCGGCGCGGCGGCCAGGCCGGCGGCGAGCACGGCGCCCCGGCGGCGGCGCACGATCAGCCAGCCGGCCGCGGCGGCGAGGCAGAGCAGCCCGGTCCAGCCGATCCGGCTGTACTGCATCTGCTGGTAGAGCGGGTCGCCGACGAGCCGCTCCCCGACGCCGGTCGAGACGTTGCCCCGGACCCGTCCCAGGTCGCCGAAGAGGTCCTCGATATGGCCGGTCCAGAAGCCGGTGGCGCCGTAGGAGAACCAGCCGACGAACATCGCGGCGGCGGCGACCCAGAGGGTGCGCAGCCGGGTGGCGCCGGTCAGCGTGAAGCAGAGCAGCGCGGCGACCAGCGCGACCGGCGTGAGCTGGTGGCTCACGACGAGGGCGGCGATGACCAGCGTCAACGCCGCCTCCAGCCCGACGACCGTGGCGCCGGACACCGCACGCCCCTCGGGGCCGGGCTCGCCGGCACCCGGTCCGGCGCGCGGGCGGCCCGGGACGCGGCGGGGCGCGCGCAGCCAGGCCCGCCAGCGCGGACCCGGCAGCGGCGGCACGTCGGCGGCCATGAACGCCCAGAGCAGGACCGCGAGCACGCCGGTGTAGAGGACGAAGCCGACCGCCTGCGCGGAGAGGTAGTCCTGCTGGTACCAGTTGAACGCCAGGTAGAGCACGGCACCGAGCCAGGCCACCCGCGGGCTGCCGGTCAGCAGCCGGCCGACCAGCCACAGCGCGGGCAGCGCGAGCGCGGCGAAGAACGCCGGTGCGGGCAGCGCCAGCGGCGCCGCGTCGGCCAGGCCCGCGGTGGCCACGAGCTGGGCGGTACCGGCGAGGAAGCCCGGCCAGCTGAACCGCGCGTCGGCTCCGGTGGCCAGCTCGCCGGTGCGCGAGACGAAGTCGACGAAGCCGACGTGCACCCAGGTGGTGCCGGGGCCGGCCGCGCCGTCGGCGACGTTCACCAGCAGGTAGCAGCAGACCGCGGCGGCGGCGCAGGCGGCGGCGAGCACCACGTGGTCGAGGACCGGCCGCAGCAGCGCCCAGGCGAGCACGCCGGCGAGGACGAGCAGCGCCAGCCAGTACGCGGGCGGGGCGACCGCCACCAGCCCGACCGCCCCGGCGGCGCCGGCGTCCACCTGCCGGGTGGCGACCCACCACAGGCAGAGCGCCAGCGCGACCGCGCCGAGCCCCCAGATCCGGGCGGCCCGCGGCGCGGCCGGTGCCGGGTCGGGCGGCGGGACCGGCGTGGACTGGATCGCGGCGACCGCGAACGGCGTGGCCACCAGCCCGACCGCGGCGGTCACGGTCACCGCCGTGAACGGGTCCCAGCGCCCCAGCAGCGCGGCCACCGCCCCGCCGAGCAGCGCCGCCGCGACCGACAGGCAGAGCGCGAGCACCACCGTGACGAGGCGGTGCGGCAGGCGCAGGGCGTACGCCAGCGGCACGCCCGGGACCGCCACGACGAAGGCGACCGCGGCCAGCGCCCGTCCCGGCACCGCCGCGTCGAGCATGGTGAGCGTGGGTACCAGTACCGCGAGCACCCCGGCCAGTGCGACCGCGCCGAGGTCGAAGCGGCGCCCGGCCATCACGCCGCCCGCCGGGCCCGCCACCGGCCACGCAGCAGCAGCCACGGGCCGGCGAGGTAGCCGAGCAGCTCGGCCGCGCCGAGCGTGGCGGGAAAGCCGCGGGACCGCCCGGCGTACTTGGGCGAGCGGGGGTCGGCCACCACCCGCAGCGCGCGGGGCATCCCCCGGGCCATCCGCCACGCGCTGCGCGGGTCGGCCAGCTGCTTGGCCACGACCGCGGTGAAGCCGGTGCCGTAGCCGTACAGCTGGCGGCGCAGGGCCGGGCCGCTCGCCCGGTGGAAGTGCCGCACCAGCGCGCTCGGCGTGTACCGGATGACGTGGCCGGCGACCAGCACCGCCCGGAAGGCGTCCAGATCCTCGCCGCCACGGGCCGGGCTGCCCGCGCCGAGGGCGGGGTCGAAGCCGCCGGCGGCGCGCAGCACCTCGGTCCGGAACGCCATGTTGTTGCCGGAGCCGTAGTTGCCGCCGGCGTACGGGAACAGCGGCCCCCGCTCCCCCGCGGACGCGGTACCCGCCACCGCCTCCGGCAGCTCCCCCACGCACCACGCCTTGGCCACGTACCCCTTGTCGAAGCCGCCGTGCTCCTCGAAGTACCGCTCCCACCGGGTCTCCAGCCGGGCCGGCGTGACCAGCCCGGTGACGCAGCCGACCCGCGGCGAGCCGCCGAACGCGCGGAGCAGCTCGGCGACCCAGTGGGTGTCGGGGAGCGCGTCGTCGTCGGTGAACGCCACGACCGCCCCGCGCGCCGCGGCGAGACCGGTGTTGCGGGCCCAGGACAGGCCGCGCCGGGGCTCGGCGAGGATCCGCAGCCGCGGGTCGTCCACACCGGACAGCAGCCGCGCGGTGCCGCCCGAGGCGGGCGCGTTGTCCACGACGACGACGTCCACATTGGAGTGGCTCTGCGCGAGCACGGCGGCGACCGCATCGCGCAGCCGCGGCTCGGCGCCGAGGGTACAGAGCACCACCGTGACGAGCGGCTCGGCGCCGGCCGGCGCGGTGCCGGGCGGGCAGGCGCGCGCGGCGGCCACCAGCGCGGCCGGCCCGGCGCCGGGTGGCAGCGTGACGCCGGCCCGCTCCAGGTGCGGGCGGAGCGCCGGGCCGAGCTCCCGCTCGACGGCCCGCTCCAGCGGTACCGCCGGGTCGTCCAGCAGCACCCGGCCGGCCGGGAGGCCGCGCAGCCGGACCAGGACGCTCGCCGGAGCCGGTGGGGCGGCGAGCGGCCCGCCGGCGGTACCGGCCAGCTCCACCTCGGCCACCGCGACCGGCAGGTCCGGCGCGCCACGCCGGGCGGTGAGGTATCCCCAGGCCGTCGCCGCCAGCCCGGCCGCCACCATCGCCGCCCGCGCCGGGCCGGCGGGGTCCGCCCGGAGCAGCGCGGCGGCATGGCGCAGCACGCCGGCGGGGAGGGTGCGCAGCACGTACCGGCGCTCGGTCGACAGCGCCGCGGCGCGCCCGGCGGCGCCGGCCAGGATCGCCTTGGACCGCCCCTCGTGCCGGCAGCGGGACAGGAAGTAGCCGGCCGTGGCGCGCGGCGCCGGCACCCGGTGGTCCACAGTGGGCACACCGGTGCGCACCACCGCGCCGGGGCCGTACGCCCGGCCGACCCGGATGCCGAGCTCGGTCTCCTCGCAGCCGGCCGGTACCGCGCCGAGCCGGCCGAGCCGGGTGGTGAACGGGCCGACCCGGTCGAGCGCCGACCGCCGGATCGCCATGTTGGCGCCGATCGGGTTGCGGATCGCGGACCCGGACGGCGCGATCCCCCGGTAGTCGCAGCCGACCACCCAGCCGAACTCCTCCGGAAACCACCGGGGCGCCCGCCCCGCGGCTGAGCTGGCCGCGCTCGCTTCGCTCGCCGAGGCCCCGGCGAGCCGGCGCACGCCGACCTCGTCGCCGCGCTCCCCGGACCGGCGCCTGCCAGCCCTCGGGGCCCAGTCGGGGCGGACCGCGCCGCCGGCCATCATCACGGAGGGGTCGGCGAAGACCCGCCGCCAGGCCGCGAGCCAGCCCGGGCGGGGCAGCGCGTCGTCGTCCAGAAACACCACGACCGGGGCGGTCGACCGGCCGGCCCCCGTGTTGCGGGCGGCGGAGAGGCCAGGCTCGCCGGCGCTGGCGACCACGGTCGCCCGGGGCAGCTCGGCGGCGAGGAGGCGGCGCAGGTCGTCGTTGTGGTCGACCACGACGACGAGCTCGTCGCCGGGCTCGAGCTGGCCGGCCACCGCCGCCGCGGCCGCGCGGATCCCGGCGAGCCGGTCGGCGGTGTAGGCGCACATCACGACGGCGACCGGTCCGGTACCGGGTACGGTGTCCGGCGCCACCGCGGGTGCGGCGGCCGGTCCGGCGCTACCGGGCATCGTCGGCTCCGACCGGCTGCTCGGCCGGCTGGGCCGGGGTGCGGGGGCGCAGGGCGGTGTTCAGCCGCTCCCGGACCAGCCGCGCCGCCGTCCGTACGCCGTGCGCGCCGGCGGCCCGGCCCGCGACGCCGACCAGCCGGGGCGCCTCCCGGTACAGGTAGGAGAGGGCGGCGGCCGGGCCGCGCCGGTCCAGCCAGATCATCCGCGCCAGCGCGTCGCCGTCCACTGTGGAGATGCCCAGCGCGGCCAGGTTCTCCCGCATGATCCGCAGCGTCACGGCCCGCTGCTCGACCTGCCGGGTCGCGCTGACCTGGACCTCGCCGACCCGGTACCGCAGGCCGACGTACGGCAGGTTGGCCAGGTCGCCGTGCCGGCTCAGCTCGGTGAAGAGCCGGTAGTCCTCCGCGTACGCGTACTCGGGGCGGTAGCCGATCCCGGCCGCGCGCAGCGTGCCGAGCCGGATGATGGCGGAGCTGTGCGCGACGCAGGTGCCGAACAACAGCCGGGCCCGGCACGCCGCCGGCGTACGCGGCATCCGCACCCGGCCGGACATCGAGCCGAAGAGCTCGTAGTCCGTGCCGCAGGCCACCACGCGCGGGTGCCGGTCGAGGTACGCGACCTGGCGGGCCAGCCGGTCCGGGCTCATGATGTCGTCCGCGTCCATCCGGGCCAGCAGCTCGCCCCGGGCCGCGCCGATACCGGCGTTCAGGGCGGCGACGATCCCGCCGCGCGGCCGGGGCAGCACCCGCAGCCGCGGGTCGGTGATGGCGGCGACCACCGCCTCGGTACGGTCGGTGGAGCCGTCGTCCACCACCAGCAGCTCCAGGTCCTGGTACGTCTGGCGCAGCACGCTGCCGATCGCGGCCGCGATGTGGTCGGCCGCGTTGTACACCGGCATCAGGACGCTCACCCGCGGCGTCATCTCCCCACCTCCATCTGCTCGGTCGCCGGCGCGGTCGTCCGGCGGTACTCGCGGATCAGCGGCACCGCCACGGTCGCCGCGCCCACCGCCTGCGCGGCCAGGCCGGCCAGGCCGACGCCGGCGAGCCCCACGACCGACACCAGGCCGGTGGCGCCGCCGACGGTGACCGCCACGACGGCCGCCTGGACGAGCAGCAGCAGCCGCAGCCGCCGCCGCACCTGGGCCAGCGCGGCGTAGGTGGCGGTGAGCGTGGCGAAGACCGTCTCCCCCGCGAGCAGCAGCACCAGGGGCGCGCCGGCGGCGAGGTAGTCGTGGCCGACCAGCCACAGCAGCAGCGGGCCGCCGGCGGCGAGGCCGACCGCGCAGAGCGCGCCGACCACCGCCATCAGCACCGCCATCCGCCGGGTGAGCGCGGCGCGCGGGGCGCCCGGCGCGGAGGCCTCGGTGACGTAGGACGCGATGACGTTGCTGCGCAGCATGCTGGCCGCCACGCCGAGCGCGGCGACGAGGTTGTAGTAGGCCGACGACTCCGGACCGAGCCGGGCCAGCACCACCAGCGGCAGGCAGAGCGGGGTCACCGTCATCACCAGGAACATGGCGAACGACGCGCCCTGGAACGCCCAGATCTGCCGCACCGGCGGGAGCGCGGGCGCGACGTCCCGGCTGGCCGCGAGGCCGGCGCGGAGCAGCCAGGCCACCACCGCCGCGGAGACCGCCGCGGTGAGCACGAACCAGGATCCGGCCAGGGCCAGGTCGGTCGCCGTGTACGCCAGCAGCGGCAGCGGCAGGATCTTCAGCACCGACAGCGACGTGTTCTTCAACGCCACCAGGCGGGCCCGGCGCAGCCCGGTCAGGATCGGGTCGAGCAGGGCGTACACGGTGAGCACCAGCACCAGCGCCGGGAAGAGCAGCCGCTCCGGCGCGCGGTCGAGCAGCTCGCCGCGGCCGACCCCGAGCAGCACGAAGCCGGCGCCGAGGACGACCGCGACCGTACCGCTGAGCAGGAAGCCGCCCACGACGAGCGCGCGGGTGTGGCTGCCCGCGGCCGGCAGGAAGCGCTGGTAGCTGCCGCCCAGGGAGAGGCAGGCCAGCGAGCTGAGCACGGTGGCGGTGGAGATGACCGCCGAGGCGCGGCCGACCTCCGCGGTCGGGTAGAGCCGGCCGGCCACCACCCAGTAGCAGATGCCGAGCACGCCGGTGGCCACGGAGGACGCCATCAGCGTGACCGCGCTGGCCGCCATGCCGGGACCGGGCGGGCGCCGGGTCGCCAGGGGTACCGCCGCCATCGTCAACCGGCGAGCTGGTAGGAGCGGTCGCCCTGCCCCGCCGCGGACCGGCGCCAGCGCCACTCGGCGAGGATCGTGCGCAGCACCCGCACGCCGTCCCGTACCGCGTGCAGGTTGCTGACCCCGTGGATCCGCCGCCGCTCGTGGCTGGGCACCTCGCGCACGGCCAGGCGGGCGGCGGCGACCCGGCAGTTGAGGACCGTCTCGATCTCGAAGCCGTCGCCCCAGACCGCGGTGCCCGGCGGGTCCGGCTCGGGCAGGCGCAGGTGTGGCAGGACGTCGGCCCAGAACGCGTTGTAGCCGTAGCAGAGGTCGCTGTAGCGGGTCCGGAACAGCAGGTTGGTCAGGAACGTCAGCCCGCGGTTGCCGAGGTCGCGCAGGCGGGTCAGGTCGTCGCTGCCGCCGCCCGGGCGGGTACGGCTGCCCTTGGCGAAGTCGGCGCCGTCGCGCAGCGCCGCCACGAACCGGGGGATCTCGGTGGGATCGGCGCTGCCGTCCGCGTCGAACATGACGATCACGTCGCCGGTCGCGGCGGCGAAGCCGCAGACGAGCGCGTTGCCCTTGCCGTACCGGGTCTGGCAGATCAGCCGGGCCGTGGGCAGCACCCGGCGGACGGTGCGGTGCGTGTCGTCCGGCGAGTACCCGTCGACGACGATCACCTCGTGCACCGGCGGCAGCGACGGCAGCACCTGGGCGAGGTTGCGCGCCTCGTTTAGGGCCGGGATCACGACCGTGACCCGGGGTTCGCGCGTGCGGTGGCGGCTGGACCCCACAGACGACTCCGTTCCTACGACCGGTCCCCGGACGGTCATCAGACATCTGATAAAGGTAAGGCTGACCTTAGTAGATGCCCCGTGGGCAGGGCAATGATCGACAGGAGAGAGATCAACCACCCGATCGGTACAGGCGGGCCACGACGTCCAGGTCGGGACGGAGTCCCCGGGCGGTGCCGGGCGCCGGGCGGGCGCCGGCGGCGAGCCGCTCGGCGAGGAGCGCGAGCACCCGCCCGACGTCCGCCGACACGTCCAGGGCCGTCGAGTCCACTGTGCACTCCGGTACGCCGAGGACGGAGACCCGCCGGATCCAGCCACCGGGTGCGGGCAGCGAGACGATCTCGATCGTGTGCCCGGCCGGCCGGGCGTCCACCGTCACTCCCCCGCCGGGGGCGCGGCCCGCCCGGCCGACTCCGCCTCGGCCCGGCCGCGCACCTCGTGCCAGCCGGTCTCCTCCGGGACGAGCATCGACGGGTACGGGCGCGCCTGCGCCTGGTCCTCGGAAAGCACGCCGGGCGGCCGGATCGTGGCGTCCTTGTCCAGCGCCGCCGCGGCCGCCAGCAGCACCCGCCGGGTGGCGACCACACCCGCGTCGGCCGAGCCGAGCCGCTCGCTGCCGCGGTCCATCCGCGACCCGAGCTCGGCGACCGTGCCGGGCATGTGCGGCCCCATGTTCTCCTGCACCGCGGCGTCCTGCATGCCGACGTTGGAGATGCCGGTCATCGACGCGCTCGCCTGCAGGTCCCGGTTGATCAGGTAGTCGTTGCCGCGGTTCATGGTCGGCGTGAGCGTGCCCGGCACCAGCGGGGCGTGCAGGCCGCCGCCGGCCCGCCAGCGCGCCACCTCCTGCGCGTCGAGCGGGCGGTCGTCGCGGAAGCTGAACGTCCACGTGTACGTGCGGTGCTCGTCCACCGGCACCCAGGCGTGCCCGGAGCCCGGCGCGCCCGGCTCCTTGCTCAGCACCACGTACCAGGGGAGGACGACCTGGGTGAAGCGCCAGTACGCCTGCCCGCCCGCCATCCGCCGCCGCGCGCCGATGGTCAGCCCGAAGTCGGTCTGCTCGACGTAGAACCGCGGCGCCTTGTCCACCGCGATGCCACCGCGTACCCGCTTGAACTCGTCGCCGGCGTCCCAGAGCCCGATGTCGCTGTGCAGGATGCCGACATGGCTGGCGTCCACGGCCCCCTCGAACGCCTGGATCGAGTTGCAGAGCTGGAGCCGCACCGACGCGTACACGTGGTCGTCCGGCAGGACCGTCCAGGGCAGCCGCGGCGGGTCCGGCCGCAGCTCCGGCTCCCCCAGGTACGCCCAGACGACCCCGGCGAGCTCGACGCAGGGGTACGCGGCGCGGGCCCGCACCCGGTCGCGGAACGTCGAGTCCTCCGGCTCGTTCGGCATGTCCACACAGGACCCGTCGACGGCGAACTTCCACCCGTGGTACACGCAGCGCAGCCCCGGCCCGGTCGGCGAGTCGGCGCGCTCGTTGCGTCCGAAGTAGAGGGAGGCGCCGCGGTGCGGGCACCACTCGGAGAGCAGCCCGAGCCGCCCGTCGCCGGCCCGGAAGAGCACCAGGTCCTCGCCGAGCAGCCGGAGCCGGATCGGCGGGCCGCCGGAGAGCGGCACGTCCTCCGAGCGCGCGACCGGGATCCAGTGCCGCCGGTACATGGCGCCCATCGGGGTGTCCCGGGCGGAGGCGGTCAGCATCTCGTTCTTCTCGGCGCTGAGCATCGGCTACCCCCGCACGCTGACGTGGATGAGGTCGGCCCGGCCGGCGGCGGAGCCGAGCGCGGCGAGCACGTCGTGTACGCCGGCGAGGTCGACGATCCCGCTGCACAGCGGCGCGAACCGGGCGGCCTCCTCGGCGGCGAGGTCGATCGCGGCCGGGATCGCCGCACCGTCCCGCCCGCGGACGGTGGTGACGGTCAGCCGCTTGCGGGCCAGGCCCGGCAGGTCGAGGCCGGTGCGGCCGGCCGGCCACTGCGCGAGCGCGAGCGTCCCGCCGAAGCCGAGCAGGTCGGCGGCGAGGTCGATGGTCTCGGCGGCACCGGACGCGGTGTCCACGACCGCCGCCGCCATCCGCCCGCCGGTGGCGTCGGCAACCGCCCGCCGAAGCTCGCCCGGGTCGGTGGTGGCGTGGTGGGCGCCGAGACGCTCGGCGAGCGCGAGCCGGGCCTCGTCGCCGGCCCGGCCGAGGACCGCGACGTGGGCGGCGCCGGCCGCGCGGGCGGCGACCACACAGGACAGTCCCATCTGGCCCGGGCCGACGACGACCACGCAGTCCCCCGGGCCGGCGCCGGCCGCGCGCACCCAGGTGATGCCGTTGGCGAGCGGGAAGACCAGCGTGGCGAGCTGGGTCGGCAGGTCCGGCGGGAGCCGGTGGGTCATGGCCCGCTCGGCGAGGTAGAGGTACTGGCTGTAGCCGCCCCACAGGCCCGGCCCGACGCTGACCGGCGTGGAGCCGACCCGGAGCGTGTCGCCGGTCGGGGCGGAGGCCGGGCAGAGCCGGGGCTCGCCGGCGCGGCAGGGCACGCAGGTCCCGCAGGGCAGGTACTCCTCGACCAGCACCCGGTCGCCGGGGGCGAGGCCGAGCGCCGCCGCGGCCGGCTCGGAGATCGCCTCGACCGTGCCGACCACGTGGTGGCCGAGGATGACCGGCTCCGGGCTGGGCAGGGCGCCGGAGGCGTACCAGGACACGTCGGCGCCGCAGACCCCGGACGCCTCGACCCGCAGCAGGCCGCCGGCCCGGCGTACGTCGGGCAGCGGCAGCCGGCGAAGCTCCATCGTGGAGGGTGCGACCTTGACGGCGGCGAGGCACTCCGCGTTCACCGCGTCTCCAGGTTCGCTCGCTCGTGCGGCGCCTTCCGGTCGCGGGCGCCGGCCAATGTGGACCAGACGTGGTCGGCCAGCGCCACGAACCCGGGTGTGCGCCGCAGCGCGGTGTCCCGCGGCCGGTCGAACGGCACCGGCACGCACTCCCGTACGGTGGCACCCGGCCCGGGTGAGAGGACCACCACCCGGTCGCCGAGAAACACCGCCTCCTCGATGTGGTGGGTGACGAAGAGCACCGAGGTGCGGCTCGCCGCCCAGATCCGCAGCAGCTCGGCCTGCATCGCGTCCCGGGTCTGCGCGTCCAGGGCGGCGAACGGCTCGTCCATCAGCAGCACCGCCGGCTCCGGGGCGAGCGCGCGGGCGAGGTTGACCCGCTGCTGCATCCCGCCGGAGAGCTCGTGCGGGTAGCGGCTCGCGGCGTCGCCGAGCCCGACCAGCTCGACCATCGCCCGGGCCCGGGCGCGCGCCTCCCGCCGCGGCACCCGGCGCAGCTCCAGGCCGTACGCGACGTTGCCGAGCACGGTGCGCCAGGGCAGCAGCGAGGCGTGCTGGAAGACCACCGCGCGTTCCGGCCCCGGGCCGCGGATCGGCGTACCGCCGAAGCTGACCGTGCCGGCGGCGGCCGGTACCAGGCCGGCGACGGCGTGCAGCAGCGACGTCTTGCCGCACCCGCTCGGCCCGACGACGCTGACGAACTCCCCCGGCGCCACGGTCAACGAGACCCCGCCGACGGCCCGGTACGCCGGTCCGCGGTCCCGGGCCGGGTAGTCGATGGTGAGGTGGTCGAGGCGCAGCTCAGGCATGGCCGTCCGGCCTCCACCGGTCGAGCCGGCGCTCCGCCGCCCGCACCGCGGCCGTCATGAGCACGCCGGCGCCGGAGACGACGAAGAGGGCGACGAACATCAGCGGCGTCTGGAACGTGTTGCCGGCGTACAGGATCGTGTAGCCCAGCCCTTCGCTCGACGCGATCAGCTCGCCCACCACCATCCCGACGAGTCCCACGCCGATCGCCAGCCGGACACCGGTCACGATGGACGGCACCGCGCCCGGGAGGATGACCGTGCGGAAGATCTGCCGCCGGTTCGCGTCGAACGCCCGGGCGAGGGTCAGCAGCGCGCGGTCGGCGGTCCGCACGCCGGTCCGGGTGCTCAGGACGATCGGGAAGACGGCGGAGATGAACACCACCGCGACCTTCGACCCCAGCCCGATGCCGAACCAGACCACCAGCAGCGGTACCAGCGCGATCCGCGGGCTGGCGTACGCGAAGCTGACCAGCGGCTCAGTCAGCTGGTCCAGCCACCGCCACCACCCGACCGCCAGCCCGAACCCGAGCCCGACCACGAGCGCCAGCCCGAAGCCGGCCAGGAACTCGGTGCCGCTGACCAGCAGGTCGCGCCGGCCGGTGCCGGTGGTGAAGTAGTCGCGGCCGGCCACCAGGATCTGGCTCGGCCGGCTGGCGAGCATCTGGTCCACCAGCCCGTACGCGGCGCAGAGCTCCCAGGCGGCCAGCGTGACGGCGACGCCGAGCGCGCCGAGCCAGAGCCCGCGCCGCCGGATCCGCCCGCCGCGCCGGGAGACCCGCGCCCGGCCGGGTATCGCGCCGGGTTTCAGGCCATTGTGGACGGTGTGGCCGTTGACCGCCGGCGGCGCGGTCACGCCGCCCCCCGGAGCGCTCGCGCTCCGCCGCGCCGCGCGCTCATGCCGCCACCCGCGCCGCGAGGGCACCCGCCTCGGCGACGAGCGAGGGGTCCAGGAAGTCGGCCAGCGGGACCGAGCGGACCTTCTCGTCCGGGCTCGCCGCCATGATGGTCCGGGCCCAGTCCTCCGGGTACGGGCTCACCTCCCAGCGCGGTGCGGCCTCCTCGAAGCTGCTGGGCACCAGCGCCGCGTCCAGGTCGGGGTTGGCCTTCAGGAACGAGTCCGCCAGCCCCTGCGGGTCGTCCCGGGCGGTCCGGGTCGCCTCCGCCATCGCCTTCACGAACGCGAGCACCGCCGGGCGGTTCGCGTCGAGGTACCCCTCGGTCACCGCGAACACGGCGGGTGCGGTCTTGTCGGCGATGTCCGCGACCTTGTGCAGCCCCTCCTGGCGCGCCTTGACCGTGGTGGGGGGCGAGAGCAGCACCGCGTCCACCGTCCCCGCCTTGAGCGCCGCGTACTGCGCGGCCACCGTTTGCAGGTACACGATCTTGACGTCCTTCGCCGGGTCGAGGCCGGCGTCCCGGAGGGTCTTCGTCAGGGCGCTGGAGAACGACGAGCCGGGCGTCGTCGACGAGATGGTCCTGCCGCGCAGGCCGGGCACGGTCAGCGGCTCGTCCGAGAAGATCGCGAACGGCATCCCGCCGGAGGTCATGAAGACCTTGCCACGGCCGGCCGCCCCGACCGCGCGCATGAGCTCGTCGCCGTCGAAGGCCACGTCGACGTCGCCGGCGAGCAGCGCGGCCTGGGCCGCGGCCGGCGTCACGTACGTCATCTCGACGTCGAGCCCGTGCCGGTCGAAGATCCCCTTCTCCAGCCCGTACAGGAAGACCGCGCTCGCCATCGACGACTTGGCCGCCCCGTCGGCGAACGCCAGCGACCACCGCCCCGCCGGCCCGGCGCCGCCGGGCGCGTCCCGCCCCGCACAGCCGCCCACCACCGCCAGCAGGACGATCGCGGCGGCCGCGGCGATCCCGCGCCGGACACAACTTCTCATCGCCAGGCCCCCTGCCCCACCCGATTTACTTAGGGCAGGCTAACCATGGTCAGATGTTTGCGCAATGGGTAAGTGATCTTTAGGCCACGACCGGGACCGGGGCCGGCGGCGCGATGGGTAGGTGGCGTTCGGCTGGGTACCCGATGGGTTGAGCCCATCCCATCCGCGGAGGTGAGAACACCATGCAACACGACCACTTCATCGGTCAGATACAGGCACGGGCTCGCCTGTCCAGCCGCGGCGAGGCCGAGCGGGCCACCCGTTCGGTGCTGGAGACGCTGGGCGAGCGCATCCCGGAGGGCTTGGCGGACAACCTGGCGGCCCAGTTGCCGACCGAGGTCGGCGAGCACCTGCGCCGCACCGAGGTGTACGGCGGCTACGGCAGCGGCGAACGCTTCGACCGGGACGAGTTCGTGGCGCGGGTCTCCAGCAGGTCCGGCTTCGACGGGCCCCAGGCGGCGTTCGCGGCGCGGGCGGTGTGCGAGGTCGTCGACGAGGCCACCCAGGGCACGGTCATGGGCAAGGTCGTCGAGGCCCTGCCCGACGACGTGCAGTCCCTGGTCGTGGCCGGCAGCACCGGACAGATGCACGGCTGACCCGCACCGGTACGTGTCACCACGGTCGCCGCGGCGCTCCTCCGGCCGCGGCGACCGCCAGGATCAGGGCTTCACCGGCGGATCGGACGCCGGTGGGTCGGCGGGCGCCTGGTTCAGACGGTGTCCAGGTGGTCGACCAGCGCGGCCAGGAACTCGTCCGGCCGGTCCAGGTGCGGGGAGTGCGCCGCGTCCGCCAGCACCACCTCGCGGTACCGGCCACCGGCGTCCGCGTACCGGTCGAGCACCGCCCGGGTCTGCCCGACCATCGGCTGCGGCGGGCAGGTGTCCGCACCCGGCCAGCCCGGTACCGCGCCGATCGAGCCCAGGTAGGCCAGGTCGTACAGCGAGGTGTCGGAGACGATGACGTCATCGGCGCCGCGGATCCAGAGCACGGGCGGCTTGGGGTCCACCCCGGGCAGGCCGTCCAGCCGCAGGTGGGTCGGGGCCATCGTGTTGAGCACGCCCCGGTCGCCCGGCGCGATGCCCGGCCAGCTGTCGCTGGACCCGCCGGTACCCGGGTAGTTGTCGTCGCCGACCACAGTGGACAGCATCGACTCGACGTAGGCGTCGGTCAGGTCGGGTACCAGCGGCGGCTTGACGTAGTGCGCGAGCAGCACCTGGCGGGGCGAGAGCGGGGAGTCGTCGCCGCGGTCGCCGCGGGCCAGCCGGCTGACGAACTCCGGGTTGGCCGTGCCGCCGCCGGAGCCCGCCCCGTCCGGCGCGACCAGCTCGCCGTCGAGGCCGCGGGTGCCGCCGAAGCCGTACGGCGAGACGGGGTTGACCAGGGTCAGCGAGGCCACCCGGGCCGGCTGGTCGAGCAGGTACCGCATGACCACGCCACCGCCCATGCTCCAGCCCACCAGGTGCACCGGTGGCAGGTCGAGGGCCTCGACCAGCGCGGCCAGGTCGTCGGCGAAGTCGCCCAGCCCGCGGGTGGCGTCCACCGGCGCCGGGTCCGTGTCGCCGAAGCCGCGCAGGTCCAGCGCGAGCGGCCGGTACCGCTCGGGCAGCGCCAGCATGGTCGGCTGCCAGAACGGGCTGGACGAGACGTTGCCGTGCACGAACAGCACGGGCGGGCCGCTGCGGCCGTCGACTTCCAGGACGTTGACGGTCAGGCGCACGGTGGGTACCCGCTGGGCGGTGAGGCCGGGCAGCAATGTGGACATTCAGTGTGCTCCAGGGTCTGCGAGGGCGGCGGCGATCTCGGCGGCGCCCGGGTCGTCGAGGACGATGGTGTAGTGGTTGGTGCCGGGGACCGTGCGGAGCGGGATCCGGGCCGCGATCGCCTCCGGTTCGGGGTACAGGGGCGTCGGCTCGTCGAACATGCCGCGCTCGGCGCGGAGGAAGACGGCGGGACGGCGCAGCCGCCGCCACGCCCGCGCCGGCGCCTCGCCGGCACTCAGGTCGAGGTAGTCCTGCCGCATCGCCTCGGCCGAGACGCGGCTGCGCAGCTCGGGCTCCACCCCGGTCAGGTCGTAGTCCACATAGGACTCGATCGCGGCGGACCAGGTGCGGAACGCCGGATGCGCCCGCCAGAACTCGCGGTACGCGGCGCGGTCGGCGAACCGCATGGAGAGCCGCCGGGCGGCCGCCCCGAGCGCGACGTCCAGCTGCTCCTCCGGCGTACCTCCCGGCGGTGGCGGCAGCGGCGGGCCGCCGTCCACCAGCACCAGCCGGGTGACCCGGTCGGGGTACCGGTCGGCGAGCACCAGTGCCACGAACCCGCCCATCGAGTGTCCACAGACGACCGTGCTCGGCACGCCGAGCGCGTCCAGCACCGCCACGCAGTCCGCCGCGTGCCGCGCCAGGCCGTACGGCCCGGGCAGCTGCGCGCTGCCGCCCCGGCCGCGCAGGTCCACCGCGGCGAGCGTGCCGGCGCCGGCGAGCCGCTCGGCCACCACCGCCCAGGCCAGGTGGGACGCGGTGATGCCGTGCACGGCCAGGAGCACCGGACCGCCGTCGCCCCACAGCCCGACGGTCAGGTCACCGCCGTCGGCCGGGACCGAGATCCGGCGGTACCCGGTCACCGGGCGGTCCAGCCGCCGTCGAGCACCAGCGAGGTGCCGTTGACGAACGAGGCGGCGCCGGAGCAGAGGTACAGCACGGCCTCGGCGACCTCGGCCGGCTCGATCAGCCGCTTGATCGCCGGCTCGGTCAGCATGATCTTCTCCACCACCTCGGACTCCGGGATGCCGTGCGTGGCCGCCTGCGCCGCGATCTGGTTCTCCACCAGCGGCGTGCGCACGTACGCCGGGCAGACCGTGTTGGAGGTGACGCCGCGCGGGCCGCCCTCCAGCGCGAGCACCTTGGATAGCCCTTCCACGCCGTGCTTGGCCGTCACGTACGCGCTCTTGTACGCCGAGGCGCGCAGCCCGTGCACCGAGGAGATGTGCACGATCCGCCCCCAGCCCCGCTCGTACATGCCCGGCAGCAGCCGCCGGACGAGCAGGAACGGCGCCTCCACCATCAGCGTGAGCATGCGGTGGAACATCTCCGGCGGAAACTCCTCGACCGGCGCCACGTGCTGGACGCCCGCGTTGTTGACCAGGATGTCCGCGCAGACCTCCAGCTCGGCGAGGCGCGGCAGGTCGGTCAGGTCCACCACCCGCCCCTCGCTCGCCCCGCCGAGGTCGGCCGCGACGCCGTGTACCCGCTCGTCCCGGTCCACGAGCACCACCCGCGCGCCGGCCGCGGACAGGGCCCGGGCACACGCGGCCCCGATGCCGGACGCCGCCCCGGTCACCAGCGCGACCCGCCCGGAAAGATCAACCTGCGCCATGACCGGATCCTACGGCGGCGGCGGCCGACGAGGTGGAACACGGGGCCGAGCTGGCGGCTCCACCTCGGCCACCGCCGCCACGCCAGACCTGCCGGTACCGACGGCCCGGGGCTGGACGAACCTCAGGCGGGGCGGGCCGGTGCGGCGGTGCTGGCCAGCCGGGCGGTGACCTGGTCGATGTCGGGGTGGCCGAGCGCGGCCAGGATGGCGCCGGCCCGCTGCCAGCTGGTCCGGGCCGCGCCCGGGTCCAGCGGGAGCTGCGCGTCGCCGAGGTGGATCAGGGTGTCCGCCTCGTGGAAGCGGTCGCCCACGTCCCGGTACCCGGTGAGGGCGTGCTGGTAGCAGGCGATCGCGTCCGGGTGCTGCCCGAGCTGGAAGTGGGCGTACCCGATGCTGTGCCAGGCGTTGGCCTGGCCGCGCCGGTCGCGGGTCTTCTCGTGCAGCTCCAGCGCGAGCCGGCAGTGCGCGAGGGCGGCCGCGTACCGCGTCTCGTGCAGCGGTAGCGGGACGGTACGGGCCGCGCGGACGGCGTTGGCGATGACGACCACCTCGGCGAGCTCGTGCACGAGCACGACGGTGGCCAGGCCGAGCAGGCCGGTGGCGGCGAGCGGGATCAGCGTGCCGATGATGAGCAGGGACAGGCCGACGTTCTGCAGCATGATCCAGCGGGCCCGGCGGGCGTGGCCGAGCAGCTGCGGCAGGTGGCGCAGGTCTTCGCCCATGAGCGCGACGTCGGCGGTCTCGATGGCCACGTCGGTGCCCATCGCGCCCATGGCGATACCGACGTCGGCGGTGGCCAGCGCGGGCGCGTCGTTGATGCCGTCGCCGACCATCGCGATCCCGGCCCCGGCCGGGCGCAGCCGGGCCACGAGCGCGGCCTTGTCGGACGGGCGCAGGTCGGCGTGGACGGCGTCGATGCCCGCCTGGGCGGCGAGGGCGTGCGCGGTCCGCGGGTTGTCGCCGGTGAGCATCGCCACCGACACCCCGAGATCGCGCAGGGCGGCGACCGCGCCGGCGGCCTCGGGGCGCGGCTCGTCGCGGACCGCGAGGACGCCGAGCGGCCGGCCGGCCCGCTCGACCACGACCACCGTGGCGCCGGCCGCCTGCAGCCGCCGCACCTCGCCGTCCAGCCCGCCGGCGTCGACGAAGCCGGGGCGGCCCAGCCGCGCCGGTGTCCCGCCGACCGTTCCGGTGAGCCCGGAGCCGGCGACGGCCCGCACCTGCGCGGCGGGGGCCGGCCTGCCGACCTCGGCGAGGATCGCCCTGGCCAGGGGGTGCTCGCTGCGTGCCTCCAGCGCGGCGGCGACGCCCAACACCTCCTCCCGGCCGCTGCCGGCGGCGGGGACGACCTCGACCACGCGGGGCCGGTTGCGGGTCAGCGTGCCGGTCTTGTCCAGGGCGACCACCCGGACCCGGCCCAGCCGCTCCACCGCCAGGCCCCCCTTGACCAGCGCGCCGGTGCGGCTGGCCGCGCCGACCGCGGCGACGACGGTCAGCGGCACCGCGATCGCCAGCGCGCACGGCGACGCCGCGACCAGCACGATCAGCACCCGCTCCAGCCACACCCGCGGGTCGTCCAGCAGGCTCCCGGCCACCGCGATCACCGCGGCCAGCAGCATGATCCCGGGAACCAGCGGGCGGGCGATCCGGTCGGCCAGCCGCTGGCCGGCGCCCTTGCGCTCCTGCGCCTGCTCGACCTGGTGCACGATCCGGGCCAGGGAGCTGTCCGCCGCGACCGCGGTGACCCGCATCTCCACCACGCCGCCGCCGTTGATCGCCCCCGCGTGGACCGCGTCGCCGGGGCCGGCCTCGACCGGCATCGACTCGCCGGTGATCGCGGAGAGGTCGAGCACCGTGCCGCCGGAGCGCAGCACGCCGTCGGTCGCGGCCCGCTCCCCCGGTCGCAGCACCAGCACGTCGCCGACCCGCAACCGGCTCGGGTCGACTGCCAGCTCGACCCCGCCGCGCAGCACGGTCGCGGTGCGCGGCACCAGGTCGAGCAGGGCCCGCAGGCCGCGGCGGGTGCGGGCGACCGCGTACCCCTCCAGCCCTTCGGCGATCGAAAACAGCACGCCGAGCATCGCCGCCTCGCCGACCTTGCCAAGCACGACCGCGCCGACCGCGGCGATCGTCATCAGGGTGGCCACACCGATCCGGCCGCGCAGCAGCCGCCGCACCGCCCCCGGCACGAACGACGAGGCGCCCGCCCCGGCCGAGACGAGCTCCAGCACGGTCGCGGCGGTGCCGGCCCCGGCCCGGCCCACGGCCCATCCGGCGGCGAGCAGGAGCGCGGCGGCCGCGGCCAGCCGCAGCTCGCGGACCTGCCACCAGCGGCCCCGCTCCTGGTCGTGCCCGGCGTCCGCCGGCGGCTCGGCGGTGGTGGCCTCGTCGCCGCAGCAGTCGGCGCCCATCAGAGTCCCACCTCGACGTCCGCCCCGCCGGGCGGGCAGGCCGGGTCGACGGTGAGCACCAGGCTCAGCAGGTCGCCGAGCGCGTGCCCGAGCCGCTGGTCGGCCAGCTCGTAGCGGGTGCGCCGGCCCTGCGGCACCGCCACGACCAGGCCGCAGCCGCGCAGGCAGGCCAGGTGGTTGGAGACCGTCTGCCGGGACACGCCGAGCAGATCGGCCAGGTCGGCCGGATGGGCCGGGGCCTCACGGAGCGCGAGCAGCAGCCGCGCCCGGGTCGGATCCGACAGGGCGTGCCCGAACCGGGCCAGCACCTGCCCGTACGCGATCGTCTCCACCCGGGCACGGTACAGCGGATCCTGAATACAGCACAAGATGTACTGAACGCCTACGCGGCGGGAGCGGCGGCCACACCCCCCAGCGAGGCGGCGACGACCTTGTGCAGCTCCTTGCCGGACTCGCCGTTGGTCAGCACCACGCAGCCGGCGCCGGAGCCCAGCCGGATCGCGGTCATCGCGCGGTACCCCGGTGTCTCGCCGTTGTGGCCGACCTCCGGGTCCGGGCGGGTGTAGTCGACGACCGTGCCGAGGCCGTAGAAGCTGCCCGGGTGCGCCTCGGTCAGCATGACCCGCGCGGACGCCGCGGAGAGCAGCGCGGACTCGCCGTGCTGGGCGCGGCGTACCTCGACCGCGAGCTGGGCCAGGTCGCCGGCGGTGGACCAGAGGCCGCTGCCGGCCACGGCGGTACGCAGGCGGTAGCCGCCGGCCAGCGGGCGGCCCCGCTCGTCGTGCCCGGCGGCGTACGACACGGGGAGCTCGAAGCCGCTGTCGCGCATGCCGAACGGGTCGAGGACCAGCCGCCGGGCCAGGTCCGGGTACGGCTCGCCGGTCACGTCGGTCAGCAGCTGCTGGAGTACCGCCCACTGCCCGCCCGACTTGTGAAACCCGGTGCCCGGCTCGCGCGCCAGGCCGAGCCCGTCGAGCAGGTCGGCGAGGGGCGGCACCGGCTCGGTCGGGGCGTACCAGGCGGCGGGTGTGTCGGCGATTCCGGAGAGGTTGGCCAGGCAGTGCCGCAGCGTGGCCGTCCAGCCGCTGCCGGCGGGGGCGGCGAGCGGGCGGGCCAGGTACTCGTTGACGTCCCGGTCGAGGCCGAGCGTGCCGGCGTCCACCAGCCGCAGCACCATGAGCGCGGTGACGTGCTTGCTGATCGAGCCGGCCTGGAACGGGGTCCGCATGGTCACCGGCCGCCCGGTCGCCGCCGACCGGCTGCCGTACGTCTGTACCCCGGTGACCTCGCCGTCCTCGATGAGCGCGACGGCCGCGCCCGGTACCGCGTGCAGCTCCATGGCGACCGAGACGGCCCGCCGCAGTTCGAACGAGGTGTGCCGCGGGGGTACCGGCGCGGCGGCGGGTGCGTCGCCGCAGGCCACCGCCAGCTCCTCGATGGTCTCGTTGTCGAGCAGCATCCGCAGGGTGAGCGGCAGCCCGGCCTCGCGGGCGGCGGCGAGCACGTGCACGATCCGCATCGAATCGGCACCGAGGTCGGCGAGCCGGTCCCGCACCCCGACCTGGGCCACGCCGAGCACCCGTACGCAGACGTCGACCATGGTCTTCTCGGTGGGCGTGCGTGGCGGCACGTACTCCCGGTCGGCGACCAGCGCGCTCCGCTCCGGCGCGGGCAGCGCCCGGCGGTCCACCTTGCCGGCGGCGTTGAGCGGCAGCGCGTCGAGCACGACGAAGGCGGCCGGCACCATGTACGGCGGCAGCGCCTCGGCCAGGAAGTCGCGCAGCCGGCCCTGCTCGACCTGCTTGCCTTCGTGCCCGACCACGTACGCGGCCAGCCACTTCTCCCCCGCGCCGTCCTCCCGGGCGACGACGACCGCGTCGCGTACCTCGGGCTGGCGCAGCAGCCGCTCCTCGATCTCGCCGAGCTCGATCCGGTACCCGCGGATCTTCACCTGGTGGTCGGCGCGACCCAGGTACTCCAGCTCGCCGTCGGGGCGGAAGCGGACCAGGTCGCCGGTGCGGTACATGCGGCCGCCCGGGTTGGGGCCGTACGCCTCGGGCAGGAACCGCTCGGCGGTCAGGTCGGGGCGGCCGACGTACCCGCGGGCCACCCCGTCGCCGGCGATGAACAGCTCCCCCACGACGCCGACGGCGACCGGCTGGAGGTTGCCGTCGAGCACGTACACGCGGGTGTTGTGGATCGGCCGTCCGATGGGGACGGTCGTGACGTCGCCAGCGACGTCCCACCCGGTCGACCAGATCGTCGTCTCGGTGGGCCCGTAGAGGTCGACCAGGGTGGCGACCCGGCCGCGCAGGTCGCGGGCCAGGTTGGGCGGGCACGCCTCGCCGGTGGTGACCGCCACGACCGGCCGGTGGTCGAAGCCCGCCTCGATCAGCAGCTTCCACCCGGCCGGGGTGGCCTGCACGTGGGTGACCCCGTGCCGGTCGACGAGGCCGAGCATGGCCGCGCCGTCGCCGGCCTCCGCGTCGCCGGCCAGCACGACCCGGCCGCCGCTGACCAGCGGCAGGCAGAGCTCCGCGAGGGAGATGTCGAACGACAGCGAGGTCGCGGCGAGCCAGGCGTGCGCGGGTACTGCACGGAACCGCAGCCGCATGGAGAACAGGAGGTTGACCAGGGAGCGGTGGGTGACCTGCACGCCCTTGGGCCGGCCGGTGGAGCCGGAGGTGAAGAGCGTGTACGCGAGCGTGGCCTGGTCGCCGGTGACCGCGGGCGCGGTGGCCGGCCGGGCGGCGATCCGCTCGCGCTCCCGGTCGGTCCAGACGTACCCGCCGTCGTAGACGTCGGCCAGCCGCCCGGCGAGCCCGGTCTCGGTGACGACCGTCCGGGCGCCCGCGGTGGCGAGCATGTACCCGAGCCGCTCGGCGGGCAGGTCGGGGTCGAGCGGCAGGTAGGCGCCGCCCGCCTTCCAGACGCCGAGCAGGATCGCCAGGGTGTCCGGGCCGCGGCTGGCGAGCACGCCGACCGTCGACTCCGGACCGACCCCGGCGGCGCGCAGGTGGTGGGCCAGCCGGTTGGCCCGGGCGTCGAGCTCGCCGTAGCTGACCTGGACGCCGCCGGTCTGGACCGCGACCGCCTCCGGCTG
Organism: Phytohabitans maris; assembly: GCF_031085175.1. Lineage (GTDB taxonomy): Bacteria > Actinomycetota > Actinomycetes > Mycobacteriales > Micromonosporaceae > Phytohabitans > Phytohabitans maris. The sequence goes on from NZ_JAVHUY010000003.1 coordinate 59,959, forward strand.
CGCCGCCGCGACGGCGCCGATCACCTCGTGCACACACCTGCGCTCAGCCATCGCCTACCACTCCACCTCGGTGTCGTTCCAGTCCTGCAGGACCCGCGCCTTCTCGTGCTCGGACAGGTACGTGGCCCGGGCGTCGCCGTCCGGGTCGGCGGCCATCGCCTCCAGCACCGCCCGGTACATGCCGGCCAGCCGTTCCGCCGCGCCCCGGTCGAGGCCGGTGCTGATCGCCCGCAGCACCAGGTACCCGGGCTGGGTGGCGACCGTCATCGTGAACTCGTTGGTGCCCTCGCCGGCCCCGCCGCGGACGTCCACCCGGCCGGTGTCGACCTGGTGGAAGTCCTGGTAGCGGAACATGATGTCGAAGAGCCGGTGCCCGCCGGCCTGCCGCTGGATCGCCGGCAGCGGGTAGCGGCGGTGGGCGTACACCTCCGCCTCCCGGTCGAAGACCTGCCGCACGAGCTCCCGCCAGGTCTTCGCGGTGGCGGTGTCGTGGGCGAACGGCAGCGTGTTGAGGTACATGCCGTACACCCGCTCGGCGCCGGGCGCCTCGGGCCGGGCGCTGTAGAGCACGCCGGTGTGGAACGCCGGCTCGTTGGTGACCGAGCTGAGCACCTTGAGGTGCGCGGCGAGGAGCACCGCCTTGAACGAGGTGCCGGTCGCCGTGGCGAGCGCCCGCAGCGGCTCCTCGATGTCCCGGAAGACGATCGGGAGCTTGAGGTCCTCGCGCGCCCCGTCCGGCCCGGTGCCCCAGTCCGGCGGCAGCACGCAGGGCGCGAACCGGTCGACGACGCCCTGCCAGTAGCCCTTGTCCTCGGTGGACTCCAGCGCGGCCGCCTCGGCGGCGATGAAGTCGGCGTACCGGACGGCCGGTGTCTCGTACGGCTGGGGCGGCGCGCCCTCGGCGTACCGCCGGTAGAGGTCGAGCACCTCCATCAGCAGCGAGTGCTGGCTCCAGCCCTCGGTGATCGCATGGCAGTGGGTGAAGCCGAGCCGCCACGCCTCGCCGCTCTCCACCAGGGCGGAGACCCGCAGCAGCGGCGGCGCCGACAGGTCGAAGAGGTCGGCCCGCTCCCGGGCGATGTGCTCGCGCACCGCCCGTTCCACCCCTTCGGCGTCGAGCCCGCGCAGGTCGTGCACGGCGACCGGCAGCTCGGCGCAGGGGTGGACGAGCTGGAGCGGCACGCCGTACCGGTCGAGGTCGAACGAGGTCCGCAGCATCTCGTGCCGCTCGACCACCGTACGCGCCGCGGCCCGCAGGGCGTCCGGGTCGAACGGGCGCCCGTCCCGGACGAGGAACGTCGCCGAGTTGTGGTACCGGGCCGCCCGCTCGTCGGCGAGCATCTCGACCAGCATGCCGAGCTGCACCTGCGACAGCGGGTACGCGTCGACCACGTCCTCGGGGAGCCGCTCGCGGACGTCCGACCCGACGAGCGCGAACGGCGCGACCCCGGCCGCCGCTTCGAGGGCGTCCCCGCTGGAGAGCGCGGTCGCGAGCGCGGCGACGGTGCGGTGGGTGAAGACGTCCCGGACGCCGGCCTCGAAGCCCGCCGCCCGCAGCGCACCCACCAGCGCGATGGCCCGGATCGAGTGGCCACCGGCGTCGAAGAAGCTCTCCTCCACCGACACCCGCTCCACGCCGAGCACCTCGCACCAGATGGCCGCGATCCGCTCCTCGGCGGCGGTACGCGGCGCGACGTACGCCCGCTCGTCGGCGGCCCCGTCCGGGTCGGGCAGCGCCCGCCGGTCCACCTTGCCGTTGGCGTTCAACGGGATCCGCTCCACACCGACCACAGTGGAGGGCACCATGTACTCCGGCAACGTCCGTCCACAGTGATCCCGGACGTCGGTCGAGCCGACCACGTACGCGACGATCCGCTGCTCGTGCGCGATCACGGCCGCGTCCCGCACGTCCGGGTGGTCCAGCAGCACCGCGCGGATCTCGCCCAGCTCCACCCGGTACCCGCGGATCTTGACCTGGTCGTCGATCCGGCCGAGGAACTCGATGTCGCCCTCCTGCGACCAGCGGACGAGGTCTCCGGTGCGGTAGAGGCGGCCGCCGACCGAGCCGAACGGGTCGGGCAGGAACCGCTCGGCGGTCAGCTCGGGCCGGTTGACGTAGCCGCGGGCCACGCCGGTGCCGCCGACGTACAGCTCGCCGACCACGCCGGCGGGGACCGGGCGCAGGTGGCGGTCGAGCACGAACATCGTCATGTTGGGCAGCGGGCGGCCGATCGGCACCACGTCCGCCCCCTGCGGCCCGGCGACCGGGAAGACGCAGGTGCCGACGGATGCCTCGGTCGGCCCGTACTCGTTGACCAGGTTGCCGTCGCCCAGGACCTGGCGCCACTTCTCCGCCACCGGGCCGGGCAACGCCTCACCCGCCACCACGATCACCGGCGCGTACCCCGCCGACGGTTCGAGGATCTCCAGATGCCCCGGCGTCAGCTTGACGAAGCTGAACGGCGCCGCCGCCGCCAACTCGCCCGACAGCGTGTCCAGTTCGGACGACGGCGGCAGCAGCCAGAGCCGCTGGCCGGACACCAGCGGCGCCCACAGGTTCGGCACCACCAGATCGAACGCCACCGACGAGAACAGCGGCGCACCACCCGAACCACGCGAGGCGAGCACCTCCGCCGCCCACTGCACATGATTCGACAAACCCCGGTGCGTCACCGCCACACCCTTCGGCCGCCCCGTCGAACCGGACGTGAAGATGACATACGCGAGACGGTCCAGGTCGTCCACCCGCTCGGGCGCGGTGTCCGGCTCACCGGCGGCAGCGACGGCGAGCACCGTCTGCACCGCGAACCGGTCCACATAGGACTCCTGGGTGACCGCGACCCGCACGCCCGCGTCGGCCATCATGGCGGCGATCCGGTCGGCCGGGAAGGCCGGGTCCAGCGGCACGTACGCGCCGCCCGCCTTCCACACCGCGAGCATCGCGACGACCAGATCGGCGCCCCGGTCGAGCAGCACCGCCACGAGCGACTCCGGCCGCACACCGCGCCCGCGCAGGTGGTGGGCAAGCCGGTTGGCGCGGGCGTCGAGGTCGGCGTACGTGACCCGGGTGCCGCCCACCTCCACCGCCAGGGCACCGGGCGACGTGGCCGCCCGCTCCTCCACGAGTTCCAGCACCGAGCGGCCGACCGTGGCGCCCGGGTTGTGGCTCCACTCCATCAGCAGCCGGTCCCGCTCGGCGCCCGGCAGGTACGCCTCCCGCGCGTCGCCGTCGAGGTCGGCCGCGATCGCCTCCAGGACCGCCCGGTACATCCGGCCGATCCGCTCGGCGTTGCCCGGGCTGAGCGCGTGCGTGTCGACGGTGAGCACCAGGCCGCTGGCCCGGGCGGCGACCGCGAGCCCGAACTCGGTGGCCCCCTCGCCCACGCCGGACTCGGCGTCGACCACATCGGTGTCCACCTGGGCCTGCTGCAGGTCGAGGTAGCTGAAGCGGACGTCGAGCAAACGGGCGCCGTCGCCGAGGTCGCGCTGGATCACCGGCATCGGGAACCGCCGGTGCGGCCAGAGCTCGCCCTCCCGGTCGTACGCCTGCCGGACCGCCGCGCGCCAGGTCGTGGCGGTGCCGTCGTACGCGAACGGGAGCGTGTTGAGGTACATGCCGTACACCCGCTCGGCACCGGCCACCTCGGGTCGGCCGCTGCACACCAGGCCGGTGTAGAACGCCGGCTCGTCGGTGAGCTGGCTCATCACCTTCAGGTGCGCGGCGTGCAGCACCGCCTTCAGCGACGCGCCGGCCTCGCTCGCCCGGGCCCGCAACGTGCCGCTCAGGTCGGCGAGGGGGACGGTCACCGTGTACGCCCGGCGTGGCGTGTCGCCGTCGTCGCCCCAGCCGGCGGGGAGGTGGAACCGGGCGTACCGGTCCACGACGCCCTGCCAGTACCCGCGGTCCTCGGTGGACTCGACCGCGGCGATCTCGGCGGCGACGAAGTCCGCGTACCGCAGCGCGGGGACCTCCCGCACCGGCGCCGCACCGCCGCCGCGCACGCCGAGGTACGCCTCGACGAGCTCCATCAGCAGCGAACGGTGGCTCCACCCCTCGGTGATCGGGTGGCAGACGCTGACCGACATCCACCACGCCTTGTCGCTCTCCACGTGCGCGGCGACCCGCAGCAGCGGCGCCCTGGTGAGGTCGAAGAGCGTGGCCCGTTCCCGCGCGGTGAAGTCGCGGATCGCCTGGCGCAGCCCGTCGGCGTCGAGGCCGCGCAGGTCGCGTACCTCGACCGGGATCGTGGCGGTGCGGTGGACGAGCTGCATCGGCACACTCAGCCCGTCCAGGTCGAAGGAGGTCCGGAGCATCTCGTGCCGGGCGACGACCTCGGCCGCCGCCGCGCGCAGGGCCGCCACGTCGAACGGGCGGCCGTCGCGGATCCGGAACGTGGTGGTGTTGTGGTACTTGTTCACGCTGTCGTCGGCCAGCATCTCGACGAGCATGCCGAGCTGCACCTGGGCCAGCGGATACGCGTCGACGAGCCCGTCCGGCAGGGCGGCCCGGTCGGCGGCGTCGATCAGCGCGAACGGCGCCACCAGCTCCTCGTCCTCGGCGGCGCCCGTGACGGGGAGCGCGGCGGCGAGGGCGGCGACGGTGCGGTGGGTGAAGACGTCCCGGACACCGGCCTCGAAGCCCGCCGCCCGCAGGGCGCCCACCAGCGCGATGGCCCGGATCGAGTGGCCGCCCGCGTCGAAGAAGCTCTCCTCCACCGACACCCGTTCGAGGCCGAGCACCTGGCACCAGAGCGCGGCGATCCGCTCCTCGGCCGGGTCGCGTGGCGCGACGTACGCCCGCTCGTCGGCGGCACCCTCCGGGTCGGGCAGCGCCCGCCGGTCGACCTTGCCGTTGGCGTTCAACGGGATCCGCTCCACACCGACCACGGTGGAGGGCACCATGTACTCCGGCAACGTCCGTCCACAGTGCGCCTTCACATCCGTGGAACCGACCACGTACGCGACGATCCGGTCACCGTGCACCACCACGGCCGCGTCCCGCACGTCCGGGTGGTCCAGCAGCACCGCGCGGATCTCGCCCAGCTCCACCCGGTACCCACGGATCTTCACCTGGTCGTCGATCCGGCCGAGGAACTCGATGTTGCCGTCGGCGGACCAGCGCACCAGGTCGCCGGTGCGGTACATCCGGGCGCCCGGCGACCACGGGTCGGGCAGGAACTTCTCCGCGGTGAGGTCGGGCCGGTTGACGTACCCGCGCGCGACGCCGGTGCCGCCCACGTACAGCTCGCCGGCGACCCCGACCGGGACCGGCTGGAGGTCGGCGTCGAGGACGCGCATGGTCATGTTGGGCAGCGGGCGCCCGATCGGCACCACGTCCGCCCCCTGCGGCCCGGAGACCGGGAAGATACAGGTACCGACGGAGGCCTCGGTCGGCCCGTACTCGTTGACCAGGTTGCCGTCACCCAGGACCGCGCGCCACTTGTCCGCTACCGGGCCGGGCAGGGCCTCACCGGCGACGACCATGACCGGTGCGTAGTCCGGCGACGGTTCGAGGATCTCCAGGTGGCCGGGGGTCAGCTTGACGAAGCTGAACGGGGCCGCGTCCCGCAGTGCCGCCGACAGCGCGTCGAGCTCGACGTCCGGCGGCAGCATCCACAGCCGCTGCCCGGACACCAGCGGCGCCCACAGGTTCGGCACCACCAGGTCGAACGCCACCGACGAGAACAGCGGCGCGCCGCCGGTGCCGCGCGAGGCGAGCACCTCGGCCGCCCACTGCACGTGGTTGGTCAGGCCGCGGTGGCTGATCGCCACCCCCTTCGGCCGCCCCGTCGAACCGGACGTGAAGATGGCGTAGGCGAGGCGGTCCGGGTCGTCGTCGCGGGCCGGTGCGGTCGAGGGGGCGCGGGCGATGAGCCGGCGGTCCCGGTCCACCACGACCACCTCGCCGGTGAACCGGTCGGCGAACGCCTCCTGGGTGACGACCGCCCGCGCGCCGGCGTCGGCCATCATGGCGGCGATCCGGTCGGCCGGGAAGGCCGGGTCCAGCGGCACGTACGCCGCCCCCGCCTTCCAGACGCCGAGCAGGGCGGCGGGCAGGTCGAGGCCCCGCTCCAGCAGCACGCCGACCAGGGCCTCCGGCCCGACGCCGCGGCCGCGCAGGTGGTGCGCGTACCGGTTGGCGCGGGCGTCCAGCTGCTCGTACGTCAGCTCGGTGTCGCCGCAGCGCACCGCGGTCGCGGCCGGGGTGGCGGCGGCCTGCCGTTCGAAGAGCGCCAGCACCGAGGCGTCCGCGAACCCGGCGGCCGAGTCGTTCCAGTCGGCGACCACCCGGCGCAGCTCGCCGTCCGGCAGGTACGCCGCCGCGGCGTCGCCGTCCGGGTCGGCCGCCATCGCCTCCAGGACCGCGCGGTACATGGCCGCGACCCGGTCCACATTGGAGCGGCTGAGGAAGTGGTTGTTGGCGGTCAGCACGCAGAAGCCGGCCCGGGTGGAGACGCCGAGCGGAAACTCGGTCGGGCTGTCGTCGATCGTCGCGGCGTAGTCGACCACGTCCGCGTCGACCTGGCGGAAGTCCTGGTAGCTGAAGCGGACGTCGACGAGGCGCTCGCCGCCGCCGAACTCGCGCTGCATCGCGGCGAGCGGGAACCGGCGGTGCGGCCAGACCTCGATCTCCCGGGCGAAGACCCGCCGGACCAGGTCCCGCCAGGTGCGGGCGCCGCGGTCGAAGCCGAACGGGAGCGGGTTGAGGTAGACGCCGGCGACCTTGTCCGCGCCGGTCACCTCCGGCCGGGCGTTGGTGACGAGTCCGGTGTGGAAGGTGGGCTCGTCGGTGAGCTGGCTCATCACCTTGAGGTGGGCGGCGTGCAGCACCGCCTTGATGGGCACCTCGGCGGTGGAGGCCAGGGCGCGCAGCCGCTGCTCCAGGTCCCGGTACGGCACCCAGGCCTTGTGCACGCCGCGCGGGGTGGCCGGGTCGTCGCCCCAGCCGGCCGGGAGGGTGAACTTCGCGTACCGCTCGACCGTCCCGCGCCAGTGCGCCCGGTCCGCCTCGTCGTCCAATGCGGACAGTTCGGCGGCGACGAAGTCGGCGTACCGCACGGCGGCCGGCGCGGCGGGCTCCGGCTCCCGCCCGTCCCGGTACGCCTTGTAGGCGCCGACCAGCTCCATCAGCAGCGAGTGGTGGCTCCAGCCTTCGAGGACCGCGTGGCACTCGGTGAGCGTCAGCCACCAGCCGTCGTCGCTGGCGTGCGCGTGGAAGCGGACCAGCGGCGGCCGGGACAGGTCGAAGAGCTGGGCCCGTTCGGCGGCCATGAACGCGCGCAGCGACCGCTCCAGCTCCGCGCCGGCGAGGCCGGGCAGCTCCCGGTGGCCGACGGCGGGCTCGGCGGTGCCGTGCACGAGCTGCAGCGGTGTGGAGTACGTGTCCAGCGCGAACGAGGTCCGCAGCACCTCGTGCCGCTGCACGACGAGCCGGGCCGCGCGGGCGAACGCCGGCGGCGAGAACGGCTCGCCGTCGACGATCCGGAAGCAGGTCGAGTTGTGGTAGTGGTGCCGGCCGTCGTCGGCGAGCATCTCCACGACCATGCCGAGCTGCACCTGGGCCAGCGGGTACGCGTCCACCACGCCGCCGGGCAGCGCGGCCCGGTCCGCGGCGGAGACGAGCGCGAACGGCTGGACGCCGGGCGCCGGCGCCGCGGCGGCCGGTGCGGCCCCGGCCAGGAAGGAGGTCAGCTGGGCCACGGTGCGGTGCGCGAAGACGTCCCGTACCGCCACGTCGTAGCCGGCCTCGCGGAGGGCACCGACCAGCGCCACCGCCCGGATCGAGTCGCCGCCGAGGTCGAAGAAGCCGTCGTCCACGCCGACCCGGTCGACGCCGATCACCTGCCGCCAGACCGCGGCCATCCGCTCCTCTTCGGGCGTGCGCGGGGCCACGTAGTCCCGCTCCGCGGAGAGCGCGGCACGGTCCACACTGGGCAGTGCGGCCCGGTCGAGCTTGCCGTTGGCGGTCAGCGGGATCTTCCCCAGCGGCACGAACGCCGACGGGATCATGTACTCGGGCAGCGTGCGGGCCAGCAGGGCGCGCAGCTCCCCCGGCGACGGTACGGCGTCCCGGGCCGGCACCGCGTAGCCGACCAGCCGCCGGTCGCCGGGCTGGTCCTCGCGGACCACCACGACCGCGTCCCGCACCTGCGGATGGGCGGTCATCGCCGCCTCGATCTCGCCGAGCTCGATCCGGAACCCGCGGATCTTCACCTGGTGGTCGATCCGGCCGAGGAACGACAGGCTCCCGTCCGGCTCGCGGCGGGCCAGGTCGCCGCTGCGGTACAGGCGGGCGCCGGGCGGGCCGAACGGGTCGGGCACGAACCGCTCGGCGGTCAGCTCCGGCCGGTTGAGGTAGCCGCGGGCAACCCCCGGACCGCCGACGTGGATCTCGCCGGGGACCCCGATCGGGGCCACGTTGCCGTCCGCGTCGAGCAGGTAGACCTGCAGGTCGCGCAGCGGGTGCCCGACCGGGTTGGGGGCGCCGGGCGCCAGGTCGGCGGCGACCAGCCGGTAGTAGGTGGTGTGCACCGTGGTCTCGGTGATGCCGTACATGTTGAGCAGCAGGGTGCGGTCCAGGTCGCGGCGGGCGGCCCAGGGGGCGAGCTCCGGCACCTCCAGCTTCTCGCCGGCGAAGACCACGGCCCGCAGGGCGAGGCGGTCGATCCGCTGGTCGCCCTCCGCCGCCAGGGCCACGAGACCGCGGAACGCCGACGGGGTCTGGTTGAGCACGGTGACCCGGTGCGCGACGAGCAGGTCGAGGAAGTCCTCGGGCGAGCGGGTCACCGCCTGCGGCACCACGACCAGCTTGCCGCCGTAGAGCAGCGAGCCCCACAGCTCCCAGACGGAGACGTCGAAGGCGTACGAGTGGAACAGCGGCCAGACGTCCGTGTCGCCGAACGCGTAGTGCTCCTCGGCGGTGGTGAGCAGCCGCAGCACGTTGCCGTGGGTGAGGCAGACGCCCTTGGGGCGGCCGGTCGAGCCGGAGGTGTAGATGACGTAGACGAGGTTGTCCGGTGTGGACACCGGGGTGGGGTTGGTGTCCGGGCGGGCGGCGAGGGCGGCGGCGTCCTCCGCGCCGTCCAGCACGACGAACCGTCCGGAGTGGATGGTGCCGAGCTTCCCGGTGTGCGCGGCGGTGGTGACCACGACCGGTGCGGCGGTGTCGGCGAGCATGAAGGCGAGCCGGTCCGCCGGGTACGCCGGGTCCAGCGGGAGGTACGCGGCGCCGGACTTGAGCACGCCGAGCAGCGTGGGCACGAGGTCGATGCCGCGGTCCAGCGAGACGCCGACCAGCGTCTCCGGGCCGGCGCCCAGCTCGCGCAGGTGGTGGGCGAGGCGGTTGGCGCGCGCGTTGAGCTCGGCGTAGGTGAGGCTCTGGTCGCCGAAGACCACCGCGACCGAGTCGGGGCAGGTGGCCGCGCGCCGCTCGAACGCCTCGTGCACGCAGGCGTCCGGCGGGGTGAGGAACTGCACGGGGGGCGCGACGAGGGCCAGCTCGCCCGCGTCCAGCATCACGTGCCGCGACAGCGGCCGGTCCGGTGCGGCCGTGGCCCGGTCGAGCAACCGGACCAGGTGCCAGGTCATCCGCTCCACCGTGGAGCGGTCGAAGAGCGCCGTGACGTACTCCAGGGTGCCGCGCAGCGTACCGTCGGCGGCCTCCTCCACCTGAAGGGTCAGGTCGAAGCGGGCCACCCGGGACGGCGCGGTGAGCGCCTCGACCGCCAGCCCGGGCAGGTCGAAGCCGGCGGCGCGCTCCTCGTGCATGGTGAACGCGGCCTGGAACAGCGGCGTGCGGGACATGTCCCGCTGCGGCTGGAGCTCGTCGACCAGCCGGGCGAACGGCACCTCCTGGTGGTCGAAGGCGGCCAGCACGGTCTCCCGGGTGCGCCCGAGCAGCTCGGCGAACGAGGGGTCGCCCTCGGCCCGCCCGCGCATGACGAGGCTGTTGACGCCGTACCCGATGAGGCGCTGCACCTCCGGTCGCGTGCGCCCGGAGACGACCGTGCCCACCGGCACGTCGGTGCGGCCGGTGTACCGGCCGAGCAGCACCTGGTAGCCGGCGAGCAGCGTCATGAACAGCGTGGTGCCGTGCTCGGCGCTCACCTTGCGCAGCCGCTCGGTCAGCGCGGCCGGGAACGCGAACGGCACCGCGTCCCCTTCCCAGCTGCGGGTGGCCGGGCGGGGACGGTCGGTCGGCAGGTCCAGCGGCGGTACGCCGTCCAGCTCACCCCGCCAGTAGTCCAGGTGCCGCCGGAGCACGTCGCCGGTGAGGTGCGCGCGCTCCCAGGCGGCGTAGTCGGCGTACTGCACCGGCAGCGGGGCGAGGGGGGCGCCGGTGCCGGCGTAGAGGGCGCCCAGCTCCTCCGCGAAGACCCGCACCGACCAGGCGTCGCAGGCCACGTGGTGGAAGACCACGACCAGGATGTGGTCGTCGGCGGCGAGGCGCAGCAGGCTCGCCCGCACCGGGTGCTCCTGCGCCAGGTCGAACGGCTCGCCCGGCGCGGCCGCCGCCAGCTCGGCCGCGCGCCGCTCACGCTCCACTGTGGGCAGTGCGGTGAGGTCCTCGACGGGCAGGGCGAACGGCGCCGGCGGGTCGATCACCTGCACCGGCTCGGCGCCGTCCAGCGCGTACCGGGTGCGCAGGATCTCGTGCCGGGCGACCACGCCGTCGAACGCCCGGCGCAGCGCCGCCACGTCGAGCGGGCCGCGCAGCCGCAGGGCGACCGGGACCGCGTACTCCCAGCTCTCCGGCTCCAGCCGGCTGAGGAACCACATCTGCTGCTGCCCGTACGACAGCGGCAGCGGGCCGCCGCGCTCCACCGGCGCCAGGCGGGCGCCCTTCCCGGCGCGTCCGGCTCCCCCGGCGAGCCGGGCGCGGATCAGCTCCTCGCGGAGCGCGTCCGCACGCTCGGTCGTCTGCACTCCACGCGTGCTCATCGCTTCCCGTCCTCCGTCGCGTTCGTGGGCTGGCGGTGCGGCGGTCAGGCCGCCTGCTCCATCCGGCGCCGCAGGCTCAGCGGGCGCATGTCGGTCCACACCTCGGCGATCCGCGCGAGGCACTCCTGCTTGGTCCCCTCGGTACCCTCGGCGCGCCAGCCGGCGGGAAGCTCGCGGTCGGCCGCCCAGATCGAGTACTGCTCCTCGTCGTTGACGACCACGCGGTAGGTGAGCTCATCAGTCATGCGGTGAGCATCGCGGGGGGCGCTATATCTGCCCTATAGAGGCGGACCTTCGCGGGCGTCCCGGGAGCGGAGCGCGCACAGCGATCAGGGAGCGGCCACGGGGGTGAGCCGCTCCCTGATCGGGATGGGGAAAGGCCGGTTACTCGCGGGCGGTGGCCAGGGCCACGGCGCGGGTGCGCAGGGAGGCCGACGTGGGCAGTACCGCGCCGAGGACGGCCAGCAGTGCCGCCACCGCCGTGATGCCGGCGACGATCCCCAGCGGCACCACGACCGGTGTCGCGCCGAAGAGCCCGATCAGCGCGATCCAGAGCCCGGCCAGGTTGAGCGCGGACGCCATCAGCGCGAGCACCACGCCGATCCCGGCCACCAGCAACGACTCCGCGGCGAAGAGGGCGACGACCTGCCGCGGGGTGGCGCCGGCCAGCCGCAGCACGGCCAGGTCGCGGCGCCGGTCGGCGGTCGCCATCAGCAGCGTGTTGACGATCGCGATGAAGCAGAACACCACCACGATGACCGCGACCGAACGCTGCCGGACCGCGGTGAGCTGCCGGGCCGCGGCCGCCTCGGTGGCCACCATCTCCTCGGTGCTGAGCACCCGGGCGCCCAGCCCGTCGACGGCGCTGCGCATCGCGGCGAGCGCGGCGTCCCGGTCGGTGCCCTCGTCCAGCGAGACGTACGCCCGGCGGGCCAGCCCGTTGCGGGCGTACGCGCCGGTGGCGGCGTACTTCTGCGTGACGTACCCGATGTCCTGCCCGCGCAGCGCCTCGTAGATGGCGGCCACCCGCAGCGACACCGTGCTGCCGTCGGCCATGAAGACCTCGACCGGCTGGCCCAGCTCGTACCCCCAGGACTTCGCCACGACGATGCCGCCGTCGTCGAGGTCGTCCAGCGAGCCCTCCACGACCGGCAGGTCGAGCGTGCGGGAGAGCGCGGCCGGCTCGACCGCGTACCCGTCGTTCTCCTGCAGCCGGTCACCGTCCATCGTGTACAGCGTGGTGAGCACCGGCGCGACCACGTGCACGCCGGGCACCGCGGCGACCCGTTCGACGGCGGCCCGGTTGATGCCCGGGCTGCCCTCCGGGGCGAGCACGTAGTCGGCGGTCACCTGGTTGCGCAGGCCGCTGTCCCGGGCCTCGTTGATGGTGTCGGTGGCGCCGAGCAGCGAGATGGCCAGCCCCACGGTGAGCAGGACCGGCACGGCGGTCGCCGCGGTACGCCGGCGCGCGGTCAGCGCGCTCTCCCGCACGACCATCGCGCCCGCGCCCTTCGCCCCACCGAACGGGGCCATGAGCAGCCGGGTCAGCGGGCCGACGAGTACCGGTGCGAGCAGCGCGAACGCGCCGATCGGGACGAGCAGCGTGGGCACGTACTTGTTGGGTACCAGCGTCATCTCCGGCGCGGCGAAGCCGACGTAGGCGACCATGCCGACCCCGGCGGCGAGCCCGCCGACCCCGAGCAGCCACCGGCCGGAGGTCATCGGCCGGTCCACCGCCGCGTCCCGGAGCGCCTCGATCGGGCGGACCCGGCCGGCCCGCCAGGATGCGGCGGCGGCGCCGAGCAGCGCCACGAGCACGCCGGTGAGGAACGCGCCGGCGACCGGCAGCAGCACCGCGGGCGCGAGGGACGGGTGCACGCCGAACCAGGAGGGCGAGATGCCGAGGCTGATCAGCCAGCGGGCCAGCAGCCGGGCGCCGAGGAGGCCGAGCACGCAGCCGGCGGCCGAGGCGAGCGCACCGACCAGCAGGGCCTCGGCGAGCACCATCCGGCGTACCTGCTTGGGGGTGGCCCCGACGGTGCGCAGCAGGGCGACCTCGCGGCGGCGCTGCACCACCGCGAACGCGAACGTGGAGGCGACCACGAAGATCGCGGTGGAGCCCGCCACGCTCGCGGTGATCGGCAGCAGCGTGACGGTGTTGTCGAGCGCCTCCCGGTCGCGGTCCTCGCTGACGTCGGCCTTGTGCCGGTCGACGCCGGTGAGCACCTCCACAGTGGACCCCGCGACCGCCGAGCGGACCGCCTCCACCGGCCCGAGCGCGACGACCGCCTCGACCCGCGGCGAGATGCGGGCCGCCTCGGCGTCGGTGAAGAAGACCGCCCGCTCGAAGTCGACCGGGGCGGTCACGCCGACCACCTGGTACGGCCGGGCGCCGTCCGCGGTCAGCACGTCCACCCGCTGCCCCACGGCCGCACCGGTGCCGCCACCGCCGACCACGATCTCGGTGTCGGCGGCCGGGGCGCGCCCGGCCGCCAGCTCGTACCCGCCGAACCGGGCCACCGACCAGGGGTGGCCGACCTGGTCGGCGTCGCCGCCGGCGACCTGGGCGTAGAAGGCCCGGTCCAGGACCACCTCGCCGGTGGCGGCGACCCGCTCGACCACGTCCGCGGGCACGCCCTTCGCCTCGGCGAGCGACCGGACGCCGAGGTCGTGGTGGGCCGGGTTCCACTCCGGGTCGTTGCCGAAGACCACCGCCGGCGCGGCGGCGAACCGCTGCGGCGGCCGGTCCGGCAGGTCGAGCAGCGCGCCCAGCAGCAGCCCCATCGCGGCGACCTGGGCCACGCCGAGGACCAGCGCGACCACGGTGCCGGCGAACGAGACCCAGCGGGCCCGCAACGTCTGCACAGCGATGCCGAACATTACGCGGCCACCTCCAGGTGGACCATGCGGGCGGCGACCGCGTCCGCGGTGGGGTCGTCGAGCTCGCCCACGACGCGGCCGTCGGCGAGGAAGACCACGCGGTGGGCGTACGCGGCGACGACCGGGTCGTGGGTGACCATCACGATCGTGCGGATGCCGGTGCCGCCCGACGCCGCGCGGTCGACCAGGCCGCGCAGGGTGCGCAGCAGGTCGCGGCTGGTCACGGTGTCGAGGGCGCCGGTCGGCTCGTCGGCGAAGAGGACCGCCGGCCTGGTCACCAGCGCGCGGGCGATCGCCACCCGCTGCTGCTGGCCGCCGGAGAGCTCGCTCGGCCGGTGGCCGGCCCGTTCCTCCAGCCCCACCTGGCGCAGCGCGCTGGCGATGTCGGCCGGGTCGGGGCGGGTGCCGGCCAGGCGCAGCGGCAGGGCCACGTTCTGCGCGGCGGTCAGCGACGGCAGCAGGTTGAACGCCTGGAACACGAAGCCGATCCGGTCGCGCCGCAGCAGGGTCAGCGCGGTCTCGTCGAGCGCGCTCAGGTCGGTGCCGGCGACGACCACCCGGCCGCCGCTGGGCCGGTCCAGCCCGGCGGCGCACTGCAACAGCGTCGACTTGCCGGAACCGGAGGGTCCCATGATCGCGGTGAAGCTGCCGGGCGGGAATTCGAGGGTTACGCCGCGTAGCGCCGTCACGGCGTTGTCGCCGCTCCCGTACGTCTTGCTCAACGCCTCGAGGCGCACGGTCTCGTCCATCGATCCCCCAGAGAGATTCGTGGTTACGGAGTGTGAAGGTCGGTCAGCTGCTGTACTGGATCGTGACGTCGCCGGCGCTGGTGCGCGCGGTGACGGAGGAGGGTGCGCCGGGGTCGGTGGTGACCTCGACCCGCTCGTCGCCGGAGGCCGCGTCGGCGGTCACGGCGTACGCGCCGGAGGGCAGGTGGATCACCACGTCGCCGGCGCTGGCCACCGCGCTCACGGTCGGCGGCACCTCGGCGTACGTGAGGTCGACGTCGCCGGAGTCGATCTCGACGTCGGTGGTGTCGGAGCGGAGCCCGACCCCGGTGATCTTGCCGCTGTCCGCCCGCGCGTAGAGCGGCCCGGAGACGTGCTCGGCGGTGATGTCGCCGGCGGACGCGGTCAGCCGTACCTCGCCGGTGAGGTCGCTGACCCGCACGCTGCCCGCCTCGGTGCGCAGGTCGAGCGCGACGCCCGGCGGCACCCGCAGCACGTAGTCGAGCGTGCAGTCGCTGCCGAGGCCGAACTTGAGGCCGGTGCCGGGGCAGCGCCCGGTGATGGTGAGCGTGTCGCCGCTCCACTTCTCCTCGACGGTCGGCTTGCGCAGCGAGGTCCAGGCGAGCCGCCGCTCGACGGTGACCGCCCCGGCCTCCCCGGCGGTCACCGTGATGTCGCCGGCGTTGCTGTCGAGCGTGACCCGGGAGACCTCCTGCCGGTACGTCTCGCGGTGCTCGTCGGTGCGCTCGGGGCTGAGCCAGGTCCAGGCCACCGCCCCGGCGAAGAGGAGCACCAGGACCGTGGCCGCCGCCCCCAGCGTCCGCCACGCGGTCCGCTTCTCCACGACAACTCTGGACACGTTTCGTTCTCCTCAGCTCTTCAGGAACCGCAGCACGGCGAGCACCCGGCGGTGGTCGTTGTCTTCCATCGCGATGTCGAGCTTGGTGAAGATGCTGTTGACGTGCTTGGCCACGGCGCTCTCGCTGACCACGAGCGCGGCGGCGATACCGGCGTTGGAGCGCCCCTCGGCCATCAGGGAGAGCACCTGCGTCTCGCGCGGGGTGAGCCGCTCGAGCGGGTCGCTGCGGTGCCGGACGAGCAGCTGGGAGACGACCTCCGGGTCGAGGACGGTGGCCCCGTCGGCGACCCGGCGCAGCGCGTCGACGAACTCGGCCACGTCGGCCACCCGGTCCTTGAGCAGGTAGCCGACCCGGCTGTCCGGGCGGGACAGCAGCTCGGTGGCGTAGCGCTCCTCGACGTACTGGGAGAGGACCAGCACCGCGACGGAGGGCCACTTCTGCCGGAGGGTGAGGGCGGCGCGCAGCCCCTCGTCGGTGAAGGTGGGCGGCATCCGCACGTCGGCGACGACGATGTCCGGCTGGTCCTCGGCGACCGCCTCCAGCAGCGCCTCGGCGCTGGCCACGGCGGCGACAACGGTCATGCCGGAGGCCTCCAGCAGGCGGACCAGGCCCTCCCGCAGCAGCACCGAGTCTTCCGCGATCATGACGCGCATGGCAGCTCCACCGTGATCGTCGTCGGCCCCCCGTCCGGGCTGTCGATGTCCAGCGTGCCATCGACGGACGACACCCGCTGCGCCAGCCCCCGCAGGCCGGTGCCGCGCTCGGGACGGGCCCCGCCGCGCCCGTCGTCGGCGATCACGACGCGCAGCCGGTCGCCGCTTTCCAGCAGGTGGACGGCGACTTCCACGGAGGTGGCGCCGGAGTGCTTGGCCACGTTGGCGAGGGCCTCGGAGACGACGAAGTAGGCCACCGCCTCGATCGCCACCGGCGGCCGCCGGGGCAGGTCGACGCGGAGCCGGGCCGGCACCGGCGAGCGGGCGGCGACGCCGGAGAGCGCGGCGTCGAGGCCCAGGTTGTCCAGGACCGCCGGGTACAGGCCGCGGACCACGTCGCGCAGCTCGCTGAGCGCGAGCTTGGCGTCGTCGTGGGAACGGGCGAGCGCGTCGCGGAGCGGGTCGGGCGCGTCCGGGAACGAGGCCCGGGCCAGCCCGAGGTTCATGGCCAGCGAGACGAGCCGCTGCTGCATGCCGTCGTGCAGGTCGCGCTCGATCCGGCGGCGCTCGGCGTCGGCCGCCTCGACCAGCTCGGCCCGGCTGCGGGACAGCAGCGCCACCCGCTGGGCGAGCTCGGCGCGCGGGCTCGGGCCGAGCAGCGCCCGGGCGGCCAGCAGGTCGACCGCGGCGACCCCGCGGGCCAGCCACGGCGCGGCGAAGAGCAGCCCCACCCCGGCGGCGGTCGCCAGGACCAGCGGCACCGGGCCGGCTGGGTCGTCGGCGAGCAGCCAGCTGTGCAGCGGGGCGGTCAGCAGGAGCAGGCCGCCGGCCCAGGCCAGCGCCACGACGCCGGCGCCGGCGCCGCCGACGACCAGGGCGAAGACGTGGTACCCGAACTGCCGCCAGAGCGTCTCGGAGCGCGCCTCGCCGGCCAGCCGCCGGGCCCAGCCACCGTACGGGTGGGGTGGCGGCGCCGGGATCTCCTCGCCGAGGAACGCCTCGAACCGGGAGCGCTGGAGCGCGGCGAACGCGTGCACGCAGGCGAAGAGCGCCAGCCCGGTGCCGAGGGCGAAGACCACGGTGACCGCGAGCAGCGCGGTGGCCAGCGCCAGCGCCAGCACCACCCCGCCGGTGACCAGGCCGACGACACCGCCCACCAGCACGTGGGCGGTGACCTGCCAGGCGCGCGGCGACCACGGCGGCTGTCCCAGCCGCTCGGTGGCGACGACGCGGTTCACACTCACACCATGACCGTAGAGAACGCGGCCCGGGGTAAACCAGGACACAGGTACCCGTGTTCGCCCTGCACCTAGCACCACCTCCGGTTCCGCTGCGAAACGGACGAAGGGCTCCCCAGGTGGGGAGCCCTCGGGCTGATCCTGCCCGCCCGGTCAGCCGCCGGACGGCTCCGCCATCGCGACCGCGATCTTGCGGGGTCCGGTGAACGGCTCCCGGCCGTGCGCCGCGAGCATGTTGTCCACGACGAGCACGTCGTCGTACTGCCAGTCGTACCGGGTCGAGGCCTGCCGGTAGCAGGAGCGCAGGTGGTCCATCACGTCGTCCGGGATGGTGCCGCCGTCGCCGTAGTACGTGTTGCTGGGCAGGTCCTCCGGCGCGAAGATCTCCAGCAGCCCCTCGCGCACGTCCTTCGCCTGGGTGCTGATGTGGAAGAAGGTCGCGTGGTTGAACCACACCTTCTCGCCGGAGACCGGGTGCCGGTGCACCGCCTCGCGGACCGCGCGGGTACGCAGGCCGTCGCCGTCCAGCCATTCGAGCGCGATGCCGCGCTCGGCCGCGTACGCCTCGACGGCCGCGCGGTCCTCGGTGTTGAACGCGTGCCGCCACGAGCTGCCGAAGTCGGCGTGGAAGTTGCGCACCACCATCCACTTGCGGCGGACGAACTCCTCGCGGACGGCCGGGTCGATCGACGCGTACACCTTCCGGACGTCGGCCAGCGGCGTGGCGCCCTGGGTCTGCGGCGCCTGGAGGCAGTGGAAGTACAGGGTCAGCGGCCAGACCGCCTGGTACGAGTTCTCGTTGTGCAGGAAGATCTCCTCGTCCGGCGGGTAGTCCGTCGAGGTGTAGACCTGCCCCTTGATGGTGCTGCGCGGCGAGGAGCGCTCGGCGTACGTCAGCGGCGCGCCGGACAGCGCCCGCACCACCCGGTCGAAGCCGTCCACGCCGCCGATCTCGAAGCCGCGCAGCAGCAGCGCGCCGTGCTCGGCCAGCAGGGCGCGCAGCTCGCGCCGGTCGGCGTCGATCCGCTCGATCACGCCGGCGCCCGAGCCGTCGGCCTCGACGGTGAACGGGAGCACCCGGTCCATGGTGGCCCTCCCCCTCAGTCGGACATCGCGACGAGGACCCGGCGGCTGCCGGTGAACGGCCGCCGCCCGTGGCCGACGAGGAGGTTGTCGATCAGCAGCAGGTCGCCCTCGCGCCAGTCGACGTCCACGGCGGACTCCAGGCCGCGGTCCCGTACCTGCACCGCGTAGTCGCCGGGGATCGGCGTGCCGTCGGCGAAGCTCACCGACTGGGGCAGGTCCTCCTCCGGCATGATCTGCGCCAGGGCCTTGGCGGTCTCGTCGCCGAGCGCGGCCACGTGCCACTGGTCGGACTGGTTGAACCAGACCTCGACGCCGGTCACCGGGTGCCGGATGGTCGACGGGCGGATCTGGCTGACCCGGAGCGTGCCGTCCGACTTCCACTGCCAGGTCGCGCCGGAGCCGGCCAGGAACGCCTCGACCTCGTCGCGCTCGTCCGTCTCGAACGTGTCCTGCCAGCTCTTGCCGAGCCCGAGCCCGTCGTGCAGGTTCTGCGTGTACCGGACCCCGCCGGCGTACGCCTCGCGCACCTGCGGGTCGAGCGACTCCAGCCACAGCACGCCGTCGACGACCGGGGTGGCACCGCCGGTGGTGGCCGCCTTCTCGCAGTAGAAGAGCAGGCGGGAGGGCCAGGCGGAGGCGTACGACAGCTCGTTGTGCATGGAGATGGTGAACTCGGGCGGGTACTCGGTCGAGGTGTAGACGTTCTTGCCGACCTTGGTCCGCGGCGAGTTGCCGTGCACGTACGCCAGGCGGTTGAGCAGCAGCAGGTCCATCACGCCGTCGAGCTCGCCGGGCGCGACGCCGAACCCGCGGAACACCAGCGCCTTCTCCTTGACCAGCAGGTCGTCCAGACCCGCCTCGCCGCGCAGGTAGCTGACCAGCCCGGCGGCGCTGGCCTCGGCGCCGACGCTGGCTGGGTCGATCTCCAGCGGCTTCCAACTGTCAGACATCACGCTCTCCCCGCGCTCACTGTTACGGACGGTGCAAGCCATTACGGACGATGCAAGCATCGAATGTGCCCCTATAGATTTCCCATACCAGCGGTGGACTTCTCGTCCTCCGCCGCCTTCCGGCCCAGGAACGTCGCCGCGGTGATCAGCGCGAGCAGCCCCATCGCGGCCGACATGACGGCGAACGCGCGCGTCGTGCTGACCGCCTCAAGCAGGAAGCCGGTGCCGAGCGCGCCGACCGAGCTGGCCCCGGAGGTCAGCAGCAGCACGACGCTGCCGACCCGGCCCTGCATCGCGTCCGGGGTGATGCGCAGCTGGTACACCATGCCGGCGACCGTCGTCGCGGCGCCGATCAGCGACGTGGTGAAGAACAGCCCGCCGAACGCCACCGGGTGGCTGACCACGACCAGTCCGGGCATCACCAGCGCCCAGGCCAGGTACGCGACGACCATGATGTGGCGCATCGCCATCCGCCGTACCCACCAGCCGCCGACGACCGCGCCGGCCAGGCCGCCGACGCTCCCCGCCGCCATGATCAGGCCGGCGACGGCGGACGAGCGGCCCTGCTCCTTGACGACCACCTGGAGGGTCAGGATCACGCCCTGGAAGAGCAGGTTGCTGCCGGCGATGAGCAGCAGCGCGGTCCGGAAGTAGCGCCGCCCCCACACCCAGCGCAGGCCGGCGCCGATCCCCCAGCTCCGGCGCTTCGCCGGCGGCTGCGGCGGCGTGCGCAGCCGCAGCATCGCCACCAGCGAGGCGAGGTAGAACACCGTGCTGGTCAGGAACGGCGCGTACGCGGTGAGGCCGAAGAGCACGCCGCCGGTCGGGTGGCCGACGAAGTTGGCGCCCCGGCCGCGCGCCTCGTTCTGCGCCATGGCGGCGGGCAGCTGGCTGCCCGGCACCACCGCGCGGACCGTGGCCCGCTCGGCGAGCTGGTAGAAGACCGTCATCGTGCCCTGCGCGAACGCCACCGCGGCCAGGTGCGGGACCCACACCCGGTCGGCCGCGACGGCGGCGGCGACGCTCGCGATGCCGGCCAGCCGGCCGGCCACGCAGGCGAGCATCACCCGCCGCCGGGACCAGCGGTCGACCAGCACGCCGGCCGGAAGCTGCACGAGCAGCATCGGCAGCAGGGCCGCGAAGGCCACCAGGCCGGCGGCGATCTTCGAGCCGCCGGACCAGATCACCAGCAGCGTGAACGCCATGGCGGAGAAGCGTTCGGCCAGGACGGACAGGGCCGAGCCGGCCCAGAGGAACTGGAAGTCGCGGTTGCGCCGGAGCGGGACCTCCTCCGCCTCGGGCGGCGCCTGCGCCAGCGTCATCGGCCGGCCCAGCACCACTCCAGCGCCGCCATCGCGCTGTACAGCTTGTTCTCCGCCTGGGCGAAGGCGATGCTGGCCGGCCCGTCCAGCACCTCGGCCGTGACCTCCTCGCCCCGGTGCGCCGGCAGGTCGTGCATGAAGACCGCCTTCGGGCTGCCGTGCCAGAGCGCCGGCGTGACCTGGAACGGCGCGAACACCTCCCGCCAGTCCGGCGTCGGCTTGCTCGTGCCGGTGGTCTGCCAGCGGGTGGTGTAGACGACGTCCAGCTCTTCCGGGACGCCCGCCATGTCGTGCCGCTCGGTGAGGACGGCGCCGCGGGAGCGGGCCTGGGCGGCCGCCGCGGCGAGGACGTCCGGCCGCAGCCCGTACCCGGGTGGGGTCCGCAGCTCCAGCACGACGCCGGGGTAGCGGGTGAGTGCCAGGGCGAGCGCCGCGGCGGTGTTGTTGCCCTCGCCGACGTAGAGCAGGCGCAGCCCTTCGACCCGGCCGAAGTGGCGGACCAGCGTGGTCAGGTCGGCCAGCGCCTGGGTCGGGTGCTCCTCGGCGCTCATCGCGTTGACCACCGACATCGGCCCGGCCGCCGCCCACCCGCGCAGCTCGGCGGTCGCGTCGGCGGTACGGGCCACCAGCAGGTCGAGCATGCCGGAGAGCACCCGCCCGGTGTCCTCGGTGCTCTCGCCGGTGTTGAGCTGGAGGTCGTCCGGGCCGAACGTGATGATCTGCGCGCCGAGCCGCAGCGCCCCGGCGGAGAACGCGGTCCGGGTCCGGGTGGAGGTGCGGCGGAAGTAGATGCCGGCGAGCGCGCCCTCCAGGGGCCGGCCGTCGAGCCCGCCTTCGCCGAAGAGGGCGGCGCGGGCGACGATCCCGTGCAGGTCGTCGTCGGTCAGGTCGCTGATGGAGATGAGATGGCGCATGGCTTGTCCCCTCACACCTTGTCGGCGCCGGCGAGCAACTCCGAATCGGAGAGCGCGGCGATCTCGGCCCGGATCCGTTCCTCGACCTCCTCGCCGAGCTGGGCGATGGTGGGCCGCTCGAACACCACCCGGACCGGGAGCGTCACCTCGAACTCGGCCCGCAGCCGGGAGATCAGCCGGACGGCGAGGATCGAGTGGCCGCCGAGCGCGAAGAAGCTCTGGTGCACGCCGGCGCGTACGCCGAGCAGCTCCTGCCAGATGTCGGCGATCCGCTCCTCGGCGACCGTACGCGGCGCGACGCCCTCGTCCTCTGTGGACGCCTGGTCCGGGTCGGGCAGGGCCCGCCGGTCCACCTTGCCGTTGGCGTTCAGCGGGATCCGCTCCACACCGACCACAGTGGAGGGCACCATGTACTCCGGCAGGGAGCGCTCGCAGTGCTCCCGGACGTCGGTCGAGCCGACCACGTACGCCACGACCCGCTGCTCGTGGGCGATCACGGCGGCGTCCCGCACCTCGGGGTGGTCGAGCAGGACCGCGCGGATCTCGCCCAGCTCCACCCGGTACCCGCGGATCTTGACCTGGTCGTCGATCCGGCCGAGGAACTCCACGTTCCCCTCGGCGGACCAGCGGGCCAGGTCGCCGGTGCGGTACATCCGGGCGCCCACCGCCCACGGGTCGGGCAGGAACCGCTCGGCGGTCAGCTCGGGCCGGTTGACGTACCCGCGGGCGACGCCGGCGCCGCCCACGTACAGCTCGCCGACCACGCCGACCGGCACCGGTCGCAGGTTGGCGTCGAGCACCCGCATCGTCATGTTCGGCAGCGGGCGCCCGATCGGCACGACGCCGGCCTTCTGCGACCCGACCACCGGGTACGTGCAGGTGCCGACCGAGGCCTCGGTGGGGCCGTACTCGTTGACCAGGTTGCCGTCGCCGAGCACGCCGCGCCACTTCTCCGCGACCGCGCCGGGCAGCGCCTCGCCGGCGACCACGACGACCGGGGCGTACGCCCGCGGCGGGTCGAGGATCTCCAGGTGGCCGGGGGTGAGCTTGACGAAGCTGAACGGGCCGGCCTTCGCCAGCTCATCGCCGAGCCGGTCGAGCTCCACGTCCGGCGGCAGCAGCCAGAGCCGTTGGCCGGTCACCAGCGGCGCCCACAGGTTCGGCACCACCAGGTCGAAGGCGACGGAGGAGAAGAGCGGCGCGCCGCCCTCGCCCCGGGCGGCGAGCGTGTCCGCCGCCCAGCGCACGTGGTTGGCCAGGCCGCGGTGGGTCACCACGACGCCCTTGGGGCGGCCGGTCGAGCCGGAGGTGAAGATGACGTAGGCGGCGGTGTCCAGGTCGGTGGCCCGGGCCAGCGGCGCCGCCGGCCGCTCCGCGATCTCGAAACGCTCGGCGTCGACCAGCACGCACTCCACGGCCGTGAACCGGTCCGCGTACCGGGAGCGGGTGAGCACCAGCGTGGCCCCGCAGTCGGCCATCATGTGCCCGAGCCGGTCGGCGGGGAAGGCCGGGTCGAGCGGCACGTACGCCCCGCCCGCCTTCCAGACCGCGAGGAGCGAGACCACCAGGTCCGCGCCGCGGTCGAGCAGCACGCCCACTGTGGACTCCCGCCCCACGCCCCGCTCGCGCAGGTGGTGGGCGAGGCGGGTGGCCCGCTCGTCCAGCTCGCCGTAGGTCAGCCGCAGCTCGCCGATCTCGACGGCCACCGCCTCCGGGTCGGCGAGCGCCCGGGCGCGGACCAGGTCCGGCACCGACCCGGTGGGCAGCGGGGCGGCGGTGTCGTTCCACTGTGCCATGACCCGCCGCTCGTGTATCGACGAGAAGTCCACGGTGGACAGCCGCGCGGCCGGGTCGGCGACGACCGCCTCCAGCAGCCGGACCAGGTGGTCGGCCATCCGCTGCACGGTCGCCTCGTCGAAGAGCGCGGTGGCGTACTCCAGCGCGCCGGTCAGCGAGCCGTCCTCCTGCCGCCACATGAACAGCGTCAGGTCGGTCTTGGCCACCTGCCACGAGCGCTGGAACGCGTCCATCAGCGCCCCGTCCGCCGCGACCGTCGTGAAGCCCTCGTCCTGCAGGTCGAACGCCACCTGGTACAGCGGGGTGCGGGACAGGTCGCGGACCGGCTGCAGCTCGTCGACGAGCCGCTCGAACGGCAGCTCCTGGTGCGCGAAGCCGGCCATGCCGGCCGCCCGCACCCGCTCCAGCGCCTCGGTGAACGTGGGGTCGCCGGTGAGGTCGCAGCGGAGTACGAGCGAGTTGAGGAAGAAGCCGACCACGCCCTCCACCTCGGGGCGGGTGCGCCCGGCCACCGGCGTGCCGATGCCGATGTCGTCCTGCCCGCTGTACCGGGCCATCAGCGCGGCGTACGCGGTCAGCAGCGTGACGAACGGGGTGGCGCCGTGCCGCCGGCCGAGCGCGGTGAGCGCGTCGGTGAGCCGGGGCGAGAGGGTGAGCCGTACGCCGGCGCCGCGGGGGTCGCGTTCCGGCGGGCGCGGCCGGTCGGTGGGGAGCTCCAGCGCGGGGAGCCCGGCGAGGGCCGGCCGCCAGTACGCCAGCTCCCGCTCGATCACCTCGTCGGTGAGGCGGGCCCGCTGCCAGGCGGCGTAGTCGGCGTACTGCACCGCGAGCTCGGGCAGCTCCGGGGCGCGCCCTTCGGCGGCGGCGGCGCAGAGCTCGCGCAGCTCCCGCTCCAGGACCACTGTGGACCAGCCGTCGGTGGCGATGTGGTGCACGGTGACGAGCAGTACCGGGCCGGCCGCGCCGTCGCGGACCAGCAGCGCCCGCCACAGTGGACCGTCGACGAGGTCGAAGCCGCGGGCGAACTGCTCGGCGAAGAGCAGCTCGAGATCCCCCTCGCCGGCGTCCACGACGCGCAGCTCCACCGGACCCGGGTCGGCGACCACCTGGCGCGGCTCGTCGTCCACGGTCACGTACCGGGTGCGCAGCGCCTCGTGCCGGGCCTCCAGCGCGTCCAGCGCGGCGTGCACCTGGTGCGCCCCGGTGCCCGGCGGCAGCCGCAGGAACAGCGGCGCGACCCACTCCGGGCTGCCCGGGTGCATCTGGTTGAGGAACCACAGCCGGTGCTGGCCGGTCGACAGCGGCAGCGGCTCGTCCCGCGCCACCCGGGTCACCGGCGGCACGGCCTCCCGGCCGCCGGCGATCAGCCTGGCCTGCGCCTCGACCGTGGCGGCGCCGAAGAGGCCGCGCAGCTGCACCTCGCCGCCGGAGGCCTTGCGCAGCGCGTTCGCCAGTCGGGTCAGCACCAGCGACGAGCCGCCGAGGGCGAAGAAGTCGTCGTGCGCGCCGACCCGCTCGACCCCGAGCAGCTGCTCCCAGACCTGGGCGACCAGCCGCTCCTCCGGGGTGCGCGGGGCGACGTACCCGGCGCCCCGTTCGGCGGCGACGGCGGCCGGGTCGGGCAGCGCGCCGCGGTCCACCTTGCCGCTCGTGGTCAGCGGGAAGGCGTCCACCGGCACGAAGACCGCCGGGATCAGCGGCTCCGGCAGCCGCTCGCGCAGGAACGTGCGCAGCTCGTCGCCGGGGACCTGGCGGCGGGCGACGAGGTAGGCGACGAGCTGCTTGCCGGCGTTCCCGTCGCGGGCCACGACCACGGCGTCGCGCAGGTCCGGGTGGGCCTGCAGCGCCGCCTCCACCTCGGCCGGCTCGATCCGCACCCCGTTGACCTTGACCTGCTGGTCGCCGCGGCCGAGGAACTCCAGCGCGCCGTCCGGCCGCCACCGGGCCAGGTCGCCGGTGTGGTAGAGGCGGGCACCGGGCGCGCCGAACGGGTCCGGCACGAACCGCTCGGCGGTCAGGTCGGGGCGGCCCAGGTAGCCGCGGCCCACGCCGACGCCGGCCGCGTACAGCTCGCCGACGACGCCGATCGGGACCGGCTCGCCGTCGGAGTCGAGGACGAAGACGCGCATGTTTTCGATCGGGCGGCCGATCGGCACCGGACCGGCCTCCTGCCCCGGGTCGTACGGCTGGGCGGTCACGTCGATCGAGCACTCGGTCGGGCCGTACGTGTTCCACACCTGGGCACCGGTCGGCTCGGCCAGCCGCCGGGCCAGCTCGGCGCTGAGCGTCTCGCCGGCCGAGAAGACCAGCCGCAGCGTGGTGCACTCGCTCCAGCCCGGCTCGTCGGCGAGCAGCCGCAGCACCGACGGTACGCCCTGCAGCACGGTGATCCGGCCCGCGGCGACCTCCCGTACGAGGGTGGCCGGCTCACGCTCCGCGCCGGGCCGGGCCATCACCACGACGCCACCGCTGACCAGCGGGGCGAACAGCTCCCAGCCGGCCGCGTCGAAGCTCAGCGAGGTCTTCTGCAGCACTCGGTCGGCCTCGCCGAGCTTGTGCTCGCCGACCGTCCACATGACACGGTTGGCGATGCCGGCGTGGTCGACGACGACGCCCTTGGGGCGGCCGGTCGAGCCGGAGGTGTAGATGACGTAGGCGGCGGCCGACGGGTCCACCGCGACGGCCGGCGGGGTGGCCGGCAGCGCGTCCCGCTCGGCGGCCGCCAGGTCGATCGCGAGGGCCTCGGCGCCGGCACCGCCGACCAGCTCGACCAGGTTCTCCTCGGTGACCACTGTGGACGTCCCGGTGTCGGCGAGCACCCAGGCGATCCGGTCCCGCGGGTGCCCCGGGTCGAGCGGCACGTACGCGGCGCCGGCCCGCCAGACGCCGAGCAGCACGGCGGCCAGCTCCACGCTCCGCGGCAGGCAGACCGCGACCGGCGACTCCGCCCCGATCCCCCGGGCGCGCAGCAGGTGCGCGGTGCGGTTGGCGCGGCGCTCCAGCTCGGCGTACGTGATCTCCTGCCGGTCGTCCGCGACGGCGACCGCGTCGGGAGTGCGCGCGGCCTGGCGCGCGACGAGTTCGGGCAGCGGGACGGTCATCGTGGCTCCTCGGCGTGGCGTGCGGGCAGGAAGTCGTCCACTGTGGTGCCGAGCCCTCGGCGGGCTGCCTCGTCGCGGACGTGTCGGGCGAGGGCGAGGTCGAGTACGCCGAGTCCGAACGGCGAGTACACCAGCGGGCGGCCCGGCTCGGGGCGCAGCGTCGCGGTGCCGCGCAGCAGCGCGCCGACGCTCGCGTCCACGAAGTCGCGGCCGCCGGTCTCCTGCTCGGCCAGGTGCAGCGAGGTCCGCTCGCGCAGCGCGTGGTCGACGTCGTCGACGACGTTGTGGCTGGCCAGGATCGCCGGCACGGTCAGGTCGCGCAGCGAGATGTGCAGCACCACCGCGCCCGGGCGGCTGGCGGTCAGGTCCATGTGCGGGGTGGCGGCGGTGGTCGCGATCGACACCAGGTCGTGCGCGGCGACCGCCTCGGCCAGCCCGCCGGCCGTGTTCACCGCCGTGCCGGGGGCGATCCGGGCGCAGCCGGCGGCGAACGCCTCGGCCCGGGCCGGGTCGGTGTCGAAGACGGTGACCGCGCTGAGCTTCGGGTTGTCGGCGGCGAGGAAGCGCAGGATCTCGGTGTTGATGACGCCGCAGCCGACCAGCGTCACCCCGGTCGGCGTGCGGTCGCCGGCGAGCAGCCGGGCGCCGAGGGCGGCGCTGGCCGCGGTGCGCTTGGCGGAGATGAGCGAGCCTTCGACGAACGCCTCGGGGCGCCCGTCCGCCAGCGAGTTGAGGATGATCGAGGCGCTGGCCCGGGGTACGCCGCGGTCGATGTTGCCGGGAAACGAGGCGATCCACTTGATGCCCGCGACTCCCGCGTCGCCGCCGTACCCGCCGAGGAAGCCGGGCAGGCCGATGACGCGGTCCCGCGGCTGGTCCGGGAAGCGCAGGAAGACCGAGTGGGGCAGCGCCGAGAGGCCCTCGTCGTGCCGGCGGTACGCGTCCGCGACGAGCTCGATCAGCTCCCGCTCCCGACCCACCAGCAGGTCCCGTACGGTGTCGTGGCCGATGATCAGCACAGGCTCGCCTCTTCTTCCTTCCACAGGTGGGAGACCTCGCCGAAGTGCGCGGTGACCCACTCGTCGTTGTAGATCGTGTCGAGGTACCGGTCGCCGCCGTCCGGGAAGACCAGCACGCAGGTGCTCCCGCGCGGGATCCGCGGCGCGACCTTCTCCAGCGCGGCGACGGTCGCGCCGGACGAGCCGCCGGCCAGGATCGCCTCGCGGATCGTCAGCGTGCGGCAGGCCACCACGCATTCGAGGTCGCTGACGTACACCGCCTCGTGGGCCGCGGACGGGTCGTGCACCTCGGGCTTGACCGCGGCGCCGTGGCCGGGGATGAGCCGCTTGCCGGACGGGCCGCCGAAGAGCACGCTGCCGACCGCGTCCACGCCGACGATCCGGGTGGGCAGGCCGTGCGCCCGGATGTAGGTGGCCGCCCCGCGCAGGGTGCCGCCGGTGCTGGCCGAGCAGAACAGGTAGTCGACCCGGCCGTCCAGTGCCTCGGCGATCTCCGCCATCGTGCGCTCGTGCGCGCGGGGGTTGAGCGGGTTGGCGTACTGGTTGGGCCAGTACGCGTCGGGGAGCCGGGCGACGAGCTCGCGCACCCGGCGCAGCCGGACCGGCAGGTACTCGCCGGTGGCCGGGTCGGGCTCGGTGACCACCTCGACCGTCGCCTGGTACGCGCGCAGGATCGCCAGGTTTTGCTGGGTGGTCTTGGCGTCCACCACGCAGACGAAGCGGAGCCCGAAGTACCGGCAGATCTGCGCGATGCCGATCGCCAGGTTGCCCGAGCTGGACTCGACCACTGTGGACCGTCCAGGTCGGAGCTCGCCCGAGCGGATCTTGCCGAGCAGCATCGACAGCGCCGACCGGTCCTTGACGCTGCCGCCCGGATTGAAGCGTTCGAGCTTGGCGTACACCCGGGCGTTGAGCGTGGGGAACAGCCCTTCCAGCTCGACCAGGTGGGTGTTGCCGATCGTCTCGAGTATCCCCTTGAGCGGCGCGCGCGCCACGGTACCCTCCCCCTCAGGTCCCCATCGCCAGCAGGCGTTGCCGTTCCGCGGCGCTGACCAGCGGCGCGCGCGTGATCTTCGTGAGCGGGTCGGCGACGCCGGCCTCGACCAGCCGGACGAAGTGGTCCAGGAGCCGGTCCACGGTCGCCCGCTCGAAGAGGTCGGTGTCGTACCGGAAGACCGTGACGAGGGCCGACGCGTCCTGGGTGAACTCCACCGTCAGGTCGCACTGGCCTTCCATGTGCGGGATCTCCATATAGGACAGCTTCCGGCCGGCCACGTGCATCACCTCGCCGGCGACCGCCCGCTCCAGCGTCGGGCCGAACCGGTCGGCGGCCACCATCGTCACCGCGATCCGGAAGAGCGGACCGGCCGCCTCCCGCGCCACCAGCGGGTACGGGTAGGCGGCGCCGGCCATCCCCCGCCGCACCTGGTGGTTGGCGGCGACCGCCGCGTCCGCGAACGTGGTCGAGCGGGCGAAGCGGGAGCGCAGCAGGATCGGGTTGACGTAGTAGCCGACCACCTCGCGGGCGGCGGCCCGCCGGGTCGAGGCGGGGCAGCCGACGGTGAAGTCCGGCTGGCCGGTGTGCCGGTAGAGCAGGCCCTGGAACGTGCCGAGCAGGAACGCGAACGGCGAGACGCCGATCCGCGCCGCGGTCGCCCGTAGCCCTTCGGCGACCTCGTCCGGCAGCCGCCGGGCCACGCTCGCCCCCTGGAACGACTGGAACGGCGGCCGGGGCCGGTCGGTCGGCAGCTCGGCGGGGACCGCGCCGGCGCACACCTCGCGCCAGTGCTCGGCCATCCGCTCCCCGCTCGGCGAGTCGAGCAGCCGCGCCTCGCGGGCCACGTGGTCGTCGTAGCTGGCCCGCACCGGCGGCAGGTCCGGCTCGCCGCCGGTCGCGTACGCCTCGTAGGCGGCGATGAGGTCGCGCCACAGCAGCCACTGCGACGTGGCGTCGGTGACGATGTGGTGGGTGACCATCAGGAACGCGGCGTCCTCCCGGCGGCGCAGCAGCACCGCGCGGAACGGCCGCGCCTCCCGGGTGAGCGCGAACGGCTCCCGGGTCACCTCCAGCACCATCTCCCAGAGCCGCTCGTCGTCGGCGTCCGGCACGTCGCGTACGTCCAGCCCGTCCGGCTCCGCCTCCCGTACGACCCGGCGGGGCCGCCCGTCCACCTCGACGAAGACGGAGCGGAGCCCGTCGTGCCGGGCGGAGAGGGCCCGCACCGCCCGCGCCAGTGCCGGCACGTCCGGCGCGGGCGCCATCCGGGCGCCACCCGCGAGGTTGTACGCCGCGCTGTCCGGAGCCAGCTTGTGCAGCAGCCACAGGGACTCCTGCCCCACCGACAGCGGCCTGGTCCCGTCCATGGTCAGACGGCTGCCTTGCTGGTGTGGAGGAAGTCGGTCAGGTCGCGCACCCGCAGCAGCGACGCGACCGCGTCGTCGGGCACCTCCAGCTCGAACGTCCGCTCCACGGCCGCGAGCAGGTCGACCCGGGTGAGCGAGTCCATGCCGAGCCCCTCGAACGTGGAGTCCGGCGTGATGTCACCCTCCACGTCCGGCATCTCCTGCCGGATCAGGCGCACGACCTCGTTGGTGATCTCTTCCTGGCTCATGTACGGTCCGTTCCTCTCGGTTTCGTGGGGTGTCACGGCATGCGGATGATCTGGCCGGCGTAGGTGAGGCCCGCGCCGAAGCCCAGCAGCAGCACCCGGTCGCCGGGGCTGGTCCGGCCGGTCTCGTAGAGCCGGGACAGCGCCAGCGGCACCGAGGCGGCCGAGGTGTTGCCGGTGTCGACCACGTCGAACATGACGCGGTCCTTGGGGAACCCGAGCGTGCGGGTGAGCGTGTCGATGATGCGGCGGTTGGCCTGGTGCGGCACGAACCAGTCCACTTCGGACAGCGAGATGCCGGCGGCGGCACAGGCGCGCTCGGCGACACCCGGCATGGTCGCGGTCGACCACTTGTAGACCAGCGGGCCGTCCATCGTCACG
Source organism: Phytohabitans maris (assembly GCF_031085175.1). Classification (GTDB taxonomy): domain Bacteria; phylum Actinomycetota; class Actinomycetes; order Mycobacteriales; family Micromonosporaceae; genus Phytohabitans; species Phytohabitans maris. The sequence continues at coordinate 90,438 of NZ_JAVHUY010000003.1, forward strand.
AACTCGCGGCCGTCCGGCATCTCGGTCAGCCCGAGCACCTTGTGCCGGCCGCCGTCGCTGCCCCACACGGTCGGGCCGATGGCGTCCTCCGTGGCGCGCGAGACCACGACCGCGCCGGCGCCGTCGCCGAAGATGACGAACGTGTCCGGGTCCTCCGGGTTGATCCAGTCGCTGGTCCGCTCGACGCCGACCACGAGCACGTTGCGGGCGTCGCCGACGCGTACGGCGTTGGAGGCCATCGAGACCGAGTAGGTGAAGCCGGCGCAGACCGCGTTCAGGTCGTACGCGCCCGAGGCCGGCAGCCCGATCCGGGTGGCGACCTGCGGGCCGATGCCGGGCATGCGCTGGCGGCGGGTCGCGGTCGCCACGATCGTGAGGTCGATCTCGGCCGGGTCGACGTTCGCCATCGCGATCGCCTTCTGGCCGGCGTCGGCGGACATGGTGACCATGTCCTCCTCCGGCGTGGCGTGGTAGCGGGTCTTGATGCCGGTACGGGACTCGATCCACTCCGGGTCGACCGAGGTGCGCTTGGCGAGCTCCACGTTGGACACGAGGTTGGTCGGGCGGTACGCGGCGATCCCGGTGATCGCCGAGCCGTACGTCTGCTGCATGTCGCTCCCTTGAGTCAGGTGGTGATGCCGCCGTCGACGCGGAACACCTGTCCGGTCACATAGGACGATCGCGGTGAGGCGAGGAAGGAGACCATGTCGGCGACCTCCTCGGCCGTGCCGAAGCGGCCCAGCAGGGTACGGCCGAGCAGCTCGGCGGCGACCTTCTCGGGCAGCTGGGTGGTCATGTCGGTGTCGATCAGTCCCGGCGCGACCACGTTGGCCCGGATGCCGTACCGGCCGACCTCGCGGGCCAGCGACTGGGTGAAGCCGACGATGCCGGCCTTGGACGCCGCGTAGTTGGTCTGGTTGGCGTTGCCGGACGCGGCGACCGACGACACCGTGACGACCGTGCCGCCCTTGCGGCGCATGAGCCGGCGGACCAGGGCCCGGCAGACGTGGTACGTGCCGTCCAGGTTGGTGCGCAGCACCGCGTCCCAGTCCTCGTCGGCCATGAGGGCGAGGGGCCGGTCCCGGGTGATGCCGGCGCTGGTGACCACCGCGTGCACCGGACCCAGCTCCCGCTCGGTCTCCTCGACGAACGCGTGCGCCTCGGCGCGGTCCGCCACGTCGGCGGCGCGGGCCAGCACCCGGGCCCCGATCTGCTGGCACTCCTTGGCCAGCAGCTCGGCGGCCTCGGCGTTCGAGCGGTAGCAGAAGCTGACGTCGAAGCCGTCCTCGGCCAGGCGGCGCACCACGGCGCGGCCGATGCCGCGCGTGCCACCGGTGACGAGCGCGACCGGACGATCGTTGTCGGGCATGGGCCAAAGGCTGCCGCCGGGGCCTATACCTTCTCTATAAGGGTCCTACTATCCCGCGCTACGTGGGGTCCTACCATCCCGCGCCGCCTACGAGGCCAGCCCCATCGCGTCGGCCCGGATCAGCTCGCAGACGAAGAAGCCGCTGTCGGTGTCGCGGACGTGGATGTAGACCACCGAGGGGCGCACGAAGATGCGCGCGATGGCCGGCTCGAGCTCGGCGAAGGTGGCCGGCCGCTCCTCGGCGATGAGCTCGCGGCCGGCGCCGTAGCCGTCCAGGGTCATCGGCAGCCCGGCCAGCTCGGGCGGCACGCGCTGTCCGTTGTAGACACCGCACGCTCCCTCGTGGATCTGCACCGGGCTGGGCAGGGGAAACGAGTGGTGGCGGCGGAACGGGTCGTAGGTGAACAGGATGCGCCGCTCCACCCCCACCCGGAACGGCCGCAGGCAGACCCGGCACGGCCCCGGCGCGTCGGCGATGTCGACGTACGCCGGGTGGCGGTACTCCGGCGCCCGAAGGCTGCCGCGCACCGTCCAGGCGAGCTCCTCGTCGAGCGGAATGACGCGATAGGCGGCCACCGAGCTGCTCCTCACCCAAGCCGTAGTGACCCGGTGACGCTATTCCCTACGGCGAGGGCGACACCAGGACGTAAGCACCCGGATCGGACTGCACCTAGCACCACCCCGCAGTCGGGCACCAGCGCTACTGACTTCCGGTCCGCGGGCCGGCACCCTGGGTCGCATGCTCTCCGAGCGCTCAGGCACGCAGCGCCGCGGCGTCCAGCCGCCCGGCGACGTCGGCCACGAGCGCGGGCTCGCACTCGACGAGGTAGAAGTGGTCGCCGGGGAAGACCCGCTGGGCGTAGCCGCCCGCGGTCAGCTCGGCCCACGCGGGCAGCGCCCGCACGCCGCAGGCCGGGTCGCGGTCCCCGCCGTAGGCGACGATGCCGGCGCGCACCCGCCGCCGGTCGAAGGCGTGCGTCTCCAGCAGGCGGTAGTCGTCGCGCAGCGCCGGCAGCACCAGCGCCCGCAGGTCCGGGTCGGCGAAGACCAGCGGGTCGGGGTTTCCCAGGCGCTCGACCTCGGCGAGCAGCCCCGCCTCGTCGGCCAGGTGCAGGGCGGTGGGCTCGGCGCGGTGCGGCGCGGGGCGGCCGGAGACCAGCAGCCGCGTGGGCGACACGCCGTGCCGCTCCTCGAGCCGGCTGGTCACCTCGAAGGCGAGCAGCGCGCCCATGCTGTGGCCGAACAGAGCGATCGGCTTGTCGAGCAGTGGCACGATGGCGCCGGTGATCTCGTCGGCCAGCTCCGCGAGCGAGGCGGGAAACGGGTCCACGAGCCGGTCCTGCCGCCCGGCGTACCGGATCGCCACCACCTCGACGCCGGGTAGCCGGTCGGCCCAGGTCCGGAAGAACGTGGCCGTGCCGCCCGCGTGCGGAAAGCAGACCAGGCGAGCGGAGGGAGCGCGCAGGGGTCGAAGCACCCGGTAGGACCGGTCGGCCAACTCGTCCAACTCCTTCTGCGTGAGACATGCGCCACAATTCTTCGCGCGGCCGGGAAAGCATTCCCGCGCCATTCGAAGGCCCATAAAAGCACGCGCGAACGCGGGTCGCAACATCCGCATATGCAAGTCGCACACCGCCGGTACGCGCTCCGCGTACCGGCTTTCGATGTCGCTACCCCTGCCGCAGATACGTCGGACTTCCGACGCTTATCAAATCGCATTGGACTGCTGCAGATTAAAAGCCGAATCCGAACCCTTTTCGCGTCCCGGCAATTGGTCGGCCGCCCACGGTACCTGCTCGCATCGCAAAGGAGTCGATCCGCCTAATCGGGACACTTCAGCGCGACTGTCCGCCCGATTTGCCGACTAAAGAGCCATATTGCAGCCGCCCGCTACGCTCCCCCACGTGTCGAGCGTGTTACCTCAAGCTTTTACGTAGTTCGTTGACACTGCGCAAGCACGCACCTACATTCGTCGCGGGAACGACTTGAAACCGGGGGACTCATGTGTTCAGTGGCATCGCTCGCCGTCATTTATCGCAGGCACGCTGTTTCGACAGATGTCATCAGCCATTCAATCTGAGCGACCGTCCCGGAGTCTGACACCGATGCTCCGACGTGGAGGGAGGCCAGATGGAGCTTCGCATTCTCGGACCTGTCGAGATTTGGACCGATGACGACCGCAACTCGCTGGACGGCTCGAAGCAGCGCACGGTGCTGGCGGCACTGCTGCTGGCGCGCCAGCGGATGATCTCGGATCACCAGCTCAGCGCGCTGCTGTGGGGTGCCGACCCGCCCGCGACGATGAACGCGCAGATCTACACGTACATCTCGCGGCTGCGCAAGCTGCTGGGCGACGGCGCCTCGATCGTCCGGCAGCGCCCGGGCTACCTGCTGCGGATCGGCACCGCCCGCTTCGACTTCGCCGACTTCGAGCGGCACACGCGGCTGGGTCGGGCGGCGCTCAAGGAGCAGCGGTACGCCGACGCCGCCGGGCATTTCCGGGCCGGGCTCACGCTGTGGCGCGGGCCGGCGTTGACCGACGTCACCGAGTTCCTCGCGGACGTCGAGCTGCCCCGGCTGGAGGAGGCCCGGATGGCCGCGCTGGAGAGCCGGATCGAGGCGGACCTCGCGCTCGGCCGGCACACCCAGCTGGTCGCCGAGCTGACCGGGCTCGTGGCGGCGTACCCGCTCGCCGAGCGCCTGCGCGCGCAGCTGATGCTCGCGCTCTTCCGCTCCGACCGGCAGGCCGACGCGCTCGCCGTGTACCAGACCGGCCGGCGGATCCTCGCCGACGAGCTGGGCGTCGACCCGGGGCCCGCGCTCTCCAAGGCGCAATGGGAGGTCCTGGCCGGCGAGGTGCCGGCGGCGCCGGCGGCCGAGCCGCGCGGGGTGGGCGGTTGGACCCGCCCCCGCCCCGCGATGCTCCCCGCCGACATCGCCGACTTCAGCGGCCGGCCGGCCGAGGTGGAGCAGCTGCGGGGGCTGCTCGGCCACGGCCGCCCGGACGGTGCCGGCCGCCCGGCCGTCGCGGTGGTGCACGGCATGCCGGGCGTGGGCAAGAGCGCGCTCGCCGTGCACGCGCTGCACGGGCGGGTCGACGACTTCCCGGACGGGCAGCTCTACGCCGACCTCGGCGGCTCCACCGGCCGTCCGGCCGCGCCCGCCGACGTGCTGGCCGGCTTCCTGGCGGCGCTCGGCGTGCTGCCCGCCGCGATTCCCGCCGACGAGGCCGGCCGGGTGCAGCTCTACCGCAGCCAGCTCGCGTCCCGCCGGGTGCTCGTCCTGCTCGACGACGCCGTCGACGGCCGGCAGGTGCGGTCGCTGCTGCCGGGTGGCGCCGCCTGCGCGGTCGTGGTCACCAGCCGGTCCCGGCTCAGCACCCTGGCCGGCGTCCGCGCGCTGCGCCTGGATCCGCTCCCCACCCCGGCGGCCGAGGAGCTGGTACGCGCCGCCGTCGGGGCCGAGCGGGTGGCCGGTCACGGGTGCGCGCTGCACCGCCTCGTCCAGCTCTGCGGCGGGCTGCCGCTGGCGCTGCGCGCCGTCACGGCCCGCCTGCTGAGCCGGCCGCACTGGCCGCTGGCCCGGCTCGCCGACCGGATGGCGGACGACGAGCGCACCCTCGACGAGCTGCGGCTCGGCGAGATCGACGTGCGGAGCAGCCTGGAGACCGGGTACCGCGGGCTGAGCGAGCCGGCCGGTGCCGCGCTGCGGCGGCTGGCCCTGCTCGACGTCGACGCGCTGCCCGCCTGGGTCTCCGCGGCCGTGCTCGGCGTCGCCGAGGAGCGGGGCGAGGACGCCACCGCCGAGCTGGTCGAGGCCAACCTGCTCGACATCGACGTCACCGCCGGCGGTCCGCGCTACCGCATCCACCCGCTGGTGCGCCGGTTCGCCCGGGAGCGGGCGCTGGCCGACGACCCGCCGGCCGAGCGGGCCGCCTCGGTCGACCGCGCCCTCGGCGCCTGGCTGTGGCTGGCCGGCGAGGCGGACCGCCGGCTGCCCGACCGGGAGGCGCCGACCGAGCGGCGGCCGCGGCTCGCCACCGGCGTCACGGCCCGCTGGCGGATCGGCGCCCGGCTCGCCAAGGCGGTCGGCGCCGCGCCGCTGGACTGGTTCGTGGCGGAGAGCCCGACCCTGCGCGACCTGGTCCGGCAGGCCGCCGCGGCCGGGCGGCCGCACGCCGCCTGGGAGATCGCCCACGCGTCGGCCAACTTCTTCGAGATCGGCGGCCGGTACGAGGAGTGGCACGGCACCCACCAGCGGGCGCTGACCGCGGTGCGGGCCGGCGGCGACGAGTTCGGCGAGGCGGTGGTGCTGCTCGGGCTGGCCCGGCTCTCCGCCTCCCTCGACGACGTCGGCGCCCGCCTCACGTACGCGGACCGCGCCGCCCGCCTCTTCCGCGCCGCCGGCGACCACGGGCGGGAGGCCGAGGCGCTCGCGCACGTCGGCGCCGCGTACCGGCTGACCGGCCACTTCGAGCGGGCCGACGGGCACCTGGCCCGGGCGGTCGAGCTCGCCGCCTCCGCCGGTGACCCGGGTGCCCGGGCGGTGACCCACAAGGCGGTCGGCGACCTCCTCTTCGACCAGGAGCGGCTGCCGGCCGCCGCCGAGGAGTACGCGCACGCGCTGTGCCTGTGGCGCGGCCTGGGTCACCGGCGCCACGTGGCGGCGGTGTCACGCCGGCTCGGCAAGGTGGAGCGCGAGCGCGGCCAGTACGACGAGGCGGCGGTGCGCTTCGGGGAGGCGGCCGGGCTGGCAACGGCGATGGGCGACCGGGCCCTGGCCGCGGCGGTGCAGGTCGGGCAGGGGCAGCTCGCCCAGTCCGCCGGCCAGGCCAACGCCGCGCGGCAGGCGTTCACCCAGGCCATCCGGGCGTTCGACACGCTCGGGCTGGCCCGCCGTTCCGGGCACGCGGCCGCGCTGCAGGGCCTCGGCGAGCTGGCGCTGGCCGAGGGGCGGGTGGCCGCGGCCGGGCAGATGCTGGCCGACGCGGCGGACGTGTGGCGGTGCCTGGCGATGCCGTTGCGGCAGGCGCGTGCCCTCGCCGCGCTCGGCGACGCCCAGGTGGCCTCCGGACACTTCGAGGACGCGGTGGCGACCTGGCAGGCCGTCAGCGACCTGAGCGAGCGCGCGGTGGTCGCCGACTCGCACACGCTGTAGCGCGCGGTACACCCGGTGCCGGCCCCGCGGCGGGAGGCGGCACCGGGTGTCCGGCGCGGCCGGGTCCTATGTGGCGTCGGGGTCCGCCGGGTCGCGGACGGCGACGATCAGCTCGATCTCGACCGGCTGGTTGAGCGGCAGCGACGAGGTGCCGATGGCGGAGCGGGCGTGCCGGCCGCGTTCGCCGAAGACCTCGGTCATCAGGTCGGAGAAGCCGTGCATCACCGCGGGCTGCTCGAAGAAGCCGGGCGCGCTGTTGACGAAGCCGAGCGCCTTGACGATGTAGTCGACGCGGTCCAGGCTGCCGAGCGCGTCGCGGACGCTGCGCAGCAGCTGGATGCCGGTGGCGCGGGCGGCCTCGTACCCCTGCTCGATCGTGACCTCGGCGCCGAGCTGGCCGCGGAAGAGCAGGTTGCCGTCGTTGTCCTCCGGGCCGTGGCCGGAGACGAAGAGCAGGTCGCCGTGGCGGCGGGTGGGCACGAGGCCGGCGCCGCGCCGGACCTTGGTGGGCAGCTCGATGCCGAGGGCGGCGACGCGGGCTTCCGCGCTGCTCATGGGATTACCTCCTGGTCGGTGGGCGGGTCGTTCTCCTGAAACCGGTGCAGCCAGGGCGAGTCGCGTCCCTCGGCCGGCCCCGCGGCGTCGGGGTCCAGCACTCGGCCGCGTACGACGGTGAGCACGTGCCGCAGCCGGGTGCCGCCGGTCAGCGTCTCGCCGGTCATGTCGCGCAGCCGCAGCGGCTCGTCGACCGGGCGCAGTACCGCGACGTCGGCCGGCCCGCCGACCGCGAGGCGGCCGAGGTCGGGCTCGCCGAGCACGTCCGCCGGGGCCCGGGTGGCGCGGGCGAGCACCTCGTGCAGGGGCAGCCCGAGCGCCAGGAACGTCTCCAGCACGCGCAGCAGGTCGGGCACCGGGCCGGAGATGCTGTGGGCGTGGATGTCCGAGCTGATGGTGTGCGGCGCCAGCCCGGCGTCGAGCGCCACGCGCGCGGTCCGGTACGCGAGGCTGGCCCCACCGTGCCCCACGTCGAGCCGGACCCCGCGGTCGACCGCCTCGCGCACCTGCGGGCGGATGCCGCCGGCGGGGGTGAGGACGTGGCCGCCGGGGTGCGGGTGGAAGCAGTGCGTGAGGATGTCGCCGGCGCGCAGGTGGGGCAGCACCTCGGTCAGCGTGGGCGGGGCCATGCCGAGGTGCACCATCAGCGGTACGCCGAGCGCGTCGGCCGCCTCCCGGGCGATCGGCAGGACGACCGGGCCGCTGTCGCCGCAGGCGTTGGCGCTGGCCCGGAGCTTGACGCCACGGATCGCCCCGGGCAGTTCCCGGCCGGCGCGGAGCACGGCCGCGAGGTCGGCGAGGCGCGGGTCCCAGAGTTCACCGATCTCGCGGGTGGGCATGTCGGCGGCGGCCAGCCCGATGTACGAGAGGTTGAGGAACGGCCGGATCCGCACGGCCGCGCGCTCGACGACGTCGCGCACCAGCCCCTCGATCGTGCCCGCGCCGGCGGTGCCGGCGTCGACCCAGGTGGTCACGCCGCTGCGGGCGGCGACCCGGTCGGCGGTGATGCCGAGCCGGCTGCCGGCGCGGTACACGTGCGTGTGCAGGTCGACCAGGCCGGGCAGGACCAGCGCGCCGTCGAGGTCGACCGTGCGCCGGGCGGGGCGTTCCGGCGCGGCCGGGGCGAGGTGGGCGATCCGGTCGCCGGCGACCCCGACGGTGACCGGGGCCGTGGCACCGGTGTCGAGGTCGAGCAGCCGCCCGCCGGTCAGCAGCAGGTCCAGGTCGGTCACCGGGCACCACCGCCGTCCAGGCCGGCGAGCGCCGGCACCAGGCGGTCGAGGAGGACGTCGAGCTCGCCCGGGTCGTCGAGCGTGAACGGGTTCACGTACGCGGTGCGCGGCCCCCGCTCGCCGTGTCCGATGTGGATGGCGGGGTCGCCGTCCGCGAGCCGCCGCGCCAGCTCCGCGGCGGGGGCGGCGGCCGGTCCGTCCCAGGCGAAGAAGGCGCGCGGGTACGCCTGGCCGAGCCGCCCGGTCGGCTCCCGCCAGGCGCGGATCCCGGGTACCGCGCCGACCGCCGCCAGGACGCGGTCGACCTGGGCCTCCCAGCGGGCCCGCTCGGCGTCCCAGTCCAGGCGCAGCGCCCGCTCGACGGCGGCCACCAGGCCGAGGACGTTCTCCTTGCTGGTCTTCATGGTCCGGCCGATGGCGTGGTTGGGGTACGCGTGTGCCCGGCCGGTGTCGACCAGGTCGCGGCGGCCGAGGACCAGGCCGCTGGACTGCGGGCCGCGCAGCCCCTTGCCGCCGCTGAAGAGGGCGAGGTCGGCGCCGAGCCCGGTGTAGTGCCAGAGGTTTTCCACCGGCGGGAGCTGGGCGGCGGCGTCCACGATCACCGGTACGCCGGCCTCGTGCGCCAGGTCGACGACCTGCTCCAGCGGCAGGGCGTACCGCTCGAACTGGGTGCCCGCGAAGTAGACCACGGCGGCGGTCCGCGGCCCGAGCTCGGCGGCGATCTGCCACGGGTGGGTGGCGTCGCCGTACCCGACCTCGACCACCTCGGCGCCGGCCTGCGCGACCGCCCGGTCGTACGGGTTGCGCTGGCAGCGCAGCAGGACGACCCGGCGGCGGTCGGTGCGGTGCGCCGGCGTACGGTCGACGGCCGCCGGGTCCGCGCCCGCGATGCACGCCGCGACGCTCAGCGCGAGCCCGGCCGCGGCGCCGTTGACGACGAGGGCGGCCTCGTTGTGGGTCAGCGCGGCCAGGTGCTTTCCGGTCGCGGCGAGCAGCTCGGCCACGTCGACGTGGTGCGCCGCGGCGTCGGCCATCGCGGCGCGCACCTCGGCCGGGAGCGCGCCGCCGCCGAGCAGCGTGTACGTGTCGGCGGCGTTGACCACGCGGCGCAGGCCGAAGCGGGCGAACGCGGCCGCCGCCCCAGCGGCGCCCGAACCGCCACCAGCGGCGTCCGGACAAGGCTCAGAAGCGCTCATACCGCTCGTACACGTCCTTGAAGCTGACCCCGGCCCGCAGCTCGGCGCGGACCTTGTCCTCGGTGACCTTGATCTTCTCCGCCTCGGTGACCACGTCGGCGACGTGCGCGGCCGGGATGACCAGCACCCCGTCCTCGTCGCCGAAGATCCAGTCGCCGGGGTCGACCCGGACCCGCGCGCTCAGCGTGCCGCTCATCGAGATCGGGATGCCGAAGTCGTAGACCCGCCAGGTGCCGTCCGACTCGACCGGCGAGGTGTACCGGCAGAACACCGGCCAGTCGGCCATCTGCCGCAGCAGCGGGGCGTCCCGGGTGCCGCCGTCGATCACCACGCCGAGCGCCCCCTTGCTCTGCGCGGCGGTGCTGAGCAGTTCGCCCCAGTGCCCGGTGCGGGACTCGCCGTTGGTCTGCACGACGACGACGTGGTCGGCCGGGATCGCCTCCAGCATCGCGAAGTCGCGGACGTTGGGGCGCTCGTACTCGCGCTTGGTGCTGCGCGGCTCCACGCCGCCGATGATCGTGTACGCCGGGCCGGCCACGACCATGCCCCGCTCGAGCGGCTTGATGCCGAGGTCGAGGCACTGCCCGGCGATCCCCATGTCCCACATCACGTCGTACACGGATGCGGTGTAGAGCGCGCGCAGGCGGCGCGCCAGGGCCGCCCTCGCGTCGGGGTCGTCGGTGCTCATCGCGGTGTCTCCTCGGGGTTGTGCGTTGGGGTGGGGCGCGCCTCGTCGACGCGCCCGAAGTGGACAGTCGCCTCGTCGGCGCGCAGCCGGTGGACCTTCTCCTCGTCGACGGTGACGCCCAGGCCGGGCCCGTCCGGTACGACGAAGGCGCCGTCCACTGTGGTCAATGGCTGGACGAGGACGTCGTCGGCGTGCGCGGTGTACGTGGAGTCGGCGGCGAGCCGGAACGCCGGCAGGGTACTGGTCAGCTGGAGCATCGCCGCGGCCTTGACGCCGAGGTCCCAGCCGCAGTGGTGGGCGAGCGGGGTGTGCAGCTCCTCGGCGAGCGCGGCCGACCGGACCAGGCCGAGCAGCCCGCCGGCGGGCTCCAGGTCGACCACGGCGGCGTCGACCGCGCCGGTGGTGAGGCAGCGGGCGAGCCCGCCGGCCGGGTACGCGTCCTCGTTGGCGGCGATCGGCACGGTGCCGCGGTGCCGCAGGGCCCGCATGCCGTCGAGGTCGCCGACCGGCAGCGGCTGCTCGACGTACTCGACCGGGAGCCCGGCCAGCCCGTCCACGAGGCGGGCCGCGGTGGTGCGGTCGAAGCCCTGGTTGGCGTCCAGGCGCAGGGCCAGCCGCCCGCCGGTCGCCTCGACCACGGCGCGGACCCGGGCCAGGTCGGCGTCGAGGTCGGCGCCGATCTTCAGCTTCAGCACCCGGAAGCCGTCGCCGAGCACCCGCCGGGCCACCTCGACGGCCTGCTCCGGCGCTGTGATGCCCAGGCAGTACGCGACCGGGACGCGGTCCCGGATCCGGCCGCCGAGCAGCGCCGACACCGGCTGGCCGAGGCGCTGGCCGTGCAGGTCCCACAGCGCCATCTCCAGCGCGGAGGCGAGCGCCGGGCGGCCGAGGTGCGGCCAGTACGGCGAGTCCACGGCCCCGACCAGCGCGCGGATCGGGGCCGGGTCGCGGCCGACGACGAGCGGCGCGAGCAGTTCGTCGACGAGCACGGTGTCGAGGCGGGGCGGGAAGCCGGTGTTCATCTCGCCCCAGCCGGTCAGGCCCGTGTCGGTGCGGACGGCGACCAGCAGGCTCTCGGCGGCGCTCACCCCGACCGGGTCCTGGCTGCCCCGGTACGGCGCGACGCCGCCCTCGGCGAGCGGGCGCACCGGCACCCGCACCCGGAACGACTCCACCGCGACGACCTTCACGCCCCGCTCCCCCGTTCCGCGTCGCGCTCTGCCACGGTGCCCAGCGGCCGGAACGCCTGCGCGGCAAGGCCGCCGTCGACCGGCACCACGGCCCCGGTGACGTAGGCGGCGGCCGGGCTGGCGAGCCAGTGCACCACCTCCGCCACGTCCTGCGGGGTCGCCGGCCGGCCCAGCGGTACCGCCGCGTCGATCTCGGCGCCGACCCGCCGCCGGCGCTCCGCGCCCTGCGGCCCCAGCCACCGGTCCCAGGCGGCGGTCACCACGAAGCCCGGGGCGACCGCGTTGACCCGCACCCCGTACGGGCCGGCGTCGAGGGCCAGCGCGTGGGTGAGGTTTTCCAGCCCGCCCTTGGCCGCCGCGTACGCCGCCTGCCCGGGCAGCGGCCGGCCGCCGTGCACCGACGAGACGTTGACGACGGCCGCGCCGGGCTTGGCCAGCAGCGGCCAGCACGCCCGGGTGACCAGGAACGCGCCGGTCAGCCCGGCGTCGAGCACCCGCCGCCACTCGCCGTCGGACAGCTCGAAGAAGGGGCGCTCCACGGCCACCGCCGCGTTGTTGACCACGACCCGCAGGCCTCCGCCCACCTCCGGCCCGATCCGCGCGGCCAGCGCCGCGACGGACGCCGGCTCACCCACATCCACGGGTACGGCGATCGCGTCGCCCAGTTCGTCCACCGTGGACAATGCCGCGGCTTCGTCGACGTCGGCCACCACGACCGCGTGGCCGGAGGCGGCGAAGCGGTGCGCGATGGCCCGCCCGATCCCCCGCCCGGCGCCGGTGACCAGCGCCCACGGCCGCTCGCTCATCCCTTCACCGCCCCACTGGCCAGCCCGCTCACGAAGTGCCGCTGCACGAGCAGGAAGAGCACCGCGATCGGCACGGTGAGCACGGTGGCCGCGGCCGTGGTGGCGCCCCAGTCGGTGGTGACGTTGTTGGCGAAGTCGGTCAGCCCGATCGGCGCGGTCTTCGACTGGTTGGTCAGCGTGATGACGGAGGCGAGGACGAACTCGTTCCACGACTCCAGGAACGCGAAGATGGCCACGGCGGCCAGGCCCGGCGCGGCGACCGGGAGCACGGTGGCCGCCACCGCCTCGACCCGGGTGCAGCCGTCGACCTGGGCCGCCTCCTCCAGCTCGACGGGGACGGCCGCGAACGCGTTGCGGGTCATCCAGACCACCAGCGGCAGCACCGTGGTCAGGTGCACCAGCGCGAGGCCGGCGATGGTGTCGAGCATGCCGAGCGAGGAGACCAGCCGGTACAGCGGGAGCAGCAGCACGGTGACCGGCAGCAGCTGCCCGGCGAGGATGAGGACCGCGACCGCCCGCGAGCCCCGGTACCGCAGCCGGGCCAGCGCGTACCCGGCGCTGCCGCCGACGATGAGCGTGACGACGGTGACCAGCAGCGCGACCAGCACGCTGTTGACCATCGTTCGGGGCAGGTCGGACTCGGTGAGCACCCGCGTGTAGTGGTCCAGCGTCGGGCGGCTGGGCAGCAGCCGGGGCGGGATCTGGAAGATCTCGCCGGAGGGCTTGACCGACGTGGCGAGCATGACGGCCAGCGGCGCCAGGGCCCAGGCGACGAGCGCCAGGAGTCCGATGTGGACGGCGACCGCGGTGCCGCGGCGGCGCAGGCTCCGGTTCATGCCTCGTCCACCTGGGACCGTCGCGCGTAGAGGCCGACCAGGAGCATGGTGACCGCGAGCTGGATGACCGCGACCGCGTACACCGAGGCGTAGTTGCCGCTCTTGAAGGCCTGGTAGATGGTGACCGGCAGGATCGTGGAGGCGCCCGCCGGGCCGCCCCGGGTCACCACCCAGATGATCACGAACGAGTTCAGCGCCCAGACCGTGATGATCAGGACCAGGATGAACGTCACGCCGCGCAGGGCGGGCAGCACCACGTAGCGCAGGATGGCGAACGGTCCGGCGCCGAAGAGGCGGGCCGCCTCGAAGCGTTCGGCGGGGATCGCCTGGAGCCCGGCCGAGACGAAGAGCATCACGAACGGGAACGTGGCCCACACCTGGATCGCCGCCAGCGCGGGCAGCACGACGTGCGTGTTGGAGAGCCAGTCGACCGGCCCGTCGACGATGCCGAGCCGGCGCAGCGCCTCGTTGAGGAGGCCGAAGTCGCGGCTCAGGTACCACTTCCACACGGTCGCCGAGACGATGGCGGGCGTGATGTACGGGATCAGCAGCAGCGACCGCCACACCCCGGGCAGCCGTACCGAGCGGTGGGCCAGCAGCAGCGCGGCCGCGTACCCGATGACGAGCGCGCCCACGACGGAGAGCACGACCCAGACGGCGGTGTTGCGCAGCATCTGGCCGAAGGCCGGCGAGCCGGCCAGGTCGCGCAGCGCGTCCCAGCCGGAGGCGGAGAAGCCGCCGACCACGACGGTGACCATCGGCAGGCCGGCGAGCGCCACCATGACGAGCACCGCGGGCGCGGTGAGCGCCCGGCCGGTCCACGCCCGGCGGGCGTCCGCCCGGGGTGCCCGGGCCGGTGCCGTGACGCTCACCGCCCCACCTCCTTCTTCGTGGCCCGCCCGGGGGTGCCGTCCCGGGCGGGCGTCCACGTGGCTCGCCTCTGCATCGCTGCGGTCATCGCTACGGCTTGAGCACCTTCGCCGCCTGGTCGGCGACCTGCTGTCCGGCGCTGGACGCGCTGGTCCGGGCGAGGCCGACCGACTGCTGAGCGCTGTAGATGGTGGCGGTCAGCTCGGTCATCCCGGCGTACCCGGGGTTGGGCTTGGCGTGCGCGAGCTGGTCGAAGAACGGCTTGATCAGCTCGCCGGTGAACTTGGGGTCGTTGCCCGCGCTGGTGCGCGCCGGGAAGGTCTGGGTCAGCGCCGCCATGTTTTGCGGCTGGGCGAGGAACTCGACGAACTTGCGGGTGTCGTCGACGTTCTTCGTGCCGGCCGGGACCAGGAACGAGAAGCCGTCCGCGCTGACCGTGCCGGGGCCGTCCACGCCCGGATAGAGCGCGGTGCCGAGGTTGATGCCGGCCTGCTGGATCGGGGTGACGTCGAACGCGCCGCCGACGTACATGGCGACCTTCTTGTTGATGAACAGGTCGCGCAGGCCGGTGTTGTCGACCTCCAGCGAGGACTTGCTCGCCCAGCCGTCCACGATGGACGACCCGATGAGGTCGAGCGCCTCGCCCGCCTTGGCCGGGTCCACCCGCACCGCCGAGCCGTCGACGGCGAAGTCGCCGCCGTAGGTGAAGTACTGGTCGATCCAGCGGGTGGCCGTGTTGGCGTCGTTGCCGAGCGGCCAGGCCGTGCCGCTGACGCCGTTCGCGGTGAGCTTCTTGGCCATCGTCTCGAACTCGGCCCACGTCGCCGGCGGTGTGCTGTACCCGGCCGCCGCGAGCATGTCCTTGTTGTAGATCAGCGCCGAGCCGTCCCACCGGAACGGGACGCCGTAGAGCTTGCCGTCCAGCGTCACCGCGTCCAGGGCCGACGGGAGGAAGTCGTCCCGGGCCATGCTCCCCGTGTACCAGGACGAGACGTCCAGGAGCTGCCCCTTGGCCGCGTACAGCCCGGTGCGGGAGGTCAGCTCGGTGATCACGTCCGGCGCGGTGCCCGACTCCAGCGCGACCCGGATCTTGTCGGCCATCGTCTCCCAGGTGGTCTCCACGATCGTGACCGTGGTACCCGGGTTCTGCTGCTCGAACTCGGTGGCCAGGCGCTCGGCCTGCTCCTTGTCCCAGTTGGGCGACCACCAGGTGACGGTGTGCGCGGCGGCCGGGTCGTCGTCGGACCCGCCCGAGGCGAGCGCGACGGCGACGACGGCGACGATCACCACGACGACCGCGGCCACGCCGGTGACAAGCTTGGCTCTCAACGACACGACGCACCCCCACGGGGCAGGCTGGTGAGCCCTTCACGACTCCAGCAGACAGTCATAATTACACCCATTTTTCGCTTTTTGCGGTATTTATGTCTTGAAAGCGGCCGATTTCGGCCGTCCGCCGTGCGTTCCCGCGGTCCCCCCGGCCGCGGGCATCGCCGACCACGCGGCCATCGGCCGGCGTTGACCTGCCGGTACCCGATGACAGCGCTGTCTTTCTCGCCATTGGGCAAGGATGCCCACGTAATGTCAGCGCTGTCAAGCTTCCTGGAAAGTTTGACAAACGGTGGCCGGCATCCCAGACTCGGTAACGATGACAGCGCTGTCCCACCCGGCCGCTCCGGGCCCGGCGGGCACTCCCCGGCCGCGCACCGGCCGGCCCACCATGGCCCAGGTCGCGGAGGCCGCCGGCGTCAGCCCGAAGACGGTCTCCCGCGTGATCAACGGCGAGCCCGGCGTCGTCGCCACGACCGCCGAGCGGGTCGAGCGCGCCATCGCCCAGCTCGGCTACCGGCACAACCACGCCGCCGCCAGCCTCGCCCGCGGCCGCACCCAGGACACCGTCGGCCTGGTGATCGAGGGCATCGCCGGCCGCTTCTACGCCGAGCTCGCCTCCGGGGTCGAGGAGGTGGCCCGGGCGCACGGCCAGCAGCTGCTCATCGCCTCGTCGGAGGAAAACCCGGACCGCGAGCGCGAGACCATCCTCGCCCTCGCCAGCCGCCAGGTCGGCGGCATCATCGTGGTCCCCCGCTCCGGCGACCACCGCTACCTGCGCACCGAGCTCCGCTCCGGCCTCGCCGTCGTCTTCGCCGACCGCCCGCCGCAGCGCATCAAGGCCGACTACGCCCTGGTCGACAACGTGGCCGGCGCCCGCGAAGGCGTCACCCACCTGCTCCGGCAGGGGCACCGCCGGATCGCCTTCATCGGCAACGAGCTGGCCGTCGCCACCAGCGCCGACCGGCTCGAGGGGTACCGCCAGGCCCACCGCGACGCCGGCGTCGACGTCGACCCCGCCCTGGTCGTGCTCGGCCCCACCGACGTGCCCAGCACCGAGGCCGCCCTCACCCGGCTGGCCACCCTGCCCGACCCGGCGACCGCCGCCTTCACCCAGAACAGCCGGCTCACCATGGGCGCCTGGCGGGCCATCAAGCAGCTCGACCGCCCGGTCGCGCTGGTCGGCTTCGACGACTTCGACCTCGCCGACGTCATCGACCCGCCGGTCACCGTCGTCGCCCAGGACCCGGTCGAGCTCGGCCGCCGCGCGATGCACCTGCTGCTACGCCGCATCGCCCACCACAACGCCCGCCACCACCACGACATCCTCCCCACCCGCCTGGTGGTCCGCGGCAGCGGCGAGATCCCGCCCCCGCGACGTTGATCAGGGAGTTCGTGGGCGGGTCGCCCGGCGCGCCGCTCCCTCGAGTCCCTGATCAACCACGCCGGGCCTACGCCGGCCGGGCGGGCGGCGCGGAGCGGCCGAGGACCTTGAGGTCGCCGGGGCCGAACTCCTCTTCGACGGCCTCCGCGTCGAGACCCGCCGAGCGCAGGATGTCGATCATCGCTTGCCGCATGACGCCGGTCACCCGGCCGAGGTGCCAGACGGCGGGCGCGGTCGGGTCGGCCAGCATCGCCTCGGCCGCGTCGGCGAGCAACTCCTCGGCGGGCGTCCAGGTGACCAGCACGCCGTCCTCGACCGCCCGGACGCCGAAGCCGCCCGGGTCGCCGTCGCCGAAGGTGCGGGCCGGGAGCCCGGCGCGGCGCAGCACCCGGTCGACGTCGTGGGCCAACCGCTCATCGGTCATGACACGTGATGCTAGGCCCTGCGCGGCCCGCCTCGGGGCGGTGGGAGCCGGCGCTTGAGCCACCAGCCGAGCACCGGGGCGGCGAGCAGCATCACGAACAGGCGCAGGACCTGGACGGAGGTGACGTACGCGACGTCGGCGTCGCCCTGGATGGCGGCCGCCAGCACCGCGTTGAGGCCGCCCGGGGTGGTGGCGAGGTAGCACTCGAAGAACGGGCGGCCGGTCCACCAGGCCATGCCGGCGCCGATCGCCGCGCAGCCGCCCATGACCGCGAGGATCGCGACCATGATGGCCGGCAGGCTGCGCGCGGCCAACCGGAGGCGGGCCAGCGAGAAGCGGAGCCCGACCTGCAGCCCGACCACCAGGAACGCCACGTCCTGGAGCAGCACCGGCGTGGGCCGGACCAGGCCGGGCCAGAGGATCGCGACCGCCGCGGCCAGCAGCATCGGGCCGAGCAGGGCGCTCGACTGGAGCCCGACCAGCGCGGCCACGCCCGCACCCACGCCGGCCACGACCGCGCAGAAGAGCAGCCCCTCCAGCACGTGGCTGGCGGCGACCGGCGGTCCGGCCCGCGCACCGCCGGCGGTACCGGCGGCGACCAGGCCGGTGACGAGCGGGATGGAGAAGATCACGACGAGCACCCGCAGGTACTGCATGATGGCGACCAGCGACGCGTCCGCGCCCGCCTCCTCGCTGACCACGACCACGCCCGACGCGCCACCGGCGATCATGCCGAACGCACCGGTCGGGCGGTCGATCGCGGTCGCCTTCGACAGCACGAAGCCGGCCGCCACGCTGAGCACCAGCGTGGTGACGAGGGCCACCGCGACGGCGAGCCCGTCCGCCGCGACCGCCTTGATCACGTCCACCGTGACGGTCTGGCCGATCGCCACCCCCACCACGGCGAAGGCGGTGTGGCCCAGCCGGGGCGGGATCTCCAGCGCGAACCGGCCGGACAGCGCGGCGGCCAGGCCGGCCACGAGACCGGCGAACAGCGTCGGGCCGGGGAGGCCGAGCAGCGCCAGGGGGTACGCCAGGACCCCGCTCGCCGCGACGACGGCAAGCCAGCGGACGACCGACGCGGCGCTCATGACCGCCCGACTATATCCGTAGCCAAGCTAACGATCTGTGCGGACGAGGTGTGGCACCGGTTACCCCACGACGGTCAGCAGATGCGTGGCAGCTGCTCGCCGACCAGCATGTCGACCACGCGGGTGGAGCCGACCAAAGTGCGGGCGGTGACCCGGCCGGCGGGTGTGGCGGCGACCGTGCCGATGGCCCGGGCGGACCGGGCCGTCGCGCATCGCGGCCAGTACGGCGTCCGCGGCGGGCGGGGCGACGAGCGCGACCAGGCAGCCCTCGTTGGCGGCATGGCCGGCCGGATGTCCGCGCCGACGGTGGTCATGCGGTGTCGCCGCCGCCGGCGGCTCGGGGCGGCGACGCGGATCCGGCCGGCGTGGGTGCGTGGCGCAGGAGTTTGCGAAGGTCGGTGCGGCTCGTAATACCGAGCTTGGCGTAGGCACGGGCGAGGTTGTTGTTGACCGTGGGCACGGCTAGTTGCAGCCGGACGGCGATCTCCGGGCTGGTGTGGTGAGCCGCCAGCAGGACCACCTCCCGTTCGCGTGGGGTCAGTCGGGTGGTGAGCGACGGGGGCAGCAGCAGCGGTGTGCGGGCGGTGGGGTGATGGGTGCGCAGGTGGGCGGCGGCCGCCTCCGCCAGGCTGGCCCGCGTGGGGCGGCCATGCCGGTGGTGGCGGTGTGCGGCGGCCGTGTAGACCTCCGCGGCGTGCAGGTCGTAACCGCGATCCATGAGTTCCGCCGCGGCTGCGTCCAGCGTCGCGCCCCCGTCTCGGCTGGCCAGCGCCCGGGTGGTTCCGGCCAGGAGCTGAGCGAGGTTGTGTTCGATAGCGTCGAGGCGGGTGAGATCTGTGCGGGCGCCGAGGCGTACCAGGTCGAATAGGGCGATGGCTTCCACGGCGGGCATGCAGACGGCGCGGGCGAGGTCGGCGGCGGTCGTGGCCGCCGCGGCCGCGGCCGCCAGGTTGCCCTGGGCGTATGAGTTCCAGGCGCGCCAGTTGTGGATCCACGGGTGCAGGAATCGGTCGGAGGGGTGGGCGAGGTCGTCGGCCCGGGCCAGGAAGGTTGGCGCGGCCGGGTCGCCGCGAAGCGCCGCGACCGCGGCGTGGGCGGCCAGGCAGCAGCGGGCTAGCCGGTAGGTGTCATTGACCTCGTACCCGGCCGTCGCCTCGGCGAGGAGCCGGTCCGCCTGCGCCAGGTGACCGCGGGCGGCAGCGGCGAGCCCGCCGTAGAGTGCCCAGCCGCTGAGCATCATCGCGGCGCCACCATCGAGCGCGGCGCGGTAACCGGCTGCGGCGATCGCCTCGGCGGCTGCGGGCTGCCCGTCGGCCAGGTGTGCCAGGCACCTGCCGACGTCCACCTCGACAGTTGCCCAGGGAAGCGCAGCGGCGTGCGCGATGGCAAGTTCGGCGCCGCGGCAATGCATCTGCTCGGCCAGGTCAAGATTGCCCAGGAACCCGTTGGCGGCGGTGCCGGCCGCGGCGGCCCAGACGATCGACCGCGGGTCGGCGTCAGTGCGGTCCATGACCTCGGCGGCGACTCGTGCCGCGTCGCGGAATCGGGCGCCGAAAAACAGCAGCCACGAGCGGCAAGCCTCGGCGGCATGGTGGCCGCCGGCGTAGTCGAGGGTCGCGTGGGCCGCTTCGGCGTCGTCGCCTGCCCAGTACAGCGCCTCTGCGCGGGTGATCGCCCAGGGCACCCGATCAGCGATGTCCGCCGGGGGTGTGGGGGCCAGCACCCGCAGGGCTTCTGCCCGGTGTCCCCGGTAGGCGAGGATCTCCGCAAGCAGCCGGTCGGCCTCGAAGGTTGGTTCGGCGGCGCGGGCGGCCCTGGCCAGCCGTTCGGCCAGACTCAGGTCGGCGTGCCCGACGGCCTGCCACGCTCCGGCCCGGACCAGGTCCGGCCGGCTGATCGCGCCCCCCTCCACCTGCCACACCGCGGCCAGCATGGTGTCCTCCCGCCGCCGCAACGGCGTGGCGAGCAATCGCTGCGCCAGAGCCCGGTAGGCGCGGGTAGCTCGGGAGACCGGCAGGCGGCGTAGCGCCTCGCCGTATATGGGGTGGTCGAGCCTGGCCTGGGCGCGGGCGCCGGAGCGTTGTACCACGATCAGGCCGCTGTCTTCGGCGGCGATCAGTGCCGGTAGCCCGGCCAGTTGCTCGAGGATCGGCACGGCCAGGGGTTCACCGCACGCCACCAGCTCGACGACGTAGCGGGTGGCCGGCTCGAGCCGGTCCAACCTGGCCGAGACCAGGTCCAGGAGGCCACCGGGTTGGGAACCGTGCAGGAGCTCCCGCAGGGCCAGCGGGTTTCCGCGCGCGGTCTGGTGGAGGCGCCGCCGGCCGCGGCGGTCGAGGTTGGTTGGCCCCTCATGGTCTATCAGCCGGTCGATGACCTCTTCGGGCAGACCGGGTAGCTCGATATAGCGGGCGTTGCCTTCCTTCCACAGCCGTACCAGCCCGTCCGCGACCGGCTCACCGATCCGAAAGGTCATGACTACGAAGGCGGCATGGCTGGTGACCAGGTGGGCGACCAGGGTGGCGGAAGCGTCGTCGAGCAGGTGGGCGTCGTCTACGCCGACGGCGACCTGGCGCCTCCCGCCCCAGCTGCGCACGTGGGCGGCGGTGGCGCGGATCAGCTCCAATGCCCCGACTGCGCGAGCGTCGTCGGGCATCAACCCGGCCACCGCACTGAGCGGAACCTTGCTGGCGGCAGCCGTCGCACTCACCCACGCGGTACGCCCGCACCTCAATGCGGCCACGGCCTGCCGGGCCAGCCGGGTCTTGCCCATCCCGGCCGGCCCGGTCAGTACCACCGCGTCCACATCAGGTCCGGTGAAAGCGGAGTCGATCATGGACAGTTCGGCCTCGCGCCCCTCAAACGGCCATGCCCGCATCTATACCTCCCTCTGCTCAAAGAAGGTTCGCGGCCACGCCCAAGCTGGATGAGCACATGGGGATGATTTTTAGGTATGCGAATTGATCTGGCGCAATGGCGACTCTTGCCACCCGGCCACGTGTCCCGGATGCGGCGCTCCTGACCGGCGCGCACGTGCGTCAGGCCGGTGTCGGCCCGGCGACGATCGGGTCAGCCCGCTTGATCTGGGTGGCTGGCGGCGTTGGTGGCACGGTCAGGACGTCACGAACGACCGTGGTCGAGGAAATCGACAGCTTCGACCAA
Organism: Phytohabitans maris; assembly: GCF_031085175.1. Classification (GTDB taxonomy): domain Bacteria; phylum Actinomycetota; class Actinomycetes; order Mycobacteriales; family Micromonosporaceae; genus Phytohabitans; species Phytohabitans maris. The sequence goes on from NZ_JAVHUY010000003.1 coordinate 111,727, forward strand.
CTAGACACCGTGATAGGAGACAGACGTGCACGCAGAGCCCAGACCCGCCCGGCTTAAGAAGCGCCGGGGAACAATGATGCAACGGGCGTTTGCGGTGGCCGTCGCCGCCGCCGTGCTGCTGGGGCTGATGGTCGCTCCGGCCCAGGCACAGATAGCGAACGGCCCGGTCCGGCTCAAGAGCAACACCAACTCAAGCTACTGCCTGTCCATCCTGGCCTACGGTCAGGACGACGGCAACCACATCGTTCACTGGGACTGCTACGGCGAGCCCAACGAGGTCTTCACCCTGGTGTATGCCGGGGTCATCGACGTCGTTCCCTGGTGGCAGCAGGCGCTTGGGCTGCCAAGCAGCCTGGCGGACGTCTACCAGATCCGCAGCAGCTGGAGCGGCAGGTGCATGTCCGCCGAAGACGGGGACACCAACAGCGGAACGACGGTCGTCCAGTACGGGTGCAACAACAGCCGGTCGCGGCTGTGGGTGCCCGTCTCGCGCGGGGGAAGCAACTACAGCTTCGTCAACGCCAACACCCTTGCCGGGATCTTCAACAACCCTCGGTGCCTGGACGTCCCGGGTGCCACCAGCGGCAGGACGAGCATGCAGATCTGGACCTGCAACCAGGAGACCGGCGCGCAGACCTTCACCCTCCAACCAGCGTGATCGTTGCGGCACGCCCCTGGCCAGAGATTCGTGGATCAGCTTGATTCACGATAACCGATCGGCATGACGAGACACGACGAAAGCGCCCCTCCCGGCCGGGAAATCGGGTTCGCGTAGAACCCGATCGACCAGCCGGGAGGGACGCTCTCATTGCAGGCATCTCATCGCCGGCCGGCCCCGGTCCGCACCGGCCTCTGAACGGTGCGCTCAGATCGCCTCCAGACCTCCGTGACCCCGTGTTTTCGGGATGCGTCCACCCGCGTTTCGCGTGAACCACACGTGGCAGAGACGATCCCACGACCGACGTAACTCAGCGAGCAGCTCCACCAGGACGGACCTCTCCGGGTTCCCGTGTGCTACGAGCCGGACGCGGTGTCGGGGTTTTCGATCCGGCCATGGTCGCTGATGTGCGGGTGGGGTGGTGTCTGGGTGGGGTACGGATGTGGTCGCGGGCTGGTTACGGATGTGGTGGTTCCGGTTGGGGCGTGAGGCTCGTGGCATGAGTTCTCACGTCGAGGTGGCCGCGGTGCGGGCGGTGGCGGTGACGAAACGGTTCGGTGTCGGGCCGGCGATGGTGACCGCGTTGGATGGGGTGACGGTGGCGGTGCCGGCGGGCCGGTTCACCGTGGTGATGGGGGCGTCGGGTTCGGGCAAGTCGACGCTGTTGCATTGTCTGGCCGGTTTGGACCGGGTCGATTCCGGTGTGGTGTACCTGGGGGACGTCGACCTTACTGGTTTGTCGGAGCGGGCGTTGACTCGGCTGCGGCGGGATCGGGTCGGGTTCGTGTTCCAGTCGTTCAATCTGCTTCCGACCTTGACCGCGGGGGAGAATCTGCTGCTTCCGTTGCGGATCGCCGGTCGGGTGCCGGACCGGGCGTGGACGGACCGGGTCGTGGATGTGGTCGGGTTGCGCGACCGGTTGGCGCATCGCCCGGCGGAGCTGTCCGGTGGTCAGCAGCAGCGGGTGGCGGTGGCGCGGGCGTTGGTCGCGCGGCCGGCGGTGGTGTTCGCGGACGAGCCGACCGGCAACCTGGACTCGCGCGCGGCCGCTGATGTGCTGGCCCTGCTGCGCCGGTGTGTGGACGAGTTCGGGCAGACGGTGGTGATGGTGACCCATGATCCTGTTGCCGCCGGCTACGCGGACCGGGTGCTGCTCGTGGCGGACGGGCGGGTGGTCGACGAGGTGGATGCGCCGAGCGTGGCGATGATTCACCGGCGGCTGGGTGGGGTGTCGTCGTGATCTGGCGGCTGGTGCGGCGGGAGTTGGCGATGCGTTCGCGGCGGGCGGCGCTGACCGGTGTGGGCGCGGTGGTCGGGGTGGGGTTGATCTGCGGGACGTTGGTGCTGTTGGAGACGGTGGCGGCGACCGCCGGGGCGGACGAGGACGTGCGCCAGCTCGGCCAGCTCGTGCTGGTGGCCGGGGTGGTGGCGGTGCTGGTCGGCGCCGTTCTGATCAATGCCGCGTTCACGGTGACGGTCGCGCAGCGGACCCGGGAGCTGGCGCTGTTGCGGTGCCTGGGCGCCGACGGCGGCCAGTTGCGGCGGCTGGTCGGGCTGGAAGCGCTGGTCATTGGTGGGCTGGCCGGGTTGGTCGGATTGGGCGCCGGGGTCGGTGTCGCGGCCGGGCTGCGCGCGTACGTGAACTCGGACCTGTTCCCCAGTGGTGATCTGTCCGGCAGCGGGTTGGTCGTGTCGGCGCGGACGGCGGTGGTGTCGCTGCTGGTCGGCTGCGGCGTGACGGTGCTGTCGGCGCTGGCCCCGGCCCGCCGCGCCGGGCGGACCGCGCCGCTGGCCGCGCTGCGCGCCACCCCCGGCTCGGTGCGGCGGGCCGGCCAGGTCCGGCTGGTGGTCGGTGGTGTGGCTGTGGTGCTGGGGGTTGCCGCGGTGCCGTTCGCGGCGGTCGCCGGGCCCGGCGTGCTGCTGCTGCCGGCTGGCGTGCTGACGCTGCTGGGGCTCCGGCTGGTCGGCGCGCGGGTCGCCGGGCCGCTGGCCCGCCTGGTCGGGATACCGGTGGCGCGGACCCTGCGCCTGCCCGGCGCGTTGGCCCAAGCGAACACGGCGCGCAACCCGGAGCGAACCGCCGCCACCGCCTCGGCGTTGGCGATCGGTCTTGCCCTGGTCAGCTTCGTGCTGGTGCTTTCCGCGTCGACCAAGGCCGCGATCGAAGACGAGGGGGCCCGCACGCCCGAGCTGCATGTGCGGTACGAGCCGCGGGCCGGTGAGCGGGCCGGGATCGGGGCCGATGTGGTAGACCGGCTGGCCGGGTTGCCGGAGCTGGCCGCGGTCGCGCCGCTTCGGTCCGGCGAGGCGACCGTCGCGGGGCGGCCCGACCGGGTGACCGCGGTGGATCCGGAGCGGTACCGGCGGGCACAGCCGCTGAAGGTCGTCGCCGGCAGCGTCACCGACCTGGCCGCCGGCGGGCTCGGGGTCACCGAGCGGGTCGCCGCGACGCGGGGGTGGACGGTGGGCACGCCGGTGCCGGTGCGGCTCCCGGGCGGTGAGCGGACGTTGACGGTGCGGGTCGTGTACGCCGGTAACAGCTACCTGCCCGGCGCGGGCGACTACCTGATGGCGCAGGCGGACTACGCCGCCCTCGGCGGCGACCCGACCGTGCGTGACGTGCCGATGGCCGCCCGGGACGGCGTACCAGCCGGGGCCGTGCGGGCCGCGGTCGCGCGGGTGCTGGCTGTCGATCCGGCGCTGACCGTCGAGGACCGCGGCCAGGCCCGGCAGCGCTACCTCGGGCAGATCAACCGCTCGACATCGTTGTTTCTCGCCCTTGCCGGGCTGGCCGGGGTGGTCGGACTACTCGGCATCCTGACGACGACGGCACTGTCCATCGTGGATCGGGCACGGGAGCTGGGCATGCTGCGCGCGGTGGGCATGGCCCGCCACCAGATCCGGTTGATGATCCGCGGCGAGGCGCTCATCGTCGCGCTCCTCGGTGTGCTCGGCGGCGGCGGACTCGGGCTGCTGTTTGGCTGGGGCGCCGCCCGGGTGCTGGCCGGCTCGTCCTCACCGACCCGGTTCACGGTGCCGACCGCCGCCCTTGCCGCCGTCGCGGCAGCGGCCGCCGTCGCGGGGGTCCTCGCCGCCGCGCTGCCGGCCCGTGCGGCGAGCCGGATCGAGGTGTTGGGTGCCATCGCCACGGAATAGCCGCCGTAGGATCGGGCTCGTGCGCCGCGATGAGCGCTGGCTGATGCTGCTGGGCTGCCTGGGCCCGGCGGAGTTCGCGGGCCTGCTGTGGCTGGCCGAGCGCACCCCGTCACCGCCGCTGCCGGTAGCCGTTCCAGTGGCCTCGCTGGTGATCGCCGCGGCGGTGGGGCCGTGGATCGCGTTGGCCGCCGGGCGACTGCACACCGAGCCGTCCGCCGGCCGGGCGCTGCGTCGAGTGATCGGCGTCGCGGCGCTGATCGCCGCAGCGGGCACCGTCCTGGCCGCGCTGATCGGCACCGACAGCGCGGACGAGTCGTCATCAGTGGCACTGCTAGCCATCCTCGTCGCCGGGGCGCTCGCGCTCGTCGGCGCGGTGCTGCTGCCGTGGACGTTCCTGCTGGCCCGGACGCTGACCACCGAACGCGCCGCACGGGCCCGCGCTGAGGAACGCGCCCAGGTCGCCACCCACCTGCACGACTCCGTGCTGCAGGCGCTCACGCTGGTCTACAAACGGGCCGACGATGCCAGGGCGGTCCGCGCCCTGACCCGCGCCACCGAGCGGGACCTGCGGGCCTGGCTCTACGGCACCCCGCCGGCCGGTGACGACCTCGCCACGCAGCTGCGTCAGGTGGCCGCCCAGATCGAGGACCGCTACGACATCACCGTAGGACTGTCCACCGTGGGCACCTGCCAGCTGACACCGCCGGCCCAGGCGTTCCTCGGCGCGGTCGGCGAAGCCCTGACCAACGCGGCCAGACACGCCGCCGTGCCACAGGTCTCGGTATACGCCGAGGTGGCCGACACCGAACTGCTCGCCCTGGTCCGCGACCGAGGACGCGGATTCGACCCGGCCGTCCACACCGGACCCCACCAGCGCGGCATCGCCGACTCCATCGAAGCCCGGATACGCCAGCACCGCGGCACCGCCACGATCCGGTCCGCACCCGGTGACGGCACCGAGGTGGAACTGCACATGCCTCTGGACGGTCCCCGATGAGCGAGCAGGGCGAACAACAGATCCGAGTGTTCATCGTCGATGACCACTGCGTCGTGCGTTCCGGCGTACGGGCCGAGATCGGCGACACCGTCGTGGTCGTCGGTGAGGCAGGCGACGTCGCCTCGGCGGTCTCCGGCGTCCGCACCCTCCAACCCGACGTGGTGCTGCTGGACGTCCACCTGCCCGACGGCGGCGGACGGGCGATCCTCGACGCGGTCGCTCCCAGCCACCCGCACATCCGCTTCCTCGCCCTGTCCGTCTCCGACAGCCCGGACGACGTCCTGGCCATCGTCCGCGCAGGCGCCCGAGGCTACGTCACCAAAGCGATCACCGGACCCGACCTGTGCCAGGCCATCGCGCGGGTACACGCCGGCGACGCCTACTTCTCACCCCGCCTGGCCGTGTACGTCCTGGACGCCTTCCGCGGCACCGACCCGGTACCCCACCCGGACCTGGACCGGCTCACCAGTCGCGAGCGTGACGTACTGCGCCTGATCGCCGCCGGATACACCTACCCCGAAGCCGCCACCCGCCTGCACATCTCATCCCGCACGATCGAAACCCACGCCGCCGCCGTACTCCGCAAACTCCAACTGTCCAACCGCCGCGAGCTCGCCCGCTGGGCCAAAGCCAACCACCTCACCTGAGAGCACACATTCAGCACGGTCAACCGCCTGGCTGATCCGGCCGTAGTAGACCTGCGGCCGGTCGCCGCTGGCCCGGAAGCCGAAGCCGGCAGCCCGGCCACGGGAGCACCGGCGACGCTGGGCCCGGTGCGGCCGGCTGGCCTAGCGGTCCAGCAGGCGGCGGGGGTTGCGTACCGCGATCTGATCGACGAGGTCCGCGTCGCCGCCGGCGAGCCGCGCGATGGCCGGCAGGATGCGGCGAAACAGGTGCTGGTAGCCGTTGCCGCCGTTGTGCCGCAGGTTGGCCTGGGTCCACACGTCGGCGCCGATCACGAGCTGGTCGGCGTATCCCCGCTCGATGAGCCAGCCGACCATGGCCAGGCGCTCCGCGTCGGTCGGGTTCCGCACCGACGGGTCGCCGTAGTAGAAGTCCGAGCCGAACGTGTCGTACCCGAGGACGGCGCCGCGCCGGGCGATCTCGGCGTGGTAGTCGGGGTCGAAGTGCTCGTCGAGGTGGCCGAGGATGACCCGGTCGGCGGGCATCCCCTCGGCGACCAGCTCGTCGAGCACGTCGAGCCCGGCCCGGCCGCGGAAGGAGAGGTGGACGTAGACCGCGGCCCCGGTCCGCGCGCCGGCCCGGCCGGCCGCCCGCAGCACCCGCCACTCGGCGTCGGTCACCGGGTAGCTGGTGCCGATCTCGCCGAGCAGCGCCGGCCGGATGCCGGTCCCGTCGATCCCGCGGGTGAGCTCCTCGACCATGCCCTCCGCGAGCTGGTCGACGTCGGCGCGGCGGACCGCCTCGGGCATGGTCTGCTCGACGTACCAGCCGCCGCCGACGCAGACGTGCACGCCGCTGCGGCGCGCGATGTCCGGCAGCTCCGCCAGGCGCCGGCCCATCCCGGGCAGGGTCAGCTCGACGACGGCGCCGGCGCCGTCCGCCTTCGCCGCCACGAGCTCGGCGACCGCGACGTCCGGGTCGTGCAGGACCAGGTTCTCGGGTACCGAGAGCGCGTTCCAGCGCAGGTAGCCCATCAGCTCCGGGCCGATCGGCACGCCCTCCGGGGGCGGCTCCGGCGACGGCTTGCCCCACAGCCGCAGGTCGCTGAGGAGGTGTTCGTGCATCGACGTCAGGCCGAGCGCGTCGGCGGGTACCGGTCCGAGGACGGTGTGTATCGGCATCGGCGGTCCCGTCAGCGGGTGGCGATCAGAAAGCGGGCGACCCGTTCGCCGATCACGACGGCGGGCATGGCGGTGGTCGCGCGCGGGACGGTCGGCATGATCGAGCAGTCGGCGACGAAGAGGTCCGCGACGCCGTGTACCCGGCCGTCGTGCCCCACCACCGCGTCGGGGTCGGCGGCCGGACCCATCTTGCAGGTACCGACCGGGTGCCAGTAGTTGTCGGGGTTGGCCCGGATGTGGCGCAGGAGCGCGGCGCGGTCGGCGACGTCCGGCCCCGGCCGCAGCTCGCTCCCGACGACGTCGCGCATGCCGGGCGAGGCGGCGATGGCCCGCAGCTGCTCGATGCCCTCGGCGAGGACCTGGGCGTCGTGCCCCTCCGGGTCGCCGAGGAAACGGTGGTCGATCAGCGGCTTCTCCTCGGGGTCGAGCGAGCGGATCCGGACGTGGCCGCGGGAGCGGGGCAGCAGGGCGCCGACGCCGCAGCTCCACCGCTTCTCCTTGCCCCTGTGGGTGGGGCTGTACGGCAGGAAGTGCATGTCGAACACGTCCGGGTCGAAGCTCGACGCCGCCTTGGCCATCGCCTGCTCGTCGGGGGCCCAGCCGCCCGCCCGCAGCCGGCTCATCGCCGCGCTCATCGCCTCCGAGCCGGCCCAGCTCATCAGCAGGAACGGCTGGTCGTGCAGGTTTTCCCCGACCCCTGGCAGGTCGGCGACGACCTCGATGCCCAGCTCCTTGAGCAGGGTCGGCTCGCCGATGCCGGAGCGTTGCAGGACCTGGGGCGAGTTGTACGCGCCGCCGCAGACCACCACCCGACCGGCGCGGACGACGTGGCTCTGGCCGTGCCGGAGCACCACGACGCCGGTGGCCCGGCCGTTGCGGACCAGGACCCGGTCGACGTGCGCCCGCCCGGCGATGCGCAGGTGTTCCAGGTGCCGGACCGGGTCGAGGTACGCGAAGGCGGTGTTCCACCGGACGCCGTCGACGATGTTGTTGTCCTCGGGCGCGAACCCGGTCGTCTGGTCCAGGTCGTTGAGCGTCTCCAGCCGGGGCAGGCCGATCGCGGAGCCGGCGTCGTACCAGGCGCGCTGCCACGGGGTCAGCTCCTCGGCGCGGTACCGCTTGACCCGCATGATCCGGGTGGCCTCGGCGAAGAGCGGGCGCAGCTCGTCCGCGCTCCACCCGGGGTTGCCGGCGGCGGCCCAGGCGTCGTAGTCGCGCCGGTGGCCCCAGGTCTGGGTGGTGCCGTTGAGGTCCGAGCAGCCGCCGATGGCCCGGGCCCGCTCGAAGGCGACCCTGGTCGGCAGCGTGTCGCCGGAGTCGTAGCCCCAGTCGTGGGAGCGGCCGAGCCGGGTCGCGTCCAGCAGGTCCGCGGGCCACGCGGCGGATCCGAAGGGGCCGAAGTCGGGGCCGGCCTCCAGCACCAGCGTGTCCACCCCGGCCAGCGCGAGCCGCGCCGCGATGACGTTGCCGCTGGTGCCGCCGCCGACGACGACGGTGCCGGCCTCCCGCGGAAGATTCTCGGCCAAGACAGCCCTCTCTACTCGAAGTCGGGTCCGTGGACCACGGTGCCGCCCACGACGGTGCGTGCCACGGGGCGGGCGGCGGCCTCGGCCAGCTCCGCCAGGGGCGCGGTCAGCGGGTCGACGGGCAGTTCGGCCCAGTCGGCGAGGTAGCCGGGGGCGAGCCGGCCGCGCTCGTGCTCGGCGAAGCAGTAGTACGCGGCCGAGGTGGTGTACATCGCGAGCGCCTCGGCCGCGGTGACGGCCTGCTCGGGCCCGAGCGGCCCGGGGCGCCCGCGGACCCGCCGGCCGCGCGCCTGCCACATGCCGAACAGCGGGGCCATCGGGAAGTCGGGGCCGTCGGAGCCGCCCGCGACGGTCACGCCCGCGTCGAGCCAGTCGCGCAGCGGCGCGAGGGGGACGCCGTCGCCGAACTGGTCCGCGATGCCCGCGCCGACCCGCCACTGCATGGAGGGCTGGCTGGAGAGCAGGACGCCCAGGCGCGCGGCGCGGGCCATGTCGGCGGGCGACGGCCACAGGTACGAGTGCATGATCGAAAACCGTAGGGGTGCGATCGGGTGGCGCGCGTCGACGCGCTCGAAGTGGTCCAGCGCGAGGGTGACGGCGGCGTCCCCCACGGCGTGGACGGCGACCGAATGGCCGCGCTCGGCGCAGCCGGCGACGAGTGCCGCGAAGGTGTCTTCGGGGCAGGTCAGGTTGCCGTGGTACGCGCCGTCCCGGCCGGGCCAGGGCCGGGAGATGAGCGCGGTGCCGAAGCCGCCGGCGCCGTCCAGGTAGATCTTCAGCGGGCCGCGGGTGAGGCGGCCGCAGTCGCCGCCGGGCCAGGCGAGCAGGTCGTCGAGGGGCACACCCGCTCTGGCCAGGGGCATGCCCGTGGTGCGCAGCGTCAGCCAGCCCTCGGCCGCGGCCGCGCGGTACACCCGCAGCTCGCCGGGGACGAGGCCGGGCTCGGTGGCGCTGGTGATGCCGAGGCCGTGCAGGTAGGGCTGCGCCTCGGCCAGCGCCGCGCGCAGCTCCCCGTGCCCGAGCGGCGGGACGTGGCCCAGCACGAGTTCGGCGGCGGGGCGTTCGACCAGGATCCCGGTCGGCGTGCCGCGCCGGTCGCGCTCGATCCGGCCGCCGGCGGGGTCCGGGGTCCGCTCGTCGACGCCGGCCCGGCGCAGCGCCGCCGAGTTGGCGATCGCGTCGTGGGTACGGCGGTCGAGGACGACGGCCGTGTCGCCGGTGACCTTGTCGAGGTCGTACCGGTCCGGCAGCCGCCCCTCGGCCAGGTCCTCGGCGTGGAAGTGGGCGCCGACGACCACCCAGTCCAGGCCCGGCCGCTCGGCCAGCCACGCGCCGATCCGCTCGCAGACCTCCGGGATGGAGCCGGCCTCGGCGATGACGAGCCGGCGCCGCTCCACCCCGACGGTCAGCGTGTGCAGGTGCGAGTCGAGAAAACCCGGTACGACGGTGCCGAGCGCCTCGACCTCGCCGGTGCCGGCCGGTGCGGCCGCGCGTAGCTCGGCGCGCCCGCCGACCGCGGTGACCCGCCCGTCCGCGACGAGCATCGCCTCGGCGCGCGGCCGGGGGGGGGGGGGGGGGGGGGGGGGGGGGCCGGCCCGCGGGGGGGGGGGGGGCGGCGGGGGGGGCGGCCCGCCCCCCCCCCCCCCCGGCGCCCGCCGGGCCCGCACCCTGGGGCCCTCCCCCCCCCACGACCAGCGCCGGTGCGGCCCCGGACCGGGCCGCACCCCCGGTCAGCCAGCGAGCCACTTGGTGTACCAGGCCAGCAGTTCGTCGTCGTGCTCGGCCCGGGCCTCGGAGTTCTGGTGGACGATCTGGGTGTGCGCCGGCGAGTTGACGATGTCCGCCTTCGTCGCGTCGTCCATGTGCGTGAACGCGTCCGGGTTGCCCGGCCCGTACCCGGTCGTCTTGGCGAACCGCGCCTGGCGTTCCGGCTCGTTGAAGACGTCGGCCAGGGCCTGGATGTTCGTCAGGTTGGGCGCGCTGGCCGGGATGGTCATGACGTTGGGGGCGACGATCGCCTGGTTCCAGGAGATGGTGACGTCGACGCCCTGGCCCTTGAGGGCGAACGCCTGGCCGGACGGGCCGGCCACGACGGCCGCGGTCTTGGAGGTCAGCAGCTGCTGGATCTGCGGGTAGGAGGTGTAGAAGACCATGTTCGGCCGCAGCTCGTCGAGCTTCTTGGTGCACAGGTCGAGGTCGAGCGGGTACAGCTTGTCGGGCGCGACGCCGGAGGCCAGCTCGGCGATCTCGCAGGCGCTGTCGTAGCTTCCCGGGCTGCCCATCCAGCCGCGCTTGCCGGGAAACTTCCCGACGTCGAAGAAGTCGGCCCAGGTCTGCGGGCCGCCGTTGGGGAAGGTGGCGGTCAGGTACGCCTGGACGTGACCGACGTAGAAGGTGCCGAACGCGTAGTCGCGGATGTTCTCCGGCAGGTTGGTGTCGCGCCCGACGGCGGCGTCGAGGGGCGCGATGTTGTCCTTGTGCCGGTAGACGGTGTCGAGGCCGACGTGGATCGCGTCGTAGTCCCCCTTGCCGCCGGTGAGCATCGTGTTGGCGACGGCGTCGCTCTCCACCTCGGAGACCACCTCGACGCCGGTCTGCTTCGTGAAGTCGTCGAAGTACGTGGCGTAGCGGGCCTTGTTGGTGGGGCCGCCGAAGTCGGCCCAGACGATCTTTCCGCTCAGACCGCCCGACGACTCGGCCGGCTCGTCGGACGAACATCCGGTCAGGGCGAGCGCCAGCGCCGCCCCCGCGGCGAGCGCCGCGCGTAGTCCGCGGCCTCTGCCGCGCCGATGCGGGTGTATGGGCACGAGTTCCTCCACGTGGTTTCATGCCGTGATCAGCAACTATGCCGACGCCAACCCCAGACGTATCCATTTAACCCGTGATTGGATCCCAAGCTCAAGATATGCATCCACACAATCGCGTCTCGTTCTCGTTACGCGGGTGTATCGAGCACGGGCAGGTCGGAGCCGAATCGGTCCAGCACGTTCCCGAGCAGGCGGGAGATCTCCGTACGGCCGTCCGGGTCGTGGAGGGCGCCGGCGAAGGCGATCGATCCGGTCGAGAAGACCGCTCCGCCACCCTCGCGCGGCACCAGCACGAGGTCGGAGTGGACCCGGGGGTTGCGGGCACCGCCGAGCACCCGGCTGGTCATGTTGAAGTTCTCGCGCGCCTCGAGCATGTCGTCGCCGTGCCCGACCGAGGTGGCCAGCACCACCGCGTCGGCCGAGGTGCCCAGCGCCGGGCTCGCCGAGTCGATCTCCAGCCCGGCCGCGCCGCCAGCGACGCCGTACCCGCCGAAGCTCTCCCCGGTGAGCCCGGCGAAGACCCAGGCCACCGCGGGATCCGCCGCCACCCGCCGGTACCCCGCCGAGGCACCCGGGTTGCCGGCGGCCACGAACCCGACGCCGAACGTCTTCTGCGGCGCCCGCCCGCGAAACCGCCAGATCCCGCCGAGCTGGCCGGTGAACCCGAGGTGGTACTCCCCCGGCTCGGCCAGCCACGCCTGCGTGCCGCCCCAGCGCCGGATCTCGACCACCTGGTCGTCGTCGGGGTCGTAGGCGGTGACCCAGTACATGCCGTTGCCGCCGGTGTAGACCAGCCGGCCGCCGTTGGCGACGTACTCCTCGTAGGCGCGCAGGATCGCAAGGCTCGGGTACTCCGGGTGGGTGCCGGTCAGCACGGTCCGGTACCGCGCCAGCAGGCTCGGGCCCTCGGCGTGCAGGTCGTGGTCGGTGACGACGTCGACGGCCCGGCCGGTGCGGTCGAGCCAGTCGACCAGCTGCATGTCGCCGGTGAACTGCCACACCGGCGCGTTGTGGTCGTAGACCCGCTCGCGCATGGTCAGCAGCGGCCGGCGCCAGCTCGAGTAGCAGACGCCCGAGCCGTCGGCGTGCGTCTCGTAGAGCGAGTAGCCCAGCTCCCGCCGCGCGTCCCGAAACAGCTCGAAGTCGTCCAGCGTCGGGACCATCTGGCTCCACACCTGGGTACGCGGGCTGTCCACGCCGACGTGGTCGTTGCCGTACGCGAGGTAGCTGTTGGTGGGGAGCACGAGCAGCAGCGGCGCGGTGGCCGTGCCCGCGGGCGGCGTGACGAAGACCGGTACGGTGTCGCGGCCGCCGTCGCTGTCGGTCAGCTCCCAGGCGTAGACGCCGCTGGGCAGGTCCGGCGGGAGCAGCGCCTCGCCCTGGAACCGCCAGCCGCAGTCGGTCATGTCGTCGCGGTGGAAGTGCAGCGCGGCGTACTGCTCCGGGGCGAAGCGGAAGTCGGTGACGTCGCCGGTCCAGCCCGAGGAGCGGACCGCGCGCTGCGGATGGTGCACCGCCGTCCCGTGCAGCCCGCCCGGGCCCACGTCGCGGACCAGAGCGGTGTCGCCGATCCCGGCCCGGCCGATCGCCGCCGCCAGGTCCCAGTGGGCCAGCAGCGCGCGATGGCGGGCCAGCTCGGCCCGTGACCCGGTGGCGGTCGCGTCGGCGACCAGGACCGGGCTCTCGATCCGCCCGTCGTACGGCCGGATCGCGGCGCCGCCGGTGCCGGCGCGGGCGCCGTTCTCGATGCCGGCGCGGGCCCAGAACAGCGGCCCGCTCGCGGGTACCGGTGCGGCCGCCAGGGTCGAGCGGGAGGTGCGGGGCGGCTCCGGGCGGCGCACCGCGTGGTTGGACTCGAAGGTGCCGGCCGGCGCGACGGTCAGGGCCACGTCGCCGCCGGCCCGGCCGCCGACGGTCGCGGTCAGCTCGTACCAGCAGCCGGCCTGGGCCACCGGCCCGGCGGTGACCTCGACCGGCCCCGCGGTGGTCGCGACCCGCAGCGTGAACCGCCCGCCGCCGTCGAGCCCCACCGCCCAGCCCGAGCCCCGCTCCGGACGGCCGTGCGCGAGCAGGTCCTGGTCGCCGGCCCCGGGGCGGGTCGGCATCGCGGCGAGCGCCACCACCAGCCCGTCCGGGCCCGCGCCGGGCAGGTCGTCGACCCGCACGTACGAGCCGACCGCCGTCTGCTGCTCGATCCCGTCGCCGCCGATCGGTGCGACGGCGCCGACCCGCTCCTGGCGCCGCTCCACACCGGCCGCCGGGATGGCCAGCGCCCGCAGGCGGACCAGCTCGGCGCGCCATCGGGCGGCCGTGGTGCTGACCGCCAGGCGGACGGTGTCACCGGGGCGGTAGGAGACCCGGTCGCAGTAGCCCAGGACCCCGGGCGGGACCAGGCGCCCGGTCACCAGGTCACGCCGTAGTCGCGCAGCCGGTGGACCAGCACGGCGTGCTCGGCCGCGTCGCGGGTGGCGTGGCGCGCGCCGTCGAGCAGGCGCGGGGCCCCGCCGCGGACCGGCGGCCGGACGCCGACCGCGAACCCGCCGGGCGTGCGGACGATGAGATAGCGCGGCTTGTCCGGGTCGGGGTTGCGGCGCACGAAGTCCATGACCTCGACCAGGTCCCGCGAGTACGGGCCGGTGGGGCGGGCCGCCGCCTCCGCCATCAGCGCCGCCGTCACCAGCGGCCGGACCCGGTTCTCCAGGATCCATTCGTCCTGTGTGGACAGTACCACGGTCACGCCTCTCCTCCCGATCCCGGCGCCGCGGCCTTCCGGTGCGCCGCCGCTTTCCCGCACCGCGCCGCCTTCCGGTGCGCGGCCTCAGAACATGCCGAAGTACTCGCGCTGCTCCCAGTCCGAGACGTGCAGCAGGTAGCGCTCGAACTCGGCCCGCTTCAGGTGCGCGTACCAGTCGACCACGACGTCGCCGAGCGCCTCGCGGAAGGTCGCGTCGGACTCCAGCGCCGCCACGGACTCGCCGAGCGAGCGGGGCAGCCGGGGCGCCGACGCCTCGTACGGCGCGGTCGTCGGCGGGCGCAGGGTCAGCCGCCGGGTGATGCCGTCGAGGCCGCTGACCGCCTGCGCGGCGATGTACAGGTACGGGTTGGCCGCCGGCTCGCCGGAGCGGTTCTCCAGCCGGGTGGCCGGGTCGCCGGGACCGCCGACCACGCGCACCATGGCGCCCTTGTTGTCCACGCCCCAGGCGATCCGGTCCGGGGCCAGCGAGTACGGCTGGTACCGCTTGTACCCGTTGACGGTCGGCGTCGTGAACGCGGCCGCGGCGGTGGCGTGCCGCAGGAGCCCCTCCAGGTACGAGCGGCCGGTGACCGACAGCGGCTCGGTGTCCGCGACGCCGGGCACGAACGCGGCGCGGCCGGTGCGCAGGTCGGTCAGCGACTGGTGCAGGTGCCACCCGGTGGACGCCGTCTCGGCTCCCTGCGGCCGGGACATGAACGTCGCGTGGTAGCCGTGCCGGCGGGCGATCTGCCGGACCGCGCTGCGCCCCACCAGCACCGCGTCCGCGGTCACCGCCGCGTCGGCCGCCGCCATGGTCAGTTCGAGCTGGCTGGGTCCGAACTCCAGCTCGATCGAGCGCAGCGGCAGGTCGAGCGAGGTCAGCCCGGTGTAGAGCGCCTGCACCAGCTCGTCCAGGCCGTCCAGCGTCTCCTCGTGCAGCAGCTGGGACCCGGCCGTGGTCGGGCCGGCGACCGGAGCCACACCGGGCGCGCCGGGGCGGCCGACCCGGTCGCCGGCGAGCCCCTCGCCGGTGGCGCGGAAGACGTGGAACTCCAGCTCCGCGCCGACGGTCATCCGGTACCCCCGCTGGGCGAGCGCGCCCAGCTGCTTGCGCAGCAGGCCGCGGGTGCAGAACGGCACCGGCGAGCCGTCCGGGAAGCGCACGTCGCACAGCACCCACCCGGTGCGCCGGGCCCACGGCACGACCCGGAAGGAGGTCGGGTCCGGGACGAGCACGATGTCGCCGGCCCCGGAGAAACCCGCCACGCCCACCTTCGGGTCGGCCGCGAACACCGGGTACACCGACTTGCCGGAGGTGTCCTTGAGCAGCAGCGAGCTCGGCGCGGTGAGGCCGGAGCGCATGGCCGCGGCGACCGCCGACCGGGCGATGGTCTTGCCGCGGAGGATGCCGTGCTGGTCGGCGAAGCCGAAGCGGACCATCTCGATCCCCAGCTCGTCGATCACCCGGCGCATCTGGGCCGCGGCGGCGTACTGCGGGTCGCTCCACAGGTCGTGCCGGTCGACGAAGCCGCCCCGGTCCTTGTCCAGCATCGGGCGGGCGCTGGCCCCGCCGCCGCCCTCGGCGACGTCGCGCTCGTCGACGTTACGCATCGGCCGGCTCCGGCCGGGTCCGATGCCAGGGCGAGGCGCGCCGCCGCTCGGCCTCCTTCTCCCGCCAGCGCTCCTGCCACCCGTCGCTGGCGGCGACCAGGTCGACGGCGTGCGGACCGACGAACCGGGCCGCCTCGGCCTCGTCCGCCGGGTGCGCGGGGAGTGTGCCGCCGGAGTGGAACGCGTCGATCGCGCGCAGCAGCAGCCGGCGGTTGGCGGTGATGGCGCGGTCGGAGACGCCGAGCCGCTCCACCGTCCGGTCCTGGATCGGGCCCATGCTCTCCACCGCCCACTGGTCGTGGACGTTGATGTCCAACCCCATCCCGGTGTACGTGAGGTCGCGCTGCTCGACCGGGTCGAACCCCCAGTCGTTGGAGCGGTTGCGCAGCGGCCGGTAGTCGGGCAGGGAGACGCCTTCGAGCCGCTGGCGCAGCAGCGTCTCCTTGTCGGTCTTCTCGGCGAAGTCGTAGAAGATCATGTACCAGTAGTGGTTTTCGTCGTCGATCGGGACGTGCCACTGGGTGAAGACCTTGGTGTTGCCGAACGGCACCACGAACGCGTTCGGAAACAGCAGGTTGGTCACCCGCACGTGCTTGATCTCCTCGGTGAGCTGGCGGACGGCGAAGACCCGCAGCCCGTGCTCGGCGCTCTCCACCTCGATGTCGGGCCGGTAGTGGTCGCCGACGAGCTTCGACAGCTTGGTGCCGGTGCCCTCCACCTCCTCGCTGAACTGCTGGCCGTACACGTCGCGGGGGTCCTCGCCGACGAACCGGTGCAGGAACGAGACGTGGCTCGGGTCGATGCCGCCCTCCAGGCCCTGCAGCCAGTTGCACTCCCAGAGCCCCTTGAAGGCGAACGTGTACTCCTCCGGCGCGGTGAAGCAGTCGTACGCCGGGAAGGGTGGCGGGTCGCCGGCGCCCATGTAGGTGAAGACGATGCCGTTGCGCTCCACGCACGGGTAGCTGGCGATGCGGATCTTGTCCAGGAACCGGCTGTGCGGCGGCTCGGCCGGCTGCTCCACGCAGCGCCCCTCGGCGTTGTAGAGCCAGCCGTGGTAGAGGCAGCGCAGCCCGCCGTCCTCCAGCCGGCCGTAGGCGAGGTCGACGCCGCGGTGCGCGCAGAAGCGGCTGATCAGCCCCCACCCGCCGGCCCGGGCGAAGAGGACCAGATCCTCGCCGAGCAGCCGGATCGCCTTGACCGGGCGGTCGGTGGGCATCTCCGAGACCAGCGCGGCCGGCTGCCAGTAGGCGCGCATCAGCCCGCCCAGCGCGGTGCCGGGCCCGGTCCGGGTGAGCTTGTCGTTGTCGGCTCGTCGCAGCACTGCCGCCTCCGGGGTCGCTTTGTGGATCCAATCTTAAGCATTACGGATCCCGCATGGAAGCGAACATACCCACACCAGGCTCAAGTGGGTCCACATGGCCCGTACTCTGCTATCGTTGGGTGGCTATGCCGTCGTGTGGCTATACGGCTGTGCGGGGCGACACGAGGAGAGTGGCGGCTTGACGATCGAGTCCGACGAGTTGGCGCCGGCGCGCAAGACGGGTGCGGCCCTCGTCGACGACCTGGCCGACCGGATTCGCAACCGCATCATGACCGGCGAGATCCCCATCGGGGCCCAGCTGCGCCAGGCGGAGCTGGCCAGCGACTTCGGCGTCTCCCGCACGCCGGTGCGGGAGGCGCTACGCCAGCTGCAGACCAGCGGCCTGATCGAGGTGCTGCCCAACCGGGGCGCCGTGGTCAGCGTCCCGGCCCCGTGGGACGTCCGCGAGGCGTACGAGGTGCGCGCCGAGCTGGAGGCGCTGGCCGCCGCGCGCGCGGTGCGCCGGATCACCCGCGACCAGATCGAGCAGCTGCGCGTGGCCAACCGGGAGATGTACGACTACTCCCTGGCCCGCAGCACCGGCACCGCCCCCGACGAGCGCGACCACCGGCGCAGCAACGACCTGTTCCACACGCTGATCGCGAGCATCTCCGGCAACGCCCGGCTGGCCAAGGCGATCAACGACATCAACGAGACCTTTCCCCGCAACGTGTCGGCCCAGCTGATCGTCAACGACAGCCGCCACCGGGACGAAAACTTCCGGGAGCACGAGCGGATCCTGCAGGCCCTCGCCGACGGCGACGCCGAGCGGGCCGCCGCCGAGATGCGCCAGCACGTCGTCGACGCCGGTGAGCAGCTCGCCCGCTGGTACGAGCTGCGCTCCTCCACCGTCTTCCGCGGCGAGTAGCGGGATGGGCACGCCCCTTCTGACGCCGCCCGCCGTGGTGGGCAACGCGGTGCTCCTCGTGGTCGACATCCAGGGCGGGGAGGTGCCCGACGACGAGTCCCGCTCGGAGATCGCCCAGATGGGCGGTCGCCGGGAGCGCGCCGCCCGGGTGGAGCGGCTCATCGACGCGTGCCGGGGGCACGGCGTCCCGGTGGTCTTCGTCCAGGAGGTGCACAAGCCCGGGCTGGTCGACATCGGCCGCGAGCTGGACGGCGCCGAGGGGCCGCACTGCGTCGAGGGCTGGCCGGAGACCGAGCTCGCCCCGTGGGTGCGGCCCCGCCCCGACGAGTTCCTGATCCGCAAGCGGCGCTACTCGGCGTTCTTCGGCACCGAGCTGGAGATCGTGCTCAAGGCGTACAAGGCGGAGACGGTCCTGCTCATCGGCGGGCTGACCGACGTCTGCATCCATTACACGGCGGTCGACGCGCACCAGCACGACTACCGGGTGCGGGTGCTGACCGACTGCGTGGGTGGCTCCTCCCGCGAGGCACACGACGCCGCGCTGCGGGCCGTCGAGTACCTGCAGCGCGACGCCCTGGTCACCAGCGCGCAGGTCTTCGACTGGCTCGCCGCGAAGAAGCCGGCCGCCTGATCTCACTGGCCGAACATGGCCCGCCGGGGGTTCTCGGTCGTCATCGTGGCCAGCACGCCGGGGTCGATACCGGCCGCGACGGCGTACTCGGCGAACTCCTCGAACAGGAAGCACATCCCCGGCCCGCCCAGCTCGGCCTGGTGGGAGCGCTGGCTGACGTCCTGGGCGAGCAGGATCTTGCCGGCGAAGCCGCGGTCGACCAGGTGCTTGAGGTAGTCGACCCGCCGCTGTAGCTCGGGCACGACGAGCCGGCCGCCGATCTTGCAGGCCATCATGCAGTCGTACTGGACGTAGACGCCGCGGTTGAGCAGGTCGAGCGAGTACCGCACGTCCTTGACCGTGTCGGCGTGGCCGATCACGATCCGCTCGGGGTCGACGCCCTCGGCGGTCAGGATGTCGATCTGCGCCTCGCCGGTGGGGAAGGTGGGCGCGTGGGTGCTGACCAGCACGCCGGTCTCGGCCGCCGCCCGGCCGGTCGCCCGGAAGGAGCGCTCCTCGTTCGGCGTGATCTTCGGCTTGTCGGAGGCGATCTCGCCCAGGAAGCCGGCGCGGACACCGGTGCCGGGGATCTCGTCCAGCAGGTCGGCCACGAGGTAGTCGGCGATCTGGTTGGTGCTGTTTCGCTCCCACCAGCCCTGGTCCAGGTACGCCTCGAAGTAGTGGCCGGTGCCGAGGACGACGTTGATCCCGGTCCGCTCGGCCATCTCCTTGGTGGCGAGCACGTTGGCGACCGAACGCGAGCCGGTGCGCGGGTTCTGCACCTGGTGTGCCGGGTCCCGGTCGTAGTAGACGGGCGCCGCGTAGTCGCTCAGCTCCCCGTTGGTGACGTCCCACAGCGTCCTGCCGCCGCGCTCGACGAAGCGCCGGATGTCCCGCTCACGCTCGTCCCACACGGTCAGGTACCCGTCCCGCGGCTCGGTGGGCGTCATGTTGATGAAGACGTGCTCGTGGGTGAGGGTCAACCCGACGTCCTCGGGGCGAAGCGGC
This sequence comes from Phytohabitans maris, assembly GCF_031085175.1. GTDB lineage: Bacteria > Actinomycetota > Actinomycetes > Mycobacteriales > Micromonosporaceae > Phytohabitans > Phytohabitans maris. The sequence goes on from NZ_JAVHUY010000003.1 coordinate 130,867, forward strand.
CCGGCGACCGACCACACCTGGTCCATGACACTCCTTAGTGGACGGTCTGTTCGCCATCGTGGCAGCAGGCGCCGACGTGGCCGCCGCCTTTGTGGGCCCGTGGGGCCGGCAGGTCCAGCGCCGGGTTGCGGTCGAAGAAGCCGTCCGGCTCCAGTCGCATGCCGATCCGGTGCACCGACATGATCGGCCACTCCTCCGGGCGGGGGTGGTGGTGGACGCCGACGACCGGCCACAGCACCAGTTCGGCCCCGTCCAGCGACCGGTCCGCCTCCTGCCAGGCGGTGACGCCGTCCTCGCCCAGCGGCGCCTGGTTGGGGTACTCGCCGGCGATGAAGCGCTGCGCCGGGTCGTACGGCGTGGCCCACAGCTGCTTGGCCACGAACGGCGCCTTCCGCGCGGCGACGCTGCCGGGGCGCACGTGCAGCCGCGCGGTGTTCGGCAGGGTGAGCCGGTAGGCGGTCCGGTCGCCGAACCGGTTGGTCCGGGTGCCGCTCTCGACGAGCCAGTGCACCGACCGCGCCGGGTCGCTGGCCCGGGCCGCCGTCCGCTCGCTGGCGATCGGGGTACGCACCATCCGGCAGGCGTTGCCGTACGGGTTGGCCGCCTCGTCGCCGTCGACCTCGGCGTGCACCTCGTAGAGGCGGTTGACCGGACCGTCGACGGCCATGTCGAGCCGCAACCCGAAGTAGTGCTGGTGGTTGGGGGCCTGCACGTTGGGGGCGACCATCCGGCCGTACGGCGGCTCCTGCCCGTCGGCGATGCCGGAGACCGAGAGGATGCCGGTCAGCTTGATCTCCAGGTCGATCATGCCGTCCTGGTAGAAGGACCAGTAGAAGCCGTAGTCGTAGTTGGCGACGGTGGCGAAGAAGGAGATCACCAGCCGCCGGCTGCGCCGTACGTCGGCCTCCCCGGTGCGGGTGTTGACGTGCTTCCAGAGCACGGAGAAGTCCTCCTCGTGCAGGCAGACCGCGTTGCCGATGGTGCGCGGCTCGCCGTGCCCGTCGACCACGGCCGCGTCGAAGTACCGGATCTCGCCGAGGCAGTCGCAGCCAAGCTCCAGCGAGGCGGTCAGCGGCCCGGCGCCGTACTCGCCCCAGTCGAAGAAGTTCTTGCGGTACGCCGTCGGGTCGCTGTCCAGGTAGGGGACGTACATCTCGTTGACCGCCGCCCGCCGCACGACCGGGCGCCGCTCGTCGCCGTCGTGGTACGTGACGTCGTGCAGGACCAGCCCCTCGCGGTGCGTGAAGCCGACCCGGAACGACCAGTTCTGCCAGGTGACCAGGTGCCCGTCGACGGTGAACCCCGGCCCCTCGGGCTGGCTGATCTCCAGCGGCGCCACGTACCGGTCCGGGCCCCAGGTGCCGGAGCGGTAGTTGCCCGCCTCGGTGGCGACCGGGACGACGCCGTGGTCCTCGATCCGCACGACCGCGAGGGTCTCCAGGTCGACGATCGGCACCAGTCCCGCCACCGGCCGGGCGTACCCGTTGTCGTCCTCGCTCTCCCGGTGCCAGACGGTGCCCCAGGAAAGGCGGCGACCGGCCAGGTCGGCCGGCTCGAAGCCGGTGATCGACTCGGGGTCGACCCAGACCAGGCTGGCGTCGGCGATCCCCCGCGCGGCGAGCGCCTTCTGGAACGCGGCGTCCTCCCGGCAGGCCTGCGCGACCAGCCGCGCCTCCTCGCTGGACACCCCCGGCCGGCGGGCGTCGACGGGCGTCCAGGAGACGAGCGAGGCGGGCCGGTCGGTGCCGGAGGTCCAGGCCGCGACCTCCCAGGCGGCGTGCGCCGCCGGGTTCATCACCACCAGCCGCACCGGCCGGCCCTGTCCCGGCGCGAGGGCCCGGGCCAGGGCCTCCTCGACCGCGATCCCCCAGAAGCGGGGCCGGTCGCCGATCCGGGGGTCGGCGCGGACCAGGGCGACGACCTCGACGATCTCGGGTACGGTCAGCGGCTCGGTCCAGTGCGCTGCGGTCGTCATGGCTCTCCTCGCTGCGGTACGCGGTCGTGGCCGGCCAGCCGCCGGTCGACGCCGATGAAGTCGAGATCGCGCCGCTCCTCGCCGCGGCACAGGTCGGCGACGGCCTCACCGACCGCCGGCCCGAACTTGAAGCCGTGCCCGGAGCAGGCGGCGGCCACCACCACCCGTGGCGCCCAGGGCAGCCGGCCGAGCACGAAGCGCCGGTCCGCGGTCATCGTGTACAGGCACGCGGCGGCCTCGACGACGTCGCGCTCCGGGTCGGTGCGGGCGCCGGGGACGTACCCGGACATGAGCCGGCACAGCTCGGCGACCTCGGCGCGAGTGGGCGGCGCGGGCGGGCGGTCGGGGTCCCAGACCTCGCCGGCGTCGATGCCGGCCTTGAAGCCGTCCCCGGCGGCGTCCGGGATCCCGAAGACGAGCCCTTCCGGGCGGTCCACGGAGAAGGCGCCGAGCCGGGGCGGCCGGGCCACCTCCTGGCCGGGTCTCAGGGTGACGGTGACGATGCGCCAGACCTCGAAGAGGGGGGCGAGCCGGGGTACGGCCCGGCCGGCCCAGGCGCCGGTGGCGAGCACCAGCGACCGGACGCGCAGCCGCCGCTTCGAGGTCTCGACCAGGCAGCCGGTGCCGGTCGCCGACCAGTCCAGCATGGCTTCGCCGAAGGCCAGCTCGGCACCGGCGGCGCGGGCACCGGCCCGGGCTACCGCCAGCGCCCGCCCGGCCGCCACGACGCCGGCGGAGGGGTCGTACACGGCGCGGTAGCCCTCCGGTACGGCGAACGCGGGCATGAGCCGGCGCAGCCGGTCCGGGTCGTCGACCGGCGCGCAGCCGGGTCCCTCCAGTGTGGACGCGGTGGCGGTGGTGTAGAGGCCGCCGGTGCGGTGGACCAGGGCCTGCCCGCTGGCCCGCTCCCACCGTTCCCAGCCGGCGTAGGCGCGGGCGACGAGGTCGTTCCAGGCCGGGTTGGGGTAGGCCCGCCGGATCATCCGGGTGGTCCCGTGCGACGAGCCGCGGCGGTGGCCCTCCGGAAACTGGTCGATCCCGACGACGGCCGCCCCGCCGCGGGCCAGCTCGTAGGCGGCGGCCGAGCCGTGGATGCCGAGCCCGACGACCAGGACGTCGGCCTCGGCGCTCATGCCCGTCCTCGCTTCGCCGCGGGCGGGCATGAGGCTCCACGCGCGCTGTGTTTGATGATTCGCTCGCTGCGCTCGCTCATGCGCCGGCTCCCCGGGCGATCTCGGCGACCGCGTCCAGCAGCGCGTCGGCGTCGGTGTCGTCGTTGTAGACGTGCACCGAGGCGCGGACGACCGCCGGCACCCCGCGGGCGCCGAGGTCCCACTGGCCGTGGCTGGCCGGGACCGCGACGGTCCGCACGCCGCGGGCGGCCAGGCGCTGGCTGACCGCCTCGGCGCCGAGAGCGTCCACCGTGAACGTGACGATGCCGGAGGCGCACGACGGCGGATCCTGCACGGTCACCCCGTCGACGGCGGCGAGTCCCCGGCGCAGCAGCGTCGCGGTCCCGCGCAGGTACGCCGCGGTGGCGTCGACGCCGCGGGCCAGCAGCTCGCGGAGGGCCACACCCAGGCCGAGCCGGCCGGCGACGGAGGACTCCCAGGTCTCGAAGCGGCGGGCGGTCGGCGAGAGGCTCCACTCGCGGGAGCCCGTCCAGACGGCGCCGCGTACGTCCGGGGCGACCGGGGCGAGCCCGTCGAGCAGGGTGCCGCGGATGTACGCGAAGCCGGTGCCGCGGGGCGCGCGCAGGAACTTGCGGCCCGTCGTCACCAGCGCGTCGCAGCCGATCTCGTCGACGTCGACCCGCAGGTGGCCGACCGACTGGGTGGCGTCGAGCAGGTAGATCGCGCCGGAGCGGCGGGTGAGGGCGCCGATGTCGCGTACCGGCTCGACCAGCCCGGACGAGGTCGGCACGTGCGCGACGCAGACGACGTCGCGCGGGCCGCCGGTCAGCAGCCGCTCCAGCCGTTCGAGGTCGACCGCGCCGTCCGCACCACTGGGCACGACGACGAGCTCGGCGCCGGTGTCCTGGGCCAGGCTGAGCAGGTGCAGGGCGTGGCTGACGTAGGTGGAGCGGCTGACCAGCAGCCGGGTCGACCGGTCCACCCGGAGCGCGTCGACGATGACCCGCAGCCCGGAGGTCGCGCTGTCGGCCAGGGCGATCTCCTCGGCCGCCGCGCCGACGACGCGCGCCGCGCCGGCGTACACCTCCTCGATCCGCCCGGAGACCGCGGAGGCGGCCTCGTAGCCCCCCTCGTTCTCCTCCCGGCGCAGGTGGGCGACGACCTCGTCGACCACGGCGACCGTGGGGAGCGCGGCGCCGGCGGAGTTGAGGTGGTGGGCGTGGCGTACGCCGACCGTCCGCGCCCGCTCGCGTGCGACGTCCACGGCCGCGGCCTGAGCGCTGACCGTGCCGGCACCCGCGCGGTCAGCGTTCACCGAGAGATCCACCGTCGACCGTTCCCCTGCCCGCGAACATGGATCCAAGATAGCAGGATTGGATCCACAGTTCCCTTAGAATGGATACGTCTCACAGGCTGACGACGACCGCCTTCGGCTCCAGGTAGCCGCGCAGCGCCTCGTCGCCGAGGTCGCGGCCGAGGCCGGAGCCCTTGCGCCCGCCGAAGGAGAGCGCCGGGTCGAACACGTTGTAGGTGTTGACCCAGACCGTCCCGACCTGCAACTGGGCCGCGACCCGGTGGGCCCGGCTCAGGTCGGCCGTCCAGACGCCGGCGGCCAGGCCGTACGCCGAGTCGTTGGCGATCCGTACCGCCTCCCGCTCGTCCTCGAAGGCCAGTACGCCGACCACCGGCCCGAAGATCTCCTCCCGGGCGATGACCATGTCGTTGGTGACGCCGGTGAAGACGGTCGGCTCCACGTAGTAGCCGGGGCCGGGTGGCGTCCGGCCGCCGACGACCAGCTCGGCGCCTTCGGCCCGCCCCTTCTCGATGTAGCCGAGGACCTGCGCGCGCTGCTCGGCCGAGATCAGCGGCCCGACCGAGATGCCCCCGGCCAGCCCGTCGCCCACCGGTACCCGCCGCGCCGCCGTCGCCAGCCGCCCGGCGAACTCGGGCAGCACGGATCGCTGGACCAGCAGCCGGCTGCCGGCGGTACACATCTGTCCGGAGTGGCCGAAGCTGGCGCGGATCGCGGTGGCGACGGCGGCGTCCAGGTCGGCGTCGGCGAAGACGATGTTGGCGCTCTTGCCGCCCAGCTCGAGGGTGACCCGGGCGAACCGCCGCGCGGCCGCCTCCCCCACCAGCCGGCCGACCGCCGTGCTCCCGGTGAAGGAGACCTTGTCCACGCCGGGGTGGTCGACCAGGGCGGCGCCGACCCGCCCGTCGCCGGTCAGGACGTTGAAGACCCCGGCCGGTACGCCCGCTTCGGTGATCAGGTCGGCGAGGCGGAGCATGGTCAGCGGCGTCTGCTCGGCCGGCTTGACCACCACCGGGCAACCGGCCGCCAGCGCCGGAGCGATCTTGAACGCACCCGTCATGATCGGAAAGTTCCAGGGCAGGACGAGCGCGGCCACCCCGACCGGTTCCAGCGTCGTGTAGACGTGGTGGGCGCCGGGGTCGATCGGGACGGTCGTGCCCAGCAGCCGGCTCGGCGCGCCGGCGAAGTGCCGGAAGGTGCGGGCGGCGGTGGCCACGTCGGCGCGGGAGCGCTCGATCGGCTTGCCGTTGTCGCGGGTCTCCAGGACGGCGAGCCGCTCCAGCTCCGCCTCGATCAGGTCGGCGACCCGGTGCAGGATCCGGGTCCGCTCCAGCGGTGCCAGCCCCGTCCAGCGCCGGTCGGCCAGGCTCTCCCGGGCCGCCCGCACGGCCGCGTCGACGTCGGCCGGCGTCGCCTGGACCGCCCGGGTGAGCACCTGCTCGGTGGCGGGATCGACCACCTCGAACAGGTCGCCGCCGGGGCGCCACGCGCCATCGACGAAGAGCGCCTGGCTGGGAGCGAGGTCGGGCAGGTCGGCACGCATCACGGTCCTTCCTCGACCTTCCTGGTCATCGGGCGGGGGCGCGGTCATCGGTCCAGCAGGCGCAGCGGTTCGCCGGTCACCATGGCCTCCAGCCGCCGCGGGTCGACGCCCCGGCGCAGCAGCTCCGGCAGGACCCGGGTGGTGAGGTGGTCGTAGCCCTCGCCGCCGTACCGGCGCAGCTGGGCCTTCATCCACACCGAGCCGCCGAGCACCCACCGGCCGTCGGGACGCGCGGCGAGGAACGACTCGAAGAAGTCCAGCCGCTCAAGGTCGGACGGGTTTCGCATCCGCCCGGTGTGCCGCAGCTCGGTGCCGAAGCACATCTCCAGGGTCGCCCCGGCGTCGAGCAGGTCGTGCCAGTACGCGGCGTCCAGGTACTCGTCGGCGTTGGTGAGCAGGATCCGGTCGGCCGGCAGCCCGGCGGCGACCAGCTCGGCCACCACCGCGGTACCGGCGCGCGCCTCGCCGTCGAGCCGGACGCTGACGCTGGCGCCGGTCTGGGCCGCCGCCGCGGCCGCGGCCCGCAGCCGGGCCCGCTCCACCGCCGGGACCTCGCCGGTGGTACCCATGATCCCGAGCAGGGCGGCCCGGTACCCGGTACCGGGGACGCGGTCGGCCAGCGCGCCGAGCAGGTGCGCGTAGGCGGCGTCCTCGTCCAGGTCGCGCGCCCAGGCGGGCAGGGTCGGCGTCACGTAGAAGCCGTACGCCACCGCGACGTGCACGCCGGCCGCGCGGGCGATCGCGGGCAGGGCCGGGTGGTCCGGTCCCAACCCGACGCTGGTGTCCTCGACCACCAGGTCAACCGCGCCGGCGGCCCGGCGCAGCTCCGCGACCGCGAGCTCCGGGTCGTCGAGGCGGAGGTTGTCGGCCAGGGCCAGGGCGTTCCACCGCAGGAAGCCGAGGTTGGCGGTGGTCACCCAGTCGTCGACGGGGGTCGGCTCGACGCCGGGCCGGGCGAGGCGGCTGGCGTCGCTGAGCAGGTGCTGGTGCATGTTGACCCGGCCCACGCCGGCCGCCTCGATCGGGCCGAGGACGGTCTCGATCATCGCCGCGGTCCAGGGGATGTGGCGGCCATCAGGCGGCCACCTCGACCAGCCGGTCCGCGCCGGCCGTCTCGATGATGTGCACGTGCCGCGGTTCCGCGCAGCCGAGCGCCACCTCACTGCCGGGCAGCAGCGGGCTGACGTCGGTGTGCGGCGGCAGCGAGCAGACCACGGTCTGGCCGCCCTCGGTGGCCAGCTCCAGCCGGAAGCGGCTGCCCTGGAAGCTGAGCAGGCGGACCACGCCCCGTACGTGCCAGCGGTCGGCGGCCGGACGGGGGTCGAGCACGACCAGGTCCTCGGGGCGGATCACGGCGGTGCCGGTCGCCCGCCCGGTCGCGCCGGCCGGGAGCGGGCCCTGCCGGTCGGCGGGGAAGAGGTTCGCCTCGCCGAGGAAGCTGGCGACGTACTCGTTCACCGGCCGGCGGTAGAGCCGCTCCGGGGTGTCCACCTGGATGAGGCGGCCGTGGTGCATGATCGCGACGCGGTCCGACATGGTCATCGCCTCGGCCTGGTCGTGGGTGACCGCGAGCGTGGTGATGCCGACCCGCTGCTGGATCCGCTTGATCTCGACCTGCATCCGCTCGCGCAGCTGCTTGTCCAGGGCCGCCATCGGCTCGTCCAGCAGCAGGATGCCCGGGTTGGCAGCGAGCGCCCGGGCCAGGGCCACCCGCTGCTGCTGGCCGCCGGAGAGCGAGTCGGTGGTGCGGTCGGCCATGCCGCCGAGGTCGACCAGGTCGAGCATCTCCCGCGCGGCACGGCGCCGCTCGGCCTTGGGCCGGCCGGCCGCGCGCAGCGGGAACGCGACGTTCTCCCCCACGCTCATCCGGGGAAACAGCGCGTACGACTGGAAGACGACCCCGACCTTGCGCTTGCGCGGCGGCCGCCGCTCGACGCTCTGCCCGTCGAAGAGCACATGCCCGCGGTGCACCTGCTGGAGCCCGGCGATGACGTTGAGCAGCGTCGTCTTGCCGCTGCCGCTGGCCCCGAGCAGGGTCACGAACTCGCCCGGCGCCGCGTCCAGGCTCACTCCCTTGAGGACCTCGTTGTGGCCGAGGGTGACGTGGACGTCCTGGATCGACAACGCGATGGTCATGCGGTCGTCGCCTTTCGGGCGCGGCGCCGGGCGCGGGCGGCCCGGCGGTTGGAGTACAGGCTGAACGCACCCAGCAGCAGCACCGCGAGCATCGAGACGAGCGTCGAGGCGGCGGTCAGCTGGGGTGAGAGGGCTTCCTGGGACGCGTCGAGCATCTGCAGCGGGAGCGTCTTGACACCCACCGGGGCGAGGAAGACCGAGAGCACCACCTCGTCGAAGATCACGGCGAACGCGAACACCGCGCCGGCGAGCATGTGCCCCGCGATCATGGGCAGGTCGATCCGCCAGACGATCAGCGGCCAGGAGGCGCCGAGCGTACTGGCCGCCGGGCGCAGCGCCGGGTCGGCCTGGCTCAGCCCGGAGGAGACCATGACGAAGACGTACGGCATGGCGAGCAGGGCCTCGCCCAGGATCAGCAGCGCGAGGTTGTCGCCCAGGGCGGCGACCTCGAGGTTGACCGAGTAGAGGCCGACGGCGTACGCCACCGGCGGGATGGCCATCGGGACGATGAAGAGGGTGCGGATCCACCGGCGCGCCGTCCGGGAGCGCAGCCGGGTCAGCGCCAGCGCGCCGAGGGTGCCGAGCACCACCGAGATGACGGTGCCGGCCGCCGACACCCGCAGGGAGACCTTGAACGCGTCCGTCCACTGCGGGTCCTGGAGCACGTCGGAGTACCAGGTCGGGGAGAAGCCCTGCGGCGGGAAGATGATGAACGACGTCTCGGTCCAGCTGGTCGCCACGACCACCAGGAACGGTACGTAGAACAGCAGGCTGGTCAGCAGGGCGACGCCCAGCACGGGCAGCCGCCACCACCCGATGCCGCGCCGCAGCGGTGAGTCCACCATCTCAGCCCCACCGCTCGCTGACCTTGAAGAGCCGGTCGGCGACCAGGTAGATGGCGACCGTACCGCCGACGAGCAGCAGGCTCATGGCCGCGCCCACGTCGGCCCGGTTGGCGTTGTTGAGCTGGCCGTTGATGATCCCCGAGACGGTCATGTTGGACGGCCCACCCAGCAGCAGCGGGGTCACGTAGAAGCCCAGGCTCATCACGAAGACCAGGACGCCGGCGCTGATCATCGCCTGGCGGATCGCCGGCAGCACGACCGCGCCGAAGGTGAGCACCGGCCCGGCGCCGAAGACGGTGGCGGCGTTGAGCTGCTCGCGGTCGAGGCCGAGGATGGCGGCGAGGATGGGCAGTACGGCGAAGGGGAGCATCACCGCGATCATCGCCGGGTACAGCGCCCCGGTGGTCTGGTAGATGTCGATCGGCTCGGTGCGCAGGTGCGCCTTCTCCAGCAGCCAGTAGAGCGCGCCGGTCGGCAGCTCCAGGAGCATCCAGCCGATGGTCCGTACCATGATCGAAGTCCACAGGGAGATCAGCAGGCCCCCCATGAGCAGGGCCTTCAGCCACGCCGGCCCGATCGCGACGGCCAGCGCGTAGCAGGTGCCGATCAGCACCGTCGCCGCGGTGGCGACGGCCGCGAGCAGCAGCGTGCGCCCCACCGCGTCGACGAAGACGCTCATCCGGACCGACTCGGCGAAGGCGTTGCCCTCCCCGGACAGCGCCTGCCGCAGGAGCGCGGCGAGCGGTACGCCCAGCAGCAATGCGAAGAACGCGAGCGGCGGCCACAGCAGCCAACGCCGTTCGCCGGCGCCGTCCGGCGCACGGCCACGGCGCCCGGTGTCGGGAAGTGCCGCGGCGACGGCTTCCTCTACCGCCATCGGGACTCACTGCGCCGATCGGTCATCCTGTCCTCCCGCTCACCGAGGCCCTCATTGGATCCAGGCTATTGATCCGTGGATCCCAAAAGCGTCGCACGGAGGTTGCCGGTGTGTAAACAGATCACGTTCACCCCTGGTCAGAGCGGCGGGCGCCGGCCGGCGTGGCCCAGTGCCCGTTCGATCGCCGCGCCGAGCGAGAGCAGCCGCCGGTCACCTCGGTAGCGGCCGACGACCTGCAGCCCGACCGGCAGGCCCGCCGGCGTCCACCCGCCCGGCGTCACCAGCGCCGGGTGCCCGGTCGCCGTGATCCGGTTGGCCATCCGCTGCCAGCGGAAGTACCGGTCGTAGGCGACCCCGCCGACCGCCTCGACCCACTCCACCTCCACCGGCGGCGGCACCACCGGCGCGGCCGGCAGGACCAGCGCGTCGTGGTCGGCGAGCAGCCGGGCGGTGTCCCGAAACAGGTCGGTGCGCCGGGCGAGCGCCTCGGCCAGGTCGGCGGCCGTCGTGCGCCGCCCCTGCTCGACGTTGCGCAGGTAGTCCGGCCGGTAGCCGCCCGGGTCCGCGTCCACGTCGGACCGGCCGCCGGCGAAGAACTCGAACGTCTCGACGGTCTCCCACAGCCGGTCGGCGTGGGTGAAGTCCGGCTCCGCGTCGACCACGGTCGCGCCCGCGCGCACCAGGGCGGCACGGGCGGCCGCGTGCACCTGGCGTACCTCGGCGGAGACCTCCAGCCCGCCGGCGTCGGCGCTCCACGCCAGCCGTACCCGGGACAGGTCGACCGGCTCCAGGTCGGCGAGGGCGCCCGGATCCTCCACCCAGGACAGTGGCCAGCCCGGGTCGAGGCCGCTGATCGCGGAGAGCAGCAGCGCCGCGTCCGCGCAGTCGCGCCCCATCGGCCCGAGTACCGCGTGCGGGCTCCAGCCGTCGCCGCGCCGGCCGCTCGGCACCGTGCCCGGGGTGGGGCGCAGGCCGGCGACGTTGCAGAATGCCGCCGGGTACCGCAGGCTGCCGCCGGAGTCGGAGCCGTCGGCGATCGGCAGCATGCCGGCGGCCAAGGCGGCGGCCGCTCCCCCGCTGCTGCCGCCGGCATGCCGGGTCAGGTCCCAGGGCGTGACGGTGGTGCCGAACAGCGGGTTGAACGTCAGCGTCCCCAGGCCGTGCTCGGGGGTGTTGGTCTTGCCGATGATCAGCGCGCCGGCGGCGCGGAGCCGGGCGGCCAGCACGCTGTCCACTGTGGCCGGTGGGGCGCCGGCGTGGGCGGCCGAGCCGTGCGTGGTGGGAAAGCCGCGCACGTCCATCAGGTCCTTGACCGCGGTCGGCAGGCCGTGCAGCGGCCCGAGCGCGTCGCCGCGGGCGGCGGCCCGGTCTGCCTCGTCGGCCAGGCGCAGCGCCGCGCTCGCCGGCAGCGGCGAGACCACCGCCCGGATCCGGTCGTTGACCTCCTCGATCCGGTCGAGGTGGGCGCGCATGACCTCCCGGGCGGAGAGCTCACGCCGGCGGATCGCGGCGGCCAGGTCGCGGGCCGACCACCAGTACAGCGGCTCGGCGGTCACGCGCCCGCCTCGTACACCGTACGGCCGCCGACCACCGTGCGGCGCACCCGCAGGGTGAGCAGCTCGCCGGGGGCGATGTCGAGGGGGTCCCGGTCGAACGCGACCCAGTCCGCGTACCGGCCGGGTGCGAGCGTGCCGCGCCGGTCGCCGGCGAAGGACGCCACGGCCGCGGTCGCCGTGTACGCCGTCAGCGCCTCCGCCACCGTGATCGCCTCCCGTTCGTCGAGCGGCTCGGTGCGGCCGCGGACCCGGCGGGTGACCGCGGACCAGATCAGCTCGCGCGGGTCGAACGGGAAGAACGGACCGTCCGAGCCGAGCACGACCGCGACGCCGGCGTCGAGCCAGGAGCGCAGCGGGTTCATCGGCAGGGCGCTGGGCCCGAGCAGCTCCACCAGGCCGGCGCCGTTGCGCAGGACGATCGACGGCTGGGCGGCCAGCACGACGCCGAGCCGGGCGGCCAGCGCCATCGACTCGGGCTCGACCTCCAGGTATCCGTGGATGAGCTGCCACTGCCGCCCGGCGATGCCGTACCGGCGGTCGGCCGCGGCGAAACAGTCGAGCACCGCGGCGATCCCGGCGCCGCCGACCGCGTGCACGCCGACCGACCAGCCTTCGGCGGCGCAGTGGTCGACGAGCCGCTGGAACTCGGCGGTGGGGATCCGCTGGTACCCGGTGGACCCGCTGTGCGGCCAGGGGGTGCGGCGCAGCGCCTGGCCCCTCATCGCCTCGCCGTCGAAGTAGACCTTGATTCCGCCGACGCGCAGCAGGTCGTCGCCGAAGCCGGTGCGTGCGCCGATCCCGTTCAGCCGCTCGATCGCGCCATCGACGTCCGGGTGCGCGAGGTCGCCGACGTCCGGGTACGGCATCGCGACCACGCGCATGGTCAGCTCGCCGCGGGCCCGGCTCTCCTGGTACCCGCGCAGCTCGTCGGCGGTGGTCGCCGGGTCGATGATCCCGGTGAAGCCGAGCTGGTGCATCAGCGGCTGGACCAACCGCAGCGCGGCGGCCCGGTCGGCCAGGGTCGGCGGCTCCGGCCCCCAGCCCGGTTCGAAGCCCCGGTCCCGCATGGTCGCGATCACCAGGTCGAGGTCGTGCCGGCCGTACCCGAGGTCGTGAATGATCTTGAGGCCACCGCGCTGCATGTGCAGGTGGGTGTCGATGAGACCGGGCAGGATCGCCGCGTCGCCGAGATCCTCGACCGGCGTCCCGGGCGGTACGGCGGCGAGCACCTCGGCCCGGGACCCGACGGCGAGGATCCGGCCGGCTTCCACGGCCATCGCCTCGGCGAGCGGGCGGGCCGGGTCCATCGTGCGGATCCGCCCGGCGATCACGTGCGCGCTCATGACACGTACGCCGCGGCCGGCTGGCGCGGGTCGGCGGCCGCCTCCAGGAAGCCGGTGCCGGCGTTGCGGTAGATCGCCTCGACGGCCGCGGCGTCGCGGGTGAAGGGCGGCCAGGCGCGCACGTCGTGGCCCTTGGCGCGCAGCGCGTCGGCGGTGCCGGCCGGAAACCGGTCCTCCAGGAAGACCCGGGACGGCAGGTAGTCGAACGGGGCGAACGAGTTGGGGAAGCTCCACGTGGAGAAGCGGGGCGCGTTGACCGCCTCCTGCAGCGGCAGTCCGAAGTGGAAGGTGTTCAGGAAGACCTGGAGCATCGCCTGCACCTGCATGTCGCCGCCGGGGCAGCCGAACGGCAGCACCGACCCGTCGTCGCGGACCGCGATCGCCGGGTTGGGGGTCAGCCGGGGCCGCTTGCCGGGCGCGACGCCGGAGGGGTGGGCCGGGTCGGGCCGGGACTGCATGCCGCGCAGCGAGGGCACGAACCCGGTCCCGGGAATGACCGGGGAGGAGGAGGCGCCGTCCGACGGCGTCGCGGAGAACGCGTTGCCCCAGGCGTCGACGACGCAGACGTACGAGGTCGCGCCCTCGCCCACGACCGGCAGCTCGTCGTAGTCCTTCGGCTCGGGCAGCGGCTGCGGTACGCCGAAGACGAGGTCCGGCAGCCCGGGGTGGGCGCGCTCGGCGTCGATCCGGCCGGCCCGCGCCGCCGCGTGCGCGTCCGAGACGAGCCGGGCCACGTCGACGTCGACGAAGGCCGGGTCGCCGTAAAGGTGTTCGCGGTCGCTGAAGACTCCCTTGAGCGCCTCGACGACCAGGTGCACGTACGCCGGCGAGTTGTGCGCCAGCCCGTCCAGGCCGTACGCCTCCAGGGTCCGCAGGGCCTGGGCGAGCGCCGGCCCCTGCGACCAGGGACCGCAGGTCATGACCTCGAAGTCGCGCCAGCGCACGGTCACCACCGGCTCGTACCGGCAGCGGAAGCCGGCCAGGTCCGCGGCGGTCAGGTAGCCGCCGTGCTCCCGGTGGTAGGCCACGATCCGCTCGGCCAGCTCCCCATCGTAGAAGACCGCCCGCGCCGCCTCCAGCCCCGCCTCGCGGCTGCCGGCGCGGGCGGCCTCGGCGTCGGCCATGAGCTGGATGCTGCGGGCCAGGTCGGCCTGGACGAACCGCTCCCCCACCCGGGGCGGGCGGCCGCCGGGCAGGTAGATCGCCTCGTTCGCCGGCCAGTTGCGGTAGCCGCGCTGCCGCGCCGTGATCCCCTCGACCAGCAGCGGGTGCGCCGCGAAGCCGTCCCGGGCGAGCCGGATCGCGGCCGCGGCGACCCGGCCGAAGGTCATCGTGCCGTGGTCGCGCAGCGCGGTGATCCACGCGTCGGGAGCCGCCGGTACCACGGTGCGCAGCAGGCCGCTCGGGATGACGCCGCCGTGCTCGCGCAGGAACAGGTCGGCCGGGATCCCCGCCGGCCACACGCCGAGACCGTCGATGCTGACGGTGGTACCGTCCGCCAGCCGGATCATGATCGGCGCGACCCCGGCGAAGTTGACCTCGTCCGCGTGGAGCACGGCCAGAGCCATGCCGGCGCAGCAGCCCGCGTCGACCGCGTTTCCGCCCGCCTCCAGGATCGCCAGGGCCGCGGAGCTGGCCAGGTAGTGACCCGACGAGACCGCGTGCCGGGTGCCGAGGACGGTCGGGTTGGGGACGTGCCAGCTCACGGTGGGCTCCTTCGTGTCGGGCCGAACATCATCGCCCCCGCATCAGCTCGGTGGCGCGCAGCTGAAGGCCAGGACCCGGGCCGCGTCCGGCGGTGTCCGGTGGCGGACCTCGACAGCTCGACCGCCGCTCAGGCCCCTCGCCTCCCCGCACGTGGATCAACTATGTATCCACACTATAGAACTTTGTATCCAAGTTTTGTCCAGCCTCCATTCGCACCGGCTGGTAGGTAGCGAGGCGCCGGCGGTGAGTGCGCCCGGGCCGCCCTTGACAGCCCTGACCGGTCATCGACGAGGACGTAGAAGCGGTGGGGTCGTTCAGGATCGGGCGGGTGCGCCGCGCAGGAAGCGGCCGAAGAAGGCGGAGGTGAGCCGGATCATGATTTCCTGGCTCATCGTCACATCGGAACTGGGCCAGGGACAGGTGGTCATGATCGGCTTCAGGCTCCAGCACCGGGCCCAATCACACGGAACATACCGGTTCCTGTTCAACGCCATCTACCTCGGCGGCCAAGGCTAGAGCCAACCCCGGTGGCCGGCCGGCGGAAACGCCGGCCGGCCGTTGCCCTCCGCGTCCCCACCGGCCGCCTCGCCGACGGCACCAGCGGGTCCCGTCGTAGCTTCGGCCCCAACCCGCTCGACGGCGCCACATCGAGAGACTCTCAGCCGTCGTTGTCGCGGCCGGCGTCGAACGTGGTCATCCGCAAGGTCAGGGCGACGCGCGACTGGACTCCGAGTTTCGCGAAGGTACGGGAAATGTGGGCCTCGACCGTCTTTCGGCTGAGGTGGAGCCGCTCGGCGATCTGCTGGTTGGTCAGTCCGCCGGCCACGAGGTCAGCGATCTGCCGCTCCCGGCCGGTGAGCGCGGCGACCGGGTCGCCGTGCCGCCGGCCGCCCCGGGGTGCCAGGGCGGCCAGCCGTCGTTCGTCCCGGGCCAGCTCCGCCGAGAGCCAGGTGGCGCCGGCGGCCGCGTACAACGTCTTGGCTCGGCCGATCTCCACCTGGACCTGGCTGACCGCGCCGAGCCGGGCGTACAGCGCGGCGGCGCACTGCCGGGTCAGCGCTTCCTCGACGGGTGCGCCGGCGTCCGCGAAGTGGTGGGCGCCCTCCGCCGCGTGTGCCGCGGCCTCGCTGATGTTTTCGGAGAGCGACAGCACCTTCGCCCGCGCGCGGTGCGCGTGGCCGAGCTGGTGGGACAGGCCGGACCCGCGGGCCGCGGCGAGGGCTTCAGCGGCCAGTTGGTCCGCCCTGGACACAGCGCCGGTCGTGGCCGTGGCCGCAGCCTGCAGGGCGAGCCGATAGGGCGTGATCAGACTGTCGTGGCCGTCCTGTCCGGCCAGCTCCGCCAGGCCGCGTTCGGTGTGACCGGTGTCGGCGAAGACGTACCCCAGGTCGAGCCGGGCGAGCCCGGACCACCAGCCGGACCGGGGTCGGGCCGCGGCGGTGATCTGCTCGGCGAGTGCGAGCGCGGGCTCCCGTCCCTGGCGCCACAGCCGCGGCCGCAGCAGCAGGATGCTGGACATGGCCAGGGTCCGGCACTGTGGATCAGCCGGGACGCCTCCCGCGCCTCTTCGGCGGTGGTCGCCGCTTCCTGTAGCCGGACACCGTCCGGTCGTAACAAAGCGGCCACCGTCCATTCTCGACAATGCGGGCGACCGCTAGGCTTCACGTGGCGGGTTTCGCAGCGTGGGCGGACTTCAACCTTTGACGGCCTGTGCGATCTGTAGTGCGGCCCGGGCGGGGGTGAGGTGAGTGGTGTCGACGACCTCGGCCTCGCTGTGTAGCCACGTGCGGGCCGCCTCGGCGTAAGGCTCAAGGTACTTGAGGCGGAACGGTGAGGGGATGCGGTGTTCCGCCTCGATGCGCCTACGGAGGGTGTCTTGGTCGGCGTGGAGGACGAAGTGCCTGATCGGGATGGCATGCTGGGCGAGGCCGGTGCTGATCTCGCGCCAGTACCGCTCGACAAGGACCGTCATGGGCATCACCAGGGTGCCGCCGGTGTACTCGAGGACGCGGCGGGCGGTCTCGACGACGAGTTGCCGCCATGGCGGCAACTGTTGGAAGTTGTCCGTCTCGGGCAGGCCCGGCGTGATGTCCATGAGTGTCTCGCCGACCTTCTCGGCGTCGAACACCCGGGAGTCCGGGATCAATTGCCGCACGAGCGCACTGGTCGTTGTCTTGCCGGCGCCATGGGTGCCATTGATCCATACGATCACGGGATCCGATGCTAGCGCGGTGCGTGGTGGGGCGGCGGATGCCCGCCGCGCTACGTCGTGCGCACTCGACTGAGCCGGGCCCGGCCGAGCAGGCCGGTGGCTGTGTAGCGGATCAGCCGGTCGAGCAGGAACCACACCCCGTCCGGGCCGCCTTCCCGACCGGCGCGGTCGCACACGGTCGCCCAGCTCGTGACGGCCGACGGTACGGATCGAAGGTCATCGGGGGTCTGGCCCCACTGCGCCAGCCTGGTCGCCGTCGATGCGCTGTGCTCCGGCCACGAGGCGGGGTCCAGGCGGCGCTGGCGGTCGAACTGGAACCGGTGCTTGGATTTGAGGTCCTGGATCACCTGCCAGTACGGGCGCTGGCCGGCCCAGGCCAGGTGCGCCGCCGCGTCTGTCATGTTGGCGGCCGGGTTGGAGTAGCCGCCCATCCGGGCCAGCTCGACCGACTCCGAGGCGTAGAGGAGCCGCAACACGCCCGTGGCG
The DNA here is from genome assembly GCF_031085175.1 of Phytohabitans maris. Taxonomy (GTDB): domain Bacteria; phylum Actinomycetota; class Actinomycetes; order Mycobacteriales; family Micromonosporaceae; genus Phytohabitans; species Phytohabitans maris. The sequence goes on from NZ_JAVHUY010000003.1 coordinate 147,992, forward strand.
TCCGGGTCGGCGCCGGGCGCGGTCTGCTCGAAGATCCGTCCCAGCAGCGCGGCGAGGTGCTCGATCGGCGGGCGCGGCAACGTGTCGTCGCTGGCGAACCGGCGTAGCGCCCGCACCGACGACTCGTACGCGGCTCGCCGCTGGTCCGGCCGCCCGGCCAGTGCCTCCAGGACCCGCCGATGCTTGGCGACCAGCCCGTCGAAGAGCGCGGCCCGCGTACCCGGCGCCTGGAGGTGCTGACGCGGGTCCAGGCCGCCGGGCAGGATGGACGGATGGGCCCGGGCGAGCCGGACCGATTCGTAGGCGTAGAAACACTCCACGCCGCCCCGCTCACCGTCCATTGTGGTCGGCCCCCGCGACACGCAGGACGTGTACCCGGCCGCGGCCGTTGCCGGCGATCAGCGTGCGCCCGTCAGGGGTGAGCACGCTCGCGGTCATCGGTGCCTCGTCGGTGAAGGCGGCCAGGCACCGGCGGGCGGGCAGGTCCCAGAGCCGGACCGCGCCGTCCCCGCAGGCCGACGAGGCCAGGCGGCCGTCCCGGGACGCCGAGATGCCGTGCACCCAGCCGCGATGCCCGGACCAGGTCCCCACGAGCTCGCCGGTGCGCAGATCCCAGGTGATCATCGCGGCCTCGGCTACGTCGGACGACGAGATCGCGTACCGGCCGTCGGCGGTGACGATGATCGAGTTGACCCAGTCACCATGGTCGGCGCGGACCCACCGCTCCCGCCCGCTGTGCAGGTCCCAACAGCGGACTGTGCCGTCCACCGAGGCCGACACGAGCGTGGCACCGTCTGGCGTGATCGCCACCCCGCGTACTCCGCTGCCGTGCCCGACCAGCACACGCACCGGTCGCTGGCGTGGTACGTCCCATACCCGCAGGGTGGCGTCCTCGGCGGCGGTGACCGCGAACCGGCCGTCAGCCGTCAGGGCGATCGCGTTGATCCATCCGTCGTGGGCGCGGAACCCGGCCCGCCACGACGGGTCGGCCAGCCGCCACAGCCGGACCATCCCGTCGCTGCCCACCGACGCGGCCAGGTCTCCGCCGCCGTCGACCGCCACCGACGTCGCCTTGCCGTCGTGCTCGCCCACCACCCCGGCGGGCCGGCCGGTACGCGTGTCCCACCGGCGGATCGTGCCGTCGTGCGCGGCCGACAGCACCTGCGCGCCGTCCGGCAGCGCGACCAGGCCGCCGATCCAGTCGGTGTGCCCCCGCCCGACCTCGGCGGGCTCAGCGGTGACGTCGCTGACCACGATGCGCCCGTCGTCGGTCCCGGCCAGACAGTCGTCCGCCGCCGTGAGCAGCACCGCGTTGACCCATGAGCCGCTGGCCCCGAGCAGGCGACTCGACTGCCCCGTGGCCGGGTGCCACAGCATCACCCGGTGGTCGCCGCCGCCGGAGGCGAGCCGCCGGCCGTCGGGGCTGAACGCGACGCACCCGACCCAGTCCTCGTGGCCGGTCAACACGCTCACCCCGGCGAGCCGGTCGAGGTCCCACAGCCGGACCGTCCGGTCGTCCGACGCCGTCGCGGCCAGGTCGCCGCGGGGCGCGACGGCCACCGCGTTGACGGTGCTGCGGTGCCCGGCCAGCACGCTGACTGCGGTGGCGGCACGCAGGTCCCAGACCCGGACGGTGGTGTCCGCGCCGGCCGTGACGGCGCGGTCGCCCTCGGACGTGACGGCCACGTCGTTGACCCAGCCGGCGTGCCCGGCGAGCGCCGCGGCCGGCCGCAGCGAGGACAGGGACCAGACCTTGACCAGCCCGTCCGAGCCCGCTGACACGCAGATGTCCGCGCCGGAGTGCGCCGCGACCGCGCGTACCTCCCAGTCGTGGGCGCGCGCGACCCGCCGCAGCTCGCGCCCGGCGGCGATGTCCCAGACGACGAGGCCGCCGTCGCGCAACCCGAGTACGCAGCACGAACTGCCGGGCACGGCGGCGACCGCGCAGACCGGGGCGCCCTGCGGGCTGAAGGTGTGGGTGTTCTCGCCGTCGCGCAGGTCCCAGATCCGCACCACCCCGCTGCCGGAGACCGACACCGCACCGGCGTCGCCATAGGCACACAGCGCGCTGATCGAGGCGTCGTCGGCCGCGAGGGTCCGCACGGTCGACACCAGCGACTGGGTGCGTGGGCACAGCCACACCTGACCGTCGGACCACCGCCGGGCCCGCGCCACCAGCCGGGCGACCCGCGGCGAGTCGACCTCGGCCAGCCGCCCCACCAGCTGCCCGGCCAGCTGCGACCGGTCCCGGGCGACGACCGCCTCGGCCAGCCGCAACGCCCGGCCGATCTGCCGGAGATCGGCCGCATCGTCCGGATCGAGGTCCAGCCGGTACGCCGACGGCAGCTCGAGGTCCAGCAGCGCCGCCCAGGGGCCGACCATCGCCACCTTGTCGGCCAGGAAGGCGAAATCGGTCAGCACCGACATCAGCCGCTGCGGTTGCGCTGACCGCGCCAACGTCCTGGGCAGGTGCAGCAGCGCGCCCCGGTCGATCTCCGCGGCCGTTTCACCGTCGGTCATCGCTCGGCGTAGCGCTGCTCGTACAGGCAGAGGGCGATCATGCCGTTGATCTCCGCAAGGTCGATCCGGGACGCGCTGACCACATCTGCCTGCCGGAGAAAGTCCGCGAAGCTCTCGTGATAGATCGCGTACCGGGTGGTGCCGTCGACCACCCCCGCGTGCAGGAACTGCCGCCAGTCGGCCAGCACCGCCTGCACCGCGACCGCGGGCTCCCGCAGGATCTTCGCGATCAGCGGTACCGAGATCGGCTCGGCGTACTCCAGCAACACGTACAGCACCTTGAGCTGGAGATCCACACCGGCTGCCCGCGCCATCCCCATCAGGTGCCAATGGGTGAGGTAGTAGCCCTGCAGCGTCTCCGGAATGGCATCGAGATCCTGCCCGGCGTAGCGGCCGTCCGCGATGTCCCGCGTGACGTGCCGCAGGTACATGAAGTTGCCGCCGCTGTTGTGCACCAGCCGCTCGACGTACCCGTCGACCGTCAGCCGACGCTGCTCGATCCACTGCCGTACCCCAGGGTTCCCCGCGGTACGGCGGACGTAGGCGGCGACGTCGTGGCGCACGTCGTCGGCGAACCGCGGGTCACCCAGGCTGAGCGTGTGCAGCGGGGAGTCCGTCCGCAGCGGCACCGTCGCCTCGCGCCGGGAGACCAGCAGGTGAACGCCGGCCGGCAGCTGCGCCGGCAGGTAGAGCACGTTCGAGGCCGCGCCCTGCGCACTCAGGTCGACCTCGTCCAGCGCGTCGACGACGATCGTCATCGGCAGCAGGGCATCGTGCTCGGCCAGCTCGTCGAGCAGCTCCGCGAGGACCTCGCCGCTGGACAGCGCCTGCTCTTCGAACGCCCGCGGCGGCGCCCCAAGCCGGTCCCGCAGCTGGACGATCATGCTGCGCAGAAACTGGTCAGCCCGGTTCGTCGCGTTGGCCCGCTGGTTGAAGTACGCCGGGCAGCCCGTCCGCCGCACGTACTCGGCCAGGATCGCGCTCTTGCCCGCGCCCGGATCCGCCCGGATCACCGCGTAACCGCTGCGGTGGCTCGACATCCACTCGTCGATCTCCCGGAAGACGTACTCGCGACCGACGAAGCCCTCGGTCTTGTCCGCGATCAGCGACCGGAACCGGGCCGGCACGGGCAACTCGCCGATCTGCTCGACCCGCCAACGCCCGATCAGCTCGTCGGTCATCGCCCGCACCTGCGCGACCTCCTCGGCCAGGCGCGCGACGTCTTCGTGTACCTCCAGCGCGGCCGCGTCGACCCGCGCGAGCAGCGCCGACAGTTGCGACTGGACCCCCACCGACCCGGCCGCCACGCGCTGGACGTCCCGGCCGGTCGCGACCGCCAGATCCACCATCAGCTGGCGGAACAGCCCATCGTCGTCGCTGACCTTCCGGGCGAAATGCGCCACCAGCGACGGCAGCAGCAGCTCGCGGGCGTGTGCCACCAGGTAGTCCGGAGCACCCCCCAACCACTCCTCCCGGCCAAGAAGCCGGTCGATCAGCAGGTCGCCAACCTCGCGTTCGGAGAACGTGCGCAGCACGCCCGGGTAGCCGCCGGCGAGCCCGAGCACCACCGGCGCGTCCGAGCCCGCCCGGTCGACACGCGCCTTGACCTGGTTCGCGTCGCGCTTCCAGGACTCTTCGGACCGGCACCTGCGCAGCACCGCCCGCAGCGCGTACAAATAGGACTCCACGAGCGCCCGCTCGACATCGGGCGCGCAGCGACGCGATCGTTTCCTGGCTTGCGAGAACGCGGCCTGCGCCGGCGGTCCCAGGAGGGCACCGCCCAACATGGTCAGAAGCTCAACTACCATGCCCCGCTCCCACCCCAAGACGGCGCCGCTCGAACGAGAACGTCAGCATACAGCGAGCCGTTGCACCGTCTGGCAGTCGCGCACCACGCCCGGTGGTGGACGGCTGAAACAGGGCGGGTCGCAGGCGAAGCGCAACGGAGCGTTCCCTGGAGCTGCTTTCCCCTTGGCCTCACCCTCCGCGGTTGGCGATCCCGCCCACTCGGCCCGCGCCGCCGGCGCGGTCACCGCACGGCAGCAGCGATGGGCCAACGGGGTCGTCGGGGTCGCTGCCGGTTTGGCTCGGGTCGGGGTCGCGGTAGTGGCCGGGCGATCGACGTCGTCGGCTGAGCCGGCCGCGTACCGGTTCGCAGGCGTCGCCGGCGACCAGGTACCGGCGGTACGCCCCGCCAGCTCGGCGATCCGCGCGTCGTCCCGTTCCACAATGGTCAGTTCGTAGCCGTTGCCGGTGAGCGCGTCGGCGATCTGGACGCCCAGCCGGCCGGCGCCGGCGACCAGCGCTCTCATCGCGACCACTCCTTCTCCAGCAGCGCGCGCATCCGGCGCGGTCCGGCCGCCGACACGACGAGGCTGACCCGGTCGCCGGGCTTCGCCGCCACGGCGGCGGTGGGGATGAACGACCGGCCCTCCCGGGTGACCTCGACGAGGCGGACCTCGGTGTCGACCTCCAGGTCGGTCAGCGGCCGCCCGGCGAACCAGGCCGGCAGCTCGGAGCGGACCAGCATCGTCTCCCCGTAGCCGAAGGTGAGCTCCGGGCTCAGGTGCCGCCGCACACCGTCTCGGGCAGCAGCTCACGACAGACCGCGTCAACGAGCCAGGTCCGGTAGCGTTCCGAGGCCCAACCCCGGTGGCGGCGCAGCAGTTGATGCATGTGCGGCGAGCACAAGGCGTACAGGATGTCCGCAGCGGCCATCGGGTCCAAACCCGCCCGCAAGGCGCCGCGCTGGTGCAGCGCCGCCGCGAACGTCCGCATGACCTCATGATGGGCCCGCGAACCGGCGTCCGCCGCCACCCGCATGTCCGGATCCGCTCCGGCCGCCTCCACACTCACCATGATCAGATCTCCAGCGCGGTCCAGCAGATCGACCACGTACCCGACCAGCCGCGTGACCGCCTCACGCGGATCGGCCGCGTGCCGCGCGGCGCCGATCTCGGGCCGGTCGGCGACCCGCACCGGCTGTTCATCCCCGACAGTCGCCACCGCGAGCGTGTGACCAAACAGGCCGGCCTTGGTCGGGAAAGCGTCGTATACCGTGCGCTCACCGACCCCCGCGGCAGCCGCGACCTGCCGCATCGTCGTAGCCACGAAACCCTGCCGGACGAACAACTCCTGGGCCGCCTCACGGATGCGTGCACGGGTAGCGGCCGCCGCGGCGGCGCGGGCCGGGGACCGGTACTGCCGCTTGACGGGGTCGGCCATGAGGAGCATCCTACAACCATTAACCGCAGTGCTACTGCGCCGAATTGTGGGGGGTCACGATGACACATCCGACGCTGGCCGGCATCCACCACATCAAGATCCCGGTCACCGACCTGGCCCGCTCGGTCAAGTGGTACAGCCACGTCCTCGGATTCCAACCCACCATCGAATTCCCCGACGCCGACGGCATCGTGCGCGGCATCGCCGGCGCCGCACCCGGCCTCGGCGACACACTCATCGCCTTCCGCGTCAACCCGCAAGCGGCCAACGGCTGCCGCGGCTTCGACCCGGTCAGCTTCGCCGTCAACGACCAAGCCGACATCCAAGCCTGGGCCACCCACCTGGACACCCTCGGCGTACACCACTCCCCGCTGATCGAGGCATCGATCGGCTGGCTACTGATCTTCGACGACCCGGACGGTCTGACCCTGCACCTGTACACCTGGGCCAAACACGGCAACGACCACTCCAGCCGCCCCGGCTACGGCCACCCCATCACCGCCACCACCACCTGACACCCCGAAACGCGACATCACACGCGGTACTGCCGGGCGTGGGCTGGCGGCTCGCGGCGGGTCATCGAGTGCAGCCCCTCCTGGCCGGCCTGGTCCGCCATGATCTGCCCCGCCTCTTGCGGGTTCTCAGACGGATACCGGCAGCGCACTCGAGCAGCAGCGAGGATCTGTGCCCCTCAAGCGGTGGTGAGGGCCTGGTACGGGTCGTTGAGCAGGCGGGTCCTGAGCAGGTGGATGCCGCCGTGTAGGGCGCGGGTGTCGCCGAGCTTGGAGACCAGCAGGGTGGTCTCCGGCCGGGCGGGCCGCAGGGTCTGGGTGGTGAACGCCTTGTAGGCGGCGGGCATGACCCATCGGCTCAGGTGGGCAAGGTAGCCGCCGATGATGATGCGGTCGGGGTCGAGCATGTTGGCGATGTTGGCGGCGCCGAGGCCGAGCCAGGTGCCGGCGTGTTCGAGGGCGGCGAGGGTGGCTTCGTCGCCGGTGTCGGCGGCGGCGGCGAGCGCGCTCTGGCCGGCGGCCTCGTAGCCGCGGATGCGTTCGAGCTCGGCGGCGGTGCCGGGGAGGGCTTCGCGCAGGACGGTACGCAGGCCGATGAGGGCGGACCAGCAACCCTGGCGGCCGCAGACGCAGGCGGGCCCGTCGGGGTCGAGGAGCATGTGGCCGAGCTCGGCGGCGTACCCGTGGCTGCCGCGGTAGATCTTGCCGGCAATGACGATGCCGGCGCCGATACCCAGGTCGCTGGAGATGCTGACGAGGTTTTCGGTGGTGGTGTTGCGCTGGTGGGCGGTCTCGGCGACCGCGGCGAGGTTGGCGTCGTGGTCGACGATGACCGGGATGGCGTCGGGCAGCTGGCTGGTGACGGCGGCGTGCAGGTCGAGGTTGTCCCAGTCGAGGCGGGGGGCGAACAGGATCCGCCCGGTGTGCGGGTCGACCGCGCCGTGGACGGCCAGCGCGATGCCGAGCAGCGGCTTGCCGGCCGCGACGGCGTGCTGGTGGGCGGCGTGGGCGTGGGCGATGACGAGGTCGAGCGGGGCCTGGTCGCTGGGGAGGCGGATCGGGTCCTGCCGGTGGGTGAGCGGGTTGCCGTTGAGGTCGGTGACGATCGACTCGATCGCGGAGCCGCGGATCTCGATGCAGGCGCCGGTGAAGTGGTGGCCGGCGAACCGCAGGGGTGGGCTGGGGCGCCCGACCCGGCCGGCGATGGCCGCGTCCTCTTCGAGGAGCCCGTACTGGATCAGCTGTGCGGCCAGGCCGCCGACGGCGGTCTTGGTCAGTCCGGTGGACTCGGCGATCCGCACCCGGGTGGCGGAGCCGGCCGCGTAGACGACCTTGAGGACCTGGGACAGGTTGTGCCGGCGCAGGTCGGTGTTTCCCACGCCGGTCGGCTGGGTGGCGTGGGAGAGCGGGTCGTGCACCTGCATACTCTACCGATCGTCCCGCTCGGCGAAGTGGCAAGCGGCGTGGTGGCGGGGGCCGACCGCGTCGAGCGCGGGGTCCCGCTCGGCGCAGACGGTCCGTTGCGGGTTGGCGGCGGGGCCGACCGGGCAGCGGTCGCGGAAGCGGCAGCCGCCGGTGGGTCGGGTGCCGCTGGCCGGCTTGAGCCCGGTGTCCTTGGTGAGGCCGGAGCCGGGCGCGGAGGCGAGCAGGGTTCGCGTGTAGGGGTGGGACGGGTTGGCGAAGATCGCCGAAGCGGGTCCACTTTCGACGATCCGGCCGGCGTACATGACGAGGATGTCGTCGCACATGTGCCGGGCCACGGCCAGGTCGTGGGTGATGAAGACGTAGCCGACGCCGGTACGGTCGCGCAGGTCGTCGAAGAGGTTGATGACCTGCGCCTGGACCGAGACGTCGAGGGCGGAGACGGGCTCGTCCGCGACGATGAGCTTGGGGCTGACCGCGAGGGCGCGGGCGATGCCGACGCGCTGGCGCTGCCCGCCGGAGAGCTGGTACGGGTAGGAGTCGGCGTACCGGGCGGGCAGGCCGACCTGGTCCAGCAGTTCCCGTACCGCGCCGGCGAGCTGTGACCGGCCGGCGAGGTGGTAGTTGCGCAGGGGCTCGGCGATGCTGTCGCCGACCGTCATGCGCGGGTTGAGCGAGGCGTACGGGTCCTGGAAGACCATCTGCACGGTACGGCGCAGCGCGGCGCGCTGGTGGCTGTCGGCGCCGCTCCACTCCCGTCCGGCGACGGTGAGCCGGCCGCTCGTGACCGGTTGCAGGCCGAGGATGGCCTTGGCGAGCGTGGACTTGCCGCACCCGGACTCGCCGACCAGGCCGACCGCGGTGCCCTGCCGCGCCTGGAAGGTGACCCCGTCGACGGCGGGTACCACCTCGGTCGACCAGGGCCAGCGGCGGCTGGTGTACCAGACGCGCACGTCCTCGACGGAGAGGATGACCTCGGTCTCCGGGCGGCCGGTCCGGCGTTCGCCGCCGGCGGGCGCGGCGATCTGGACCGGGGTGTCGGGGGCGACCCAGCAGGCGACGCTGTGGCCGGGGTCGGCGTCGACGCGTTCCAGCGGGGGCATTTCGCGGGTGCAGCGGTCCCGCACGTCGGGGCAGCGGTCGTGGAAGGGGCAGCCGGCCGGCCGGTTCCGCGGGTCGGGTGGCTGGCCGGGGATGGCCGGCAGCCGGTCGAGCAGCGGGGTGTTCAGGTGTGGTACCGAGCGGAGCAGCTCGCGGGTGTACGGGTGGCGCGGGCTCTTGAGCAGGGTGCCGGTGCCGGCCTGTTCGGCGATGCGCCCGGCGTACATGACCAGGACGCGGTCGCAGGTGTCCTCGACGACGCCGATGTCGTGGGTGATGAGCATGACGGCGGTCCCGAGCTCGTCGCGGAGGCGGACCAGGACGCGGAGGATCTCGGCCTGGATGGTGACGTCGAGGGCGGTGGTGGGCTCGTCGGCGATCAGCAGGGACGGGTTGTGGGCGACGGCCATCGCGATCATGACGCGTTGCCGCATGCCGCCGGAGAACTGGTGCGGGTAGTCGTCGATCCGCTGTTCGGCGTCGGGGATGCCGACGAGCTTGAGCAGTTCGAGGGCGCGGGTGGCGGCCTGGGCGCGGGTGGCCGCGTGCACGGTGAGCGACTCGCGTAGCTGCGCGCCGACGCGTTTGAGCGGGTGCAGGTAGGCCAGCGGGTCCTGGAAGACGATGCCGAGGTGCCGGCCGCGCAGCCGCCGCATGTCCTTTTCGGACTTGGTGAGCAGGTCTTCGCCGTGCAGCAGGATCTGGCCGGCGGTGACCCGGGCGGCGTCCGGGAGCATCCGCATGACGGCCAGTGAGGTCAGGGACTTGCCGGAGCCGGACTCGCCGACGACGCCGAGGATCTCGCCGGCGCCGATGTCGAAGTCGAGCTCGTGCAGGGCGGTCGCCGGGCCGGTGGGGAGGTCGAGCACGGCGGTGAGGCCGCGTACCCGCAGCACGGGTTCACCGTCGGGGGTGTTGTGCACGGTGGTGATCACTTCCTGAGGACGGCGGCGTTGAGGGCGTCGGCGAGCAGGGTGTAGCCGAGCACCAGCAGCACCACCACGGTGACCGGGACGAGGGCGTACTGCGGCTGGTCGAACAGGTACGGGGAGCCGTCCCTGATCATGCTGCCGAGGGAGGGCTGGGGTGGGACCACGCCGAGGCCCATGACGCTGAGGCCGCCTTCGATGGTGACGGCGGTGGCCATGGAGACGGCGGCGAGCGCGACCATCCCGTCGACCACGTTCGGCAGCACGTGCCGGCTGAGGATCTTGCGGCGTGGCGTGCCGATGACGACGGCGGCGGTGACGTACTCGCGGCCGAGCTGGCTGTTGACCGCGGAGTGCGCCTGCCGGCCGAAGGTGGGCAGCGTGGCGAGGACGACGGCGACGATGATGGCCCGCACGCCGGCGCCGGCGGCCAGCGCCAGCCCGACCCCCAGGATGATCACGGGTACGCCGAGCAGGACGTCGAAGAGCCGCTGGACGGCGGCGGCGAGCAGCCGGCTGAGCACGCCGACCAGGCCGAGCGCGGTGCCGAGCACGGCGGCGATGGGTACGGCGACGAGCGTGATGACCAGGTCGGTGCGGATACCGTGCAGGACCCGGGCCAGGATGTCCCGGCCGACCTCGTCGGTGCCGAGCGGGTGGCCGCCGCCGGGCGCGGTGAGCGCGGAGCCGCTCTGCTGCTCGGGGCCGTACGACAGCAGCAGCGGCCCGAGGACGCCGATCGCGACCATGAGCAGGACGAGGGTGAGCCCGAACCGGGCCTTGGCGGTGGTCAGCGCCTGGAGGTACCGGTTGCGCGGCGGCCGGTCCAGCGGCGGCGCGGTGGTGGTGGCCGGTGCGGTCATCGGGCCGCCCGCGCCTTCACCCGCGGGTCCACCCGGGCGATCACCATCTCGGAGACCATCTGGGCCAGGATCGCCGCGGCTACGGTCAGCAGCAGTACCGCCTGCGCGGTCGGGTAGTCGCGGGTGGTGACCGCGTCGACCAGCAGGCCGCCGATGCCGGCGCGGGCGAAGATGGCCTCCACGACGAGGGCGCCGCCGATGAGGTTTCCGAAGTTGATGCCGAGCTGGACGATGTAGAGGTTGAGGCTGGCCGGCAGCGCGTGCCGCCAGACGATCCGCCGCCGTGAGGCGCCCTTGGCGCGGGCAGTCAGCACGTACTCCTCCTGCAGGCTGCGCCGCATGTCGGTGGCGAGCAGCCGGGCCAGGACGGCCGCGTTCGGCAGGGCGAGGGCCAGGGCCGGAAGGACGAGGAACCGCAGGGCGCCGCCCGGATCCGCGGTGATGCTCGCCTCGCCGCCGCTGGGCAGCACCTGCCAGATCACCGCGAACGCGAAGATCAGGATGATGCTGCTGACGAACGGCGGCACGGAGAGCGCCAGCGTGGTCAGGTAGTCGACCGCGGCGCGCACGGCGCCGTTGCGGCCGGTGGCCAGGACCACCCCGGCGGCGGCGCTGAGGACGCCCATCAGCAGCATCGCGGCGATTACGAGCTGCAGGGTGCTGCCCAGCCGCTGGCCGATCAGGTCGGTGACCGGCTGGCCGAGCGTGTACGAGGTGCCGAGGTCCCCGCGCAGCGCGTCGCCGAGCCAGCCGCCGTACCGGGACAGGAACGGCGCGTCGAGGCCGAGGTTTGCCCGGACCGCGGCGATCTGCTCGGGCGTGGCGTCGGGGCCGGCGACGACCGTCGCCGGGTCCCCGGGCGCCAGCTGCAGCAGGCTGAACACGAGCAGGGACACCACGAGCAGGGTGGCCAGCACGCCGAGCAGCCGGCGGAGGTAGTACGCCATCAGGCCACCGTTGCGGCCGCGAGGTCCAGGTAGCCGTTGGTGTCCAGGCGCACCTGCCCCACCCCCGACTTGACCACGAGCGGGTTCTTGGTGCGTACCACGGTCAGGTGCCACGCCTCGTCGACCACGTACTTGGCCAGCGCCTGGTTCGCCTCCGCGGTGCCGGCCTCGGCGGCGGCGGCGAGCTGGGCGTACGCCGGGTCGGTGACGTTCGAGGCGTTCTTGCTCGGCCGGTACGGCAGCAGCGTGGCCGCCATGCTGGCCGGGCTGAGCGAGCCGGAGGAGACCCGGTTGATCCAGAGCCCGCCGGTGGTGCCGCTGCCCAGCGCCTTCGGCACCTGCGCGGCGTCCCAGGAGACGGGTTTGACGGTCAGGCCGATCTCGGTGAGGTTGAACTGCACGATGTCCCGGACCGCCACCAGGATCGGGTCGGTGGACAGCGCGGCGATGGTGACGGTGGCCCCGGCGCCGCCCGCCTCGGCCAGCAGCGTCTTGGCGCGCTGGACGTCGTAGCGGTACTGCTCGGACTGCTCGGCCAGGCCGGGAACGCTGGTGGGGAACGGGAAGTCGGTCGCCTCGGCGTACCCGGCGAAGACCTGCTGGGCGATCCGGTCCCGGTCCAGCGCCCAGGCGAGGGCCTGGCGGGCCCGCTTGTCGGTGAACGGTTTGACGGTCACGTCCACGCCCAGGTACGTCTCGGCGAACGGGTCGAAGACGTCGACCCGCAGGCTCTTGTCCGAGGCGACGGTCTGCACGTCCCGGGGGACCATCCGGTGGGCCACGTCGATCTGGCCGGAGCGCAGGGCGGCGAGCATCGCCTGGGACTGGCCGATCACCCGGAGCGTCACCTTGTCGACGGTCGGCTTGCCGGCCTGCCAGTACGCGGTGTTCTTGTCCAGCTCCACCGAGCTGCCCGGTGTCCACTTCGTCCAGACGTACGGCCCGGTGCCGACGACCTTCTTGCCGCTCTTGAGGTCCGCGAACGACGGCTCGTCGACGATCCGCGTCCACACCAGAGCGTCCAGAAAGGACTCGCCGACCGGCTTGTCGAAGGTGAACGTCACCCGGGTGTCGCCGTCGGCGCTCACGTTGGTGGCCAGCGCCAGCAGCGAGCCGGCCTGGGCGCCGGAGTCGGGAGCCTTGGCGGCCTGGACGCTGTAGACGACGTCCTTGGCGGTGAACTTGCGGCCGCCGTGGAAGGTGACGTCGTCGCGCAGGTCGAGGGTGAGGCTGCGCTGGTCGGCGCCGAAGCTCCACTTCGTCGCCAGCCACGGCACGTGCTTGCCCTGGGCGGCGTCGTAGTCCACCAGCCCTTCCAGCACCAGCCGGCCGACCGGCTCGTTGGCGCTCAGCACACCCAGCAGGTTGGCCGGGTTGACGTCGGTCGGGATGCCGACCCGCAGCGTCCTGGTGCCGCCGCTGGACGAGTCGCCGTCACCGCACGCGGCCAGCACGAGCGCCGAAGCCGCCAGACCCGCCGTGCCGCGCAGGAACCGGCGACGCCCCAAGCTCAAAGACGCGTATCTATGGACGTTGTCGTGCATATCGGGTGCCTCCAAAACAGGTGCAACGCGGGGCCGCGATGTTCGTGGGGTTGTCCGGTCCGGGAGAACCGTCGAGCGGGAAGGTCGGTCGGCCGCGGTGTGGGACCCGGCGCTTCGGCGGAGCGTACCCCCGGGCTCCCCATTCAGCAATGGCCTGATCAAAACCTGCAACACGAGGCCACACCGTGGTCATACGAGCCTTCACGCCAGCAACCTATCCGACATGGCAGCGCTGGTGAAGATGCATCCCGATCTTCATAGCAACAATTTAGACACGCCCTTGACTTATCCGGTTCCGAGGCTCAGGCTCCTGATCAATCGGCACGTGCCACCGCCGTGGTGGGCGGGATCGGCCAGGCCGACGACGAGGATTGAGGAGCCCCATCGGTGACGCTCAGCGACGCCCACCGCCGGCACGTCGTGTCCGGCCTGGACCGGTTGTTGTCGACGCTGCCCCGCGGCCGGAAGCTGCCCGCGCGGCGGCTGGCCGAGCTGGCCGCCCAGCACGCCGGCATCGACGTCGTCGCCGGGGTGGCGGCGTTCACCCCGGACAGCGGCGGCCGCGACCTGCCCGCCGGCTCGTGGCGGAGGTCGGGCTCCCAGGTCACCCGCGGACGGCTGCTGCGGCTCACCGGCCCGGGCGGGATACGGTGGCACACCGCGCCGGTACCGGCCGAACCGTCGCCGCTGGTCGCGTTCGTGTTCAGCCTGTCGCTGGGCAACGGCGCCGCGTTCCCGCAGCCGACCGGCACGTTCGCCGTCGAGGTCGAGGGGCGGCCGGTCGCCCGGTTCTGCGTCACCAAGACCGCCCGCACCTGGGACGGAGCCGGCGGGCTGTTCGGCTTCCAACCCCTGCGGGTGGACGCCACGGCGTTCGGCAACGCGTTCGTCGTCGACGACGTGGTCACCAGCGAGTCGCTGTACGCCGACGGCTACGGGGTGCTCGTGCTCCCCCGCGAGTCGCTGCGCGCCGGTCAGCCGGCCACCGTCCGGATCCACGCCGTGGACGGGGAGCAGCCCAGCCGGCACTGGTGCCGGGTCAGCGCCGGCCAGCCCGCCCTCTACGCCGACGACCACCTGCGGGCCGTCCGCGCCACCCTGGCCCCCCGCGAGCCGCTGTCGATCGGCGGCCACACCCTGCTCTTCGGCGACCTGCACAGCCACTCCGGCGAGAGCCACCTGCTCGACGGGCTACCCGACGGCGAGGGCGCCGAGGAGCCGTGCGGCGTCGGCGACCGCACCAGCCTGTTCCAGTACGCCCGCGACGTCGCCGGCCTGGACTTCTACTGCCTGTCCGAGCACGACTGGCAGATGAACGACCGGGACTGGAAGGAGCTGCAGGAGACCAACGACGCCTACCTGCGCGGCGACTTCGTCACCATCCACGGCTACGAGTGGACGTCGGCCACGTACGGGCACCGCAACGTCTACTTCGCCGACCGCCCCGGCCCGCTGCTCTACTCGCAGGACCCGCGGGACGAGCAGAACGCCCTGCCGGACGACGCGCCCACACCGCGCGACCTCTGGAGCCACCTGCGCGAGGCCGGCGTACCGGCGATCACCGTGCCGCACCACATGTCCAGCGCGTTCTTCCCGCTCGACACGGCCGCGTTTCACGACGACGAGTTCGACCGCGTGGCGGAGATCTACTCCACCTGGGGCGACTCGCTGGAACACGGCCAGCCGGTCACCATCGGCGCCGCCCGGCTGCCCGAGCTCGCGTTCATCGAGGCGGTCCGCCGCGGCGTGCGCTCCGGGTTCATCGGCTCCTCCGACAGCCACGACGCCCACCCCGGCAACGCGCAGGGCACCCCCACCCGCAACCACCTGTTCCACCACCTCGGCAGCGGCTTCGCCGCCGTCCTGCTCGACCAGCCCGGCGACGCCGGCCGCGCCGGCATCTTCCAGGCCCTGCGGCGGCGCCGCTGCTACGCCGCCACCGACACCGGTACCGCCGTCTGGCTCACCGTCGACGGCCACCCCATGGGCGCCGACGCCACCACCCGTGACACCGTCCACGAGCTCGAACTCGAGGTACGCGCGTCCAGCCCGCTCGCCGCCGTCCACATCTACCGCGACGGTCACCCGGTCGAACGCCTCGACCTGACCGGCCGCACCCGGTGCCAGCTCACCTGGCGCGACGAAGCACCGACCACGCGAACCGCCACGAGCTACTTCGTCAAGGTCGTGCGCCAGGACTTCGAGACGGCGTGGACCTCCCCCACCTGGCTGCGTCCCGCCTGATCCGGCCGATCACCTTCATCCCACGTCACGAAGGAGTACCCCCTATGGCCCTGTCCAGACGGCGCGGAAGACGCGTCCTGGCAAGCCTCGTCGTCGCGGCGGTCGGTGTACCGCTCGCGCTGCAGTTCGCCTCCCCCGGCAGCGCGGCCGTCGACCCCGCCTGCCCGTGGGTCGGCTCGGCGTCCTCGCCGGACGTCAAGGCGGCCCAGGTGCTGGCCCGCATGACCCAGGACGAGAAGTTCCAGGTCATCACCGCCAGCCGGCCGCCGACCGGCATCCCGCGGCTCTGCATCCCCGGCGTGTACCAGCAGGGCGGGCCCGGCGGCGTCAACCAGACCGTCAAGGGCGTCACCCAGCTGCCCGCCCCGCTCGGCCTGGCCGCCACCTTCGACACCGGCCTGGCCGAACAGTACGGCGCGGTCATCGGCGCCGAGGAGCGCGCCAAGGGCGTCAGCATGGTCGGCGCGCCCACCCTCAACATCGACCGCACCCCGCTGCACGGTCGCAACTACGAGACCTACGGCGAGGACCCGGCCCTGGCCGGCGCGCTCGGCGCCAGCACCATCCAGGGCATCCAGTCCCAGGACATCATCGCGATGGTCAAGCACTACGCCGTCTACAACCAGCAGACCAACCGGTTCACCCTCAACGCCACAGTGGACGAACGGGTGATCCGCGAGATCTACCTGCCCGCCTTCGAGGACGCCATCAAGAACGGCGGAGCCAACGCCGTCATGTGCTCGTACACCAGCATCAACGGCGAGGCCGCCTGCGGCAACGACTGGCTGCTCAACGACGTGCTCAAGGGCGACTGGTCGTTCCCCGGCGTGGTCGCCCCGGACTGGGGCGCGCACACCCGCCACAACCTGACCGCGGAGCAGGTCGCCAACGGCGGCCTGGACTACGAGATCCCGTCCGCGAACGTCTTCAACACCCCGCTGCGCAACGCGGTCGCGAACGGGCAGGTCTCCCAGGCCCGCCTCGACGAGATGGCCTTCCGCGCCCTGCGCGCCATCTTCGCCGCCGGGCTCGTCGACAACCCGGTCGGCACCGCCCAGCCGGTCGCGACCACCCCGGAAAACCAGGCCGTCGGCCGCGCCACCGCCGAACAGGGCACGGTCCTGCTCAAGAACGACAAGGACGTCCTGCCGCTGCGCAACCAGACCCGGAACATCGCGGTCTTCGGCCCCGGCGCCAGCACGTACCCGATCACCACCGGCGGCCCCAGCGCGGGCGTCGCCGCCGACTCCATCGTCACCCCGCTGGACGGGATCAAGAGCCGCGCCGGCTCCTCCGCCTCCGTCCGGTACCTGGAAGGCGTCGAGCCGGTCACCCCGCACAACGCGCTCCTGCCCGGCCTGCCGAACGTCCCGCAGAGCACGCTCACCACCCCGGACGGCAAGCCCGGCCTGCAGGGCGCCTACTTCAACGGCGACGCCACCACCCCGGTCGCCACCCGCGTCGACCGGTCGGTCAACTTCGACTGGGCCCAGGGCCGCGCGCTCGGCCTCTACCCCAACGGCCAGAACCCGCCGCCCGCCGGCACCAACCGGCAGGAGTGGACCGGCACGTTCACCGCACCCGGCAACGGCAACTACACCTTCGACATCACCGCCACCGGCGCCACCCAGGTGACCGTCGACGGCGTCCAGGTCGCCTCGGTCACGCCCACCGGCGGCGCCGCCCAGACCCAGTCGTGGACCGCCAAGCTCAAGGCCGGATCGACCCACACCGTCAAGATCAGCTCCCGGATCGCGAACTCCGGGCAGATCAAGTTCGGCTGGCAACCCCCGAAGGGCGTGGTCGACCCCGAGGTCGCCAGCGCCGCGCGGGCCGCGAAGGACGCCGACGTGGCCATCGTCTTCGCCACCGACTGGGGCACCGAATGGAACGACCGCCCCGCGCTCAACCTGCCCGGCAACCAGGACGCGCTCATCGCGGCGGTCGCCAAGGCCAACAAGAACACGATCGTGGTGCTCAACACCGGCGGCCCGGTGCTCATGCCCTGGGTCGACGACGCCCGCGCGATCCTCGAAGGCTGGTACGCCGGCCAGTCCGCCGGCACCGCCATCGCCTCCGTGCTGTGGGGCGACACCGACCCGGCCGGCCGGCTGCCGATCACCTTCCCGGCCCGCGCCGACAAGACACCGACCTCCGACCCGGCCCGCTTCCCCGGCATCGGCGACGAGGTCTCCTACGGCGAAGGGCTGCAGGTCGGCTACCGCTGGTACGACGCGCAGCAGGTCAAGCCGCTGTTCCCGTTCGGCCACGGCCTGTCGTACACCGACTTCAAGCTCCGCGACCTACAGGTGACGAACCTGCCCGGCGAGGGCAACGTCGCCGTCAACGTCGACGTCACCAACACCGGCAAACGCACCGGTACCCAGGTCGTCCAGCTCTACCTCACGACACCGGCCAGCGCCGGGGAACCGCCACGGCAGCTGCGCGCGTTCGCCAAGGTGACCCTCGGCCCCGGCAAGACCGAGCAGGTCGCGATGACCCTCGACCCGCGCGACTTCGCCTACTGGAACAGCGACGCCGACACCTGGCAGGTCGACCCCGGCCGCTACACCGTCAAGGTCGGCACCTCCTCCCGCGACCTGCCGCTCAGCGCCCAGGTCACCGTCAAGTCCCGGCTCACCCTGCCAGCCTCCAGCCCGGTCAACTGAAGCCCTGGCCGTGGGGGGCCGGGGGCCCCCGGGGCGCCCCGGCCCCCCCCCACGGGCGCCCGGGGCCCCCCCCCCCCCCCCCCCCCCCCCCCCCCCCCCCCCCCCCCCCCCCCCCCCCCGGGGCGGGGGGCCCCCCCCCCCCCCCCCCCCCCCCCGCCCCCCACGACAGGAGCTCCCGTGACCAACCCCGACCTCTCCCGGCGCGCCCTGCTGGCCGCCGGCGCCGGCGGCGTCGTCGCCGCGACCCTGCCCGGCCTCACCACCGCCGCCGAAGCGCACGAACCCGCGCAGCGGCCGAACTTCCTGTGGTTCCTCACCGAGGACAACGGCCCCTACAACGGCGCCTACGGCGACCGGGTCGCCCGGACACCCCACATCGACGCGCTCGCCCAAGGCGGCATCCGCTTCGACGTCGCCTACAGCGCCGCCCCGATCTGCGCGCCGTCCCGCTTCGCCTACCTCACCGGCCTCTACCCGGAGACCGCCGGCCCGGCCCAGCACATGCGCGCCACCGCGAAGATCCCCGACACCGTACGCGGCTTCCCCGAGTACCTGCGCCAGGCCGGCTACTACACCACCAACAACTCCAAGACCGACTACAACGCCCCGATCGACCTCGCCGCCACCTGGAACGCCTCCAGCGGCAGCGCGCACTGGCGCAACCGGCCGGCCGGCACGCCGTTCTTCGCGCAGTTCACCACGATGACCAACCACGAGTCGCAGATGTTCGCCGTCACCGACGGCATCACCGACCCCGCCGACGTCCACGTCCCCGCCTTCCTGCCGGACACACCCGAGGTACGGCGCGGGATCGCGCACTTCTACAACCGCCAGGCCGTCGCCGACGCCGAACTCGGCAAGCGCCTGGCCGAGCTCGACGCCGACGGACTCGCCGACGACACGATCGTCTTCTACTTCGGCGACAACGGCGGCGTCATGCCGTGGAGCAAGCGCTACGCCAACGACCGCGGCCTGCACATCCCGCTCGTCATCCGGATCCCGCCCAAGTGGCGGCACCTGGCACCCGAACCGCCCGGCGGGCACGTCAGCTCACCCGTGCACGGCGTCGACTTCGCCCCGACCGTGCTGCACCTGGCCGGCCTGCGGCCACCGGAGCACATGCAGGGCCAGCCGATCCTCGGCCGCCGGCCGCGCCGGCAACAGGTCACCGTCGGCGGGCGCAGCCGCATGGGCGAACGCTACGACCTGCAACGCGCCGCCCGCGACAGCCGCTACCTCTACATCCGCAACTACCTGCCGCACCGGCCGTACGGGCAGAACGCCGGCTACATGTGGCAGCTGCCGATCTACCAGATCTGGGAACAGGCCCACCTGGACGGCACACTGAACCCGACCCAGGAACGGTTCTGGGACGAGAAGCCGTTCGAGGAGCTGTACGACCTACACGACGACCCCGACCAGGTCACCAACCTCGCCGGCAGCCGCCGCCACTCCTCCACATTGGAACGCCTGCGCCGGTCCCTGGACGCGCACATGGTCGCCATCAACGACAACAGCTTCATCCCCGAAAGCCACCCCGTCGAGGGCTACCAGCAGAGCCGCGCCCCCGGCGCGTACCCGCTGGCACTGGTCATGAAGGTCGCCGAGCTCGCCGCCCGCCGCGACCCCGGCAAGCTCGACCAACTCCTGCGGTACCTGGACCACGGCAACGACATCGTCCGCTTCTGGGCCGCGCAAGGGCTGCTCGGGCTCGGCACCCACGCCGGCGCCGTGGCACAGGCGATGACCGCGACGTTCCACGCCGAACCCTCGGTGTACGTACGGATCCCGCTCGCCGAGGCGCTGGCCCGGCTCGGCCACACCCAGCACTCCGTCAAGTTCCTCGCCGAGACCCTCGACACCCACCCCAACACCTGGGTACGGCTACAGGCGTTGAACGCGCTCACCTTCGTCGGCGTCGCGGCCATGCCGTACAAGGCCGTCGTCGAGCGGGCCGCGGCGCTGCCCGACGAGTACCTCGGCAACGCCGGCCGCTACCTCAACCACGTCCTCGCCGGCACCTACACCCCCACCACGAAGATCTACGGCGGCATGGGCTGATGCGTCAGCCCCGTTGGCACCAGGAGGGAGAAGAACCGGACTACCGCTTCTCCCTCGCCAACGAACGCACCTTCCTCGCCTGGATCCGTACCGCGCTCGCCCTGCTCGCCGGCGCCATCGCCGTCATCCAGTTCCTGCCCGCCTCCGCGCTCGCCGGCACCCGTACCGTCCTCGCCGCCCTCCTCGCCCTCGCCGGCAGCGCGCTGCCCGTGGCCGCGTACCGGCGCTGGGCCCGCGTCCAGCGCGCGATGCGGCTCGGGCACGGCATCCCGTTCACCTATCTCATGGCCGCCGTCTCCACCGCCCTCGCCGCCCTCGGCGCCGGCATGATCGTCCTCGCCTTCGTCGCATGAGCGAGCGGGTCACCCGGCTCGGTGCGGGTCGAGCCCTGTGCCCGCCCGCGGCGAGACGAGCACGGGCATGAGCGGTTCCGACCGCGGCCTGCAGGTCGAGCGGACGGCCCTCGCCTGGACCAGGACCGCGGCGGTCGCCGCGGCCGACGCCGTCCTGCTCGCCCGGCTCGGCGTCCACATCGGCGACCCCTTGCTCCTGCTCGCCGCCGCCACGGCCACCGTCCTCGCCCTCGCCGCCGTCCGCGCCCGCCGTTCCCG
The DNA here is from genome assembly GCF_031085175.1 of Phytohabitans maris. Taxonomy (GTDB): domain Bacteria; phylum Actinomycetota; class Actinomycetes; order Mycobacteriales; family Micromonosporaceae; genus Phytohabitans; species Phytohabitans maris. The sequence continues at coordinate 168,640 of NZ_JAVHUY010000003.1, forward strand.
CCTCGAACCGGCGGCCCGCTCCTCGACCCCCACCGCCGCACCCGCTCGACTGCTGACCGTCGCCGGCCTCGTCGCCGTCTGCGGCCTCCTGGCCCTGGCCACCCTGCTGATCGCCCCACCCGGACCTTGACCCGGACGGCGGCCGCCGTCTCCGGCCGCCCGGCACCGCACCCCACCCCACGGGCACCGCGCTGCCACCCGGCAGCCCACGCCATAGAACAGGAGTGCACCATGCGAACGCCCCCACGAACCACTCCGCCACCGGTCCGCGCCTCCCGGCGCCAGATCCTGGGCGGTGGCGCCGCCACGGCGGCCGTCCTCGTCACCGGCTCACTCGCCACCGGCGGCCCGGCCGCGGCCACGCCTGCGGTACCCGTCCCGCTCGACGCCACGCTCTTCGTCCAGGTCGAACCGGTCGGGGCGCGGGTCACCACGGTCGTCGTCGAGTACTCCCGCCCGATCGTCCTCCGGCACGGGACGGCGATCGACCCGGCCGCGTTCGAGGTCGTCGCCACGCTCGCCGGCAACGGCCCGACCTCGGTGGCGCCCCGGACCGTCACCCGCGCCTACACCGCGGGCGAGGCCGGCCCCTCGGCCCGGCCGCGCCCAGGCAGGTTCCTCGTCCTCAAGCTGGACATCGCCGACGCGAACTCGGCGTACGCGTACTCCTCCGGCGACCGCGCCTACCCCCTGGACGGGGCGTACCAGATCACCCAGACCGGCCCGATCGCGGCTGGCCGGGGCCACGCGCCGGTCAGCACCGCCTCTGCGCAGGCCGCCGCGCTGTGGCGGCAGGCGGTCCGCGGCGGCGGCGACCACCTGTTCACCACCTACCCGGCGGGCACCACACCGGTCAGCGGGCACCACTCCTGGATCCCCACCTACTCCAACCCGGTCGTCCTCGACTGGCTCTTCAGCCAGCGCCGCAGCCACCGGTAGCCCGAACGTGGGGGGCCGCGCCGCGGGGGGGCGGCGCGGCCCACGGGGCGTGGAACGGCTACCGGGTTACCTTGACCGTGGTGGAGAGCCGGTAGTCGGTGGAGGAGTCGCCGACGTGGAGTTTGTAGTTGCCGGTCGGCACCGTCCAGGTGTCCGCCTGGCCGTCGTAGACGGAGAAGGCGCGCTGGTCGAGGGGGATGGTGACGGTTTTGCTCTCGCCCGGTGCCAGCTCCACCTTCTCGAACCCCTTGAGCAGCGGCGCGGGTTCGCCGGCGGCCTTCGGGTACTCGACGTAGATTTGCGGTACGACGGACCCGGCCACCTTGCCGGTGTTCTTGACCTTGAAGGTGGCGGTCAGGCCGTACTGTCCGCGCAGCGTCCCGTCGGCGCCGGCGGTGCCGGCCTGGAACGCCGTGCGGTCGATCTTGAGGTTGGCGTAGTTGAACTTGGTGTACGACAGCCCGTAGCCGAACGGGTAGAGGGCGTCCGGTGTCTTCGGGGCGTTGTAGTAGCGGTAGCCGGTGCTCAGCCCTTCGCTGTACGTTGCCACGAGGTTGACGCCGGGGAACTGCTCCACTGTGTAGGTTGGCAGGTGGCTCTCCTTCTTGGGGAAGGAGACGGGCAGCCGGCCGGAGGGGTTGACGTCGCCGAAGAGGAGCCGGGCGATCGCGGCCCCGCCCCGGGTGCCGCCGTACCAGGCCTGCAGGATCGCGCCCACGTCGCCGTTCCACGGCATGGTGATGGCCGCGCCGGTGTTGACGACGACCACGGTCCGCGGGTTGGCGGCAGTGACGGCGGCGATCAGCCGGTCCTGGTCGTTGGGCAGGGTCAGGCTGGGCCGGTCCGAGCCCTCGGACTCCACGTCGCGCACTGAGACGACGGCGACGTCGGCCTTGCGGGCGGCCTCGACGGCGGCCGCGATGTTCGCGTCCTGGGCGCCGGCCGGGGCCTTCCAGCCCACCTTGAGCTGGGCGGACGCGCTGGAGGGGGTGAACTCGACCTTGATGTCGTGCGCGCCCTTGCGCAGGTGCAGCGACGCGGCCTTGGGCGCGGCCGTGGTGTTGGTCGCGTCGATGACCAGCTTGCCGTCCAGGTACAGCTTGGCGGTGCCGGCGGCGGCCACGTCGAAGCCGTACGTGCCGGCCTTGTCGGCGGTGAGGCGGGAGGTCCAGACCGCGCCGGCGGTGCCGCTCGGCATCGCCTGCTGGCCCAGGATCGTGCCGAGGAAGCTGCTGGCCGGTGCCGAGCAGAGGCAGGCGTCGGTACGGGTGGCGATCTGGCTGCCGTCGGCCCGGGTGTAGGTGGCGGTGGCGCCGCGGGCGCCGTCGGCGGCGGCCAGCGCGCCGGACGGGATCTGCGGGTAGCCGCTCAGCATCGCGATGCTGTAGACCGGGTCGACGCCGGGCTGGTAGTCGACGGTCGCGCCGGGGACCCGGTCCTTGACGGCCTGCAGGATGGTGTCCTTGCCCTGCGGGGCCGGGTTCGAGGGGCCGCCGCCGGTGAGCGTGTCGTCGACGTTCGTGCCGATGACCGCGATCCGGTCGGTCGTGGCCGCGTCGAACGGCAGCGTCTTGCGCTCGTTGCGCAGCAGCACCGCCGAGCTCTCCGCGAGCTGCTGCGCCTTCTGCGCGCTGGTGGGCAGGTCGGCGCCGGTGCGCTGGGGCGGGTTGTCGAAGATGCCGTACTCGATCATGGTGCGGAAGATACGGCGGACGGTGTCGTCGACCGCCGACTCCGCGATGGTGCCGGCCCGGACCGCGTCGATGAGCTTCTGCCCGAACTGGGAGACCGAGCGGAACTCCTGGTCCAGCCCGATCAGCAGCGACTCCATCTGGTGCGCGGCGCCGGCGTCGGTGCGGACGATGCCGTCGAAGCCCCAGCGGTCCCGCAGCACGTCCTGCATGAGGTACTCGTTGTCGCAGGCGTACACGGTGTTGATCTTGTTGTAGGCGCACATGATCATGCCGATGTCGCCGTCCTGCACGACGTTCTGGAACGGCGCCAGGTACAGCTCGTGCAGCGTCCGCTTGTCGATGTTCACGTCGACCGTCTGCCGGTTGGTCTCCTGGGTGTTGACCGCGTAGTGCTTGGCGTCGGCGATGATGTCGTTGCTCTGCGCGCCCTTGACGTACTCGGTGGCGAGCGCGCCGGTCAGGTACGGGTCCTCGCCGTAGGTCTCGAAGGCGCGGCCGTGGCGCGGGTCGCGCTGCACGTCGACGTTGGGGCCGTGCAGGACGCCGTACCCGGTGGCGCGGAACTCGGCGCCGAGCACGTCGCCGTAGGTGTAGGCGTCCGTGCGGGAGAAGGTGGCGCCGAGGGCGACCGACGCGGGCATCTGGGTCGCGGCGTTGGTGCCCTGGTAGATGCCGACCGGCGAGTCGCCCTGGACCATGTCGGGTACGCCGAGCCGCTCGATGCCCTTGACGTACACCTGCCAGGTCTGGTCGCCGACCACCCGGGTGCCGTAGCCGTAGAGCACCCCGGACTTCTCCTCCAGGGTCATCTGGTTGACGAGCAGGTAGGCGCGGATCTCCGGGGAGAGCGAGGTGTCCAGCCAGGGCCGGTCGTCCTCGGCTGCCGCCGGCGTTCCGGTCAGCAGGGCCGCGCCCACGGCGGTGGCCGCGGCCGCCGCGAGGGTGCGCCGCAGTCGCGGTCTGAGTAGGGATCTGAACATCAGGTTGGCCTCCTTGCGCGCACGCCAGGGCCGGCGTGCGTGGAACGGTGGGTCAGATGAAGAGCCGGGTCTGTGGGGTGTACTCGCCGCGCAGGACGAGGCCGAGGTAGCGGCCGCAGTTGCGCAGGAACTGGTCGGAGCCGGCGACGGCGCGGTCCAGCGCCGGTAGCGCGGGCAGGGCGGCGGCGCCGACGTAGGTGAGGGCGTTGACCGCCTGCAGCCGTACGCGGGCGTTCTCGTGGTTGTCCAGCGTGTCGGTCAGCCAGGTGACGGCCGGGCGCTGCGAGCCGAGCTTGACCAGGATCTCGCTGAGCACCACCTTGACGTGCGGGGACTGTTCGGTGTCCCAGCGCCGCTCGATCTCGCGCCGGTGTGCCGCGCAGTCGCGGGACGCGAGCATCAGCAGGCCCTGGGCCGCCCAATACCGCAGGATGTAGTTGTCCGCGCCCAGCTCCTTGAGGAAGTGGCGGGCGTTGGCCGCCTTCCGTTCGATCGCCTTGTCGGCCAGGGCCTTGACCTGCCGCAGCGGGTAGGCGCCGGGGACCCGGGAGTTCGCGTAGCCCTCGACCGGCGATCCCTCCGGGATGAAGCCGTTGTCGTTGACCTCGAAGATGTGCTCGTCGAGGGCGCGGCGCAGCCGGTTGAGGTCGGCGCGGTGGCGGGGGCTGCCGGCCAGGTTGTGCAGCCCGTCCGGGTCGGCGTGCGTGTCGTACAGCTCCTCGGCCGGACGCTCGCGCCAGAACCGCTCCTGGACCTCGTCGAGTGTGCCGTCCAGGTGCGCCTGCTCCCAGTCCTGATAGGACCTGAGCTGCCAGGCGTAGGCGTTGACCTGACCGTACGGGCGGTGCGGGGCGTAGTTGCGGATGTACCGCAGCCGGCCGTCCGAGACGGTCCGGACGAAGTCGTAGCGCTCGTCCATCCGGGTCCGGCCGCCGAACGCGTACGCCGCCGGGCGGGAGCGCCGCAGGCCGGCGAGCACCTGACCGTCCACATAGTCCGGTACCGGGACGCCGGCCAGGGCCAGCACGGTCGGGCCGAGGTCCATCAGCGTGACCGGCGCGTCGAGCACCGAGCCGGCCCGCGCGGGGGCGAGGTGCGCCCACTTGCGCGGGAAGCGGACGACCAGCGGTACGCGCAGGCCGTTGTCCTTGGCGTGCCGCTTGCTCCACGGCATCACACCGCCGTTGTCGCCGTAGTAGAACACGATGGTGTCCTCGGTGAGCCCGTCGGCGTCGAGCTCGGCCAGCCGGGCAGCCAGCTGCGCGTCCATCTGGGCCATGCGGTCGTACTGGTGGGCGCGGTCGTTGCGCACGTTCGGGGTGTCCGGCAGGAACGCCGGTACCCGCACCGCCGCCGGGTCGGTGGCGCCGGTGGGGGCGTTGAACAGCTGCGACTCGTGCGTGGTCAGGTAGTTGAAGACGGCGAAGAACGGGGCGCCGTCGGGGCGGTCGCGCCAGTGCGCCGTGCCGCTGCTGGCGTCCCAGGTGGCGGCCATGTCGATCGTCGTGTTGTAGTCGGTCTTGCTGTTGTTGGTGCAGTAGTAGCCGGCCTGCCGCAGGTACTCGGGAAAGCCCTTCATGAACCCCGGCAGGGTGCTGTCGGCCCGCATGTTCTCCGCCGGGCCGACCGACTCGGGGCAAACGCCGGTGACGATGGCGAACCGGGACGGGGCGCAGACCGGGGCGACGCTGAACGCGTTGCGGTAGCGCACGCCGTCGCGGGCGAGCCCGTCGATGGTGGGTGTCCGGGCCAGGCGGTCGCCGTACGCCCCGACGTAAGGGTTGTTGTCCTCACTGACCAGCCAGAGGATGTTGGGGCGCCCGTGCGGCCTCGGGTCGCCCGGCCGGGGCGCGCCGGCCCAGGCGGTACCGGGAATCGCGGCCGCGGTGGCGGCGGCGCCGGTGGTCGCCAGGATGCTTCGTCGGGAGATGCGCGGTCGTTGCATTCGGTGCCCTCCGAACGTGGGGTGGGGGTTCGCCGGGCGCACGGCACCCAAGGGGTGCCCGGCCGGGCGGCGACGGTGTGGGGATCGGTGGGGTGGTTAGGCCAGCAGGACGAGCGCCGCAGCCGAGGCACCCGCGGTGACGGTGGCGGCGGTGAGGCCGAGGACGAGTCGTGGGGGTGGCGCGCCGAGCCGGCCGGCCCGGTGGTCCGCCGCCCGTGAGCGGGCGCAGAGCAGGGTGGCCAGCGCCGCGGCAGCGAGCGCGCCGGCCGCCGCGACGGTTGGGGCGGTGTGCGGTGTGGCGTACCGGAGCAGGACGGCGCCGCCGGCGGTCACCGCGAGGGCGGTGCGCCACCAGGACAGCAGGGTCCGCTCCGGTTGCAGCCCCGGGTCGCGCTGACTGCCGCTGCCGGTCACGGCTGCCACAACCGTCCGATGAGGACGGCGGCGGCGACCGCCACGAGGACCACCGCGGCCGCCGCCGGCACCCGGCTGAACGGCAGCGGTTCGTCCCGGCGCAGGGCCTCCTCCACGCGCCGCCAGCGGCGGTAGCTGTTGGCGGCTACCGCGACGCCGGCGCCGACGAGCACCGCGCCGGCCGCGGTGTCCAACGGATGGTCGAACACCTGCAGGAGGGCGACGCCGGCGGCGATCAGCGCCAGGGCGGTGCGCAGGTAGGCGAGCATGGTGCGTTCGTTGGCCAGGGAGAACCGGTAGTCCGGCTCGCTCCCGACCGCGCGCAGCTCGTCCGGCACCGTGCCCCTCCCATCCAGACCGGGCCGCCGGCCGGATCTCCGGCGGCCCGTAGCGGCTTACTTGGCGGACGTGTAGACGTCGCCGAGGTAGTAGGTGGCCGGGTCGGTCGCCGTCTGCAGCTTGCCGAACGAGACGAACAGCTCGTTGAGGCCCGTGAACCACTTGACGACCGAGCCGTCGGCGGTGGCCGCGTCGATCTCGGCGCTGGTCAGCAGGCGGACGTTCTCCGCCTCGGCCTTGAAGTTGGCCTCCGGTCCCTGGGTGAGTTTCACGGTGGCGGCGATGGCCTGGTCGAGGTTGGCGGCCCGGTAGTCGGTGGCCTCGCGGATCAGCCCGGCCATCTTGGCGGTCAGGTCCTTCTTGGTGTCGGCCACCTCGTTGCGGGCCACGAAGACGGTCGGGAAGCTGGTCTGCGGGAAGTCCTCGTTCTTGGCCAGCTCCACCAGGTCGGGCACCTGCTTCTTGATGGTGCCGACCAGCGGGTACCAGATGCCGGCCGCGTCGATCTGCCCGGAGCCGAACGCGGTGACGACGGTGCTGGCGTCCATCGCGACCTTCTTGACGTCGTCCATGGTCAGCCCGGCCTGGGCGAGCGCGAGCCGCAGGATCATGTCGCCCGAGGTACCCTCCGGTACGCCGACGGTCTTGCCCTTGAGGGCGGCGACCGAGGTGATGCCGGGCTTGGCGATCACCCGGTCGGCCAGGCCGAGCGAGTTGACCGCGATCACCTTGGCCTGCCCGGAGGCGGGCAGCCAGAGCGCGCCCGGCCCGAGGTACCCGAAGTCGAGGTCGCCGGCGTTGAGCGCCTGCACCTGCAGCGGCCCGTTGGTGAACACCTTGAGGTTGGCCTTGAGCCCGTGCTTGGCCCACAGGCCCTGCTCCTGGGCGACGGCGACCAGGCTGGCGCCGTTGAAGTCGGCGATGTACCCGACGTTCACCGTCTGCGGGTCGCCGCCGCTCCCCTCGTCGCCGTTGTCGTCGCCACATGCCGCGGTGCCCACCACCACGCCGGCCGCGATCAGGCCGGTCAGGAACGCTCGTCTATCGATGTGCCTCATGTCGCTCGGTCCTCCTCCAGCGCCTGGTGGTACACGGCATGCCAGACGCGATTGCGGATCTCGGTGAACTCCGGGGAGAGGCGGTGCGCCTCGGTCCGGGGGTACGGCAGCTCGACCGGGATGATCTCCTTGATGCGGCCGGGGCGAGCGGCCATGACGACGACCCGGTTGGCCAGGTACACGGCCTCGTCCACGTCGTGGGTGATGAACATGATGGTGCGTTGCTCGGCGCTCCAGGCCCGCAACAGTTGGTCCTGCATCTGCACCCGGGTGAGCGCGTCCAGCGCACCGAACGGCTCGTCCATGAGCAGGATGCTGGGGTTCACCGCGTAGGCGCGCGCGATCGCGCAGCGCTGTCGCATGCCGCCGGAGAGCGTCTTGGGTAACGCGTCGGCGAAGTCGGTCAGCCCGACCAGGTCGATGAAGTGCTGCGCGCGGCGGCGCCGCTCGGCCCGGCTCACGCCGCGCTGGAGCGTGAGGCCGAACTCCACATTGGACCGCACGGTCAGCCACGGGAACAGCGCGTACTGCTGGAAGATCACGCCGCGCTCGGGGCCCGGCTCGCGCACCGGTACGCCGTCCACGTACACCTGCCCGCCGGTCGGGTTGACCAGGCCGGCGGCCATGTTGAGCAGGGTGGACTTGCCGCATCCGGAGGGGCCGACGACGGTGACCACCTCGCGGTCGGCGATGTCGAGGTCGACCCGGTCCACCGCGAGGAAGTCCGCGCCGTTGACCAGGAAGGCGCAGCTGGTCTGCTGAAAGGAGATCTTCGTGGTCATCGGCGCTCCTGCCAGCGGGTCAGCCGCCGCTCGACGAGCAGCAGGATCCGGTCCATGATCAGTCCGAGGACGCCGATGGTGATCAGTCCGACGAAGATGGTGGGCAGGTCGTAGTAGAGCTGCGCCTGCTGCATCCGGTAACCGACGCCCTGCTGCGCGGCGATGAGCTCGGCGGCCACCAGCGTCGCCCACGCCGAGCCGAGCCCGATCCGCATCCCGACGAGGATGAACGGCGAGGAGGCCGGCACGACCACCCGGCGGAACGTCACCCCGTCGCCGGCGCCGAGCACCCGCGCGGCGTTGATCAGCGTCTTGTCGACGCTCACCACGCCCTGGAACGTGCTGATGACGCTGGACAGGAACGCGGCGAGGGTGATGACGAAGATCTTCGGTGTCTCGCCGATGCCGAGCAGCACGATCGCGAGCGGGATGATCGCCAGTGGCGGGATGGTGCGGAAGAACTGCACGTACGGCTCGATGAGCCCGCGCGCGGTGACGTACCAGCCCATCAGGAAGCCGACCGGTACGGCCAGCAGGCTACCCAGTAGGAACCCGATGAACACCCGGCGCAGGCTCGCGGCGGTGTCCTCGAGCAGGGTGCCACTCTCGATCAGGTCCCAGCCCCGGTCGGCGACCGCGAGCGGACCGGGCAGCCCTTCGACGCCGGCCCGGGCCAGGCCGGCCCAGACCGCGAGGCCGATGGCGACGGCGACCGCGTTGAGCCCGAGCATGCGCAGCGAGGTGCGGTTGGGCCGGCGGCCAGCCCTGGACCGGCCGGGCGGCGCGGTGGCGCCGGGCGGGGCGCCGCGCACCGGGATCGTGGAGGTCATCGCCTTGCTCCCTAAGCCGCCGGGATGCGGATCAGCCGCAGTTCGTGGGCCAGGTCGGCGCGGGTCATCTCGTAGTAGAGCCACCACTGGCCGTCGATCAGGTGCGCGTCGACGTACCGCACCGAGCCGCTGGCCTGGCCGGACGTGACCCACGGTCGGTCGTCGGAGAGCCGGTGCCAGGTGAACAGGTCCGCGGAGACCGCGATCCCGCACCGCTCCTCGTAGTTCTCCTCGTGCGAGGCGGATCCGTCGTAGAAGCCGACGTAGCCGCCGTTCGGCATCGGCACCACGCTGTTGAGCCGGGCCTGGTACCGGTTCCACCCCTCCCCCACGCCGAGCACCTGGCCGTGCCAGTCGAAGCTCTCCCCGTCCAGGCTGGTGGCCAGGCCGGTCGGGTGGGTGGTCGCGCCGACGTTGTAGATGTCGCCGGTGGCGTGGGCGGCGGCGCCGACCCCGTCCAGCGCGGCGGCGTAGCTGACGAACATGTAGGTCACCGGGCCGACCTGGACGACGTACGGGTCCTTGACGCCCTCGGTGCCGGTCGAGGCGGCGCTGAGCACCGGCCGGCCGGTGGCGATGTCGAACTTGGCCGGGTCGGCCGCGTTCAGCACGTCGATCCGCCACCGGTTGTCCACTGGGTCCACATAGGACAGATAGAGCCGGAAGCCGCTGCCGCCGTCGGGCAGCAGGCAGAAGCGTTCCATGGACGACGAACGCAGCTCGTCCTTGTGGACCGACCAGACGTCGGTGAAGTCGACGCCGTCGTCGCTGGCCGCCACCGCGCACCGCCAGCCGCGCTCGGCCTGCGCCCCGCGGGGGCGGCGCTGGCGGTACGTGAGCCAGAACCGGCCGCCGTCGTAGAGGACGCCGGCGCAGCCGACCCAGTAGCCGGCCTCGTGCTTCTCTGGGCTCAGGATCACGTCACCGGCCATCGGGTCGAACGTCGGCAGCGGAGCGTACACACGGTTCATCGAGCATTCCTAGGGGTTGTAGAAGAAGCGGTCGAGTGCGACGGCGGCGCTGCCGACCACACCGGCGTTGATCCCGAACGTGGGGCGATCCACCCGGACCACGTCGCGCAGGATCGGAAACGCCTTGTCATGCAGGACCGAACGGACCTTGTCGAACACGCTGTCCGGCGCGGCGTCGAAGATCCCGCCGAGCACGATCAGCTCGGGGTTGAGCAGGTTGACGGCGCTGGCCAGGCCGGTCGTGAGGTAGTCGACCAGATCGTCCAGGATGGACACCGCGCGCTCGTCCCCGCCCTCGGCGAGGCGGGCGAGGTCCCGCATCGGGCGGGACGACTCGTGGCCCAGCACCGTGGCGAGCTGCTCCACCACGTACGGCTCGGACACCACGGTCTCCAGGCAGCCGATCGCACCGCAGGCACACCGGCGGCCCTTCTCCACGACCCGCAGGTGGCCCAGCTCCGTGACGCCGTAGGGGCCGGAGCGGAACGGCTTGCCGCCGATGACCACGCCAGCGCCGAGACCGAACCGCACGTGGACGTACAACAGCGGGTCCACGCCGGCGGCCTGCCCGTATCGCGCCTCGGCCAGTGCCATGGAACGCACGTTGTGGTCGACGACCGTGGCGGCGCCGAGCTCCCGCTCGAGGATGTCGCTGAACGGCACGTCGCGCCAGCCGAGGTTGACCGAGAGCACGTTGACCCGGTGGGCCGGGTCAACCGGCCCCGGTGCGGCCACACCGATGCCCAGGAGCCGGCCGCGCGGCAGACCGGCACGGGCCAGCAGGTCAACCGCCGCGTCCACGACCCGGGCCGCCACCCGCTCCGGCCGCTCGGCCAGGTCGTACGTGAACGCGCCGGTGTGCCCCACGCGGGCGGTCAGATCGCAGAGTCCGAGCTGGACCGCACCGGCACCGACATGGATGCCAATCACCTGGCGGGCGTCCGGCTTGAGACGGACGTCCACCGACGGGCGCCCGACGCGACCGCCCACGCCTTCCGACTCCCCTTCCACGACGACGCCCTCGTCGAGCAGCTGCCCGACGACCTTGGTCATCGTGGTGGCCGAGAGCCCCAGCCGGCGGGCGAGCTCGACACGGGGCTGGGCGCCCTCGTCCCGCAGGCTCTGCAGGACCATCCCGCGGTGCAGCCGCCGGACGTCCTGAACCGGTGTGCGTCGCTCGCTCATCGCCACCCTCGTGATCCGCCTCGCGACCAACGCCGCGACCAGGCGAAGTAATTGCTAACTGGTAGTGAAGAAGTAGACGCCCGGCACCCCTCAAGGTCAACCCCCGAAACCTTATCGTTACATGATCTTGGTGGCACACAAGGAACGAGGAAGCAAAGACTCGCGAACAGCCTGTTCAGCACTGATGTCCCCATCAAAAGTAACGGTTTAATCACAGCCATTGACCCCGATGTAGCCCGAGCCCTAATTTTTCACTCCTAGTTATTAAGACGGCGCGGCCGCCCCGCAGCCCACCCCACCGCGTCCCTTTCTGGACGCTTCCCGCCTGTCCCCATGGCCACTCCCATCCCACGAGGGGGCACCATGAGCACACCCCTGTCCCGGCGTACCCTGCTGTCCACCGCGGCCGCCGTCGCCGCCGCCCCGGTCGCCGCCACCGCGGACGCCGGACCCGCCCAGGCCCACGGCACCGGCGGGCACCGGCCGCCGAACATCCTGCTGTTCACCGTCGACGACATGGACTTCGCCACGCCCGGCTGCTTCGGCGGCCACCGCGACGTCACCCCCGCGCTCGACCGGTTCGCCCGGCAGAGCATGTCCTTCCACCGCGCCCACGTCCCGCTCGCCGTCTGCCAGCCGAGCCGGTCGGCGCTGCTGACCGGCCGCTACCCGCACCGCAACGGCGCCGAGGGCTTCGGACCGGTCCGCGACGACGTGCCGATCCTCAACGAGTCATTGCGCGAGCGCGACTACCTCACCGGCATCCTGGGAAAGGTCACCCATCTCGCGCCGATCGAGCGCTACGCCTGGGACTACGCCATCGACCAGGAGGGCCTGGGCATGGGGCGGGACCCCGCCGTCTACGCCGCCGGCGCCGCGGACGTGTTTCGCCTGGCCAAGCGGGAGCGGCGGCCGTTCTTCATGATGGCGAACGCCCACGACCCGCACCGGCCATACCACGGCAGCCTCCAGGAGCGGCAGATGTTCACCCCGGAGCAACTGGCCACCGTGCCGCCCCCGGCCAAGGTCTTCGGCCCCGGCGACGCCGACGTGCCCGGCTTCCTGCCCGACCTCCCCGACGTCCGCACCGAGCAGGCGCAGTACCTGTCCAGCAGCCGCCGCGCCGACCAGGTCTTCGCCGCCGTCCTCGCCGAGCTCGCCCGCGCCGGCCTGGCCGACGACACCATCGTCGTCTTCATCTCCGACAACGGCACCGCGATGCCGTTCGCCAAGGCCAACGCGTACCCGCACAGCACGCACACCCCGCTGGTCGTACGCTGGCCCGGCAAGACCCGCCCCGGCAGCACCGACCGCGCACACATGGTCTCCACGATGGACCTGTTCCCGCTGTTCTGCCGCGCCGCCGGGGTCCGGCCCCCGGACGGGATCGACGGCCGCGACCCCACTTCCCTGCTGGAGGGGCGCCACCAGACCGGGCGTACCCGCGTGCACACCGTCTTCCACGAGACCAGCGCGCGGCAGCGGTTCGAGATGCGCGCCACCCACGACGGCCGCTGGGCGTACGTCTGGAACGCCTGGTCGAACGGCACCACGAACTACCGCGCGGAGAACATGCAGGGGCTGACCTGGCCGGCGATGACCGCCGCGGCGGCGACCGACCCCGCCCTCGCCGCACGCGTCGACTTCTACCTGCGCCGCGCGCCAGAGGAGCTGTACGACCTCGGGCGCGACCCGTACTGCCTGCACAACCTCGCCGGCAAGCACACGCCGCCGGCCAGGGCTGCCCTGCGCCGGCAACGTGACCTCACCGCCGACTGGATGACCCGGACCGGCGACCCGCTGCGCGACACTTACCTGACGTACCAGCAGATGCTCGACGCCGCCTGAGCGGCGCCAGCGACCCTCCGGAGACGCCCATGCACGAACCGCAGGCGACACCGGCGTGCTGCGGCCCCGCCCCGCGGACCGCCACGCCGGTCACCCTCGCCACCCCGGCCGCCCCCGGCGCAACCGCCGACCCGGCCGCCCCCGGCGCGACCGCCGACCCGGCGACCCGCACCCGGCTGCGCCGGCGGCTGGTCGGGCTGCCGGGCGGCACGTTCGCCATGGGCAGCAACGACCCCGACGCGCACGAGGCGGACGGCGAAGGCCCGGTACGGCCGGTCACGGTCACGCCCTTCGCCATCTCCCCGACCGCCGTCACCAACGCCCAGTTCGCCACGTTCGTCAAACAGACCGGGTACCGCACGACCGCCGAGCTCTTCGGCTGGAGCTACGTCTTCCACACCTTCCTCACCCCCGGCGCGCACCAGGCCCGACGCGGCACCGCCGGCGGCACGCCCTGGTGGATCGCCGTCGACGGCGCGTACTGGCGCAACCCCGAAGGCCCCGGCTCCGCCATCACCGACCGGCAGAACCACCCCGTCGTACACGTCTCCCACCACGACGCCCTGGCCTACTGCCGGTGGTCCGGCACCCGACTGCCCACCGAGGCCGAATGGGAGTACGCCGCCCGCGGCGGGCTCGACGGGGCCCGCTACCCGTGGGGCGACGACCTCAACCCGGGCGGCCGGCACATGTGCAACATCTGGCAGGGCACCTTCCCCACCCGGGACACGGCGGAGGACGGGTACGCCGGCACCTGCCCGGTCACCGCCTATCCACCCAACGGCTACGGCCTGCACAACATGGTCGGCAACGTCTGGGAGTGGACCGCCTCCCCCTGGACCACCCGGCCGGCCGCCTCCGGCGACTGGACCGTCCGGGGCGGCTCCTACCTGTGCCACGACTCCTACTGCAACCGCTACCGGGTCGCCGCCCGAACCCACAACACCGCCGACGCCAGCACCGGCAACCTCAGCTTCCGGTGCGCCGGCGCTCCGCCCGGTGGTCGGTAGGACGCTATTCCGGCCGTGCGGTGTAGGCGGGGTGGCGGGCCGCCCGGGCGTGCCGGCGGCGCAGGTGGAGGCCGGCCGCGGTGGTCGCGGCCACCGCGGCGGCGGCCGCGAGGACCACGAGGGCGGTGGGGCGAAGGCCCGCGGGGAGCTGCTGGGCCAGCACGAAGAGACCCATCACGAGCACGAACCAGCCGAACGACGTACGCAGCGCCCGCTCGGGGACGCGTCCGGCGAGCCGGCCACCGGCGAGGCTGCCCACCACGGCGGCGGCGGTGACGGCGGCGGCGAGTCCCCATTGGACGTGCACTGTGGACAGGTACCCGGCGAAGCCGGCGAAGGACTTCATCGCGATGACGACCAGCGAGGTGCCGACCGCGACCGGCATGGGCAGCCCGCCGAGCAGCGCCAGGGCGGGTACCACGAGGAAGCCGCCGCCGGCCCCGACCAGGCCGGTGACCAGGCCGACCGCGACGCCGTCGGCGACGACCCGGGGCAGCGGCAGCTCGTGCGGCACTGGCTTGTCCGGCCCCGCCCGGCGGCCACGGATCATGGCGACCGCGGTGGCGAGCATCATCACCGCGAACCCGGTCAGCAGGATCGCGCCCGGGACGTAGGCGGCGAGCCGCCCGCCGGCGTACGCCCCGGCCATGCCGGCCAGCCCGAACACCAGCCCGGTGCGCCACCGGACCCGGCCGGCGCGGGCGTGCGGGAGCACCGCGGCGGCGCTGGTGACGCCGACGACCAGCAGCGAGGTGGCGATGGCCTCCTTGGCGGGCAGGCCGGCGACGTAGACGAGCAGGGGTACGGCGAGGATGGAACCGCCGCCGCCGAGCAGGCCGAGGCTCAGCCCGACAACCCCGGCGAGCGCCACGGTCAGCACCACCGCCGTCACCGGGTACCGCCGGCCGGCGCGCCGCGGAGTTGGCCGACGATGCCGTCGAGGTCGCAGCGGCCGCCCCGGTTGTACGGGAGCTTGGCCAGCAGCATGCCCATCGCGCAGGTGTTGGTGAGTGCGGCGGTGGCCAGCCCGGTGCCGATCAGCCCGGCGACCCACTTCGCGCCCGGTACCACGACGGAGGCGAGGACGCTGGCCAGCACGATGGTGCCGGCGACGAGGCGTACCTGGCGTTCCAGGTCCCACCGCGGCCGCCCGCGCTTGACCGGCGCGCCGGTCGCCTGCCAGGCCAGCATGCCGCCGTCGAGCACGCGCAGGTTGGGCAGCCCGGCCTCGGCGAGGGCCCGCTCGGCCTGGCTGGCGCGGGCGCCGGAGCGGCAGACCAGCACCACCTCCTCGTCCAGGTGCTCGAGAAGCTCGGCGCGGTGCTCGCGGAGCAGGTCGAGCGGGACGTTGTACGCGCCCGGGATGTGACTGGTCTCGAACTCGGACGGCGTGCGCACGTCGAGGATCCGCGGCTGGTGGCCGGAGCCCATCAGCTCGCGCAGGGTGGCACTGTCGACGGTGGCGTCGCTCATGTCTCTCCTCTTTCGGGGCTTCAGGGGCGGCTTTCCGGGGCTTCAGGGGCGGCACGCGGGCCGGCGGCGACACGCGCGGGTGAGCGGCGTGCGGGCCGGCGGGGGCCGGGCCGGGGGGGGGGGCCGGCGGGGGGGGGGGGCCCGCCCCCGCCCGGCGGTTCCGGAACGGGTCAGGCCGCGGCGACGACCGGGAGGCCGGCGCGGCCGGCGTTGTCGAACTCGTCGTCGACCGCGACGACGCGTCGGCCGGCCGCGGCCAGGATCGAGGCGCCGATCGAGGCGCGGTAGCCGGACTGGCAGTGGATCCACACCTCGCCGTCGGGCACCTCGTGCCGCCGGGCGGGCAGGTCGTGCAGCGGGACGTGCACGGCGCCCTCGATGTGGGCCGCGGACCATTCGAGGTCGCGGCGGTTGTCCAGCACCACCACGGGGCGGTGGTGGCGGACCTGGGCCAGCTCGGCGAAGGTCGCGCGGGGGAAGCTGACCAGGCCGTCCGGGCCGGCCCACTCGGCCGGGTCGCCGGCGGCCTGCGCGGCGGGCCGGTCGATGCCGATCCGCACCAGCTCGCGCTGGGCCTCGGCGACCTGCTCGGGGGTCTCGCCGAGCAGGGTGAGCGGGGTACCCCAGGGGATCAGCCAGCCGAGGTAGGTGGCGAAGCTGCCGTCGATGCCGACGTTGAGCGTGCCGGCCACGTGTCCGGCCGCGAACGCGACGCGGTTGCGCAGGTCGACCACCCACTCGCCGGCCGCGACCCGCTTGCGGATCTGCTCGGCGTCGGCCCGCTCCGGTGTGGACAGATCGGCTCCGTCCGGTCCGGCGCTGTTGGCCGGAGCCATGTGCGCGTAGTAGGCGGGCCAGGCGTCCAGGCCGGCGAGCAGGTCGGCGACGAACTGGTCTACCGGTTTGGTCAGCGCCGGGTTGGTTCCCTTCTCCCGCCCGATGGTGGAGGCGGCGCCCTCGCTCTGGGTGGCGGAACAGAAGCTGCCGAACCCGTGCGTCGGGTACAGCCCGACGGCGTCCGGAAGCTCGGCCGCGAGGAGGTTGGCCGAGGCGTGCTGGTGGTGCACCAGCGCGTCGGTGTGGGCCGGGCCGAGCAGGTCGGGGCGGCCGACCGAGCCGTACAGCAGGGAGCCGCCGGTGAACGCGGCCACCTCCCGCCCGCCGTCCCGCAGCAGGTACGCCAGGTGGGTGAACGTATGCCCGGGCGTGGCGCGCACGCGGACCCGCATCGAGTCGCCGACCTCGACCACGTCGCCGTCGCGCACCGCGACCCGGTCGAAGGAGACGGGGTCGTCGGCGTTCACGTGGTACGCGGCGCCGGTCTCCCGGGCCAGGGCGTACCCGCCGGTGACGTAGTCGTTGTGGACGTGTGTCTCGAACACGTGCGTGATCCGCACGCCCTCGGCGGCGGCGAGCGCCAGCACGCGGTCGATGTCGCGCTGCGGGTCGACGACGAACGCGACCCGCCCGTCGTGGACGAGGTAGCTGCGGTCGCCGAGGGTCGGCGTGTCGATGGCGAGGATGCGCGGCACGAGGGGGACTCCTTCTCGGGATCGGACTTGCGGGACGCGATACTGGATACCCCCGGGGGTATCTGCACGGCCACCATAACACGGACGGCGCGATACCCCCCGGCGTATGATGTGAAGCCGGCACCACGATGATCAGGAGAGAGCGATGCGGGTGGACCAGAACGCGACCGGCGACGTCATCAAGCGGCTGCGCCGCGCCGAGGGGCAGATCCGCGGCGTGATCGCGATGCTCGAGGAGGGGCGCGACTGCGCCGACGTGGTCACCCAGCTGGCCGCCGTCTCCCGGGCGCTCGACCGCGCGGGCTTCAAGATCATCGCGAGCGGGTTGCAGCAGTGCATCACGGCAGGCGAGGACGGCGAGGACCAGACCTTCAACCTGGAGCGGATGGAGAAGCTGTTCCTCTCCCTGGCCTGACCGGGCCGCCCGGAGGGTGACCGCCGGCCCAGCCGGGCGGGACCTCCGTCCCTGTGGGCGACATCCTGGCCCCCATACCCTCGGGGGTATAGGAGCCCGTCATATGCTCGACGGCGGGCAGTGGCGGCGGAGCGTCTTCGACTTCGACACCTTCGACGGGGCGGTCGCGCTGGCCGGCGCGCTCGCGGCGTTCCAGGGCGGGCGGCTGGTCGAACGGCTCGACGGCCGGAGGCTCGTCTCGTACGACGAGCGGGAGATCCCCTTCGACCTGCTGGTCACCGTGCCGCTCAACATGGGCGCCGACTACGTGGCCCGCTCCGGGCTCGGCGACGAGCTCAACCTGGTCCCGGTCGACCGGCACACGATGCTGTCCAAGGCGTACCCGAACGTCTTCGCCCTCGGCGACGCCAACGACATCCCCACCTCCAAGGCCGGCTCGGTCGCGCACTTCTCGGTCGAGGTCTTCGCCGACAACTTCCTGCGGCACGCGCGCGGCCAGCCGATGACCGGGAGCTTCGACGGGCACGCCAACTGCTTCGTCGAGACCGGCGCAGCTCGCCGCCCAGATCGGCATCGACCTGACGGCCGCGCACTGGGACGCCATCCGGTTCCTGCGCGAGGACTACGCCGCCCAGGGCGAGACCGCCACCCTGCGCCGCGTCACCACCCGCGCCGGCATACCCACCAAGAGCCTCTTCGCCCTGTTTCCCAAGAAGCCGGCCAAGAAGATGGCCTACACCTCTACGAGGAGGTCGAGGGCATCATCAACGCCGCCGACTTCATCGAGAAGACCGAGGGTGCCCAGCTGCTGTTCATCTGACCCACCCGGCCCGGTCAGACGCCGTAGCCGCCGTCGACGTCGAGCTTCTGGCCGCTGACGAACTTCGCCCGGTCGGAGGCGAGGAAGCAGACCGCCTCGGCGATGTCGGTCGCGGTGCCGAAGCGGCGCAGCGGCGTGTTGCGGCGGGCCGCCTCCAGCGCCGCCTCGTCGATCTCCTTCGACGCGATCAGCCGTACGGCCATGCCGTCGGTGAGCATGCCGGGACCGACGCAGTTGGCCCGCACCCCGTACCGGCCCTCCTCGACGGCGATCCCCCGCACCAGCGCCTCCACCGCTCCCTTCGGCACCGCGGAGAGCCCGTCCCGCACCGGGTACCGGGTGGTGGCGGCCGTGGTCACCGCGACGATGTTGCCGCCCGAGCCGCGCAGCCAGGGCAGCGCGGCCCGGGTCAGGTGGAAGAAGGCGAGCACGTCGTTGCCGATCTGGTCGGCGAACTGCTCGGCCTCGACCCGGCTCAGGTGGGTCATCGGCACGTGCGGCCCGGAGGCGTACACCACCGTGTGGATGCCGCCCTCCTCCCGCCCCACCTCGTCGAGCAGGCTCCGGGTGGCCGCCGCGTCGGTGAGGTCGAGCCGCCGGGGCAGCGCGTCCGGGCCGGCGGTGGCGGCGATCTCGCGCGCGGCGGCCTCGTTCGAGCGGTAGGTGAACATCACCCGCGAGCCGCGCTCGACCAGCGTCCGCACCACCGCCTCGCCGAGCCCGCCGCTGCCGCCGGTGACCACCGCGACGCCGGCGCGGTCCGCGAAGTCCTTCATTCCCTTGCCTCCTGTGCCTGCGGGGACGCTCCGGCCGCCGAAGACGGCCCGGCTTTCCAGAATGACTGCCAGCTCTGCCACCGGTACGGCACGGTGCCGGCGCCGGTGTCGCGTTCGGGCCAGTCCGCGGCCGGAAGGCCGTTGGGGCGCCGGCCCTGCTCGACGCCGTAGAAGAGCTCGTGGCGCCGGCCGGCGAAGTACCAGCGGCCGCCGCGGCGCACGTACCGGTCGCCGTAGTGCACCGCCTGCGACACCCAGCGGCCCGGGCCCACCTCCAGCTCGGCGCGGGCGTACACGGTGCCGCGCGCGTCGTCCGGGCCGGTCAGGTCGACGACGTGCGTGCCCACGTGCAGGACGGTCACGCCCAGGCGCCGCAGCGGCGCGTCGAAGTACGCCTCCCGCAGCCCGGACCGGACCTCCGCGGCGAAGAGCCCGACCAGCGCGTCGACGTCGCGGGCGTCCAGCGCGACCGCGTACCGGCTGACCAGCTGCCGGATCTGCGCCACCGCCTCCAGCCGCGCGAGCCGTGCCGCGAGGTCATCCAACGCCGGCATCCGACCAGAACCGGTCCCACGTCGGCCACGCCTCGGGCAGCGTCGCCCGCGTGATCATCGGGTTGTCCGGGAAGTGGAACCGGTCACCGCCGGGGCGTTCGAGGACGTCGGCCGCGTAGAACGCCTTGGGCCGGCGGCTGGCGAAGTACCAGGTGCCGTCCCGCCGCTCGTAGCGGTCGAGGTAGGCCATCGGCATGACGATCCAGAGGTCGCCCACCTCGTGCTCGGGTCTACAGTAGACGATGCCGGTGGCCGTGTCCGGGCCGTCGAAGTCGATGCGGTGGTTGCCGATCAGGTGGAAGGTGAGCCGGTACGGGCGCAGGATCCGGTCGAAGAACGCGCGCAGCTCGGCCCGGCCGGTGCGCCCCTCGCCGACCCGCACGTCCTCGACGAAGAGGTCGGCCATCGCCGCCACGTCACGCGAGTCCAGCGCGACCGCGTACCTGGCGGCGAGCTGCCGGATCGCCTCCGTCGACTCCAGCCGGTCGACCCGGGCCGCGAGCTCGTCCACACCGTCCATCTAGGACGCTTCCGCTTCGGCCACCTGGCGGCGCCAGTCCGCATAGGACGGTGAGTGGCTGGTGAGCCCGCCGTCGGCGACGAGCACCTGGCCGGTCACGTACCGGGCGGCGTCGGAGGCGAGGAAGACCACCGTCTCGGCGACCTCCTCCGGCGTGCTCCTGGAGGGGAGCAGCAGGTGCGACTCCTGGATCCGGCGGTCCGCCTCGCTCAGCATGGCGGTGGCGGCCGGCGACATGATGAGCCCGGGCGCGACCGCGTTGCAGCGCACCCGCCGCTGCCCGTACGTGGTGGCCACGTTGCGGGTCAGGCCGATGACTCCCGCCTTCGCGGCCGCGTACGCCGGACCGACCCAGCGGCCGCGGAGCGCGGCGACCGAGGAGACGTTGACGATCGCGCCGCCGCCCCCGGCGACCAGGTGCGGGATCGCGAAGCGGCAGCCGAGCATCACGCCGAACAGGTCGACCGCGAGCGACCGTTCCCAGACGCCGAGGTCGACGTCCACGACGGTGGTGTCCCGGCCGAGCACGTCCGGTCCGAGCGCGGCGGCGCAGTTGACCAGCACGTCGAGGCGGCCGAAGTCGGCGACCGCGCGCTCGACCATCGCGGCGGCGTCCGCGGGGTCGGAGACGTCGGTACGCACGGCGACCGCCCGTCCCCCGCCGGCGGTGATCTCCTTGACCACCCCGGCCGCCCGGTCCTGCGCGACGTCGGCGATGACCACCGCCGCGCCCCGACCGGCCATGATCTTCGCGGTCGCCTCGCCGGCGCCGGAGGCGCCGCCGGTCACGACCGCGACCTTGCCGTCGAAGTCACCCATCATCGTGTCCCTTCCTTCGCGGTGACCGGCTCCGCCGCGGCGGTGGAGCCCGGGCGCGCGGCCGGCAGCGCTTCCGCGATCCGGCGCCACTGGTCGAGTGCCGGTGCCGTCGGGTCGGCCGAGAGCGCGTGCAGCGTCACGTGGTCCGCGCCGGCCGCGATGTGCTCCGCGACCCTCGCGACCACCCGTTCCGGGTCGCCCCAGGCGACGAGCGCGTCGACCAGCCGGTCGCTGCCGCCGCCGGCGAGGTCGCCCTCGCCGAAGCCGAGCCGGCGCAGGTTGTTGGCGTAGTTCGGCAGGTCGAACAGGTACGCCAGGCGCCCCCTGGCGAGGGACCGGGCCCGGCCGGGATCGGTCTCCAGCAGCACCTTCTGCTCCGGGGCGAGCAGCGCGTCCGGCCCGAGCAGCGCGCGGGCGCGGGCGGTGTGCTCGGGCGTCACCAGGTACGGGTGGGCGCCCGCGGTGCGCTCCCGGGCCAGCTCCAGCATCCTCGCGCCGAGCGCGCCGAGCAGCCGGTCGGCCGGCCAGGTGACCCGGGCCTCCGCCTCGATCCGGTCGAGGAACTCGCGCATCGCCCGCAGCGGGGCCGCGTACCGGTCGACCGCCGGCCCGTGGCTGACGCCGAGCCCGAGCAGGAACCGGCCGGGGTACTTCGCGGCCACCACGTCGTGTGCCGCGGCGACCTCGGCCGGGTCGTGCATCCAGATGTTGAGCACGCCGACCGCGACGGTGACCCGCCCGGTGGCGGCGAGCAGCCGCTCGGCGGGGCCGAAGACGTCGCCGCCCATCTCGCCGGGGAGCCACAGCGCGGCGTACCCCAGCTCCTCCAGCTCGGCTCCCACCTCGGCCAGCCGCGCGGCGTCGAGCTGCCGGAACGCCCGGGACCAGAGCCCCACCCCGCGGAGCGTCACGCGACGCCTCCGACGAGGGGGTAGTGGCAGGCGACCGCGCGCCCGTGGCCGAACGTGCGCAGCCGGGGCTCCTCGTCGGCGCAGCGCTGGGTGGCCAGCGGGCAGCGGGTGCGAAACCGGCAGCCGCTCGGCGGGTCCAGCGGCGACGGCAGCTCACCGGTGATCTCGTCGGGCGGGATCGGCGCGTCCGGGTCCGGCTCCGGCACGGCCGCGCCGAGGAACCGGGTGTACGGGTGGGCCGGCTCGCGGTGCACCTCCTCCACGTCGCCGACCTCGCAGACCTTGCCCAGGTACATCACGAGCATGCGGTCGCTGATGTTCTTGACCACGGCCAGGTCGTGCGAGATGAAGACGGTGGCGAGGCCGTACCGCTCGCGGGCGTCGTGCAGCAGGTTGAGGATCTGCGCCTGCACCGATACGTCGAGGGCGGAGACGGGTTCGTCGCAGACCAGCACGGCCGGGTTCAGGGCCAGCGCGCGGGCGATCGCGACCCGCTGGCACTGCCCGCCGGAGAGCTCGTGCGGCCGGCGGTGGCCGACCAGGGCCGGGTCGAGGCCGACCGAGGCGAGCAGCTCGTCCACGGCGCCGGCGGTCATCGGCCGGTTCCACATCGCCGCCCCCTCGGCGACCAGGGCGCGGACGGTACGGCGCGGGTTGAGCGAGGAGACCGCGTCCTGGAAGATCATCTGCATCCGCAGCCGCCGCCGGCGCACCTGCTTCTCCGGCAGGCCGAGCAGCTCCTCCCCCTCCAGCCGCACCGAGCCGCCGCTCGCCGGTACGAGCCGCATGATCGCCCGCGCCGACGTCGACTTGCCGCAGCCGGACTCGCCGACGATGCCGAGCGTCTCGCCGGGCAGCAGGTCGAAGCTGAGCCCGGAGACCGCGTGCACCTCCTGGCCGCGGCCGACCGCGAACCGTACCTCGAGATCCTCGACCGCGAGCACCGGCCGCTCGGCCGCCCGCAGGTGCGCTCCACCAGAACCCGCCATCAGGACGCCATCTCCTCCACGACCGCGGCCACCCCGCTGTCCCGGTTCCGTTCCAGCGCCTCGTCGCCGGCCGGGGTGCCGACCGGGAAGTGGCAGGCGGCCACGTGCCCGCGCGGGCCGGCCGCCACCAGCGGCGGGCGTTCGGCGAGGCAGCGCGGCTGCACCTGCGGGCACCGGGCGGCGAACCGGCACCCCGGTGGCAGGGCGGCCAGGTCGGGCGGGAGCCCGCCGATGACCTCCAGCCGGGTGTGCTTCGGGGCGCCGAGCCGGGGCGCCGAGTTGAGCAGCCCCCGGGTGTACGGGTGCCGGTAGACCCGGAACAGCTCGTGCGGCCGGGCCATCTCCACGACCTCGCCGGCGTACATGACGGCGACCCGGTCGGTCCGCCCGGCCACCACGCCGAGGTCGTGGCTGATCAGCACGACCGACATGCCGCGCTCGGCGACGAGCCGGTCGAGCAGGTTGAGGATCTGCTTCTGCACGGTCACGTCGAGCGCCGTGGTGGGCTCGTCGGCGAGCAGGAGCTTGGGGTTGCAGGAGAGCGCGACCGCGATCGCCATCCGCTGCCGCATGCCGCCGGAGAGCTCGTGCGGGTACTGGTCGATCCGCCGCCGCGGGGCCGGGATGCCGAGCCGCACCAGCAGGTCGAGTGCCGCCTCCCGGGCGTCCCGCCGGGACATGCCGAGGTGGAAGCGCATCGGGTCGGTGATCTGTACCCCGATCCGCTTGACCGGGTTGAGCGAGGTCATCGGGTTCTGGAACACCATGGCGATGTCCCGGCCCCAGAAGTGCCGGCGCCGTTCCCGGGTCATCTCCCGGACGTTCTCGCCGGCGAAGACGACCTGGCCGTCCACTGTGGTCAGCGGGTCGTCGCGGAAGAGGTTCATCAGCGTCCGGACCAGGACCGACTTGCCCGATCCGGACTCGCCGACGATGCCGACCCGCTCGCCGCGGCCGACCGTGAGGGAGACCCCGTCGACGGCACGCACCTGCCCCTTGGGCGTGTCGAACGTGGTGCGCAGCCCGGTCACCTCGACGAGCGGGTCGGTGGTCACCTCTCGATCCACGCCTTCGTGAGGATCAGCGACGACGTGATCGTGGGCTCGATGCCCTTGACGTTCTTGCCCCACACCAGCATCTCCGGGATCGTGGCGTAACCGATGATCGGTAGGTCCTGGTTGATCAGGTTCTGGATCTGGGTCAGCTTCGACTTGACCTCGGTCAGGTCCTTCGCCGCGGCCAGCTCCTGGAGCAGCCCGTCCATCTGCGGGCTCTTGTAGTTGCTGGCGTTCTGCAGCGAGTCCGACTTGAGCGTCTTGGTGATCTCCATCGCCGGCTCCTGCTCGCGGTACGCCGGGCCGCTGGTCGAGATGTCGAAGTTCTTCTCGATGTTCACCTTGCGGGTCTGGTCGGCGATCGTGCCGGTGACGTCGGTGTCGACCTCGAAGCCGACCGCCTCCAGCAGCGCCTCGGTGGCCAGCGCCAGGTTGGAGCGCATCGGCGAGCTGGACGAGACGAGCTTGAGCTTGCCGTCGTAGCCGGCTGCCTTCGCCTCTTCGAGCAGCTGCTTGGCCTTCGCCGGGTCGTACGGCAGGGCCTGCGCGTCCGGCGTGAAGTAGCGCGAGGTCGAGCCGTAGAGCTGCTTGGTCGCGACGCCGGCGCCGTTGTTGACCCGCTGGTTGATCACGTCCGGGTTGATCGCGTACGCGATGGCCTGGCGCACCTTCGGGTCGGCGGTCGGGCGCCCGGCGGCGGTGTTGACCAGCAGCGCCTGGCCGTAGTTGCTCAGCGTCATGAAGCCGGGCCGGCCGGCCTGCAACGCGTCGCGCACCGAGGTCGGCTCGCCGAGGAAGGCGAGGTCGACGGTGCCGGAGTCGAGCGCCTCCAGCTTGGCCTTGTCGCCGACGATCGGTACGAAGCGGAGCGTGTCGATGTTTGGCCGGCCGCCCCAGTAGTCGTCGCGGGCCTTGAGGACGATCTCCTCGCCCGGCGCGTACTTCTCCACCGTGTACGGTCCGGCCCCGATCGGCGCCCGCCCGTACGCCTCACCCTTCGCGTCCGCGTCCGGGTGGGTGATCCAGCCGGGGTTGTAGGCCAGCGCGTACGGGAACGCGGCGAGCGACTTGTTGAGCTTCAGGACCAGGGTGCGCGGGTCCTTCACGGTCATCGTCTGGACGTTCTGCGAGATCGGCCAGCCGGCGCGCCCCTTGGTCGCCATCCGGGTGAGGCTGGTCTTGACCGCCTGCGCGTCCAGCGGCGTGCCGTCGCTGAAGGTCACGTCCGGCCGCAGCGTGAGCGTCCACTCGGTGTTGTCGGCGTTCGGGGTGAGCGACTCGGCGAGCTGCGGCTGGTACTTCCCGGTGATCGGGTCGAAGCGGACCAGCACGTCGAAGATGGCGGTGAGCTCGGTGCCGCCGATGTAGCCGGTGCCGGGCGTGTTGGCCGGGTCGAGGCTGGCCGTCTCGGCGTACACGGCCATCGTCAGCTGGCCGCCCTTGACCGCCGTACCGGTGGCGTCGCCGCCGTTGACGAAGCCCTCTTTGTAGCCGGCCGCGGCCGTGGAGGGCCCGCTCTTCGGCTCGCCGCCGTCGGAGGAGTCACCGCAGGCCGCGGTGGCCAGCAGCCCGGCCGAGAGCAGCACCGCGAGGGCGGTGCGGGCGCGTATCTTCCTTGTCGATCTGCCGTTCAATGGGGTGATCCTTCCTGGAATGTGCCGGCCGGGACGGGATGGTGGCCAGCCGCGCGCCGGGTTCGGCGCGGCCCGGCGGGAGTGCTTACAAGCGGCTGCGGCGGGGATCCCACCGGGATTGGAGACGTTCGCCGATGAGGTTGAAGGCGAAGACGGTCAGGAACAGCGCGGCGCCGGGCACCAGCACGACGTGCGGGTGCTGCTCGAACACACCCTGCTGCCCTTCGGCGATCATGTTGCCCCAGGACGGTTCCGGTTGCCTGATGCCGAGGCCGAGGAAGCTGAGCGACGCCTCGGCGACGATGAGCGCGGCGACGACGATCATCGAGTACGAGATGAGACTGGGCAGGACGTTGGGGAGCAGCTCGCGGAGGAAGACGCGGGTGTGCGTGGCCCCCATGGAGCGGGCCGCCTCGACGAACTCGCGCTCGGCCACCTGCATGCTGACCGCGCGGGCCAGCCGTACGTTGAGCGGCACGGCGAGGATCGACAGTCCAAGCAGGAGGGTGCTGACGCTCGGCTCGAGGTTGGTCGCCAGCGCCAGCAGCAGGACCAGCGGCGGGAAGGCGAGCAGCGCGTTGACCAGCGTGCCGATCACCCGGTCGGTGAGGCCGCGCCGGTAGCCGGCGACGACCCCGATCGTGCCGCCGACCACGAGGCCGACGGCGACCGCGATCACCGAGATGGTCAGCGACGCGCGGGCGCCGTACACCACCCGGGAGAGCAGGTCGAGGCCGAAGTTGTTGGTACCCAACGGATGCGAGCTGAACAGGTCGGGGCGTGCCATCGACGGCTCGATCAGGCTCGCCGCGGTGTCGCTCGGGTCGGGCAGCGGCAGCAGCGGCGCCAGGGCGGCCGAGCCGACCACGAGGACCAGCCACCCGCACAGCACCCAGAACAGCACGTCGACGCGCGGGCCGGCCGCGAAGCGCAGCAGGTCGCCGAGGCCGCGGTAGGCGACCACCGCGCCGGCCAGCGCGAGCAGCCACGCCACCGGCGACGGCACGCCGCCGAGCCAGCCGCCGGCGCCGGCGAGGAAGGCGAGCAGCCCGGCGGCGAGGAGCACCGCGCCGCGTACGCCGACCGCCACCGGACGCCGCCGGCGCCGCGGTCCGGCCGGCTCACCGACCGCCCGCTCGCGGACGGCATCGAGAACGTCAAGCTCGTTCACGGCGGATCCTCGGGTCGAGCCAGGTGTACGAGATGTCGACGAGCGCGTTGACCGCCACGTAGCCGAAGGCGATCACCAGTACGGCGCCCTGCATGAGGATCACGTCGCCGTCGGAGGCCGCCTTGACGATGAGGCTGCCCAGCCCCGGGAGGCCGAAGAGGGTCTCCACGATGACCGTGCCGCCGAGCAGCCGGCCGAGGCTGACCCCGGCGATGGTGACCATCCCCAGCGACGAGGGCCGCAGCGCCTCGCGCAGCAGCACCCGCGCCCTGGGCATGCCCTTGGCCTTGGCGGCGAGGATGAAGTCCTCGCGCAGGGTGGCGACGAGGTCGTTGCGGAGCAGCCGGGAGTAGATCGCCGCCTCGTTGAGCGCGAGCGTCAGCGCCGGCAGGAACGCGTAGTAGAGGTTCTGCGCCAGCCCCGCGTCGCCGAGCCGCTGCCAGCCGTTGCGCGGGAAGAGCCCGGTCTGGTTGACCAGCAGCATGATGATCAGGAGGCCGAGCAGGAAGCTGGGCACCGAGATCACGCCGAAGACGGTCGCGGTGAGCATCCGGTCGACCCGGCCGCCCGGGTGGGACGCGCAGAACAGGGCGACCGGGATGGCGATCACGACCGCCAGCAGCACGGCGAGGAACGCCAGCTCCGCGCTCACCGGCAGCGCGGTGAGGATGCGGTCCATGACGTCGCCGCCCGGCGGGATCGGCGTGCGGCCGAGGTCGCCGTGGAGGGCGTCCCAGAGCCAGGTGACGTACCGCAGCAGGAACGGCTCGTCGAGCCCCATCTCCTGCCGCAGCGCGGCGTACTCCTCCGGCGGGCGCTCCGGCCCGAGGATGGCGATCGTCGGGTCGCCCGGCAGCAGCGAGGCGAACGAGAACGTCAGGAAGCTCGCCAGCAGCAGCACGACGACCAGCTCGCCGAAGCGGCGCGCGAGATGGCGGACGGTCGGGATGGTGCGGCGGGTGCGCGCTCTCGCCTTGTCGCCGGGACTCTTTCGGGTTCCGGCGAGAGCTGTGTCGGTCACGGCTCACCGCCTCGGCTCGGCGTTTCTGGCAGGTTAAGTGTTGCCACTGTAAGGCGCGTCACGTGGCGAATCAAGCGCTTGTTAGATTGTGGCGAGCCCTTGTCCGAAGGGCCGACGGCCGGCTGTCCGGTCCGTCGACATGCCGGGCCGAGTCGCTCTCGCCGCAACGCGTGCGACGCTATACCAAGCGCTTGCTTTATAGTGACTGGGCGACCTGCTTCCGATTGGGTGGTACTCCATGCCAGATCCGACCGACCGCCGCCAGTTCATCCTCGACACGGCCGCGGAGCTCTTCGCCGGCAAGGGGATCGCCGCGACCACGGTGCGGGAGATCGCGGAGCGGGTCGGGATGCTCTCCGGCAGCCTGTACCACCACTTCGCCTCGAAGGACGCGATCGTCAACGAGATCGTCTCCAGCTACCTCACCGACCTGCAGGCCGGCTACCGGGAGGCGGTGGCGACCCACCCCGGGCCGCGGGAGCGGATCGCGGCGCTGGTGCGGGTCTCGCTGGAGGTGGCGCAGACCCACCCGCACGCGACCGAGATCTACCAGAACGAGTTCAAGAACCTGCGCAAGCTGCCCGGCTTCGAGGACTTCAAGGCGGCCGCCGCCGAGATCCAGCACACCTGGCTGGAGACGCTCGACGACGGCGTACGCCGGGGCGCGCTGCGGGCGGACATCCCGACCCGGGTCTTCTACCGCGTCATGCGCGACTCGCTGTGGCTGTCGGTGCGCTGGTTCCGCAGCGGCCCGGACTACGACACCGAGCGCCTCGCGGACACCTTCGTCACCATCTTCCTCGACGGGTACGCCGGCGCCGGCGACCGCTCCCTGACCGGGTCAGCGGCCGTCGGCTGACGGCGGGATGCGCAGCATCCCCTCCTGCGCGACGAGCGCCACGAGCCGGCCGTCCTCGGCGAAGACGCGGGCGACGCCGAGCCCTCGGCCACCGCCGGCCGACGGCGACTCCTGGTCGCAGAGGAGCCAGCCGTCCGCGCGCAGCGGGCGCAGGTACCACAGGACGTGGTCCAGCGAGGCGGACTCCAGCGCCGGGTCCTCGAAGCCGGCCCGGTGCGGCCGCAGGGCGGCGCCGAGCACGGTGAAGTCGGTCAGGTAGGCCAGCATCGCCTGGTGCAGCAGCGGGTCGTCGGGGAGCTTCGGGTCCACCCGCCACCACCAGCGCGCCGGCATCGGGGCGCCGGCCGCCGAGCGCAGCCCGTCGTCGACGTACCGCAGGTCCAGTCCGGCGAAGCGGCGCCGGTACAGCTCCGGGTCGCGCGGGCTCATCCGGGCCATCAGCGGATGGCCGGACGGGCATCGGCTCGGGTCGCCGGCGTCCGGCATCGGGTCCTGGTGCTCCGGCCACTCCTCGGGCACCTGCGCGGAGACCGTGGCGGAAAAGAGCGTCCGCCCGCGCTGGCGGCCGGTCACCTGGGCGGCGGCGAACGCCCGGCCGTCCTTGACCACCTCGACCGCGTACTCCACCGGCAGCGCCGAGTCGCCCGGGCGCAGGAAGCGCGCGTGGACGCTGTGCACGACCTTGCCGCCGGTGAGGCTGCGCCCGGCCGCCACCACCGCCTGCGCCGCCACGAGCCCGCCGAAGAGGCGCAGGCTCGGCGTGTCCTGCGGGGTACCGCGGAACAGGCCCGGCCCGCACGGCTCCGGCTCGATCAGGTCGGCGACGGTGCCGGGGTTCATCCCGTCGCGCCGGTGGTCCGGTCCACCGGCTGCGGCTCGTCCTCCGGGTACGCGTCCTCGGGCGCCTCGGTGCCGGCGTCCTGGAGGCTCAGCAGCCGGTTGGTGTCCTCGTCCGGGTAGAACCGGGTCGCCCAGCGGCGCAGCGTCCGGAAGCCCTTGGCCTCCGCGGTCGCCAGGCCGGGCGGCTCGGAGTACCGCTGGTGCTCCCAGATCGCCACGTCGGCCAGGAACTGGTTGTTGGCGATGCTGAGCCGACGGTAGAGCTTCTCCGGCAGCTCCGGGCTGTCGTCGCCGGGCAGCCGCTGGAACCACGACGTGGAGCGGATGTCGGAGGTGTCCTCGTCGACCGGGGTCACCGAGACCAGCGAGCGCATGTTGTCGGCGCCCCAGGCGCGGGAGAGGCCGAGGCTGATGCCGACGTTCATCGCCTCGGCGCCGCCCTTGATCTCCGTGCCGGCGCCCTTGACCGCGGAGCCGCGGCTCGGCCGGAACGTCATGTCGAACGCGACGTGGAAGACCCAGTCGTCGAACTCCTGCTTCGTGAAGCGCGGCATCTCGGCCGCCCGGTGCACGAACTTGAAGTGCGCGAAGTCCACGCCGTTCTCGATGACGTACTGCGGGTGCAGCTCCAGCCGCTCGCGGATCAGCGTGCCGACCGGGTACCCCGGGTAGAAGTCGCCGGCGGTCAGCCCGTCGCCGAAGCCGGTGAAGACGTCCGGTACCTCGAAGAGCGGCTCGCGCCCGGCCACGTCGTGCCAGACGAAGGCGCACTCGTTGCGCTCGGCGACCGGCCAGGTGCGGATCCGCCGGGCCTTGTTGGGCCGATCCTGGTACGGGATGCAGGCGTTGCGCCCCTCCCCGTTCCACTCCCAGCCGTGGAACGGGCAGACCAGGTGCTCGCCGCTGACCGTGCCGCCGTACCCGAGGTGCGCCCCGAGGTGCTCGCAGTACGCGTCGAACACGTGCAGCCGCCCGCTCCGCGTGCGGAACGCGACGAGGTCCTGGCCGAAGTACCGCAACGGCTTGACCTCGCCCACGCCGATCTCCTTGGACCAGGCGATCTGGAACCACCCGGTCGGCTTCATCGACAGCGCGATCTTGGCCACGTCTCCTCCGCTCCGCTTGATGCCGCTCGCTCGAGCCGCGCCGGTCAGGCCAGCCGCTCGATGATGGTCACGTTCGCGAGGCCGCCGCCCTCGCACATGGTCTGCAGCCCGTACCGGCCGCCGGTCCGCTCCAGCTCGCCCAGGAGCGAGGTCATGATGCGGGCACCGGTCGCGCCGAGCGGGTGGCCGAGGGCGATGGCGCCGCCGTTGGGGTTGGTCTTCGCCGGGTCGGCGCCGATCTCGGCCAGCCACGCCATCGGTACGCTCGCGAACGCCTCGTTGATCTCGAACACGTCGATGTCGTCGACGGTGAGGCCGGTCCGGTCCA
Source organism: Phytohabitans maris (assembly GCF_031085175.1). Taxonomy (GTDB): domain Bacteria; phylum Actinomycetota; class Actinomycetes; order Mycobacteriales; family Micromonosporaceae; genus Phytohabitans; species Phytohabitans maris. The sequence goes on from NZ_JAVHUY010000003.1 coordinate 199,458, forward strand.
GCGCCCGGCGGGTGGCGGAGATCGGTGCGGTCAGCATGTAGACCGGGTCGTCGCCGCGCACGGTCAGGTGGTGGATCCGCGCCCGGGGCCGCAGGCCGTGCCGTTCGACGGCGGTTTCCGAGGCGACCAGCAGGGCGGCCGCGCCGTCGGAGATCTGGCTGGCCAGCCCGGCGGTGATCCGGCCGCCGGGGAGCACGGGCTGGAGCGCGGCGAGCCGCTCGGCGCTGGTGTCCGCGCGCGGCCCCTCGTCGGCGCTCACCCCCTCGATCGGCAGGATCTGCGCCGCGAACCGGCCGCCGTCCCGCGCGGCCACCGCGCGCCGGTGGCTCTCCAGCGCGTACTGCTCCATCGCGTCGCGGGTCAGCCCCCACTTCTCCGCGACGAGCTCGGCGCTGCGCAGCTGGGAGACCTCGGTGCCGGCGTACCGGGCGGCGAAGCCGCGCGAGCCCTCGAACGGGGACGGCCAGCCGTACTCGGGGACCATGGCGGAGCCGATCGGCACCATGCTCATGTTCTCCACGCCGCCCGCCACGACCAGGTCCATCGTGCCGCTGAGCACCGCCTGGGCGGCGAAGTGCACCGCCTGCTGCGACGAGCCGCACTGCCGGTCGATCGAGACGGCGGGTACCTCCTCGGGCAGGCCGGCGGCGAGCCAGGCGGTACGGGCCACGTTGGCGGTCTGCGGGCCGGCCATGTCGACGCAGCCGAAGACGACGTCGTCCACCAGCCGCGCGTCGAGGCCGACCCGGTCGACCAGCCCGCGCAGCACGTGGGCGCCGAGGTCCGCCGGGTGTACGCCGCGCAGGCCGCCCCGCTTGCGGCCGACCGGGGTGCGGATCGCGTCGACGATGTACGCCTCGGGCATGGCGGTCCCCTTCCGGGATCTTGTCGCAGTGTAGGTCATCAAGCAAGCGCTAGGTAGACAGATGGCCGGGTGGGTCCAGCACGGCCTCGATGCCCGCGCCGCAGAGGCCGCGCAGCGGGGCTCCCCAGAGCGCGGTGTCGACCAGCTCGACCCGGAGCCCGGAGGGCATCAGCAGGTAGCCGGTACGGGCCGCGGCGATCCGCTCGTCGAGGGTGCGCGGGGCGGCGTCCGGCGCGGGCAGCGTCTCGATCGCCGCCCCGCCGGCGACCAGCTCCGCGATGGCGGCCGGGACGTCCGGGCACCAGTACGCCACGTGGCTCAGCGCGGCGCCGCTCCGCAGCAGCCGCCACTGCGGTCCCCGGTGCGGGTCGTCGCCGGCGCCGACGAGCTCGATCGCGCCGCCGCCGGGGAGCCGGCCGAACGCCAGCGCGAGCCGCTGCCGCACCACCCGGCCGGCCGCGTGGTCGTACGTGACGAAGTCGCGGGGCGCGGTCACCGTCCACGGCCCGACGCCGAACCGCTCGTGCTCGGCCATCGCCGCCCGCAGGTCGGCCACCGCTCCCCCGACGTGCATGACCGCGAACCGCACGGCGGTTCAGCCCAGCCGGACCACGGCCCGCGCCGCGGCGACCACCGGCGCGCCGTCGACGCTCGCCTCCAGGGCGACCGCCACCCGGTTGCCGTCGAGCTTCTCCTCCACCCGGCCGCGCACCACGATCCGGGCGCCGCCCTCGTCCGGCACGGCGACCGGGCGGGAGAAGCGCAGCCGGTACTCGGTGACCGCGCCCGGGTCGCCGGTCCAGTCGGTGACCAGCCGGGCGACCTGGGCCATGGTGAGCATCCCGTGGGCGATGACGTCGGGCAGGCCGGCCGCCTTCGCCGCGCGCTCGTTCCAGTGGATGACGTTGAAGTCGCCGGAGGCGCCCGCGTACCGGACCAGCGCCTCCCGGGTCAGCGGGTACGCGGTCTGCGGCAGCTCGGCCCCGACCGCCACGTCCGCGAAGGCCGGCGCGGTCATGCCGGCACCTCGACGGCGGCGGTGCCGCGGCTCATCAGCACGTTGGTCGCGGTGCAGACCAGCTCCCCGCCGGCGGCCCGGATCTCGGTGACCGTGGTGAGCCGCTCGTGCGGCCCGGCGTCCCGGATGTCGGTGATCCGCGACGAGACGCTGAGCACGTCGCCGGCGCGGATCGGCCGGTGGTGGGTGAACTCCTGGGACCCGTGGACCACGCGCTCGTACCGCATGCCCAGCTCCGGGTCGAAGATCGGGTTCTCCCCGCTGCGGCCGGTGAGCACCACGGCGAACGTGGGCGGGGCGATGACGTCGGGGTACCCGAGCGCGCGGGCCGCCTCCCGGGACAGGTACGCCGGGTGCGGGTCGCCGATCGCCTCGGCGAACTCGCGGATCTTCTCCCGGCTCACCTCGTACGGCTCCGGGGCGGCGAACGTCCGTCCGACGAACGCGCGGTTGAGGGGCATGGCGTCTCCTAGGCCAGCATCTCGCGGAGGAGATGCCTCATGATCTTTCCGGTGTCGGTGCGCGGCAGGGCGTCGGTGAACGCGAGGCGCTCGGGCACCTTCTGGATCGACAGCCCCTTGCCGAGCAGGAAGTCGCGCACGTCCGCGAGGGAGAGCGGGTACGCGTCCGGCGCGAGCACGGCGACCGCGCAGCACATCTCGCCCACCACCGGGTCGGGCATACCGACCACGGCGACGTCCACGATGGACGGATGCAGGCTCAGCAGCTCCTGTACCTCCTGGGAGCTGATGTTCTCGCCCTTGCGGATGATGATGTCCTTGAGCCGCCCGGTGATCCGCAGGTTGCCCTCGGCGTCCAGGCTGCCGAGGTCGCCGGTGTGGAAGAACCCGTCCCGGTCGAACGCGGTGTCCAGCGCCGGGTCCACGTACCCGAGCATCATCTGCGGGCCGCGGGCGCAGACCTCGCCGCTCTCGCCGGTGCCGGCGAGCGAGCCGTCGGCCCGGACGATCCGGATCTCGGTCGTGTCGTACGGCCGGCCCTCGGTCTCGGCGAGCACGCGGTCCGGGTCGCCGACGCTGGGTATGGTCAGCGGCCCGGTCTCGGTCGAGCCGTACCCGGAGATCACGCCGACCCCGCCGAACGCGGCCTTGAGCCGGTGGTGCAGGTCGAGGCTGCGGGTGGCGCCGCCGCCGGGGAACGCCCGCACCCGCGGGAAGATCGGCACCGGCGAGGCGAGCTGCGCCTTGAGGTACGCCTCGTGGAACGGTGTCGTGGTGCCGGCGATGGTCACGCCCTCCCGGCTGAGCGCCGCGATGGCGTCGTCGTTGAAGCGCTCGGTGAGGATGTTGGCGCAGCCGGCGAGGAGGCTGATGACAAACCAGGTCATCCCGCCGATGTGGGCGAACGGCGAGACCATCGCCACCCGGTCGTCCGGCACGAGCTCCAGCCGCCCGATCAGGTTGCGCCCCATGGTGAGCACGCTGCCGTCGGTGTGCCGGGCGCCCTTCGGGTCGGAGGTCGAACCGGAGGAGTAGAGCACCCAGCGCACCGGGTAGCCGGCGAACGTCGCCGGCGGCGCGGGCGGCGGCGGCAGGGTGGCCGGGTCGGCGCGGGGCAGCCGGTCGGTCAGGACGAGCACGTCCATCCCCGGGTCGCGGGCGGCCAGGTCGCGCGCCATCGCCGCGTGGTCGTGGCCGCGCAGCACGTCGGGTACGACCAGCAGCCGGGTGCGCAGCTGGGCGACCATGAAGCCGACCTCGCGCTCCCGGCTGATCGGGACGATCGGGTTCTGCGGCGCGCCCAGCCGGGTCAGCGCCGCCATCAGGATCACCGACTCGATCCGGGTGGGCAGCTGCCAGGAGACGACCGTGCCCTCCCCCACGCCCCGGGCGGCGAGGGCGGCGGCGACCGCCTCGGCCTCGACGCGCAGCTCGCCGAAGGTGAGGCGGCGGCCGTGCTCGTCCACCGCGGTCAGCCCGTCCGGCGTCGCCTCCGCCCGGCGGCGCAGGACCTCCCAGACCGTCTCGTACCGTTCAGCCATGCGCCGTCACCAGGGCCGCGCGTTGCCGCCGTTGGCGCGGAACGTGTTGCCGGTGGCGAACCGGGACGCCGGCGAGACCAGGTAGAGGATCAGGTACGCCTGGTCGATCGGCTCGCCCATCAGCCCGAGCGGCGAGGTCGCCCTCATCGCCGCCAGGTAGCGTTCCAGCCGCTCCGGATCGGGCTCGCCGGCCTCGTTGAACCGGTGCCGGTCGATGAACGCGCTGTCCGTGGAGCCGGGCGCCAGCGTGTTGACCCGGATGCCGTGCGGTCCGCCCTCCGCGGCGAGCACGCGGCTGAGCATGGTGACGGCCGCCTTCGTCATGCCGTACACGGAGTAGCCCTGGAACGGCAGGTCGATGATGGACGAGGCGACGTTGACGATGCTCCCGGAGCCCTGCGGCACCATCACCCGCATCGCCGCCTGGCAGCCGAAGAAGGTGCCCTTCAGGTTGATCGCGATCAGCCGGTCGAGGTCCTCCTCGGTCACGTCCACGACCTCCGCGCTGTGCGGTACGCCGGCGACGTTGCACATCGCGTCGAGCCGGCCGAACTCGGCGACCGCGAAGTCGACCAGCGCGTCCACCGACGCCTTCTGGCTGACGTCGACGCGGCGGGCCTTCGCGGTGCCGCCCGCGGCGGTGATCGCGGCGACGGTCTCGTCGGCCCGGGACGTGTCGATGTCGCCGACCACGACGCTGGCGCCGGCCTCGGCCAGCACCTCGCTGGACGCGCGCCCCATCCCGCTGCCGCCGCCGGTGACGACGGCGACCGTGCCGGACAGGTCGAACGCGCTGTCTAGATAGCCCACTCTCGTTTCCCTCTCAAATCCAGACGAACGCATCAGATCCAGATGAACGCATCAATCCCGACGGCGGATCAGGTCCAGACGACGCTCTGCATCTCGGTGTAGGCGTCGAGCGCGAACGAGCCGCCGTCGCGGCCGAGGCCGCTGCGCTTGAAGCCGCCGAACGGGGCCTCGGGGTGCTGGAGGCTGTTGTTGAGGCTCACGTACCCGGAGCGGAGCTGGGCCGCGAGGTCGTACGCCTTGCCGACGTCCTTGCCGAACACGTAGTTGTGCAGCCCGTACTCGGTGCCGTTGGTGATCTCCACCGCCTCCTCGACGGTGTCGTACGGGATCGCGGTCACGACCGGTCCGAAGACCTCGCGCTGGGCGATCGTCATGCCCGGGTGCGCGTCGGCCACGAGCGTCGGGGCCGCGTAGAAGCCGCGCGGGAGCCCGGGCCGGGTGCCGCCGGCGGCGATCCGGGCGCCTTCGTCCCGCGCCGACTGGGTCAGCGACTCGATCCGCTCCCGCTGCGCCGCGCTGATCACCGGCCCGACGACGGTGTCGGCGTCGAGCGGGTCGCCGACCTTCAGCGAGTTCGCGCGCTCGGCCAGCGCCTCGACCAGCGCGTCGTAGATCGAGCGGTGCACCACCGCGCGGGTCGGCAGGATGCAGCCCTGCCCGGACTGGAACGTCCAGGTGGCGGAGATGCCGGTGACCGCGGTCGGGATGTCGGCGTCGGGCAGGACGATGGCCGCGCCCTTGCCGCCGAGCTCGAGGAAGAGCCGCTTGAGGGTACGGCCGCCGGCCTCGGCGATCTTCATGCCGACGGCGGTACTGCCGGTGAAGCTGACCATGTCCACGTCCGGCGAGTCGACCAGCGCCGCGCCGGTCTCCGGGCCGGCGGAGGTGAGCACGTTGACCACGCCCGGCGGGAAGCCCGCCTCGACCAGGATCTCGCCGAGCGCGAGGCAGGCGAGCGGGTCCTGCGGCGCGGGCTTGACGACCACCGTGTTTCCGGTCGCGAGGGCCGGACCGACCTTGCCGGCCATCCCGCCCATCGGCCAGTTGTACGGGGTCACGCACGCCACCACGCCGACCGGGCGGCGCAGGACGTTGCCGCCGAGCAGGGCGCCCGGCCCGAGGACGGTGGAGGGCATCGCGTGCGGGGCGAGCGGCACGTCGCGCACCTCCAGGGCGCCGCGGGCGTACCGGCGCAGCCGGCCGACCGTACCGGTCACCTGAAACCAGCGGGCCACGTGCATGAGGGCGCCGGTCTCCGCCTGGATCAGCGCGCCGAGCTCGTCGGCCCGGGACTCGACGATGTCGGCGGCCCGGTGGAGCAGCCGGCTGCGCTCCTCGCGGGAGGTCTGCGACCACGCCGGGAACGCCGCCTTGGCCGCCTCGACCGCGGCGGCGACGTCGGCCGGCCCGGCGTCGGGCGCCTCGGCGACGACGTCCTCGGTGGCCGGGTTGACGATGGGGTACGTCCCGGCGGTGGCATACCGCTCGCCCCCGACGAGCACCCGGGAAGGAGCCTCAACAACAGTCATAGGGCCTGGCACCCTTCGAAGGAAAGACCGGAAACCGCAACGCGACCGTAACAAGCGAGCAAGCGCTTGGTCAACGGTTCCGCCCCCGCCGAGTTGATCAGGGAGTTGGTGGAGCGACGCGCCGGCCGACACGCCCACCGACTCCCTGATCAACGCGGGGATCTTGGCTCGTGACCAAGCGCTTGCTAGGGTCGCTGCCATGGGTGAGTTGCAGGGCAGGGTGGCCGTCGTTACGGGCGCGGGTCGGGGGATCGGGCGGGAGGAGGCGTTGCGGCTCGCCGGCGAGGGTGCCGCCGTCCTGGTCAACGACCTCGGCGGCGACTTCCACGGCGAGGGCGCGGACCGGAGCCCGGCGCAGCAGGTGGTCGACGAGATCGTGGCCGCCGGCGGCCGGGCGGTCGCCAACTACGACGACGTGAGCAGCTGGACCGGTGCCGAGGCGCTCGTCCGGCAGGCGGTCGAGGAGCTCGGCGGGCTGCACATCCTGGTCAACAACGCCGGGATCCTGCGCGACGCGATGAGCTTCAAGATGACCGAGGCGGACTGGGACGCGGTCATCGCCGTACACCTGAAGGGGCACTTCGCGCCCGCCCACTTCGCCGGTATCTACTGGCGGGAGCGGGCCAAGGCGGGGCAGCCAGTGCACGGGCGGATCGTCAACACCACCAGCGACTCCGGCCTGTTCGGCAACCCCGGCCAGGCGAACTACGCGGCCGCCAAGGCCGGGATCGCGTCGATGACGCTGGTCCTCGCCCGCGAGCTCGGGCGGTACGGGGTGACGGTCAACGCGGTCACGCCCCGGGCCCGCACCCGGCTCACCGCGGGCATCGGCTTCGGCGAGGCCCCCGCCGAGGGCTTCGACCGCCTCTCCCCCGCGCACGTCGCCCCGGTGGTCGCCTGGCTCGCCTCGGACGGCGCGGCCGACGTCAACGGGCAGATCTTCATCGTGAACGGGACCGAGATCATGGTGCTCGGCGGCTACCACGTCGAGGGGAGCGTGAGCGGCGGGGAGCAGCCGTGGACGGTGGCCGGACTGACCGCCGCCAAGGGCGCCCTCTTCGCCAAGCGCCCCGCGGGCACGCCGGAGCTCGCGGTACCGGGCTGGTGAGCCGGCCGTGCACCTGACCGCGGACCAGCTCGCGCCGCTCACCGCACGGCTCGACGACGCGCTCGCCGCGCACCTGCCCGGAAACCGGCTGGAGCGCCTCGACCCGCTGCCCGGCGGCGCGTCGAGCCTGACCTTCGTAGCCCGCCTCGCCGGCTCGCCGAGGAGGGCGGGCGGCGACCCGCGGATCGTGGTCAAGGTGGCGCCGCCCGGGCTGGAGCCGGTCCGCAACCGCGACGTGCTGCGCCAGGCCGGGCTGCTGCGCCGGCTCGCCCGGCTCACCGCGCTGCCGGTACCCGAGGTGCTCTTCGAGGTGACCGGCGACGGGCCGGCGCGGCCGCCGTTCTTCGCGATGGGCTTCGTCGAGGGTGAGTCGGTCGAGCCGATCCTGGACCCGGTCGAGCCGCCACCCACCCCGCTGCTCGCCACCCGGTGGCGCAGCGCCGCCGCCCTCCTGGCCGAGCTGCACCGGGCCCGGGCCGAGGACCTGGCCCCCGGCGAGCCCGCCGCCGTCGACCTGGCCGCCGAGGTGGGGCGGTGGGCGCGGGCCCTGGAGAGCGTCCCGGAGCGGATGCGGCCCGGCGCGCGGGAGTGCGGCGCGGCCCTGCTCGCCACCGTGCCGAGCCCGGCCCGGCCGGCCGTGCTGCACGGGGACTTCCGGCTCGGCAACATGCTCTGCCGGGGCGCCAAGGTCGCGGCCGTCATCGACTGGGAGATCTGGTCGATCGGCGACCCGCGGGTCGACCTCGCCTGGACCCGCACGTTCACCCACCCGGACCGGCTGCCGACCGCCGTCCGCGCGGTCGAGGGGCTGCCGACCGCCGACGAGGTGCAGGCGATCTACGAGGGCGCCGCCGGGTCGTACGTCACGGAGATGACCTGGTTCGACGCGCTGGCCCGGTTCAAGCAGGCGGCCGTGACCGCGCTGATCGTCAAGCACAACGCCCGCCGCGCCGTACCCGACCCGTTCCTGGCCGGCGCCGGCCCCGCCGTGGCGCGCTCGATCGCCGACGCCCGCCGCCTGCTCGCCTGAAGGAGACCCACGTGGACCTGCCCGTACCCGAGCACATGCGCCCGCTGCGGGAACGCATGCTCGCGTTCCTCACCGAGCGCGTGTACCCGGTGGAGAAGACCCTCGAGCGGGGCAAGCTCGACCCCGAGGGGGGCGGTACCCTGCGCCGGCTCCAGGACGAGGCGAAGGAGGCGGGGCTCTGGGCGCTCGGCCACCCCACGTCCATGGGCGGCGGCGGCCTCCCCTACCTGGACTACCTGTACGTCAACGAGGTCGTCGGGATGTCCGAGTACGCGATCTACGTCTTCGGCACCCACACGCTGCACGACTGCCTGATGCTCGACCGGTACGCCAGCGAGGAGTGGCGGGACAAGTACCTGCGGCCGATGGCGGACGGCGACATCCCCGGGCCGAGCTTCGGCATGACCGAGCGCGACGTGGCCAGCTCCGACCCGACCCAGCTGCGCACCGCCGCAGTGCTCGACGGCGACGAGTGGGTGATCAACGGGCACAAGTGGTTCACCACGCACGCGCACTCCGCCCGGTACACGGTGGTGATGGCCCGCACCGAGCCGGACGCCCCGCCGCACAAGGCGTTCTCGATGATCATCGTGCCGACCGACACCCCGGGGTACGACATCGTGCGCACGATCCCGGTGATGGGCGAGACCGACGGCGACCACTGCGAGGTGCGGTACGACGACGTGCGGGTGCCGGCCGGCAACCTGCTCGGGGCGCGCGGCGCCGCGTTCGCGATCGCTCAGCAGCGGCTGCTGCCCGGCCGCATCTTCCACGTGATGCGCTTCCTCGGCCAGGCGCAGCGCGCGTTCGACCTGCTCTGCGAGCGGGCCGTGTCGCGGGTCGCGTTCGGCTCCGCGCTCGCCGACAAGCAGCTGATCCAGAAGATGGTCTTCGACTCGGCCGCCGAGATCCAGTCGACCCGGCTGCTGGTGCTGGAGGCGGCGCGGCGGCTCGACGCGGGTGAGGAGCCCCGGGTCGAGGTCGGCATCGCCAAGGTGATGGGCGCCGCGATGCTGCACAACGTCATCGACCGGGCGATCCAGGTGTACGGGAGCATCGGGCTCACCGCCGACCTGCCGCTGGAGCGGATGTACCGGCAGGCCCGCTTCGCCCGCCTCTACGACGGCCCGGACGAGACGCACGTGCAGAACGTCGCCAGGATGCTCCTGCGCCCGTACCGGCCGGCGACACCATGAGCGGGCTCTTCGACCTCACCGGGCGCGTCGCGGTCGTCGTCGGCGGCAGCCGGGGCATGGGGCGCTCGATGTGCCTCGCGCTGGCCGGGGCGGGCGCGGACGTGATGGTGGTGAGCCGGCGGCTGGAGAGCTGCGTGGCGGTCGCCGAGGAGATCGCCGCGACGACCGGCCGGCGGGCCGTCCCGTACGCCTGCCACATCGGCCACTGGGACGAGGCGACCGCGCTCGCCGACGCCGCGTACGAGACGTTCGGCCGAGTCGACGTGCTGGTCAACAACGCCGGCATGTCCCCGGTCTACGACAACGTGGCGGAGGTGAGCGAGGAGCTGTACGACAAGGTCCTCGCGGTCAACCTCAAGGGCCCGTTCCGGCTGACCGCGCTCGTCGGCACCCGGATGGCGGCCGGCGACGGCGGCTCGATCGTCTTCGTCAGCAGCGTCTCGTCGGTGCGCGGCGGCCACGGCGCGATCCCGTACGCGGCCGCCAAGGCGGGGGTCAACTCGCTCGCGGTGCAGTTCGCCCACGAGTTCGGGCCGAAGGTGCGGGTCAACTGCGTCATGCCGGGCGCGTTCCTGACCGACATCGCCAAGCACTGGGACCCGGACGAGTTCGCCCGCAACTCCCAGCGGTACGCGCTGCGCCGCGGCGCCCAGCCCGACGAGATCATGGGCACGATCCTCTACCTCGCCGGCGACGCGTCGAGCTACACGACGGGCGCGGTGATCGAGGTGCACGGCGGGCATCCGTGACCGGTCTTGCCCCGCGCCGATCAGGTCACTAGTCTCAACCTAGCGCTTGCTTGACAGATGGACTGGGAGGCGCCCCATGGACTTCGACCCGCTGGTGGCGAAAGCCACCTCCCCCGAGATGGCGGAGCTCCGCTCCCGCTGCCCGGTCAGCCACACCTCGGCCGGCCGGTGGTTCCTCGCCTCGTACGACGCGGTGCTCGCCGCCACGCAGGACGTCGAGCTGTTTCACGGCACCATGCGCGAGAAGGGCGTCGTGGTGCCGGCCGAGGAGCGGCTGCTCTCCGAGATCCCCGAGCCGCGGCACGGGCAGGTGCGCCGGATCATCAACTCGGCGATCGCCGCGCACCGGCTGCGCACCATCGAGCCGATGTGCCGGCGGCTCTGCGAGGAGCTCCTCGACGACCTGCGCGCCCGGGACGGCGTCGTCGACCTCTACCCGGCGTACATCTCCCCGGTGCCCAACAACGTCATCGCGCACCTGCTCGGCGCCCCGCCGCAGGACTATCCACTGTGGGCGAAGTGGTCGGACGAGGTGCTGGAGGGGACGTACCCGACGCTCAACCGCACCGACCGCGGCGAGGGCTTCGCCGGCGCGCACCCCGAGTTCTGCGCGTACATCGACGCCATCGTCGCGGATCGCCGGGCCAACCCGCGGGACGACTTCCCGACCCGGATGCTCGACCGCGAGCTGGACGGCCGCCCGCTGACCGACCTGGAGGCCCGCACCCAGCTGCTGTTCCTCTTCGTCGCCGGCAACGCGACCACCCGGCACCTCTTCAGCAGCATCATGCACCGGCTCGCCGCCGACCCCGAGCTCTTCGCCACGCTCCGCGCCGACCGCTCGCTGGTACCCGCGATGGTGGAGGAGTGCCTGCGCCTGGACCCGCCGGTGCGGGTGCTGTTTCGGGAGGCGAGCGCGGACGCCGAGTGGCGGGGCCACGAGATCGCGCACGGCGACAAGGTGGACTTCGGCCTGGAGTCGGCCAACCGCGACGAGGGCCGCTTCGAGTGCCCGCACGACCTGCGGCTGGACCGGCCCGAGCCCAAGGCGCACCTCGCCTTCGGCGGCGGTCCGCACGTCTGCCCCGGCGCCACGCTCGCCCGGATGGAGGCCCGCGTCGCGGTGGAGACCCTGCTCGACAAGGTCGTCTCGATGCACATCCCGGCGGGTGAGGAGCTGGAGGGCTCGACGGTCTGGTGGATCGGCGGCGGCCCGGAGCACCTGCCGGTCGTCATCGAGTGGGCCACCGCCGCCGAGCCGGTCGGGTGAGCGCCATGCGGGTCGACGTGGACTTCGACAGCTGCGAGAGCAACGCGCTCTGCGCCGCGGTCGCGCCCGACGTCTTCGAGCTCGACGACGCGGACCAGCTCCACCTCGTCCAGGACAGCCCGCCGGAGCGGACCTGGCCGGAGGTCGAGGAGGCCGCCCGCGCCTGCCCGAAGCGGGCCATCACCCTCACCGCCGACTGAACGCGAGGCCCCACATGAGTCTCCTCTTCACGCCCTCCCACACCGGTGTCTGCGTACGCGACCTCGACAAGGCCATGCGGTTCTATGTGGACGGTCTCGGCTTCGAGGTCGGCCCGAAGTACGACATCGACCGGCCGATCTCGGAGACCAGCGGCGACGTACGGCTGGTCTCGCAGTTCCTCAAGCGCGAGGCGCTGCTGCTGGAGCTGCTGTACTGGATCTCGCCGCAGCCGATCGGCGAGCCCTCCGCCAAGCGGTACCAGCTCGGCCTCACCCACCTGTCGTTCGTCGTGGACGACGTGCACGCGGCCGGCGAGTGGCTGGCCCGGCACGGCGGCACGATCGTCGAGGGGACGTACTCGCACAGCCTCACGCCGAACGAGGTGGAGATCCTCTTCGTCAGCGACCCGGACGGCACGCGTGTCGAGCTGATGCGGCTGCCCAACGGGATGGCCTGAGCTTGGCCGCGGCGCTCACCTTCTGGGGGGCCGTCGCGCGGCGCGCCGCGGCGACCCCCGACCGCGCCTGCCTGGTCGACGACGAGGGGCGGCGGCTGACCTTCGGCGGCCTGCGCGACGAGGCGGAGCGGCTCGCCGCCGGGCTGCACGGGCTCGGCGTACGGGCCGGCACGGCGGTCGCCTGGCAGCTGCCGACCGGCATCGACACCGTGGTGCTGAGCGTGGCGCTGGCCCGGCTCGGCGCGGTGCAGGTGCCGATCATCCCGATCTACCGGGAGCGGGAGGTCGCCGCGATCCTCGCCGAGACCGCCCCGGACCTCTTCGTCGTGCCGGGCACCTGGCGGGGGCGGGACTACGCGGCCGAGGCCGCCACGTACCCGATGAAGAGCCGGCGCCTCGCGGACCTGCCCCGTGCCGACCCGGCCGGGCTGCCCGCGGCCTCGCCGGACGGCACCGCCGTCCGCTGGGTCTACTACACCTCGGGCACCACGGGCGTGCAGAAGGGGGCGCGGCACACCGACGCGAGCGTGCTCGCCGCCGCCCGCAACCTGGTCGCCTGCCTCGACCTCGGCCCCGACGACGTGGGGACGCTGGTCTTCCCCTACGCGCACGTGGGCGGCGGCTTCCTGCTGATGTCGGCGGTGCTCGCCGGGCACCGGCTGGCCTGCGTGCCGCACTTCACCGGCCGCTCGGTCGACCTGCTGCGCCGCGAGGGCGTCACGTATCCCGGCGCCGGCCTCGCCTTCCACCAGGTCTACCTGGCCGCGCAGCGGGAACGGCCGGACGAGCCGCTCTTCCCGCGGGTGCGCGGCTTCACCCACGGCGGCGACCCGCGCCGCCACGACATGCACGAGGCGCTGCGGCGGGAGATCGGTGGCGTGGGCATCCTCTCCACGTACGGGATGACGGAGTTCCCGATGATCGCCTCGGGCGCGGCCGGCGACCCGGCCGGAAAGCTGGCCACCCGGATCGGCCGCCCCTGCGCCGGCGTCGACCTGCGCGTCGTCCGCGCCGACGGCACGGCCTGCGGGCCCGGGGAGGAGGGCGAGATCCGGGTACGCGGCGACGCGCTCTGCGCCGGCTACGTGGACGGCTCGCTCGACTTCCTCGACGCCGACGGGTACTTCCGCACCGGCGACCTCGGCGTGCTCGACGCCGACGGCTACCTGGAGGTGACCGGGCGGTTGAAGGACATCATCGTCCGCAAGGGCGAGAAGGTCGGCGCCGGCGAGGTGGAGCACCTGCTGCGCGGGCACCCCGAGGTCGCCGACGTGGCGGTGGTCGGGCTGCCCGACCCCGAGGTGGGCGAGCGGTGCTGCGCCGTGGTCGTCCCCCGGGACGCCGGGCGGCCGCCCGGGCTCGACGCGCTCACCGGGTACCTGAGCGGGCGCGGGCTGATGGCGCACAAGCTGCCCGAGCGGCTGGAGGTGCGGCTGGCGCTGCCGAAGGACTTCTTCGGCAAGGTGCGGAAGGCCCAGCTGCGCGCGGAGCTCGCCGGCGACACCGCCACCCGGCTCGCCTGGTCGTACTTCCAGCGGCTCAACGAGGGGCGGCTGGACGAGGCCGCCGACCTGCTGGACGACGAGGGGACCTGGTGGACCTGCGGGAGCCGCCGCGAGCTGCCGATGGCCACGCACAAGCGGCTCTTCCCGGCCGCCCTGCGCGCGGCGCCGATGCGCTTCGTGCTGCGCGGCGCGGTGGAGCGGGGCGACCAGGTGGTACTGGAGCTGGAGAGCCACGCCGACCTGCCGGACGGCGCCGCTTACCACAACGTGTACGCCTTCGTCGTCACCGTCCGAAGTGGACGCCTCTGGCAGGTGCGGGAGTATTTCGACACCGCTCACCTGGCGGCGGTCGCGCCGTCGTTGAAGAGGGCGTACGGTAACTCGACCCGACCCGCCGGGGACGGCTCGTGACCGGGCTTGCGGAGCTGCTCGCCGAGCGGGCCATCCGGGCGGTGGTGATGCGCTACTGCCGCGCCATCGACCGGATGGACGAGGAGCTGCTGCGCGGCTGCTACCACCCGGACGCCACCGAGGACCACGGCGGCTACCGGGGCGACCTGGACGGCTTCGTGGCGTGGGTGTGGCCGATGCTGGACCGGTACACGATGACCATGCACGTCGTGGCGAACACGCTGGTGGACTTCGCGGCGGGGCGGCCGGATGTGGCGCGCGCCGAGACCTACGGTGTCGCGTACCACCGGGACGAGCGGGAGCCGGGCTCGCGGCGCAACTTCGTCAGCGGCTTCCGCTACCTCGACCGCTTCGAACACCGGCCCGGCGCCGGCTGGCGGATCGCCGCCCGGGTGGTGGCGGTGGAGTGGAGCCGCGCCGACCCGGCCGAGGGGCACGTGCCCCTGCCGCCGTCGATCACCCGCGGCGCCCGCGACCGCACCGACCCCCTTTACCACACGTGACCAGCCAACAGCCCAGCTTGTGATCAAGCAGCCGGCTGAGCCAGTGAGGCGGCTGCCCGGCGGGCGGCGTCCAGATGGCGAACCAGCTCGCCAAGTTGATCCGGGGCAGGCGAGCTGCGGTGGGCGGCAACCCACTCCTCGATGATCGTGCGCATCAGGGTCGACGCGCCGATCCCGCGCGCCGTCGCGGCCTCCTCGATCTCGGCCTGGATATCCAGGTCCATACGTAGCGCGGTCACCATCTTCGCCGGGCGCCGCTCCCGCACCACCTCAGCCTGCTCGAACATCGCGCCAAGGTCGTTACCCATCGCGTAGGCGGCCGCCTCGCCCGCGGCGACGCCAGCCAGCCCTTCTCGTGGCTCCCTCATGGCCACTGGTACAGCTCGTCCACCACGGCAGTATAACGGCTCGTATAACGAGGACTCTCGGCGATGGGTAGATCAGGCCAGGCTGTCGCGGAGCGCGGCCAGGCGGTCCAGCGACCAGCGGTAGAAGTCGAGGTCGGTGGTGGGCGCGCCGAGGATGACCCGGCCGACGCCGGCTTCGGCGTACCGCTGGAGGGTCTCCTTGCCCGGCAGCCGGGCGGTGAACTCGTCGCGGGACTTCTTGCCGCCCATCGCGCCCTCCGAGTCGACCAGGCTGATCTGGATGGTGTCCGGGTCGCGGCCGGCCTCGACCGCGGTGCGGCGCAGCTCGGCGACGTGCTCGGTGAGGCGGTCGCCGACGAAGGCGCGCACCGGGATCCAGCCGTCGGCGAACGCCACCACGTCCTCGAACGTGGCCCGGACCGGCGCGGCGCCGAGCAGGATCGGCGGGTGTGGCTTGGTGACCGGTTTCGGGTACGACCAGCTCTCCGTGAACCGGACGTGCTTGCCGTCGTAGCCGGCCGTCTCCTGGGTCCAGAGCGCCTTCATCGCGGCGATCTTCTCGCGCATCACCGCACGGCGGTCGGCGTACTCGAAGCCGTTGTTCCGCATCTCCAGGGGGTTCCAGCCGTAGCCGATGCCGAACGCGAACCGCCCGCCGCTGAGCGTGTCGAGCGTGGCGATCCGCTTGGCCAGCTCGATCGGGTTGTGCTCGGCGGGCAGCGCGATGCAGGTGCCCAGGCGCAGCCCGGTGGTGATGGAGGCGACCGCGGCGAGGCTGACGTACGGGTCGGGCATCCGCTTGTAGAAGTCGGGCACGTAACCGTCGCGGGCCTTCTTTCCGGTGGCGTACTTGCCGGTGGAGTAGCGGAAGACGCTGTCGACGGGCAGGTGCGTGTGCTCGCCCAGCCACACCGACTCGAACCGGCGCTCCTCCAGCGGCGGCGCGCACTCCACGATGGACGGTGTGCGATCCGTCAGGTTGAGCACCACACCCACATCCATGTTCCGGACGGTATCCAGGACCTGCTAGGCTGTCAAGCGCTTGCTTGGTTCGGCGTGGGTGCGGGCGGCGAACGCCGCGCGGCCCGACCGGGACGTGGAAGGAGCGCGCGCATGGGTGTACTCGACGGGTTGGTGGTCCTGGTCTCCGGGTCCGGCCCGGGCCTCGGCCGGGCCACCGCGGCCGCCGCGCTGCGCGAGGGCGCGCGGGTCGTGCTGGCCGACCGCGACGGTGACGTGGTGGAGCGGACCCGCAAGGAGGTCGACCCGGACGGCGGGCGCGGCGTCGCCGTGCGCGCCGACATCACGTCGGTGGCCGACTGCGACGCGGTGGTGGCCGCCGCGCGGGACCGGTTCGGGCGGCTCGACGGTCTGGTGAACGTCGCCGCGGTCGACAACGCCAACGGTGGCCTGGAGGTCGCGCTGGACGACTGGGACCGCACCGCCGCGGTGAACGTCCGCGGCACCATCCAGATGACCCGGGCCGCGGTGCCGCTGATCCGCGCCGGCGGCCGGGGCGGGTCGGTCGTGCTGATCGGCTCCACGATGGCCCGCATGCCCGGGCGCACAGCGCCGCGGCTGGCGTACGGCATGTCGAAGGGCGCGCTCGCCTCCGCCGTCTACCACCTCGCCGGCGAGCTCGGCGGCGACGGGATCCGGGTCAACAACGTCTCGCCGGGCTTCAAGTTCGGGCCGGTGCTGGACGGCTTCTTCAAGGCGGAGGCGGCCCGCCGCGGGGTGAGCTACGACGAGGTCGCGGACGCGTACCGGGCCGAGGTGCTCCTGCCCGACCTCGCCACCGACGAGGACGTCGCCAACACCGCCGTCTTCTTCCTCTCCGGCTGGTCCAAGGCGATCACCGGGCAGACCGTCTTCGTCGACGGCGGCGACGTGCTGCCCTGAGCGGCCGGCGCGGTCCGGGGCGGTCGGGCTCAGCGCGCGGGCACGTCCCGCCACCAGCGGGCGAGGCCCGGGGCGACCCTCTCGTCCACCGGGACGCCGGCGCTGTTGGCGACACAGGCCAGCGAGAGGTAGAAGCTGGCCAGCGCGACCACCTCCAGCACCCCCTCGGCCGGCAGGTGCGCGGCGAGCGCGGCGAACGCCTCGTCCCCGATGTCGTACCCGCCGACGACGGCGTCCGCGGCGGCGAGCAGCGCCCGCTCCCGCCCGCTGAAGCGGTCCACAGTGGACCAGTCCGGGAGGGCGGCGAGCTGCTCCTCGGTGACGCCGTGCTCCAGCGCCATCGGCACGTGGTGGGCGAACGAGTACCGGCAGCCGGCCAGCAGCGAGACGCGGAGGATGACCAGCTCCGACTCCCCGCGCGGCAGCGAGATCCCGAAGCGGACCGCGTCGCTGAACGCCCCCCACCCGCGCAGGAACTCCGGCGAGCGCCCCATCACCCGCATCAGGTTCGGCACCGGCCGGCCGTTCTCGCGCAGCGGCGCGGTCAGCAGGTCGAACTCCGCCACCTCGCCGTCAACGATCAGCGGTACCCGCGGCGTCTCCGTCGTGGGTGGGCGCCGCGCGCCGAGCCCGCTCACAGCGCCGCCGCCAGGGCCTCGGCGTGGGTGTCGGCGTCGCCCCAGCACGTGTCGTGCAGCCAGGAACGCTTGAGGAAGAAGTGCACGTCCACCTCCCAGGCGAAGCCCATGCCGCCGTGCAGCTGCACGGCCGCCAGGCTGTTCTTCGTCGCGGCCTCGCCGGCGAGCAGCTTCGCCGCCGCCACCGCGCGGTCCGGGTCGCCGGCCTCCGGCGCGTCGCAGGTCGCGGCCGCGGCCCAGACCGCGGAGCGGGCCAGCTCCAGCCGGACCAGCATGTCGGCCGCCGCGTGCTTGACCGCCTGGAACGCGCCCACCGGCCGGCCGAACTGCTCGCGCTCGCCCACGTACCGCACCGCGCGGTCCAGCACCGCCGCCGCGATGCCGACCTGGAGTGCCGCGGTGAGCAGTGCGCCGTCCCGCCGCAGCGCGGCCACGGCCGGGCCCTGGGCGACCGGCTCGCCGTCCGGCGGCGCGGCGGCCACGGAGACCGGCGTCCACGGGTCGAGCGGGCGCTCCACCGGGCGCGCCGGCACCGCCGCCGGATCGGCCCGCAGCAGCCGGTCGCCGTCGAGCAGCAGCAGGTCGTCCAGGTCCGCGTGGTGTTCCACGAGCAGCGGTGCCTCGCGCAGGTCCACGATGCCGGCGAGCCGCTCGCCGGTCGCGGCGCCGGGGAGGTACGGCGTGGCGAGGTGGGTGGCGACCAGCGGGCCGGGGACGAGCGCGCGGCCCAGCTCCTCGAAGGCGAGGACCGCCTCGGCCGTACCCAGCCCGACGCCACCGTCCACTTCGGGCAGCCGGAGGGCGAAGAGGCCCATCTCCCCCAGCCGCCGCCAGAGGCCGCGGTCCAGTGTGGACGCTTCGGCGCCGAGCCGTTCCGCCGGGAACTCCGACTCGCAGATCGCCCGGACCGCGGAGCGCAGCTCGCGCTGCTCGGGCGTCGGCAACAGGTGCATGGGTACCTACTTCGGCAGGCCGAGGAGGCGCTCGGCGATGATGTTGCGCTGGATGTTCGAGGTGCCGCCGGCGATGGTCAGCGAGAGGGCGCGCAGCCGCTCCTCGACGTAGTAGCCGTTGCCGAGGTCGTCGAGGTCGCTCATGGTGAGGCCGGCGCGGCCCAGCAGCCGGGCGAAGAGCTCCAGCAGCGTGGTGCGCAGCTCGGTGAGGCGGAGCTTGAAGACGGTGGCGCCGACGCCGGGTACCGAGCCGGCGGCGGCCTCGGAGACGTTGCGCAGGGTCAGCGCCCAGAGCGCGTCGTACCCGGCGGCCAGGTGGCCGATCTCCCGGCGCAGGCCGGCGTCGTTCCAGGCGGTGCCTGACCGGCGGGTCAGCTTGCGGGCGAGCCGGGCCAGTTCCTCCACGAGCACCATGGAGTTGACCAGCTCGCCGGTGAACGCGGTGCCGCGCTCGAAGCTGAGGGTCACCATCGCGACCCGCCAGCCGTCGTTCTCCGCGCCGACCCGGTTGGCGACCGGCACGCGTACGCCGTCGAGGAACATCTCGGCGAAGTCGGTGGAGCCCATGATGGTGCGCAGCGGGCGCAGCCGTACGCCGGGCGCGTCCATCGGCATGATGAGCCAGGTGAGCCCCTTGTGCTTGGGGGCGTCCGGGTCGGTGCGGACGAGGATCTCGCAGAAGTCGGCGACCAGCGAGTGCGACGTCCAGATCTTCTGCCCGGTGAGCACGTAGTCGTCGCCGTCCCGTACCGCCCGGGTGCGCAGGGAGGCGAGGTCGGATCCGGCGCCGGGCTCGGAGAAGCCCTGGCACCACACCTCGTCGCCGCGCAGGATCGGCCCGAGGTGGCGCTCCTTCTGGGCCGGTGTCCCCTCGGCCGCGATCGTCGGTCCGGCGTGCTTGAGGCCGACGTAGTTGGCGACGCCGTACGGCGCCCGGGCCCGCTCGGTCTCCTCCAGCAGGATGAGCTGCTGGACCGGGCTGGCGCCGCGCCCGCCGTACTCGGCCGGCCAGTCCAGGCCGCCGTACCCGGCGTCGTAGAGCGTCCGCTGCCAGGTGGTGTCGAAGACCCGGCGGGCCGGCCAGTCGTGCGGCGGCGGCGCGGGCGGCAGCGCCGGCAGCACCTCGCCGAGCCAGGCCCGCACCTCCGCGCGGAAGGCGTCCTCCTCGGCCGTGTACGCGATGTCCACGGTCAGTCCCCGAGCGGCTGGAAGCGTGGGGGCCGTTTCTCGGCGCGGGCGGCCATCGCCTCGGGCAGGTCCGGCGAGCCGAACGACGCGTGCATGAGCGCGGCGGCGGCGTCCAGCGCGGCGTCCAGCGGGCGTTCGAGGTCGGCCCGGAGCTGCCCCTTGATCGTCTCCAGGGCGCGGGGCGCGCAGTACGCGGCGATCTCCCGGGCGTACTCCAGCGCGGCGGGGAGCACGTCGGCCGCCGGCAGCACCCGCTGGGCCAGCCCGATCCGGTACGCCTCCTCGCCGGTCAGCGCCCGGCCGCTGAGCAGTACGTCGGCGGCGTTGCCGAGCCCGACGAGGCGGGGCAGCAGCCAGGCGCTGCCGTACTCGGCGGCGAGCCCGAGCCGGCTGAACGTGGTGGTCAGCTTCGCCTCGGCGGCCACGAACCGCACGTCGGCGAAGAGGATCAGCGCGAAGCCCACGCCGGCCGCCGAACCGTTGACCGCGGCGACCACCGGCTTGCGGATCTCCATGGCGAGCCGCGGCCGGATCCCCTCGGGGACGTCCTGGGCGGTGCCCTCGTCGACCTCGGCGAGGAACGCGAGGTCCGCTCCCCCGCAGAAGCCGCGGCCGGCGCCGGTGACCACGACCGCCCGCACGTCCGGGTCGCGGTCGGCGCGGCCCAGCGCCTCGTTGTACGCGGCCCCCATCTCCGGCGTGAACGCGTTGAACCGGTCGGGGCGGTTGAGCGTGACGGTCGCGACGCCCTCGGCGACCTCGTAGCGGATGGTGGTCACCGGCCCACCCCGAGCACGCGGGCCGCGTTCTCGCGCAGGAACTTGGGCCACACCTCGTCCTTGAGCGGCAGGTTGCGCAGCTCGGCGAAGATCCGCTCCAGCTCCAGGCCGTACGGGTAGTAGCCGCCGTAGATGACCTTGTCGGCGCCGCGCGTGTTCGCGTACTCGATGATCGCCGGCGGGTAGTACTTCGGCGCGAAGCCGGTCGTGGAGTAGTAGAGGTTGGGGTACTTGAGCAGCAGCTTGACGGTGAGGTCGACCCAGGGCTCGCAGCAGTGCCGGAAGACGAACTTGAGCTCGGGGAAGAAATAGCAGACCTCGTCGACGAGTCCCGGGTGCTGGCTGGCGTACGGCAGCCGGGGCCCGGGCACGCCGCCGTTGACGAAGATCGGGATGTCCAGTTCGACGCACTTGGCGTAGAGCGGGTAGGCCCGGCGGTCGTCGATCGGCACCGGCGGGGCGAGCAGGGCGGGCATGAACTGCGCCCCGACCACGCCGATCGTCTCGTACGCCCGCTGCAGGTCGCGGACCGCGTCCATGCCCCGGTGCGGGTCCACGTCGAGGCAGCCCAGGAGGCGGTCGGGGTGGGCCACGATCGCCCGGGCGGCCATCTCGTCGCCGGGCAGCACGGGGACGAGCCCCTTCTCGATGCCGTACGCGTCCATGGTGCGGAGCAGGTCGTCGACGCTGCCCTCGTGCCGGCGCACCTGCGGAAACTTCTTGAACATGTACGAGATCTGCTCGTGCACGTCGTCGTCGCCCGCCGGTACCTCCTCGGTCGGCAGGCCGATCAGCGTGTCGATCACGCCGATGTCGGTGGGGAATGCCATACGCCGCCTCCGCTGTGCTGTCGTCGCCGCCAGTGTAGTGACCAAGCGCTTGCTTGTCTCCTACGATGTCGGCATGACGCTGGTGCGACGCCTCGACGAGGGTGGCCTGACCACCCTCACACTCAACCGGCCGGAGAAGCACAACGCCCTGACGGTACCGATGTTCGCGCTGCTCAGACAGCATGTGGCCGACATCGCGGCGGCCACCGACACGGTCGGCTGCGTGCTGCTGCGGGGCGCCGGCCGCAGCTTCTGCTCCGGCAACGACCTCGCCGCGATCGCCGCCGGCGAGCAACCGCCGGAGCCACACTTCCAGGCGCGGGTGATCGAGGAGCTGGCCGCGCTCCCCCAGCCGGTCGTCGCGGCCGTGCACGGGCACTGCTACGCGGGCGGGCTGGAGCTCGCCCTCGCCGCCGACCTCATCCTCGCCGCGGAGAGCGCGCGCTTCGCCGACGTGCACGCGGCCTGGGCGATGACGCCGGTGTGGGGGATGAGCCAGCGGCTGCCCCGGCGGGTCGGCGCGGCGAAGGCGAAGGAGCTGATGTTCACCGGGCGGGTCTGCACCGGCCGGGAGGCCGAGGCGATGGGACTGGCGAACTCCTGCTGGGCCGACGGCGCGTTCGACGGCGCGGTCGAGGAGACGGTCCGCCGGATCGTCGACAACTCCTGGTTCACCCACCGGATGACCAAGCGGCTGCTCGCCGAGACCGAGACGGCCACGCTCCGCGACGGCCTGGCGTACGAGCTGGCCCACAGCGGCGCGCTCGGCCCGGACGCGGCCGACCGCCTGGCCCGGTTCGGGCGGGGCTGACTTACCAAGCGAGCGCTTGGTTGCTAGGCTCACGGCGTGACCGAGGCTTACATCGTCGACGCGATCCGTACCCCCGTCGGCCGCCGTGGCGGCGGCCTCTGCGCCGCCCATCCGGCGGACCTCGGCGCGCACGTCATCGAGGCGCTCGTGACCCGCACCGGCATCGACCCGGCGGCCGTGGACGACGTCGTCTTCGGCTGCGTCGACGCGCTCGGCCCGCAGGCCGGCAACATCGCCCGTACCGCCTGGCTGGCGGCGGGCATGCCGGAGGAGGTGCCCGGCGTCACCGTCGACCGCCAGTGCGGCTCGTCGCAGCAGGCTGTGCACTTCGCCGCGCAGGCGGTCGGCTCCGGCACGGCCGACCTCGTGGTCGCGGGCGGCGTGCAGAACATGAGCATGGTGCCGATCGCGGCCGCGATGTCCGCCGTGCCCGACCACGCCGACCCGTTCTCCGGCTCGGTGCGCTGGCGGCAGCGGTACGGCGAGGAGGAGATCTCCCAGTTCCGGGCGGCCGAGCTGATCGCCGCCAAGTGGGACCTGAGCCGCGCCGAGATGGAGCAGTACGCGCTGCAGAGCCACCGCCGGGCGATCCGCGCCATCGACGAGGGGCGCTTCGCGCGGGAGATCGTCCCGTACGGCGTGGTCGCGGCCGACGAGGGGCCGCGGCGGGACACGTCGCCGGAACGGATGGCGGCGCTCGCCCCGCTCCGCCCGGGCGGCACGGTCACCGCGGCGCTGGCCAGCCAGATCTCCGACGCCGCCGCGGCCCTCCTGGTCGCCTCCGAGCGGGCCGTGAAGGCGCACGGGCTGCGCCCGCGCGCCCGGATCCACCACCTCAGCGTCCGCGCCGCCGACCCGGTCTTCATGCTCACCGGCCCGATCCCGGCCACCGAGTACGCGCTGCGCCGCACCGGGATGGCCATCGGCGACATCGACCTCGTCGAGATCAACGAGGCGTTCGTCCCGGTCGTGCTCGCCTGGCAGCGCGAGACCGGCGCCGACCTCGCCCGGGTGAACGTCAACGGCGGCGCCGTGGCACTCGGCCACCCGCTCGGCGCCACCGGCGTACGGTTGATGACCACGCTGCTGCACGAGCTCGAACGCACGGGCGGGCGGTACGGCCTGCAGACCATGTGCGAGGGCGGGGGTACGGCGAATGTCACCATCATCGAACGGCTCTGAGCCGGACTCCCGGGCCGTCCTCGTCACCGGCGGTACCCGGGGAATCGGCGCGGTGATCGCGGCGCGCTTCGCCGCGGACGGCGCCCGGGTGCTGGTGTGCGGCCGGCAGCGGCCGGCGGCCCTTCCCGGCGGGATCGGCTTCCACGCCGCGGACGTGCGCGAGCCGGACCAGGCGGCGGAGCTCGTCGCCGAGGCGGTACGCCGGTTCGGCCGCCTCGACGTGGTGGTCAACAACGCCGGCGGCTCCCCCGTGGTGCCGGCCGACAGCGCCTCCCCGCGGCTGGTCACCTCGATCGTCCGGCTCAACCTGCTGGCCCCGTTCTTCGTCGCGCAGGCGGCCAACGCGGTCATGCGGGAGCAGCCCGGCGGCGGGCACATCGTCAACATCGGCAGCGTCGCCGCGCTCCGGCCGGCGCCCGGCACGGCCGCGTACGCCGCGGCGAAGGCGGGGCTCGAGGCGCTGACCCGGGCCCTCGCCGTCGAGTGGGCGCCGCGGGTACGGGTCAACGGCGTCATCGTCGGGCTGGTCCGCACCGCGCAGAACGCCGAGCACTACGGCGACGAGGGCGCGCTGCGGGCGGTCGACGGCACGATCCCGCTGGGCCGGATGGCCACGCCGGACGACGTCGCGGACGCCTGCCTGCTGCTCACCTCGCCGCTCGCGTCCTATCTGAACGGTGCGCAGATCACAGTGGACGGTGGCGGCGAGCTGCCCGCCTTTTACCTAGCGACACGCGGCTCAGATGCCGGCGCGGGCGCCGACCAGCCGGCGTAGCGTCACCGGGTCGCCGAAGAGCAGCCGGTTGGCGGTGGCCCGCTTGAAGTACCGGTGCGCGTCGTGCTCCCAGGTGAAGCCGATGCCGCCGTGCAGCTGGATCGACTCGGCGGTCACCGCGTAGGCGGCCTCGGTCGCCACCACCTTGGCCAGCGGCGCGGCGACCGGCAGCTCGTCCGGGTCGGCGCGGAGCGCGTACCAGACCGTCGAGGTGGCCGCCTCGACCTTGACCGCCAGGTCGGCGACCCGGTGCCGGAGCGCCTGGAACGTCGCCAGCGGCACCCCGAACTGGGTGCGGGTGAGCAGGTGCGCGGCGGTCGCCTCCAGGCTGGCCCGGGCCACCCCGACCGACTCGGCGGCGAGCGCCAGCAGGTGCAGGTCGACCGCGTGCGCGGCGGCCCGCCCGTCGCCGACCCGTACTCCGGGTGCGCCGTCGAACACCACCCGGGCCTGCGGGCGGGTCTGGTCCAGTGTGGAGTGACCCGTGCGGCGGGTCTCCTCGGCCCGTACCAGGAACAGGCCCCCCTCCGCCACCACCGCGAGCAGGTCGGCGTGCTGCCCGTCGAGCACGTACTCCTTGACGCCGTCGAGCCGCCAGCCGCCGCCGCTCTCGCGGGCGGTCGTGGCGAGCGCGTCGAGCCGCCAGGCGGTGCCGGGTTCGGCGACCGCGAGGGTGGCGACCGTGGTGCCGGCGGCGATGCCGGGCAGCTCGTCCGCGGCCGCCTCGCCGAGCGCCGCCGCGGTGGCGACGGTGGGCAGGTACGGGGCGGCGAGCAGGGCCCGGCCGGTCTCCTCCAGCGCGATCCCGACCTCGGCGAGGGTCGCGCCGAACCCGCCGTACCGCTCGTCGATCGCGAGCGCGGTCAGCCCCAGCTCCCCGGTGAGCCGCCCCCACACCTCCTTGTCGTCGCCGAATCGCGCCAGGAACGCCCGTAGGGTCTCGCGGAGCTGCTCCTGCTCCTGGCTGTACGTCATCGGCGCCCCACCTTGCCCAGCAGCGCGTCGGCGACGATGCCGCGCTGGATCTCGTTGGAGCCGCCGTAGATCGTGTCGGCGCGGGTGAACAGGAAGAGCCGCTGCGCGTCGGAGAGCGCGTACGGCTCCCCCTCGGCGAGCATCGCCCCCGGCTCGTCCACCGCCAGCTCGCCGAGGCGCTGGTGCCAGTTGGCCCAGAGCAGCTTGGCGACCGAGGCGTTGGCGCCCGCGCTCTCGCCCAGCGTGCGCAACGCGTGGTACCGCAGGACGCGCAGGCCGATCCAGGCGTCCACGAGCCGGTCGTAGTGCACCGGGTCGGCCAGCCGCCCGTCCGCGCGGGCGGCGGCGATCACCGCGTCCAGCTCGCGGGCGAAGCCGACCTGCTGCCCCAGCGTGGCGACACCGCGCTCGAAGCCGAGCGTGCCGATCGCCACCCGCCAGCCGTCGCCGGGCGCGCCGACGATGTTCGCCGCGGCGGTCACCGCGCCGTCGAAGAACACCTCGTTGAACTCGGAGGTGCCGGTGAGCTGCACGATCGGCCGCACCTCGATCCCCGGCTGGTCCATCGGCACGAGCAGGTACGACAGGCCGCGGTGGCGGGACGCGGACGGGTCGGTGCGGGCGAGCACGAAGCACCACTGGGCGATGTGGGCGAGCGAGGTCCAGACCTTCTGCCCGGTGATCCGCCAGGTGTCCCCGTCGCGTACCGCGGTGGTGCGCACCGAGGCGAGGTCCGACCCGGCCTCCGGCTCGGAGTACCCCTGGCACCACAGCTCCTGCGCCCGCGCGATCGGCGGCAGGAAGCGGCGGCGCTGCTCCGGCGTGCCGTACGCGACGAGGGTCGGGGCGAGCAGGTACTCGCCGATGTGGCTGAGCCGCCCCGGGCCGCCGGCGCGGGCGTACTCCTCGAAGAAGACGACCTGCCGGGCGATGTCGGCGCCGCGCCCGCCGTCGGCGACCGGCCAGCCGAGCCCGATCCAGCCGGCCGCGCCCAGCTCCCGTTCCCAGGCGACGCGCAGCTCGGTCAGCTCGTGCTCGCGCCCCGGGCCGCCGGCCCCGACCAGCGGCGCGAACTCGCCGGTCAGGTGGGCGGCCAGCCAGTCGCGCACCTCGGCGCGGAAGGCCGCCAGATCGCCGTCCACGTCAGGCTCCGTAGACCGGCGCCGGCTTGGGCGCGGCCGCCAGCAGATCGTGTACGACCGGACCTAGCTCCTCGGGCCGCCACCGGCGCCCGCGGTCGACCGCCTCGCCGTGCTGCCAGCCGTCGGCGACGCTCACCGAGCCGCCGGAGACCTCGAAGACCCGCCCGGTGACGCCGGCCGACTCGGCGCTGCCCAGCCAGACGACGAGCGGGGAGACGTTCTCCGGGGCCATCGCGTCGAAGCCGCCCTCCGGTGCGCGCATGTCGTCGGCGAAGACGTCCTGGGTCATCGCGGTACGGGCGGAGGGGGCGATCGCGTTGACGGTGACGCCGTACCGGGCCAGCTCGACCGCGGCCACGACGGTCATCGCGGCGATGCCGGCCTTCGCCGCCACGTAGTTGAGCTGGCCGACCGAGCCCATGAGTCCGGCGCCGGAGCTGGTGTTGACGATGCGGGCGTCCACCGGCTCGCCCGCCTTGGCCCGGTCCCGCCAGTACGCGGCCGCGTGCCGCATCGGCGCGGCGTGCCCCTTGAGGTCGACCCGGAGCACCTCGTCCCACTCCGCCTCGGTGAGGCTGACCAGCATCCGGTCCCGTACCAGGCCGGCGTTGTTGACCAGCACGTCCAGCCGCCCGTACGCCTCGACGGCGGCCCGCACCAGCGCGTGCGCGTACGCCCAGTCGGCCACGTCGCCGGCGCTGGCGACCGCCTCGCCGCCGGCCGCGCGGATCTCCGCGGCCACCGCCTCCGCCGCCGTGCCGACGTCGTTGACCACGACCCGGGCGCCGGCCGCCGCGAACGCCAGCGCGTGCGCCCGCCCCAGCCCCTGGCCGGCGCCGGTGACGACGACGACCCGCCCCGCGCAGAAACTCACTTGGCGGCCTCCTTCATCGAGCGGGCGTCGTGCCCGGCGAGCGAGTCCTGGCCGACCTCGGCGTTGTGCGCGTGTGCCAGGTGGTGCAGCCCGAAGACCGAGTCCATGCCGGCGCGCAGCCCCATCAGGTCTTCGGCCTGGTTGACCGCCTTCTTCGCCAGGGCCAGCCCGAAGCGGGGCATCGCGGCGATCCGGCCGGCGATGTCCATCGTGGACCGTTCCAGGTCGTCCGCGGGTACGACCCGGTTGACCATGCCCAGCTCCAGTGCCCGCCGGGCGTCGACCCGCTCGCCCAGGAAGAGGAACTCCTTGGCGAAGCGCGGCCCCATCACCCAGGGGTGCGCGAAGTACTCGACGCCGGGGATCCCCATCCGCACCACCGGGTCGGCGAAGAACGCCCCCTCCGCGGCGACGACGAGGTCGCAGCACCAGGCGAGCATCAGGCCGCCGGCGACGCAGGCGCCGCGGACCATCGCGACCGTCGGCTTGGGCAGCTCGCGCCAGCGCCGGCACATGCCGAGGTACACCTCGGACTCGCGGGCGTACCGGCTCTCGCCCCCGGCCTTGCCGACGTGGTCCCACCAGAGCGAGGCGCGCCGCTCGAAGCTGCGGTCGACGTCGCGCTCCGGGGTGCCGATGTCGTGCCCGGCCGAGAAGTGCTCGCCGGCGCCGGTCAGCACGATCGCCTTGACCGCGTCGTCCTCGGCCGCCCGGTAGAAGGCGGCGTCGAGCGCGTACGTCATCGCGGAGTTCTGCGCGTTGCGGTAGCGCGGCCGGTTCATCGTCACCACCGCGACGCCGCCGTCCACTGTGTACAGCACGACATCCTCGCTCATGCGGCCGCTCCTTTCAGGTCGAGGGCCTCGGCCACCCGGGCGAGGTGGGCGTCGGTGTCGCAGGTGGCCGCGACCGCCCAGGCCCGCTTGGCGTACAGGTGCAGGTCGTACTCGACGGTGTAGCCGATCGCGCCGTGGCACTGGATCGCGGTGCGCGCCGCCTCGCGGGCCGCCTCGGTCGCCAGCAGCACGGCGGTGGAGACGTCCCGGCCCCGCTCCGGGCGGCGCCCGGCGAGGGCCCAGGCGGCCGCGTACACCGCCGGGGCGGCGAACTCCAGCCGCACGAGGGCGTCCGCGAGGTGATGCTTGACCGCCTGGAAGCTCCCCACCGGCACGCCGAACTGCCTGCGCTCCCGGACGTACCCGACGGTCAGGTCGAGCATCCGCCGCCCGAGCCCGACGAGCTGCGCGGCGGCACCGAGCGCGAGCCGGTCGGCGGCGAGCCCCACCAGCTCGGCGTCCTCGGTCAGCGGCTCACCGGACGGCTTCGGCACCCGCACCGCCGCGAGCGAGCCGTCCACAGTGGTCTCGTCGACGGCGCCGTCCAGTGTGGAGAGCCATGCCGCGGGGCCGTCGAGGTGGAGCACGAGCGTGGCGCGGCGGCCGTACGGGACGAGGCCGCCCGCGACGGCGACCCGCGTGCGTCCGGCCAGGATTCCGGGCAGGTGACCGCCCGGGTCGCCGGTCGCGGCGAGCAGCGGGGCCGCCACGGCCGCGGTCTCCACCACCGGCAGCGGCACCGCCGCGTACCCGGTCTCCTCCAGCAGCGACACCAGGTCGACCTCGTCGAGGCCGAGCTCGCCGACCGCCCCGGGGATCCCCATCCCGGTGAGGGCGCTCCACAGTGCCTCCACACTGGACTCGTCCCCGCCCGGCCAGGCGGCCCGCACCACAGAAGGCGGGCAGGCGCTGGCCAGCAGGTCGCGTACCGCCTCGCGGAGCGCGACCTGGTCGGCCGTCCACCCGAACCGCATCTCAGCCTCCCCCGCGCGGTAGGCCGAGCACCCGTTCGGCGACGATCGTGCGCTGGATCTCGTTGGTACCGGCGTAGATCGGTCCGGAGAGCGAGAAGAGGAAGCCCCGGCTCCACGCCGCGTCGACCCGCGCCTCCGGTCCGAGGATCTCCAGCGCCGCCTCGTGGATGTCGACGTCCAGTTCGGACCAGAAGAGCTTGTTCATGCTGGAGCGGGCGCCCGCCGGCACGCCGGCGAGCAGCGCGTCGACGTCACGGAGGGTGTAGAGGTGGTACGCCCGGGCGCCCATCCAGGCCCGCACCGCCCGCTCGCGCAGCCGCGGTGCCAAGGAGCCGCGGGAGCGGGCCAGCGCGACGAGGCGGTCGGCGGCGGCGAGGAAGCGCCCCGGCGAGCGGAGCGTGAGCCCGCGCTCGGAGCCGGTGGTGGCCATCGCGACCCGCCATCCCTCCCCCACGCCGCCGAGCACGTCCGCGTCGGGTACGAAGACGTCGGAGAGGAAGACCTCGGCGAAGCCCTCGTCGCCGTCGAGCCGGCCGAACCCCCGTACGGTCACGCCGGGCGCGTCCAGCGGCACCAGGAAGTAGGTGAGGCCGCGGTGCCGGGCGGCGGCCGGGTCGGTGCGGAAGAGCCCGAAGAGGTGGGTGCAGAACGCCCCGCGGGTGGTCCACGTCTTCTGCCCGGACAGGCGCCAGCCGCCGGCCGCCTCGTCGCGTACCGCCGTGCTGCGGATGCCTGCGAGGTCGCTGCCCGCCTCCGGCTCCGACCAGCCCTGGCACCACAGGTCCTCGGCCGCCGCCATCCGGGGCAGCAGCCGGTCGCGCTGCCCGTCCGTGCCGAACTCGAAGAGCGTCGGGGCGAGCAGGAAGATGCCGTTCTGGGTGACCCGCTGCGGCGCGCCGGCCGCGTGGTACTCCTCCTCGAAGATCAGCCACTCCCAGAGCGAGGCGTCCCGCCCGCCGTACCGCTCGGGCCAGGAGACGGCCGACCAGCGCGCCTCGTGCAGCCGGCGCTCCCAATCGACGTGCCGGGCGAAGCCCTCGCGGGTGTCGCCGGAAGGGAGCGGCTGCGCCGGTACGTTCGCCCGGAGCCAGGCGCGGGCCTCGGCGCGAAACGCGGCCTCGCTCGCGGTGTCGGTCAGGTCGACGGTCATGTGCCGAACTCCCGCCGTACCTTGTCGGCCACGCCGGAGAGGTTGAGCTCGAAGGTGAACCCCTGCTCGTACCGGTAGCTGCGCTTGACGTCGACCGGGTCGATGCCGTTGAGCGACTGCTTCGCAGCCCGGATCACGGCCGGCTCCTTGGCAGCGATCTCCCGGGCCAGCTCCAGCGCGGCCTCCCGCAGCCCGTCCCGGGGTACCACCGCCAGCACCGAGCCGTACCCGTGCAGCTCGGCGGCGGTCGCGGTGCGGGAGGTGTACACCATGGCGCGCATCCGGTGCTGCGGCACCAGCCGGGCGAGGTGGGTGGCGGCGCCGAGCGCGCCCCGGTCCACCTCGGGCAGGCCGAACGTGGCGTCCTCGCTGGCCACCACGATGTCCGCGTTGCCGGCCAGGCCGATGCCGCCGCCGAGGCAGTGGCCGTGCACCGCCGCGATCACCGGTACCGGGCAGTCGTAGACGGCCGCGAACGCCGCCGCGCAGCCCCGGTTGACGGACACCATCGCGGCGAAGTCGGTGGCGCGGTTGAGCTCCTTGACGTCGACGCCGGCGTTGAAGCCGCGCCCCCGGGCCCGGAGCACGACCGCGCATACCTCCGGGTCGGCGCCGGCCGCGGTGAGCGCCTCGGCCAGCGCGAACCAGCCGGCCACCGGCAGGGCGTTCACCGGCGGGTTGTCCATGACGACCTCGGCGACGCCGGCCGATACCGAAGAACTGATCATGCGGTTGCTCCCTGGGTGACGAAGGTCGCCCACGCGCGGGCGGCGACCACCCCGGCCTGGGTGGTGCAGGTCAGCTCCAGGTCCACCCGCGGCTCACCGTCCCGCGTGTACCGGCGGGCGACCTCGCCGGCGCAGGTGAGCGTGTCGCCGGGGAAGACCTTCGCGGCGAAGCGGACCCGGAACCGGCGTACCGCGGCGGCGCCGAGCCAGCCGGTGGCCCAGGTCGCCATCAGGCCGGCCTGGAGCATGCCGAGCGCCAGCGGTGCCGGCAGCCCGGCCGCCCGGGCGAACGGCTCGTCGTGGTGGATCGGGTTGAAGTCGCCGGACGCGCCCTGGTAGCGCACCAGGTCGGTACGGGTGAGCGGGCCGACGACGAGCGGGGCGGGCGGCGTCACGACGTCTCGACCCCGGTCTGTCGGGCCTCGGCGACCAGCCGCCCCGACGCGTCGCGAAACTCGGTGACCATGACGGCGAACGTCAGCGTGCCGCCGCCCCGGCTCGTCTTCGTGTAGATCTCGGTGACCGCCGACTGGGCGGTCAGCCGGTCGCCGGCGCGCGGCGGCGGGCCGTGGAAGACGTACTCCTGCTCGGCGTGCAGGCCGCGGGACTGGTCCATGGCGACCTTCTCCCACGGGTCGCTGTCGCCGTGCTGCCAGAAGAACGCCGTGGTCAGGAACGTCGGCGGGATCACCGGCTCCACATCGGACAGGTACGCCGGGTCGGTGGCGAAGACCGCGCGGGCGAACTCGCGTACCTTCCCGCGCTCGATCTCCATCTCGAACGGCGTGCCGGCGGCGCCGAGCGCCCCGGTGTCGACCATCACGACCTCCCCGTCACGGATGCTGGCTGCTCACGGAGATGACCTCGCCGGCGAGGTACGAGGCGAGGTCGCTGGCGAGGAAGACGATGACGTTCGCCACCTCCTCCGGCTCGGCCGCCCGCCCGAACGCCTCGCGCCCGGCGAGCGTGGTGAGCAGCTCCTCCGTCGTCACCTTGGCCAGGTGCGGGTGCATCGCGATGCTCGGCGCGACCGCGTTGACCCGTACGCCCGCCTTGGCCGCCTCCAGCGCGGAGCAGCGGGTCAGCGCCATCACGCCGGCCTTCGCGGCGGCGTAGTGCGCCTGGCCCTCCTGCGCCCGCCAGCCGATCACCGACGCGTTGTTGACGATCACGCCGCCGCCCCGCGGGATCATGTGCCGCAGCGCCGCCCGGGTGCAGCGGAACGTGCCGGTCAGCGTCACGTCCAGCACCGTGTGCCACTGCTCGTCGGTCATCTCGACCACCTGCGCGGTGCCGCCGAGGCCGGCGTTGTTGACCAGCACGTCGAGGTGCCCGTACTCGTCGACGACCGTGTCGACCATCCGCTGAACCTGCTCCTCGACGGTCACGTCGCAGGGCACCGCGAGCGGCTCCTCGCCGGCGATCCCGGCGAGCGTCCGGGCCGCCTCGGCGAGCCGCCGCTCGTGCCGGTCGCTGATCGCCACCCGGGCGCCCTCCTCGGCGCAGCGGCGGGCGGTGGCGAAGCCGATCCCGGTGCCGGCGGCCGCGGTCACCAGCACGGTCCGCCCGGCCAACAGTCCATGTCCGGTCATCGCGCCTCCCGCCGGGGTACCGCCACGCTCTTGTCGACCGGCAGCCGGGGGCGGTCGATCTCATACGCCGGCATCGCCGCGCTCCTCGGACGCCGCCGGGGCGGGGCAGGCCAGCCGGGCCACCACGTCCCGGGCCTGCTCCATGATCCGCTCGACCAGCTCGGCGCAGCAGGGCAGGTCGTCGATGAGCCCGACCACCTGCCCGGTCGCCATCACGCTCAGGTCGGTGCGACCGTCCACCATGGCCGAACGCAGCAGCGCCGGCGTGTTGGCGGCGAGCAGCACCTGGCTGAGCCGCAGCTCGTGCGAGCGGCGCATCGACAGTCCCTCGCTGACCATGTCGCGCCAGCTCATGCCGGTGTGCCGGCGCAGCGCCGCCGCGCTCCGCACCGACCGGGCCAGCCGGCGGGCGCGCCCGGCCCGGGCCAGCCGGTCGACGAACGGGGTGCGCAGCAGCCGTTGCGGCAGCCCGTCGAGCACGTCCGTCCAGACCGTGTCGTACACGCTCGCGGCCAGGTACGCCCGCTTGACCGCCTCGGGCACCTCGCTGTCGCTGGTCAGCAGGAACCGGGTGCCCATGGCGATGCCGGAGGCGCCGTACGCGAGCGCGGCCACCAGCCCCCGCCCGTCGAAGTAGCCGCCGGCCGCGATCACCGGGATCTCCACCGCGTCGACGACCTGGGGCAGCAGCAGCGAGGTCGCCACGCCGCCGGTGTGCCCGCCGCCCTCGCCGCCCTGCACGACCACCGCGTCGGCGCCCCAGGCGGCCACCTTCTCGGCGTGCCGGCGGGCGCCGATCGAGGGTACGACCACGATGCCGGCGTCCTTGAGCCGGGCGATCAGCTCCGGCTTCGGCGCGAGGGCGAACGACGCGACCCGTACCCCCTCGCGGATCAGCAGGTCGACCCGGTCGCGGGCGTCGGTGGCGTCGGCGCGCAGGTTGACCCCGAACGGCGCCGGGGTCCGCTCCTTGACCGCGCGGATGGCCGCCTCGAGCTCGGCGAGGCTCATCGTGGCGCTGCCGATGACGCCGAGGCCGCCGGCGGCGGAGGTCGCGGCGGTCAGGCGGGCGCCGGAGACGTACCCCATGCCGGTCTGGACGATCGGGTACCGGACGCCGAACAGGTCGCAGATGGCGGTGTGCAGCCTCACGGCGCGGGCACCTCCCGGGAGCGCAGGTCCTGCGGGTCGATGACCGTGCGGATCAGCTCCAGCTCGCGGTCGGTCGGCAGCCGCGTCCGGGCCACCTCGCCGGCCATGACCAGGTCGAACCCCGTCGCCGCCACCACCTGCTCGACGGTAACGCCCGGGTGGACCGAGACCAGCCGCATCCGGTGATCCGGCGTGGCGAAGTCGAAGACGCCGAGGTCGCTGACCACCCGGCGGATCTCGTGGAAGCGGCTCGCGGAGGGGCCGGCGGCGGCCGCCCGGTCGTACCCGACGCCGGAGACCATGTCGACCCGCTCGACGAAGGAGCGGGGGCGGTGCCGGCTCACCCAGTAGCTGGTCGGGTGGTGGACGGTGTTGCCCGGCGCGCCGCGCACGCCGAGCAGCTGCGCGGTGGGGCGCTCGAACGGGCCGACGGCCGAGATGTTCGCGTTGCCGTACCGGTCGACCTGGCTCGGTCCCATCATCACGTGCCGGCGGCCGGTGTAAATCAGGTCGAAGATCGTCCGGAACGGCAGCCAGCCCTCGATCACCGGTGGCTTGTCGCCGAGCGCCCAGGTCCCCTGTACCAGCAGCGCCTCGCCGTCGGAGAGGAGCAGGTCGGGCGCGAACGTGGCGCGGGCGAGGCGGGCGCCGATCGTCGGGATCACGCCGACCGGGCTGGCCAGGATCTCGCCGTCGCCGCGCCACACCTCGGCGCAGGCCACGACGCAGACCTCGGCCCGGGTGACGCCGCTCATCCGGCCACCGCCCCGGCCCGGTACGCGGGCTCCTCCCCCGCCAGGTAGCGGGCGGTGAACTCGGCCCACGCGGCGGGGTCGGCGGCCGCCCGCACGTACTCGCGCTGGAACGCCTCGTCCCGCCCGTAGTCGGGGTCGCAGGCGGTGAAGTGCGCCCCGCCCGGCGCCTCGACCACGCCGCTGACCATCCAGCGCTGGATCCGGAGCGTCTGCACCGGCGCGGTGACGGTCAGCTCCTCGGTCGGCACGATCCGCTCGCAGGAGACGTACGCCCGGTCGGCGGCCATGCAGAACAGCTCGTCGAAGTACGGGTCCACGCCGAGCACCTGGCCGTTGCCGAGCGCGTCGGCCCGGTTGACGTGGACGAGCGCGGCGTCGAGGCGCAGCGCGGGCATGGCCACCAGCTCCTCTCCGTCCTCGTACGGCGAGCCGACCGTGCGCAGCTCCGGGTTGACCCGCATGACGTCCGAGCCGAGGCCGGCCCGGGTGGGCAGGAACGGCAGCCGGCACGCCGCGGCGTGGAGCCCGAGCTGGAGCATCCCCTCGTCGTACTCGCTGACGGCGAGGGTGCCGGCCTGGCGCGCGGCCCGGAAGTGCGGCTCCAGCGGGATGCTGTCCAGCGAGACGAAGCCGTACACCAGGCGGCGGATCTTGCCGGCGGCCAGCAGGAAGCCGGCGTCGGGGCCGCCGAAGGTGACCACGGTCAGGTCGGTCAGGTCGGAGCGGAGGATCGCCCGTACGAGCGACATCGGTTTGCGCCGCGAGCCCCAGCCCCCGATGCCGATGGTCATCCCGGAGCGCAGCTCCGCGACGACCTCGCTCTCCGTCATGCGCTTGTCTGCCATCGCCGCCTCTCGCCGGTAGGCCGCCAAGATAGCAAGCGCTTGGTTGGTAGCGCCATACCCCGGGTCCGCGGGGCGCTTCGACACCGCCGGTACCGCACGCGGCGGCCCCGGGAAGTACACTCCAATGTCCCCATCGACCGGCCCCGAACTAGTAGGTGAGAACCGGTGGCGCGTGAGCCCGTGGACCGCCGCGAACGCATCCTGGCCAGCTCGGCCAAGCTGTTCGCCCGCAACGGCGTGGCGGCGACGACGGTCCGCCAGATCGCGGACGAGGTCGGCATCCTCTCCGGGAGCCTCTACCACCACTTCGACTCCAAAGAGGCGATCGTCGACGAGGTGGTCTCGTCGTTCCTCACCGACCTGCGCACCCGGTACGAGAAGGTCCTCGCCAGCGACCTGGACGCCCGCGCGCGGCTGCACGACCTCGTCGTCGCCTCCCTCGAAGCGGTCGAGGCGCACCCGCACGCCACCGAGATCTACCAGAACGACGTCAACTACCTGAGCCAGCTCGACCGCTTCGCGTACCTGCGCAAGGCCGGCCGGGACGTGCAGAACGCCTGGCTGCAGGTGATCCAGGCGGGCATCGACGCGGGCGCCTTCCGGTCCGACATCGATCCCAAGATCCTCTACCGCCTGATGCGCGACGCGCTCTGGATGTCGGTCCGGTGGTTCAAGCCCACCCGGGAGTACCCGCGCGCCCGGCTGGCCGAAGACTGCACGTCGATCTTCCTGGACGGCCTGACCCAGGCTCCCCGCTGACCGTTCCCGGCTCTTGACCTTGCGGCGGCCCGCGACCTAGGGTGTAGCAAGCGCTTGGTTGGCGAGCGGTGACGGAAGGGGCATGTGGTGGGCGCACCTTCCGCGGTGGTCGTCGCCGCCGCGCGTTCCCCGATCGGCCGCGCGGTCAAGGGCTCGCTGCGCGACGTCCGCGCCGACGACCTGGCCGCCACGATCGTCACGGCCGCGCTGGAACAGGTGCCCGAGCTCGACCCCCGCGACCTCGACGAGATCGTCATGGGCTGCGGCCAGCCCGCCGGCGAGCAGGGGTACGGCATCGGGCGGGTGGTCGCCGTGCTGCTCGGCCTCGACGCCGTGCCGGCCGCCACCGTCCAGCGGTACTGCGCGTCGAGCCTGAGCGCGGCCCGCTCCGCGTTCCACGCGATCGTCGCCGGCGAGGCCAGCGCCGTCGTCGCCGCCGGGGTCGAGTCCATCTCCCGGTACGCCGCCGGGAAGTCCGACGGGATGCCGGACACCCGCAACCCGCTCTTCGCCGCCGGCGGCCTCCCCGACGTGTACCTGCCGATGGGGCTCACCGCGGAGAACGTGGCCCGGCTGCGCGGGGTGGGCCGGGCCGAGCAGGACGCGTTCGCGGCGCTGAGCCAGCAGCGGGCCGAGCGGGCCCGGGAGAGCGGGTTCTGGGCCCGCGAGATCACCCCGGTGAAGGCGCCCGACGGCACGCTGGTCACCCAGGACGACAGCCCACGCCCGGGGGTCACCGAGGCCGGCCTCGCCGCGCTGAAGCCGGTCTTCCGCGAGGACGGCACCGTCACGGCCGGCAACTGCTGCCCGCTCAACGACGGCGCGGCGGCGCTGGTGATCATGTCGGACCGGCGCGCCGCCGACCTCGGCATCACGCCGCTGGCCCGGATCGTCGCCACCGGCGTCTCCGCCCTCTCCCCCGAGATCATGGGGCTGGGGCCGGTCGAGTCGAGCCGGCGCGCGCTGGCGACCGCCGGGATGACCATCGACGACATCGACCTCGTCGAGATCAACGAGGCGTTCGCCGCGCAGGTGCTGCCCTGCTGCGCGGACCTCGGCGCGGACCTGTCCAAGGTGAACCCGTTCGGCGGCGCGATCGCGGTCGGCCACCCGTACGGCATGACCGGCGCCCGCATGATCGGCACGGCCGTCAACGGCCTGCGCGAGCGGGACGGCAGCCTGGCCCTGGTCACGCTCTGCGCGGCCGGCGGCCAGGGCCTGGCGATGGTCCTGGAACGGTGCTCGTGAGCGGGCGGCGCCACCGCGCCGGCCGCTAGGCGCCCGCGTTGCGCGCCACCGGTACCGCCCGCCAAGGGGTGACGTTCGCCGTGCTGGCGTGCGCCGCGGCCGCGTTCGCGATGCTCCAGTCCTTCGTGATCCCGGTGCTGCCGACGCTGCAGGCCGCGTTCGGCACCACGCAGGGCGCGGCCACCTGGATCCTCACCGCCTGCCTGCTCTCCGCCGCCGTCTGTACCCCGATCATGGGCCGGATCGGCGACCTGGTCGGCCGCAAGCGGATCCTGGTCGTCACGCTCGTTCTGCTCGTCGCCGGCTCGCTGCTCGCCGCGGTCGCCGACAGCATCGGCGTGATGATCTTCGCGCGGGTGGTCCAGGGGGTCGGCGGCGGCGTGCTCCCGCTCTCGTTCGGCATCGTCCGCGACGAGTTCCCGCCCGAGAAGGTGGCCGCCTCGGTCGGCGCGATCGCCTCGCTCACCGCGATCGGCGCCGGGCTGGGCGTGGTGCTCACCGGCCCGATCGTGGCCACCCTCGGGTACCGCTGGCTCTTCTGGTTTCCGCTGATCGTGATCGGGCTGACCGCGGTCGCGGCGTGGCTGTTCGTCCCGGAGCCGCCCGCCGGCGCCGGCAAGGTCGCGGCCGAGGAGCGGCGCGACGGGCCCGCGGCCGCCGGCGAGCGGAGCGAGCGCGGCGGGATCGGCTGGCTGCCGGCGCTCTTCCTGACCGCGTGGCTGGTCGCGCTCCTGCTGGCGCTGAGCTTCGGCCCGGAACGCGGCTGGCTCTCCCCGGCGATCGTGGCCCTGCTCGCCGGCGCGGTCGCCGCCGGCGCGCTCTGGGCGGCGGCCGAGTCGCGGGCCCGGCGGCCCCTCATCGACCTGCGCATGATGCGGATGACCGCGGTCTGGACGACCAACCTCGTCGCGCTGCTCGTCGGCATCGGGCTCTTCGCCACGTTCGGCTTCCTGCCGCAGCTCGTGCAGACCCCGCCGGAGGTCGGGTACGGGTTCGGCGCCACGGTCGCCGAATCCGGCATGATCATCTTCCCGTCGTGCGTGACCCAGGTCGCGGTGGGGCTCCTCAACACCCGCCTCGAACGCCGGCTCGGCGGCAAGGCGCTGGTCGTCGCCGGCTGCCTCGCCTGCGCCGCGTCGATGACCGCGATCGCGTTCGCGCACCACGACGCCGCGCCGCTGTACGTGGCGAGCGCCGTGCTCGGCTTCGGCGTGGGGCTCTCGCTCTCCGGGCTCGCCGGCCTGATCGTCACGGCGGTGCCGGCCGGGCAGATCGGCGTCGCGAGCGGCATGAACGCGAACGTCCGCATGATCGGCGGCAGCATCGGCGCCGCGCTGATGGCGAGCATCGTACAGTCCAGTGTGGACTCGGGCGGGCCGCCGGCGGAGTGGGGGTACACGACCGGCTTCGCCGTGCTCGGCGCGAGCTACCTGCTCGCCGGCGCCGCCGCGCTGCTGATCCCGACCGCCACCGGACGCCCGCTGCGCCAGCCGGCCACCGTACCCGCGTAGGGACCGCCGGCGACCGGTCAGCGGTGGACGAGGCCGCCGCCGACCTCGATGACCTGGCCGGTGGTCGCGGCGGCGCCGTCGGAGACCAGGAAGCGGACGGCGGCGACCAGGTCGTCCGGCACCAGCCGGCGCGGTACCGCCTGGGCGGCCAGGGTCCGGGCGACGGCCTCCGGGTCTTCGCGCCCGCCGGCGAGCTCGACCTCGCCCTGGGTCTGGATCGCGCCGGGCGAGATCGCGTTCACGGTGATGCCGGAGCGGCCCAGCGCGCGGGCCAGCGACCGGGTGAGGCCGACCAGGGCGGCTTTGCTGGAGACGTACGACGGGCCGGAGGGGCCGCCGAGGCGGACGGTCGCCGAGGTGATGTTGACGATCCGGCCCCAGCCGCGTTCGGCCATGCCGGCGGCGAAGGCCTGGGCCAGCAGCATCGGGGCGGTCACGTTCACCGCGAACGTCGCCTGCCACTCCCCCAGCTCCAGCCCGCGGATGTCCACGTTGGAGGCCCGGGCGGCGTTGTTGACGAGCACGTCCACCGGGCCCGCGTGGACGGCCAGATCCCGTACCGCGCCGGGGTCGGAGAGGTCGGCCTCGAGCGTGCGCACCTCGGCGCCGCGCTCCCGGCACTGCCGCGCCACCTGGGCCACCTCGTCGGGGGCCGCCAGGTGGTGCAGCAGCAGGGTGCGGTCCGGCTGGGCGAGGCCGGTGGCGAGCGCGGCGCCGATGCCCCGCCGCGCGCCGGTGACCAGGATGCGGTGCGTCACGAGGGTTCCTCCGGGGTCAGCACGGTCTTGATCGTCTCACCCGAGCGGACCAGCGCGAGCGCCGCCGCCGCGTCGTCGAGCCGGAACCGGTCGGTGACCAGCGGGGCGAGCCGGCCGGCGTGCCGGCGGAGGGTGTCGACCGCGGCCGGGAAGCTGTGCAGGATGGCCATCGAACCGACGATGGTCAGCTCGTCGGCGTAGAGGCGGTAGGGCGGGACCGGGACGGTGGCCTCCGGCCGGGCCACCCCGAAGACCAGCAGCGTGCCGGCGCGGGCCACGCCGGCGAGCGCCCGCTCGAACGCGGCGGGGTTGCCGGTCGCCTCGACCACGGACGGAGCGCGCAGCCCGGCGGCCTCCTCCGGCGTGCGGACGTCGGCGCCGGTGAGCCGGGCCGCGAGGGCGCGGCGGGCCGGGTTGACCTCCACCAGCGTCACCGGTCCGACCCCGCGGGCCTCCAGCAGGACCGCCATGAGCAGCCCCATGGTGCCGGCGCCGTACACGATCGCGGGCCGGTCCGGCGGCGGGTCCAGGCGGCGCAGCCCGCGCACGGCGCAGGCGACCGGCTCGGCCAGCGGGGCGACCTCGATCGGGAACCCCGGTTCCAGCCGGTGCAGGTTGGCGGCGGGTACCGCGGTGAACTCGGCCCAGGCGCCGTCCCGGGTGGCGCCGACGGCCGCCCACCGCTCGCACATGTTGCCCTGCCCGCGGCGGCACGGGTCGCAGGCACCGCAGTGCAGCGAGGGGTCGACAGCCACCAGGTCGCCGGTCCGGTACCCGGTGACGCCGGCGCCGGCCGCGACCACCTCGCCCCACGGCTCGTGCCCGGGGACCAGCGGAAACCGGTCGGTGCCGAGATCGCCGGCGAGCAGGTGCAGGTCGGTGCCGCAGATGCCGCAGGAGCGGACCGCGACGACCACCTCGCCGGGGCCGGGCGTGGGGTCGGGTACCCGGGTGACGGCGAGCTCGCCCGGCCCGGTGGCGAGGACGGCGCGCATCAGGCGTCGAAGACGATCAGGCCGCGGGTGGCGGCGCCGGAGCGCAGCGCGTCGTACGCCTCGTCCATCTGGTCGACCCGCCACCGGTGGGAGACCATCGCGGCGAGGTCGAGGCGGCCGGCGAGGTACAGGTCGACGAGGTCGGGGAAGTCGACCGGCGGGTTGGAGGAGCCGTACTTGGAGGCGATGACCCGGCGCTCGCCGTTGAGCAGGTGGCCGGGGTCGAAGGTGAGGGTGGCGCCGTCCGGGTAGCCGGCGATCACCACGCAGGTGCCGCGGACCGCGAGGCTGGCCATGGCGAGCGGAAACGCCGGGGCCGCGCTGGTGGTGACGAACGCGTGGTCGACGCCCCGGCCGGCGGCGTCCCGGATCCGGTCGGCGGCGTCCGGGGCGGCGGCGTCGACGCAGTGCGTGGCGCCCATGCGGGTGAGCGCGGCGAACTTGTCCGTGCGCACGTCGACCGCGATCACCGGGTAGGCGCCGGCGAGCGCGGCGGCGTGCAGGGCGCTGATGCCGACCCCGCCGCAGCCGACGACCGCGACGGCCTCGCCGGGGCGGACCCGGGCCGTGTTGCGGACCGCGCCGACGCCGGTGGCGGCCGCGCAGCCGATCAGCGCGGCGAGGTCGAGCGGCATGGCCGGGTCGACCGGTACGACGGCCCGCTCGGCGACGACGGTCAGCGGCGCGTTGGTGGCGGGTCCATAGTGGAACACCTCGGTGCCGCCGTGGTGGAAGCGGGTGGTGCCGTCGGCCATCCGGCCCAGCGGTGGCTGGTGGGCGCAGAGCGCCGGGTAACCCTGGCGGCAGGTGCGGCAGCGGTCGCAGCCGGGCGCCCAGGAGACGATCACGTGGTCGCCGGGTGCCACAGTGGACACTCCGGGGCCGGTCGCCTCTACGACGCCGGCGCCCTCGTCGCCGAGCACGATCGGCATGGGGATGGCCGCGTGCTCGCCGTCGATCGCGTACAGGCAGCTGTGGCAGACGCCGGAGGCGGCCATGCGGACCCGTACCTCGCCGGCCCGGGGCTCGTCGACGTCGAGGTCGAGGAGGCGGTGCGGTGTCCGCGCCCCGGTCAGCACCGGCGTGGGGACGATCATGGCGTACCTCCCGGGTCAGCGGCCGGACCGGCCAGGTGGATCTTGACTTCGCCGCCGCCGGCCGCGGCCCGCAGCGCGGCGGGCGCGTCGGCGAGGGGGCGTACGGCGGTGACGAGCCGGTGCACCGGCGCGCCCGCGGCGATGAGCCGCTCGGCGGCGGCGAAGTCGTCCGGGACGTACATGGCGGAGCCGGCGAGGCGGATCTCGTGGTCCTGGATCGTCTCCACGGTGAGGTCGACCGGGCCGTGCCCCACGCCGACGACCACCACGGTGCCGCCGCGCATCGCCAGGCGCAGCGCGGATCCGAGCGAGCCGCGCGAGGCCACGCAGTCGAACACGACGTCGGGCCGGCCGTCGAGCGCCGCCGCGATCCCGTCCTCGGAGGCGGGGTCCAGCGCGGCGGCCGCGCCCAGGGAGGCGGCCAGGTCGCGCTTGGTGGCGACCGGGTCGGTGACCACCACGCGCGCGGCTCCGCCGGCGAGCGCGGCGAGCAGCACGCACTGGCCGATGCTCCCCCCGCCGAGGACCGCCACGGTGGCGCCGCCGACCCCACCCGCGACGGTGGTGGCGTGCACGGCGGTGGCCAGCGGCTCGGTCATCGCGGCCGCGGCCAGGCTGACGCCGGGCGGCACCGGGGCGAGCGCGGCGGCCGGTACGGTGAACGCGTCGGCGAAGCCGCCCGGCCGGTGCGACCCGACGCCGACCAGGTTGGCGCAGAGGTTGGGGCGACCGCGTCCACAGTAGAAACAGTCGCCGCAGGCGACCGCGGGGCGCAGGTAGAAGCGCTCGTCGCCGACCAGGCCGGAGGCCTCGTGGCCGGGCGCGATCGGGTACGGCAGCCACGGGTGTCCACGGTGGAGGGTGTGCAGGTCGGAGCCGCAGATCCCGGCGTACGCGGTGCGCACCAGCACCTCGCCGTCGGCCGGCTCGGGCTCCGGCACCTCGCGCACCTCGACCGCGCCCGGCCCGGTGATCCACACCTGTCTCATCGCTCAGACCTCCGCGGGCCGGCAGACGATCGCGGCCACCTCGCCGCGGAACTCCAGCGCCCCGGCCGCGGACGGGGCGACGAGGGTCTTGCCGCGGTCGATCGGCAGGCTCCCGCCGGCCCAGCGCAGCTCGCCCCGGCCGGCGGTGACCACGACGACCGCGAAGCCCGCGTCGGGGAGCGTGACCGTACCGGCGCACTCGACCAGCCAGGCCCGGAAGTACGTGTCGGCGGCCGGCCCGAAGAGGTTGGCGACGCCGGGTACGCCGGGCAGCGGGCGCGGGGTGGGGAGCAGGTCGTCCAGGCGGTAGGCGTAGCTCTCCAGGTCGAAGCAGGACAGCGCGAGGTCCCAGCCGAGGCCGAGCGTGGCGGCGTCCGCGTCGACCCGGAAGGCGGTGTGGTCGGCGAGGATCGAGAACGACGTCGGCTCCTGCAGCTCGACGATCGTGACGCCGGGGCCGATCGCGTGGGGCAGCCCGGCGGGTACGTAGAGCACCTGCCCGGGCCGCACGGTGAGCTCGTTCATGGCGGCGAGCATCGCGGCGGTGTCCTGGTCGGCGATCCAGCGGCGCAGGTCCGCGCGGTCGACGCGGTGGCGCATGCCGAGCCACACCTTGGCGTCGCCGGTCGTGGCGAGCACGATCCAGCCTTCGGTCTTGCCGAAGACGCACTCCAGGTGCTCGCGGGCGAAGGCGCGGCTCGGGTGGCAGTGCACCGGCAGCCGCTCGCCCGCGTCGAGCAGCTTCACCAGCAGTCCACTGTGGCCGCCGAACGTCGCCGCGAGCCGCTCCCCCAGCCATCCGACCGGGTCGTCCGCCACCAGGTCGGCCAGCGAACCGAGCGGGGTGCGGGAGACGCCGGTGTCGGCGGGGTGGCCGGGCGGGAGGATGGCCGCCGGCAGCGCGGTCATCGACCCCACCCAGTCCTCGGGTCCCCGCTCGACGCTCTGGCTGGACGACCCGGACGGCCGTCCCGCGCCGGACGTGCCCCGGAAGTCGTCGATCCCGGCGCCGCCGGCGTAGTAGACCGGGACCCGGTTGTCGCCCAGGAGCAGCGGTGCGGTCACGAAACACCTCCGTCGATCGGGTACAGCGGCCGGGGCGCGTGCTGGAAGTCGAGGTAGTCCAGGCGCGGGGTGCTCGCGCCGGGCAGGTCGAGCAGGATCGCCTCGCTGTAGCCGCCGCCGTAGCCGGCCCGGTAGAGGGTGGCCGAGCGGACCAGGACGGCGTCGGCGCCGGCGGGGTCGAGGCCGGCGTGCCGGTACGCCGCCGGGTCGAACGTCGGCGCCGGCCGCTCGGTGAGCAGCACGGTCAGCCCGGTGCCGGTGTCCAGTGTGGACCATCGCCCCATCCCGACCGCCTGCCCGGTCATCGCCGAGCCGGTGAGGGTAACCGGATCGGCGCCGAGCCGGGTGACCGTGCCGGTGACCCGTACCGGCGCGGACCAGCGGGGGTCCACTGTGGCGCCGACCATCGTCTCGACGGTGCCGCCGGCGCCGGCCGCGTGGCAGGCGGCGACGGCCGGGGCGTCCACGACGGTGGCGTACGACCGGATCCGCCCGGCGCGCTCCAGGAGGGCGGCGATGACCGTGGCGCTGTCGGCGGCGGCGCCGGCGGTCGGCGAGTCGGCGGACTGCACGAGCAGCACCGGGCCGCGGCCGGTGCCGGCCCGGACCGAGGCGACCGCGGCGGGCACCGGCACCGGGTGCACCGCGAACTCGCCGCGCCGCTCCCACGCCGCGGCGGCGACGGCGTCCGCGACCGCCTGGGCGGCGGAGGCGTCGCCGGAATGGGTGACGGTCACGCCGAAGCCGAGCTCGGGCACGTCCAGCCAGGGCTGCACGGGAAAGAGCGAGACGTCGAGGATCGGCCCGCCGGTCGCGTCGTCGGCGAGGCGGCGCAGGAGGGCCATCGGCGGGTCGGCGACCGCCTGGGACTCGGCCGGCACCAGCATCGGCCGCTTCGCCAGCACGGTACCGGGGCGCGGCCCCTCGCCCAGCGCCCGCAGCGCGATCCGGGCGCCGCGCCGGCCGGTGTCGCCCTGGTCGACGTGGGGATAGGTGCGGAACCCGACCAGCGCGTCGACCTGGCCGACCAGCCGCGCGGTGACGTTCGCGTGCAGGTCGTGGGTGACGACCAGCGGCGTGCCCGGCCGCAGCACCGCCCAGGCGGCCTCGACC
Organism: Phytohabitans maris; assembly: GCF_031085175.1. Lineage (GTDB taxonomy): Bacteria > Actinomycetota > Actinomycetes > Mycobacteriales > Micromonosporaceae > Phytohabitans > Phytohabitans maris. The sequence continues at coordinate 244,096 of NZ_JAVHUY010000003.1, forward strand.
AGGGCGGCGTCCGCGGCCGGCTCACCCTCCGCGGTCAGGGCGCCGTGCAGGCAGAGCACGAGGGCGTCCAGCGGCCCGGCGGCGACCAGCCCGTCGAAGAGCAGACCGCGCAGGTACGCGAACGCGTGGCTGTCCAGCACCCCGCCGGACATCGCCCAGGCGCGGACCACCGGTACCGCCCCGGCGCCGCCGGCCGCGATCTCGGCGAGCGCGCCGGCGATCTCGGTGTTGGTGCCGGCGGAGCGCTCGGCGGCCTCCGCGCCGACCCAGAGCCCCTGCGCCGTGAAGTCGTCCAGTGTGGAGGGTCGAGCGGCGAACGTGTTGGTCTCCTGGATGACGCTGGCGACCGCGACCCGTGGCTGTGCGGCCATCAGTGCATCACCCATCCGCCGTCGACGACCAGCAGCTGCCCGGTGACGAACGAGGCGTCCGGGCCGAGCAGGAAGCTGGTGGCGGCGGCGACGTCGTCCGGTTCGCCGCGGCGGCGCAGCGACTGCAGGGCGGCCATCGTCGCGGCCAGCTCGTCCGGGTCGCCGTAGACCGCCTCGTCCGGGGTGCGGATGGCGCCGGGGGCGATCGCGTTGACCCGTACCCCGTCCGGGCCGACCTCGCGGGCCAGCGCCCGGGTGAAGCCGACGAGGGCGGCCTTGGAGGTGACGTAGTGCAGGTTGCCGGTCCGCCCGAGCAGCGGCGTGACCGACGACATCACCACCACCGCGCCGTGCTCGGCGGCGGCCAGGTCCGGGTACGCCGACTGGACGCAGAGGAAGCTGCCGGTGACGTTGACCGCCAGGACCCGCTGCCAGTCGGCCGCGGTGAGCGTGTGCCACGGCCGCTGCGCGGCGACCGAGGTGGCGGCGTTGCAGACCAGCGCGGTGACCGGGCCCAGCCGGTCGCGTACCGCCTCGACCATCGCGGCGACCTGGTCCGGTTCACCGATGTCCGCCTGGACCGCCGCGGCCCGCCCGCCGGCGGCGGTGATCCCCTCGACGATGCGGTCCGCCTCCGGGCGTTCGCCGGGCAGGTGGTTGACCGCGACCGCGGCGCCGTCCGCGGCCAGCCGGGCGGCCACCCGGCGGCCGATGCCGCCGGTGGCGCCGGTGACCAGCGCGACCCGGCCGGCCAGGTGCGGGGTGGCCATCAGAACCTCGGGAACGTCGCCCGGAAGCCGGCCCGCGCCGCGTCGGCGAACTCGCTGCCCTCGCCGACCCTGCGGTGGTGGTCGGCGTAGAACCGCAGCTTGTCCTGGTCGATCTCGACGCCGAGGCCGGGCCCGGCCGGCACGTCCAGGCAGCCGTCGCGAAACGTGAACGGCGTGGTGATGATGTCGTCGGCCTGCTCCGGCAGGTGCGAGTCGGCGGTGTGGCTGAGCATCGTCTCGGCGGAGGCGAGGTGCAGCACGGCGGCGGTGGAGATGCCCAGCTCCCGGTCGCTGTGCATGCCGAGGCCCAGGTTGAAGGTCTCGCAGATCTTGGCGAGCTGGAGCACGGCCGAGGGGCCGCCCCAGAAGTGCACGTCGCCGAGGATGACGTCGACGGCCCGCTGCCGCACCGCGAGGGGGATCTGCTCGAACGCGACGCAGCACATGTTGGTGGCCAGCGGCACCGGGGTCCGTTCGCGGACCAGCGACATGCCCTCGATGCCCCAGGTCGGGTCCTCGCAAAACTCCAGGCCGTAGTCGTTGACCGCGTGCAGCACCCGGATGCTGGTCTCCACCGACCAGACGCCGTTGGGGTCGATCCGCAGGTAGCGCAGCCGGTCGCCGAGCCGCTCGCGGATCAGCCGGACGCTGGCGATCTCCTTCTCCGGCGGCAGTACCCCGTTCTTGAACTTCACGTCCCGGAAGCCGTGCGTCTCGAAGAGCTCCTGCGCGTGGTCCGCGGCGTCCTCGACGGTGTCGCCGCGGCCGATCTCGGTCATCGACTCGTACCGGTAGAAGACGTAGGCGGCGAACTCCACCCGCTCGGTGGCGATACCGCCCCACAGGTCGCCGCAGCGCTTGCCGAGCGCCTTGCCGACCAGGTCCCAGCAGGCCATCTCGACGGCCGCGCCGGCGAGCTTGGCGGCGCCGACGAGGGCGAGCTGCTCGCTGGTCATCCGGAACACGGCGAAGCGCCGGGCGACCCGGCCGACCTCGGTGGGGTCGAGCCCGATGTAGAGGTCCCGGTGCAGGTGCAGCGCCTGGACGACCTCGTCGCCGCCCCGGGTCTCGCCGATCCCGACCAGCCCCTCGTCGGTGACCAGCTCGACGATCGTGCGGGTGGTGGCGACCTCCACCCCGAACGACCAGCGCAGCGGGCGGCGCAGCGGTACCGTCACCGCGGTCGCCCGGATGTCGACGATCTTCATGGTCACTTCCCCTCGGCGAGCGCGGCGCGCACCGCGGCGAGCGTCTCGTCGACGTGCCGGTCCTCGTGCGCGGTGGAGACGAACCAGGTGCCCCGGGGCAGGATCCGTACCCCGTGCTCCAGCAGCCGGGCGGCGAACTGGGCGTACCCGGCGCGGTCGGCGCGGAGCGCCTCCCGGTAGTCGCGCGGCTGGCCGGTGTCGAACCGCACCTGGAACACCGCCGGGAAGCCGACGATCTGGGCCTCCACCCCGGCGTCGGCGAACTCCTTGCGCAGCCCCTCCATCAGCCGCGTCCCGGTGGCGCCGACCCGCCGGTGCGGCTCGCCGCCGGCGATCTCGGTGAGCGTGGCCAGGGTGGCGGCCATCGCGACCGACTGGGTGTTGTACGTGCCGCCGTGCAGCACCGGCCCGGCCAGCACGCTCATCGGCTCCCGCCGGCCGACCAGGGCGGCGACCGGGAACCCGTTGGCGAGGGCCTTGCCGAGGACGGTGAGGTCGGGTGTGACCCCGTACAGCTGCTGGGCGCCGCCGGGCGCGACCCGGAAGCCGGTGATCACCTCGTCGAAGACGAGCAGCGTACCGGTGGCGTCGCAGGCCGCCCGGACCGCTTCGAGGTATCCGGGGCGGGGCAGGATGCCGGCGTTGTTGAACATCACCGGTTCCATGATCACCGCCGCGACGTCGCCGGCGGCCAGGCGCGCCGCGAGGGGTTCCGGCGTGTTCCAGGGGAGCACCTCGATGTCGGTGGCCGGCTGCTGGCCGGCGGAGCCGGGCACGGGTACCGGCGCCTCGGCCGGGCCGGCCTCCTCCAGCGGCGGGGAGACGCTCCACAGCACGTTGTCGAACCAGCCGTGGTAGTGCCCCTCGAACTTGACCACTGTGGAGCGTCCGGTGACCGCCCGGGCGACCCGGAACGCGGCCTGCACCGCCTCGCTGCCGGAGACCGAGAACCGGACCAGCTCGGCGGAGGGTACGAGGTCGGCCAGCAGCCGCGCAGCGGCGTACTCGAGCTCGGTCTGCCCGGCCACCAGGATGCTCCGGTCGAGCTGCGCGCGGGCCGCCTCGACCACCGGGGCCGGGCGGTGGCCGAGCAGCATCGGCCCCATGCCGAGGAAGTAGTCGATGAGGCGGTTGCCGTCCAGGTCGGTCAGGATCGGGCCGTCCGCGGCGGTGAAGACCAGCGGATGCGGTGCGATCCCCAGCCGGAAGGCGCTGTTGACGCCGCCGGCGACCAGCGCGGAGGCTTCCTCGATCCGTTGTCGCGAGGCGTGGAATGGCATTGTGCTGCTCCTTGGCGGCGGTGGGGGCACCGAAGGGACGGTCCGGTCGGCGATGGGCGGTTCAGGTCACCAGACCGTCCAGCCGCCGTCGACCACGAGGCTGTGGCCGGTGACGAACGAGGACGCCGGCGCGGCCAGGAACAGCACCGCCGAGCGGAGCTCCCGGTCGGTGCCGAGCCGGCGCATGGGGGTGCCCTCCTCCAGCGCGGCGATCACCTCCGGGCGGAGCGCGTCGTCGTTGGCGGGGCTGGGGAACATGCCCGGGCAGAGCGCGTTGACGGTCACGCCGGTCGGTCCCACCTGGGCGGCCAGGAAGCGGGTCAACCCGACGAGGGCGTGCTTGCTGGCGAAGTACGAGGCGATGTCGAGGTCGATGCCGGGGTAGCGGGAGGCGTCGCCGCCGACCACCCCGTACACCGAGGCGACGTTGATGACCCGGCCCCAGCCCCGCTCGATCATGCCCGGGACGAAGCGCTGGAACAGCCAGAACGGCGCTTCCACGTTCAGCGTCATGATCCAGCGCCAGTCCTCGGAGCGGGCCTGCGGCCAGGGCGCCCGGTGGGCCAGGCCGGCGTTGTTGACCAGTACGTCGATCTCGCCGGCGGCGGCGACCAGCACGTCGATCTCGGCCGGCTCGGTCACGTCGGCGCGGACCGGTACCACCGTGCCGCGGGCGGCCAGCTCGGCGGCGGTACGCTCCAGCGGCTCCGGCCGCCGCCCGCAGATCACCACCTCCGCGCCGGCGTCCACGAACGCCTCGGTCATCTGCCGGCCCAGGCCGTCGCCGCCACCGGTGACCAGGACCCGGCGCCCGGTGAGGTCGAAGTCGTCCACGGTCACCTCAGTGTCCTTTCAGTACGGTGGTTCCGGACTCGGCCGCGTCGAGCGTGGCCTCGTCCCCGGCCGGCCCGTCCGGGCCGTCGACCGTCTCCAGTCCGGCCATCAGGTGCAGCAGCCGGGTGTGGGTCACCCGCTCGATCGTGTCGTCGTAGACCACCCGGCCCAGGCGCAGCACCACGACCCGGTCGGCGACGGCGAAGACCGTCCGGATGTCGTGGCTGATGAGGATCACGCCGGCGCCGTTGTCCGCGGCCTGGCGGGCGATCCGCAGCACGTTGCGGGTCTGGGTGACGCCGAGCGCCGCGGTCGGCTCGTCCAGGATGATCAGCTTGACGCCCTCCTTCATCGCCCGGGCGATCGCCACCGACTGGCGCTGGCCGCCGGAGAGCCGGCCGACCGAGCGGTTGAGGTCGGTCAGCGTGATGCCGAGCGAGGCGAGCCGCTCGCGGGTGCGAGCCAGGGCGGCGCCGTCGTCCCGTACCGGGATGAAGCCGAACAGCCGGCGGCGCGGCTCGTCGCCGAGGACCAGGTTGTGCGCCACCCCGAGGTTGGGGCAGACGGCGAGGTCCTGGTGCACGGTCTCGATGCCGGCGCGGCGGGCGTCGATCGGGCCGCCGAAGTCCACCGGCGCGCCGCCCAGCTCGATCCGGCCGGCGTCCGGGCGGTGCACCCCGGAGATCAGCTTGATCAGCGTGGACTTGCCGGCGCCGTTGTCGCCGACCAGGCAGACCACCTCCCCGGCGCGGACCGAGAACGTGCCGTCGCGCAGCGCGAAGACCGGACCGAACCGGCGGGCCAGCCCCTCGACCCGCAGCACCACCGGGCCCGGCTGGTGGCCGGTCTCCCGGTCCAGGCCGTACTCCTGCGCCGCGGACGCCCCAGCGCCCGGCGGTGCCCCCGGCGTCGGGTCCGGCTCGGCCGGTGCCTCACGGCGCACCGAGCGGGCCCGCCGGTGCTCGGCGATCTGGTCGGCGCCGAGGGCCAGCAGCAGTACCAGGCCCTTGCTGATCTGCTGCCACCAGTCCTCCAGGCCGGCGAAGATGAGCCCGGAGCTGAGTACGCCGATCGTGGCCACGCCGACGAAGACGCCGGCCGGGTGGCCGCTGCCGCCGGCGAACCCGACGCCGCCGAGGATCACCGCGGTGAGCACGTCGAGCTCGAACGAGGTGCCGATCTGTGGCGTGCCGCTGCCCAGCCGGGCCGTGGTGAGTACCGCCACGACACCCATCAGCAGGCCGTTGAGCACGTACAGCCGGACGATCACCCAGTCGACGTTGACGCCGGTGAGCCGGGCCGCCTGCGCGTTGCCGCCGATCGCGAAGAGCCGCAGGCCGCCCGGGGTACGCAGCAGCCAGAACCCGCCGAGCACGAAGAGCACCGCCGCGACGATCACCGGCAGCGGCACCTCGTTGATCCGGGCCCGGCCGAGGAAGATGAACGCCTCGGAGAAGCCGAAGACCGAGCGCCCCTCGCTGACCAGGTAGGCCAGTCCCTTGAAGACCGCCATCGTGCCCAGCGTCACGATGAGCGGCGATATCTTCATGTACCGGACCAGGATGCCGTTGGTCAGGCCGAGCACCAGGCCGGCCAGGAGCCCGACCGCCACCGCCAGCACCACGTTTCCCGAGTCCTTGGCGAACTGCGCGGTGATCACGGAGATCAGCGCGTACTGCCCGCCGATGGAGAGGTCGACGTTGCCGGAGACGAGCAGGAACATCGCGCCGATCGCGGCGATCGCGATCGCGGAGATGTTCATCAGGATCGTCAGTCCATTGGAGACGGTGAAGAAATTGTCGAACGAGATTCCGAAGTAGGCGACCAGGACGGCGCAGAGCAGGGCGAGCCCCGTGCGCCGGCTGGGTTCTCCGGGTACCAGGTATCGGCGGTTGGCCGCCACGGACGCGATCGACAACTCGACCCCCTCGCCAGACTCAGGCGGCGTAGTTGATGAACTGCTCGCGATCCTGGTAGCGGATCGAGCCGAGCATGGTGAAGTACTCGGCGGAGTTCTTCCAGGTCTCCGCCACGGCCTTCATGTCGGCCTGGTACTTGTCGATGGTGGCGGCCGAGTTGAGCTCGATCGCGTTGAACTGCATCACCTGCGGGACCGGCTTGCCCTCCAGCCAGTCGGCGGCGAACTGCCCCCACGCGTACCCCATCAGCGGGTAGGCGAAGGCGAAGCTGGCCTTGTACGCGCCGCCCTTGCGGATCTCGGCGAGCGCCTGCTCGTCGCCGTCGATGCCGGACAGGTACATCTCCGGCTTCGCCTTGCCGGCGGCCTGGAGGGCGGCGAGCGCGCCGAGGCAGTACGTGTCGCCGCCGATGACCACGTTCACGTCGGGGTTGGCCTGCAGGACGGTGTTCATCGCCTTGAACCCGCCGTCCTGCGTGATGGCCGGCGGCTGGATGTCGGTGACGATCTTCACGCCCGAACCGGCGGTCTTGAGCCCGTCGAGCGCGCCCTGGTGGCGGGCCTTGAGCACCTCGATGGTGTCGGTGTTGAAGTAGACGACGTTGGCCTGCCCGCCGAGCTTCTCGGTGATGTACTTTGCGGCCGCCATCCCCTGCGCGTTGCCCACCTTGTACTGGTCGGCCGCCACCTGCGAGGTGCACGGCGGGGTGACCAGGGAGAGCACCGCCGCGCCGGCCTCGATCGCCCGCTTCAGCAGCGGCGCCTGGGCGTTGGCGTCCAGCGGCTGGATGCAGAGCGCCGCGATGCCGCGCTGCAGGAACGTCTCGATCTGCTCGACGTTCTTGGCCGAGTCGTCGTTGGCGATGGCCGTGATGAACTCCAGGCCGCGGGCCGTGGCGGCCGACTCGATGGCCCGGGTGATCTGGAGGAAGAACTCCGCGTCGGAGGTGTTGGCCCAGGCGATCCGCTTGGGCAGGTCGGGCTTCTCGCCCGCCGCGCCGTTGAAGTCGAAGGGCGCCAGCTGCTTCTTCTCGGTGATCCCGTTGCCGATCACCTTCTCGCCGGAGCCCGAGCCGGATCCGGAGTCCGAGCCGTCGTCGACCGAACAGGCCCCCAGCAGTGGCAGGCCGACAAAGGTACCCGCGCCCGCGAGCGCGCCGATTCGCAGAAGGTTACGCCGGTTGAGCTGCCCCCGCCCCGCTGTTGTGTCACCAGGCATGTGTGCGACTCCTCTGTCATCGGGTCCGCATTGCGGACTCCGATTTTGCTATGCGGACACGCTAGGGACAGCGCTCGTGATCTGTCAACCGGCCGGATCGCCTTGATCGTCTCCGCAACCAAGCTGTGACCAGCGCGAATCGGGCGGATCAGGTCGCGGCGAGCGCGGCGGCCACCTCGGCCTCCCAGCGCGGGTCGCGTTCCAGCGGGTACAGCGGCTCCGGCCGGGAGCGGTAGCCGAGCTGGTCGACGGCGGCCGGGCAGTAGCCGGGCGTGCGGGCGTAGACGGCCCGGGCGGCGTACCCGGCGAAGGCGGCCTTCCAGGCGATCGCCCCCTTGGCGACGATGGCGCGCGCCGACCGCGGGCGTACGTCCACCGCGGCCAGGTGGTCGTCGTCGAACGGCACCACCCGCCGCTCGGTCAGCACCAGCTCCCCGATCCGGTCCTCGACCACCGCGACGCGCCCCATCCGCACCCGCTGGCCGCGCATGTACGAGCCGGTGCGCAGGTAGCTGACCTCGCCGTACCGGCGGACCGGGCCGGCGGCCGGGTAGGGCGGGCCCATCAGCGGGTCGCTGTGCCCGCCCACCGGCAACGCCAGCGACGCCCCTGCCGCCTCGTGCGCCCGGGCGACCGCGGCCGGATCCCAGATCACCGCGACCGCGCCGGTGGCCCGGGCCCGGGCCAGCGCGTGCAGCAGCGCCGTGCCGTCGCCCGGCGAGCCGCCGCCGACGTTGTCGGCCACGTCGACGAGGACCACCGGGTGCGGTGCCGCGATCGCGGCGGCGGCCGCCTGGTCCGGGCCGACCAGCGGCGCGGCGAACTCGGCCCGCCGGGCCCACACCAGCGCCGCCAGCTCGCGGGCCCGCTCGGCCGCCCTCGCCCGGGCCGCGACGTAGACGGCGAAGCCGAGCCGGTCGGTCTCCGCGTACGCGAAGCCGGGCAGCGCGCTGGCGGCCCAGACGTCCGGGTCGGCGCGGAGCGCGTCGGTCGCGGCCAGCAGGTGCCGCATCGGGGCCACGGCGTCCTCCTGCGCGTGCGGCACGGTCAGCAGCGGGAGCTTGACCAGGTGCCGGTCCGGGCGGGCGCCGGAGCGGGCCATCCGGACCACGAGCTCCAGCGCCTCGGCGCCGCGCTCGGCCATGTCCACGTGCGGGTAGCTGCGGTACCCGCAGAGCACGTCGGCCGCGCGGGCCAGGGCCGGCCCGACGTTGGCGTGGTAGTCGAGGGTGACGCCGATCGGCAGCTCGCCGAGGACGGCGCGGAGCGCGGCCACGGTCTCCGCCTCCGGGTCGGGGTGGCCGTCGACCACCATCGCGCCGTGCAGCGAGAGCACCAGCCCGTCCAGGGGCGGTGCCGCCCGGGCCCGCTCGACCAGCGTGCGCAGCATCCCCTCGAACGCGCCCCGGTCCACCGTCCCGGCCGGCAGCGCGGCGCCGAACAGCAGCCCCACCGGCTGGACCCGGTGCTCGCGCGCGGCCGCGATCGCGCCGCCCAGCTCGGTGCCGGTGCCGGCGAGGCCGGCGACCAGGTCAGCCCCCTCGAACAGCTGGTACCGGCGGAAGTCGTCCAGCGTCGTCGGCCGCGGCGCGAAGGTGTTGGTCTCCTGCCAGATGCCACCGAGCCCGATTCTCATGATCGATCACCGACCCCTTGATCGTGTACGCTACGCGAAATCTAGTTCCGCGAAGCGGACTAGACAACGATCTCGGCGGAGGCGGGTATGGCTGGTCGGGAGATGTCCGCACTACGTACAATCGGTCCTCATTGCGGAATTGGTGGCACCAGCGGATCCGGAACGGAGCTCGGCGACCGTGACCAACGAACGGCGCTCGGACGAGGTCAACGTCCTCGTCAAGGCACTGGACATCCTCGACCGGATGGCGACCGACGCACCCTGCACGGTGGCGCAGCTCTGCCAGCACACGGGCGTGACGAAGCCGGCGGCCTACCGCATCCTCAAGACCTTGGACCAGCGTGGCTACGTGGTCCGCGACGAGGTACGCCGGGAGTACTCCCTCGGCCCCGCACTGTACGGCCTGAGCCGCGCCGCGCGAAACTCCACCGACCTGGTCCGGCTGGCCCGCCCGGCGATGCAGGCGCTGCACGAGGAGTTCGGCGAGACGGTCAACCTCGGCGTGGTCAGCCACGGCCAGGTGGTCTACCTGGACGCGATCGAGAGCGTCCAGCGGCTGCGCACCACGGTCCAGATCGCGCTCCGGGACAACATCCACACCACCGCGCTCGGCAAGACCATCCTCGCGGCGCTGCCCGAGCAGGAGGTACGCGAGCAGCTCGCCGAGGCCGACTGGTCCCCGATCACGCCGAACACGCTCGGCTCCGCCGAGGCGCTCCTGGCCGACCTGCCCCGGTTCCGGGCCCAGGGTTACGCGATCGACGACGAGGAGAACGAGGTCGGCTCCCGCTGCGTGGCGTCGTCCATCCTGGACAGTGCCGGCCGGCCGGTCGCGGCGATCAGCGTCTCCGCGCCGACGCCGCGGATGACCGACGAGACGCTCGCCACGATCGGCGCGCGGCTGGTCGAGACGTGCAAGCGGGTGGGCGACGCGCTGACCTGACCGTCCGGGCCGCGCTCGCCCGGGCCCGGCTGCCCCGCGGTGGCCGGGGATGAGCCTCGACCTGCTGCTGCGCGGCGCGACCACTGTGGACGGTACCGGCGCGCGGCCGCGCCGGCTCGACGTCGGCGTGTCCGGCGACCGGATCCGGTTCCTGGGCGTCACCGGGCACCCGCCGGCCACCCGTACGCTCGACCTGTCCGGGCTGGTCCTCGCCCCCGGCTTCGTCGACATCCACACCCACTCCGACGTCAGCCTGCTGCACGACCCGGCCGGGCAGAGCAAGGTGCTGCAGGGCGTCACCACCGAGGTCGTCGGCAACTGCGGCTTCTCCGCCTTCCCGGTGCACCCCGACCGGCGGGCGATGCTCCGCGACCACCTGGCCCGGCTCGGCGACCCGCCCAGGACTCCACTCTGGACCGACTTCGACGGGTACGCGGACGCGCTGGACGCCGCCCGGCCGGCCGTCAACGTCGCCGCGCTGGTCGGGCACAGCGCGCTGCGGATCGCCGCGATGGCCGACCCGTACGCGCCGGCCGGGCCGGAGGACGTCGAGCGGATGCGGCGGCTGCTCGACGCGGCGCTGGCCGCCGGGGCGTACGGGCTCTCCACCGGGCTCACCCACACCCCGTCCGCGCTCGGCGGCACCGCCGAGGTCACCGCGCTCGTGGAGGTCTGCGCCCGGCACGGTGCCCTGTACGCCACCCACGCCCGCGCCGCCGCCGGGCGCGAGCTGGCCGCGATCGACGAGGCGGTCGAGACCACCCGGGCGGCCGGCGGCCGGCTCCAGTTCTCCCACCTCGCCCTCAACGACCCCGCCTACTGGGGACGCGCCGGCGCGGCGCTGGAGCGCTTCGACACCGCCCGCGCCGAGGGGCTCGACGTCGCCTTCGACGTGTACCCGTACGACGCCTCCTCCTCCGCCCTGATCCAGTACCTGCCGCCCTGGGCGCAGCGGGGCGGCGGCGCGGGGCTGCGGGCCAACGCCGCCGACCCGGGGTGGCGGGCGCGGGCGCTCGAGGCCGTGCGGGAGGGGTTCTTCGGCGGCATCCCCTGGCACTGGGAACGGGTCACGCTCATCGCCGCCGGCCCGCACCGCGCCCTGGTCGGGCAGAGCGTCGCGGCGATCGCCGCCAGCCGCGCCGAACCGCCGGAACAGGTCGTGCTCGACCTCTGCGTCGAGCTCGGCGACGCCGCCCAGGTCGTCCTCCACTACCGCACCGAGGCCGACATGACCGCGTTCCTGGCGCACCCGCTGTCGATCGTCGGCTCGGACGGCAACGCCCTGCCGCTGGCCGGCGCCGACCTGACGCACCCGCGCGCGTTCGGCACGTTCCCGCGCGTCCTGCGCCGGTACGCCGGGCAGCTCGGGCTCGCCACCGCGGTACGCAAGATGACCCTCGCACCGGCCCGGCGGCTCGGCCTCACCGACCGCGGGCGGATCGCCGCCGGCGCCGTCGCCGACCTGGTCGCCTTCGACCCCGACGCGGTCGCCGACCGGGCCACCTTCGCCGAACCCCGGCGGGCGCCGGACGGGATCCCCCTCGTCGTGGTCGGCGGGCGGATCGTCGTACGGGACGGCGTGGTCGGCGCCGCCCGGCCCGGAAAGGTGCTGCGCCGTGGCCGGTGAACCGCCCAAGGGCCTTCCCAGCACCGACCCGCGCGGCGCGAACCTCTTCGACGGCACGTTCCCGCTGCCCGTCGCGGTGCTGGACGGCGCGGCGCTGGACCACAACCTGGCCACGATGGCCCGCTACTGCGCGGACAACGCGGTGCTGCTCGCCCCGCACGGCAAGACCACCATGTCGCCGGAGCTCGTCCGCCGGCAGCTGGAGCACGGGGCGTGGGCGGTCACCGCCGCCACGGCCTGGCAGGCGGGCGTGCTCGCCGCGTTCGGCGTACCGAGGATTCTGATCGCCAACCAGGTGGTGGACGCCGGCTCGCTGGCGGTGCTGGACCGGCTGCTGGCCCGCGCGGACATCGAGCTCTACTGCTACGCCGACTCGACCGCGGCGCTCGACGCCCTCCTCGGCGGGCTCGCCCCCGGCCACCTGGGCCGGCTGCGGGTGCTGGTCGAGATCGGCGTCGCCGGCGGGCGCACCGGACTGCGCGACGACCGGGAGGCGCTCGCCCTGGCCCGCCGGATCGCCGCCGGCCCGGCGCCGCTGGCCGGCGTCGCCGCGTTCGAGGGAATCATCGACGAGCCCGACCTCGGCGCGGGCCTGGCCCGGGTCGACGCCCTCCTGCGCCGGATCGCCGGGCTGTGCCGGGAGATCGACGCCGCCGGCCTGGCCGGCCCCGCCCCGATCGCCACCGTCGGCGGCAGCGCCTACTTCGACCGGGTGGTCCGGCTGCTGCCGCGGGCGCTGGCCGGCACCGGGTTCCGCACCGTGCTGCGCAGCGGCTGTTACCTCACCCACGACGCGGGCAGCTACCACGCCCTCTCCCCGTTCGGGGCCGGCGGGCGGGAGGCGCCGCGGCTGCGCGAGGCGCTGCACGTGTGGGCGCCGGTGCTGTCCCGGCCCGAGCCGGAGCTGGCGATCGCGGGCCTGGGGCGCCGGGACGCCTCCGCCGACGCCGGCCTGCCCGTGCCGCAGCTCGTCCGGCGGCGCACCGGTGAGGCCGGCCCCCTTCCGTCCACTGTGGTCACGGCCGTGAACGACCAGCACGCCTACCTCCACCTCGCCCCGCCGGACGCGCTGGCGGTCGGCGACCTGGTCCGGTTCGGCATCTCGCACCCGTGCACCACGTTCGACAAATGGCACGCGATCCCGGTGGTCGACCCGGACGGCACCGTCATCGACGTCGCCCACACACACTTCTGACCCGCACCCGGCTCCCGACCCGCACTCGGCTTTGATTTCGCACACGGCTTCTGATTCGCACACGGCTTCTTTGGAGGACGCAGTGACCACCCATCGGCTGGCCGTCATCGGATGCGGCGACATGGAGGACGCGCACCGCCAGGTGTTCGCCGAGCTCGGCGACCGGATCACCGTGGTCGGCACCGCCGACGTCGTCCTGGAACGCGCCGAGCGCGCCGCCGCCACGCTCGGCGCGCCCCGTGCCGTCACCGACTACACCGAGCTGCTCGACGAGGCCGACGCCTGCCTGGTCGTCACGCCACACGACCTGCACCACGAGATGGGCATGACCTGCCTGCGGGCCGGCAAGCACGTGCTGATGGAGAAGCCGGTGGCGGTCACCGAGCGGCAGTGCGTCGAGCTCATCGACACCGCGCGGGCCACCGGGCGGACGCTGATGACCGCGTACCCGATGCGCTTCCACCCGCTCGTCGCCCGGCTCCGCGAGCTGGTCGTCTCGGCGGCGTACGGCGAGGTGTTCCAGGTGTCGATCTACACCGAGCAGCACACCGAACACCCCGAAGGGCACTGGATCCGGTCCGCCGCGCGGCTGGGCGGCGGGCAGCTGTTCAGCCACGGCTGCCACTACGTCGACCTGCTGCTCTGGATGCTCGGCGACCCGGTGCGCGGCACCCACACCGGCACCCGGCGCGGCACGCCGTGGATGGAGTGGGAGGGCACCAGCAACGCGGTGATCGAGTTCGCCAGCGGTGCCGTCGGCTACCACTTCGGCACCTGGGGCGCCCGCGCCACCCGCCACGGGTACGCCATCCACGCCCACTGCACCGGCGGCATGATCGAGGCCGACCTCACCCGCGGCGTCCTCTACGCCCACCACCCGTGGACGGGCGAGGCGCCGCGCGGCGGGCTCTCCGGCCGCCTCTCCCCCGACCCGGAGAACGCCGAGGTGCTGATGACGGTGCCGGCCGACTCCAAGCACCTCGGCGGCGAGCTGGCCCACTTCGTCGACTGCCTGGACAGCGGCGCCGCCCCGCTCACCGACGGCCCGGGAAGCCTGCAGGGGTTGCGGGTGATCTGGCGGCTCTACGCCGCCGAGCGCGACGGCACCGTCGCCGACCTGCGCGGACTCGGCCTCGCCGGGACCTGAGCCGCACCGGCGGCCGCGCGTCCGCGTGATGTGCCGGCGACCATAGTAATGGTATGCAGGATTTACCGGTACGATGGTGGGATCGGCACAGCGGAACGATCGGAGCCATCGTGGACGACGTCAAGGCGCTGGCGGCGCGGCTCCGCCGCCTGGAGCGCATGGAGCGGGCGCGCGGCCTGCTGCACGAGTACGCCGCGGCGGTGGACCAGCGCTCGGTCGAGTCCGTGGCCGCCCTCTTCCACCCGGAGGCGGTGCTGCGCAACGCGCGCGGCGTGTTCACCGGCACCGCCGAGATCGCCGGCGCGTTCCGTACCGCCTGGGCGGCCGAGCCGTCGCAGAAGCGGCACTTCATCGCCACGCCGAAGCTGGCGGCGCAGAGCGACGAGATCGTCGGCGCGGCGGCACATTTCCTGTACGTCGGCCGCGGGTCGGAGCGTTCCGTCATCGGGTGGGGCGCCTACGACGTCCGTGTCGATGTCGCCGATGACGAGCGGGCCGTGTTTCGATCGATGACGATAACCGTGCACCTCTCGACGGACCTCGCCACCGGGTGGGCACTCGACGCCATGCCCGGCTGAGCGGGGGTCGGCGGCCGACGCGTAACGCTGGTAATCTTTGTCAGGAAAAGTGAGCCCGGAGGAGCCATGGCGCCCAGGATGTCCTCGACCGCCAACGGCGGTCACCGGCCGCAGAAAGCGGCGATGCTCCTCGCCCAGCGGATCATCCGCGACGTGCAGAGCGAGCGCCTCAAGCCGGGCGACCACCTCGAGCCCGAGCGCGACATGCTGGAGCGCTACGCCACCGGCCGCGGCACGCTGCGCGAGGCGCTGCGGTTCCTCGAGTTCCAGGGCGTCATCGTGATCAAGCCAGGCCCGCGCGGCGGCCCGATCCTGATCGACCCGACCGCGTCCCACCTGGCCAGCACGCTGGTGCTGCTGATGGAGCTCAAGCAGGCCCCGTTCCGCAACATCGTGGAGGTCCGCACCGCCCTGGAGCCGATGATCAGCCGGCTGGCCGCCGAGCGCATCTCCGACGAGTCGCTGGCCGACCTCGGCGGCACCATCGACCAGATGCGCGACCACCTCGACAACCAGGACCTGTTCCTGGAGGCCAACCAGCGCTTCCACGACATCATCGCCTGGTCGTCCGGCAACACCCTGTTCGGCTACATCGTCGACTCCCTGCTCGGCATCCTCGACGGCACGGTGATCGGCATCGACTACCCGAGCCCCCGCCGCGCCGCGATCCTCAAGGCGCACGAGGAGATCCACCAGGCCCTGCTGTCGCGCGACCCGCAGGCCTCCGAAGATCGCATGCGCGACCACATCAACGCCTACGTCAAGTACGCCGAGCGCAAGTTCCCCGAGGTGCTCGACCAGGTCATCCGCTGGGACCGCGCCGCCGTCTAGGCCCCCCGAATTCTCCGTGATCGAAGCTCCCGCCATGTCGCTAGAACGACGTGAGGGGAGCTTCGATCACGGGTGGGTAGGGATCACGGGCGGGGGGTCCAGACTCGGGCGTGGCCGGTTACCGGGTGGCGGGTGTCTTGGGTGAAGGCAACCTCGACGTCGATGTCGGTGCCGGGGCGGCCGTCGGCGGCGGCCGGGGTGAGGGCGGTGACGGTTCCGGTGACGGTGAGGTCCTCGCCGGCGAGGACGAAGTCGTGCAGCTTGACCGGGCCGATGCGGCGCAGGAGCGCGGCCGGGCCGGCCCATTCGAGCAGGAGCCGGTCGACCATCGTGAAGACGAACATGATGTCGGCGTAGGCGGCCGGGGCGCCGCCCTCGCGCGCGGCCTCGTGGTCGATGTGGGTCGGTGCGAAGTCGCGGTTGGCGCCGGAGACCATGATCAGCCGTTGCAGCGACAGGTGCAGGGTGAGCGGGGTGACGGCGTCGCCGACCGCGGGTGGGTTCACGGCTCGCTCCGGAAGGGGGTGTAGCTGTAGATGGAGGTGCGTTCGACCGCGACGAGCGTGCCGTCCTGCCGGTGGAACTCCAGCTCGAAGTCGACGTAGACGCCCTCGCCCACACGCGTGGTCTTGGGGGTGGTGCGGACGATCCGGTACGTGGTCTCGATCCGGTCGCCGACCCGCAGCGGCTCCAGGAACTCCAGGTCGACGCTGGTCGTCACCATCTCGGAGCCGGGCAGGTCGAGCTTGGTCCACATGAACGGCGGCAGCGCGCCCGGCCGCAGCGGCTCCTGCCCCGGTGCCCAGTACGCCGGCATCGCCGCGGTGAGCAGCATCGACCAGGGCGCGATCACCGTGTCGTGGCCGTGCGCCCGGGCGGCCTCGGCGTCGCTGTAGAGCGGCCACTCCATCTCGTGCGCCTCGACGTAGCGGCGGATCGCGGACTCCGAGATCTCTTCCGCGCCGACCGTCCTGGCGACGATCTCGCCGGCCGTCATCCGAGCACCCCCTTGTCGCGCATGGCCTGGATCTCGCCGGCGTCGTAGCCGAGGGCGGCCAGCACCTCGTCGCCGTGCTCCCCCACCGCCGGTGCCGGCGCCACCTCGCCGACCGACCGACCGTCGAACTGCACGGGGTTGGAGACGAGCGTGAAGCCGCCGGCGTCGCCGAGGTAGTCGTTGGCGAGCACCTGCGGGTCGCGTACCGTCTCGGCCGCGGTCTGCACCGCCGCCCAGGGACCTTCCATCCCGTCGAACGCGGCCCGCCACTGCTCCAGCGTCCGGCTGGCGAAGACCGCGTCGAGGGCCTCCACGCACTCCCGCACGTGCCGGGCGCGTACCTCCGCGGTCGCGAAGCGCGGGTCGGTGGCCAGGTCGGGCCGGTCGACGCGGCGGCAGAAGTCGTGCCAGTACCGGTCCGGTTCGATGAAGACCAGGTACAGCCAGCGGCCGTCCCGGGTGCGGTAGCTGTTGGTGAGGGCGCCGTGCGCGGGGTCGTACCGGCCGGTGGCGTGCAGGATCTCCGAGCCGTACGCGGCGGCCGACAGGTTGGGCCCGAGCATCCAGAGCGCGGCGGAGAGCAGCGACACGTCCACGACCGACGGCTGGCCGGTGCGCTCCCGCTTGAGCAGTGCGCCGGCGATACCCGCGGCGAGGTTGAAGCCGGCTTGCAGGTCGACCATGCCGGGCGGCATCGCGGGCGGCTCGTCGGCGCCGAAGGCCATCATCTGGTCGACCATGCTGGGGCGGGCCCAGCCGGCGGAGATGTCGTACCCGCCGAGGTCGGCCTCCGGTCCCTTGGGCCCCTGGCCGGTGGCCTTCGCGTAGACCAGCCCCGGGTTGGCGGCGCGCAGGTCGTCGACGTCGATGCGGAGCTTGCGGCGGGCCGGGGCGAGGAAGTTGGTGAGGAACACGTCGGCGGAGGCGACGAGCCGCAGCAGCACCTCCCGGCCGCTCTCCGCGTGCAGGTCGAGCGCGACGCTGCGCTTGCCGCGGTTGGGCAGGTGGGTCATGGTCATCGCGGCCGGCTCGTCCCGGGACGGGGTGAACCGGATGCCGCGCTGCGGGTCGCCCTTCGGGTGCTCGACCTTGATGACCTCCGCACCCCACTCGGCGCAGACCGCGCCGCAGGACGGGACCATCGTCCAGGTGGAGAGCTCCACCACCCGGACGCCGCTCAGCACGTCGTACACGTCCTCACCGCCTTGCCTCGGTAGCCGCAGGAGCCTCGGTAGCCGCCGGAGCCGGCGGATTCGGGGGAGCCGCCGTGACCCGCCGCGGCCGGTGGTCCCGCCACTCCCACTCGTCGCGGAGCACGGAGTCGACGGTGATCCCGGCAGCCGGGGCGAGATCGGCGCCCTGCACGACCTGGATGAGGCAGCCCTGGGTGCCGCGCGGGCTCAGGTACGCCTCCTGCCACTCGGGTGCCCGGCGGTCGACGTCGACCACGGTGAGCCCGGCCCCGGTGAGCCCGTCGAGGGCCGCGGTCAGGTCGGCGGCGAAGAAGGTCAGGTGGTGCAGGCCACCGCCGCGGGCCTCCAGGAAGCGGGCCACGGGACCGGGCCGCACCGGCTGGAGCAGTTCGACCTTCGCGCCTGCGCCGGCGTAGCTGTAGTGCAGGCTGCGTATGCCCATGCCCGCGTGCCCGCCGCCGGCGACGAGCGTGCCGCCGAGCAGGTCGCCGTAGAGGGTGGCGGCGGCCCGCAGGTCGCGCACCACGATGCCCACGTGGTCGAGCCGGGTCCCCGGGCCGCCCGGGTCCGCCGGGTCGAGCATGCCGACCTCCCAGGCGAACTCGCCGAGCAGCCCGGCGATCCGCTCGCCGAGCACCCCGAGCACGCCGCGGTCGTCGCCGAGGTGGGCGCGGATCCGCTCGACCGCGCGCCACGCGTCCGCGGTCGCCGCGCGCAGCTCACCGGCGTCAGCCATCGGCCACCCCCACCGCCCGTACCGCCCGCTCGTCCCGCCAGCGCCGCGACTTGAACTGCTCCTCGGGCATCTGCCCGGGCTCCACGACGGCGATGTCGACGCTGATCCCGACCGCCTGCTTCACCGCCTGCCGCAACCGGGACGGCAGGTCCGCCACCGACTCCGGCGGCGTACCGGCCGCGAACGCGATCGTCACGTCGACCGCCTCCCGGCCCCGCTCGTCGCTGTAGACCCGGCCGCGGTAGTCGACCACGGGCGAGCGGAGCAGTACCGCGTCGATCGCGTCCGGCCACACGTTCATGCCGCGGATCTTCATCATGTCGTCGACCCGGCCGATGGTGCCGGCGGCGTAGCAGGACGTCGGGCGCCCGCAGCCGCAGGATCCCCGGGCGAGCAGCCGCACCTTGTCGGCCATCCGGAAGCGGACCACCGGCTGGGCGCTGGGGCGCAGCAGGGTCACCACGATCTCGCCGGTCTCGCCGGGCGCCACCGGGCTGCCGTCCGGGTTGAGCACCTCGATCCAGCAGCGGTGGTCGAGGCCGTGCAGCACCGCGTGCCGCGGCGTGCCGTCACCGTCCGCGGTGACCGCTCCCCGCTCGCACGTGCACATGGCGACGCCGAGCGTCTGGGTCGCGCCCCAGCCCTCGCAGACGGTGGCGCCCCAGAAGGCCGCGGTGTCGTGCGCCCACGCCGCGCCGTACGGCTCGCCGGAGAGGAAGATGGCCTTCAGCGAAGGCAGGTCGGTGGCCGGCCGCCGCCCGGCCGCCCTGGCCTCCAGCGTGAGACGGTGCACATAGGACGGTGTGGCGGAGATGCCGGCGCAGGCGAACCGGTACAGGTCGCGCAGCCGGTCGGCGGTGCTGCCGGCGAACGCGTTGACCGGTACCAGCCCCGCGGCGGCGCAGGTCTCCTGGAAGTACGGCCCGGCCATGGTCTGGCTGTACGGGATGGTCAGCATGAGCCGGTCTCCCGGTGCCAGGCCGGCCCAGAGGTACTCGTACGCGCCGGGGATGCCGAGCCCGGCCAGGTCGCGGGCGTCGCGCGGGTAGATCTCCCGTCCCGCCCCGCTGGTGCCGCTGGTCAGGTGGAGCTGCCGCACCGACGGGTCCGCCGGGGTGGCCCCGCCGCCGGGCAGGGTCCGCTGGAAGTCCAGCAGGTCCCGCTTGGTCACCATCGGCACGTGGCGGCGTACGTCGTCGAGCGTGCGCAACCGTTCGGGCCGCAGGTCGGTCCGGGCGTAGAACCACCGGTACAGCGGCGAGGTCGCGGCGGCGCGGCGGACCGCGGCGACGGCGGCGCGGGAGACGAAGCCGAGCAGCTCGGCTTCGTCCATCCCCTCGACGACCGGGTTGGCGACCGGCATCAGCCGCCGTACCCCTCGACCGGTACCTCCTTGTCGTCGCGCCACTCGATCAGCAGACCGGGTGCCTGCGACACGTTGTCCTTGTAGGTGATCTTGCCGAGGGCGCCGTCGAAGCCGGCCGAGCCGACCTCCCCCAGCGCCGTGTTGATCGCCTCGCGGTCGGTGCTGTCGGCCTGCTTCAGCGCGCGGGCCAGGAACCACACCTCGTCGTACGCGGCGGCGGCGTAGTTGTTGGGGAGCGCGTTGAACATCTTCTGGTACCGGTCGACGAAGTTCTTGGCCTCCGGGGCCTGCACCAGGTTGCTGAAGTTGGTTGGCCAGAACACGCCGTACCCCTGGTCCTTGAGCGGGTTGATCGCGCCGGCCATGCCGATCGAACCGGCGATGATCCCGCCGTAGTTGGCCCGGCGCAGGGCCAGCACGATGGCGTTGTTGGCGGTACCGGAGGCGAGCACCACCACCGCGTCCGGGTTCTTGGCGACCACTTTGGACACCACGCCGGAGGCGTCGGTGGCGGAGGTCGGCGACGCCTCCTTGGCCACGATGGTGAGCCCGGCCTGCTGGGCCAGCGGCGGCCAGACCGAGTCGGCCCACTTCTGGGTGCTGGAGACGTCGGAGTTGTAGATGATGGCGACGTTCTTGGCGTTCTTGTCGCGCAGGTACTCCGTCTCCCAGTGGAAGTACTGGTCGGCGGGGGGCGTGGCGGCCCAGACGTACTTGGTGCCCTGGGCGAACTCGCCGCTGCTGGACAGGTAGATCATGGGTACCCGGGAGCGCTCGGCGAGCGGCGCCTCGGCGGCCACGACGGTCGACAGGATCGAGCCGAGCACCACGCTCGCCTTGGACTGGATCGCCTGGTTGAGCAGCGCGACGCCCTGGGCGGGCTGGCTGCCGGTGTCCTTGAAGTCGATCTCGAGCTTGGACTCGCCGAGGAACTTGCTGCTGTTGATCTCCTCGAGCGCGACCCGCTGGCCGTTCTCGCTGGCCTTGCCGGCCGGACCGGCGAACCCGGTGGTCTCCGAGATCGCGATGACCTTGATGGTGTCGGGCAGGCCGGCGCCGGCGCCGCCTCCCGCGGAATCCCCGCCGCCGCACCCGGCGGCGGTGAGGGCCACAGCGGCACCGGCGGCGAGCAGCATCCGCGGCCGCCACGAGCGCCTATAGAACCTGTCCACGAGCATCGTCCTCATCTTTGAGTGAGCCCCGACCGTATCTAGGACTATGATCTGCATCATAAGTTTGATCTCGGTCGTAACGCAATGACAATCCGTTCATAACATGCGCATAGATTCGGTCGCCGCGTGCGCCCGGTCCGCCGTCGCCGGCGGCGTGGCGCGGCCGCTCAGCGACCCGCCGGCTCGTCGGGTAGGTCGACGAAGCCGCTGAGGGTGCCGACGCCGGCCTTGATCCGCCCGGTCGGGTCCACCTCGGTGATCTCCCCGCGCTCCATCACGATCGCGCTGGTCGCGAGCTCCTGTGCCATGGCGGCGTTCTGCTCGACCATGAGCACCGCGATGCCGGACGCGGAGATCGACTGTACGGTGCTCATCACCCTGTCGACCGCGACCGGTGCGAGCCCCATCGAGGGCTCGTCCATCATCATCAGCTTCGGCGAGCTCATCAGCGCCCGGCCGAACGCGAGCATCTGCTGCTCGCCGCCGCTGAGCAGCCCCGCCTGCCGGTGCCGGCGCTGCGCCAGCACCGGGAAGCGGTCGTAGATGTCGCCCAGCAGCCGCGCCTTCTCGGTGCGGCCGGTGCGCGCGTACCCGCCGATCAGGAGGTTGTCCTGCACCGACAGGGGGCTGAAGATGCGCCGCCCCTCGGGTACGAGCGCGATGCCGGCCCGGCTGATCCGGTTGGTACGCCAGCGGGTGATGTCGTGGCCGTCGAAGACGACCCGCCCGCCCGCCTTGGGCGCCAGCCCCACGATCGAGCGGAGCAGCGAGCTCTTGCCGGCGCCGTTCGCGCCGAGCACGACGACCACGTCGCCGTCGCCGACCGTACCGGAGAAGTCCCGGACGGCGGTGACCGCGCCGTACCGGACGGACACGTGCGAGATCTCAAGCAGCGGCACGACGCCCCCTTCCCAGGTACGCCTCGACGACCTTCGGTTCGCGGATGCACTCGGCCGGGCGGGCGGAGGCGATCAGGTGCCCGCTGTCCAGCACGTACAGGTGGTCGCAGATGTCGACCATCATCTTCAGGTCGTGTTCGACCAGCACCTGCGTGACGCCCTCGTTGCGCAGCCGCAGCAGCAGCTCGCCGATCTCGTCGCGCTCGGCGCGGTTCATGCCGGCGGTCGGCTCGTCGAGCAGCAGCAGCCGCGGCTCGGCGGCGAGCGCCCGGGCGATCTCCACCTTGCGCTGCACGCCGTACGAGAGGCTGAGCGGCGGCTCGTCGCGCAGGTCCATCAGGTGCAGCCGCTCCAGGGCCGCCTCGGCGCGGGCGCGTACCGACGCCTCCCGGCTCCGGGTCCACCACGGCATCAGCCACTGCCGCACGAACGAGGACCCGTACACCGGCTGGTCGGCGCCGAGCATCGCGTTCTCCAGCACGGAGAACTGCGGCATCAGCCGGACCGTCTGGAACGTGCGGGCCAGCCCCATCCGGGCCACCTCGAACGGCGAGCGGCGCATGACGTCCGCGCCGCCGACCAGGATGCTGCCGCTGGTCAGGTCGAGCAGCCGGGAGATGGCGGCGAGCAGGGTGCTCTTGCCGGAGCCGTTCGGGCCGGCGAGGCCGTAGAGCCGCCCCTCCTGCACGGTCAGCGACACCCCGTCGAGCGCCTTGACCCCGCCGAGGTTCACCGCGGCGTCGCGGACCTCGAGGCTCGGCACGCCGGTCACCGCGCTCACCCCTTCACCCGGTCGGCCGGGACCGGCTCGGCCCGCGCGGCCGCGCCCCGGTCGGGCGGTGGGCCGCCGGAGGGTACGAGCGCCGGCGGGCGCGCCGGCCGCAGCCGCGGGGCGAGCCGGCGCCAGAGCCAGCGCAGCGCGCCGAGCACGCCTTCCGGCGCGTACATCACGACCAGGACCAGGACGACGCCGTACACCAGGTGCTGGTACTCGCCGATGGTGGCGGCCAGGGTGGGCAGCCAGGTGATGATGACCGTGCCGATCACCGCGCCGATCCACGACGAGGTGCCGCCGATGACCGCCATCGTGAGCGTCGTGATGATCAGCGTGAAGCCGGCCGAGGTCGGCTGCACGGTGCTGAACGTCAGCACGTACAGCGAGCCGGAGAGCGCGCCGAGCGCGGCCGAGATCGCGAAGACGGTGCGCTTGCGGCTCTTCAGGTCGACGCCGACGCTCATCACGAGCTCCTCGCTCGCCTTGATGCCGACCAGCGCCCGGCCGACCGCGCGCCGTTCGAGCTGGCTGACCGCGAGGATCGCGACGAGCGCGGCGGCGAGCAGCCCGCCGGTGCCGATGCCGAGCGGCACGCCGAGCAGGCCGAGCGCCCCGCCGGTCAGCTCTCCCCCGTTGGTCGCCACGACCGTGAGGATCAGGTCGAACGCGAACGTGACCATGCCGAGATAGAGGCCGCGCAGGCGGATCAGCGGCGCGGACATCAGGTACGCCACGAGCCCGGAGACGACGATCATCAGCAGCATCGCCGGGAGGACCGGCCAGCCGCGCATGGTCAGGATGCCGGTGCCGTACGCCCCGACGCCGTAGAAGCCGATGCTGGCGAAGCTGAACACGCCGGAGCGGAGCGCGATCTGGACGCTCAACGCCAGCGGGACGCTGATCAGCATCCCCTGGATCAGCGTGAGGTGGCTGAAGTACCAGCTGTTCATACCCGCTCCGCCAATCCCTTGCCGACCACGCCCTGCGGGCGCAGCAGGATGACCAGGAGGATGATCGCGAACGAGATCGCGTCGACCCAGGTGCCCGAGGTCTGCGAGATGACCGCGGTCTCGGTGGCGGCCAGGACCACCGCGCCGATCGCCGTACCCCAGACGCTGCCGACCGAGCCCAGGATGATGATCGCGAAGCCCTTGAGCATGAAGGGCTCGCCGCTGCCCGGGGTCAGCGCCCCGAGGTAGATCACCAGCAGCATCCCGGCCAGGCCGGCGAGGGATCCGGCGATCAGCATGGTCACCGCGGACAGGGCCCGGGTGTTCACGCCCATCAGCTCGGCCGTCTCGCCGTCGTAGGCGACCGCCCGCAGGGCCCGGCCGGTGCGGCTCCGGGAGACCCACAGCGCCAGCGCGGTGCAGAGCGCGGCGCCGAGCAGGATGATCGCGATCTGGATCGTGGAGATCTGGGCGTTGTCGCCGAGGCGGTACGCGCTCCAGTCCAGGTGCCCGATGCCGAACGGGCTGTCGTGCGTGTACGCCACGGCGAGCGTCACCGGGATGCCCGCGGCGCCCACCCCGGCGATCAGCGTGAGCAGCTCCGCCTGTCTCTTGTCGGTGACCTTGGCGCGGATATGTCGGAAGACGATGACGTCGAGCAGCAGCGTGCAGACGCCGGCGGTGCCGACGCCGATCACGAACAGCAGCCCGAGCGGCAGGTCGACGTGCTGGGTGACGACGTACGCGGTGAAGGCGCTGAACATCATCAGCGCTCCGTGGGCCAGGTTCAGCACGTCCAGTGCGCCCCAGGACAGGGTGAGCCCCAGGCTGAACAGCACGTAGACCGCACAGAGCACCGCGCCGTTGATCATCTGCTGGGTCATGGGGGCTCCCCTCGCGATGTCGATCAGGGGGCGATCTTGTAATCACTGATAATGGTAGGAATGAAATGCGCTGTCAAGGAACGGAAACAATCCCGTGACATGCGCGGTCACCGACCGGCGGCGGTCCCCTCGCGGCCGGCCTCCTCGCGGGCGGCCACCAGCAGCCGCAGCGCGCCGAGCACCGGCGTGGGTACGCCCAGCCGGGCGCCGAGCGCCTCGATCTCGCCGGCGTACTCGCCGATCTCGGTCGGCCGCCCGCCGCGCAGCGACTGGTACGTGGAGCCGAGGTTGTCCCGGGCGACCGGGCGGCCGGCGAACCGGGCGCTGAGGAAGGCCCGGTCGGGGCGTACCCCGAGCGCCTCGGCGACCGCGAGCACCTCGGCCCGGGCCCGCTCCATGACCTCCCACGCGGACGGGCTCCGGGTGATCGCCCGGACCGGCAGGAACAGCGCGCCGGCGACCGCGTTCGAGACCGCGTTCACCGCCTTCTCCCAGAGCATCGCGTCCCGGTCGGGGTGCAGGCGCACGGGCAGCGCCGGGGACGCCAGCGGCTCCAGCAGCGCCGCGACGCGGCCGGCCCGGTCGGGCGGCGGGGCGGCCACGAGCGGCCCGAGCACGGTGTGGTCGACGACCCCCGGGCCGACGTACGCGGCGCCCTGGTAGATCACGCCGGCGACGCCGCGCGGGTCCGCCTTCTCGACCGCGTCCGCGCTGGCGAGGCCGTTCTGCAGCGCCACGATCGCGCCGTCCGGCGCGGCCAGCGAGCAGCCCAGCCCGACCGCCCACCCGGTGTCGTAGCTCTTGTGCAGCAACAGCACCACGTCGTACGCGGAGGCCGGCGCCGCGGTGGCCGCGACGATCGCCGGGCGGGCGCGCAGCGAGGGCTCCCCGGTGGCCAGCCGCCGCACCTCGACGCCGCGCGCCCGGATCGCCTCGACCGCCTCCGGCCGGCGGCTGACCACGGTCACCGCGGTCCGCCCGTCGTGGGCCAGCAGGGCGCCGACGAGCTGCCCGAGCGCGCCGGCACCGACCACCGCGACCCGGACCCGGGCCGGCATCAGGGTGCCCGCCGTCCCGCCTCGAAGATCGCTCCGCCGGCCGCGTTGTCGCCCTTGGTCCAGTACGAGTTGCCCGGTATCGCGGTGAAGCCGCCGTCCACCACCAGCGTGTGCGCGGTGATCATCTCGGCGGCCGGGCCGGCCAGGAACGCCACCGCCTCGGCGATGTCCTCGGCGTAGGCCGGGCGCTTGCCGTCCGTACGCGCCTTGAGCAGCTCGACGGTCCGCTCGATCGCGGTGGCGTCGCCGGTGGCGAGGTCGGCGTTCATCGGCGTGGCGGTGGGGCCGGGCATGACCGCGTTGACCCGGATGCCGTACGGGCGCAGCTCGCCGGCGACCGAGCGCATCAGGCCGAGGATGCCGGCCTTCGCCGCGCTGTACGCGTGGTTGCCCACCCCGCCGGCGACCGCGGCCGGGCTGGTGGTCGCGATGATCACGCCGCTCTCCCGGGGGCGCATCACCCGGGCCGCGTGCTTCATCGACACGAACACGCCGCGCAGGTCGATCGCCCACGTGGCGTCCACGGCGGCCATGTCGGCGGTGTGGATCGGCCCGTACGCGCCGAAGACGCCGGCGTTGGCGAACATCAGGTCGAGCCGCCCGAAGGCCTCGACGGCCAGGTCGACCGCGGCGGCGATGTCGTCCTCGCGGGCCACGTCGACGCGGAGCGCCCGGGCCGCGGGGCCGATCCGCCAGGCGAGCTCCTCCGCCCGCTCGGCCTGTACGTCGGCGAGCACGACCCGCCAGCCCCGGTCGGCGAGCAGCCGCGCGGTCGCCGCCCCGATCCCGCTGGCCGCCCCGGTGACGACCGCGACGTCGCCGTCGCGCCGGTCGCTCACGAGGTGGCCGCGGTGTGGTCGCGCAGGCGGATGGCCTGCACCGGGCAGTTGCCGGCGGCGTCCTCGACCACGCCGCGCAGCGCGGCCGGCACCGGGTCGCGCAGGACGACCGCGCGCTCCTCGTCGTCCACGTCGAAGACCTCGGCCGCGTAGACGAGGCAGAGCGCGTGCCCCTCGCAGGCGACGCGGTCGACCTCCACGCTGAAGTCGTCACCTGTCGTCATCGGTCACACCCTCCACTTCGGATCGTCAGGCCGCGGGTGAGCTTCCATCAGGCCGCCGCCAGCTCGCGGACGGCGCCGGCGACCTCGCGGAACGGCGCCTTGGCGGCCAGCTTGGCGCGCAGGGCCAGCACCTGCTTGGGCCGGCCGATGCCGAGCACGGCGGTGGCCCGCTTCCCGTCGCCGTACGCGGCCAGCAGCGAGCGGCCGTCCGCGCCGGCCCGGGTCTCGACCTCGTCGCCGGGGCGGGGCAGGCCGAAGCACTGCAGCTTGGTGCGGCACTGGTCGCTCCAGAAGTAGTGCAGCGGGTCCAGCGGCTGGCGGGCGTCCCGGGCGGCCAGCAGGTTGCCGGCCACCGCCTGCGCCTGGGCGGCCGTGGTGGTCCAGTGCTCGACCCGGACCGGCACGTCCGAGCCGGGGTAGCGCCACGCGGCGGCGTCGCCGACCGCGTACACGTCGCGGGCCGAGGTCTCGCCGAACGCGTCGCAGACGATGCCGTCCGCCAGCTCCAGGCCGGAGTCGGCCAGCCAGTCCACGGCCGGCCGTACGCCGACGCAGACCGCCACCACCGCCGCGTCGACGGTGCCCGCGGCGGAGAGCACCAGATGGCGCTCCTCGCCGAGCCGCAGGACGCCGGTGACCGTGACGCCGCACCGCACGTCCACGCCGTCGGCGGCCTGCAGGTCCCGGACGTGGCCACCGACCTGCGCCCCGAGCACCCCGTGCAGCGGCGTCGGCGCGGTCTCGACCAGCGTCACCGGCGTGCCGTTCGCCGCGGCCGCCGAGGCGATCTCGCAGCCCATGAAGCCACCGCCGACGACGGCCAGCTTCCGGTACCGGTGGATCGCCCCGCGCAGCTCCAGGGCGTCCGCGTACGTGCGGACGGTGTGCGACATGTCGGCGAGCAGCGGGAGCCCGCGCGGGGTGGTACCGGTGGCGAGCACCGCCGCGGTGTACGGGACCTCGGTGCCGTCGTCGAGCAGGACCGCCCGGCCGGCCACGTCGAGCCCGGCCGCGCGGCGCCCGAGGAGCAGGTCGCAGAGGTCCGCATACGCGTCCGGCGCGCGCAGGTACGGCGGCTCGTGCAGCCGCTGCCCGTCGAGCAGCTGCTTGGACAGGGGCGGCCGGTCGTACGGGACCAGCCGCTCGTCGCTGATCAGCGTGATCTGGCCGCGGTGGCCGAGGCGGCGCAGCGCCTCGACGGTACGCAGCCCGCCCAGTCCCCCGCCGACGACGACGATCCGGTCCCCCGTCACGGCGTCACGACCAGACCAGCGGCAGCGACCGCAGGCTCAGCTGGTGGCCGCGCTCGACCAGCTCGGTGCCGGGCGCCAGCGCGTACTCGGGGATCTGCCGGTGCCACTCGCGGACCACGACCTCGATCTCGTGGCGGGCCAGGTGCATGCCGAGGCAGCGGTGCACGCCGGCGCCGAAGCCGAGGTGGTGGCCGGTGTTCGGGCGGTCCAGCCGGAACTCCTCCGGGCACTCGAACTTGCGCGGGTCGCGGTTGGCCGAGGCGATGCCGAGCCAGACGATGTCGCCGGCCTTCATCGGCAGGCCGTGGAAGTCGACGTCCTTCACCACCAGCCGCCCCTCCTGCAGGATCAGCGAGTACAGCCGGATGAACTCCTCGATCGCCTTGGGCACCAGGTCGGGGTCCTCCCGCAGCAGCCGCCGGTGCTCCTGGTGGGTGGCGAGGTGGGCGAAGACGTACCCGAGGCCGCTGCGGGTGGTGTCCAGCCCGGCGGTGACCAGCGACAGGCAGACCGTCTTGAGGTCCTCCTTGCTCAGCCACCGCGGCCCGTGCTCGGGGTGCAGCATGCGGCTGAGGAAGTCGGTCTCCGGGTCGCGCGGGGCCCGCCGCCGGTCCTCGATCGCGCCGTCGAAGTAGTCCAGGATGGACGCGACCGCCGCCTCCGCCTCCGGTCCTTTGTAGAGGTTGGCGAAGAGCGCGCCGACCCACTCCAGGAACTTCGGGCCGTCCTCGACCGGCATGCCGATCGTGGCCAGGAACATCTCGGTGGGGTACCGGAGCGCGAAGCCGTCGACCAGGTCGGTCCCGCCCAGCGGCGCCACCTCCTCGACCAGCTCCCGGGCGCGCCGGCGGGCCAGGGCGTCCAGGCCCCGCACGGCCGCCGGCGAGAACCAGCGGTTGAGCACCCGCCGCAGCCGTACGTGCTCCTCGCCGTCCAGGTTGTTGGGCATGAAGCGCACCTTGCGGTCCGGGCTGAGCGCGTTGGAGACCGCGTTGGAGAAGTACTCCGGCATCTGGATGGCCTCCAGCACGTGCTCGTACCGGGTGACCATCCAGAACGGGTGGCTGGTGGAGTCGTTGCGGTGGAACGGCGCGGCCTCGCGCTCCGCGGACGCCAGCGCGTAGTGCGACAGCATCGGGCCGTCGTGGCGGTAGTCGGTGTGGCTGATCGGGCAGCCGGACTGGTCGGTCGAGGTCACGACGTTCTGCCTTCCATGCCTAGCGGATCACCAGCGGCAGGTGGACCAGGGCCCGGGCGATGTGCCGGTCCTGGAAGACCAGCTCCCCGGCGGGGTCCAGGTCGACGGTCGGGAAGCGGGTCACCAGCTGCTTGAGGACGATCTGCCCCTCCAGCCGGGCCAGCGTCGAGCCGAGGCACCGGTGGATGCCGCCGCCGAAAGCGAGGTGCGGGTTGGGGCGCCGGGTGAAGTCGATGCGGTCCGGGTCGGGGAAGACCTCGGGGTCGCGGTTGGCGGCGCCGATCAGGGCCACCGCCGCCTCGCCCCGGCGCAGCAGCCGGCCGCCGATCTCGACGTCCTCGTAGATCCACCGCGGCGGCGGGGCCTGCGCCGGGCTGGCCCAGCGCAGCAGCTCCTCGGTCGCCGGTACGACCAGCCGGTCCGGGTCGGCGGCGAGCTCCGCGAAGCGGTCGCGCTGCTGGAGCAGGCCGAGCGTGCCGACGCCGAGCAGCCCCATCGCCGGCGACTGCCCGGCCTGCAGCAGGGTGGAGATGGTGCCGTACAGCTCCGGCTCGGACATCCGCTCCTCGTCGGCGGCGGCCACGATCGCGCCGATGACGTCGTCGACCCCGCCGCGCCGGCGGGCCGCGAAGAGCCCGTCCAGGTAGCCGGCGAACCCCTCGGCGCCCTGCGCGGCGACGACCACCCGGTCGAACGAGCCGTCCACGTCGAAGCCCTGCATCAGCCGGTCGGAGAGGCCGAGCACGTGCTCGCGGTCCTCCTCGGGCACGCCCATGAGCTCGGACATCACGATCAGCGGCAGCTTGTGGGCCACCGTCGCGGCGAAGTCGACCCGCCCGCCCCGCTCCTCCAGCTCGTCGAAGAGCCCGCTGACGATCCGCTCCAGGCGGGGACGGAACGCCGCCACCCGCTGCGGCGTGAAGTACCCGGCGATGACCGCCCGCACCCGGGCGTGGTCCGGGTCGTTCATCGCGGTCAGGAACGACTTGCGCAGCGCGAAGTAGGACTGCGTCTCGGGCGGCGCGCCGGCCCCGAAGTCCCAGCCGAGCCCGGCCGGCGTCGCGCCGAGGGCGTCCGGCTGCTCCACGCTGAGCCGGAACAGGGCCGCGCAGTCGGCGTGCCGGAACAGGTACCAGAGGCCGGGCAGGCGCGGGTCGCTGGGCAGCCCCCAGTGCACCGGGTCGTGGCGGCGGTACTCGGCGAAGAGCGGGAACGGGTCGGTCGCGTGGTCGATGGCGAGGTCGAACCGGGGCAGCACGTTGCCGTCGAGGTTCGCCGCGCTGCGGTCGGCGTCGATGACGAAGCTCACGGGTGCCCTCCCTTCGCCTACTAGATCAGGTTAATGATGCACATAGAATGCGGTCAAGGATCATCCTCGACAGGCGTGCCCCGGGGCACGCCGGATCAGTACAGGACGCTCATCTCGTCGCGGAGGTCGTTGGTCAGCTTGACCACCCGGGTCAGCGTCGCACCGAGCGGCTCCACCTGCGGCAGGTCGGCGAGGCCGTTGACGACCTGGGCGAACGTCGGCAGATCCGCCCAGCGGGCCCGGGTCCACTCGACCCGCCCGTCGCCGCTCCACCGGTCGAGGATCTTCTGCTGGTACACGCCGGCCGGGATCATGATCACCTCGTCGACGGCGGCCTTGCCGACCTCGGTCGTACTCGGGATGTATTTGTAGTTGAACCGCGGCCGCTGCGCGATGCCGGTCGACGGGTCGGCGAAGCCGGTCGCCTCCTCCCGCTCGTACGGCCAGTCGCCGAGGGTCAGCCCGCTGGCCCGGAGGCGGGCGAACTCGAAGCCCTCCCAGCTCGCCGTGCAGACCAGGTCACCGTCCACATTGGCCGGTGCGGGGACGTCGGCGAAGAGCTTCGGGTGGCCGGCCTCGTCCCGCCCCACGATGATCGGGTCGGCCTTGCTCTCCCACATCACCGCGGCGAAGTCCCCCTCGGTCTCGCCGGCGACGCCCCGGTGGACGGCCCGGAAGAGCACCTCGAAGTAGTTGTAGCCGCGCCCGGCCAGCCACGGGAAGCCGAGGTTGTGCAGCACCCGCACGGTCACCACCGGGTCCGGGGCGGGTACGAACGGCGCCGGCAGCACCCGGGCCAGGGCGGCCGGGTCGGTCCGGTACGCGCAGGTGACCAGGTTGGTGCGGATCGGCTCGCCGGTGAACCGCCGCCCCTCGGGCCCCTGCCGCGGTCCCAGCGACGGGCCGAACCCGATCGGCATCCGGTACATCTCGGTCATGGCGTACCTCCTAGACGTGCACCGGGCAGCGACCGCCGCTGCGGCCGGAGGCGGACGGGCGGCCGTGCAGCACGACCGGGAAGCGGGCGAACCGCATGGTGGCGGTGTTGTCGCGGAAGATCGGCGGGTCGGCGGGGTCGAGGGCGGGCGCGTACCGCAGCACCTCCTGCAGCAGCCGGGTGAGCACGCCGGCCGGGACGTCGTCGCGCTCGACCGAGCCGTTGCCGGCGCCGACCGCGACCTGCCGGCCGAGGCAGGTGTGCGCGCCGTCGCCGAAGGCCAGCCCGTACGCGGTGGTGCGCGGCGGCAGCGGCCGGTACGGGTCGAACTCCCCCGCGGTCGGCCCGAAGACGCGCTCGTCCCGGTTGGCCGCGTTGAGGTCGAGCAGGAGCTGCTCCCCCGCCGCGAACGCGCGCCCGCCGGGCAGCGTGACGTCCTCCAGCGCCAGCCGCAGCAGCGCCGGTACGGTCGGGTGCAGCCGCAGCCCCTCGCTCACCGCCCGCTGCAGGAACGACAGGTCGCCCGCCTTGGCCCGGTCGCCGGGGTTGCGGGCGAAGTGCCGCAGCACCTCCTGCAGCACGTGCGGGGCGAGGTGGGTGGTGGTGTTCGCCGAGGCGGTGACGTAGAAGACCACCTCGCGCAGCAGCTTCTCCGGCTCCCAGTCGCCGTAGTTGCGCAGCAGCAGCGTGATCAGGTCGTTCGGCACCTCGGCGTCGGCGATCTCGCCCCGCGCGGCGGCGGCCAGCAGGGCGGCGCGGCGCCGGCGGGCGGGCTCGAAGAAGCGCTCGCCGAACCGGTCCTTGGCGGCCACGGCGGCGGCCACGACGGCCTCGCGGTCGTGGATGGCCCACTCGGCGGACGAGCCCTCGCCGAAGTGCTCGGCCAGGTCGCGCAGCTCGTCCACGTCGGCCGGGCCGAAGAGGTGGTCGATCCCGACGATCTTGGCGGTCACCCGCAGCAGCGCGTCCCGCATGACGTGCATGATGTCGACCCGGGGCAGCGCGTCCGGCCCGGCGAACGCCGCGTCGAGCCGCTCCCGCAGCGCCGGCACCACCGTGCGCAGCTCGTACTCCATGAGCTGGGCCCGGGAGAACATCACCACCTCGGTACGCCGGCGCTTGAGGTGCTCCTCCACGCTCAGCGTCATCAGCGTCCCCTCCAGCAGCGGCCCGCTGACCCGCACGAACATCGACGGCCAGAACCCGGACGAGCGCAGCACCTCCTGCACCTCGTGGTAAGCGCTGACCCGGGTCATCCCGGCGTGCTCCTCGATCACCTCGGTCATCGCGTCCTCAGCTTTCCCTCGATGACGATCGCCAGCTCCGGGCAGCTCGCCTCGGCGGCGCGCGCCCCGTCCAGGTCGGCGGCGCTCAGCTCCCGCTCGGCGGCGACCGCCTTGCCGTCGTCCTGGAAGTCGAAGAGCGCGGGGGCCGTCACGACGCAGACGCCGTGGCCCTGGCAGCGCTCGGTCTCCACACGAACTCTCACCGCGTCCCCCTAAACGAACACAGCCGTACGTTTCGGAGACTACGAGGAAGATCCGTTCGGGGCAATAGCCCCGGGCCGGATCGCGCCAGCCCCGGGCCGGATCGCGACGGCCACCCGGAGCGGCGGCGATCGGCGGAGCCGCGCTGGCCGGCGGCGGGTGGGCCATACTTCACGGCATGAAACGGAGCGCCACGGCCGAGGGCGTCATGCGGAGCATCGCGAACGGCGACGGCCGCCTGCTGCGCAGCGACGGGCAGCGCAACCGCGACCAGGTGGTCCGCGCCGCGCTGGAGATCTTCGGCGAAAACGGCATGCTGGGCACCGTCGAGCAGATCGCGACCCGGGCCGGCGTCAGCCGCACCACCGTGTACCGCAGCTTTCCCACCCGCCGCGCCCTGCAGATCGCGGTGGCGACCAGCCAGTTCGCGCAGATCCACCGGATCGCCCTGCTCGCCCAGGAGCGTTCGGCCGGCAGCGGGGTCGGCCTGGTCGACTTCGTCTTCGGCGCGTTCGAGTACAACCAGGCCAACCGGCTCTACCTGGAGCTCTTCGAGGGGCGCCCGACGGCCGAGATGCTCGACGTGCACACCGCCTCGCGGCGCACCATCGCCGAGCTGACCGACGAGAGCCGGGCGGCCGGCGTGATCCGCCCCGAGGTGACCGACGAAGACGTCGCGCTCTTCTGCAGCGGCATGTCCTGGCGGCTGGCCACCGACCACGCGACCACGCAGGACGACTGGCGGCGCAGCGCGCGGTTCGTCCTCATCGGACTCGGCGTGCCCGACGAGCTGCTGCCGCCGCGCCGGGTTCCGCAGGCCCACCTCGACCCGAGCGTGGCCGATGCCTGAGGACGCCGCGCCGGTCCAGTCGATCCTGCGCGCGTTCCAGCTGCTGGAGGCGCTCGCGTCGGCCGGCGGCCGGGCCTCGGTCACCGGGCTGCGCGACGCGACCGGCCTGCCGGTCGCCACCATCCACCGCCTGCTGCGCACGCTGGTCGCCGCCGGGTACGTGCGGCAGGAGGCCAACCGGACGTACGCGCTGGGCATGAAGGCGGCCCGGCTCGGCGAGGCCTCCGGCCACCTGATCGCCCGCTGGGCCACCCCGCACCTGCAGCGCGTCGTCGACAAGCTGGACGAGAGCGCCAACCTGGCCAAGCTCGACGGCCTCCAGGTCGTGTACGTCGCGCAGGTGCCCGGCCGCCACTCGATGCGCATGTTCACCGAGGTCGGGCGGCACGCCGGCGTGCACACCACCGCGGTCGGCAAGGCGATGCTCGCCCAGCTGCCCGAGCGCCGGGCCCGCACGCTGGTCGCGCACGGGCCGCGGTCACCCGAGTCGCTCCGGGCCGAGCTCGACCGGGTACGCCGCGACGGCTTCGCGATCGACGACGAGGAAGAGGAGCCCGGGGTCAAGTGCGTGGCCGTGGCGCTGCCCCCGGTCGACCTGGCGGTGCCGATGGCGGTGTCGATCTCCGGCCCGGTGACCCGGATGACCGACGACCTGGTCCGCTCGGCCGTACCGGTGCTGGCGTCGGCCGCATCCGCCCTGGGCATCGAGTTTTCCACGTAGCGGAAAAGTGGTTCCTCGTTGCGGAAAAGTGTGGCGTCCCTGAGGATGGGGGCATGTCCGCTCAGGTTGCCGCCCCCCTCCACGACCGGTACGACGAGATCCTCACCCCCGACGCGCTGGCGTTCCTCGGCGAGCTGCACCGCCGCTTCGACCCGCGGCGCCGGGAGCTGCTGGCCGGGCGTGACCGGCGGTACGCGGAGCTGGCCGCCGGCGGCACCCTCGACTTCCTGCCCGAGACCAAGGACATCCGCGAGGACGGCTCCTGGCGGGTCGCGCCGTACGCGCCCGGCCTGGTCGACCGGCGCGCCGAGATCACCGGCCCGACCGACCGCAAGATGGCGATCAACGCGCTCAACTCCGGCGCCCGGGTCTGGCTCGCCGACTTCGAGGACGCGAACACCCCGCTCTGGGAAAACATGATCGACGGGCAGCTCAACCTGCGCGACGCCATCGACCGCACGATCGGCTTCACCTCGCCCGAGGGGAAGGTCTACGAGCTGCGCGGCGAGCCCGCCACGATCGTGGTCCGCCCGCGCGGCTGGCACCTCACCGAAAAGCACCTCCTGGTCGACGGCGAGCGGATGGCCGGCGCGCTGGTCGACTTCGGGCTGCACTTCTTCCACTGCGCCGGCCGGCTGGTCGACGCCGGCGCCGGCCCCTACTTCTACCTGCCCAAGCTGGAGAGCCACCGCGAGGCCCGGCTCTGGAACGACGTCTTCGTCTTCGCCCAGTCCGCGCTCGGGATCCCGCACGGCACGATCCGCGCCACCGTGCTGATCGAGACGTACCCGGCCGCGTTCGAGATGGACGAGATCCTGTACGAGCTGCGCGACCACTCCGCCGGCCTCAACGCGGGCCGGTGGGACTACATGTTCTCGGTCATCAAGAAGTTCCGCACCCGCGGCGCCGACTTCCTGCTCCCCGACCGCAACTCGGTGACGATGACCGTGCCGTTCATGCGCGCGTACACCGAGCTGCTCGTGCACACCTGCCACCGCCGCGGCGCGCACGCGATCGGCGGCATGGCGGCGTTCATCCCGAGCAAGGACGAGGCGGTCAACGCGGCCGCGTTCGAGAAGGTACGCGCCGACAAGACCCGCGAGGCCGGCGACGGCTTCGACGGCTCCTGGGTCGCGCACCCGGCGATGGTCGGCCTCTGCACCGAGGTCTTCGACGCCGTGCTCGGCGACCGGCCGCACCAGATCGGCAACACCCGCGACGACGTCCGCGTCAGCGCCGAGCAGCTGCTCGACGTGCGCGCCACCCCGGGCGCGGTCACCGAGGCCGGCCTGCGCGGCAACATCGGCGTCGGCGTGCGCTACCTGGAGTCCTGGCTGCGCGGCACCGGCGCGGTCGGCATCGACAACCTGATGGAAGACGCCGCCACCGCCGAGATCTCCCGCTCCCAGGTGTGGCAGTGGCTGCACAACGGGGTGCGGCTGGACAGCGGCCAGGTCGTGACCCGCGACCTGGTGGAGCGGCTGCTCGACGAGGAGCTGGCCCGGTTCCCCCAGGAGGGCGGCCGCTGGGCGGACGCCCGCGCCCTCTTCACCGAGATGGCCCTCGCCGACGACTTCGCCGAGTTCCTCACCATCCCCGCCTACGAGCGCATGCCCTGACAAGCCCGTTCAAGGACAAAGATCTGAGCTACCGCGACGCCCGTCGTGGTCCGGACCGTTGCTCCCGCCACGTCACCCTCCGCGTCACAAGACCCCCCAACCTGCGGTCCGCGCGGTCGTTGAGATCGTGGTACCTAACTGCCCCCGGAGAGACTCAACAGCCCCCGGAGAGGCACTGAAATACCACGATCACCGGCTGGACCCGGGCTCCGCGGGCCTGGAGCTCACTCGGGGTCGGGGAAGTGGGGCGGGCGTTTCTCCAGGAAGGCGTTGGCGCCCTCGACCATGTCCGGGCTACCCACGGCCTGGATCAGCATGCCCACGCCGGTGCTGAACGAGTCGCGGGCGGCGTTCCACCAGACGTTCGAGCTGGTCTTGGTGATCTCCAGGTAGCGCGGGCTGAGCGCCTCGAGCTCGGCGCAGATCTCGGCGACCCGCTCCTCCAGCGCGCCGTCGTCGACCACCTCGTTGACCAGGCCGAGGGCGAGGGCCTGCTCGGCGCTGTACCGGCGGCACAGCATGGCCATCTCCTTGGCCCGCTTCTCGCCGATCTGCAGCGACAGGACGTTGGTGGCGCCGGTGACCGGGGCGCTGCCCACCCGCGGGCCGGTCTGCCCGAACGTCGCCGAGCGGGCCGCCACCGCCAGGTCGCAGGCGACGACGAGCTCGTTGCCGCCGCCGGCCGCCGCCCCGCCGACCGCGGCGATCACCGGGCGCGGGCACTGCCGGACGGCGTCGAAGAGGCGCAGCGAGGCCCGGTACAGCCCGCGCATCTCCGCGACGGTCGGGCGGGCCAGGCCGGTGAGGGCGCCGCCGGCGCAGAAGCTGCCGCCCGAGCCGGTGACGACCACCGAACGCGCGCCGCTCGCCGCCTCCAGGGCGTCGGCGACCGCGTGGGCCATCGGGGCGTCGTACGCGTTGCGCCGCTCGGGCCGGTTGAGCCGGATCCACACCGCCGAGCCGCGCCGCTCGACCTCGACATCCGCCACGTCAGCCTCCGGTCTTCGGGAAGGTCGTCTGGAAGTGGGGCAGCACCTCGTCCCGAAACAGGGCGAGCGTGCGGAGCATCCGCTCCTGCGGCAGGTCGTACCACTGCATGCGCAGGATCACGTAGGTGACGCCGAGGTCGGCCAGCTCGCCGAGCCGGCGCACGCACTCCTCCGGCGTGGTGAACAGGTACGAGTGGGCGGCCACGTCCTGCGCCGCCCCGGCGTCGGAGAGCTGCCGGTAGCTCTCGGTCGCGTCCGGCGCGTTGAACGCGCTGTAGGCCCGGGTCAGGGCACCCCGCGCCGCCCGGCCGACCGCCATCGCCCGCTCCGGGTCGGGGTCGAGCACCAGCTCCCGGCGTACGACCACGTCCTGGCCGCCGGCGTCGCGGTACCAGCGCAGCACGGTCGTCAGCCGCTCCGGGGTGACGTGCGGCGGGACGATCCAGGCGTCGCCGAGCCGGGCCGCCCGCCGGGCCCCGGTGCGGTGCGCGCCGGCGCCGACCCAGATCGGCGGCCCGCCCGGGCGTACCGGCGGGAGGCTGATCCGCTGCCCCTTCAGCGCGTAGTGCCGCCCGGTGAAGTCGACCGGCTCGGCCGTCCACAGTGCACGGACGATCGCCACCGACTCCTCGTACCGGGTGACCCGCTCGGACAGCGGCACGCCGAAGGACTCGAACTCGTTCTCCCGGTAGCCCAGCCCGAACCCGGCCACGGCCCGGCCGCCGCTGAGGTGGTCGAGCGTCGCGTACGTCTCGGCGACCTCGACCGGGTGGTGCAGCGGGAGGATGAGCATGTTGGTGCCGACCGCCATGTCGCCGGCCTCCGCGGCGATCGCGGCGAGCGTCGGGATCGGTTGCAGCGTCGGCAGGTTGCCCAGGTAGTGCTGCAGCATCCAGACCGAGGAGAACCCGGCCTCGGCGGCCGCCGCCACCTGCTCGCGCATCGGGCCGACCCGGTCGGCCGGGCGCAGGTTCGGGGGGAAGTCGTTCTGGATCGCCAGTCCGAAGCGCACGCCTACACCTCCGTGTACCGGCGGATCAGCTGCTTGGCGAGCGAGTCCAGCAGCACCTCGGTCGAGCCCTCGTAGACGCGCATCGGGCGGGCCTCGCGGTAGAGCCGTTCGATCGCCGAGCCGCGGACCAGCCCGAAGCGCCCCATCACCTGTACGCAGCGGTCCACCACCCGGCCGGCGGCCTCGGTCGCGCCGACCTTGGCCATCGAGGAGAGGTGCAGCCCTTCGCGCGGGTCGCGGGCCGCCGCGGCGGCCGCGCGGTAGGTGAGCGCCCGGGCCATCTCGATCTCCGTCCAGCAGGTGGCGAGCATCGCGGGTACCGGGCCGAGCCGGGCCAGCGGCGTGCCGAACTGCTCCCGGCCGGCGGTGTGCCGCACCGCCTCGCGCAGCGCCGCCTCGGCGAGCCCGACCGCGGCCCCGGCGACCGAGACCCGGAACGTGGCGAGCGTGTCGAGCACCGGCCGGAACCCCTTGCCCGCCGTGCCGACCAGGTGGTCCGCCGGGACCCGTACCCGGTCCAGGACGACGTCGCCGAGCACGTGCGGGGCGATGATCTGGTGCGGCCTCTCGACGGTGACGCCGGGGGTCCGCGCGGGAACCGCCACGAGCGAGTACCCGTCGCCGTCGCGGGCGAGCACCGTGTAGAGGTCGGCGTCGCCGGCGTTGGTGATGAACGACTTGCGCCCCTCGACCACCAGCTCGCCGCCGTCCCGGGTCAGGGTGGTGGTGATCGCGCGCAGGTCGGAGCCGACGTCCGGCTCGGTCAGCCCGAGGGCGGCGATCGCGTCGAGCCGCCCGATCGGGCCGAGCCACCGCCGCTGTACCGCCGGGGAGCCGCCGACGCCGATCGCGTGGCTGCCGATGCCCTGCATCACGAAGAGCGAGTCGAGGTGGGCGCTGGTCGCGGCGAATTGTTCACGGACCACGGTGACGGCGAGCGAGTCGACCCGCTCGGCGCGGCCGCCGTACTCCCCGGGGACGGTCAGCGCGACCAGGCCGCTCCCGGCGAGGGCGGCGCGCATGTGCGGGTCGACGTCGTCGCGCTCGTCCGCCTCGGCGGCCCGGTCGCGCACCGAGTCGGCGAGGGCCCGGGCCTCGGCCCGCAGCGCCAGGTACGGCTCCGGCAGCTCGAAGAGCACCCCATCCCCTTTCGACGTGACGCCGATCGCGGCGGGCTGCCGCCCGTCCGGGCCGGCCGCTTGCTGTGCCTCGACGCGAATCATGATTACCATAACAAGGAATACCGGCCGGAAGGAGAGCCATGACCGCGCCGTACGCCGGCACCCCCTTCGACCTCACCGGGAAGGTCGCGCTGGTCACCGGCGGCAGCCGCGGCCTGGGCGCGCGGATCGGGCTGGGCCTCGCCCGGGCCGGTGCCGACATCGTGGTGGCCAGCCGCGACCTGGACTCGTGCCGGCACCAGGCCGAGCGGATCACCGCCGAGACCGGGCGGGCGGCGCTGCCGTACGGCGTCCACGTCGGACACTGGGCCGAGCTGCCCGGCCTGGTCGACGCCGCGTACGAGCGGTTCGGGCGGATCGACGTGCTGGTCAACAACGCCGGGATGTCACCGGTCTACGACACCCTCGAATCGGTCAGCGAGGAGCTGTTCGACAAGGTGATCGGGGTCAACCTCAAGGGCCCGTTCCGCCTCTCCGCCCTGGTCGGCGCGAGGATGGCCGCCGGCGCGGGCGGCAGCATCGTCAACGTCTCCAGCGGCGTCGGCGTACGGCCGCGGGCCGGCGTGTTGCCGTACGCGGCGGCCAAGGCGGGGCTCAACAACCTCACCGTCGGGCTGGCCCACACGTACGGCCCGTCGGTGCGCTGCAACGCGGTCGTCTGCGGCACGTTCCTCACCGACGTCAGCCGGCACTGGGACCCGGAGGCGTTCGCCGCGCGGGCCGCCACGTTC
This sequence comes from Phytohabitans maris, assembly GCF_031085175.1. GTDB lineage: Bacteria > Actinomycetota > Actinomycetes > Mycobacteriales > Micromonosporaceae > Phytohabitans > Phytohabitans maris. Next base: position 284,033 of record NZ_JAVHUY010000003.1, read on the forward strand.
GCCCTGCGCCGCGGCGGGCAGCCCGAGGAGATCGTCGGCACCGTCCTCTACCTCGCCTCGGCCGCCTCCAGCTTCACCACCGGCGCCCTCATCACCGTCGACGGCGGCCAACCCTGAGGCCGCGTCACGCCGGGGCGGTTACGCCGGCGGCGCGGAGGGTGGCCCGCTCCCCCTCGTCCAGGCCGAGCAGTTCGGCCAGGATCTCGTCGGTGTGCTGGCCGATCTCCGGGACGCCGTCGTACCCGGGCGGTGCCGAGCCGGCCAGGTGCAACACCGGGCCGGGCATCAGGACGCGGCCGAGCACGTCGTTGCCGGTCAGCTCGACGAGCGTGCGTTCGCGGAAGTGGGGGTCGGCCACGATGTCCCGCGCGTCGTTGACCGCGGACGTGACCACCTCGTGCTTCTCCAGTACGGCCAGGATCTCGTCCCGCGGGCGGCTCGCCACCCAGGCGCTCACCTCGGCCTGGATCGCGTCGTTGTTGGCCATCCGGGCGACGTTGGTGGCGAACCGCGGGTCGAGCAGCAGGTCCGGGCGGCCCATCGCGGCGAAGAGGCGTTCGGCGATGGTCTGGTTGGAGGCGGCGATGGAGAGCCATCCGCCGTCGGCGGCCTGGTAGATCCCGCGCGGCGAGGCCGAGCCGGTGCCGTTGCCCACGCGGCCCTGGATCTCGCCGCTGGTCTGGTACTTGAGGATCATGTCGCCGACGATGAACATCAGCGGCTCGTAGAGGGCCACGTCGACGACGTCGCCGGCGCCGGTGCGTTCGCGGCGGAAGAGCGACATGGCGGTGCCCATCGCGGCGGCGATCCCGGCGATCGAGTCGGCGAAGCCGAACGGCGGTGAGGTCGGCGGCGTCTGCGGCCAGCCGTTGACGTACGCGAAGCCGCTGCCGGTCTCGGCCACCGTGCCGAAGCCGGGCCGCTCCCGGTACGGGCCGGTCTGCCCGAAGCCGGAGACCCGGGTGAGCACGAGGCCGGGGTTGTCCGCGCGGAGCGTGTCGTAGCCGAGTCCCCAGCTCTCCAGCCGGCCCGGGCGGAACGACTCGATCACCACGTCGCAGCGCGCGGCGAGGCGGCGTACCAGGTCTCTCCCCTCGGCGCGGCGCAGGTCGACGGCGACCGACCGCTTGCCGGCGTTGAGCCGGCTGAAGCCCAGCGCCAGCCCGTCCTTGCGCGGGGTCCACTGCCGGGCGTAGTCGCCGGTGCCCGGCGGCTCCACCTTCACCACGTCGGCGCCGAAGTCGCGCAGCATCCGCCCGGCGGTCGGGGCGGCGTACATGGTGCCGAGCTCGAGCACCCGGACCCCGGCCAGCGGCGGCGTGCCGGTCATCGCGCACCCCCGTGCAGCGCCAGCCACTCCAGCGCGGTCTCGTAGTGCGCCCGGTCGACGTGCACGCCGGCGTAGCGGACCGCGCCCGCCCCGTCCGCGACCGCCTTCTCGTAGGCCTCGACGAGTCCACTGTGGAACGCGACCTGCTCCGCGCTCGGCGTGAACACCTCGTTGATCACCGGTACGTGCCGGGGGTGGATCGCGATCATGCCGCGGAAGCCGAGCCGGCGGCCGCGGGTGGCGAAGTCGCGCAGGCCGTCGAGGTCGTCGAGGCGTTCCCAGAGCCCGGTCACCGGGTGGATGCCGGCGCCCCGGCAGGCGAGCAGGATCCGGCTGCGCAGGTAGAGCGTCTCCTCGCCGCCGGGCGTCCACTCGAAGCCGACCGCGCGGGTGACGTCGGCGTGCTCGGCGGTCGGGCCGACCATCGCGCCGACCCGGGGTCCGACGGCGATCGCCGCGCAGTGCTGGATCGCCGCCACGGTCTCGGCCGGCACGAACAGCTCCAGGCCGGCCACGCCGTTGCGCCGCTCGAAGTGGTCGAGCAGCGCGTCGAAGCGCACGACGTCCTCCACCGAGGCCACCTTGGGCGGGAAGACGAAGTCGAGGCCGGGCACCACGACCTCCTCCAGGTCCGCGCCGGCGAGGCCGGTGGCGAGCGGGTTCACCCGTACCCCGATGCCGATCGTGGCGTCCGCGGCGCGCAACCGCGCGACGGAGGCCGCGACCACCGCGCGCGCCGCCGCCTTCTCGCCCTCCGGGACGGAGTCCTCCAGATCGAGGACGACGGCGTCCGCGCCACTCGCGGCGGCCTTCTCCGCCCAGCCCGGGCGGTGGCCCGGCACGAACAGGATCGACCGGTACGGGCGCATGGTCATCCCGCCGCCCACACGGTCCGGTCGGCGGTGTCCGGGGTGATGCCCTCGTCGCGGAGCGCCGCCTTGCGCACCTTCTCGCTCGGCGTCTTGGGCAGCGCGTCGGCGAACCGCACGAACCGGGGCGTGGCGAACGCCGGGATCTTGCCGGCGCAGAACTCCCACAGCTCCCCCGCGGTGACCGGCGCGTCGGTGACCACGACCGCCAGCACCTCGTCCTCGCCCGCCTCGACGCCGGCCGGTACCCCGATGACCGCGCACTCGCGGACCGCCGGGTGCTGCAGGATCGCCTGCTCCACCTCGTACGAGCTGATGTTTTCGCCGCGGCGGCGCAGCGCGTCCTTGTACCGGTCGACGAAGTAGTACCAGCCCTCCTCGTCGCGGCGCAGCGCGTCACCGGTGTGGAACCACAGGTTGCGCCACGCCTCGACGGTCTTCTCCGGCATGTTGTAGTAGCCGAGGCTGCACGTCCACGGGTGCTTGTAGCGGACCACGAGCTCGCCCACCTCGCCGACCGGCACCTCCCGGTCGGTCTCCGGGTCGACCAGCCGCGCCTCGAACCACTCGCTGGCCAGCAGCCCGGCCGCGCCCGGCGGGCGGATCTCGCCGTACGGCGACAGGATCGGCGCGCTGGTCTCGGTGAGCCCGAACGCGTCGACGAACGACTCCACGCCGAAGCGCTCCATGAACGGCCGCAGGATCGAGCTCGCGGTCGGAGCGGCGTAGACGCAGCGCAGCCGGTTGTCGGCGTCGTCCCAGCGAGGCTTCTGCTTCCAGACGAAGTCCATCATCACGCCGACGAAGTTGGTGACCGTGACCGCGTCGTCGCGGACGTGGTCGATCCACCGGCTGGCGCTGAACTTGCGCCGCACCACCACCCGCGCGCCCGCGACGATCGCCGGGTACGCCGCCATGAACTGGGCGTTGCCGTGAAACAGGGGCGTGGTGGTCAGGTACGTGTCGTCGGCGGTGAGCCGGGTCAGCCAGACCACCTCCTGCCCGAAGAAGTACATCTGCGCGTGCGGCATCGCCACGCCCTTGGAGGGGCCGGTGGTGCCGGAGGTGAAGAAGATCGAGGCGAGGCTGGTCGGTGACGGGTCGGGCAGCGCCAGCCGCGCGCCGTCGAGCAGCGCCTCCCAGCGGTCGGCCCGCCAGCCGTTGGTGCGCAGCAGCTCGACCGCCTTGTCGGCCTGCCCGGTGTCGACCACCCAGAAGTGCTCGATGCCGCGGGCGTGCTCGGCGATCGCCACGAACCGCTCGGCGTGCACGTCGTCGACCACCGCCCAGCGCGGCCGTACCGTCTGGGTCTGGTGGCGCAGGAACTCCCCCTCGTACGCCGTGTTGATCGGCACCTCGACCAGCCCGCCGACCGCCGTGCCGAACCAGCTCCGGACGAACTGCGACGAGTTGGCCGCCATGATCAGCACCCGGTCGCCCGCTTCCGCGCCGGCCGCGTACCAGGCGCCGGCGATCGCCTCGGCCTCGGCGAGCGCCTCCGCGTACGTCCACTGCGCCTCCTCGTCCGGGCAGGCCAGGACGGTGGCGTGCGGCCGGGCGGCGGCGTGCGCGCGCAGCACGGTGGCGAGTGACCACTCGTCCCGCGGGAAGTTGGGTACGGTGCCGGTGTACTCCCTGGCCATCTCTCGCCCTTCTAGCGCTCGGTCCTGCTCTGCTGGTGAAGCGCGCTAGCGCCGCTGGTCGAAGGAGCGCCCGAGCATCTCCGAGACGATCCTGATCCGCTGCATCGTCGGCGTGCCACCGGCCAGCGCCCAGCCGTGCGCGTCGCGGTGCAGCCGCTCGATGCCGTACTCCTCGGTGTAGCCGTTTCCGCCGTGCAGCTGCATCGCCAGGTCGGAGACGCGCTTGGCCATCTCGTTGGCGGTGCACTTGGCCAGCGACACCTCCAGCGGCACCGGCATCCCGGTGCCCGCGTGGTGCGCCGCGCGCAACAGCAGCTGCCGGGCCGCCTCCACCTGCATCATCATGTCCGCCAGGGTGAGCTGGATGTTCTGGAACTCGATCAGCGGCTTGCCGAACTGGACGCGGTCCTGCGCGTACCGCAGGCTCCGGTCGAGCGCGGCCTGCCCGATCGCCAGGCTCATCGTGGCGTTGCCGAGGCGCTCGATCGAGAACGCGGTGAAGAGCTGGCGGAAGCCGCCGGCGCCGATCAGCAGGTTCTCCTCCGGCACCTCGACGTCGTCGAAGACCACGTCGGCGCTGGGTATGCCGCGAAACCCCATCAGCCGCTCGGGCTGGCCGAAGCTGACGCCGGGACGGTCGGCCTCCACGATGATCGCCCCGATCCCCTTGGCGCCGGGCGCGTCCGAGATCCGGGCGTACACCAGGTAGCTGTCCGCCTCGCTGCCGTTGGAGATCCAGCGCTTGGTGCCGTTCACCGTGTACCGGCCGCCGGCGAGCTTGGCCCGGGTGGTCATGTCGGTGGCGGCGGAGCCGGCGTCCGGCTCGGAGATCGCCACCGCCATCGTGGTCTCGCCGCTGACGATCGGCGGCAGGAACCGCTCCCGCTGCCGCTCGGTGCCGAGCTGGGCGACCACCTGCGCCGGGCCCGTGTTCGCCTCGAAGACCTGGAACGCGGCGGGCCGGCACTCCTTGGCCAGCTCCTCGATCACCACCAGGGCGTCGAGGATCGGCCGCCCGGAGCCGCCGTACCGCTCCTGGTGGGCGATGCCGAGCAGGCCGAGCGACCCGAGGAACCGCCGCTCCTCGATCGGAAACCGGGTGCGCTCGCGGTCCCAGAGCTCGGCACGGGGTGCGTAGCGCTCGCGTGCCAGCTGCCGGGCCGCGTCCTGGATCTCCTCGCGCCCCTCGCTCCAGGACGTTGCGTCAAGATTCGTCACATGGGCCTCCCTGCTATTGATGCTATTGGTATGCAGAGATAGTTTGTCAAGCATGGGAGCCGCCTTGATCGTCGACGCCGTCCGTTCTCCGATGGGTCGCGGGAAGGCCGGTGGCGCGCTGTCCGGCACGCACCCGGTCGACCTGCTGGCCGGCGTCCTCACCGCGCTGGTCGAACGGACCGGCGTCGACCCGGCCACCGTCGACGACGTGCTCGTCGGCTGCGTCGGCCAGAACCTCGAACAGTCCGCCACCCCCGGCCGGCAGGCCTGGCTCGCGGCCGGCTACCCCGAGCACGTGCCGTCCGTGACGGTCGAGCGGAAGTGCGGCTCGGGCCAGCAGGCGATCGAGTTCGCGCACTGGGGCATCGCCGCCGGCGCGTACGACCTGGCGATCGCGGGCGGCGTCGAGTCGATGAGCCGGGTCCCGATGGGCTCGGCGCGCGGCGACGCCGACCCGTTCGGCCCGGCCGTGCGCGCCCGCTACCCCGACCTGGTGCCGCAGGGCGTCTCCGCCGAGCTCGTCGCCGAGAAGTGGAAGCTCTCCCGCGGCGACCTCGACGCCTTCGCGGCCCGGTCCCACCGGCTCGCGGCGCGGGCGGCCGGGAGCGGCGGCTTCGCCGACGAGATCGTGCCGATCAGCGGCGTGACCGCGGACGAGACGATCCGCCCCGGCACGTCCGTCGAGGTGCTCGCGGGCCTGCGCCCGTCGTTCAACAGCGCCAAGTTTCCCGAGCTGGACTGGAAGATCACCGCCGGCAACAGCTCCCAGCTCACCGACGGCGCGGCCGCGCTGCTGCTGGCCAGCCCGGAGCGGGCCGCCGCCCTGGGGCTGCGCCCGCGCGCCCGGATCGTCGCCTCGGCGGTCTGCGGCGACGACCCGGTGCTGATGCTGACCGGCCCGATCCCCGCCACGCACAAGGTCCTCGCCAAGGCCGGACTCTCCATTTCGGACATCGACGCGGTCGAGGTGAACGAGGCGTTCGCGCCGGTACCGCTCGCCTGGCTCGCCGAGTTCGACCTGGACCCGGAGCGGCTCAACCCGCGCGGCGGCGCGATCGCCCTGGGACACCCGCTCGGCGCCTCCGGCGCCCGGCTCATGACCACGCTGGTCAACCACCTCGAACAGACCGGCGGCCGGTACGGGCTGCAGGTCATGTGCGAGGCCGGCGGCATGGCCAACGCCACGATCATCGAACGGCTCTAGCTCTCCGGCCCGCGCGCCGGCCGCGGCCCGGGCCCGCGGCGACACGTCACGAACGGGAGGCCCATTTGAAGATCGACCAGGCCAGCGCGGTGGTCACCGGCGGCGCGTCGGGGCTCGGCCTCGCGACCGCCAAGCGGCTGCTCGCGGACGGCGCGTCGGTGGTGATCGTCGACCTGCCCACCTCCGCCGGCGAGGCGGTGGCCAAGGAGATCGGCGCGGTCTTCGCACCGGCCGACGTCACCGATCCCGGCGCGGTGGAGGGCGCCCTGGACGCGGCCGAGCTCGCCGGGCCGATCCGGGTACTGGTGCACTGCGCCGGCCGCGGCGGCACCGTACGCCTGGTCGGCCGCGACGGCAGCCCGGGCGACCTGGAGCTCTACGAGACGCTGGTGCGGATCAACCTGGTCGGCACGTTCAACGTGCTCCGGCTGGCGGCCGCCCGGATGGCCCGCAACGAGCCGCTGGACGGCGAGCGCGGCGTTTGCGTGCTCACCGCGTCGGTCGCCGCGTGGGAGGGGCAGATCGGGCAGATCCCGTACGCCTCCGCGAAGGCCGGCGTGGTCGGCATGACCCTGGTCGCCGCCCGCGACCTGGCCAGCCGGCTGATCCGGGTCGCCACGATCGCGCCCGGGATCTTCGACACGCCGATCCTCGACCGGTTCTCCGACGAGATCAAGCAAGGGCTCGCCCGGTCGGTCCCGCACCCGGCCCGGCTCGGCCGCCCCGACGAGTTCGCCCGGCTGGCCGCGCACATCGTCGACAACCCGATGATCAACGGGGAGACGATCCGGCTGGACGGCGCCGTACGGATGCAGCCCCGATGACCCCCGTCCGCACCGAGGAGCAGGGCCGGGTCCTGCTGGTCACCATCGACCGTCCCGAGGTCCGCAACGCGATCGACACGGCGACCGCCAAGGGCATCGCCGCCGCCCTGACCGAGCTGGACGAGCGCGACGACCTGAGCGTCGGCGTGCTCACCGGCGCCGGCAAGGGCTTCTGCGCCGGCATGGACCTCAAGGCGTTCCTGGCCGGCGAGCGCCCGTCGGTACCCGGCCGCGGCTTCGCCGGCATCGTGGAACGGCCGCCGGACAAGCCGCTGATCGCCGCCGTCGAGGGTTTCGCGGTCGCCGGCGGCTTCGAGATCGCGCTCGCCTGCGACCTGGTGGTGGCCGCCGAGGACGCGACGTTCGGGCTCCCCGAGGTGCGGCGCGGCCTGCTGCCCGGCGGCGGCGGCCTGCTGCGGCTGCCCACCCGCGTCCCGTACGCCCTCGCCCTCGAATGGATCCTCACCGGCCGCCGGGTGACCGCCCGCGAGGCGCACGCCGCCGGCCTGGTCAACCGCCTGACCCCGACCGGGACCGCGCTGGCGGCCGCGCTCGAACTCGCCCAGCAGATCGCCCGGAACGCCCCGCTGGCCGTCCGCGCCGCGAAACGCATCGTCGTCGAGTCGGGCGGGTGGCCGGCCGAGGAGGCGTTCGCGCGGCAGCAGGAGATCTACGAGCCGGTGCGCTCCTCGCAGGACGCGGTCGAGGGCGCCCGCGCGTTCACCGAGAAGCGCGACCCCGACTGGCGCGGCGTCTAGAGCCCATTCAGGCTTGCACCCGCCCGCGCCAGCTGAGGACCGTTTGCTCCCGCGGGCTCCCCGCAGGGGTCGGGGTGAGCGCCAGCGGTACCAGAAGTACGTTATGGCGCCCTCATAAGGTACTTCTGGTACCGCTGGTGCTCACCCCGACCGCGGGCCGGGTCTCCGGGGTCTTCCGGCGGGCGGGGTGGCTCCGCCCGGGAGTCCACATAGGAGCGGTGCGTCCACATAGGCGGGTGGCGCGCGAGGGCCGGCGGGCGCGACTGGCGGTGGCGGCGGGTGCGCGGGCAGGGGGCGCCGGCCCGGCCACCCGGGCGGGTGGTCCCGGGGCGACGAGTGGCGGGAATCGCATCGGTGTTAAGAGGCACTTGACGAATACGGGTGGCTGTGGCGGTAACCTACACTCGACATCCGGTCCGGGGCCAGCCCCGGTGAGCAGCGCGCGGGAGGTGGTCGTGGCGTCGCCAGCGGTGCCTCCGATCGGCGCGCGGCTGCGGGCCGAGCGGCGCCGGCGGGGCGTGAGCATCCGCGGGCTGGCGCGCGACATCGGGGTCTCGGCGAGCCTGATCTCGCAGATCGAGACGGAGAAGAGCAGCCCGTCGGTGAGCACGCTGTACGCGATCTCGACCGCGCTCGGCATCTCGATCGAGGAGCTGTTCGGGCCGCCGACGGCCGAGGAGGCGGCGGCCGGGGTCGAGGCGGAGGACGCCGGGGCCGGGGTCGACGGCGCAGCCGGGGAGCCGGCGGGGGCGCAGGTCGTGCGGCTGCCCGCGTTCACCCCGAGCGGCGAGCCGTCCGCGCTGCTCACCGCCGCCCTGGCCGCCGCCGCGCCGCGGGGTGGGCTGCCCGCCGGGGGCGTCGAGGTGGCCGGCCGGCGGGTCGGGCCGGTGATCACGCCGGAGGAGCGCGAGGTGCTGACCCTCGACTCGGGAGTGACCTGGGAGCTGCTCGGCCGGATGCCGCACAAGCACGTCGAGTTCCTGCTGATCACGTACCAGCCGGGCGGCACCTCGTCCAGCTCCGGCCTGCTGATGCGCCACACCGGCATCGAGTTCGGCTTCGTGATCAGCGGCGAGCTGACGCTGTCGCTGGGGTTCGAGTCGCACAAGCTGCGGCCCGGCGACGCGGTCTCGTTCGACTCGTCCAACCCGCACGCCTACCGCAACGAGAGCACCGAGCCCGCCGTGGGCGTCTGGTTCGTGCTCGAGCGCTGGTCCTGAGCCGCCACTCAGTCTGAGCCGTGTGCGCCACGGTGTACATCTGCGCGTTCACAAGATCGCAAGTGTGTAAGTGGTATTGCACACGTGTGAACTATGAGCTTACACTCCGGCCCTAAGACAGCTCGGAAACCAAGCTGACCCCCGCTCGAAACACACGCCGACACCCACTCCATAGCCGCGTCGTGACCCCGTGAGAGGACGGTGTCCAGTGACCCAGGCTGACCAGGAAGGCGTCCCCCGAAGAACGATATTTCGCACCGGCGCCGCCGTCGGTGCCGCCACCGCCATCGGCGCGGTGGCACACCCTCAGCAAGCGGCGGCATCAGCCCAACCGGCCGCCGCGCACGGCGCGCCGTCGGAGCGGGACCTGATCCTGCACAACGGACCGATCCACACCATGAACCGCCGGCACGACGTGGTCCGCGCCCTCGCCATCCGGGACGGGCGGGTCGCGTACGCCGGCGACAGCCTCGGCGCCGCCCGCCGCGCCCTGCCCGAGCACCCCCGGGTGGTCGACCTGCGGGGGCACGTCGCGATCCCGGGCATCATCGACAACCACAACCACATCGTGCTGATGGGCAACCGCCCCGGCCGCCACACTCCACTGGAGAACGCGTACTCGGTCGCCGACGTCCAGCGGGCGTACCGGGCGCGGGCCAGGGGCGTGCCGGCCGGCGAGTTCGTCACGACGATCGGCGGGTTCCACTTCAACCAGTTCCGCGAGGTGCGCCTGCCCACGCTCGCCGAGCTCGACGCCGCCCTGCCCCGGCACCCGGCGTACGTCTCGGTCGGCTTCAGCGGCTCCTCCGCGACCAACAGCCTCGGCAAGGCGTTCTTCGAGGCGGCCGGCGTGGTCGTCGGCGCGGACGGGACGATCGCCTCCGGCACCCAGACCGGCCGGGCCACGCTCGCCCTGCGCCAGAGGCTCACCCCCGAGCTGCGGCGGCGCGGTGCGCGCGACGCCATGGCCTACGCGCTCAGCGTCGGCGTCACCACCCACCTCGACCAGGGGGCGTTCCAAGCCACGGGTACGCCGAGCGACGGCGCCGCGCACGAGGACAACTACACGATGCACCTGCCGTTCCTGGAGCTGTACGACCGGGGGCAGGCGCCGGTGCGGCTGCGGATCAACTTCCTGCACATGGACACCGACCCGGCGCTGCCGACGCTGGAAGAGCGGCTGCGCAACGCGTTCCCGTTCTTCGGCGACGACATGGTGCGGACCGGCGGCATCGGCGAGTTCATCGCCAGCGGCCTCGGCCCCAACTGGCTGGAGGCGGCGAAGCGGGTGGCCCGGGCCGGCTGGCGGGCCGAGGTGCACTCGCTCTCCGCCACCGACTTCCGCACCGAGATCGAGGGCTTCGAAGCGGTGCACGCGGAAGTGTCCATCAAGGACCTGCGGTGGGTGGTGGCGCACGTCCCGTTCATCACCGAGGACTACGTGGACCGGCTCAAGGCGGTCGGGGGTGGGCTCAGCCTCACCGGCTGGCGCTACCTGGCCGGCACCGGTACGGCCGCGGGACCGCCGTTCCGGATGATCGTGGACAACGGGATCCACGCCGGCATGAGCTCGGACGGCATGCAGATCGCCCCGATGAACCCGTTCATCCACGCGTACTACGCGGTCACCGGCCGCAACGCGCTGGGCGCCGTCGTCAACGACGGCCAGCAGATCAGCCGCCGCGAGGTGCTCGACCTCTACACCCGGGACAACACCTGGTTTCTCGGCAAGGCCGACGAGGACCAGCTCGGCGTGCTGGAGGTCGAGCGGCTCGGCGACGTCGTGGTGCTCGACCGCGACTACTTCCGGGTACCCGAGGAGGAGATCCGGCACGTGCGGTCCGTGCTGACCGTCGTCGGCGGGTCCATCGTGCACGACACCGGAAAGGTGCACTGAGCATGCGCAAGAACACGATAGTCGCGGCCGCGGCGGCCCTGCTCCTCCTCGCCGCCGCCGCGTGCGAGTCCAAGTCGCCGTCCGAGGACGCCGGCGCGGCGTCGGCGGCGAGCGGTGACCCGATCGTCGTCGGCTCCACGCTCTCGCTCAGCGGCGCGTTCGCGGCGACCGGCGCCATCCACAAGATCGCCGGCGAGCTCTTCGTGGAGCGGCTGAACGCCTCCGGCGGGCTGCTCGGCCGGCCGGTGCGGTGGGTCGTCCGGGACGACGAGTCCGACCAGGCCAAGGTGAGCACGCTGTACGAGCAGCTGATCAGCCAGGACAAGGTGGATCTGATCATCGGCCCGTACGCGACGCCGAACATCCTGAGCGCGATGGCCGTGGCCGCCCGCCACCGGTACACGATGCCGCAGCACACGGCCGTCATCGCGCCGCTGCTGACCTACGAGTGCCAGTTCCCGGCCTGGTCGATCGGCCCGACGCCGAACGAGTTCGTGCCGACGCAGCTCTTCGAGGCGACCGCGAGCCTGCCCAGCCCGCCGAAGAGGATCGCGATCCTGACCAACCAGAACGGGTCGACGGACTTCGTCTCGTACGGCTCCGGCGACAACAAGACCGGCGCGGTCTCCATCACCAAGCAGAATGGCCTGGACCTGGTGCTGGAGGTGCGGTACCCGCCGACCACCACCGACTGGGCGCCGATCGCGGCCCGGGTCCGGGACGCCAAGCCCGACCTGGTCATCAACAACGGCCTCGGCGTCGACCCGGTCAACCTGCTGCAGGCGATGGCGCAGCTGAACTACAAGCCGCCGATGATGTTCAGCCTCTTCCCCGCGCCCGGCCCACCGCTCGGCCTCGGCGCGGCCTCGGAAGGGCTGCTGTCGGTCAGCATCTTCGAGCCGAACAAGCCCACATTGGACAAGCTCGGCGGTGACGCGACCACCATCGTGAACGACTTCAAGGCGCGGGCCGCGGCCGCCAAGCTGCCGTACACGGTCTTCGAGACGCAGGCCGCGTCCTCGTGGAACGCCTGGGAGATCCTGGTCGCCGGGGTGAAGGCGGCCGGCGGCACGGACCAGGCCAAGATGTGCGACGCGCTCCACGCCAGCGGCGCCGACACCACGTTCAGCGGGCACCTGGCGTTCGACCCGGCGCAGAACAACTTCTGGCCGACGACCCAGACCATCAAGCAGATCCAGAACGGTGACTGGGTCACGGTCTGGCCGGCGGACCGCGCCGCGGCGACCCTGCGCGGCCCCGCCTGACCCTCCCGCGACCGCCCGGTCCGCCCCCGTGGCCCCGGGCGGTCGCACCCCAGCCGTTGAGGAGTGGAGCGAATGACCACCATTCAGGCGGCGCTCAGCGGGATCCTGCTGGGCGGGCTGTACGCGCTGATGGCCGCCGGCGTCTCGGTGACCTGGGGCGTACTGCGGATCATCAACCTGGCGCACTTCGGCATGATCCTGCTCGGCGCGTACCTGACGTTCGAGCTGGCCACCGCCTGGCGGGTCAACCCGCTCGTCACGCTGGTGGTGAGCGTGCCGGCGATGTTCGTGCTCGGCGGCGCGCTCCAGTGGGCCTTCGACTACCTGCGGGTCTCCGAGCTCAACTCGCTGCTGATCACGTTCGGCCTGCTCATCGTGGTGGTCCAGTCGGTCAGCAACGTCTGGAGCGCCGACTTCCAGCGGATGGCCGCGGAGGTCAACCCGTACGCCACCGAGTCGGTGCGGGTCGGCCGGTTCGTCTTCCCGGTGCCGACGCTGCTGGCGTTCGCGATCGCGCTGCTGGTCATCCTCGGCGCGCACCTGGTGCTGCGGCGCACGTTCATCGGCCGGGCCCTGCGCGCGTACGCCGAGGACCGGCCGATCGCGGCCGCGTTCGGGATCGACCACCGCAGGATCGGCGTGCTCCTCGCGGCGGTCACCGGCGCCACCGCGGCCGTCGCCGGGATGCTCTTCTCGCTCGCCAACGCGCTGACCCCGGCGACCGCGTTCGAGTGGTTCGGCACGGTCTTCGCGGTGGTCATCCTCGGCGGCATCGGCCACCTGGTCGGCACGCTCGCCGCCGGGGTACTGGTCGGGCTCCTCTCCAGCGTCGTGTCGGTGGTGCTCTCCCCCGCCACGGCGCCGTTCGTGCTCTTCTCCGCGATCGTCCTCGCCCTGATCCTGCGACCACAGGGCCTGTTCACCGTGGGAGCCACCAGATGACGCGCCGCTTCGCCATCGGCTTCCCGCTCGTCGTGGCGGTGCTCGCCTGCCTGTCGCTGTACCGGGTGACGCTCGGCTTCCCGCTCTTCTACCTCGCCCTGCTCACGCTCATGCTCTTCTGGGTCACGCAGGCGACGAGCTGGAACATCCTCTCCGGCTACAGTGGATACTTCAGCTTCGGCCAGGCGGCGTACGTCGGCATCGGCGCGTACAGCACCGCTGTCCTCTTCGGACGGCACGGGGTCAACTTCTACGTCACGATCCTGGTGGCGGCCGGGCTGAGCGCGGTGCTGGCCCTCGCGGTCGGGGCGATCGCGTTCCGGCTGCGGTCGCTGCGCGGCGAGATCTTCGCGCTGCTCACGCTCGCGGTGCCGTTCATCCTCGCGGCGCTGGCCCGGATCAACTCGTCGATCGACGGCGGGCAGGGCATCATCGTCTCGGTCCCGCCGTTCCCCGCGGGGCTCGGGCTCTTCCAGGACTTCCTCTACCTGCTCAACCTGCTCGTCGCCGCGGTCGCCGTCCTGGTCGCGTACCTGATGCGGAAGTCCCGCTTCGGCTGGGCGCTCGCCGGCGTGCGGGACGCCGAGGACGTGGCCGAAGGGCTGGGCGTGCCCACCTTCCGGTACAAGATGCTGGCGTTGCTGGCCAGCGCGGTCATCGGCGGCGTGGGCGGCAGCCTCTTCGCGCTGCAGATCGGCTTCGTCGCGGTGGACAGCATCTTCCACCTCACCGTCCCGCTCTTCGTCATCGTGATGAGTGTCCTGGGTGGACGGACGCACTGGCTCGGCCCGGTGGTCGGCGTGGTGCTGGTCGTGCTGCTCCAGGACCGGCTCACCGCGTCCGGGCTCGGCGAGTGGCAGCTCATCGTGCTCGGCGCGGTCCTCGTGCTGCTGGTGCTGCTCGCCCCCGAGGGCGTGTACGCCCGGCTCCGCGCCCGCCCGCTGGTCGCGCTCGTCACCGCCGCCGTCGTGGCGGCGGCGGTGTGGCTGCCCGGCGAGCCGCTCGACGCGATACTCGTCGGCCTGCTGGCGGCGACGGCGGTGGCGCTGCTGCCGCTGCGCGCCGCTCCGCCCGCTCCGGTGGTCGCCGAGCCCGCCGAGCAGGCGGCTCCCGCTCCCGTCGCCCCGCCCGCGGAACCGGTCGGGGTGGGCGAGGTGCTCGTCGAGTGCCGCAACGTGGCCCGCTACTTCGGCGGGGTGCGGGCCCTCGAAGACGTCTCGCTGACCGTGCGGGAGGGCGAGATCGTCGGGCTGGTCGGGCCGAACGGCTCCGGCAAGACCACCCTCGTCGGCCTCCTGTCCGGCAGCCTGCGCCCCACCCGGGGCAGCATCCACGTCGCCGGCAACGACCTCGCCAAGCTCCCGCCGCACCGGGTGGCCCACGCCGGGGTCGCCCGCACCTACCAGATCCCCCGGCCGTTCACCTCGATGACGGTACGGGACAACGTCGCGATGGCCATCATGTTCGGCCGCTCGCCGCGGTCCCTCGCCACCGCCCGGCGGGACGCCGCCGGGCCGCTCGACGTCGTCGGCCTCGGGCACCTCGCCGACGCGTACCCGGACAAGCTCAACCTGCACCAGCGCCAGCTTCTGGAGATCGCGCGCGCCCTCGCCGCCGACCCCAAGGTGCTGCTGCTCGACGAGGCCCTCGCCGGCCTCAACCCCGCTGAGATCGACAACGCGGTCGAGGTGATCCGCCGCGTCCACCGCTCCGGCGTCTCGATCGTGATCGTCGAGCACCTGCTGCGCGTGGTGAACCAGCTCGCCACCCGCATCGTCGTCCTCGACCGGGGCACCCGCCTCGCGGACGGCGACCCGCGCGAGGTGCTCACCGACCCGGCCGTCGTCCGGGCCTACCTGGGGAAGCGTGCCCATGCTTGAGATCCGGCAGCTGGATGCCTTCTACGGCGACGCGCAGGCGCTGTGGGGGGTCACCATGGACGTCCACGATGGAGAGACGGTCGCCGTCCTCGGTACCAACGGCGCCGGCAAGTCCACTCTGGTCAACGCCGTCGCCGGGCTGCACGCCAAGCGCTCCGGCCGGATCTCGGTGGGCGGGCGGGACGTCGCCGCCCTGCCCGCGCACAAGGTCTGCGAGTACGGCGTCGCCGTCGTACCCGAGGGCCGCCGGGTCTTCCCGGGCATGTCCGTGTACGACAACCTCTGCCTCGGCGCGTACCGCCGCACGGCGCGCGCCGAGTACCGCAAGGGCCTCGACCGGGTCCACGACATCTTCCCCCGGCTGCGGCAGCGCACCGGGCAGCTCGCCGGCAGCCTCAGCGGCGGCGAGCAGCAGATGCTGGCGATCGGCCGGGCGCTCATGGCGAAACCCACACTGCTGCTGCTCGACGAGCCGTCGCTGGGGCTGGCCCCGGTGATGACCGACGAGGTGTTCGAGGCGATCGAGGCGGTCAACGCCCAGGGGGTGAGCGTGCTGCTGGTCGAGCAGGACGTCGACCGTGCCCTGGAGGCGGCCAGCCGCGGCTACCTGCTCGCCGAAGGGCGCGTGGCCGGCGCCGGCACCTCGGCCGAGCTCCGCGCCAGCGACACCGTCCAGCGCAGCGTACTGGGTATCTGAGCCCCGTACCGACTCCTATCGCGGCCCGCGCGGGCCGCCCCTTCGCGGCCCGCGGGCCGCCCCCACCACAAGGGAGTATCCACAATGCACAGAGATGGCGATACCACCATGCCCGGATTCGGCAGACGCAACCTGTTGAAGGCCGGCGCCGCGGTCGGTGTGGCCGGTGCCGTGGCGGCCCCGGCGCCCGCCTCCGCGCACGGGTCGGGCCACGGGCCGGTGGAGCGCGTCGCGCTCGTCAACGGCCGCGTCCACACCATGGACAAGCGAAGCTCGGTGGTGAACGCGGTCCTGGTCGAGGACGGCGTCTTCACCGCGGTCGGCCGGGACGTCCCCCGCGGCGGCCAGGGGCTCAAGGTGATCGACCTGCGCGGCCGTACGGTGGTGCCGGGCATCGTCGAGGGCCACATCCACATCGTCAGCCTCGCCAACCGCCCCGGCTACCACGTCGTCATCGAGAACGCCCGCAACATCCGGGAGATCCAGGAGCTGCTCGCCAAGCGGCGACGCGGGGTACCGCCCGGCGAGTTCGTCACGGCGATGGGCGGCTGGCACCCGAACATGTTCGCCGAGCGCCGGGTGCCCAACCGGGCCGAGCTCGACGCGGCCGTACCCGACCGGCCGGTGCTGCTCTTCCAGAACTTCAGCGGGCCGGCGACCGCCAACAGCCTCGGCAAGGCGTTCCTCGAGACGGCGTCGATCCCCGTCGTCGTCGCCGAGGACGGCACGATCACGGCCGGCGCCCAGTCCAACGCCGCGCTGTACCACCTGCGGGTGCGGCAGACGTTCGAGGACAAGAAGCGCAGCACCCGGGACGCGATGGCGTACGCGGCGAGCGTCGGCCTCACCGCCTCACTGGACCAGGTGCTCTTCCCCACGCCCGGCCCGCTCGCCCCGACCCAGAGCCTGTCCAACCTGGACCACTACCGCATGTACGACTCGTGGCTGGCGGTGCACGCCGACGGCGACGCGATCGTCCGGTTGCAGACCAACTTCCTGCACAACCAGAACGACATCAACCTGCCCGAGCTGAAGGAGCGGCTGCGCAACGTCTTCCCGCTCTTCGGCGACGACATGCTGATGACCGGCGCGATCGGCGAGTGGGGTGCGCCCGGCGACGGCTCCGGCGCGGCGTGGCTGGAGGCGCAGCGGCTGATCGCCCAGGCCGGCTGGCGCAACACGAACCGGGCGCTCAGCCTCGCCCAGTTTCAGAACATCGTGGCGGCGTACGAGGCGGTCGACGCGGAGTTCGGCATCAAGGGTCTACGATGGACCGTCCACCATGTACCGTTCGTGACGCCGGAGCTGCTGTCGCGGCTGGGCGCGCTCGGTGGCAGCGTGCAGGTCGGCACGTTCCGGTACCCGTCGGGTACGGCGGGCGCGAGCGGCTCGCCGTTCCGCTCCATCCTGGACAGTGGCATCCCGCACGCCGGCATCCACATGGACGGCGTGCACATCGCGCCGCTCAACCCGTTCTTCGGCCTGTACTTCGCGGTCACCGGCCGCAACGCGCTCGGCGACCTCATCAACGACGGCCAGCAGATCAGCCGCGCCGAGGCGCTGCGGATGTTCACCGTCAACAACGCCTGGCACCTGAGCATGGAAGACAAGATCGGCTCGATCGAGAAGGGCAAGCTGGCCGACCTGGTCGTCCTCGACCGCGACTACTTCTCGGTGCCGGCCGAGGAGATCAAGCGCATCCGCCCGGTCCTGACGATGGTCGGCGGCAAGGTGGTCTACGAACGCTGACCCGTCGCTGTCTCCGGACCGTCGCTCCCGCGGCGTCGCCCTCACCCCGCTGTCGCATCCGGCGCGGGCGCTCCAGACGAGCCAACGGCTACGCGCGGTCCGGGGTCACGACCTCCGCACGGGCGCTATCCGCCCCGGAGCCGGGTGGGCTTGTCCCGCGGAGCCGGCAGCGGAGGCCGGGGATTTCGGCGAGCGCCAGCTCGCCGCCGGCCTCCGCGGTGCCCGCGGGAAAGCACCCCAGGAAAACGCTCCGCTGCGCTCCACGTTTCCCCGGGGACCCCGCGCGTGCGGTCCGCAGCTGACGCGGACCGGGGCACGCGTGCTTTTAGCTCTCGCCGCGGCGTGACTTCACGAGGGAGGCGAAGACGACGACGTTGTCGGCGTAGCCGGTGGTGCCGCCCACCCACCGGCCGCCGCAGGTGATGAGGCGCAGGCCGGGGCGGCTGAAGTCGCCGAACACCTCGTCGGTGGGGAGGTTGTCGCGGTCGAAGCGCCTGACCGCGTTGACCTCGAAGACGGCGACCGAGCCGTCCGCGCGGCTGATCTCGACGCGGTTGCCGGGGCGCAGGCGGGACAGCTTGTGGAAGACGGACGGGCCGCTGCCGCTGTCGACGTGGCCGACGATCACCGCGGGGCCGTACTCGCCGGGGGTGGGCCCCTTGTTGTACCAGCCGGCCTCGTCGAAGCGCGAACCCGTGGGCACGTCGATGGCGCCGCTCGGCGCGTTGCCGACCGGGTGGACGGGGGCGCTGATCTGGACCGCGTTGGCCCGGACGCGGACCGGCAGGCTGCGTTCGAGCACCGGGAAGTCGCGCGGTGCCGGCCAGAATCGGGCGGCCGGGCCGTCGGGGAGGACCTTGACGCCGGTGAGGCGTTCGAAGGCGAAGCCGCTGACGGTCAGCAGCATCAGCGCGATGATCAGCGACATGATGAGGCGTACGCCCCAGTCGGGGCCGCCGACCCGCCGGGCCGTCCGGCGTACGGGGCCGACGCCCCATCGGGCTGCCGGGGCGCTCGCGCCCCGCGGACCGCGGTGCGGTGCCGGTCGCGGATTGGTCGCGGGGACGGTTTCGGCCTTCGGCCGGACGGCGGGGAGGGCGGCTTGCGGCCCCGCCGCCGCTTGCGGCCCCGCCGCCGCTTGCGGCCCCGCCGCCGCTTGCGGCCCCGCCGCCGCTTGCGGCCGCGGTGCCGGGGTGGTTGCGGCCTCCGCCGGGGCGGCCGCGTCCCCGGGCCGGGCGGCCGCTTCTGGCCGCGGTGCCGGGGTGGTCGCGGCCTCCGCCGGGGTCGCGGTTTGTGGCCGCGCTGCGGGGATGGCCGGCTCCTCCGCCGGCGTTGCCGGGGTCGTCGGCGCTTTCGGGGGCGCCGGCGTTGTCCGGGTCGTCGGGGCCGTCGCGGCCTGCGCCGGGGCTGCGGCTTGAGACCGCACGGCCGGAAAGGGCGTGCGGGCGGGACGGGACGGGTCGTGGTGGCGCATGGCCCGCCTGAGGGCGCCCGCGTACCACGACCTGTTTCGCACGGCGCGGTGCCGACCGCCCGCCGCGCCACCGGGTCGCGGTGCCGACAAAATCCCTGACTTTGCTGCCTCGACGGCGCGGGAAGCGACAAAGTCCCTGACTTTGTCGGGATCTTGACCAACGCGCGGCGCGGAAGCGGGGGGCGATCCCGGGGCGGGGCTCGCCCCCGGAGCGGAGGTCGCCCCCGGAGCGGGACTCGAACCGGACGCCGTGCCTGGCCCCGAAGCGGAACCCGGCCCGGGAGCCGAGCCCGACCCCGAGGTGGGGCCCGAACCCGGAGCGGGGCCCGAACCCGGAGCGGGGCCCGAACCCGGAGCGGGGCCCGAACCCGGAGCGGGGCCCGAACCCGGAGCGGGGCCCGAACCCGGAGCGGGGCCCGAACCCGGAGCGGGGCCCGAACCCGCGCGGGCGCTTCCGAAGGTGGAGAGCTCCGCCCGGGAGACGGCGGCCGCCTGGCGGCGGGGCGCGGGTTCGGGCGGTGGGTCGGGCGCCGGCTCTGGCGTGGCGGGCGGCGGAGCTTCGGGCGTTTGGCCCTGGCCCGGCTCAGCGTGGCCATCGTCAGAGGGGGCACGCCCGGGCGACGAGGCCACGCTGGCGCGGGCGATCTCGCGGACGATGCCCGCAGCCGCGTTCATGACGGCCTCGGCGCCCGGCCACCGCCGGTTGTCGCGTCCGGCCATGCGCGGTCCGGTCAGCTGCCGGATCCGGCGCTACGGCGGCTGCGGACGATCAGCGCGACACCGGCGCCCACCGCGACGACGCCCAGGCCGCCGGTCAGGACCAGCGGGCTGACCGTGCCGCCGGCGGTACCGCCGGCGCCCGTGGCCGGGCCGCGGCTGGCCTTGCTCATGTTGACGACGGTGAGGGTGGTGTTGGCGGTGGTCTGGTTGCGGCAGGTCAGGACGACGTCGTACGTGTTCGGCGGCTTGCGGTCGGGGACCGTGGCGGTGCCGGTCAGCAGCCCGTTGTTCGGGCTGACCGACGCCCGGCCGAACGCGTCGGAGCGCACGGTGGCCTCCCGGTCGTTGCCGTCGCAGCTGGCCTGGATCTCCACCTGGTCGCCGGCCTGCACGGTGCTCGGCGTGACCTGGACGAACACCTCGGCACCCCGCACACCGGACGGAACGCCACGCGCGCCGGACGGAACACCGTCCGCGCCGGACGGAACGCCACGCGCGCCAGACGAGACACCGGCTGCGCCGGACGGAACGCCACGGGGCTGGGCCTGAGGTGGAGCCGCGCCGGCTGGAAGGGAAGCATCCGCGCCGCGGGCCGCGACTGGTGCGGCGGCGGACGCCTGCAGCGCGGGAAGACCGGTCATCACGGCGGCGGTCGTAGCGACGAACATAGTACGAGCGACGAAGTTGTAGCTCATGACTTCTGGGTTTCCCGACCGCCTGGGGCACAAACGGGCCGCCGCGCAAACCACCGCCACCGCCCGAACGGCCCACGCGCGGACGCGCGCCGCCGCCCAAACGCGCCACCGCCACACACGCCACCGCCACACACGCCGCCGCCCACACACGCCACCGCCACACAGGCCGCCGCCCACACGGCCGCCGCCCACACAGGCCGCCGCCCACACGGCCGCCGCCCACACAGGCCGCCGCCCACACAGGCCGCCGCCCACACACGGCCGCCGCCACACAGGCCGCCCGCCCACACACGGCCACCGCCACACAGGCCGCCCGCCCACACACGGCCACCGCCCACACGCGCCGCCAGGCGAAAGCGCGAAACGCCGCCGCGCGAAAAACGCCAAAACGCCGCCGCGCCCAAAAGCGCGAAAACACCGCCGTGCGAAAGCGCGAAAGCGCCACAACGCCGCCAGGCAAGCGGAGCGCCGGGGGAAGGGCGAACGGGCTGGGCTCAGCCGTCCGCGGGCAGCACCTCTGCCCACAGCTCGTTGAACGCGATGCTGTCGTAGAACGCGGTCCCCTCGACGACCTTGCCCTGCCAAAACCGCATGAACCACGCGTACGTGTTGCGGTACGTCGTCCCGGCCAGTGTCGTGCCCTCGCCGTCCCACACCACCGCCACCGTCTGCTGCTCGTCGTCGGCGTAGACGGCGCGGATGGTCACCGGGCGGAACGGGGCCTCGGGGTCGAACCGCGCGCCGAACGGGCGGAGCACCCGCGCCTCGAACTCCTCGGCGCTGGCGTACACGCGGGAGGCGGCCGAGCGCCCCACGATCTCCCACCGCATGTCCGGCGCGAAGATGCTGGACACGTGCCCGCCGCCGGCCGCCCACTCGGCGAACGCGGCGGTCGCGATCTCCCGGTTCGAACCCGTCACAGATCCCCCTCGAACGTCCTGTCCCGCCACCAGTCCGGGTCCGCCCACGGGCCGCCCGGGCGCTCCTCGCGCGCCCCGTCGACGTCCAGGTCGACCCGCTCGTTGAAGAAGGCCACCCGGTCGCGGGCCAGCGCCGCGTCGTGCCGGGGAGAAGCGTACGTCCAGGCGAGGTTGACGTGCGGGGTGTCCCCCACCGCGAGTGACCAGTACGTGGCCTCGCCCTTGTAGGCGCACCAGGACCGGTAGTCGCTACGCTCCAGCGGTACGCGCACGTCGGACCGGGCGAAGTACCAGCGTGGCACCAGCCCCGTCTCGTAGACGACCACCGCGCCGTCCGACTCGGCGAGGGTCACCCCGTCGAGGCTGACCCGCACGTGCCGGGAGGACGGGAGCGCGTCCACGCGGTGGTACGGGTCGCGGATGTGGGCCACGGCCGGCAGGTCCTCCTCGTACCACTGGTCCATCACCCGCCAGTAGAGGGCGATGTGGCCGGCGACGCGGGCGGCCTCGGGCGGCGGGGCCGGGTAGGCGATCGCGGCCCGCTCGACCAGCCGGTCGCCGAGCCGCAGGTCCCACACCTGGCTCTCGCCGAGCGCCGCGGACGGCACCCCGGCCGGGCCGGCGACGAGCAGGTCGGTGCGGACGTCGGCGGCCGGGAAGAAGCAGCGCGGCAGCCGCCCCGGCTCGTGCACGAGCTGGCCGTGGGTGGAGTCGACGACCGTCACCCCGTCGAGGAGGCCGCGCATGCGCCGGGGGTACGGGTCGATCAGCACGTTGCCGGGTGCGAAGACGCCCGCCGGTGCGTGGCCGAACGGGCCGCTGCCCATCGTCAGTGACATCGGTTCAGCGTGGCACGGCCCGGGTCGCGCGTCAGTAGTTCCGCCACTCCCGCCGCGCGTACTCCAGTACCCGCGGATCGAGCAGCGTCGAAGCCTCCACCGTGACGCGCCCGCGGTCCGGCGGGAAGACGGTGGCCGCGCGCAGCACCTCCGGGGTGAGAAACCGCAGCGGCGGGGCGTCCGCGGCAAGCGCCGGAGTGGCACCGGCAAGGACGAAACCCCAATCCCCGAAAGACGGGACATCCACGTGGTACGGCGTCGTCGCGAACCCGGCCGCGCGGATGGACGCCTCGATGCACCAGAACGAGCGCGGCGCGAAGTACGGCGAGCCGGCCTGCACCACCATCCGCGCGCCGGGCGCGAGCACGTTGTGCAGCAGCGTGTAGAACTCGACCGAGTACAGCTTGGCGGTCGCCGTCTCGTCCGGGTCGGGCAGGTCGACGATGACCGCGTCGTAGCGGGACGGCGCGGCGCGCAGCCAGGCGAACGCGTCCTCGTGCACCAGCCGCACCCGCGGGTCGTCGAACGCGCCGCCGTTGAGCGCCCGCAGCGCCGGCCAGGTGCGGGCCAGCGCGACCACCGCCGGGTCGAGCTCGACGACGGTCACCGAGCGCACGTCCGGGTAGCGCAGCGCCTCGCGTGCCGCCAGGCCGTCGCCGGCGCCGAGCACGAGCAGGTTTGCCCGCGGGCCGGCGAGCACCGGGTGCACGAGCGCCTCGTGGTAGCGGTACTCGTCGACGGAGCTGAACTGCAGGTCGCCGTTGAGGTAGAGCCGCAGATCGGTGGAGCCGACCGACTTCGTGAGCACGATCTCCTGGTAGCGGCTGCGCTCGGCGTGCACGACCGGGTCGCGGTAGAGCTGCTGGCGCGCGGTCACCTCGAAGTCGTGTGCCACCGCGTACGCGTACCCGAGCAGGAGGCCGACGCAGACGGCGCCGGCGGTGAGCGCGGCGCGCGAGCGGCGGCCCAGGTCTCGCCGGAAGAGGGTGAAGACCAGGGCGGTGCCGGCGACGGCGTTGACCGCGCCGACCACCAGCGCGCCGCGGAGCTGGCCGAAGACCGGCAGCAGCAGGAACGGGAACGCGAGCCCGCCGAGCAGCGCGCCCACGTAGTCGGCGGCGAAGAGGTCGGCGACCGCGCTCCCCGCCGCCTGCTCGCGGATCCGCTGGAGCAGCACCATGAGCAGCGGGATCTCCGCGCCGATGAGGGCGCCGAGCACGAACGCGGTGGCGACCAGCGCCGGCGCGTACAGGTCGAGCCAGGCGAACGCGGCGTAGAGGGCGAGCACGGAGAGGCCGCCGAGCAGGGCCAGCGCCATCTCGATGACCGCGAACGAGACGGCGGCGCGGCTCTGCAGCGGCTTGGCGGCGAGCGCGCCGATGCCCATCGCGAACACCATCACGCCGAGCACGATCGACGCCTGCCCGGCCGTGTCGCCGATCAGGTAGCTGCCGAGCGTGACGAGCGCGAGCTCGTACACCAGGCCGCAGGCCGCGCAGACGAAGACCGCCGCGAGGACCGCGCTCCGGGCGAACCTCATGGGCCGGCGGCCGGCGTCGGGGCGGTGGGGGCCGGCCGGGCCCGGGTGCGCTCGTGCTTGCGTTCGAACCAGCCGATCGCGACGGTCAGCGCGGCGAGGGCGAGCAGGACGGCGGCCCCGACCGCGAACGGCCAGCGGTCGCGCCAGAAGTCGCTGCCGGCCTCCGGTGCCGGCCCGGCGGCGGCGCCCGCGGTCGCGACGGGTGCCGGCGGCACCGCCCCGGTCTCGGCGAGCAGCAGCGGCAGCGCCAGCGCGGCCTGGCAGACCGCCCAGTCCGGCTCGTCGACGAACGCGCCGTCGGTGATCCCGAACCGGTCCAGCCGGCTCTCCGGCGGCGGCGCCACCCCCTGCGCGGCGACCGTGACCCAGGCGGAGTCGGGGGCCTCGCTGGCCGAGGAGGTCCACGTCACCGAGGCCTGCACCTCGACCCACCGGGGGCAGCGGGCCGGGTCGCTGTCGACGGCGGTACCGGCGCCGAGGTTGGAGCCGCGGCTGACCGATGTGCCGCCGCTGCGGAGCTGCCAGCCGTAGCAGACACCCTGGGCGGCGCTCGCCTTGGCCAGCTGGGCGGCGGTCTGCGCGCCCATCTCGCCGTCCGGCGCGGGCACGGTCGTACCGCCGTCGAGGCTCGGCGGCGCCACGGCGAGCCAGACCCCGACCGCGGCCAGCGGGACACCGGCGAAGACCAGCACCTTCAGGACCCGGGCGATGCGCTTGGCCCGGGTCGTGGGCTTGCGGGCGGGCCTGGCCGGCCTGGTCATCAGCTGATCGCGGCGGCGATGATGCCGCCGGTCGCGAGGTGCACGACGCCGGAGACCCAGACCGCCGGGTGCGGCTCGGGGTCGACCAGGATCTCGCCGAGCTTGCCCGGCGAGGCGAGGTCGAGCAGCACGAACGCGGCCGACATGATGAGCAGGCCGAGCAGCCCGTACGCGCCGGCGCCGACGATCCCGTCGACGAAGTCGTCGTCGCTGGAGACGATCGCCGCGACCACGATGACGCCGACGCCGGCCAGGTTGGAGGCGAGCAGGAGCGCGGCGTTGCGGTTGCGGTCGACCCAGATCAGCTCGCGCAGCCGGCCGGGCGTGGCGACGTCGACCAGCACGTAGCCGATCGCCATCAGGACGACGCCGACCGCGCCGTACGCGAGGGTGACCAGCAGGTCGGTGACCAGGTCCATCGGTGCGTGCCTCCTATTTCCCGGCCCCGGGACCGCCGCCGCGGACGCTGGTGCCGCGACCCCAACCCCAGTAGTTGCCGACCGTGCCGTAATAGCGGGGGTACGCGGTGCGCATCTTCTCCACGAGGATCAGCGAGCCCACCGCGGCGAGCGGCAGGATGACCACCGCGTCGTCGTCGTAGCGCAGGTAGACGCCGCTGCCGTCGACGTACCGGTCGGCCGGCTCCCACGCGCCGGTGATCTGGTCGGCCACCGCGCTCGGCGCGCTCGCCGACGTGTACGCCAGGGCGTCGCCGCCGATGTCCCGCGTGGCCGCGCGGGTGAAGTGGTCGGAGACGTAGCCGCGCGGCGAGAAGCTCCCGGTCAGCAGCCCCACCCCGGCCACGAGCACGCCGACCAGCGCGAGCCCGATGCCTATGACAAACCATCTCCGGTACGCCATCAGCGCTCTCCCAACCACGTGCGGGTGGTCACCAGCTCGCCGGTCTGCGGGTACGCGTGCCAGGTGCACCAGCCGCGCTCCTGCGCGCGCAGGGCGGTCACCGCGTTCGGGTCGCCGGGGAAGACGCCGACGAGGGCCCGCGGGTCGGCGGCCAGCTCGCGCCAGAGCGGTTCTGCCGGCAGCTGCCCCACGGTCGACTCGAAGCGGTAGCCGGGACTGTCCATGGCGGACGGCAGGTGCGGGTCGCGGCCGGGCAGGCAGGCCACCGTCTCCACGCTCCGCTCTCCGTCCACTGTGGTCCACAGCACCTGGTGCGAGGCGCCGAGTAGCCGCAGCTCCAGGCCGGGGAGGCGGAGCACGTGCAGCGCCGGCAGCTCGGGCAGGCCGAGCGCGAAGCTCAGGTCGCCCGCGGTCGTGTCCGCGTACGGGGTGTCGAGGCGCACCAGCACAGCGCTCAGCCGGCCTGCGGGTAGATGAGCACCTCGGCGCGGTGCAGCTTTTCGCCGCGCCCGACCTCCCACTTGCCGCTGTCGCCGTACGACTCGAAGGAGAGCAGCGCGCCGTCCGGCGCGGCGTAGTCCTCGTAGCGCACGGTGCCGGTCGGGTTGAGCCCGGTCGTGCCGGTGGCGGTGTAGCGCGCGTGGCCGCCCTCGTCGCGGGTGTAGCGCCGGCCGTCGAAGTCGACCGTCGGCGCGCCGGGGGTGACGGTCGCGCTCGGCACCTCGTACCAGAGCACGAGCTCCAGGTCGGGATCCTCCTCGACGGAGAGCCACACCTTGCCCCCGGCCGCGTCGTCGAGCAGATGCTCGGCCCAGCCCCAGTCCCCCTCGGCGAACCTCAGCGAGCCGCGCACCGCGTACGACTTCGTGCGGATCTCCACGATGTCGCCGGGCTTGAGCGCGCGGGGGTCGCCGCGCAGCGCGTCGGTGTCGCCGGTCTGGAACGGGTCGACGGACGCCGGCGCCGGGGCGGGTGCCTCCCGCTGCCGCCGGGCCCGGCTGACCGAGACCACGGCGATCACCACCCCGGCCACCGCCACCAGACAGCCGAGCCCCACCACGAGGAACGCCTCGCCACCCGTCACGCCCTGCCCACCCCCAACGACGTCGTCCGGCCGTCGAGGCTAGCAAGCGCGATCAAGGCAACCGCCCAGGTGGTACGAGGGAGAGCGGTCGGCGGCGGGCGACCCGGCGGGTGGCGCGCGGAGCGCTAGGCGGACTCGCGCTTGACCAGCTCCGTGGGGAGGAGGCGGGACGAGGCGGGCTCGCGGCGGATGAGGCGCAGCAGGACGTCGACCATGTCGGCGGCGACCCGTTCCAGCGGCTGGCGGATGGTGGTCAGCGGCGGGTCGGTCTCGCGGGCGATGCGGGAGTCGTCGAAGCCGCCCACCGCCACGTCGTCCGGGACCCGCCGGCCGGCCCGGCGCAGCTCGGCCAGGGCGCCGGCGGCGAGCAGGTCGGAGGCGGCGAAGACGGCGTCGATGTCCGGGCTCTCGGCGAGCAGCTCGCGCATGGCGGCCGCGCCGGCGGCGAAGCTGTAGTCGGAGGTGTGCACGACCAGGCGCTTGACCGCCTTGCGGCCGAGCACGTCCCGGTACCCCTGGAGCCGCTCCCGC
Source organism: Phytohabitans maris (assembly GCF_031085175.1). Taxonomy (GTDB): domain Bacteria; phylum Actinomycetota; class Actinomycetes; order Mycobacteriales; family Micromonosporaceae; genus Phytohabitans; species Phytohabitans maris. The sequence goes on from NZ_JAVHUY010000003.1 coordinate 310,954, forward strand.
CCGCCGACCACCTGGGTGCAGGCGATCATCCCGATCCGCTTGCGGCCCTGGGCGACCAGGTGGCGGGTCATCTGGCGGGCGCCCTCGGTGTCCTCGGCCGCCACGTACGGGACGGCCGACTCCGGGCCGCCCGGCTTGCCGCAGGCGACCGCGGGCACGACGCCGGTGGCCAGGTCGGCGATCAGCGGGTCGCCGGAGTGCGCGGAGATCAGCAGTACCCCGTCGACGTGGCCGCCGCGCACGTACCGCAGGACCCGGTCGCGCTCGGCGTCGCTGGACTCCAGCATCAGGATCAGGCTGATGTCGTGCTCGGCGAGGGCCTGGGTGCAGCAGCGCAGCAGCACGCTGAAGTTGGGGTCTTCGAAGAGCCGTTCCTGCGGCTCGGAGAGGACGAACGCGACCGCGTTGGACTGCTTGGTGACCAGGCTGCGGGCGCTCTGGTTGACCGTGTACCCGGTGCTGCGCACCGCCCGCTCGACCGCCTTGAGCGCGGCCGGGCTGACGTAGCGGGCGCCGTTGAGCACCCGGGAGACCGTGCCCCGGGAGACGCCGGCGACCTCCGCCACGTCGTCGATCGTCGGGCCACGCCGCATCGCCCGCCGGGCCGCCCCCCGCGACTTGGGGTGTGGCTGCGCAGTGTCACTACCCATCGGACTCAGTTTTCCATGCCAGCTCAGGCCCGGGCGGCGGCACCTCGCCAGTGCGGGCCACCCGCCCGTACCAGTGGGCGCTCGCCTTCGGCCGCCGGGTCTGGTCGGCCCGGTCGACGTGGACGATGCCGAACCGCTTCGAGTACCCCTCGGCCCACTCGAAGTTGTCCAGCAGCGTCCAGACGAAGTACCCGCGGACGTCGACGCCGGCCTCCATCGCCTCGTGCAGGGCGAGCAGGTGGCCGCGCAGGTACGCCACGCGGGGCGGGTCGTCGACCCAGCCGTCCGGGCCGACCTCGTCGTCGTACGCCGCGCCGTTCTCGGTGATGTGGATCGGCGGCAGGTTCGGGTAGCTGTCCCGGAGGCCGAGCAGCAGGTCGCGCAGGCCGGACGGGACGACCGGCCAGCCCATCGCCGTCACCGTGAGCTCGGGTGGCACCCGAGGGACGTAGAGCGGCCGGTAGTAGTTGACGCCCAGGAAGTCGATCGGCGCGCTGATCAGGTCGAGGTCGCCGGCGCGCACGAGGTCGCCGCCGAGCCGGGACCGCCCGCGCAGCAGCGGTTCCAGGAACATGCCGTGGTTGTCGTAGTCGTGCTCCTCCGCGGCGGCCGTGTCGGCCGGCGTCAGCGGCCGCACCGGGCTCAGGTCGAGCGTGATGCCCACCTGGCCGCTCCCGCTCAGCGCCGGCAGCGCCAGGCCGTGCGCGAGCAGCAGGTGGTGCGCGGCCCGGTCGCGCAGGCCCCGGTCGCGGATGCCGGGCGCGTGGCTGCCGTCGCCGTACCCGGCGTGGCTGGCCACCTTCGGCTCGTTGAGCGTGGCCCAGTGGTCGACCACGTCGCCGAGCGCGTCCCGCACGACCGCGGCGTAGTCGGCGAACCGGTACGCGGTGTCCCGCGCCGGCCAGCCGCCCCGGTCCTGCAGGGCCTGCGGCAGGTCCCAGTGGTAGAGCGTGACGTGCGGGACGATGCCCCGCTCCAGCAGCCCGTCGACGAGCCGGCGGTAGTGGTCCAGGCCCTTCTGGTTGGGCGGGCCGGCGCCGTCCGGCTGGATCCGCGGCCAGGCGATCGAGAAGCGGTACGCGCCGAGCCCCAGCGACGCCATCAGCGCCACGTCCTCCGGCCAGCGGTGGTAGTGGTCGCAGGCGACGTCGCCGGTGTCACCGCCGGCGACCGCGCCCGGCACCCGGCAGAACGTGTCCCAGATCGACGGCCCGCGCCCGTCCTCGCCGACCGCCCCCTCCACCTGGTACGCGGCCGTGGCCGTGCCCCACACGAAGCCGGCCGGAAAGCGCACCGCTGTCATCCCTTGACTCCCCCGCTGACAAGGTCGAGCCGCCAGTACCGCTGCAGGAACAGGAACAGCGCGACCAGCGGCAGCACGGACAGGAAGACCCCCATGACCACCAGCGAGTACAGGGCGGGCTGGCTGGCGCCCTGGTTGAGCATCGTGAACAGGCCCACGGTCATCGGGAAGCGGCCGTCGTCGGAGATCATGATGTACGGCAGCAGGAAGTTGTTCCAGATCGCGACGAACTGCAGGAGCAGCAGCGTCACCATCCCCGGGACCATCGGCGGCAGCCCGACCTTCCAGGCCAGCCGGTACTCGCCGGCGCCGTCGATCCGGCCGGCCTCCAGCATGTCGTCGGAGACCACCGAGGCGGCGTAGATCCGGGACAGGTAGATGCCGTACGGGCTGATGATGCTCGGCAGCAGCACCGACCAGTACGAGTTGACCAGGTCGAACTCGGACATCAGCAGGTACTGCGGGACGGCGAGGGTGATCTGCGGGACCAGCACGCCGGCCAGGATGGTCATGAAGATCAGCTCGCGGCCGACGAAGTCGTACTTCGCCAGGGCGTACCCGGCGAGGGTCGAGACGGCGACCGAGAGCACCGCGCCGACGCCCGCGTAGAGCAGGCTGTTGAGCGCCCACTTGAGGAAGACGCCGTCGCGGAAGTCGAGCAGGTGGGTGACGTTGTACTGGAAGCCGCCGCGGAAGCTCGGCCAGAACGAGAACGTGCTGAACAGCTCGCTCGGTCCCTTGGTGGCCGCGATCGCCACCCAGATCACGGGCGCGAGGCAGTAGAACGCGCCGAGCAGCAGCAGCGCGGTCGGCACCCACCGGGTGCGTGCCTTGACCGCCCCGGACCGCTGGGTGGGCTGGGCACTCGTCGCCGCGGGCCGGGCGGTGAGCGCGGTCATCGGTCCCTCCCGAAGGCGCGCCGTTGCAGCAGCGTGAGCACCGCGACCGAGACCGCGAGCGTGCCGAGCGCGAGCACCACCGACGCGGCGGCGGCGCTGTGGATGTCGGCGTTGACGAACGCGTCCCGGTAGATCGTCATCAGCGGTACCCAGGTCTGCGAGACGGTGTCGGTCAGCGGCTGGAGCGTGGCCGGCTCGTTGAAGACCTGGAGCGTGGCGATCATCGAGAAGATCGCGGTCATGATGATCGCCGGCATGATCAGCGGAACCTTCACCCGGAGCGCGATCTGCACCTCGCCGGCGCCGTCGACGCGGGCCGCGTCGTACATCTCCCGGGGCACGCCGCGCAGCGCGGTGAAGAGCACGATCATGTTGAACCCGACGCCGCCCCACACGCCGATGTTGGCGACCGAGAAGAGCACGCCGCCGGGTGCGAGGAAGTCCGGCGCGGGGAGGCCGAGCCCCTCGAACACGTCCCGGATCGGGCTCACGTCGGGCAGGTAGAGGAAGCCCCAGAGCAGGGACGCGATCACGCCGGGCACCGCGTACGGCAGGAAGATGCCGATCCGGGAGAACGCGCCGAAGCGGACCCGGGGCGTGTCCAGCAGCAGCGCGAAGAGCAGCGCGAGGCCGAGCATCGACGGGACGACGATCAGGCCGTACAGCAGCATGCGCAGCAGCCCGTCGACGTACGCCGAGTCGGTGAGCACGCTCGTGTAGTTCTCCAGCCCGACGAACCGCTCGGTGCGGATGCCGAGCCCGCCGCCGCTGACCCGGTTGGCGCGCAGGCTCAGCCACACCGTGTACCCGATCGGGACCAGCAGGAAGAGCACGAGCAGGACGACGGCCGGGGCCATCAGCACGTACGGGGTCGGGCCGCCGCGCCGGCGCGGGCGGCGGCGGACCGGGGCGGCCACCGGCATGCCTACCCCGCTCCGCCGCTCGGCGCTCGTCCGCCGTCGTGGTCAAGGCCCGTAGCCTCACGACTCCCGCTCATGTCAGGCCTCCTTTACCTCGAAGCCCTGCTTCTTGAGGTCGGCGACGGACGCGGCCTGGATGGCGTCGACGGCGGCGGCGAAGTCGGACTTCTCCTGGACGGCCTTGGCGAAGATGTCGCTGTACTGGCTGTAGGTGACGTTGACGTTCGGCGCCCAGTTGAAGCCCCGCGCGGTCGTGGCGATCTCGGCGGCCTCGGCGAAGAACGTGGGCTGGTTGGGCATCATCGCCGGCGCCTTGCTCAGCTGGGTGCTGGACTGGCCCTTGGTGGCGGCCGGGTAGATGCCGCCCTCGGCGATCAGCGCGTCGAGCGCCTCCTGGTCGGTGTTGAGCCACTTCACGAACTTCTCCGCCTGGGCCCGCTGCGACGACTTGCTGGAGATGGCGGTCGCCGAGCCGCCCCAGTAGCCGGTCGCCGGCGCGGCGGCGTCCCACTGCGGCATCGGCACCATCCGCCACTTGCCCTTGGTGCTCGGCGCGACGCCCTCCAGCACGCCGGCGCCCCAGATCGCGCTCGGCCAGGCCAGCAGCGTGCCGTCGGTCATCGCCTTGTTCCACTCCGGGGTGTACATCGGCTTGCCGGAGAGGACGTCCTCGTTGACCAGGCCGCCCCAGAAGGACGCCACCTTCCTGGTCGGCTCGTCGTTGATCCGCACGGTCCAGGTGCCGTTGTCGTTGACCCACCAGTTGGCGCCGGCCTGCTCGGCGAGGCCGGCGAACCAGCCCGGGTCGCCGGAGGAGAACGTCGCGAGGTAGCGCTTGGCGTCCTTCTGCCGCACCTGCCGCGCGACGGCGCCGAACTCGTCCCACGTCTTCGGCACGGTGAGGCCGAACTGCTGGAAGAGGTCTTCGCGGTAGTAGAGCATCATCGGCCCGACGTCCTGCGGTATCGCGTACGTCTTGCCGCCGAACGAGGTCAGCGCCCAGGTCCCTTCGGTGAACTCGCCCTTGATCCCCTCGGCCATCGCGGTGAGGTCGGCGGCGACGCCGTTGGTGATCAGCACGGGCAGCGCCTGGTACTCGGCGTGGATCAGGTCGGGTGCGTTGCCGGCGCGGTGGGCGGTCAGGGTCTTGGTGATCAGCTCCTCGCCCTGGGCCTGGTTGCTCACCGTGACCTTCTGGGTGGGGTTCTTGGCGTTCCAGATGTCGACGACCTTCTGGACGTTGGTGGTCCAGGTCCAGAACGTGAGGTTGGCCGGGGCGTCGGGGTCGCCCGCCGGCTGGGTCGGCTCCTCGTCGTCGCCGCTGCACGCGGCGAGAAATGCCGGGACGGCCGCGGCCGCGCCGAGCGTGGCGACGCCCTTGAGGAAGCCGCGCCGGTGGATGTGCGAAGTCATGGGGTGCCCTCCTGAGGTGTCTCGAAGGGGTGGCAGAGTCTCTGTGAGCGTTCACAGAATCCGCGCGGCGTCGCGCGGCTGTCAAGGGATCGTTGCGGATTTGTTTCCGCTGCGTTCTTCGCGGCTCTTCAGCCGTTGCGCCTCTGTGAGCGGTCACGGTATGGTTCCCGCCTATGATCGTCCGGCTCGGTTCGCGTGACCTGGACCGATCGGCTGCCTTCTATCGTGACCTGCTCGGCTTCGGCGAGGTGCCGGCGCCCGCGCCGGGCGCGCGGTGCTTCGCGGCCGGCTCGGTGCGGATCCTGGTCACCGAGGTCGCGCCCGGTGCCGACCTCGGCGGCTGGGTCGACGACGACCGGCAGGGCGGCATCCGCCACTTCGGCCTGAAGGTCGCCGACGTCGACGCGCGGATCCGCGACCTTTCGGCGGCCGGCGTCACCGTGCTCTCGCCCCCCGCCGACGTCCTCGGCGGCGTGCGGATCGCGTTCTTCCTCGACCCGGACGGGGCGCGGCTGGAGTTCGTCCAGGGCAACCTCACCTACCAGCACGTGTACGCGCCGGATCTCGCCGCCGCCGAGGCCGCCACCCGGATCGGGCCGGGCGAGCGGCCCCGCTTCGACCACGTGGCGGTGACCGTCGAGGACCTGCCGGCCGCGCTCGACCGGTTCGGCTGTCCGGTGATCGGGCAGATCCGCCACCACGGCGACCCGCGCGGCTTCCTGATGACCTACCTGCTGGCCGGGCCGGCGGTGCTCGAGGTCTTCAGCTTCGACGTGCCGGTGCGGCCGCGGCCGCTGGAGATGGACGGGGTGCTCGGCTTCCACGGGATCGACCTGTGAGGATCTTGGTGACCGGCTCCTCCGACGGGATCGGGGCGGAGATCGCCGCGGCGCTCGAAAGGCTGGGGCACGGCGTGGTCCGGCACGCCCGCGACGAGGCGAAGGCGGCGCGGCTGCGGGACGCCGGCGCGGCCGAGGTGGTCGTCGGCGAGCTCGCGTCACTCGCCGCCACCCGCGCCATGGCCGCCGCCGTGCGCGCGCTCGCGCCGCTCGACGTGGTGGTGCACAACGCCGGCTGGCTGCCGCCGGCGGGACCGCGACCGGTGACCGAGGACGGGCTGGAGCGCACCTTCCAGGTCAACGCGCTCTCGGCGTACCTGCTGACCGCCCTGCTGCCGCTGCCGTCCCGGCTGGTCTACGTGAGCTCCGACTCGATCGTCCGCGGCCGGATCGACCTCGACGACCTGCAGCACGAGGCGCAGTGGACGGCCGACAGCGCGTACGCCGACTCGAAGCTCGCGATGACCGCGATCGCGTTCGCCGTGGCCCGCCGCTACCCGGCCGTGCGGGCCAACGCGGTGCACCCGGGCTGGATCCGCACGAAGATGAGCGGTGATGCCGCGCCGCTCGACGTGGCGGCCGGCGCCGACACCCCGGTCTGGCTCTCCACATCGGACGACGCGACGGCCACCGGCCAGTTCTTCCACGACCGCCGCGTCGTCCACCTCAACGACCAGGCCCACGACCCCCGCGTCCAGGACGCCCTGCTCGCCGCCTGCGCCGCGCTCACCGGCACCCCCCTCTGATCGCCCCGCTCAGAGCGCCCCGCTCTGAGCGCCCCGCTCTGAGCGCCTCCTCTGAGCGTTGATCAGGGAGTTCGTAAGGCGACGCGCCGGCCGACACGCCCACCAATTCCCTGATCAACGGCGCGGGGGCGGCGCAGCCGCAGGGGCGGCGGTCAGAGTGCCTGGAGGGTTAGCTCAAGGTGGGTTGGGGCGGGTGCGAGGAGGTAGGGCGGGAGGACGCCGGGGCCGCAGGAGGCCGAGCCGATGCCGTTGTGGCCGGCGTCGAGCGTGAGCCAGGTGCGGCCGTCCGGAGCCAGGTCGGTCGGGTGGGCGGCCCGGTCGAGGGCCTCGGCGGTCCACGGCCGCACGGTCAGCCCGAACGGCGTCCGGCCGTCCACCCGCACCCCGCCGCCCCGGCCACCGGTGACGGTCGCCCACCGCACGTCCGCGCGGCGCCCGTTCTCCTGCGGGAAGAGATAGGGCGTCTGGAGGTCGGCCACCGTCCGAAACCAGCGGCCCACGCGGGTGGCGAGGCCGGTGTCCGGGTACGCCTCGCCGGGTCCCCGCCCGAACCACTCCACCTGGTCGAGCTCGCCGGGCAGCGCGAAGCGCACGCCGAGCATCGGCAGGGGCCCGGGGAGGCGCCCGTCCGGGTCGATCTCCACGACCAGCCCCAGCCGGTCGCCGGCCAAGATCCGCCACGTGTACGTGGTGAGCAGCCCGCCGTCCGACGACGCCGGCGCCACCCGGACCCGCACCACGGCACCGTCGCCGGTGACGCTGACGCCGTCGAGGCGGTGGGTGAGGCGGTCGAGGCCGGCGGCCCGCCACAGCGGTTCGAGGGCCTCGCCGTGCGGCGCGCGGTCGTTGTCGGTGGGGGCCCGCCAGACCTGCAGCCGCGGCCCGTCGACCGCCCAGTCGCCGAGGCGCACCAGGCGCCCGGTCCGCTCGTCGAGCAGGCCCGGCCCGAGGCGTACCCGCCCACCGTCCCGCCGCACCGCGGCCGAGGTCGCCGTCGGCACGCCCGCCCGCGTCGCGCCACCCGCGGGCGGCACGGTGGCCGGAAGCGGCACGGCACCCGCCGGCCGGGGTGCGGCAGCCGCGAGCGGCGGCGTGGTGGAGACCGGGAGCTGGGTGGCGGCGACCTCGTGGCCGGCCTTGGCCCACGGCTCGTCGGCGGCGAGCACCGCCCGCACGGTGAGGTGGGCCTCCCCCGCGGTCGCCGGCAGCGCGGGCAGGTCGACCCGTACGCTCTCGCCGGGCGGCACGTCGCCCACCTCCAGCGCGCCCCGGGCCACCGCCTCGCCGCCGTCCTCCAGGACCCACCGGAAGTCCAGCTTGGACACTCCACTGTGGATGTGTCCGTTGTGGATGGTGAGGCCGCCGTCGCCCGAGGGGGCGATCCGCACCGGCTCGAAGACCTTCTTCAGGTCCAGCAGCCCGGGCGACGGGGTACGGTCCGGGAAGAGCAGGCCGTCCGCGACGAAGTTGCCGTCGTGCAGCACCTCGCCGAAGTCCCCGCCGTACGCGAAGTACTCCCGCCCGTCCGGCGTACGCGCGCGCAGGCCGTGGTCGATCCACTCCCACACGAAGCCGCCCTGCAGGCGCGGGTACGTCTCGTAGAGGCGCTGGTACTCGGCGAGCCCGCCGGGGCCGTTCCCCATCGCGTGCGCGTACTCGACGTGGATGAACGGCATGCCCCGCCGCCGCGCGTCCAGCGCCGGGTCGGGAAGCGGCGCCTCCTCGCCCCGGCCGATCGCCTCGACCTCGGCCACCGGGAGGTACATGCGGCTGTACACGTCGACGTCGCGGCAGGTCCAGTCCCGCTCGTACAGCAGGGGGCGGCTCGGGTCGCGGTGCCTGGCCCAGCGCGCCATCGCGGCGAGGTTGCGGCCGCTGCCGCTCTCGTTGCCCAGCGACCAGAGCACGACGCTCGGGTGGTTCTTGTCCCGCTCGACGGTACGGCGCATGCGGTCGACCAGCGCCGCCTCCCAGCGCGGGTCGTCGGCCGGGTTGCCGCGCCACCCCACCTGCCAGAAGCCGTGGGTCTCCAGGTCGCACTCGTCGACGACGTAGAGGCCGTACTCGTCGCAGAGCTCCAGGAAGCGCGGGTGCGGCGGGTAGTGGCTGGTGCGTACCGCGTTGATGTTGTGCTGTTTCATCAGCCGCACGTCGTCGAGCATGTCCTCCTCGGTGACCGCGCGTCCCCGGTCGGGGTGGAACTCGTGGCGGTTGACGCCGCGGAAGAGGACCGGGCGGCCGTTCACGGTGAGGACTCCGCCGTCGATCCGGACGGTCCGGAAGCCGATCCGCAGGGTCACGGTCTCGGCGCCGGTGCTGACCGTCGCGTCGTACAGGCGGGGGCTCTCGGCGGACCAGGGCTCGACCGCCGGCAGCCGGAGCGTCTCGCCGGCGGCCGCGTCGACGCCGAGCTCGGGCACGCGTACCCGGGCGGGGACGTCCGCCGCGACCGCCAGCGTGCCGGCGCCGGTCAGGTGGTCGTAGCCGGCGCTGACCTCGACGTCGCCGATCCCGCCCTCCGGGCGGGCCAGTAGGTCGACGCCGCGGAAGATGCCGGAGAGCCACCACATGTCCTGGTCCTCGACGTAGCTGCCGGCGCTCCACTGCACGACGCGGACGGCGATGAGGTTGTCGCCGTCCGGGCGCAGCGCGTCGGTCACGTCGAACTCCGTGGTCAGCCGGCTGCCGCCGGCGCGGCCGAGCTCGACGCCGTTGAGCCAGACCAGCGCGGCGGAGTCGGCCCCGGCGAAGCGGAGCAGCGCCGGCCCGCCCGGCCAGCCCTCCGGCAGGCGGAAGGTGTGGCGGTAGTCACCGGTCGGGTTTTCGTCGGGTACGCGCGGCGCGTCGAGGGGGAAGGGGTAGGCGATGTTCGTGTACGCCGGGGCCCCGTACCCGTGCAGCTGCCAGTGCGCCGGCACCGGCAGGCGGTCCCAGCCCGCGTCGTCGAAGGCCGGCCTGGTGAAGTCGAGTGGCCCGTCGGCGCGTTCGGCGTACCGGAACCGCCAGTGCCCGTCCAGCGGCAGCCGCGGGGCGTCGCTGTCGAGCCAGGCCCGGGGTGGCCGGGCGGTCGGCGGCGGGGCGAAGGACTCGTACCAGGCTTCGTTCATGGCCTGAACCCTACTGTGAGCGCTCACAGTAGGCTAGCCCGCACGGCCGCCCCGCCGTTATCGTGAACCATGCGCCGCTGGACCGTGGTCGGGGCGGCCGCGGTCGTGGCGCTCCTGCTACTCGCGGTCGCGTTCGTCCGATGGGGTCCCGGTGGCGGCTCGCCCGCCGCGGCGCCCAGCCCCTCGCCGGATCCGACCGCCGCCCCCGAGCTCAGCCCCGCGCAGGTGTACGAGGCGGTCGCCCCCTCGGTCGTCGTCGTCGAGCGGCTCGGCACCGGCGACCGGGTCGAGGGGACCGGCACCGGCGTGGTGGCCAGCGACACCGGCGTCATCCTGACCGCGCTGCACGTGGTCAAGGGCGGCGGGGCGGTGCGGGTCACGTTCGCCGACGGCACCCGCTCGGCCGCGACCGTCGAAGACAGCGACCCGGCGAACGACATCGCCGCGCTCGCCGCCGCCACCCTCCCGCCGGTGCTCGTGCCGGCCACGATCGGCAACTCCGGCCGCCTCGCGGTCGGCGACGCGGTCGTCGCGGTCGGCAACCAGCTCGGCATGACCAGCAGCGCCACCGCCGGCGTGGTCTCCGGGCTGGACCGGCTCGCGGCCGGCGACGACGGCACCCGGCTGGCCGGCCTCATCCAGTTCGACGCCGCGGTCAACCCGGGCAGCTCGGGCGGACCGCTGGTCAACACCCGCGGCGAGACGATCGGCATCGTCGTCGCCCTGGCCAACCCGACCCGGGCCGGCACCTTCATCGGCATCGGCTTCGCGGTGCCGATCGGCACCGCGCTCGGCGGCGGCCCCGGCGAGGACGGACCCCAGCGATGAGACGACAGGACGGACAGGTGCGGGTATGAGCACAGTGGAGCAGGTCCTCTACGAGGTCAAGAAGACGATCGTCGGCCAGGACGTCCTGCTCGAACGGCTGCTGGTGGCGCTGCTGTCCCGCGGCCACATCCTGGTCGAAGGAGTGCCCGGCCTCGCCAAGACGCTCGCGGTGAAGGCGCTCGCCAGCGCGATCGGCGGGCAGTTCCACCGCATCCAGTTCACGCCCGACCTGGTGCCCGCCGACATCGTCGGCACCCGGGTCTACCACCAGCCGACCGGCGAGTTCCAGGTCTCGCTCGGCCCGGTCTTCACCAACCTGCTGCTCGCCGACGAGATCAACCGGGCGCCGGCCAAGGTGCAGAGCGCGCTGCTGGAGGTCATGCAGGAGCAGCAGGTCACGATCGGCCGGGAGACCCACCACGTGCCGCGCCCGTTCCTGGTGATGGCGACGCAAAACCCGATCGAGTCGGAGGGCACCTACCCGCTGCCCGAGGCCCAGGTCGACCGGTTCATGATGAAGGTCCTGGTCGGCTATCCCAGCGCCACCGAGGAGTTCGTCATCGTCGAGCGGGCGATCGCGGCGCCGCCGGCCACCCAGGCGGTCGCCGACCCCGGCCGGCTCATCGCCATGCAGGACCAGGTCGAGCGGGTGTACGTGGACCCGGCGCTGATCGAGTGGTCAGTCAGGCTCGCCGGCGCCACCCGCCGCCCCGCCGACATCGGCCTCGACGACCTGACCCGGTACGTGAGCTTCGGCGCCAGCCCGCGCGCCTCCATCAACCTGGTGCTGGCCGCCCGCGCGCTGGCGTTCGTGCGCGGCCGCGACTACGTGGTGCCGGCCGACCTCACCGACCTCGCCCTCGACGTGCTGCGGCACCGGCTCGTGCTGTCGTACGAGGCGCTCGCCGACGACGTCACCCCGGACACCGTGCTCACCCGGGTCATCGACGCGCTCCCCGTACCCGACGCGCCGCTGCGGGACAAGGCGGCGGTGCGGTGACCTCGCCGGACCAGACGCGAGCGGGGCGAGCGCCGGACCGCCTGCTGCGCCGCCTGGAGTGGCAGGTCGTACGCCGGCTCGACGGGCGGCTGCAGGGCGCCTACCGTACGGTGTTCCGGGGCACCGGCATCGACTTCGCCGACCTGCGCGGCTACACGCCCGAAGACGACGTGCGGCACATCGACTGGAACGTGACCGCCCGCCTCGACGAGCCGTACGTCCGGCAGTACACGGAGGACCGTGAGGTCACCGCCTGGCTGGTGCTGGACCGCTCGGCGTCCATGCGCTTCGGCGCCGGCGGCGGCAAGGCGTCGGTGGTGACCGACCTGGCGGTCTGCCTGGCCCGGCTCTTCACCCAGGGCGGCAACCGGGTCGGCGCGATCCTCTACGACAACCAGGTGCAGCGGGTCATCCCGGCCCGCACCGGGCGCACCCACGTGCTGCACCTGACCCACGAGCTGACCCGGCCCGGGCCGGCCCGCGACGACCGCCGCCCCACCGACCTGGCCGCGATGCTGCACCTGGCCGCGGGCACCGCGCGGCGGCGCGGGCTGGTCTTCGTCGTCTCCGACTTCATCGGCGACCTCGACTGGGAGCCGGCGCTCACCCGGCTGGCGCTGCGGCACGAGGTGGTCGCGGTGCGCGTGGTCGACCCGGCCGAGCTCGACCTGCCCGACCTCGGGCTGGTGCTGGTGGAGGACGCGGAGACCGGCGAGCAGCTGCTGGCCGACACCAGCGACCCGCTCTTCCGCCGGCGGCTGCGGGCCGAGGTGGACGCCCGGGAGTTCGCGGTCACCGGCGCGATCCGGCGGGCCGGCTCGGTCGGCCACCGGCTCGGCACCGACCAGGACCTGGTGGCCGCGCTGGTCGAGATGGCCCAGCGGGCCAAGCACCGCCGGGCACCGGCCTCCCGCGCCACCGGCCCGGCGAGCGAGGCACCGGCCTCCCGCGGCACCGGCCCGGCGAGCGGGGCACCGGCATGAGCGAGCGGAGCGAGCGAATCATCAAACGCAGCGTGTCGCCTGGCTCATGGCCGCCCGCAGCGAAGCGAGGACGGTCATGAGTTTCCGGCATCCACTCCTGCTGGCCGTCGCGGTGGCGGTCGGGGTGGGGCTGCTCGTCGCGTACCAACTCCTGCAACGCCGCCGGGCGACGGCGCTGGCGGCCGCGGGTCTCCAGCCCGCCCACCCTCGGCGCGGGCGCCTGCGGCGGCACCTGCCGCCGCTGCTGATGCTCGCCGCGCTGGTCCTGCTCTTCCTCGGCGTCGCGCGTCCACAAGCGACGGTGCCGGTGCCGCGGGCGTCGGGAACGGTGATCCTCGCCTTCGACGTCTCCAACAGCATGGCCGCCAAGGACGTCGCCCCCACCCGGCTGGGCGCCGCCCAGTCCGCGGCGGCCGCGTTCGTGCGGTCCCAACCGGACACAGTGGACGTCGGGATCGTCGCGTTCGGGCAGGGGGCGCTCACCACCCAGCTGCCCGGCAACGACCACGCCAGCACGGTCGCCGCCATCAACCGGCTCACGGTGGCCGGCGGCACCTCGCTGGGGCAGGCGATCCTCGCCTCGCTCTCGGCGATCGTCGGCCAGCCGGTGAGCCTGCCCGACCCGGAGGCCGCCGAGCCGGCGCCGGACCTGGGCTACTGGCGTTCGGCGACGATCGTGCTGCTGTCGGACGGCGAGGACACCGGCGGGCCGGACGCGCTCGCCGCCGCCGAGCTGGCCGCGACGGCGGGCGTGCACATCGAGACCGTCGGCGTGGGCACGGTCGAGGGTGCCACGATCGAGGTCGAGGGGTACCAGATGGCGACCGCGCTCAACGAGGAGCTGCTCACCCAGGTCGCGGAGGCCACCGCCGGCTCCTACCATCGAGCGCAGGACGCTCGGTCCCTCGACGACGTGTACGACACGCTCGACCTGCGCATCTCCACGGAAGACAAGCTGGTCGAGCTGACCGGGGCGGCGGTCGGGATCGGGCTGCTCCTGCTCACGATCGGCGGACTGCTCATGATCACCTGGTTCGGACGGATACTCTGATGTCGCTGACCTGGCCATGGGCCCTCACCGCGCTGCTCGCCTTCCCCGCGCTGCTGGGCTACCGGTGGTGGGTGCGCCGCCGGCGCCGCCGCGAGACCGTGCGGGTCTCCAGCGTCACGCTGATCCGCGCCGCGCTGCCCGGCCGCTCCCTGTGGCGGCGGCGGGTCCCGATCTGGCTCTTCGCCGCCGGCCTGGTCGTGCTCGCCGGTGGCGCCGCCCGGCCGCAGGCCTCGGTGCCGGTGCCGTCCAACTCCGCCGCGATCCTGCTCGCCATCGACGTCTCCGCCTCGATGTGCTCCACGGACGTGCCGCCCAACCGGTTGAGCGCGGCGCAGGAGGCGGCCAAGAAGTTCGTGGAGGAGCTCGACGAGGGCACCCGGATCGGGCTGGTCACGTTTTCCGGGATCGCCGGCCTGCTGGTCGAGCCGACCGACGACAAGGACGCGCTGATCGCCGCGATCGACGACCTCAAGACCTCCCGCGGCACCGCGATCGGCCAGGCCATCCTCACCTCCGTCGACGCGATCGCCGAGTTCAACCCGGATGTGCCGCCCACCGGCGTCGAGGTGCCGCCGGCCACCGGCGACGCCGACGAGTACCAGCCGGACACGATCGTCGTGCTCACCGACGGCCGCAACACCCAGGGCGTCGACCCGGTCACCGCGGCCGGGGAGGCGGCCGCGCGCCGGCTCCGGGTGTACACAATCGGTTTCGGCACCACCGAGCCGGCGCCGTCGGTCTGCACGCGGGAGCAGATCAGTGGCGACGCGGCGTTCTGGGGCGACGGGAGCCGCGGCCCGTTCGGCGGCTTCGGCGGCCGGGGGCGCTACATGCAGGCCGACGAGGGGACGCTGACCGAGGTCGCCGACCTGACCGGCGGCGAGTACTTCCAGGCGGAGGACGCGGACGCGCTCACCGAGGTGCTGCTCGACCTGCCCGACTCGATCACGCTCCAGCGGGAAAACGTGGAGATCACCGCGTGGTTCGCGCTGGCGGGGGCGCTGCTCGTGCTCGCCGGTGTCGGGCTGGCCCAGTGGTGGCAGCGGGCGGTGGCTGTGCCGCCGCCGGTCCTTGCCCCGGCGGTCTCCCCACCCGCGGCTCCCCCGCCCGCGGCTCCCGCGGCGCCTTCCTCTCACCGCCAGCCTGGGGTCGGGCCGAAGGACGACGCTCCCCCTCCCGCGGCACCTTCCTCGGATCGCCGCCTTGGGGTCGGGCCGGAGGACGACGCGGTCTGGAAGCGTGGATAGGGCCGCGCTGGTCCGGCTGAGCCGGCGCCTGTCGTACATCCTGCGCCACGACCCGGCCAGCGTCGGCCTCACCCTCGACCCGCGGGGCTGGGTGGCGGTCGACGACCTGCTCGCCGCGCTCGGCGGGTCGGTGAGCCGGGCCGACCTCGACGCGGTGGTGGCCGGCAACGACAAGCGCCGGTACGCGATCCGGCCCGGGCCGGACGGCCGCGACGAGATCCGCGCCAGCCAGGGCCATTCGGTCCCGGTCGACCTCGGCCTCGACCCGGTGCCGCCCCCGCCGCTGCTCTACCACGGCACCTCCGCCGCGGCACTCCCGTCGATCCGGGCGCGGGGACTGGAGCGGGGCGGGCGCCACCACGTACACCTCTCGGCCGACGTCACCACCGCCCGGGCCGTCGGCGGGCGGCGGCGCGGGCCGGTGGCGGTGCTGGCTGTGGACGCGGCGGCGATGGCGGCGGCCGGGTACCCGTTCTACCGCAGCGCCAACGGCGTGTGGCTCACCGACCGGGTCCCGCCGGAGTACCTGCGAACGTCGCCGTGATCGCCTCCTCGACGTGCGTGATCCCCGCGCCGCCCGAATCCGGACACAGCTCGCCCGCTAAAGGCAGAGAGCGGGCACGCGGGCCAGCCGCGTCGGGTGGGTGCGGCACCACGAGGACCCGAGGCCGCGAGCCGAAGCGGGGTCAGCGGCGGCGCTCGACCTGGACCGGCCGGTGGAGCTCGGGTGCGGAGGAGCGCTGCTTGCGCACCAGGTGCGAGAGGTAGAGCAGCGCGCCGGCCAGCAGCCCCATGTCGTCGAGGTAGATCGGGTCGGGCAGCACGTCGACCGGGAGGAACGTGTAGAGCAGCGCGCCGTAGAAGGCGACCTTGCCGCCGGCGCCGAGCTCGCCGAGCAGCCGGCGGGTGCGCCACACCCGCACGGCGAGCACGATCGCGCCCACCAGCGTGGCCACGGCGACGATCACGCCGAGGACGGCGACCGCGATCCAGGCTTCGCGCGACATGCCGCCACGGTATCCGAGCCGGGCACCACCCGCCCGTCGAGCAGGACGCGGAGCGCGACCCACCCGCCACGGAAGGCCACCGCAGAAGACCAGCGCAGACCGTTGCCCTGCGCGGCCTGCTCCGGGGCCACCCCACGGAAGGCCGCCGCGGAGGACCAGCGCAGAAGGCCGACCCGGAAGACCTCAGCGGAAGACCAGCACGGACGGCGGCGCGGCAAGGCCGCGGAAGGGCACCGCCGAAGGCGGCGAAGGAGCGGGGCCGCGGCTAGCCGAGACGGTCGGCGAAGGCGAGCACCCGCTCGGTGAGCAGCTTGGCGGCGGCCGCGTCGTAGGTGGGCAGGCCGGGGTCGGCGAAGAGGTGCACCTTGCCGGGATAGAGGAACAGCTCCGCCTCCGGGGTCGCCTCGACGAAGGCCCGGGCCGCGTCGAGGTCGCCCTCGCCGGCGAAGATCGGGTCCTCGTCCATGCCGTGCACCTGGGCCGGTACGCCCGCGGGCCACCCGCCGAACTCGGACGGCGGCACGAACGACTCCAGAAACAGCGCGCCCTTCGCACCGGGCCGGGTCTGGGCGAGCCGCTGCGCCGGCAGTACGCCGAGCGAGTACCCCACGTACACCAGCTCGGCCGGCAGCCCCTCGGCGGCGGCGACCCCGTCGTCGACCAGCGCCTCGAAGCCCAGCGAACGCCCGTACGCGACACCGGCGTCGAGCGTGTCGAAGACCCTGCCGCCGTACAGGTCCGGAGTGTGCACGGTGTGCCCGGCCACGCGGAGCGCCTCGGCGAAGTCGCGCTGTCCCGGCGTCAGCCCCAGCGCGTGGTGGAAGTAGAGGATCTCTGCCATGGGCCAGAGCCTATGCGCCCCCCTCCAGGAGGCGCTTGAGGCTCGCGTAGCTCGCCGGCGCGCCCTTGGCGGCCAGCCGGCGGACCATCGGCGCGAGCGCCACGCCGACGCCGTGGCCGGTGAAGTCCAGCGTGAACGTGACCCGCGAGCCGCCACCGTCCAGCGGCTCGACGGTGACCGAGGCGTTCGGGCGGATCGGGCCGGCGATCCCCTCCACCGCCCAGCGGTACGGGTGGTTCAGCTCGGTGACCCGCTGGGTCATCGTCCGCTCGGCGCCACCCACCCGGCGGGTGGTGGTGAACCGGGCGCCCACCGCCGGGTGCCACCCCTCCCCCAAGTCCACCCGGAGCACATCCGCCTGCCACCGGGGGAAGTGGGTGGGGTCGGTGGCGTACGCGAAGACCTCCTCCGGGGGCCGCGCGATCTCGATGGTGCTGGTCAGTGCCGTCATGGCGACAACCTCCGTAACGCCGCGGGTGCCCGTCACAGCGATGACGGAGCGGGCGGCGCGGAGGTAACAGCGGGGCTCAGGACCAGGAGGCGTGCGCCTCGTACACGCCGCCGACGGTGAGGCGCTGCGCGTCCTTCCCGTCCGGGCGGGCGATCCAGACCGACGGCTCCTTCACCTTTCCGCGGGTGAACGCGATCCACTTGCCGTCCGGCGACCAGGTGGGGTCCATGTCCTGGGCGGTACCGCTGGTGACCGGCCGGTTTTCGCTGCCGTCCGGCCGGACCACCCAGATGTCGGACTGCCCGCTGGCCGCGCCGTTTCGGGTGTACGCGATCCAGGTGCCGTCCGGCGACCAGCACGGGTCGGCGCAGTTCACCTTGTCTTTGGTCAGCCACCGCGGGGGCGCGTCGGGCTGGTCCAGGCTGACCAGGCCGATCTGGTGGTTGCCCTTCGTGTTGATCCACATCGCGACGGCGCCGCCATCCGGCGACCAGGTGGGGTCGTCCTTGTCGTCCTGGTTGTGCGTGACCTGCACCGGCTTCGCCGAGCCGGGCGGGCCGAGCGTGAGCGTGAAGAGCTGGTTGCGCTCGCCCACCCTGTCCACATAGGCCAGTCGCTTGTCATCCGGCGACCAGCAGACCCGGGTGCCGCGCCGCATCCGGTCGACGACCACGGTCGGCGCGGAGCCGTCCGGCCGCATGGTGAGGATCTGCCACCAGTTGCCGGCGTCCCGGATGTACACGATGGTCTGCCGGTCGTGCGACCACTGCGGCAGCGCGTCGTGCCCGGAGTCGGCGAGCCGCGTCCGCTCCCCGCTGCCCGGCGTCGTGCTGTACACGAAGGAGTCTTCGCCCTGGTCCAGGCGGACGAGCATGGTGTCGGTCGGGTAGGGCCGGACGGGTCCGCTCGGCGACGCGGACGGTGTCGGGGCCTCGCCCAGCCGCCCGCTGCCGTCGGATCCGTCGCCGCCGCCCTTGGCCGGCGGGTCGCCCGCGAGCGCGTACCCGGTGACGGCACCCACGGCCGCGAGGCCGGCCAGCACCGGTACGCCGATGATGATCGTGCGCCGGTCCACGACGGACGCCAGGCCCCGGCCGCGCGGTGCGGGACCGCCGGCCGGCGCCCCGGCGCCGGGGTGAGGCGGCGGCGAACCCGGCGGCGTGGCGCCCATGACGTAGGTCTCGGCCGGCGGGCCCGGCTCGTGCCCGGGGTTGGCCATGGTCCCTCCCCTGGCGTCGGCGATCCGTGGCTGGACAGTGGACCGCGCCCCCGCCACGGCCAGCCAGATCGTTGCACCCCGGGGCAAGCCCGACAAGCAACGGACGTGTCGCCTACCCGTCAGGGTTTGGAAGACATAGTCTCGGGAACATCTCGGCCAGATCTCGGTAAGGTAACGGCGGCGGGCAGGGAGCGTAGATGCGGATCGCGATCATTTCGGTCGACCACCGGCCGGTGCGCCCGGCCAGCCGGGACTGGACGGCGGCGCCCGCGGTGCACGTCACCGAGCTGGCCGCCGCCCTGGCCGCCCTCGGCCACGACGTGCGGGTCCACACCCGACGGGTCAGCACCGCGCAGCCCGAGGTCAGGACGGGTGCGGACGGCGTGACCACGGTGGTCGTGCCGGCGGAGGGCGGCGACGCCTTCGGCCAGTGGCTGGACGCCGCGTGGCGGGACGGCTGGGCACCCGACGTCGTACACGCGCACACCCTGCCCTCGGCGGTCGCCGCGATGGTGGCCCGCAAGCTGACCAGCCGGCCGACCGTGGTCACCTTCCACGGCGACGAGGAGGGCGACGCCGCGGCCATCGCCGGCACCGCCGACGCCGTCGTGGCGCTCTCCAGGACCGAGGCGCACGGGGTACGGCGGTTGGGGGCCGCCCCGGCTAACGTCTCCGTCGTGCCGCCCGGCGTGGACCCGACCCGGTTCGCCCCGGAAGGGCGGGCCTGGGTCCGCCGCCGGACCCACCGCGTGCTCGCGGTGGGCCAGCTCGTGCCGCCCAGCGGCTTCGCCGCCGCCGTCGACGCGCTCCCCGAGCTGCCCGACACCGAGCTCGTCGTCGTGGGCCGGCCCCGCCCGCCGTCGAACGGGCTCGGCCCGCACGCCGCGCAGCTGCGCGCCCTCGCCGTCAACCACGGGGTGCACGAGCGGCTGCGGCTGACCGGCGCGGCGCCGTACGGCGACATGCCCGGCTGGTACCGCTCCGCCGACCTGCTGGTCTGCACACCCGAGCACGCCTCGTTCAGCCGCGCGGCGATCGAGGCGATGGCCTGCGGCATCCCGGTCGTCGCGACCGCCGGCGGGCCGCTGGCCGAGGTGGTCAACGACGGCGTGACCGGCCGCCTCGTACCGCCCGAGCGGCTCGCCGGCGTGATCCGCGAGCTGCTCGCCGACGCCGACCTGCGCCGCGCCTACGGGACGGCCGGGGCGCGATGGGCCCGCGGCGCGTACGACTGGGCGGTGGCCGCGCCGCGCACGGTCGAGACGTACGAGCGGATCCGCACCCAGCACGCGCTCACCCACCAAGGGCCGAACGCGGCGGGGCTGGCCGCGTAAGCTTCGCTGTGTGATCGCACGGGTCCCGTTCGGCGCGACCGGACACTCCTCCAGCCGGGTCATCTTCGGCGGCGCGGCCCTGGCCAGCGTCTCCAAGGGCGAGGCCGACCGCACGCTCGACCTCCTGCTCGCCCACGGCGTCAACCACATCGACGTCGCCGCCGGGTACGGCGACGCCGAGCTGCGGGTCGCGCCGTGGCTGCGGCGCCACCCCGACACGTTCTTCGTCGCCACGAAGACCGGCGAGCGGTCCTACCGGGGCGCGCGCGAGCAGATCCACCGCTCCCTGGAGCGGCTCGGCGTCGACCGCTTCGACCTGATCCAGCTGCACAACCTGGTCGACGTCATCGACTGGGAGACCGCCCTGCGCGACGGCGGCGCGCTGGAGGCCGCCATCGAGGCGCGCGAGGAGGGGCTGGTCCGCTTCATCGGCGTGACCGGGCACGGCCTGACCGTCCCCGAGATGCACCGGCGCAGCCTGGAGCGCTTCCCGTTCGACTCGATCCTGCTGCCTTACAACTACCGGCAGATGCGGGACCCCTACTACGCGGAGAAGTTCGCGGCGGTGGCCACGGTCTGCGCCGAGCGCGACGTCGCGCTCCAGACCATCAAGAGCCTCGCGCTGCGCCCGTGGGAGGGCCGGGAAAAGACCGCCGGCACCTGGTACGAGCCGCTGCGCGAGCAGGCCGACATCGACCTCGCCGTGCACTGGGTGCTCGGCGACCCGCAGGCGTTCCTGCTGACCACCGGCGACGTCGCCATCCTGCCGAGCCTCCTCGACGCGGCCGAGCGCTTCACCGAGCGCCCGTCCGACGAGCGGATGGACGCCCTGGTCACCGAGCGCCAGCTCGCCCCCCTCTTCGTCTAGTCAGTGCGGTGGCCACCAACGTTCACCGGGCGACCGGCGACCTTCGACCGCTGGCCACCCGGGCCGGCGAAGCCGGCAAGGTTAGTGGCCACCGCGCTAGAGAGCTCGGGGTGATGGGCTGAGCGGGGTGCGGGCGCGAGACCGCGCCGCACCCCGACTCCGAAGGCTCTCCAGCCGGCGCGGCCCACGGGGCCTGACCCCAGGCGGATATGCCCCGGTCCACGCCACCTGCGGACCGCATGCGCGGGGTCCCCGGGGAAACGTGGAGCGCAGCGGAGCGTTTCTTGGGGTGCTTTCCCGCGGGCACCGCTCCGGCCGGCGGCTCGCAGCGCTCGCCGAAAACCCCGGCCTCCGCTGCCGGGTCCGCGGCTCAAGCCCAACCCGCACCGGCCCGCGAATCCCTTCACGGAGGGTGAGGCCCGCGTTAAAGCACTCACCCTGAATTTGATCAAGGCCGTGGGCTGGGCTCTCTGCCGTCCGCGTGCACAGGCTTGTCCGCCCTCCGCCCTCCGCCCTCCGCCCTCCGCCCTTCGCGCGGGGCCGGTGACCGGAGCCGCCCGGGCCGGTAAACCATCAAGGGCGAGCGGTTCGACCGGAGGGGTGGCCAGCAATCCCCGCCCTCCCGTGTCGATCGAGGAAAGGGCGCACGGCCCGCCGACCACCCGAGAACGGCCGCATCGTCGGGCAGGCACGGATCGTCCTCGCTCATGCCCGGCTTCACCACGGTGAGTGGCACTGGAGCCCGAACCGTCGCTCCCGCGGCCCTACTCCTCCCCGTCTCCACAACCATTCACCGCCCCACCGCCGTCCGGCCAACGCCACACGAAATACGCCCCGCCCCCGCGCCGCGCGCCTCAAGATCCCGACAAAATCCCTGACTTTGCTGCCTCATCGACGGGCGGAAGCAGCAAAGTCAGGGACTTTGCCGCCTCCGGGCCGTGGTCCACAGTGGCGGGGTCGAACGGCCGCACGCCCTCCCTCGGTCGGCGCGGAGTCTCGCGGCGAAGCCGAGCCAGCACGCCGGCGGGGTTGGCGCCGCCGAACGCCGAGGGTGAGACAGCTGACCGCCCCAGCAGATCATGGTACGAATCCGCCCGCCCGAAGGCACCTGCGTACCACGATCTCGACCGCCCGCCCGCGCCGGGCGACGGCCTGACGCTTCTTTGTCCTGGAACGCGGGCCGCGCCTCCCGGAGGAGCATGCCGCCGCGCGGAGCGGGTACCCGGGCGGCATGCGGATCGGTTACATCCTGTCCAGCGAGGAGTACGGCCCGGACGACCTGGTCGCGCAGGCCAGGGGGGCCGAGGCGGCGGGGTTCCAGGCGTTGTGGATTTCGGACCACTACCATCCGTGGCTGGACGCGCAGGGGGAGAGCCCGTTCGTCTGGTCCACGATCGGGGCGCTCAGCCAGGTCTGCCGGCTGCCGGTGACGACCGCGGTGACCTGCCCGACCACGCGGCTGCACCCGGCGATCGTGGCGCAGGCGGCGGCGACCAGCGCGGTGCTGCACGGCGGGCGGTTCACGCTCGGGGTGGGCAGCGGCGAGGCGCTCAACGAGCACATCCTCGGCCAGCCGTGGCCGAGCACCTCGGTGCGGCTGGAGATGCTGGAGGAGGCCGTCGACGTGATGCGGCGGCTGTGGCGGGGCGGCTTCGTCGAGCACCGCGGCCGCCACTACACAGTGGACAACGCCCGCCTCTACACCCTCCCGGAGCGGCCACCGGCCCTCCACATGTCCGGCTTCGGCCCCAAGGCGATCGACCTGGCCGCGCGGATCGCCGACGGGTACATCCTGACCAGGCCGGATGGCGACCTGGTCCGCCGCTTCCGGGACAACGGCGGCGGTGACCGGCCCTGCCAGGGCGGCTTCAAGGCGGCGTACGCGACCAGTGTCGAGGAGGGGACCCGCATCGCGTACGAGCGCTGGCCCAACGAGGCGCTCCCCGGCGAGCTGGCCCGGGTGATGCCCTCGCCCCGCCACTTCGAGCAGGCGGTGCAGCTGGTCCGGCCGGAGATGATGGGCGAGCACTTCGTCTGCGGCGCCGACCCGGACGCGCACCTGCGGCGGATCTCGCGGTACGTGGAGGCCGGGTTCGACGAGGTCTACGTCGCCAACAGCGGGCCGCACTGGCAAGGCTTCTTCGACATGTACGCGGAGAAGGTGCTCCCCCGCCTCGGGTAGTCTGCCGCGGTGACCGAGCCGCCGTCCGACCTCGTCGAGACCCGCGTCGCGTACGACACGGTCGCCGCCGACTACGCCGACCTGCTCGGTGGCGCGCTCGCGGAGGCACCGCTGGAGCGGGCGCTGCTCGGCACGTTCGCCGAGCTCGTCCAGGCCGGCGGGGGCGGCCGGGTCGCGGACGTGGGGTGCGGGCCGGGCCGGATCACGACGCACCTCGACAAGCTCGGCCTCGACGCGTGCGGCGTCGACCTGTCACCGGGGATGGTGGAGGTCGCCCGCCGGCGGTACCCGGGACTGCTCTTCGAGGTCGGCACGATGACCGACCTGGCCTTCGCGGACGGTGGTCTCGCCGGCCTGGTCGCCTGGTACTCGGTCATCCACACGCCGCCGGAGCGGCTGCCGCTGGTCTTCGCCGAGTTCGCGCGGGTGCTCAGGCCGGGTGGCCACCTGCTGATGGCGTTCCAGTCCCCGTACGGCGACGACGTCGAGCCGCGCCGCATCGAGCAGGCGTACGGGCACACGCTCGCCCTGGACGCCTACCGGCTGCCGGCGCGCCGGGTCACCGACCTGCTGGCGGCGGCCGGCGTCGCGGTGACCACCACGGTGGTGCGCCAGCCGGAGGAGCGGGAGAAGACCCCGCAGGCGTACCTGATGGCCCGCCGGCAGCCGTGAGCGAGCGCGGGCGAACCGTCCACGCTCGCTCGTCGGGCGCCGTCGACCTGCCCGAGCCGCTCGGCATGCGGGCCGCGGCCGGTCAGCGCAGCAGTGAGATGACGACGACCACCAGCGCCGCCCCGGCCAGGAACAGCGCCCCGGCCGCCTGGGCGAGGGAGCGCAGCACCTCGCGGAACATCTGCACAACCGGCTTCATGGCCGAGGACATCAGGGCCACCGCCGCGGCCAGCAGGGCGGCCGCGATGAGCAGGAAACCGGTCGAGTCGACGGTCGTCGCCGGCTCGGCCGGACCGTGCGGCCGGCTGACCAGGCTGAGCTGGCCAACCGACGTCTTCTCGTGATTTACGGGACGTACGAAAGAGGCTAACGTGGACATGGCAGTTACCTCGCTCGACCAAAGCAGGTACTGATTTTTTAGGGACGCCCTCGGACAGCACTCCGAGGGCGCCTCGCGTTACGCGTCACAGCGCGCGTCGAGGAGCGGGGAGCGGTGCGGTCTCGCCGGCCCGATCAGGTGGCCCCCGCGGCAGATGATTAGCGATCATGCCCCGACCCCCTTCGGCGTCTTCAGCTCTTCAGCTATAGATCTGAAGCTCTCTTAACTCCACCGTAGACTTCAGCTCTTTGCTGAATCAATGGACCGGGCCATGGCAGTGACGTGAACGGCACCCGTCGCCGCCCGCTCTCAGGAGACGGCCGCACCCTCAGGAGACGGCCGCACCCTTCACGGGACGGCCGCGCCCCTCACGACACCGCCGCACCCTTCACGACACCGCCGCACCCCTACGAGACGGCAGCGTCCACAGCAGACGGCGCGCGCTCAGCAGACGGCGGCGCCGTCAGGACGCGCGGCGCAGGTGGGTGGTCTCCGCGCGCAGGCCCAGCCGGCGCAGCGCCCCGGCGACGCTCTCCGCCGGCAGGGTGGCGAGGAAGTCGACCCAGTGGTCGCGGTCGCGCTGCCAGGACTTCAGGTACCGGACGCACATGTCGGGCGTGATCTCGGTCAGCCGCTCCTGGGCCGCCCGGATGGCCCGCGCCATCCGCGCCCGCGTCGCGCCGCCGATGGCCGGCTGGTCGGGTACGCGGCGCAGGACGCCGGCGATCAGCGAATGCCGGGCGGCCAGGAACTGCTCCCAGTACTCCTCGTCGGCGTCGCTGACCCGGCGCCCGTCGTCCAGGAGCGCGAAGATGCCCTCGGCGAGGCAGTCGCCGAACTCCTCCGACCGCGCCCGCTCCGGGTCCTCGTACGGGTCGAACACCCGCTGCGTCACCGTCCCGGCCGCGGCGACCTGGCCGATCCCGCCATCCTCCAGCAGGAAGAACCAGTCCTCGTTGTACACGCTGGGGAAGAAGGACGTGACCCGGTCGACCGCCACGGCGAGGGCGCCGCTGCCGATGAACGTGCCCTGCCGCCCGCCGACCGCGCGGAACGCGTGGCACACGACCGAGTTGTCGGGGAAGCCGTCGTTTCGCAGGCCGACCGCCGTCACCGGGCCGAGCAGGCCGGCCGCGAGCGGGAGGTCGGCGGGGCGGCGCACGGCCATGTCGTCGTCGAGGAAGACGACCCGCCGCCAGCCGAGCATCCGGGCGAGCGCCAGCGCCGTGTTGCGCTTCAGGCCGGCGTCGGTGTGCCGCTCGAACCCGTACCCGGCGAGCGTGGCGGACGTCTCGAAGCTCGGCAGCCCGGGCCGCACGCAGTCGACGGCGAGCATCCGCACGCCCTCGGGGGCCCGCCGCATGGCCTCCGCCGCGCCGACGCGCCCGCTGCAGAGTGCCACCAGTGGACAGTCGAGGGCGCCGGCGAGCCGGATGGCCTCGTCGAGGAACGCGATCGGCCGCGCGGTGGGTACCACGATCGCGTCGAGCGGTGCGTGGTCACCGCTCCGCGAGGGTGGCGGAGCGAGAAGTCCATCGTGGTCGCCGTGGTGCCGGATCTCCCTGGCTCGCGCATGGTCGTCACCCATGCGGGTCCTCGGGAGTAGTCACTCCACCTCCGACCATCGATGTAGGACGGTGTCTGGGTTGGTCCAGTCCGGCGTCGGCACTTCGCCCTCAAAGATAACGACGCGAAAGAGCAGGCTGAATACCGTGTCCGCGGGGAAGATGTCACGGACATAGGCCGCATTACCGCCGCGAAGGGGCGCGTAGGTCAGGGCCCGCACCGCCGCGAACGTGCCCCGCCCGAACATCCCGTTGCAGATCGTGAACGTCCGCGCGTGGTTGAACGGGTTGGGACCGCGGACGAACTGGGCGACGTCTTCGAGCAGCCGCCCATTGTGTATCTTCGCCCGGTATCGCCGGACCTTCCCGCCCACCCGCACCTCGAAGCCCGCCTCGTCGGCGTTGTCGACGAAGCCCACCTGGCGCACCGGGAGGTGGTCCAACCGGCTCAGGAGCCGGCGCGTCCCGTGGTTCCAGTCGACGCCGCCCAGGAGCGCCAGGTGCGCCGAGTAGTCGTCGGCGGTGAGCTCCTTGTCGAGCTTGAAGCGGACGTCCGACGACGGGTTGGTGGCCCGGATGTGCCCGAAGAGCTCGATCAGCGAGTCGAGGTCGGCGTACTTGTACGCCGCGACGAAGTCGGGGTCGGCCGGGTCCGCGTACCGGAGGCTGGCGCGCATCTGCGGGTCGAACTCCGCGCAGACGATGATGATGTCGCCGCCGTCCGGGAAGTGCCACGGGCCGCTGCCGATGGCGCCCGCCTCCTCCTGGGCCGCGGTCGGCCGGGCGCCGGGCGCTCCGGACGCCGGGGAGCGCAGCGACACCAGCTCGGCGTGGAGCCTGCGGCGCGCGTCCTCCTCCTCCGGGGGCACGACCCGGGAGGCGAAGCCGCGCCAGCGGCCGCGCGGCGGGTGCTCGCGGGCGGAGAAGACGGCCGCGTACTGCGCCAGCCGCTGCTCGGGCAGGTCGGCCTCGCTCGGGTTTTCCCACGAGGAGACGCTCGGCGGGCTCACGCCGAACGCCGCGGCCAGGTCCTTCTGCGTGATGTCGGCCGCCTCGCGCAGCTCGCGCAGCCGGCTCGCCAGCTCGGCGGATGGTCCGGCTCGCATCGCCACCTCCGGCCCTCGTCGCCCGGTCTGGTCATGGGCGCGTCGCCTTGCTTCAGCAACGATCTGAACACTATCGTTGGGGCCGCACCTTCAGCTGAAGATAGCTGAAGTGACAGGAGGGATCAAGCAGGTGGCCCCGTCGGTCAGCTCCGCGCGTGTGGAGGATCTCCCCGCGCTCGCGTGCGGCGACATCGACCGGCTCGGTCTGCTGTCCGACCGGCTCGCCCGGCGGGACGCGGGCAAGGGCGAGCTGCTGGTCGCCTGGCACGAGGGCGAGCCCGCCGGCCACGTCTACCTCTGGCTGGAGCCGGCCGAGGAGCCCGAGCTGCGGGAGCGCCTGCCGGGCGTACCCCTGATCATGAACCTCTGGGTCCGCGACGACCTGCGCAACCGCGGCATCGGCACCGCCCTCACCGCCCGCGCCGAGCGGTGGCTGCGCGCGCGGGGGCACCTGCGGGTGGCGCTCGGCGTGGCACCGGACAACCGGCACGCCACCCGGCTCTACCTGCGCCTCGACTACGAGCCCTGGCCGTACGCGGACCTCAAGACCTTCCGCGAGGAGTACGGGCCGAACGGCCGCGTCACCCGCTATCCCGAGCTCTGCGCCGTGCTCGTCAAGGACCTGCCGGAGGTGCCGGCCGCCGAGGAACCCGAGCGCGCCCGCCTCGTCACGGAGCCGCCGGGGAGTCCGCGCCCGCGCTGAGCACGCGGAAGGTCATGCCGGCCTTCTCCAGGCGGGCGCGGAGGGCGTCACCCATCGCGACCGCCGTGGTCAGCTGCCCGGCGAGCGGGGGCAGGTCGTCGTGGGTCAGGCAGAGCGCCGACTCGGCGAGCATCTTCGCGGTCTCGCCGTAGCCGGGGTCGCCGCCGGCCATCTCGGTCACCACCCGCCGGTCGCCGGACTCCGCGACGAAGCGCATCCGGAACCAGCCGCGCGACCGCTGCTCCTCGGTCGGCCCCTTGCCCGGCGGGACCAGGCGGCCCAGGGCGCGGCGGGCCGGGCCGACCTGGGCCAGCGCGAACGCGCCGCCCGCGCCGACCGCCAGGGCCGCCATGGTCAGCGGGTTGCGGACGCCGATGAAGTGGCCGTACGTGAAGTCCGGGCCGTACCGGTCCAGGGCAGCCGCCGAGCGGACCACGATCTGCGGGTCGATGCTCGACATCGGCAGCCCGTAGAGGCCGAGGGCGGGCTGGCGGTGCGGGCGTCCGGCCACGCCCCGCACCCGGCGTCCGGCCGGCGCCGGCTCGGCGCTCCGGCGGGCGGTGTGGGCCGCCGCGGCCGACCGGAAGCGGGCGAAGTTGAGCAGCACCGTGTTGAACGTCCCACCCGATGGGCGGCCACCCGCGCTGATGTAGCCGCGCATGCGGATCGGCTCACCCTCGGGCAGCTGCTGGACGGTGAAGAGGGCGCCGAGGTCGGGCGGGATCGCGTCGAAGCCGCACGCGTGGACGAGCCGGGCGCCGGTGCGGGCGGCGGTGGCCTGGTGCTCCACGTACACGCGGTCGACGAACTCCGGCTCGCCGGTCAGGTCGACGTAGTCGGTGCCGGCCGCGGCACAGGCGGCGACCAGCGGGCCACCGTACCGGATGAAGGGGCCGACCGTGGTCACGACCAGGCGGGTCCGCTCCGCGAGGTCGCGCAGGGCGGGCTCGTCGCCGGCGTCGGCCGGCAGCACGTCGACGGCCAGGCCGAGGCGGTCGCGCAGCGCGCGCAGGCGGTCGCCGTCCCGGCCCGCCAGGGCCCATCGCAGGCCGGCGGGCGCGTGGGCGGCCAGGTACCGCGCGGTGAGATGTCCGGTGAAGCCGGTGGCGCCGAAGAGCACGATGTCGTACGCCCGATTCGTCACCACCGCAGGGTAGCCAACGCATGAACCACCGTCAGTCCGGGTACGACAGGGAAAGTGACCACGGAGACGGGAGGACCAGGATGAGAAGGGCCATCGGCCGTTGGGCCGTACTGGCGGTCGCCGTTCCCTTGGCGGCGGTGGGCGCGCGGCGGATCGGCCAGGCCGTCGAGGCCCGCCGCGGCTCCAACCGGGTCAGCCGGATGCTGCACAAGGGCGCCGACACGCTGCAGGGCATGACCGGCCGCAAGCGCAGGCACCGTTTCGGGTTCCGCTGAGACCGTGACGACCGCGGCCCGCGCACCAGGTGCGCGGGCCGTTACACTGATGCGTTTCATTGAGATACTTGGATATTTCAGGCGACTTCCGTAACATACGGGACGCGAACCTGTAGGTCCGGCGGAGAGGCACCCCGACCCGACCTCACCGGCTCGGTGAGGCGGCGCAGGTTCGGCGTTCCACCCCACCATCAACAGGAGCCATGGATCCGGCGGCGCGGCGCTCGTGCGAGCACCGCGCCGCTCGCCGTCGCGCGACCGAATTGGACCATATGTCCCGGTCGATCCCGACCCGCCATCCACCGCTCGGGTACCAATCTCCACTTAGCCTTGAAAGTCTATGGGTTAAGTGGAATATTGCGGACCAGGCGGCGAGGCCCGCCGATGACCGCCCGGCCTCGCGCGCCGTTCCGTGCGCGGGTCCGCGCTGAAGGAGGACAGGTTCCCTTGACGAATACCCGGTCGTTGACCAATACACGCGCAAGAGCGGCCGTCGCTGTCGCGCTCGCCGCCGGCCTCGCTCTTTCCGCCTGCGGTGGCGGTGGCGACGACGCCGCCTCGGGTGGCGAGTCCACCACCCTCTCGATCGTCGGCTTCGCCGTTCCCGAGGCGGCCAACAAGGCGATCGCCGCGGAGTGGAACAAGACGCCCGAGGGCAAGGGGGTCAAGTTCCAGACGTCGTACGGCGCCTCCGGTGACCAGAGCCGCGCGGTGGTGGCCGGCCTCAAGGCCGACTACGTGCACTTCTCGGTCACCAGCGACGTCACCCGCCTGGTCACCGAGGGACTCGTCGACGAGACCTGGGACGACGGCCCCAACAAGGGCGTGGTCTCCTCCTCGGTCGTCGTGCTGGCCGTGCAGAAGGGCAACCCGAAGAACATCCAGGGCTGGGACGACCTGATCAAGCCGGGCATCAAGATCGTCACGCCGAACCCGGCCTCGTCCGGCGCCGCCCGGTGGAACGCGCTGGCCGCGTGGGGCCACATCTCGGCCAACGGCGGCACCGACGAGCAGGCCGCCGACTACCTCAAGAAGCTCTTCGCGAACGTGACCTCGCTGCCCAACAGCGGCCGGGACGCCACGACGAGCTTCCTCAACGGCGGCGGCGACGTGCTGCTGGCGTACGAGAACGAGGCGATCCTCGCCACGCAGAACGGCGAGGAGCTCGAGTGGATCTACCCGGACACGACGATCCTGATCGAAAACCCGGGTGCCGTCCTCAAGAACGCGAACCCGAAGGCCAAGGAGTGGCTCGACTTCGTGCTGAGCGACAAGGGCCAGCGGCAGTTCGCGCTCAAGGGGTTCCGCCCGATCGTCGACGGCGTCGACACCACCGGCATCCCGGGCGTACCCGACGCCGGCAACCCGTTCCCGGCGCCGAAGAAGCTGCTCACCGTCGACAAGGACTTCGAGAGCTGGTCCGCCCTGTCGAAGAAGTTCTTCGACGAGAAGGAGGGCATCATCACGAAGATCATCGCCGAGTCCGGCAAGGCCCAGTAAGAGATGACCTCCGCGACCCTCGCCCCGGACCGGCCGGCAGCTGCCCGCCGGTCGGCCCGGGGCGGCCGCCTCACCCGCGCCTCCGGCCTGGGCCTGGGGATCGCGATGCTCTGGTTCAGCCTGCTGGTGCTGATCCCGCTGACCGCGGTCGTCGTCACCGCCTCCGAGGGGGGCTGGAGCGGCTTCTGGGACGCGGTCACCAACGAGCAGACCGCCGCCGCGATCCGGCTCACCGTCGGCACGGCGTTCGGGGTAACGCTGGTCAACGTCGTGATGGGCACGCTCATCGCGTGGGTGCTGGTACGCGACCGGTTCTTCGGCAAGCGACTGCTGGAGATCCTGATCGACATCCCGTTCGCGCTGCCGACCATCGTCGCCGGCCTGGTGCTGCTGTCGCTGTACGGGCCGGAGAGCCCGCTCGGCGTCGACATCCACAACACCCGGATCGCGGTGTTCCTGGCGTTCCTCTTCGTCACCCTGCCATTCGTCGTCCGCACCGTGCAGCCGGTGCTGGCCGAGCTCGACCCCGAGGTGGAGGAGGCCGCGGCGTCGCTGGGCGCGAGCCGGTTCACCACGTTCCGGCGGATCATCCTGCCGAGCCTGACGCCGGCGATCGCGGCCGGCGCCGCGCTCTCGTTCGCCCGCGGGGTCAGCGAGTACGGCTCGCTGGTGCTCCTCTCCGGCAACCTGCCGATGCGTACGGAGGTCACCTCGGTCCGCATCCTCAGCAGCATCGAGAACGACAACCTGGACAGCGCCGCCGCCGTCGCCGCGGTGCTGCTGGCCATCTCGTTCGCGGTGATCGTGGTCCTCGACGTCATCCAGCGCCGGGTGGTGCGCCGTGGTTAAGCGCCTGATCGTCGTCGCGTACCTGTTCTTCCTCGTCGCCTGGCCGCTCTTCCTGGTCGGGCAGAACACGTTCGAGGGCGGGCTGGACAACCTGCGCGGCATCCTGGCGGACCCGGACGTCGTGCACGCGCTGCGGCTGAGCCTGGTGGTCGCGGTCGTCGCCGTGGTGATCAACACGGTCTTCGGCGTCGGCGTCTCGCTGCTGCTGGTCCGGTACGAGTTCCCGGGCAAGCGGCTGCTCAGCGCGCTCCTCGACGTACCGCTGTCGGTCTCCCCGATCGTCGTCGGCCTGGCCCTCGTGCTGGTGTACGGCGGCCGCACCGGCTGGTTCGGCCCCACACTGGAAAACGCCGGCTTCCAGGTCATCTTCGCCGCACCGGGCATCGTGCTGGCGACCGTCTTCGTCGCGCTGCCACTGGTGATCCGCGAGGTCGTACCGGTCCTGGAGGAGGTCGGCGACGAGCAGGAGCAGGCGGCCCGGAGCCTCGGCGCCAACGCGCTCCAGACGTTCTGGCGGATCACGCTGCCGGCGATCAGGTGGGGCGTCATCTACGGCGTGGTGCTGAGCCTCGCCCGGTCGCTGGGCGAGTTCGGCGCGGTCAAGGTGGTCTCCGGCAACGTGCTCGGCGAGACCCGCACCACCACGCTCGTGGTCGAGGAGAAGTACCTCAACTTCGACAAGGGTGGCGCCTACGCCGCCGCGTTCCTGCTCGCGCTCGTCGCGGTCGCCGCGATCACCGTCGTCTCCGTCCTGCGCCCTTCGTCGTCAGAGGTGAAGCAGTGAGCGGGCGAGTCGGCGCGGCGGCATGTGGACGGAGCCGCCGCGCCGACGCAGTCGGGGTTTCGCGGCGGAAGAGGAAGACGTCGCCTTCAGCGCGGCACGAGCGAGCGAACCAGGAGATTCAGTGAGCATCGAAATTTCCCACGTGAGCAAGAGGTTCGGCAGCTTCGTCGCGCTCGACGACGTCTCCGTGAGCATCCCCACCGGGCAGCTCACCGCGCTGCTCGGCCCGTCCGGCGGGGGCAAGTCCACGCTGCTGCGGATCATCGCCGGGCTGGAGCGCGCCGACACCGGCCGGGTGCGGATCGAGGGCGTCGACGCCACCGACCTGCCGCCGCGCAAGCGCAACGTCGGCTTCGTGTTCCAGCACTACGCGGCGTTCAAGCACATGTCGGTACGGCGCAACGTGGCCTTCGGCCTGGAGATCCGGCACCGCCCCAAGGCGGAGATCCGGGAACGGGTCGACGAGCTGCTGCGCCTGGTCCACCTGGAACAGTTCGGCGACCGGCTGCCCGCGCAGCTCTCCGGCGGGCAGCGGCAGCGGATGGCGCTGGCCCGCGCGCTCGCGGTCGAGCCGACGGTGCTGCTGCTGGACGAGCCGTTCGGCGCGCTCGACGCCAAGGTCCGCAAGGAGCTGCGCGACTGGCTGCGCCGCCTGCACGACGAGGTGCACGTGACCACGGTCTTCGTCACCCACGACCAGGAGGAGGCGCTGGAGGTAGCCGACGAGATCGTGGTGGTCAACGAGGGGCGGGTGGAGCAGATCGGCACGCCCGACGAGCTGTACGACACGCCGGCCAACGACTTCGTCATGCGCTTCCTCGGCCCGGTCACCCAGCTCGGCGACCGGCTGGTCCGCCCGCACGACCTGGTGATCGGCACCGGCGACGCGGAGCCCGGCGCGGTCACCGGGCGGGTCACCCGGGTCACCCGGATCGGCTTCGAGATCCGGGTCGAGGTGACCACCGAGGACCAGGTGGTCGTCGTGACGCTGACCCGGACCCGGTTCCGCGCGCTCGACGTCCGCGAAGGGTCCACCGTCCACGTGGCACTCGCGCCGGAAGTGGTGGCCGAAACGGTGGAGGCGGCGTAGTGCAGATCTCGGCCCGCAGTGACTACGCCCTCAGGGCGCTGATCGCCACCGCCGGCTTCTCCAACGGCGGTCCGGTCTCGGCGTCGAAGCTGGCCGAGGCGCAGGCGATCCCGCTGGGCTTCCTGCACGACATCATGTCCGACCTGCGCCGCGCCGGGCTGCTCACCAGCCAGCGCGGCACCGACGGCGGGTACACGCTGGCCCGCCCGGCGACCCAGATCACGGTCGGCGACGTCCTGCGCGCGATCAACGGCTCGCTGAGCACCGTGCGGGGGCTCCCGCCGGACCAGGTCCGCTACCACGGGGTGGCCAGCGGCCTGCCGGAGCTGTGGCTGACCCTGCACGAGGCGATCGCGGACGTGGTGGACCAGACGACGCTCGCCGACCTGCTGCCGCTGCGGTACCGGACGACCGCCTGAGCGCCGCGGGCCACCCCCGGCGGGTGATGGCCGCCCACCCGGCGCCGCCGCACCATGCGGGCATGACGACGACACCCGACGTACGCACCGACGAACAGGTGCAGCAGGACGTCCTGGCGGAGCTGCGGTGGGACGCCCGCGTGCAGCCCAACGAGGTGGCCGTCGCGGCACAGGACGGCATCGTGACGCTCGCCGGCTGGGTGGACAACTACGTCAAGCGGTGGGCGGCGGAGCGCGCGGCCCAGCGGGTACGCGGCGTGGTGGCGGTCGCGAACGAGATCCAGATCCGCCCGCCGGCGGCCGGCGGCGAGCCCACCGACACGGAGGTCGCCTCGGCGGCGGCGCAGGTGCTGGAGTGGAACGCCCTGGTCCCCGCCGACCAGGTCGAGGTCACCGTCTCGGCCGGCCGGGTGATGCTGCGCGGCGAGGTCGAGTGGGAGTACGAGCGGCGCGAGGCGGAGCGGGCGGTGCGCGGCCTGGCCGGCGTACGCGGCGTGACGAACGCGGTCGCGGTGCGGCCCCGGCAGCGGGTGGAGCCCGAGGCCGTGGAGCGCCGGATCGAGCAGGCCCTGCTGCGCAGCGCCGAGACCGACGCCGAACGGATCATGGTGGAGCGGGACGGCGACACGGTGATCCTCCGCGGCGCGGTCCGGTCCTGGCCGGAGCGGCGGGACGCCGAGCGGGCCGCCTGGTCGGCGCCGGGCGTCCGCTCGGTCGAGAACGACATCCGGATCTCCCCGTAGCCGCCGCTACCGCTGGGGCACCCGGTGCAGCGGGCGCGGGATGTACAGCCCGCGGCGCAGGGCGTAGACCGCCGCGAGGGTACGGGTTGGTGCGTCCAGCTTGGTCAGAATGTGCTCCAAATGAGTGGCGATTGTCCGTTCGGTCAGCAAAAACGTGCTGGCGATCCGCCGGTTGGAGAACCCCTCCACGATCAGGCCCAGCACCTCCAGCTCGCGGCGGGTGAGCCGGCTCAGGTCACCGGTCGGCGCGACGACCACCGCGGCCATGACATGCGCGGGCGGCAGGTCCGGGCAGGCGATCACGGTGACCCGCAGGTGCCGGTCCTCGCCGTCCGCGTCGTACGGGCACAGGAACGCGGTGTGCGCCATCTCGCCGAGCTGCCGGACGGCCACGCCGAGCACCCGGGAGCCGGCACCGAGCAGCGGGTGCCCGGGCAGGCCGGGCAGCGGCTGGGTGCGCCCGTCCCGGCAGATCAGGACACCGGCGGCCGCGCCGTCGACCAGCTGGGCGGCGGCGCTGACCGACCGCAGCGGGTCCAGCGCGTTGGCCATCGCGGTGGAGAGGATGTCGAGGGTCTCCCGGGCGGCGTCCGTCGGATGCGCCGTGGTGTCGGTGTAGAGGCTCATGATGCCGAGGTACCGGCCGTCCGATGTGGTCAGCCGGACCCCGACGCCCTCGCGGAACCCGGCCGGGCTCAGGTACTCCGCCCAGACCCGGATCTCATCCGGCGGGACGGGGAGGTCGCGCAGCCGCATCGGCGGGCCGCCCCGATCGAGGCCGACGAGCTCGACGTCGTCGAGATGTTGTGGACTGTCCAGATAGGATCGGACTTTTTCGTCGTAGCCCTCGAAGAATAGCGAATGCTCGGCGCGGCGCGACATGTCGAGCAGGTAAACGCGGGCCGCTTCGAACGGCACCAGCCGCCGGAGTGGGGCCAGCAGGGCCTGCGCCCGCTCCGCGACTCCGGCTGGAGCGGCCGCGACCGAGGCCACCTCGGTGGCGATTTGGAGTGCCCCCGAGGGCATAAAGCATCGCCTCCCAGGACAGCGTAGTACCGGGCTCGGTTACGAAAAGCCCTCATTCTTGGAATCCGCTTTGGATCGGTAATCTTCCGGATTGGCACGTCGCCTTTGACGGTGTCGAATTGGTCAGGTGCTCTCCAGAGTGGTCGACTATCGCGAACTGGTGGAACAGGCCTGCCGAGCCATCCGCGCCGACCCGCGGCTGGGCCCGGCACTCGGGATCGCGCGGGCGACGGCGCGCGATCCGCTCAAGGCGGCATTGACGACGCTGGTCGGCGACACGCTCGCGCGGCGGGCGGAGCGGGCGGTCGCCGGGTTCGCGGCCTTCATCGGCCCGCGCCGCCTCACCTGCGACGAGTACGACCGGCTCGCGCACTACGTGCTTTCCGCGGCGCTGGCCCGGAGGGTCGGCCCGGACCGGCTGATCCTCATCGGCGCGACGCTCACCTCGGTCCGCGCGGCGGTCCAACCCGGACCCCCGCGCTGCTGATCGGCCACTGTGCCGTCCCCCACCACCGGTGACCGGGCGCGGGCTCACCCGCGCGGGGCGGTCACGCCTCACCCCGGCTCGGGCCACACTTGGCGGTTCACACGGTCATCTGTGGGAAGGACGGGAAGCAATGACCACCGCCGTTGCTACACGTGGCGACGAGGACATCCAACAGGATTCGATGGCGGAGATCCGCTGGGACGCCCGGCTCCAGCCGAACGAGATCGGTGTCGCGGTCAAGGACGGCATCGTCACCCTCACCGGCGCGGTGGACACGTTCGTCAAGAAGTGGGCGGCCGAGCGGGCCGCCCAGCGGGTACGCGGCGTACGCGCGGTCGCGAACGACGTCGAGGTACGGCTGCCCAGCTCGGCCGAGCGCTCGGACACCGACGTCGCCGCGGCGGCCACGCGGGCCCTGGAGTGGGACGCGCTCGTGCCGACCGACCGGATCGACGTGACCGTCTCCAAGGGCTGGATCACGCTGCGCGGCGAGGTCGAGTGGGAGTACCAGCGCCGGGCCGCGGAGCGCTCGGTCCGCGGGCTCTCCGGGGTCCGCGGGACGACCAACCTGATCTCGGTACGCCCCCGCGTGCGGCCGGCCCCGGACGACCTGCGGCGCCGGATCCAGGACGGGCTGGTGCGCAGCGTGGAGACGGACGCCGCCAACATCCAGGTCCAGATCGAGGGTGACCGGGTCACGCTCACCGGCGCCGTACGGTCCTGGATGGAGAAGCAGGAGGGCGAACGGGTGGCGTGGTCCGCGCCGGGCGTCACCTCGGTCGTCAACCGGATCGCGATCGAGCCCTGACCACGCGACCGGGTCCCGGGGTACGGCGGTCGCCGGCCCCGGGGCTCCGCCGGTTGGCTCGCTCCGCTCGCTGAGCCCCGGATGCCGGCGCTCAGCCCTCGGAGAGCCGGCCGAGGCGGGCCAGGTGCTGGTGCACGAGGCGGATCGCCATGGCACCCTCGCCGACCGCCGACGCCACCCGCTTGATGGAGCCGCTGCGCACGTCGCCGACCGCGAACACTCCCGGCTCGCTGGTCTCCAGCAGGTCCGGGGGGCGGCCGCCGGCGACGGGGCCGCCGACCGCCGGGCCGGTACGCACGTAGCCCTGCTCGTCCAGCGCCACCAGCCCGCCCAGCCAGTCGGTGCACGGCTGGGCGCCGACGAAGACGAAGAGCAGGCCGGCGTCGAGCGAGCGGCGCTCCCCGGTCGGCTCGTGCTCGACCTCCACCGACTCCAGCCGCCCGTCCGCGCCGGCGAGCCCGCAGACCTTGCTGTCGCGATGTACCTCGACGCGGCCGTCCCGCTCGATCTGGTCGACAAGGTAGCGGGACATGTCCCGGCCGAGGTCGGCGTGGCGGATCACCAGGCGTACCGACGCCGCGTGCTGCAGCAGGAAGACGACCGCCTGCCCGGCGGAGTTGCCGCCGCCGACCACGACCACCGGCCGCCGGGCACAGAACCTCGCCTCGACCACCGTCGCCGCGTAGTACACGCTGGTCCCCTCGAAGTCGGCCAGCCGCGGTACGTCGAGCCGCCGGTAGCGGGCGCCGGTGGCGACCACGACGGTACGGGCGCGCACCACCCCTTCGCGGCCACCGACGCGGACCGCGTGGTAGCCGTCCCGCCGTTCCAGGGCGACGGCGGTGGCCGGTGCCGCGATCGCGGCGCCGAACTTCTCGGCCTGCACCACGGCCCGGTCGGTGAGCTCGGCACCGGAGATGCCGGCGGGAAAGCCGAGGTAGTTCTCGATCCGCGGGGACGTGCCGGCCTGCCCGCCGGCGCCGACCGCGTCCAGCACCACGACGTCGAGGCCTTCGGAGGCGCCGTAGACCGCGGCGGCCAGGCCGGCCGGGCCGCCGCCGGCGATGACCACGTCCACGATCGCGCCGGGCAGCTCGTCGACGGCACCGGGCCCGACCCGCTGGGCGAGTTCGGCGTTGGTGGGGTTGTGCAGCACCCGGCCGTCCCGCCAGATGACGACCGGCGTCTGCCCCGGGCCGACCCGCATCCGCCGCAGCAGCCGCTCGGCGGTCTCGTCCTCCTCGAGGTCGATCCAGGTGTGCGGGATGCGGTTGCGGGCGGCGAACTCGCGCAGCCGCCGGGTGTCCGGCGAGAACCGCGACCCGACGATGCGGATGCCGGCGACGGCGCCGAGCAGCTGCTCGCGGCGGCAGAGGAAGGCGCGCAGGATCACGTCGCCCAGCCGCGGGTCGCGGGCCACGAAGTCGAGCAGGGCCGGCACCGGCAGGGCGAGCACCTCGCCCGGCTCGCGGACGACCGCGGAGACGAACGAGGGCCGCCCGGTCAGCAGCCCCACCTCGTCCAGGAACCAGCCCGGGCCGTGCACCCCGACCAGGCGTTCCTCCCCCGTACCGGACCCCTCGACCATCGCGACCGCGCCGCTCAGCACCACGAACAGGTCGCGGTGCCGCTGGCCCTCCCGGACGAGGACGTCGCCTTCGCGGGTCCGCCGCCGCTCGCCGTAACCGCTGAGCGCCTCGATCTGGTCCCGGTTGAGCCGCGAGTACGCGCCGGCGGCGTCGGTGCTGTCCACGGATCTCCTCGGGGTGGCTCACGCGTTGGCGGGAGGGTCGATGGGCGGCGGCGGTACGTCGTCGGGTGGGACCCGCGCCTGCGCGGCGGCAGCCCGCCGCCGGCGGTCCTGCCAGTACCAGAGCGTGACCAGGACGACCGCGCCACCGGCCAGCATCACGATCACGCCGGCCGCCTGCAGATCGATCCACCAGGGATCGACCTGGATCGCGAACGCCAGTACGGCGCCGAGCGTGATCAGGAAGATTCCCCCGCCGATGCCCACTGCTCAAATGCCTCCGCCGCGTTGGGGGACGGATATGCCTCCGCC
This sequence comes from Phytohabitans maris, assembly GCF_031085175.1. Taxonomy (GTDB): domain Bacteria; phylum Actinomycetota; class Actinomycetes; order Mycobacteriales; family Micromonosporaceae; genus Phytohabitans; species Phytohabitans maris. The sequence goes on from NZ_JAVHUY010000003.1 coordinate 349,454, forward strand.
GCTTGGGGACCGACCAACCGAACGTATCTCGACCCTCGACGGGCACGTCCGCCCTGGTCACCCGGGCTGGGTGGGGTCGCGTCACCCGGGCCCGGCGAAGCGTTGGGGCATGCCCAACGACGTCAACATCGCCGTCATCTACTACTCGGCGACCGGCAACGTGCACCGCCTCGCCGAGGCGGTGGCCGAGGGGGCGGTCAAGGCCGGCGCGCACGTGCGGGTGCACCGGGTACCCGAGCTGGCGCCGGACACCGCCATCGACGCCAACCCGGACTGGCGCGCGCACGTCGACGAGACCCGCGAGGTGGTACCGGAAGCGAGGCTGGACGACCTGGCCTGGGCGGACGCGTACGCCTTCGGCACGCCGACCCGGTTCGGCATGGTGTCGGCCCAGCTGAAGCAGTTCCTGGACCAGGCCGGCGGGCTGTGGCTCAACGGCGTCCTCACCGACAAGCCGGCCACCGCGTTCACATCCAGCATCAACCGGCACGGCGGCCAGGAGACCACGCTGGTGTCGCTGTACAACCTGTTCGCCCACTGGGGCTCGATCATCGTCCCGCCCGGGTACACCGACCCGGTCCTCTACGAGGCGGGCGGCAACCCGTACGGCGTGTCGTGGCCGACCGGCCAGCCGGCCGAACTGCCCGACGACCCGACCCTGCGGGCCGCCCAGTACCAGGGGCAGCGCCTGGCCGACATCACCCGCCGGCTCACGCCGAAGGAGGAGTCAACCCGATGACGACGACGCTGGTCGACGGCCGACCGACGGTGACCGTCGCCTCGTACCGCGAATACCCGTCCGCGCAGCACGCCGTGGACCACCTGTCCGACCACGGCTTTCCGGTCGACCGGGTGGCCATCGTCGGCACCGGCCTGCGCATGGTCGAACGGGTCACCGGCCGGATGACGGTGGTCCGCGCGGCCCTCTCCGGCGCCGCGACCGGCGCGTGGATCGGCCTGCTGATCGGCCTGCTGATCGGCATCTTCGCGGCCGACGGCTGGTGGTGGGTGATCCTCACGGCCGTGGTGCTCGGCCTGGTCTGGGGCACCGCGTTCGGCGCGGTGGCGCACGCGTTGACCGGTGGCCACCGCGACTTCTCGTCGGTGAGCGGGCTGCAGGCCAGCTCGTACGCGGTCGAGGTCGCCTCGGACCGCGCGGACGAGGCGATGCGCGTGCTGGACCGCGTACCGGCGCACTGACTCCCGGCTCAGGAAGGCGGTGCGTCGGTTCGCGTCGTGCGGCGTAACGCCGCCGCGGCCATGGCAAGATCGTGGCACATGCCCGCGCCGACCACGCCCCCAGCACCGCCGGACCCGCACCGCGAGCGGCGGCGGGCGCTGCTGGCCGGGATCGCCGGGCGGCTGCGCGAGGCGGGCATCGAGACCGCCTTCGGGCCGCTGGAGACGTATCGCGACTTCTACGGCGCGTTGCCCGCCGGCACCGCCGGGCTGGTCTGCGAGCAGCCGCCGACCACCGCGCGGCTCCAGGTCACCGCCATCCGGGTACGCCGCACGCTCCCGCCCGGGCAGGGTGGCCTCTCCCCCGACCGGCGCTCGTGGGTGCGCGACGCCGACGTGACGTACGACCTCGACGGCGACGGCGAACCGGCCTTCGAGGTCACCATGCTGGAAGACCCGGACGACGGGCTGGGACACAGCCGGGACACGTCCGCGCAGCGCACGGTCACCGCCGACGAGCAGGCCGTCGTCGACGCCGCCAGACTCTGGTACGGGTACCGGCACACCCTGCGCGCCACCCCGCCCGCGGCCGACCCGCGGCGGGAGCGGGCCCGGCTGCGGCGGGAGGTGGAGCGGCGCGACGCGGCCGCGGCCCAGCCCGACCTGCGCACCGACGTGGCCGGTGCGCTGGTGCCGGCCGGCGACGCGCTCGCCGGCGACCTGGACCGGCTCGACCCGGCCCTGCTCTGCTGGCACTTCCCGCGCGACCGCGGCGGCCGGTACGCCCGGCGGGCCGTGGTGGCGCTGGCCCGGTACGGGCCCGACCCGGGCAAGCGCGGCCCCTGGCTGACCGCCCGGGTGCGGGACGGCGCGCTGGCGCTCGGCGTCGAGCCGCTGATCGGCGTCAACCAGGACCACCGGTGGGACGCCACGCCGTGGCTGTGGAGCGGCACCGGCCGCGACGCCACCGCCGCCGACCGGTGGCAGGTGGCGGGCCCGGAGCAGGCCCGCCCGCTCACCGACCTGCTCGACGCGTACGACCTCGGTGCCGCGCTGGAGGCCGCCGGGGTACGCGTCGACGGCGACGTGGCGGCGCTGCTCGACGGCTTCCCGACCCGCTACCTGCGCGCCGCGCACACCGACGCCTGGGTCGCCGCCCTCTACACGGGGCTCGCCCGGTCGGCACCGTGGCGCTTCGCCGCGGCGTACGACACGTGGCGGCGCGAGCGTGCCGGGCTGGGGCGGCCGGCGACCGGGCCGATCCCGCTCTTCGGCCTGACCGGCCTCAACCAGCAGCGCCGCCCGATGCTCGCCCTCGACCACCGCGGCGGCGTACCGGAGCTGCGGATGGTCTGGACCGGCAGCAACGCCCGCCTGTCCCGGGCGCTGTGGGAGCGCCCGGCCGACCTGGACGCCGCCCTCGCGGGGCTGGCGACACCGGTGCCGACGGCGCCCTGAGCCCACGCCACGCAGCGATTGAATCTTGACTATGGCCGACATAGGATGTCCTATGTGAAGCGGATGCGAGTTGTGCTGTTTTGTGCTGTCATCGTCGCGACGACCTCGGCGGTCGGGTCGCCACCCCCGGCCACGGCGGCGCTGCCGCACACCGTGCTCTTCGACCGGGACACGTTCGGCGCGGCCTGCTACCGGATCCCCGCGCTCGTCCGGACGAAGGCGGGGACGCTGCTGGCGTTCGCGGAGAAGCGCATCTCCGGCGTCTCCTGGTGCCACGACGTCGGCCACATCGACCTGGTCATGCGCCGCTCCGTCGACAATGGACGGACCTGGCAGCCGCCGCTCGACCAGCCGCCGACGGTGGTGCTGGAGGGGACCGACGCCGACCCGGCCGCCCCCGCCACCCGGGGCAACCCGGCGCCCGTCGTCGACCAGGCCACCGGCGCCATCCTGCTGTTGAGCACGTTCAACCCGAGCACGAGCAGCGCGGTCCGCACGCCGTACCTGCAGGTCAGCACCGACGACGGCCGCACCTGGAGCGACGGCCTGCCGGACACGAGCGCGCGGGCGCGCAGCCTCGCCGCCGCGATCGACCACCCCGACTGGGGCTGGTACGCGACCGGCCCCGGCCACGGCATCCAGCTGCGCCACGGCACGCACGCCGGCCGCATCGTGGTCGGCACCAACTTCTCCGACGAGGACGGCCGGGCCGGCGCCCAGCTCGTCTACACCGACGACGCCGGCGCGACCTGGCAGATCGGCGCGCAGGACATCCGCCCGAACGACACGATCGTGCCGCAGGAGCTGAGCCTGTTCGAGCGGACCGACGGCACCGTCTACGCGGCCGCGCGGGACAACACGCAGACCGAGGACGGCGTCAACCGGGCGTTCGCGCTGAGCCGGGACGGTGGCGAGACGTTCGCCGCGCCGTTCGCCAGCGTGCCCGGCCTGACCGCCGACACGGTGCAGGGCGCCACGCTCGTCATCCGGTCCACAGCGGACGGTGACCGGTACAACCGGGTGCTCTTCACCGCGCCGACCCATCCCACGCTGCGGCGGGACATCCGCGTCCGGTCCTCGTTCGACCAGGGAAACCGCTGGCAGACGGTCGCGCAGGGCACCGACGTGACCGCCGACGTCTACTCTGGATACTCCGACCTGGCGGCGCTCGGCGGCGGCGAGTTCGGCCTGCTGTACGAGGGCGGCACCGTGGACGCCCGCGACGAGGTGCGCTTCGCCCGCTTCACCGAGGCGGCGCTGGGGCTGCCCGACGGCGCCACCGGCCCGACCACGCCGGACGCCTCCGGCAGCGGCAACGAGGCGTACCTGCGCGGCTCCCCCACCCGCGTGGCCGGGCGGTTCGGCGACGGGCTCGACCTCGACGGCACCGACGACTTCGTGCAGCCGCCGTTCGCCGAGTCGCTCGCCGCCGGCACCGGCGACCTCACCGCCACCATGTGGGTGCGGTACGGCGCGAAGCAGGCCGACCAGGCGCTGCTGTGGGCGTACAACCAGGGCACCAGCGTGTCCCAGGTCTGGCTGCGCGCCGAGCCCGGCGCCAACCGCGTCCGGGGCTGGTTGCAGACCGCGAACGGCAGCGCCCAGGTCGTCTCCCCGCAGGCGTACGACGACGGCGCCTGGCATCACGTGGCGCTGCAAAGGGCCGGCGGCACGCTCCGCCTCTTCGTCGACGGGACGCAGGTGGCCTCGGCCGCCTCGCCGGTCGGCACGGTGAGCCCCGACCGTCCATTCCGGATGTACGCCGGCCAGCGCCTCGACGGCACCCAGCGGCTGGACGGCACGCTGGACGAGCTGCGCCTGTACCGGCGGGCGCTCACCGCGGCCGAGATCCGGGACATCTGGCAGACCAACCGCGCCGACGTGCCCGGCGCGGTGCTCCGCCTCCCGTTCTGACCGGGGGCGGTGGCGG
>NZ_JAVHUY010000030.1 GCF_031085175.1 Phytohabitans maris
AGCGCTAGGGCCTGTACCAAAGTCGGTTTAGAGCCATTCGTTGATTGCGGCGATGTGCACGGTGGCTTCGTAGCGGACGGCTAGCTTGTCGTATCTGGTGGCCACGGCTCGGTTGCGTTTGAGCCGGTTGATGCCGCATTCCACGGCGTGGCGCTGCTTGTAGGTCTCGGGGTCGAAGGTTGGTGGCCGGCCGCCCTTGGCCCCGAGCTTGCGCCGGTTGGCGTCCTGGTCGGCCTTGGACGGGATGGTCGCCTTGATTCCGCGTCGGCGTAGGTAGCGGCGGGTGCCCTTGCTGGTGTACGCCTTGTCCGCCAGGGCCCGGTCCGGGCGGGTCCGGGGTCGGCCGCCGCCCAGCCGGGGTACCCGGATCCCCTCAAGCACCGCGATGAACTGCGGGTTGTCCCCGCGTTGCCCGGCGGTCAGCACGATCGACAGTGGCTTCTGGCCCTGCTCGCAGCCCAGGTGCAGCTTCGTGGTCAGCCCGCCGCGGGAGCGGCCCAACGCGTGGTCGGCCGGCTCATCGCGTACCCCGCCGGGCGGTTCGGCCTGCGCAGCTGCGTTCTTACGCGCCCCGGCGGCGTGCTGATGCGCACGGGCTACCGTCGAGTCGACCGAGACATCCCAGACGATCCGGCCGGCCGCGTCCGCCATGGCCTGCAGCGTGCTCAGGATCAGGGCCCAGGTTCCGGCGCGTTGCCAGCGTCGGAACAGGTTGTAGGCAGCCACCCACGACCCGTAGTACTCCGGCATGTCTCGCCAGGGCGTGCCAGCCCGGGTCCGCCACCGGATCCCGTCAATGAGCTGCCGTTTGGTCCATATCGGCGGCCGTCCGGCCTTCTTCGGCGTCGGCAGCAACGGCGCCAGCACCGCCCACTGCGCGTCGGTCAGGTCGTGCCGCCTCGTCACCGCTACAGTGGCCACGAGGTCTCCGTATAGATGGTCTTCTTGGTCGAAAACTCATCTACCGGAGACCTCGCTATCTACCGGTCCTGACACGCCGAAATTCCCAAACCGTCACCGACCGACTTTGGTACGCGGCCTAGCACCCGAGCCCCTCAGCCCGTCCGTCCTTCTTCTCTTTTCTCTCCCAGCCGTCTCTCCCAGCCGCTTCCTCCCTCCCAGCCGCTCCCTCTCTCCCAGCCGTCTCTCTCCCAGCCGCTCCCCCTCTCTCTCAGCCGCGCGGTCTCGCCACTGTGGACCGGCGGCCGGCCCGCTATGGTGGACCGGCGACCGGCCCACCCACGACGGACGCTCGGTGTCCCCCGAGCGGCCGCCTATCCAGCGCGGATCGGACCCGCGCGGGCGGCGACGCGGGCGGTGCGGGTGAGGCCGGGCAACGGCGTGACGTCGACTTCCACAGCGACGACCAGATCCAGCCCGTCCACTGTGCACGCCGCGAGCCGCCCACCGTTTCGCGACACCAACTCGCCCGCGCGGGCGCAGGCGGTGTCCGGCCCTTCGAGAATCCGCATCGCCCCAGCGAGCGCGCCCAGATCGGCCGCCGCACGTGCCTCATGCCGAGCCACCCGCGCAGCGCCAACAGCCGCACCGGCCGCCCCGAGCCCGACCAACACCAGCCCGATCGCCAGCACCATGATGGTCGCCGCACCACGATCCGCCCGCCCGGCCCGCTGTCCCGCAATCCGCCCCCGAACCCGGTCTGGCCCTGATTCACGCCCCCGATCGGTTCCGGAGCCCGGGCCTGGTTGGCCGGCTTGGCCCAGTCCGGAGCGTTGGCTCTGCGCGCGGCGCTGGTCCTCCGCACCGCGCTGGTCCACCGCACGACGCCGGTCCTCCGCACAGCGCTGGTCCACCGCACCGCGCTGGTCCACCGCACGACGCCGGTCCTCCGCACAGCGCCGGCTCTTTGTGCGGATCCGGGCTGGCGCGCGGCCATGATCTGATGTCCAGCCACGTCCCGGGGCCTGGCCTGGGTCTGGCGCCTGGCCGTGGTCCAGCACGCTGCCTTGGCCCGGTGCCCGGCCATGGCCCAGCGCCCGGCCGTGGATCGGTGCCCGGCCGTCGTGGGATGCCTGGCCGTCGTGGGATGCCTGGCCCGGAGCCGGATCGTGGTCCGAGGCCCGGCCTTGGATTGGTGGCCGGCCTTCGTCTGGCACGTCGCCCCTGCCTGGTGGTCGGCCGGCGCTCGGCGCATAGGTCTCGCTTGGCGCGCTGGTCCCGCCTGACCTGCCGGTCCCGCCTGACCTGCCGGTCCCGCCTGACCTGCCGGTCCCGCCTGACCTGCCGGTCCCGCTTGGCGCACGGGCGCCGCCTGACGTGCCGGTCCCAGTTGGCGCGCCTGTGCCGCGTGACGCCCGGCCTGTGTCTGGGGTGCGGCCGTCGCCTTGCGTGCTGTCCTCCCGACGTTGGCGGGTCACGGCGTCGCTCCTGGTGTGCCAGGCTCCACGGCGGCGACCGCCGTCGCCGTGACCGTCGTGCCGGGGATGCCTGCGCCGATCGCGCGCACTCGGGCCGTCACCGTGGCCACGACCGTGTCGCCTGACGTCGCGATCGACACGGTGGCGCCGGACGGTGCCACTCGCTGGCCCGCCGCCACACCACCCTCGCCGCGGGCGGCGGCCAACGCGGCCTCGCGGGCGGCGTCAACGCACTGGGCCTTCGTGGTCACCGCGTTGACCGCGGTCAGCCCGACGAACAGCAACAGCATCAGGGCCGGCAGCCCGGCCGCCAACTCAGCGGTGAACGACCCCCGGTCGCGGCCTGCTCTCCGATCGCGGCCAGACCGCTGGTCAGCGCCGGGCCGCCGGCCCCGGCTCACTTCAGCGCTCCCTCGATGATGCCGGTGAGCGCTCGTACGATGCTGCCGCTGGTTACCACCTTCAACAGCACGCCAGCGAAGGCGACGGCGGCCATGGTCCCGACTGCGTACTCAGCCGTGTTCATCCCGGCGTCGCCCGCGAGGCGGCGCCTCCGCATCGTGATCCCCCCTGACCCGGCTTCCCACAGCCGAGCGATCAGCTTGCGCACACGAATCCCCTCTCTTCGTCGAATCCCCCACACCCGCCGGTTGGCGGGCGAAGCCTTTCTCGCACCTGCCCAGCTCTGGCCTGCGGTGCCGGCGTGCTCGGACCTGCCTGGCGCTGGGCGGGCTCACCGTCTGCCGGCTCCGGTGAGCCGGACAGCGACGCCGATTCCGGCTCGCACTTTGCGGACCCCGGTGAGCGCTCGCGCCTAACCGGCTCGCCCCTCGCCCGGGTTGGCGGGCTCTCGCCTGCCGGGCCGGCTCTCGCGTGGCCCGGCTCATAGCACGTCCTCTCGCGTGGCCCGGGCTCATAGCACGTCGCGGAGCACGGCGATCAGCACCGGTATCAGGCCGGCGAGGATGAACGCCGGCAGGAAGCAGAGGCCCAGCGGCAGCACTATGAGCACGCCCGCGCGGCGGGCTGCGGCTTCGTTGGCCACCGCGCGGTCGGCGCGTAGGTCGTCGGCGAGCCGGGTCAGGGCGCCGGCCAGGGCGGAACCGCTGGCGCTCGACCTGACCGCCGCCTGCGCCATCCGACCCGCGCCGGCCACGGTCGCGATGTGGCCCCACGCCTCCGCTGGCTCGGCGCCCAGGCGGATGGATCGGGCGACGCGCGTGAGGCGCTCACCGAGCGGGCCGCCGATCGCCTCGGCCACCTCGGCGGCGGCATGGTCGACCGGCGCGCCCGCGCGCAGGCCGGCGGCCATCAGGTCGGCGGCGAGCGGCAGGTCGGCGACCTCGCGCAGCCGCCGTGCCCGCGCCTCGGCCGGCTCCAATCGGTGCAGGAACCGGTCGAGAGCGACCGCCACCGCCACGCCGGCCACCAGCCCCAGCAGGCCGCCTACGAAGAGGGTTACCGCGAAACCGCCGAGACCCGCCGCGAGCCGGAGCGGGTCTGGCCGCCACCGGCGCCGGGTGGTGAGGGTGGCCAGGCGCCGGCGGGCTGGACGGCCGCGTACCCCAACTACGACCGCGGCCGCCAGCAGGCTCGCGATGAGCAATGCTTCCGCTGGCGTCATGCCTCGCTCCCCGCGCTGGGCCGGCCGGCGACGACTGCCGCCGTACGCGGGCGGGGGCGGGGCGCGGGCCGAGCGTCGGTGCTTCGTGGCCAGGCCGGCCTGGCGTCAGCCGTCCAGAGTGGAGCCGGTGTGGTCGTGGCCGCTGGTGCCGCCGCCTTCGCCCCGGTGGTGCCAGCAGCGGCCAGACGGTCGGCCCAGGCCAGTCCGACCGCCTGGAGCGCGATAGCGCCGACCGCGCAGGCGGCGCCGATCGGGGTGTGCAGTAGTACCGCCAGCGGATCGGCGCCGATGCTGTATCCCAGCGCGATCCCGCCCACCGGCAAGGCGGCGAGCAGCCAGGCGGTTGCCCGCGCACCGGCCGCCTGCGCCGCCGCGGAGGCGCTGGCGCGGTCCATTGCCCTGGCGTCGGCCTCGATCCGCTCGACCAGGTCGGCGATGGGGGCGCCGGTGCGCTCCGCCAGGCGCCAGGCCGCCTCGGCGAGCTGAGCCATCCGGCGGTCTTCGATCGCGGCGGGAGCGGCCAACGGGTGGACTGAGCTGGCAGAGGACGGCGCACCGCCGGTGGCGAGACCGGCTCGGAGGTCCGCCGCCAACCCGCACAGCGCATCCAGCGAACGGGTCCGCAGCGCCGCCGCGGCCCGAGCGGAGCGCCGGCGCAGCACCACGCGCACCCCGATGACCCCGTAGCCGCCGGCGACCACACCGGCGACCGGGCCGGCGAGCAGGGTGCCGGTCAGGGCGGCGAGCGCCACGGCCAGGACCATCGCCCGCCCGCTGGAGAGCGACTCGACGTGCTCCCGCAGGCTGCGGGGTGCCGAGCGCTGCCCGGCCAGCAGCCGGGTCTGGCGGCTACGCCGCGGCCAGCCGAGCACGACGGCCGCGGCGATCAGGCAGCCGGAAGTGATCAGCCAGTGCGCGGTCACGGCCGGCCGGCCGGGGTCGAGAGGACTGGTGGAACCAGCACCGAGCGGTCGAGGAACATCCTGGCCAGTGCCTGCGCCGCCGGCCCCGGCCCGTGCCCCCGGCGCCACGCCGGAAGCACGGTGACGAGCCGCTCGCTGCCGGACGGCAACAGCACGCAGATCGAGTCGAGGATGCGCCCGCTACGCGTACGCCGTACGTGCAGCACGGCCTGCAGCGCGGCGGCCGCCTGGGCGTGGAGAGCGGCGCGGGGCAGGCCACCCAGCAGCCCCAACGCTTCCAGCCGGGCGGGGACGTCGGCTGGTGAGTTGGCGTGGAGCGTGCCAGCCCCGCCCTCGTGACCGGTGTTGAGCGCGGCGAGCAGATCCACCACTTCCGCACCCCGGCACTCGCCCACCACCAGCCGGTCAGGGCGCATGCGGAGCGCCTGGCGCACGAGGTCGCTGAGGGTCACCGTGCCCGCGCCCTCCACATTGGACGTACGTGCCTGGAGGCCGACCACGTGCGGGTGCACCGGGCGCAGTTCGGCGGCGTCTTCGACCAGCACGATCCGCTCGGTCGGCGGCACCAGGCCGAGCAGCGTATTGAGCAGCGTCGTCTTTCCCGAGCCCGTCCCGCCGGTCACCAGGTATGCCAGGCGAGCGCCCACGATCGCGGCGAGGAGCGTGGCGATCGGCTCGGGCACGGTGCCCTGCTCGATCAGCTCGTGCAGGGTGAAGGGGCGCTGCCGGAAGGTGCGGAGCGAAAGGTACGGCCCCTCGGTGGCCACCGGTGGCAGCACGGCGTGCAGGCGGGTGCCGTCGGGCAGGCGCGCGTCGACGTACGGGCTGGCGTCGTCGAGTCGCCGCCCGCATCCCGCCGCCAGCCGCTGGGCGAGCCGGCGCACCTCGTCGACTCCGCCGAGCACTGTGGACACCCGCTGCAGCCCGCTGCCCCGGTCGACCCACACGTCGCGCCCGTTGACCAGCACGTCGGTGACCGCCGGATCGGTCAGGTAGGGCGTAAGCGGTCCCGCCCCGACCAGGTCGCTGTGCACCTGGCTGGCGAGACGGAGCACGGCGCTGTCACCGAGGACCGCACCGGCAGGCTCGCTGCGCACCGCTGAAACCACCGCCGAAGGAGTCGCCTCCACGCCCTCGACCGCGAAGCGGCGGCGCACCCGGCTCGCCAGGTCGATCTGCCCGCTCATGCCGCTGCCTCCACCGACGTGCCGGTCAGCTCGGCGACAAGGCGCTGGCAGAGCGCCGCGAGTGGACCGCGCCCCTTTGACGTGGGTGCCACACCGTGCTCGAGGCTGCGAGACAGCGCCGGCTCCGGGCGCAGCGTGCCGGCCAGCGGCATGTGCAGCGAGTCGGCGATGTCGCGGGCCCGCAGCCGGCCAGGCGTGGGGCCGCGCACGATCAGCGCCACGTCGGCGCAGTGCAGGCGGGTGAGCGCGGCGATCCGGGCGGCGGCCGCGGCGGCCCGAATCTCGGCCGGCACCACCAGAAAGACCCGGTCGGACGCTTGCAGCGCCACCACCGCCGCGTCGTCGAACTGTCGGGGCAGGTCGACCACCACCAGATCACACGCACGCCGCCCGGCGTCCATGGTCGCCGCCATCGCCTCGGGCGGCAGGCCCACCATCTCGCCTCGGTCCCACGAGAGCACCACCAGGCCACCGCGGTGTGGCAGCGCCCCCACCAGCGCAGTCGCGTCTATCCGCCCATCCGCCTGGCTGAGCGCTGGCCATCGCAACCCGTCGAGGTCTTCCCAGCCGAGCACCAGGTCCAGGCCACCGCCGAGCGGATCCGCGTCGACCAGGAGCGTGCGGAGGCCGGCCCGCTTGGCCGTCACGGCCAGGCCACTGGCCAACACGCTCGCCCCGGCACCGCCCCTCCCGCCGACGACGCCCAGAACGCGGCCGTGCCCGAGGCTCGGCAACCGCTCGGCGAACCGCTCCACCAGCCATCCCTCGGCCGCCGGCAGCATCGCGACATGCTCGGCACCCAGCGCTTCGGCGACCTGCCACGGGTCATCCGCGTACCCAGATGGTCTGCCAACCAAGACGACGCGTGGGCGGCGCGGCAAGGCCGCACGCACCGCGGCCTGGGCCTGGTCCATGCCGACGAGGACCATCGGCGCGCCCGGATATCTCGGTCGCGCGGCGGCGGGATCCGGCGCGATCTCAAGCTCGCAGCCGCCGGCGGCGGCCAGGCGGAGGAGGTCTTCGAGCAGGTCGTTGTCGGCGGTGACCAGCAGAGGCAGGCGGCGAGCGGAGGGCAAGGACTGCAATGGCATTCGCTGCTCCTACGGCGGTTGCGGGATTGCCAGATACCGTGCCGCCGGGAGCGCGCCGGGCCAATACCACCAAGATCGATCTGTGGATAACCAGATGCCCTGTGGATAACGCCCGAAAGACAAGTCGATCTGCTAGACCATGGCTCAGCCGCCCCAGCTGATGTCCCGTGCGATCCGCGCATAATGCCTGGCCAGCTCGGCATCGATCCGTTTCAGCCGGGCCTCCGTGAGGGCCACCGCGGGGTGGTGCCACTCGCGTTCCCGGATCATCCTGTGGCGCAAGCCCTGCGGCGGATGCGACGCGAAGAGCGACGCCCGGTCCCGGATGGAGAGCTGCCGCAGAGCCGGCAGGCTGGCGGCGGCCGACGCCCGCGCCTCGTCCGCGGCGATCCGCCACCGGTCGGGCCCGTGCCCCGCGCGGGCCTCCCGCCGCACGACCATTTCCACGGCTTCGCACAGGAGAAGCACGTCGAACGTCCCCGCAGCGGCCGCCGAGCCGCCCGCTTTCGCGGCGAGTTCGTCAGCGAGATACTCGGCGCGTTGCGAGTCGCGCTGCCCAAGCCACACGAGCAGCACATGGGCACCGAAGAGGAGCCGCGCCAGCATGCGCTGAACGATCTCCGCCAGCATCGCGCCGAGCGATTCCACTCCGGAGTGCCCGGTCTCCACGGGACGTACCAGGTCAGCGGTGGTGCCGAGCATCGTGAAGGCCGGCTGGGTGAGCAGCGTCCGCCGGACGTCGCCGTTTACGAAATGGCCCAGCTCATGGCCGAGAAGCGCCACCCGCTCCTGCGGCGGCAAGGCGCCCCACAGCGGCAGGCCAAGGCAGAGCACGCGGATTCGGCGTAAACCCACGGAAGTGGCGTATGCGTTGAAGTTGTTATCCACCGCGACCACGTCCGGCGGCGCCGTCCCGACGGCGGCCGCCACCTCGTCCACCAGCTCGAACAACGCCGGCGCCCGCTCCCGGTCGAGCGTCTCGGCCGAGGCGTCGAGGCGCCCGAAGCGGGGACGCAGCGTGGCCGCCAGGCCCAGCGCGGCCAGCCCGAACGGAATCGTGAGTGATGGGAAATCGTGCACCACCAGCCATACGCCGAACACGGCGAGAAGTGCCACGCCGACCAGCAGAAGGATCGAGATCCCGATCGTCACGGCCCGCGCAAGACCAGGTCCGCGCCGGTCGAGGCGGTCGGAGACCAGGGCGTCGAAGAGGCCCGCCCGCAGGGCGATCCGCGGGCGCCTACGGTGCGCCGCGCTTGCGTGGCGCCTTGATGTAGAAGAGACGGAATCGGCAGCGCGAGCCTGCCGCCGCTGGTGGCAATGGGTCCCGCCTCCGGAGGGCTGGACGCTCAACATGGGTATCTAGGCGCGCTGACCTGTGCAACGGTGCCGCCGTCCGGAGAGGACCCTGCGGTCTTGGGCATGTATTCGGCACGGGCCACGCTCTCGATCTGGGCGGCCGTCGAGGATCCCTCTACGCCTTCGCTCGAAAGTCCTGGATGTCCCACGTCCCGTCGGCGTCGAACAGGGCATAGGCACGGCCGAGGGCAGCGTCAGCCTCTTCCTCGCTCTCGTACCGCCCCTGGGTCTCCCGGCGCTCTCCGTACGTCTTGCGAGCGGCCACTTCCCACCAGCCGCGATCTCGGTCATGGTGGAGTTGCACGAGCACGAGGATGCCGGGTATTCCGGGAAACCTTTCGGGGTTGATCAACCTTGCGTTGACCAGGAGCTTCGGTAGCCTCACGATCGCGATCATCGAACATGTGTGCGAGGTGCGTCAAGGCGACGGAGGCGAGGGGGCACCTCTCCAGGTCTCCGCGGTCCGCTGTCCCTCGCGTGTTGGTAGCTCTCGTGCACTGCTTTGACTGCTACCGTGAGGGTGGCCAGTATTGGCTGCTCAGGACGGATGTTGCTGGCTGATCCTCAACGCTGCCCGTCCCTGTTAGAACGTCCCGAGCGTTTGGACGTTGGTTCGCGACACTCAATTGCACGTGGGGCGTTTAAACGACGTGCCAGATGTAACGCCTTGGTGCGGTAGACTTTCAATCCGTGGATCTTGAGGCCCTTGGCAGCAGCCCGCTTGGGCACCTCGTGCCCATTAGCGGCAATGATGCCCGTTTCGGCGAGTTCGAGTACTTTGCATTCAATCCGTTCCCGCTGCCGTCGGACGTGAACCTGTCTTCCCAAACATGGACCGCCGTGGCTGAAGCCTCGACGGCACTAGGGAAGCTCGACTTTGCGTGTACCCAGCTACCAGATCCGCGGCTCCTCATACGTCCCGCCCTCTGGAGAGAGGCGCTGGACACTTCAGCCCTTGAGGGCACGCATGGCGCCTTGCGTGACCTTCTAGAGGCTCAATTGGACGGTACGCAGTTCTTGTCGCCAGAGATAACGGAAATCCGCGCCTATGAGCGTGTTGCCCTAATGGCGTTTGACCTGGTTAAGAGCAGGCCAATCAGTCGTGGATTTCTGTGCGAACTACAAATGGAGCTTTTGAAAGATGCGGACAAGCCGCCACGGGATCTGGGACGTCTCCGGCAGGACCAGGTTTGGATTGGCGCGAGTGATCGCCCCATACAAGAGGCTCGCTTTGTTCCGGTACCTCCTGACGATCGCTTGAAGGCGGCGCTGGACGAATGGGAACGGTGGGTGCAAAATCCACTGGCTAACCTTTCCCCTGTCTTGCGTGCAGCAGTAACCCACTACCAGTTTGAGACCATTCATCCCTTCGGGGATGGGAACGGTCGCATCGGCCGGCTGGTTGTCGTGCTTCAGCTTCTACGAGATGGTGTGCTAAATCACCCTGCACTCACTGTCTCGCCATGGTTTCTCAGGCGACGTAGCGACTATCAGAATCATTTATTGCAGGTTAGCTGTACCGGTGATTGGAATCCATGGGTGCAGTTCTTTTGTCGTGCGGTACAGGAACAGTCCGGCTCGCTAATTTCTAATACGGGCCTGTTGCTGGACTGGTTGCGAGATGCGCGCACGGAAGTCAATGATCGTCGTTGGTCGGGGGCGATTCATCGCTTGGTGGAGGATCTCATTGAGTGGCCGATCGTTACGGTCGCCGCTGTCGCCGCCCGGTATGACGTTACGACCATGAACGCGGCCAGAATGGTTAAACATCTCGTTGAGATCGACGTACTAAAGGAAATGACCGGCCGGAGCTACGGTCGCATCTTTGGCGCCACCAAGGTTATCGAAATCGTTGAGCGTATGAGCGCCTAGCCTGCTGGCCGAAGCGAACCCAAATAGGACGCCCGATCCATCCCGTCTGCCGTCGACCCACCTACCGGGGAGCTCTGCCTGGGTCGATGGCGGACGGGGATGGATCTTCCACCATCCTGGAGCCAGAGTGCTCCCGCCGGAGGCTTTCTCTTGTTGTGAGTCCGGCCGTAGGCCGGTCCTCCTTGTTCTTCTGCCCCCGTGTGCTGCCCATATTTAAGGCGGCCCGGGGCTTCTCTCCATTGTGGGCTGTCGCGCCGCCGAAGGGCTGGAACCGCCGGCGCCGGAGCGAAGCGGGAGGCGCCGAACGGCGGGCCGGCAGGCCCGGCCCCTGGTCCGGCGGCGCGAGCGGCTCGCGGAGCGGGTCGCCTTCAATCCGTACGGAGTTCTTACCGCGACCTCCGCTGTGGTTTGTCCGTCGTGGTTGACTCACGACCCGTGAACAGATCGCCCATCAACTTGATCGTGTGCGGCGCGCCTCTTACGGGGCGGCTGCCGTTCCTTGTGTCGGCGCTTCAGGGCGCAGGCTGGCGACCAAGGGTCATCTGTACCCCATCGGCGTTGGAATGGGTTGACCACGATGCAGTGGCCCACCTGACGAGAGCGGCGCCAGTCTCCGACTTTCGGTCACCGAGAACTCCCAAGGAGGGTCCATCGCCGGTCGCGTTGGTCGTATGCCCAGCGACGTTCAACACGGTCAACAAGGCGGCAACAGGCATCGCCGACACTTACGCATCGGCCACGATCTGTGAGGCGCAGCTACCGGGCTGCCACTCATCACGGTGCCGACGGTGAGCATCCGGTTGTGGGGACATCCGGCCTGGGTGGGAAACCTGAACGTCCTCCGCGATGCCGGGGCTGTCCCTGTTGACGTACAGACTGGCGGGCTCGCCCTGGCACCGACGCCGTCAGGCTCCGGCGATGACGTCGCGGCACGGTTCGACCCGCAGTGGATCGTCACGTGGCTTGACCGGCTCGTACCGCGGAGTTGACGTCTACTCGGTCGGCTCGGTGCCGTGTTCGGCGTAGACCGCTTGCCCGCGGCTCCTGGCGTCGATGGCTGTGCGGATGCGCCGGCCGAGCCTGGCGATCGTGTACTGGTCGAGGTCGTCGCCCGTGACGAATCGCCATTCGGACAGTTCGCCGTCTGGGAAGGTGATCGCCGCTTGGGCGTCCTCGCCGAGTTCGCCGGCTCGAAGATGAAGAGCAGCTTGTCGCCTTCGTATTCGGCGGGCGCCCAGTCCACGACCAAGAGGCCGGCGACGGGCACCATCAGGCCGGTCTCTTCGGTGATCTCCCGGAGACATGCGGCTCGTGGCGACTCGCCGGGTTCGACGTAGCCGCCTGGGAGGTCCCAGTACTCCTTGTACGTGGGGCGGACGAGCAGGGCGCGTCCTTGCTGGTCGGAGAAGAGGGCGCCTGCGGCGACCCGGGGAGTGGCCATCGGCGGGCGTGCTTCTGAGGCTGCCGTCACAGGCGGCAGCGTAGTGAGTCCATTCAGCGAAGCATCCTGACGCGGCGGGCCAAGCCGGCGAGCCAGATCGCCCGTTGGGCGTACGGCGGCAAGCCCACGGTCCGCTGCGATCCGGGCCAGGTCGGCTTCGCCCAGTTAACTGAGCTGGGTCGCGGTGAACTGCTATGCCAGATCGAGGAGTCGCGTCTCGCGTGGTCCTGCTCCTCGCCGTCGAAGGCGTCGGCGACACCCTGCAACTGGGACAACTTCTGCGACAGGCGCTTGCCTTTGGGCTGATCGGACCAGGCTTTGGTGCCGCAGCTCCTGTCCGGGGTGGCAAGATCCCAACCTGTCCGTACGCTGGCGACGTGGACCTGGTAACGGAGGCGAGAGCGCTGGCCGCCGCGCTGCTGGCGGAGCAACTGCCCCGGCGGTGGAGCCACGTGCAAGCCGTCGGGACGAAGGCGGCGCAAGTGTCTGCCGTCCTTGAAGGGTCCGACCAGAGTGTATTGGTGGCTGCAGCGTGGCTGCACGACATCGGCTACGCACCACCGCTTGCTGACACCGGGTTTCATCCGCTGGACGGTGGCCGGTGGTTACGGTCGCAAGGGTTTGACGATCGAGTTGCTCGTCTGGTGGCTCACCACACGTGTGCCTTGCTGGAGGCGGACGAACGTGGGTTAGCGGAGGACCTGACGACTGAGTTCGAGCGCGAGGAGTCCGCAACTGCGGATGCGTTGTGGTACTGCGATGCGACGACCGGACCGGATGGGCAGGACTTGGACGTGCTCGATCGTTTGAATGAGATCAGGGCTCGCTACGGGCCAAACACGATCGTGACACGGTTTATCGACCGGGCGGAGCCACAGATTGTTGCTGCGGTGCAGCGGACGAGAAAGCGGCTTGCTGACGTTGGACCCGATCACCCGATGTAGGGCTCGTCAAGATTGGCGTATCCGTGGTCGATGCGCAGCCGCATGGACGCGTGAATGTCGAGCGCATCAAGCTCGGGCGCCGCTATCCAGGCGACATGGGTCGATTCACTGCTTGGCGTGGTCTCGCCTGACAGGTAGCGGGCACGGAAGCAGATCGAGAATTGCTGACGGACTTCGCCATCGTCGTAGGCAATGATGTGATTTGGATCGGAGTAGATGCCGACGATGCCCGCCACTTCAACAGTGATTCCGGTCTCCTCGTGCGTCTCGCGGACCACGGTCTCGGCGACATACTCACCGACGTCCTGGGCACCGCCGGGCAACGCCCAAAGGCCGTTGTCGCTGCGCCGGATCAGCAGCACTCGACCATGCTGATCGAGCACGAACGCGGTGACTGCGACGACGATTCGGTTTGGCGTAGGCGCGTCTGGGTCATGAAAGTATTCGGTCCTAGCCACGATCAGTGCCATCCTCAGCTAGCTGCCACAACGGCTTGGCTGTGGACCAGACGCGATCGAAGCTGTCGGCGTACTGGTCGAATAGATCGCCGCCCGTCAGGCGGCGAAGGTGGAGCGTCGGTGCATGGGCAGCAGGGTATCCGTACACATGCGTATTGACAAACATCTCGTCATCGAAGCGGTAGATCGAGTTGTAGAGCGTCGTGCCGTGCAGGCCAATGGCAATCCAACGCCGGCTGGCCCCACACGCACACTTCGCCATCCGCGGCACGCTACCGAGAAGACTGCTCAAACAGGTCGCCGCAGCCACCTACCACCAAGTCTGGTGGCCCACCTTCGACCAACCCAAGTACACAGTGGACCGCCCGCCCGTCTGGGACACCGAGCAAGGCGCCTACGTCGACCCACGCACCAAGCAACCGCTGCGCAGCTGGGGCGAGGCGCTGGACGACCTGGAAGAGGCCGACGCGGAACCGGCCTACGTGGCCCGGCTCGGCCGGATCGACGCACGCGGCATCGAAGCCGGCGACAAAGACACCGAGCGCGCCATCCGCTACGTCACCAAGTACGTCACAAAGGATCTGACCGAACACGCGGCGCCACAGTCCGATCCGCAGCGGGCGCACTTCGACCGACTCCACGCCGAACTCGCCACCCTGCCCTGCTCACCGACCTGCGCCAACTGGCTGCTCTACGCAATCCAGCCAGACGGCGTCAAGCCCGGCCTGACACCCGGACGCTGCTCCGGCAAAGTCCACCAACGCAACACCCTCGGCTTCACCGGCCGGCGTGTCCTCATCTCCCGGCAGTGGTCCGGCAAGACCCTCGCCGACCACCGGACGGACAACCGCGCCTGGATCCGGACCATCCTCGGCGGCGGCCTCACCGACACCGAAGAACAGCCGGCAGACGACCGGTACAGCTTCGAGCTGGCAAGGCCAGACGACCCCGACCTCCCACCACTCGAACACCGGATCCTGCGCGCCGTCTCCGCCCGCATCCGGTGGCGCGCGGACCTGCACAGAGCCAAGCAACGCCTTTCGGCAACCAGAGAAGCAACCCCTGCGA
Organism: Phytohabitans maris; assembly: GCF_031085175.1. Classification (GTDB taxonomy): domain Bacteria; phylum Actinomycetota; class Actinomycetes; order Mycobacteriales; family Micromonosporaceae; genus Phytohabitans; species Phytohabitans maris. Next base: position 14,346 of record NZ_JAVHUY010000030.1, read on the forward strand.
CGGCAAGCCACGAGCGAGCGGAGCAGAACGCATGACCCGGCAGAGAAAGGACCGAATGACCAACGTCTTCCCTCTCATCCCCCGGCAAGCGCGCGGCGAAGAAACCCAGACCCGCGCCGTTTACACCGTCCACGAGGCCGCGCGCCTGCTGTCCATTTCGGTCAGCACGGCGTACGCCCTGGTCCGCTCCGGCGACATCCCGGCCGAGCGGCTCGGTCGGCGGTGGGTGATCCCCCGCGTCCGCTTCCATGCCTGGCTGGACGGAGCGACCGACCCCGCGAGGCAGGCGACCGGCACCGAACACTCGCGATAGGGCTGGTGATCAGGCATGGGCTTCGTCAACAAGACCCCGGCCGGCACGTACCGGGCGAACTGGCGGGACGCGACCGGAAAGCAGAAGGCGAAGACCTTCCGCACGAAGAAGGAGGCCACCGTCTACCTGGCCGACGTCGAGAGCGCGGTCAACCGGGGCACCTACGTCGACCCGCACGCGGGCAAGATGCGGTTCGGGGAGTTCGCGGCCCGCTGGCTGGCCAGCCGCACCGTCGAGGCGCGCACGGCGGAGCGGACGCTCTCGCTCATGCGAACGCACGTCCTACCTCGCTGGACGGACTGGCCACTGTCCAAGATCGAGTTCATGGCCGTGCAGGAGTGGGTGAGCACGCTCGGCCGCGACCTGGCGCCGGCCACCGTCGCCAAGTGCCACGGGCTGATGCTGATGATCCTCAAGACAGCAGTGCAGGCGCGCCTGATCGCCGTCAACCCGGCGGAGGGTGTCAAGGTGCCTCGGGACCGGGCCGGCGACGTCAAGCCGGCCACGATCACGCGAGAGGCGTTTTTCGGCAAGCTCCTTCCGGCAGTCCCGCCAGCACATCGGGCCATCGTCTGCGCAGCTGCTGGCGCCGGGCTGCGCTGGGGCGAATGCGCCGGCCTCCCCTGGTCCGCGGTCGACCTGGAGCGAGGCGTCATCAAGGTCGCTCAGGTCGCGGTGGAAACGCACGGCGGCATCGCGATCCGGCCGTACCCGAAGAGCCGCGCGGGCGTCCGAGCAGTGCCCATCCCCGGCTTCCTCGCCGAGGAGCTGGGCAAACGCAAGCGAGACCACGCGCTCGTCTTCGCCGATCGGACGGGCCACCCGATGCGCCGGTCCAACTTCCGCCGGCGGGTCTGGTTGCCCTCGCTGGTCCGGGCCGGCCTGCTCGGCGACGTGGCGCAGATGGGACCGCACAAGTACCGGGCGACCTGGCCCGATCAGGACGGATTCGAGTGGTCCGCCGAGTTCACCACATATCGCGACGCGGTCGCCCATGTAGCCAGCAAGGCCGTGGGCGGGCTCCGCTTCCACGACCTGCGCCACTCGTACGCGACCTGGCTGATCACGGACGGCGTCCCGGTCAACGTGGTCCAAGCGGTCATGGGACACGAGCAGGCGTCGACCACCCTCAACCGCTACACGCACACCCCGGCTGACTACGCCAAGCGCGTCCGGGAAGCCCTCGCTGACGATCTGCTGACTTTCCGGCTCGGGGAAGATCCACAGCGGACGGATCAAGGCTCTGACCAGGGAGTCAAACGCTTTCACAACGAGGACGACCCCCGCCGGGGGGAGGCGGGGGTCGTCTGGGGTCCGGCTCCGGGGGGGTCGAGCCGAAACCCACTCAGCGGTCACGGGGGGTGCAACCGCCGAGAGCCTTCACGGACACGTCGCGTAGGGACGTGAAACCGTGTCGTAAACAAGCATGCCTGAGTGGACCGGCGCGCGTCGAGTGGCGTTTGCCGCAACTATCGCGACACGCCGACTCAATACGGTGATCCGGGTCGCCGTGTCGCTGATCGGCGGCTCAGAGCCGCAGGTCGGCAGCGCGACGGCCGTCACCCCGGGCACCCGCTGACCTTACGCCATCCGGCTAGACTGGCGCGTCGTGGGCCGGAGTGCCGCCTTTTTTGACCTGGACAAGACGGTGATCGCTAAGTCGAGCGCTTTGGCGTTCGGCCGGCCTTTCTACCGGGATGGGCTGATCACGCGGCGCGACGTGGTGAAGTCGGCCTATGCGCAGCTGATGTTTCGGCTGGGCGGCACCGACGAGCAGAGCATGGCGCGCACCCGTGACTACCTGGCCGAGCTCTGCAAGGGGTGGCAGGTCGACCAGGTCCGGCAGATCGTCACCGAGACGTTGCACGAGCTGATCAACCCGTACGTGTACGCGGAGGCAGCCGCCCTGATCGAGGAGCACCAGGCGGCCGGGCGCGACATCGTGCTGGTCTCCGCGTCGGGCGAGGAGATCGTGCGGCCGATCGGCGAGTTGCTGGGGATCGCCGACGTGATCGCCACGCGGATGACGATCGAAGACGGGCGGTACAACGGCCAGGTCGAGTTCTACGCCGCCGGCCCGAGCAAGGCCGCCGCGGTGATCGAGATGGCCGAGGAGCGCGGCTACGACCTGGACGAGTCGTATGCCTACTCCGACTCGGTCAGCGACGCCCCGCTGCTGGAGGTGGTCGGCCACCCCACGGCGGTCAACCCGGACCGCATGCTGCGCCGCCTCGCCACCGAAAACGCCTGGCCGGTGCTGGAGTTTCGCCATCCGATCCCGCTGGGCCGGCGCCTGCGCGAGCGCCCGGCGGTGCCCGTGGCCGCGGCCGCGATCGGTGTGGGTGTGGGGGTCGCGATCGGCATCGCGTGGTACGGCCGGCATCGCCGCACCCGCACCACCAGCACCGAAAGCGGCTGAGCCGCACCCCCGCCCACGCCACGTCTGTGATCGAAGCTCCCCTCAAGTCGTTCTAGCTACTTGAGGGGAGCTTCGATCACAGGCAATCACCCCGGCTCCGGAAGCTCTCTAGTCACCCAGCGTCACACAATCCTGCGGAACCCTAGCGATCAAGAGCGGAGCGGCGTAGAACAAGGGGTGCGGACCCCGCCTCGCGGGCTCCGTGCACGGCCACCGGGCACCCACGCGCGACCAGCCGCGGCAGGCGCGTTGCGGCGGCACCGTTGAGGACCGCTGACAACGACTTTTGAGGTGCACGCTTGGTAACCCGGATGGACGTGTGGTGACGGCGCCTCTTCCTGAGGCGCCGTCCACGTGTCTGGCGTCGGACGGGCTTGCGCGCCGGGATGCCGCGGGAGGCGCCGGCCCACGTCCCAGAGGATCGATTCCGCGCGGAAGGGCCTAGGCCGGCGCCGGGCGTAGCGCGGCCGCGTGGCGCTCGCGCAGGTAGTGGTACACCTCGCGGAATGCGCCCGGCTGGTTGTGGAAGTCGACGCCCTGCGCCCACAGCGACGTCGGCACGTCGGCCCCGTCGGTCCGCTCGATCAACACCGTCATGCCGCTCGGGATCTCCAGCCGCCCGAGGCGGTGTGCGGCCTGGTGGAGGCGGATGTGCTCGACCTCACGCCAGGCCATCGTGCGGGAGCGGAGCAGCCCGCGGACCCGCATGCCGTACTCACTGACGTAGACGCCCATCCGGGCGATCCGCCAGCAGCCCAGCACCCACAGGGCGGCGAGCCCGAGGCCGAGCGCGACGACCGGCAGGCCGCCGAGCTCGAAGAGCTCGACCGTGGTCCAGCCGAAGATCGCCAGCGCGGCGAGCTCCCACACCATGATCAGACGGCGGCCCCGACCTGGGGCGTAGGGCCGCAGCCATCGAAAACTCACCCGCCAAGGCTAGCCTCCGCTCATGGTGATCGGGATCGTGAGTCCGGGCTTCATGGGGGCCGCTCTGGGTGGCGCGTTGCGTGACGGCGGCGCGCGGGTGGTGACCACGCTCGCCGGCCGTTCGGCGCGGAGCGGACGGCTCGCCGAGGCCGCCGGCCTGGAAGTGCTGCACACCCTCGACGACGTGCTCGGCGCGGCCGGGGTCGTCCTGGTCGTCACGCCGCCCGGTGCGGCCACGGCTGCGGCCCGGCAGGTGGCGGCGGCCGCGAGTCGTACCGGGGCCAGTCCGCTCGTCGCCGACCTCAACGCCGTCGCGCCCACCACCGTGGCGGCGATCGAGGCCACGCTCGCCGGCGCCGGCCTCGACTTCGTGGACGGGTCGATCTCCGGGCCGCCGCCGACTACCCGCCCCGGCGCCCGCGTCTACCTCTCCGGGCCGCGGGCCGGCGAGATCGCCGCCCTGCCGTGGCGGGACGTCCGGCCGGTCGTCCTGCCCGGCCCGGCCGGCCAGGCCAGCGCGGTGAAGATGTGCACCGCGAGTGTCTACAAGGGAGTGACAGCGGTCGTCGCCCAGGCGATGCGGACGGCTAGCCACTACGGCGTACTCGATGCGGTTTTGAAGGATCTTGGTGATGCGGCCGATCCGGGCGCGGTGGCCCTGGCCGCGACGAAGGCCGGCCGGTTCGCCGAGGAGATGCGGGAGATCGCGTCCGCGCAGCGCGCGGCCGGACTGACCGCCGCGCTTTTCGAGGCATTTTCCGAGGTGTACGAGGACATCGCCGCGACCGACCTGGCCAAGGGCGACCCGGAGAGCACCTCGGGGGACGCGCCGCCCGCGGAGGTGGCGCGACGGCTCAGGAGGCGGTAGTCGACGCCGCGTCTTCGAGCTCCACCGCCGCGACCTCGACCGCCTGGGCGTAGTGCCGCAGCCAGGAGCGCAGGCCGTCGGGCGTGCCGGTGGCGAAGGCGTTGGCCGCGCCCACGTACTCCGGCTCGCGGGCCAGGTGCCCGGCGTCGACGGCGAGCAGCCCGCGCGGGTCGAAGCCGCTCGCGATCAGCATGAGCCGTGCGGCCGCCCGGGCCACCACGCCGGACGGGCCGGCGAAGGGGCGGAGGGCGAGCAGCTCGGCGTGTACGACGGCGGCGAGCACCAGCGGCGGCACCTGGCTGCCGCCGGCGACCAGCTCCATGAGCGCGTCCAGGCGGGGGCCGGGCGCGTTCGGGCGGCCCAGCGAGGCCTCGTCCACCACGTCGCGCGCGGCCAGCACGTGCAGCCGGGCCAGCACCTGCCGCGGCGCGCCCGGCCACCGCTCGGCGAGGCCGCCGAGAGCACCGGCGACGCGCAGCGCGCCCTGCACCACGGGGTCGGTGACCGTGCCCGCGCGGACCGCCTCGCGCTCGTACGCGTACCCCTCAAGGGCAGCGCTGGCCACCGCGGACCGGAGGCTGACCTCGGCCGCGACCTGCCCGCCCTGGCGGCGCAGCGCGCGGTGCCGCATGGCGGCGTCGGCCCGGTCGCGCGCGGAGGTCACCGCCTCGCGCACACCGGCGAGTTCGAGAAGGGGAGCGAGCGGATCAGTCACGGTCGCCAACGGTAACCGGCGTGACCGGGAGTGCGCGGAATGCACCCGCACCTGCTCAGGACTGTTCGTAACAGGCCCGAAACGGCAAGATATGCGCAGGCGCTCCCGGCCGCCGCAACGATCGCCGCGCTCGGCGATGGATCCAACCCGTGCGGCGGTGGTCGGATCGCGCCCGGATTAACCTCACAACGGAATACCGAGACTGACGTCACACCCGCAGGAGGCGCCAACTTATGAGGGAGCGAATCATTAGGCAGAGCGCGCCCGCAGCGAAGCGAGGACGGCCATGAGCGAGACCTTGGAAAACCTGCTGCAGGAGAACCGCCAGTTTCCGCCGCCGGACGCGCTCGCCGCGAGTGCCAACGTCACCGCGGCCGCATACGACGAGGCGGCCGCGGATCGGCTCGGCTTCTGGGAGGCGCAGGCACGCCGGCTGAGCTGGGCCACGCCCTGGGAGAGCGTGCTGGACTGGTCCAACCCGCCGTTCGCGAAGTGGTTCGTGGGCGGCAAGCTCAACGTGGCGTACAACTGCCTCGACCGCCACGTCGAGGCGGGGCGGGGCAGCAAGGTGGCGATCCACTGGGAGGGCGAGCCGGGCGACACGCGCACGATCACGTACGCGGATCTGCACCGCTCGGTCTGCCAGGCGGCCAACGCGCTCACCGACCTCGGCGTGACCGCGGGTGACCGGGTGGCGATCTACCTGCCGATGATCCCGGAGGCGGCCGTCGCGATGCTCGCCTGCGCGCGGATCGGCGCCACCCACAGCGTGGTCTTCGGCGGCTTCTCCGCCGACGCGCTCTCCGGTCGCATCCAGGACGCCAGCGCCAAGGTCGTGATCACGGCCGACGGCGGCTACCGGCGGGGCAAGCCCTCCGGGCTCAAGCCGATCGTGGACGAGGCGGTCGCTCAGTGCCCGACGATCCAGCACGTGCTGGTCGTCCGCCGCACCGGCCAGGACGTCGCCTGGGGCGACAAGGACCTGTGGTGGCACGAGACGGTCGAGCAGGCCAGCCCGGAGCACGAGGCGCAGCCGTTCGACTCGGAGCACCCGCTCTTCATCCTCTACACCTCCGGCACGACCGCGAAGCCCAAGGGCATCCTGCACACCACGGGTGGGTACCTCACCCAGGTCAGCTACACCCACCACGCGGTCTTCGACCTCAAGCCGGACACCGACGTCTTCTGGTGCACGGCCGACATCGGCTGGGTGACCGGCCACTCGTACATCGTGTACGGGCCGCTCTCCAACGGCGCCACCCAGATCATGTACGAGGGCACGCCGGACACCCCGCACAAGGGCCGCTTCTGGGAGATCGTGGAGAAGTACCGCGCCACGATCGTCTACACCGCGCCCACGCTCATCCGCACGATGATGAAGTGGGGCGAGGACATCCCGGCCAAGTTCGACCTCTCGTCGCTGCGGCTGCTGGGCAGCGTCGGTGAGCCGATCAACCCCGAGGCCTGGATGTGGTACCGCAAGCACATCGGCCGCGACACCTGCCCGATCGTCGACACGTGGTGGCAGACCGAGACCGGCGGCATCATGATCTCGCCGCTGCCGGGTGTTACCGCCACCAAGCCGGGCTCGGCGATGACCCCGCTGCCGGGCATCAGCGCGGACGTGGTCGACGACCAGGGCGAGTCGGTGCCGAACGGCGGTGGCGGCTACCTGGTGCTGCGCGAGCCGTGGCCCTCGATGCTCCGCACGATCTGGGGCGACGACCAGCGCTTCGTCGACACGTACTGGTCCCGCTTCGACGGCATGTACTTCGCCGGCGACGGCGCCAAGCGGGACGCCGACGGCCACCTGTGGCTGCTCGGCCGGGTCGACGACGTGATGCTCGTGTCCGGCCACAACATCTCCACCACCGAGGTGGAGTCGGCGCTGGTGAGCCACCCGAGCGTGGCCGAGGCCGCCGTCGTGGGCGCGACCGACCCGACGACCGGGCAGGCGATCGTGGCGTTCACGATCCCGCGCGGCCACGTCGACAGCGAAGGCGACGCCGGCGAGGCGCTCATCGCCGAGCTGCGCAACCACGTCGCGAAGACGCTCGGCCCGATCGCCAAGCCGCGCCAGATCATGCTGGTACCGGAGCTGCCGAAGACGCGTTCCGGAAAGATCATGCGGCGGCTGCTGCGGGACGTGGCGGAAAACCGGTCGCTGGGCGACGTCACCACGCTGCAGGACTCGACGGTCATGGACCTGATCGCGTCGGGCATGAAGACCGGCAAAGACGAGGACTGAGCACCGCGGGTAGGCGCGCCGGGGCTTGGACCGCGAAGGGTAAGGCCGCGGGAGCTACGGTCTGGACCACGGCGGACATCGCGGTAGCTCGAATCTTTGCCTTTGAATGGATCCTCCGGACAAGGCGTGAAAGGGTGTCCGGCGCGATAGGACGCAAGAGATATGGGCGGGGTCGATGCGACCCCGCCCATCTTTTTATGACATAACGGGCGCGCCAATCAAATAGACCATCCGCAAACTCTTCCCAGCGTGCACTCGACTGTTTAGGTTTCACTCTGGCCCCAAACGTTTGGGCCACCCCATACGGACGTCTCCGGCCGCCAACCCCGCGGTCCTGTGCCGTCCTACAAACCGGAGGTACCACTCGTGCGTAAAGTCATGGTGGGCCTGCTCACCGTGTCGCTCGCCTCGGGCATGGGCGTCTCGCTCGGCCCGTCGGCGCTCGCGGCACCGCCGGCAGATACGCCCGCCGCGGCCCCGTCCAAGGGCGACGCCCCTCGCCGGGACGAGCTCCCCAACCCCCTGGAAGACAAGCGACGTGAGCTGCGAGAGCAGGGCCTGACCGACGTCCTCAGTGGACGCGCCAAGCCCGAGGCGCGCAACGGCAGCACGGTCGTCAAGGTGGGCCAGTCGGATGGCACCGGTCCGCTGGCCAAGAAGAGCGGCAAGAACGGCAAGAAAGACCAGTACGTCGAGCTCGCCCGGGAGAAGACCGACCGGATCTTCGTGATCCTGGCCGAGTTCGGCGACGAGCGGCACCCGGACTACCCGGACGTCGACAGCGACCCGACCGTGCCCGGCCCGCAGCGGTTCGACGGCCCGCTCCGCAACCAGATCCCCGAGCCCGACCGCGCGGTCGACAACTCGACGGTGTGGCAGGCGGACTACAACCAGGACCACTACCAGCAGCTGTACTTTGGCACCGGTAAGGGCGTCGAATCGGTCAAGACCTACTACGAGGCGCAGTCCTCCGGTCGGTACAGCGTCGACGGTGAGGTCACCGACTGGGTGAAGGTCCGCTACAACGAGGCCCGGTACGGCCGCGACGTCTGCGACGTGTGCGACGGCCGCAACCCGTGGAACCTCGTGCAGGACGCCGCCAACCAGTGGGTCGCCGACCAGAAGGCGGCCGGCCGCACCGACGCGGAGATCACGGCGGACCTGAAGTCCTTCGACCAGTGGGACCGCTACGACCACGACGGCGACGGCAACTTCAACGAGCCCGACGGCTACATCGACCACTTCCAGATCGTCCACGCGGGCGGCGACGAGGCGGACGGCGACCCGTGGCAGGGCGAGGACGCGGTCTGGAGCCACCGCTGGTACGCCTTCGTCGACCAGGCCGGCATCACCGGTCCCGCGACGAACCCGCTCGGCGGCACCCAGGTCGGCAACACCGGCGTCTGGATCGGTGACTACACCGTGCAGCCGGAAAACGGCGGCCTGAGCGTCTTCGTGCACGAGTACGGGCACGACCTCGGCCTGCCGGACGACTACAACATCAACAACGGTGGCGACAACAACAACGAGCACTGGACGCTGATGGCGCAGAGCCGCCTCTCCGCCGAGGGTGAGCCGCTCGGCACGCGCCCCGGTGACATCGGCGCGTGGAACAAGCTCCAGCTCGGCTGGCTCGACTACGAGACCGTGGTGGCCGGGCAAAAGCGGACGCTCAACCTGGGTCCACAGGAGTACAACAGCGCCAAACCGCAAGCCGTGGTGGTGGTGCTGCCCAAACGGGCACGGACCATCGACAACGGCGCACCGTTCGAGGGCGAAAAGCAGTGGTTCTCGGGTAACGCCGACGACCTGCGCAACTCGCTCACCGCACCGGTCGACCTGTCCGGCAGGTCGGCGGCCGCGCTGACCGCCAAGGTGCGCTACGGCATCGAGGCCGGCTACGACTACCTCTACATCGAGGCGTCGGAGGACGGCAGCGCCTGGACGCCGGTCGGCGGCACGGTCGACGGTCACGCCTTCAGCAGGGACAGCGCGGGCCGGCCGGCGATCGACGGCGAGAGCACCGGCTTCGCCGACGAGCAGTGGGTCGACCTGTCGGTGCCGCTCGACGCGTACGCGGGCAAGGCGATCCAGCTCCGCTTCCGGTACGTCACGGACGGCGGCGTGGCCAAGGGCGGCTTCTACGCCGACGCGATCACGGTCGCCGCGGACGGCGCCACCGTGCTGAGCGACGGTGCGGAGGGCGACGGCCCGTTCGTGCCGGCGGGCTTCACCGCCCTGCCCGGCTCGGAGATCCGCTACTACGACAACTACTACATCGCCGGTCACCGGTCGTACGTCCAGTACGACAAGTACCTCAAGACCGGTCCGTACTTCTTCGGGTACTCGTCGAAGCCGGACTACGTCGACCACTACGCGTACCAGCAGGGCCTGCTCGTCTCCTACTGGGACACGTTCTACGGCGACAACGACACGTTCGACCACCCCGGCGAGGGGCGCAACATGATCATCGATGCGCACCCGCGCCCGTTCTACAACATCCAGGGTCAGCCGTGGCGGGCCCGGATCCAGGTGTACGACGCGCCGTTCAGCCTCACCAAGGCCGACTCGTTCACGCTGCACGTGGCCGACAAGCCCTCGTACATCCGGGGTCAGGACGCGCAGCCGCTCTTCGACGACACCAAGAAGTACTGGTACGAGGAGCTGCCGAACCACGGGGTCAAGCTGCCCGCGGTCGGCGTGAAGATCCGCGTGGTGTCGGTCGACGGCACCTCGATGAAGATCCGCATCTCCTAGCGCGGTGTCCTCACCGGGTGGCCAGCGGCCTTCGCGCGCTGGTCACCTGGACACCGCACCAGCTCGCCGCTGACGGGGCCCGGCTCTCCTGGAGCCGGGCCCCGTTTCTCTGCGCCGGAACCCCGGCCCACCGCCCGTCGTCTGACTGGAGTGGCTTTGCGGAAACTTGGCACGCTGGCGGCGGCGCTGCTCCTGCTGGCCGCATGCGCGGACTCGCCCGGGCCCGCGGGAGACGGAGGAGCCGTGAGCGAGCCGCCGCTGAGCTCGACCAGTCCCCCGACGGTGCGCCCGCCGACCGCCCCGCCGGCGTCGCCGAGCGACCCGCGACCGCCCAAGAACGTCCTGGTCGGGCGGGTCACCCGGGGTGGCAGCGGCCCCTGCTACGGCATGGAGACCGACGACGGCAAGCAGTACGCGCTCTACAGCGACGCCGGGACGTCCCTGGAGGTCGGCACCACGATCCGGGTGGAGGCCGCCCCGCTGCTCCTGAAGATCGACTGTGGCCCGGGCGAGCCGCGCAGCGCCGTCAGGATCGAGCGAGTCGGGTAAAGCCGTACTTGTTGCCACACGGCGGTCCCTCCGCCAGCCCGAAGCGCCGCTCGTCGAGGTCGAGCAGCACCGAGTAGACGGTCTCGGCACGTTCGAGCGGCTCGTCCCGCTCGTCCACGTGCCGGCAGATCGCCATCGGATAGCCGCCGTGGTCGCGGAAGATCGCTTTCAGGTCGTTTTCGTGCACCTTGCGCTGGGCGACCACCGCCCCGAGCAGCCGCCGGGCCCGGGCGCCGCGAAACAGTGACGCGCCGCCGAAGTCCCGCTGCCGATCGCGTACCGGCAGCGCGGTCTCGATGTGGTTCGCGTGCGTGATGTACCCGTCGACCGGGTGCAGCCAGCCGATGTCGCCGGGCACCACCTCGACGTCGATGATCTCCCCGCCGTACTCGCCCGCCCTGCCGGCCTGGCCCAGCGTCCCCGCCTGGCCCAGCCTCCGGGCCCCGGCTTGACCCAGCGTTCCGGCCCCGGCTTGACGCAGCGTCCCGGCTTGACGCAGCGTCCCGGCTTGACGCAGCGTCCCGGCCTGGCCCAGCGTCCCGGCCTGGCCCAGCAGGAGGTTGAGCGACGCCCCGCGTGGGGTGCGTGCGGCCACGCGCAGGGCGGCGCCGAGGTGGTCGCACTCCAGCACCGCGCGGAGGAGCACGTGGTACGGCACGAGGCCGTCACGCGCCCCGTCGCGGTCCGAGCCGAGCATGTTGAGGCACACGCCGAGCCCGGCCGAGTTGAGCCCCGCCTTGGCCAGCATCCCGGCCTCGGCGAGCGTGATGACCTCGAAGCCGTGCTCGTCGCGGGTCTGGAGCACGACCATGGCCTCGCGCTGCGCCGGATGCCAGTCCCAGTTTTGCCCGAGCAGCGTGGTGCGGCTGGTGGTGTGGGTGTCCAGCACGCCGATCGAGGTGCAGCCACCGTCACCGTCGTACGGCGTGCCGTAGATCAGCTCGGTGCGGCCGTTGAGCGCGTACAACTCCTCCGCGTTCGCCCCCGCGCCCTCGGCCACCCCGTCGAGCATCGCGGCCACCCGCGGCAGCAGCTGGGTGGAGGCGCGGCGGAAGGCGGCACCGGCGGCCCGCACGGCGGCAGCGTCCAGCCCGGCCTGGTCACGGAATCGTTGCAGGTAGAGGCGGACGTTGGCGGCGATCAGCGGGGCAGCCGCGGCACCGTACGCCGCGCCGCACTCGCCCGGGGTCCCGGACACGGAGATCACTGAAATCGGCAGGGTCACCCCTCGACCGTAACGGCGCGTCGGGGCAGGTGGCGCGCCCGGACCGTACGCTGGGCCGCATGGATGATTCTTGCGTCCTGGTGGACGGGCCCTGGACGCACCGTTTCGTGGGGGCCAACGGCACCCGCTTCCACGCCGTCGAGACCGGCACCGGCCCGCTGGTGCTGCTCCTGCACGGGTTTCCGGAGTTCTGGTGGGCCTGGCACGAGCTGCTGCCGGGCATCGCCGACGCCGGCTTCCGCGCCGTCGCCGTCGACATGCGCGGTTACGGGGCGAGCGACAAGCCCCCGCGCGGCTACGACGGGTACACGATGGCGGCCGACGTCACCGGCCTGATCCGGGCGCTCGGCGAGCGTTCCGCGGTGATCGTGGGCACCGGCTTCGGCGGCATGCTCGGCTGGACCGCCGCCGCGTTCCACCCCAAGATGGTGCGGCGCCTCGTCGTCCTCGGCGCCGCCCACCCACTGCGGCTGCGCGCCGCGCTCTTCGCCGACCCGCGCGGGCAGTTCTCCGCGTCGGCAAACACGCTCAAGTTTCAGATCCCCCGGTACGAGCACGCGCTCACCCGGGACGACGCCGAGCTCGTCGGCGTGTTCCTGCGCCGTTGCGCTGGACCGTCCTGGTTGGACAGCGCCGGATACCCCGACTACGAGCGGCGGTGCCGCGAGGCGATGCAGATCCCGCAGGCGGCGTTCTGCGCGCTGGAGGCCTACCGGTGGGCGTTCCGCTCGGTGCTGCGCCTGCACGGGTACCGCTTCGTCAAGGCCCTCCAGCAGCCCCTCGTCACGCCGACGCTGCAACTGCACGGTGCCGTCGACAACGCGATCCTGCCGCGCACCGCGCAAGGCTCCGGCCGCTACGTGATCGCCCAATACGAGTGGCGCCTCCTCGACGGGGTCGGCCACTTTCCGCACGTCGAGGCCCCGGAGACGGTGCTCGGCGAGATCCTCCGCTGGGTAAAATCCTAGAAGAGCCATTGAGCTACCGCGATGTCCGCCGTGGTACAGACCGTCGCTCCCGCGGCCTCACCCTCCGCGTTTGGTCACCGTCCCTTTAGACGCGGTGCTCGCGCAGGTCGGTTACCTCGTTGGCAGGGGCCCAGCCCTGGTAGACGCCGAAGTCGAACTCCTCCAGGCCGAGCGCCTGCGCCATCGGCCAGCGGCCCCCCGTGTACTCCACGCGCAGCCAGGTGTCGTGCTCGGCCAGCACGATGAACGGCTCACCCTTCCAGGTGCAGGTGGTCCGCACGTACGCCACGTCTTCGAGCTCGGCGAGCGGCAGCACGCGGACGAAGCGGCCCGGCCGCACCTGCTCGAAGTCGTCACCCGGCCCAGGCTGGTAGAGGCGCATGCTTTCGCCGTCAGGGCTGGCCTCGTACTCCCGCCCCCGCCAGCGGGCCACGTAGCCGTCGCGCATCATTCGTCGCCCACCTTTCGCCAGGTGGGTGCGTCGGCGTCGAGGAGCGCGACCAGCTTTTCCGTACCGTCCGCCGCGATCCGCCAGAGCTGGGCGCCGTGCGGCAGGCGGGCACTGTCCACTTTGAACTCTGCGATCACGTCGCCGCTGTCGCTGGGCGCGAACCCGTTGCCGCGGAACGGTGCCCGCTCGATGACCCAGCCCTCCATGGCGCGCATGGCCGGCTCGTTCTGCCCGCCGTACGGGATCCGGTAGAGGCTGGGACGGTAGGCCGGCCACCGCAGCACGTAGATCTCGTCGGCGTCGCGCTTGAACGCCGAGCCCGCGTAGCTCAGCCCCAGCGCCGCGTACACCTTCGCGGGTGTGTCGAGGTGGGCGACCTCGTTGGCCCGGTGGACGAAGCCGGATACGCGGTCGTAGCCCCGCTCGACGTAGTAGTCGACCTGGCTCGGCGCGACCGCCTTTTGCATCATCGTCGGCTGGTTGGGGTCCGGCGTGGCACTCTTCTTGACCGGGCGGGAGGCCGGCTCGATCTCCTCGGTGTCGCCGCCCAGCCCGACATCGGCCGCCCAGTTGGCCAGCGCGAGGATCTGCACGCCGGGCAGCTTGGCCCCGACGGGCGTGCTGGGGTTGACCGCGAACGACCACGCCGGGTCCGGCCAAGCCTTGATGAGCTGCATGAACTTGACGTCGATCGTCTCGATCGTCTCGCCGAGGTGGTCGCGGAGCCGATCCACGGAAGTGAAGACCACCACGTAGGGCTCGCCGTCGATCGTCTCGGTCAGCCACGCGAACCCGGGCTCGCCCGGCCGTGTCCCGTCGGCCGAGACCGGCGACACCGGCAGCAGCACCTTGGCCAGCAGCAGCGTCGAGAGGAAGTTGTCGGTGCTCCCCTCGGCGGCGGCCGCCAGCAGGCTCTTTTCGACGTCGTTGGACGGCTTGAAGTCGGGCGGTGGCGGCTGCGGCGGCTGTGCCGGGGGCGCCGGCTCCCGCTGCGGCGGCACGCTCGCGGCGGTCACATCCCACGGCTGCGTGGGCGTACCGGTCGCGTTGGGATCCCATGCTTGCGTCGCGGGTGGGGTGTCCCAGGGGCGCGGCGCTCCCGCGCTCGTGCCGTTGCTCGGTGGCGCGCTCGCCGGCCGGACGCTGGTGGACGCCGCGCCGGCCACCTCCCCGCCGCCGAAGGACGGGCTTGTGCCCGGTCCACTGGCGGAAGCCAGGCCCGGCCCCTGCGCACCGGTGGAGGCGGTGCCGGCCGCCTGCGGCGATCCGGGGGTAATCGGCGGGAGGTTGGCGCCGATGGGCCCGAGCGGGATCGCCGGCCCACTGCCCGCCACCCGCCGCGGGAGACCGCCGCTGCCACCCGCGCCGCCGCCGCTGCCACCACTGCTCGCGCCGCCGCTGCCAGCCGCTCCGCCGCCGGCACTACTCGCGCCGGCACTGCCACTCGCGCCGCCGGCACCGCCAGCCGCGCTGCCGCTGCCAGCCGCGCCGATGCTGCCAACCGTTCCGCCGCTCAGGCCCGTGGGCAGGTCCGGCACCGGCGGCGGTGGCGTGGCCGCGAGGGGCGAGACCGCGCTTGGGGGCGGGCCACCCACTCCGGCGGCTCCGCCAGCGGCCGACTGTCCGGCCGGCACCGCGGACCGGTAGCCGGCTCCGCCTGCGCCGCCGCTGAGGCCGCTCGGCCCGGCCGCGCCCGCTGCGGCCCCCGTGAGGCCGCCCGCGGCCCCGGTGAGGCCGCCCTGGCCCGCGCCGCTCAGCCCCGTGCCGCTGAGACCACCCGGCTTGGCACCGCCCTGGCCCGTGCCGCCCAGGCCCGCACCACTCAGGCCGCTCTCGCTGGGAACGATCTCGCCCGAGATGCTATCGCCGGCGGTGCTCCCGCTGGGGAAGCCCTCTCGGACGGTGCTCTCGCTGTGGGTGCTCTCGCGGCCGGCTCTCTCGCTCGGGAAGCTCTCTCGGGCGGCGCTCTCTCGGGCGGCGCTCTCTCGGGCGGCGCTCTCGCTCGGGGCGCCGAAGCCGCGATGGCCGGCACCGCTGGGGCCTGGGCCGCCGTGGCCGCCCTGCTCACCGCCGCCGAACCCGGCGCCCCGCGCTCCGCCGCCAAACCCGCCGCCGGCACCACTCAAGCCGGACCCGCTGGGGTTTGCGCCGCCCTGCTCCGCGCCGCTAGGGCCGGCACCCGCCTGCCCGAAGCCACCCGAAGCGCTCGGCCCCTGACCGAAGCCACCCGAACCGCTGGGACCCTGACCGAGACCGCCCGAACCACTCAGGCCAGCGCCCGAACCGCCCTGGCCCGCCTGCCCGAAGCCGCCCGCGCCACCCGCGGCGCTCGCGCCGGCGCCGGGACCGCTCTGCCCGAATCCGCCCTGACCACCGCCAGGGCCGCCGGGGCCGCCGAACCCGGGGCCCGCGCCGGTGCCGCCCGGTCCGCCCGCGCCCCCAAAGCCACTCGCCCCGGGGCCACTCCCCTGGTCGAAAGCACTCGGTCCGCCGAAGCCACCCGACCCCGGACCGCCGGCCCGATCAAAGCCCGACCCGGGCCCACTGCCACGGTCGAAGGCGGTCGGGCCGCTCTGGTCCGCGCCAGGACCGCCCTCGCGCGGGCCGCTCGGGGCGCCGTCGCGCGTGCCGGCAGGGTCGAAGCCGCGCGGGCCCGCGGGGTGGAGACCGCGGTTGCCGGTGGGATCGAAGCCACCCTGGCCGTCCGCGGCGGGAGCGCCCGGCTCGGGGCCGCGCAAGCCGCCGGCTCCGGGCACGCCGAGACCACCCGGGCCGCCCGGGCCCGCGGTCGTAAAGCCGTTTTGGGCGGGCGTCGCCAGGCCACCAGGGCCGGCCGCGGTCAGGCCACCGGCACCGGCGGCGGCAAGGGTGCCCGGGGCGGGGCTGGTGGGCTCGGAGCCGGGCGGTGTGATGCGGCCCGGCACGACGGCGGTGGCCCGGGCGCGGGCCGCCGACTCGGCCTTTTCCAGCCGCGCGCGGGCGCCCATCGAACGCCCGGGCAGCCGCACGTCGCCCCGTGCGAGCTGGGTCACGAACCACGCCGGCAGATAGCCCTCGATCGGCAGGCCGGGGTTGACGGCCAGCCACCACTCGAGGTTGGGCCAGACGGCGGCCAACTCCTGATATGCCATGCGGCGCGCCGAACCCGCGTTTTCCGCCAGGCACGCCTGCAGCGCGATGCCGGACGTGAACGCGAGCACGTGCGTGCGCCCGCTGGTGGTCCAGGTGCCCCAACCGACCGGCGTCTGGCCGGCGATCGAGTCAGCGGAGACCGGCAGCAGCAGCTCGGTGCGCGCGAGAATCCGGAAGTACTCCTCCTGGTCGCCGCCGCGCAGCGCGTCGCGCATGGCAGCCTCGGCCTCGGTGGCCGGCTCCCATTCGGTCACGGCCACCTCCTCTCCACCGAACAGGCCACATGCATCGCGTACAACCTACAAGGTAAGAGCAAGATCACAATGGCCGGCTTGTATCGGGAACCGCCTCCTGGACACCGACACCGCCAACTTCTCACCCTCGCACGTGGCGCCGCCCGCCGGCAGTCCCCTCCCACCGGCCGCCGAGCCACCCCGCAGACCCGGAGCGCCGCTCCGTGTGATCGAAGCTCCTAATGACTGCTAACGACTGAGAGGAGCTTCGATCACACTAGAAGCGGCCGGCGGCCCGGCGCTCGGTGTCGTGGTAGTCGGCGGCGCTCTCGTCGACCGCCACCTTGATCTCGCGCAGGATCGCCTGCAGGTCGCGTGACGCGCGGCGCCACGTGGCCTGGCGGGTGTCATACGCCTCGCGGGCGGCCCCCTCCCAGCTGGCGACCAGCGGCGCCGCGTCGCGCTCCAGCTGGCCAAGGTGGGAGTCGAGCAGGCCGAGCGCCCGCTGGATGTCGGTGCTGGCCTGGTGCAGGGCGGCGAAGTTGACCACCAGCCGGCTGTCACTCATCGGACACACTCCTCGACTCAGAGCGGCAGGTCGATGCCGCGATGGGTGGCGGCGAGCCGGCCGGCGGCCTGGTCGTCGGCCGCGTCATAGCCCCGGCCGGCCGCCCGGAGCGCGGCCGCCGTCTCGCCCAGCGTGCGCTGGATGGCCGCCTGGTCGTCCGCCCACTCGGTCTTGACCTGCTCGAAGGAGCGCCCACCGGCGCCCTGCCACGCGCCGCGCAGCACCTCCAGCTGGCTCATCAGCGCCTTGAGCATCGCGTCGAGATCACGATTGACCTGGTCGAACTTCGCAGCGGTGCGCTCCAGCACCGCCGCCTCGGCTTCGGTGCGATCCATCAGCCACCCCCATCGATGCGACGACCCACCGAAGGTAGCCACTGAGAACCCCACCGAAAACCCCCTGTGGATAACCCCGCGCCCACAAGCTGTTTGATCAGGGACTTGGTGGAGCGACGCGCCGCCCGACACGCCCACCCACTCCCTGATCAACTGCCGGGCAGGGGGGCGCGGGCTCGTGCGGGGTCTAGCGGGACGCCTTCGGGGATCAGGGCGACTACGGCTGCTGGGAGCGGGAGGGGGCGCACGTCGCCGTACCCGAGGAGAGCTGGCACCTCGCGGCCGGACATGGCGTGCCGCCGCCCGCGGTCGGTGACCAGATAGACGGTGTCGGCGGCCTCGACGAGCGCCGCCCCGCCGGGCGGGACGACGACGCCGGTGCGGGGCACGGACCCGCCCACCCGCACGCCGGCGCCGGGTGCGGTGGCGCACACCGTCGGAGTCGGGCCGGCGAGGGGTGGGGTGGTCGGCGGCAGGCCGGCCAGGTCGAGCGCGGCCAGCCGCGGGAGGTCGGCGTACTCGCCCTGGGCAAGCCGCACCGGCTCGCGCTGGTCGAGGTCGGTCAGCAGCAGGTCGGCCTGGAGTTGGGTGATCGGGGCGAGGCCGCCGGGCAGGGCCACGGCGTACTGGCGGCCGCCGTCCTGCGACTCGATCACGAAGACGTCGCCGACCGCCGCACCCGGCACGCCCCGCGCGTCGCCGCCCGCGCCGGCGATCGGGATGCGGGCCAGGTCGGCGCCGGCCGGGAGGGCCGCCAGCAGCGCCGGCGCCACCGCGACCGGCCGCTCGGCGGTCCAGCCCAGGGCGGAGAGCACCAGGTCGCGGTCGCGCAGGAGGTGGCGGCGCTGCTGCCAGACCAGGTGGAGGTCGCCGCCCGCGCGGACCAGCAGGCCGCGCTCGGCCAAGGGCGCATCGCCGGCGGCGGCGCCGACCAGCACCGCGGCACTGTCCGATGTAGAACACACGGTCCAGGGCGCGGTGGTCAGGCGCCGCGGGTCGGGCACGGCGTCGGGGGCGTTTTCGATCCCCAGGGGTACGCCGCGCGGCAACCCCTCGATCGATCCTTGCGACACCAGCACGGTCTCCACGCCCGGCCCGAGGACGAGCAGGGCCGACGCGTGGTTGGGCACCGGATGCAGCTTGCCCTCGCGGTAGACCAGCCGCGCGCCGGTCTCCTTCTCCACCAGCACCGCCGGGCCGCCGCCCCACCGCGGGGTGGCCGCGCCCACCACCGTCCCGTACAGCGCGACGGCGCCCACCGCGATCGCCGCGACCAGCACGCTCGCCACCGCCGCGCCGGCGGCCCGGGGAAACGGCGAGCGGCCCGGATCGGGGTCACGCAACACCAGGGCGGCCACGACACGCTGCACCAGGAACTGGTGCGAATGGAGCTGATCCTGACGGGACGACACGCGCACCCCCAATGACCACGGGCGCCAAACACGCTAGCGGGCCACACGTGTTGATCGCTGTCCCTTAATATCGCCGGCCATGGGCATCCTCATCCGGCTCGCGGTCAGCGCCGTCGCGCTGTGGATCACTACGGTCATCGTTCCCGGCATCACGCTCTCCACCGACTCGGTCGGTGAGGCGGTCCTCACACTGGTGGTCGTGGCGGCGATCTTCGGCGTGGTCAACGCCGTGCTCCGGCCGATCATCAAGACCGTCGGCTGCGCGTTCTACGTACTCACGCTCGGCCTCGTGGCGATCGTCGTCAACGGCGCGCTCTTCCTGCTGACCAGCTGGATCGCGGGCGAGCTCGACCTGCCCTTCCACGTCGACGACTTCTGGCCGAGCGCCGTCGTGGGCGCCCTCCTGGTCGGCATCGTGAGCTGGGTCCTCAACGCGCTGGTGGGCGACAAGGACTGACCACGGGCTGGGAATTGGCCGGCGACCAGGGCGGACCGTCGAGATAGCGTCGGAGCCGTGCCGACGATCATGCACCCCGACGGGTACGTCTTCTCGCCCGATCCGGCCCTGGTCGACGCCGACCTGGTCTACGCCTGGCTCTCCACGGACGCGTACTGGGCGGTCGGCCGGCCCCGCGAGATGGTCGACCGGTCGTTCGCGGGATCGCGGCTGTTCGGGGTCTACCGGCCGGAGGGCGACGGCGGCGGCCAGGTGGCGTTCGCCCGCGTGGTGACCGACGGTGCCACGTTCGCGTGGCTCTGCGACGTCTACGTCGACCGGGCCGTGCGCGGCCGCGGCCTGGGCACCTGGATGGTCGAGCAGGTGCGCGACGTGCTCGGCCGCCACGGGGTCCGCCGCATCATGCTCGCCACCGCCGACGCCCACGCCGTCTACGCGAAGGTCGGCTTCACCCCGCTGGCCGAGCCGGACCGGTGGATGGAGTACCGCCGCCCCCAGGTCGAGCAGTGAGCGAGCGAACCATCAGGCACAGCGCGCTTGGAGCCTCGAGGCCGCCCGCAGCGAAGCGAGGACGGCCTTGAGCGAGCTCCGGCGCGGATACCTGTTCGGCATCGGGGCGTACACCCTCTGGGGCTTCTTCCCGCTCTACATCCGGGTGCTGCTGCCCGCCGGCGCGGTGGAGATCCTGGCCCACCGGGTGGTGTGGTCGGTGGCGTTCGTGGCCCTGCTGCTCACGCTGGTCCGCCGGTGGCGGTTCCTGCGCGAGCTGGCCCGCCGCCCCGGCCGGCTCGCCGGCATCTGCCTGGCCTCCGCGCTCATCGCGGTCAACTGGGGCATGTACATCTACGGCATCAACTCCGAGCACGTGGTGGAGACCGCCCTCGGCTACTTCATCGGCCCGCTGGTCATGGTGCTGCTCGGCGTCGTCGCGCTGCGCGAGCGGCTCAACCCGGCGCAGTGGACCGCGGTCGGCATCGGCACGCTCGCGGTGGCGGTGCTCACCATCGACTACGGGCGGCTGCCGTTCATCGCGCTCACGCTCGCCGCGAGCTTCGGGGGGTACAGCCTGGTCAAGAAGCGCCTCGCCCTCCCCGCCGCGGAGGGGCTCCTGGTGGAGTCGGCGGCCCTCGCCCTGCCCGCGCTGGCCTACCTGGCGTGGCTGACCGCGCGCGGCGACTCCACGTTCGGGCAGGGGGCCGGGCACACGGCGCTGCTGATC
Organism: Phytohabitans maris; assembly: GCF_031085175.1. Lineage (GTDB taxonomy): Bacteria > Actinomycetota > Actinomycetes > Mycobacteriales > Micromonosporaceae > Phytohabitans > Phytohabitans maris. Next base: position 35,142 of record NZ_JAVHUY010000030.1, read on the forward strand.
GTGGCCGGCGCCGCCACCGCCACGCCGCTGCTGCTCTTCGCCGGCGCGGCCAACCGGGTCCCGATGACCGGCATCGGCATCCTGCAGTACATCGCGCCGATCCTCCAGCTCGGCTGCGGCGTACTGATCTTCCACGAGCCGATGCCGCCGGCCCGCCTGGCCGGGTTCGCGCTGGTGTGGCTCGCCCTCGTCGTGTTTACGGTCGACGGGCTGCGCACGGCCCGCCGCCGTACCCCCGAGCGGGAGCCCGCGCTGGCCGGCTGAGCGCTACGGGACCTTGTACTCCATCAGTGGCGTGCCGTCCTTCTTGGTGAGCGCCAGCCGGGCCAGCTGATCCGGCGAGAAGCTCGTCACCGCGGGGAAGACCTCGTCCGCTCCCGGGGAGACCGACCACGAGCCGATCTCCTCCTTCTCGCCCTCCGAGTCCCACGCCATCAGCCGGTACGTGTACGTCTTGCTCTGCCCGCCCTGCGCCGGGTACGCGCAGTGGACGGTGACGCGGGTGCCCCACTTCGTCGGCGTGAGGCCGACCTCGGCGGTGATCGGCAGCTCACCCACGACCGACTTCATCGCGACCATGCGCGGTTTGACCGGGCCGGGCGTGGTGGCCTGTGCCACGGGTGGCGGCTGGGTGCCGGCCGAGCTGCCGTCGCGCAGGATGCCCGCGCCGAAGCCGGCGAAGAGGGCGAGGCAGGCGGCGGTGAGCAGCGAGCCGGCCGTACGCCACCGGCGCGCGGACCGCTCCTTGCGGCGCACCTCGGTGACGGCCGAGAGCAGGTCCGGCATGCGCGACTCCGCGGAGGGCGCCGAGGCGATCTGCTCCAGGCCGGCCGGGTCGAGCCTCCCCAGGAGACCCGGCAGTACGGCCACCTCACCGACCGCCTCGCGGCAGGTGGGGCACTCGGCGAGATGGCGCTCGTAGGCGGCCCGCTCGCTCGGGGACAGGGCGCCGAGCACGTAGGCACCGCTGTCGTACGCGTAGTCGCACCTCATCTCGTCACCCCCATCTCCTCCAGGACCAGGCGCAGCGAACGCAGCGCGTAGTGCGTGCGGGACTTCACCGTGCCCGGCGGTACGCCGAGCCGGGTCGACGCTTCGGCGACCGAACGCCCCTCGTAGAAGCACTCCACGAGCACCTCGCGGTGCGACGCGGAGAGCCGCCCGAGCGCCTCGGCCACGGTCCACGCCTCGACCGCCCGGTCTGCCTCGTCCACCGCGGGCGGCGGCTCGGGCAGCTCGTCCGTGACGATCTCCCCGACCCGGGCGGAACGCCGCCGCCACGCGTCGATTGCCAGGTTGCGCGCGGTGGTGAACAACCAGGCCCGCACCGAGCCCCGTTGCGGATCCAGCGCTTCGGGATGCCGCCACGCGCGCAGCAGCGTCTCCTGCACAAGGTCCTCGGCTCGTTGCCGGTCGCCCCCGGCCAGCCGGAGTGCGTGAGCGAAAAGTGCGTCGCCGTGCTCGTCCTGCAACGCGCGCAGCAACTGGGCATCCTGGTCGGTCAAGCCACCCCGGCCTCCTCTCGATCAGTCTTACGCAGGGATCGTCCGGACGGTTCACTCTGTACCCGCCGCGGCGGTGTTCACCTTCCGTTAATACAGGGGCTGAGCAGCGCTCATGGGCTCCTCTTAGCGTCCGGCACGCGTGCCCTCTCGACCGCGGCCAGAGGTCGGCGCGGCCCTCCCGGGCACGTACCAACCAGCGAGGAGGCTCTTCTTCATGAGCGAGCGACCGCGATTGCTTCCGATCCTTGGCCAGAGCCACACCGGACGCAGCGCGATGACCTGCATGTACCGCTGCGGTAACGCGTGTGACCACCCCGTGCCGAACGAGTCGGACAACCCGTACTTCGGCGACGTCGTCCAGGCCGAGGTGTCCCGTCGAGGCGTGGTGCGCGCCGGTGCCGTCGGCGCCCTCGTACTCGGCTTCGCGGGTGCCGGGGCGGCCTCCGCGGCACCGGCGCTGGCCGCGCCGGGTGGCAGCGGTGCGGCACCGGACGTGGACGCCGCCACGACCCGCCACGGCGGCGCGGCGAAGGCGCTCACGTTCAGCACGATCCCCCCGAACCGGCTCGACAACCTCGTCGTGCCGAACGGGTACGACCACTCGGTGGTCATCCACTGGGGCGACCCGGTGGACCGGGACGCGCCGGCGTTCCGGCTGGACCACCAGTCGGCGTACGCGCAGTCGAGGCAGTTCGGCTACAACAACGACTTCGTCGCGGTCCTGCCGCTCGACAAGAAGGAAGACCGCGCGCTGCTGGTGGTCAACCACGAGTACACCAACGAAAACCTGATGTTCCCGGGCTTCACGAGCCTGGACGCGCTGACGGTGGAGCAGATCCGGGTGGCCATCGCGGCCCACGGCCTCTCCGTGGTGGAGCTGGAGCGGGTCGGCGAGACCGGCGAGTGGAAGCCGGTCACCCGCGGCGCCCGCAAGTACAACCGGCGGATCACCGCACTCGCCACGCGCTTCGACTTCACCGGTCCGGCCGCCGGCTCGGCGTTCCTGAAGACCGCCGCCGACCCGCGCGGCAAGGTCGTCATCGGCACGCTCAACAACTGCGCCGGCGGCGTGACGCCGTGGGGCACGATCCTGAGCGGCGAGGAGAACTTCAACCAGTACTTCGTCGGCGGCGACGGCGTGCCCGAGGCCGACAAGCCGAAGCTGGCCCGCTACGGCATCAGCACCACCGCCCGCTACCCGGCCGACAGCCGCAAGTGGGACCGGGCCGACGAGCGCTTCGACCTCGCCAAGCACCCCAACGAGGCCAACCGCTTCGGCTGGATCGTCGAGCTCGACCCGTTCGACCCGGACGCCAAGCCGCGCAAGCACACCGCGATGGGCCGGTTCAAGCACGAGGGCGCCAACGTCATCGTGGCCCGGAGCGGGAACGTCGCGGCGTACATGGGCGACGACGAGCGCTTCGACTACCTGTACAAGTTCGTGACCGACAAGAAGTTCAAGCCGGGCAACTCGTGGCAGGCCCGCGAGCACAACCTGACGCTGCTGGAGTCCGGCACGCTGTACGTGGCGAAGCTCGACTACACCAGCGCGAGCGAGATCGACGGCTCCGGCAAGCTCCCCTCGGACGGCGCCTTCAACGGCACCGGCCGGTGGATCCCGCTGGTGCACGGCGACAAGTCGTTCGTGCCCGGGATGTCGGCCGCCGAGGTGCTCACGTTCACCCGCCTCGCCGGCGACGCGGTCGGTGCGACCAAGATGGACCGTCCCGAGGACGTCGAGCCCAACCCGGTCAACGGCAAGATCTACGTGGCGCTGACCAACAACACCAACCGGGGCACCGGCTCCAACCCCAAGGCGGACGAGGCCAACCCGCGTACCGCCAACCGCCACGGGCACGTCCTCGAACTGACCGAGGACCGGGGCGACCACACCAGCGAGACCTTCACCTGGTCGGTGCCGATCGTCTGCGGCGACCCCGCGGACCCGGCCACCTACTTCGCCGGGTACGACAAGACCAAGGTCTCGCCGATCTCCTGCCCGGACAACGTCGCCTTCGACGGCGCCGGCAACCTGTGGATCTCCACGGACGGCAACGCGCTGGGCACCAACGACGGCCTCTTCGCCACGCCGGTCGAGGGGCCGGAGCGGGGTCACCTGAAGCAGTTCCTCACGGTGCCGTTCGGCGCCGAGACCTGCGGCCCGTTCATCACCACCGACAACAAGTCGGTCTTCGTCGCGGTGCAGCACCCCGGCGAGATCACCGGTGCGTCGATCGAGGCGCCGGCCTCCACGTGGCCTGACGGCGACTACGCCAAGCCGGGCGTGGTCGTCACCTGGCGGCTCGACGGCAAGGCCGTCGGCAGCTGACAGGTGCCTTTACAGGGGGCGCTCTCCGTGTGTCGGCGGAGGGCGCCCCTTCGCATGTCCAGACATCGTCGTCCGCGACCTCGTCACGATCACAGAGACTTTGGGCTACCGCGACGTCCGTCGTGGTCCAGGCCGCTGCGCGGGGTCCCCGGGGAAACGTGGAGCGCAGCGGAGCGTTTTCTTGGGGTGCGTTCCCGCGGCCTCACCCCGCGCGGTGGCACACCCCCACCCCGGCCCGGCCCCTACCCGCACCGCGCTTGCCCGCGATGCCCGGACTTCCCGGCGGACCCTCGTCCACAATGTCGCCGCGGATTCCTCGATCGATGCCAGACCGGCCGATCAGCCTTGTGATCGTGGTCGTCTGGTGCCCCTCTGGGGGCAGCGAAATACCACGATCTACCAACCCCGACACCAGCCACCCCCACCGAGCAGCGGGCCGGCGCGGCGGCGCCAGACCTGGTTCGAGCGAAAGGCGGATCATCGTCCCGGCCCTGCGGGCCGGGTGAGGTTGTGAACCGCGAAGGGTGAGGCCGCGGGAGCGACGGTCCGGACCACGACGCACGTCGCGGTAGCCCGAATTGGAACTCGCGCCGCTACGCGTCGGCGGCCATCGCGTCGGAAAGCTCCTTGGCGACCGCGGCCAGGCGGTTGCGGACCACCCGGGCGGTGGTCATCAGCTCGGCCGCCGGCATCGCGCACGCGAGCACCACGCGCCGCTCCATGTCCTTGTCGGAGCTGACGAGCACGGCCGCGCAGCCGACGCCCTGCCGGTACTGCCCCATCTCCAGCTGCATCCCCCGCCGGTCGCCCGCGGCAAGGTCGGCTTCGAAGGCCTCCGGCGTGCTGAGGGTCTGAGCGGTGAACGACCGCATGCCCCACTCCTTGAGGTACCGGAAGCGCTGATCGGGCGTCAGCGTGGACAAGAGGGCCTTTCCCAGCGCCGTCGCGTGCGCGCCCTCGTCGAAACCGGGGACCAGATCCTCCAGGTACGGCGAGCGGGGCCCCTCCGCCGACGCGGTGATCGCCACCCGGCCGCCCACGAACCGGCCCACGTAGTGGCTGTAGCCCGTCTCCATCGCGGCCCGCCGCAGGGACTCGCCGACCGACGCCGGCCCGCGGAACGCCGCCACGAGCTCGCGGTAGCGGTCGGCCACCTCCAGACCCACGATGTACGTACCGTCCTCGCGCCGGATCACATAGCCCTCGTACGCCAGCGTGCGCACGAGGTGGTAGGTGGTGGCGACCGTAAGCTCGCACCGGCGCGCGATCTGCTTCACCGTCAGGCCCCGGGGTGCCCTGCCGACCGCCTCCAGGACACGCAGCGCACGCGAGACGCTACGGATCAGATCCGAAGGTTCCGCCAAGGGGTCGCGCACAACCACCTCCGCCGGCCGGGGACTTACACCATATGAAAAACCGCCCGAGAGCGAAATGCCCGTTCGGATCGAAGCCATCGGATATACGGCGACCCTCGGTGGGCGGGGCGCCACGTTGCGTTGGTTTACCCCGTTTTTCGAGAGCTTATGTCCACATTCGATCTTCATCTTCTGCAGATGGAATTTTCTTCACGTCCACGTTCGACGGCCGCCCGTTCTGGCGCATGTCATTTTCCAGCCCAGAGCCGGCCCAACCGATGATCGATCCGGCGGCACGACGACGATCGGCGGGAACGGACACCCATCGTAGCGATGCGCTAGACGGCAGGTTTCGACGCGACCGCCATCCATCAGAGAAGATGCATGCGTCGTTGAGTGACAACCGAAAGTGATCTGCGCCACGCGCGAAGAAAAGCGCCACGGCAGGCCGAGATCGCGACAGTGGGGGCAGGTCGGCGTCAGTTGGTGCGGTCGGCGATGAAGTCGCAGAGCGACTCCAGCGCCCGCTTCGGCGAGCCGTCCGGGAGCGGGGCGAGCCGGGAGCGGGCGTCCTCCGCGTACGTCCGGACGGTCTCCCGGGCCCGCTTCAGCGCCGGCGACTCGCGCAGCAGTCCCAGCGCCTCGGCATGCAGCACGTCGTCGGTGACCGGGCCGGCGGAGAGGATCTCCCGGAGGCGGGTCGACGCGGCGTCGGCGTCGTCGGAAGCCAGCGCGTAGAGCACCGGGAGCGTCGGCACGCCCTCGCGCAGGTCGGTGCCGGGCGTCTTGCCGGACTGGGTGGAGTCGGACGCGATATCGAGCAGGTCGTCGGAGAGCTGGAAGGCGACGCCGATCGTCTCCCCGTACCCGGCGAGGGCCTCGGTGTGCTCGGGCGTCGCGCCGCCGAACATGCCGCCGAAGCGCGCGGACGTCGCGATCAAGGATCCGGTCTTCTCCGCGATGACCTGGAGGTAGTGGGCGACCGGGTCCTGGTCGCGGGGGCCGACCGTCTCGGCGATCTGGCCGTGCACCAGCCGGGCGAACGTGCGGGCCTGCAGCCGGACCGCCTCCGGCCCCAGCCCGGCGGCGACGTCGGCGGCGCGGGCGAAGAGGTAGTCACCGACCAGGATGGCCACCGAGTTGGTCCAGCGGGAGTTGGCGCTGGGGGCGCCGCGCCGCACGGGCGCCTCGTCCATCACGTCGTCGTGGTAGAGCGTGGCCAGGTGGGTGAGCTCCACCACCAGCGCGGCCTGCACGGCGAGTGGCGAACGCGGGTCGCCGAAGTGGGCGCCGAGCGCCACGAGCAGCGGGCGAAACCGCTTGCCACCGGCATCGACGAGATGGCGCGCCGCCTCGGTCACGAAGGGATCCGCGCTCTTGACGGCGACCCTGAGCTCCTCTTCGATGTCGGCCAGCGTCTGCCGCACCGAAGCCTCGAGAGCGGGCTCGATGAAATCGAGCCCGATCGACGTCAATCCGCCCGTAGCCTGCGCCCCGCCCACGCACCCCACGATGCCACACCACCCTGAGAGGCGGTGTGGCAGGGAGCGCTACAGGACCTTCCTCACACAGCGGTCACCGCGTGGAGGCGGGTACCTACCGGACGAACTCGGCCGCGTTCGCGGTCAGGTCGAGCAGCGGGGCCGGGGCGACGCCCAGCACGAGCGTGGCCACGACGCCGATCATGAGAGCGGCCGCGGTGAGGCCACCCGGGATCGACACCGTGGGGGTGCTCTCACCCGGCTCGGAGAGCCACATCATGACCACCACGCGCAGGTACGGGAACGCCAGCAGCATGCTCGTGATCACTCCGAAGATCACCAGCCACGCCTCGCCGGAGTCGAGGGCCGCCCCGAAGACCGCGAACTTCGCGATGAAGCCGCTGGTCAGCGGGATGCCCGCGAACGCCAGGAGGATGAACGTGAATACGCCGGCGAAGAGCGGCGAGCGGCGGCCCAGCCCGGCCCAGCGGGACAGATGGGTGGCCTCCCCGTCGGCGTCCCGCACCAGAGTGACCACGGCGAACGCGGCGATCACGGTGAAGCCGTACGCGACGAGGTAGAACATCGTGCTGGACAGGCCGTCCTTGGAGAGCGCCAGCACGCCCACCAGCAGGTAGCCGGCGTTGGCGATCGACGAGTACGCGAGCAGCCGCTTGATGTCGGTCTGCGTCACCGCCAGGACCGCGCCGACCAGCATGGTGAGCACCGCGATCGCGCCGAGCACCGGCGTGTAGTCCCACGCGGCGCCGTCGAAGGCGACGTAGAGCACGCGGAGCAGCGCGCCGAACGCGGCGACCTTGGTGCAGGCCGCCATCAGGCCGGTGATCGGCGTCGGGGCGCCCTGGTAGACGTCCGGCGTCCAGACGTGGAACGGCGCGGCGGCCGCCTTGAAGAGCAGGCCGATCGCGATCAGCGCGATGCCGCCGTACAGCAGGACCGTGCTCTGCGTGGACTCGCGCACCGCGTCGTGGATCGAGCCGAACTGGACACTGCCGGCGAAGCCGTACACCAGGGCGACGCCGAACAGGAAGAACGCCGAGGCGTACGCGCCGAGCAGGAAGTACTTCAGCGCCGCCTCCTGGCTGAGCAGGCGCCGCCGGCGGGCCAGCGCGCACAGCAGGTACAGCGGCAGCGAGAAGACCTCCAGCGCCACGAACATGGTCAGCAGGTCGTTCGCGGCGACGAAGAGCAGCATGCCGGCGATCGCGAAGACGGCCAGCGGGTAGATCTCGGTAGCGCCCTGCGAGCGGCTGGCCTGGCGGCGGTCGGCGTCCGAGCCGACGGTGATCGCCGCCTGCGCCACGAACGCGCCGCCCGCCTCCAGCGAACGGTCGCCGACCAGCAGCAGCGCCATCAGCCCGAGCAGGATGATCGCGCCCTGCAGGAAGAGCGTCGGCCCGTCGATGGCCACCGCGCCGCCGGCGGTGAGGATGCGGGTGTCCGACTCCACCACGATGACGACGAACGCGGCGACGAGGCCGAGCAGCGCCAGTACGAGCTGGGTCGAGCGGCGAGCCGAGCGGGGCAGTACCGCCTCGAAGAACACGCCCACGCAGGCGACGCCGAACAGGATCAGCATCGGCGCGACGGCGCCGTAGTCGATCGGCGGGAGCTGGAGATCTTGCATCAGCGCGATGCCTCCTGAACGGCGGGCGCGGGATCGGTCTTGCCGACGTCCTGCATGGTCGCCTGGACGGCGGGGTTGATGACGTCGGTGACCGGCTTCGGATAGAAGCCGAGCAGCAGCAGGAGCAGGATCAGCGGGGCGACCACGACCTTCTCCCGAATGGTCATGTCGCGCCGCATCCCGTCCACTGTGGCCAGTGCCGGGTTGAGCGTGCCCTGCGTGGTGCGCTGCACCATCCACAGCACGTACGCGGCGGCCAGGATGATGCCGGCGGTGGCGATCACCGCGACCGTCTTGTTGACCGTGAACGTGCCCAGCAGCACCAGGAACTCGGATACGAACGGCGCCGTACCGGGCAGCGCGAGCGAGGCGAGACCGGCGAAGAAGAGCACGCCGGCCATCAGCGGTACGAGCTTGCCGGCGCCGCCGAAGTCGCTCACCAGGGCCGAGCCGCGGCGGGCCACGAACATGCCGACCACGAGGAAGAGCAGGCCGGTGGCGAGGCCGTGGTTGACCATGTAGAGCACCGCACCGGTGCCGGCCTGCGTGGTGAACGCGAAGATGCCGATACCGATGAAGCCGAAGTGCGCGATCGACGTGTACGAGACCAGCCGTTTGAGGTCGTTCTGGCCGACCGCCAGCAGTGCCGCGTAGATGATGCCGATCAGTGCGATCGCCAGCGCGTACGGCGCGAACCAGCGGGACGCCTCCGGGAAGAGCGGCAGGCAGTACCGCAGGATGCCGAACGTGCCCACCTTGTCGAGCACGCCGACGAGCAGCGCGGCCGAGCCGGCCGGCGCCGCGCCACCGGCGTCCGGCAGCCAGGTGTGGAACGGGAAGAACGGCGCCTTGATCGCGAACGCCACGAAGAAGCCGAGGAACAGCCACCGCTCGGTGTTCGTGGTGAAGTCGGCCGAGAGCAGGTCCTGCCAGTCGAACGTCTTTCCGCCCAGCGCCCAGAGCCCGATCACCGCGGCCAGCATGAAGAGGCCGCCGACCAGCGAGTAGAGGAAGAACTTCACCGCCGCGTACTGGCGCTGGTGGCCGCCGTACGAGCCGATGAGGAAGTACATCGGCACCAGCATGACCTCGAAGAACACGTAGAACAGGAAGACGTCGGCGGCCGCGAAGACGCCGATCATCGTGCTCTCCAGGGCGAGCAGCAGCGCGAAGTAGACCGGCACGCTCCGCTTGGAGGTGTCGGCGTCGTGCCAGGACGCCAGGATCACCAGTGGTACGAGCACCGCGATCAGCAGCAGCATCACCAGCGCGATGCCGTCGACCGCGAACGTGAAGCGGGCGTCCCAGGCCGGGATCCAGGTGTACGACTCGCGGAACTGGAAGCGGTCGCCGCCGGCGTCGTACGCGAACCACATCACCACGGCGAGCACCGCGACCGCGACCGACCAGATCAGCGCGACCCGCTTGGCAAGCTCCGGCTTGGCGCGTGGCAGGAACGCCACCACCAGCGCACCGACCAGCGGCGCTCCGGTCAGGATGGACAGGAACGGAAAGTCACTCACGCCAACCATCCCAGCTGGAGAGCGAGGAACGCGGCCACGACCAGCAGCGCACCGGTGAGCATGGACATCGCGTACGACCGCACGAAACCGGTCTGCAGCCGGCGCAGCCGGCCCGACCCGCCCCCGACCGCGGCGGCGAGCCCGTTGACGAGCCCGTCGATGCCGCGGTTGTCGAGGAAGACAAGTGCCCGGGTGAGGAAGATGCCGGGCTTTTCGAAGACCGCCTCGTTGAAGGCGTCCGCGTAGAGGTTGCGCCGCGCCGCCATCACGATCGGGCCGGCCGGTTGCTCCTGCAGCGCCGTACCCGTGCGGAACAGTGCGTACGCCAGGCCTGCGCCGAGCACGGTGACCACAATGGAGAGTGCGGTGATCAGCCCGTGCGACATGACCGCGTGCCCCTCCTCGTGCTCGCCGAGCACGGGCGTCAGCCAGTCGACCACGCTCGTCGACATGAGCCAGCCGGCCGCGACCGAGCCGACCGCCAGCAGGACAAGCGGGATCGTCATCACCGGTGGCGACTCGTGCGGGTGATCGATCTCCTCGGTCCACCGCTTGGGCCCGTGGAAGGTCAGCACGAAGAGCCGGGTCATGTAGAACGCGGTGATCGCGGCGCCGAGCAGCGCGGCCATGCCGAAGAGCCAGGCGGTCCAGCCCTCCCGCTCGAACGCCGCGGCGATGATCGGCTCTTTGGTGAAATAGCCGGACAGCGGCGGGATGCCGATGATCGCGAGCCAGGCCAAGCCGAACGTGGCCCAGGTGATCTTCATGTACCGCCACAGGCCGCCGAAGCGCCGGATATCGGTCTGGTCGTTCATCCCGTGCATGACCGAGCCGGCGCCGAGGAAGAGGCCGGCCTTGAAGAAGCCGTGCGCGAGCAGGTGGATGATCGCCAGCGCGTACGCCCCGCCGCCGAGGCCGACGCCGAGGAACATGTAGCCAATCTGGGAGACGGTCGACCAGGCCAGTACCCGCTTGATGTCGTCCTTGGCGCAGCCGATGACGCAGCCGATCAGCAGCGTGAGCGCGCCGACGCTGACCACGACCGTCTGCAGCGTCTCGTTCGCCGTGAAGATCGGGTTGGAGCGGGCGATCAGGTAGACGCCGGCGGTGACCATCGTCGCGGCGTGGATGAGCGCGGATACCGGGGTCGGGCCCTCCATCGCGTCCGGCAACCACGCCTGCAGCGGGAACTGGCCGGACTTACCTGTCGCGCCGAGCAGGAGCAGCAGCCCCATCATCAGCACCAGGCCGGAGGAGAGCGAGCCGACGCCGTTGAAGACGTCCGCGTAGTTGGCGGTGCCGAGCTGCTGGAACATCAGGAAGATGGCGATCGCGAAGCCGGCGTCGCCGACCCGGTTCATCAGGAACGCCTTCTTGCCCGCGGTGGCCGCCGACGGCCGGTCGTACCAGAACGCGATCAGCAGGTACGACGCGAGACCCACGCCCTCCCAGCCGAAGTAGAGCATCACGAAGTTGTTGCCGAGCACCAGCAGCAGCATCGCGGCGGCGAAGAGGTTGAAGTACCCGAAGAACTTGCGCCGCCCCGGGTCGTGCTCCATGTACCCCACCGCGTACAGGTGGATCAGGAAGCCGACGCCGGTGATCAGGAGCACGAACACCGCGGAGAGCGGGTCGAAGAGCAGCCCGAAGTCCACCTTGAACGAGCCGACCTCGATGTAGTCGAAGAGCTTCAGCTCGACGGCCCGGTTGTCCAACCCGCGCAGCTGGAAGAAGTAGGTCAGGCCCAGCACGAAGGAGACGGCGATGCTGCCGACGCCGAGCCAGTGCCCCCACTTGTCGGCCCGCTTGCCGAGCAGCAGGAGGATCGCCGCGCTGGCGAGCGGGATGGCGACCAGCAGCCAGACGGTGGACAGGAAACCATCCGCGGCCGCGTATTCCACGGTCTCGTGCATATCCGCCTCAGTACTTCAACAGGTTGGCGTCGTCGACGCTGGCCGACCGCCTCGTCCGGAAGATCGACATGATGATGGCGAGCCCGACCACGACCTCGGCGGCGGCCACCACCATGACGAAGAACGCCATGATCTGGCCGTCGAGGTTGCCGTTGATCCGGCTGAAGGTCACCAGCGCGAGGTTGGCCGCGTTGAGCATCAGCTCGATGCACATGAACAGCACGATCGCGTTGCGCCGGATCAGCACCCCGACCGCGCCGATGGTGAAGAGCACCGCGGCGAGGACCAGGTACCACTCGGGATTGCTTGCGTTCATTTTTCGGTGCCCTTCGGCGCCGACTCGGCGGGAGTCAGCTCGCGGGTGGGGAGGATCTGGGAGATGCTCCGGTCGGTCAGCGTGCCGTCCGGCAGGCGGCCGGGGGTGGCCACCGAGTCGGACGTGGCGTACACGCCGGGGCCGGGCTTCGGGCCGGGGTAGTTGCCGGGGGCGAACCGCGCCCGCATCATCTCCGGCTGGGTGCGCTTTTCGCCGCGGCGCCGCTCGATGTGCGCCAGCACCATCGCACCCACCGCCGCCGTGATCAGCAGCGCGGACGTGACCTCGAACGCGAAGACGTACTTGGTGAACAGCAGGGACGCGATGCCCTGGACGTTGCCGTTCGCGTTCGCCTGCTCGAGGCCGTTCGCCGTCCGGTCGTCCAGCGCCCGGTAGACGCCGGTGCCGACCAGCGCGGCGAAGCCGATGCCGAGCACCACGGCCGCGAGCCGCTGGCCGCGCAGCGTCTCTATCAGCGAGTCGGAGGCGTCCCGGCCGACCAGCATCAGCACGAAGAGGAAGAGCATCATGATCGCGCCGGTGTACACGATGATCTGCGCCAGGCCGATGAACGGCGCCGACTGCAGCACGTAGAACACGCCGACGCAGAGCATCGTCAGCACCAGCCACAGCGCGGAGTGGATCGCGTTGCGGGACAGCACCATGCCGAGCGCGCCGGCGAGGGCCGGCCAGACCATGATCCAGAAGGTGACTGCCTCACCAGTGCTCATGAGACGGTCCCTCCTGCTTGCCCCGATCCGTCCGCGGTGTGCTGCTCGGACCAAGGGGCCCGCTCGGCGCCGGCCGAGGTGCCCGGGTTGGTCAGCGCCCCGACGTAGTAGTCCTTCTCGGTGTCACCGAGATACATCGCGTGCGGCGGCTGGTCCATCCCCGGCAGCAGCGGCGCGAGCAGCTGCTCCTTGGTGAAGATCAGGTCCTGGCGGCTGTCCCGGGCCAGCTCGTACTCGTTGCTCATGGTCAGCGAACGGGTCGGGCAGGCCTCGATGCAGAGCCCGCAGAAGATGCAGCGAGCGTAGTTGATCTGGTACACGCTCGCGTACCGCTCACCCGGCGAGTAGCGCTGGTCCTCGGTGTTGTCGCCGCCCTCGACGTAGATCGCGTCAGCGGGACACGCCCACGCGCACAGCTCGCAGCCGATGCACTTCTCCAGGCCGTCCGGGTGCCGGTTGAGGATGTGCCGCCCGTGGTAGCGCGGGGCGGCGACCGGCGTCTCGAACGGGTACGCCGTGGTCACCGTCTTGCGGAACATGTGCGCGAAGGTGACCCCGAACCCCTTGAACGCTCCGATGGCGCTCATCTAACTCTCCTTATCCGCACGGTCTCCGCCGGAGCCCGCGCCGACGTTCGCCGGCTCGCGCTCGGCCACCGCGCGGCGGGCGCGGGGGCTCGGCGGCACCTGGAGGTCCATCGGCGGGATCGGGAAGCTCCCGGGTGGACGGGACTTGATCTGCTCTTCGAGCGGCTTGCCCGGTGCCCGCTTGCCGCTCGGCCAGAGCAGTGCGAGCAGGACGATGCCGACCAGGAACCCGCCGAGGATCACGTACTTGCCGTCGCCGGTCTCCGGGTCGCGGTACACCTGGAGGGCGGCCAGCGACAGGATCCAGACCAGGTTGATCGGCAGCAGCACCCGCCAGCCGAGCCGCATGAACTGGTCGTACCGGAGCCGGGGCAGCGTCGCCCGCAGCCACACGAAGACGAAGACCAGCAGCACGACCTTGATGAAGAACCACAGCAGCGGCCACCAGCCGGAGTTGGCGCCCGCCCAGATCGTGGTGATCGGCGCCGGCGCCCGCCAGCCGCCGAGGAAGAGCGTCGCCGTCGCGGCCGACATCGCCACCATCGCGACGTACTCGGAGAGCATGAAGAGCAGGAACTTCAGCGACGAGTACTCGGTCATGTAGCCGGCGACGAGCTCGGACTCGGCCTCGGGGAGGTCGAACGGCGCCCGGTTGGTCTCACCGACGATCGCGATGAAGAAGATGATGAAGCTCGGCGCGAGCAGGATCGCGTACCAGCCCGGTGCGCTGATCGTGGCCCCGAAGAGCTCGTACTCCTTGCCGCTCGCCTGCGCCTCGACGATCTGGCTGGTCGACATCGTGCCGGAGAGCATGAAGACCGCGACGACCGAGAGCCCCATCGAGACCTCGTACGAGATCATCTGGGCGCTCGACCGCAGGCCGCCGAGGAGCGGGTACGTCGAGCCGGAGGCCCAGCCGCCGAGCACGATGCCGTACACCGCCATGCCGGAGCAGGCGAGGATCAGCAGCACCGCGACCGGTACGTCGGTCACCTGCAGCGGCGTCCTGTGCCCGAAGATGCTCACCATCGGCCCGAACGGGATCACCGACATCGAGGTCATCGCGCAGATCACCGCGACCGTGGGCGCGAAGAAGAAGACCACCTTGTCCGCGGTACGCGGCATGATGTCTTCCTTGAACGCGCCCTTGAGCCCGTCGGCGAGCGTCTGCAGCAGGCCGAACGGGCCGGCCTGGTTGAGGCCCGGCCGCACCGCCATGCGTGCCACCACCCGGCGCTCGAACCAGACACCGAGCAGCGTGCACACCATGCCGAACGCGAAGACGGCGACGACCTTGATCAGGACCAGCCACCACGTGTCGTGGCCGAAGTCCTGGAGTGTCGGATCCTGGGCGAGGAACATCAGCTCGTCCCCTTCGAAAGCCGTACCACCGCGCCGGACGTGGCGCCGAGCGCCCGCCGGACGGTCGAACCGGGTGAGTTCGTCGGCAGCCAGACCACGCCGTCCGGCATGTCGGTGATCGCGACCGGCAGCGTGATCGCGCCGCGGTCGGTGCCCACCGTGACCGGGTCGCCATCGGCCACGCCGAGCGCCTCAGCCGCACCCTTGGCCAGCCGCACCACCGGCGGCCGGGCGGTGCCGCCCAGGTACTCGTCGCCGTCGGTCAGGCTGCCCAGGTCGATCAGGTGATGCCAGGTCGCCAGCACCGCCTCGCCCGCGCCGAGCGTGGGCTGCGGCCGCGGCGCGGTCACCGGGGCGTCCGGCCGCGCCGAACGGGTCGCCGGCAGCGAACCGAGCTCGCGGCGGATCAGGTTGACCTGGCCGGTGCCGAGCGTCACGCCGAGCTGGGCGGCGAGCGCGTCGAGCACCCGCGCGTCGTTCATCGCCGGGGTGGAGAGCACCGCCTCGAACGTGCGCAGGCGTCCCTCCCAGTTGACGAAGCTGCCGGCCTTTTCGACCACCGGCGCGACCGGGAAGACCACGTCGGCGCGGCGGCTCACCGCGCTGCGCCGCACTTCGAGGCTGATCAGGAACGGCACGGTGTCCAGCGCCTGCTCGGCCAGCCGCGGGTCGGCCAGGTCGGCCGGGTCGACGCCGGCCACGACCAGCGCGCCCATCCGGCTGCCCGCGGCCGCCGCGATGATCGCGTCGGTGTCCTTGCCGACCTGGCTGGGGATGACCCCGGCCTCCAGGTCCCAGGCGCCGGCCAGCTCCGCGCGGGCCGCCGCGTCGGTCACCAGCCGCCCGCCGGGCAGCAGGTTGGGCAGGCAACCCGCGTCGACCGCGCCCCGGTCGCCCGCGCGCCGCGGCACCCAGGCCAGCTTGGCGCCGGTACGCTCGGCGAGCGCGGCGGCGGCGGAGAGTCCACCCGGGACGGTCGCGAGCCGCTCGCCGACGATCAGGACGGCGCCCTCGGCCCGGAGCGCCTTTTCGATCGACTCGTCTTCGGCCAGCGCCTGGGCCTCCTCGCCGGGGGCGACGAGTGCGACCGAGGCGCCGATCTTTTCGAAGCCGCGGGTCGTGAACGGCGCGAGCGCCAGCACGCGGGTGCGGTTCTTCCGGTACGCCTTGCGCAGCCGCAGCAGGAGGATCGGGCTCTCCTCCTCCGGCTCCAGCCCGGCGATGACGACGACCGGCGCCTTTTCGACGTCGGCGTAGGTCACCTCGGTGCTGCCGACCACTGTGGACGCCAGGAAGTCGGTCTCCTCGACGCTGTGCGGGCGGGCGCGGAAGTCGATGTCGTTGGTACGCAGGGCCACCCGGGCGAACTTCGCGTAGGCGTACGCGTCTTCGACGGTCAGCCGGCCGCCGGTCAGCACGCCGATGCCGTGCGCGCCGTCCCGCGCCTTGCGCAGCCCCTCGGCCGCGACGGCGAGCGCCTCGGACCACGGCGCCTCGCGCAGCTCGCCGGTCTTCGCGTCGCGGACCATCGGGGTGGTGATGCGGTCGAACGCGGTGGCGTACTGGAAGCCCCAGCGCCCCTTGTCGCAGTTCCACTCCTCGTTGACCTGCGGGTCGTCGCCGGCCAGCCGGCGCAGGACCTTGCCCCGCCGGTGGTCGGTGCGCTCCGCGCAGCCGCCCGCGCAGTGCTCGCAGACGCTGGGCGTGGAGACCAGGTCGAACGGGCGGGCGCGGAACCGGTACTGGGCGCCGGTGAGCGCGCCGACCGGACAGATCTGCACGGTGTTGCCGGAGAAGTAGGAGTTGAACGGGACGTCCCCCGCGTCGTCGCCGAGCACACTGTCGCCGGTGCCCTCGCCGCCGAAGAAGTCGTCCCGGTACACGTTGATCTGCTCGCCGGCCGAGCGGTCCATCAGGTCGATGAACTTGTCGCCCGCGATCTCCTCGGAGAAGCGGGTGCAGCGCTGGCAGAGCACGCACCGCTCGCGGTCCAGCAGCACCTGGCTGGAGATGTTGATCGGCTTCTGGTACTCGCGCTTGTGCTCGTGAAACCGGGACTCGGCGCGGCCGGTCGACATCGCCTGGTTTTGCAGCGGGCACTCGCCGCCCTTGTCGCACATCGGGCAGTCGAGCGGGTGGTTGATCAGGAGCAGCTCCATGATCCCGGCCTGCGCCTTCTTGGCGACCGGGGAGGTGAGCTGCGTCTTGACCACCATGCCGTCGGCGACGGTCTGGGTGCAGGAGGCGACCGGCTTGCGCTGCCCCTCGACCTCGACCAGGCACTGCCGGCAGGCGCCCGCGGGCGCGAGCAGCGGGTGGTCGCAAAACCGCGGGATCTCGATGCCCATCTGCTCGGCGACCCGGATGAGCAGCGCACCCTTGGGCGCGGTCACCTCGACGCCGTCGATGGTGAGCGTTACCGTCTCCGCCTTCTTGGCCACGTCGGTCATTGCTTACCTTTCGCTCGCGACTGCGGGGCTCGCACGCCCGGGTCCGCGGCGCGGCCCAGGCCGTCGGAGCTCACTCCTCGCGCTCGCATTAGTGCGCTCCCACCAGCTGCTTCGCCGAAAGCCGCGGCGCTTTCCGGCCCTCGATGTAGTCCAGGTAGTCCTGCTTGAAGTACTTCATCGAGGAGGTCACCGGGCTGGTCGCGCCGTCACCGAGGCCGCAGAACGCGCGGCCGAGGATGTTGTCGCAGGTGTCCAGCAGGGTGTCCAGGTCCTGGTGGGTACCGGCGCCGGAGAGGATCCGGCGGTAGATGCCCACCATCCAGTAGTTGCCCTCGCGGCACGGGGTGCACTTGCCACAGGACTCGTGGTAGTAGAACTCCAGCCACTTGTACGTCGCGTACACCGGGCAGTCCTGGTCCGAGAAGATCTGCGTGGCCGTGGTGCCGAGGATCGAGCCGGCTCCCGCCACCCCTTCGAAGTCGAGCGGCACGTCGAGGTGCTCGGCGGTCAGCAGCGGCGTGGACGAGCCGCCCGGCGTCCAGAACCGCAGGTTGTGCCCGGGCAGCATGCCGCCGGCCAGCTCGATCAGCTCGCGCAGCGTGACGCCGAGCGAGCACTCGTACTGGCCCGGGTTGGCGATCCGGCCGGAGAGCGAGTAGATCATCGGGCCGGACGACTTCTCCGTGCCCATGCTCTTCCACCAGTCGGCGCCGCCGAGCACGATGTACGGCACGCTCGCGATCGTGCCGACGTTGTTGACCACCGTGGGGCTGGCGTAGAGGCCGTGTGTCGCCGGGAACGGCGGGCGCAGCCGGGGCTGGCCGCGAAAGCCCTCCAGCGAGTCCAGCAGCGCCGTCTCCTCGCCGCAGATGTACGCGCCTGCTCCACTGTGGACGACCAGGTCCAGGTCGTGGCCGGAGCCGAGGATGTTGGTGCCGAGGTACCCCTTGGCGTACGCCTCCCGGACCGCGTTGCGCAGCCGGCGCGCGGCGTGCACCGCCTCACCGCGGATGTAGATGAACGCGCGGTTGGCCCGGATCGCGTACGACGCGATGATCACGCCCTCGACCAGCGAGTGCGGGTCGTGCGTCATCAGCGGGAGGTCCTTGCAGGTGCCCGGCTCGCCCTCGTCGGCGTTGACCACGAGGTAGTGCGGCTTGCCGTCGTTTTGCGGGATGAAACCCCACTTGAGCCCGGTGGGGAAGCCGGCGCCGCCGCGACCGCGCAGGCCGGAGTCCTTGATGAGCTGGATCAGGTCGTCGGGGTGGGCGGCGAGCGCCTTGCGCAGCGCGGCGTACCCGTCGAGCTGCTCGTAGACGCCGATCCGCCAGGCCTCCGGCGACAGCCAGCGCTTGGTGAGGACCGGGGTCAGCTTCTCCAGCGTCTCCCGCCGGGGGCCGGTCATTTCTTCGCCTCCTTGAGCGCCTGCTCCTGCTGCTTCGCCATGTCGCCGGCGGGCTTCAGGTCGCTGGCCGGCTTGTTCGCCGCGACGCCGGCCGCCTGGGCCGCCGGTGCCCCGTCGCCCCGCGACGACTTGATCGGCGTGTCCGGGTCGAAGCCGGAGACGCTGATGCCGTGGTCCTGGGCGAGCCGGGCGCCGCGGAGGGTGGGTGCGCCGGCCGGGCCGTCGCCGACCGCCTCCTCGCGCGGCTCGGCGTATCCGGCGAGCTGGAGCGACATCTCCTTGAGCGTGCAGAGCCGGGCACCGCGGGTGGGCTGCGGCCGCTGCCCGGCGCGGAGCTGGTCGACCACGTGTACGGCGGTGTCCGGGTCGACCTGGTCGAAGAACTCGTAGTTGACCGTCATCACCGGGCCGTAGTCGCAGGCGGCCAGGCACTCGGCGTGCTCGAACGTGATCGAGCCGTCGGCGGTGGTCTCGTCGTGCCCGACCCCGAGGTGCTCGCTCAGCCGGTCGTAGATCTCCTGGCCGCCGAGCACGTTGCACATCGTGTTGGTGCAGACGCTGACCAGCCAGTCGCCGGTCGGCCGGCGCTTGTACATCGTGTAGAACGTGGCCACCGCGCCGACCTGGGCCTTCGTGATGCCCAGCAGCTCGGCGCAGAACTGCACGCCGGCCGGGGACACGTGCCCCTCCTCGGACTGCACGAGGTGCAGCAGCGGCAGGAGCGCGGACCGGGACCGGTCGGCCGGGTAACGCGCGATGATCTCCAGCGCCTTTTCGCGCGTGGCTTCACTGAATCCCACTAGCGGTCACACCCACCCATCACGGGGTCGAGAGAGGCGCCCCCGGCGATCACGTCGGCGATCAGCCCGCCCTCGGCCATGGCCGGGATCGCCTGGAGGTTGACGAAGCTGGGCTCGCGGTAGTGCACCCGGTAGGGGCGGGTGCCGCCGTCGGAGACCGCGTGCACGCCGAGCTCGCCGCGGGGCGACTCGATGCCCACGTACACCTGGCCGGGCGGGACCCGGAAGCCCTCGGTCACCAGCTTGAAGTGGTGGATCAGCGACTCCATCGACTGACCCATGATCTTGGCGACGTGCTCCAGCGAGTTGCCCATGCCGTCGACGCCGATGGCGAGCTGCGCCGGCCAGGCGATCTTCTTGTCGGCCACCATGATCGGGCCGGGCTTGAGCCGGTCGAGCGCCTGCTCGATGATCTTCAGCGACTCGCGCATCTCGGCCATGCGGACCAGGTAGCGGCCCCACACATCACCGGTCGGCGTGGTCGGCACGTCGAACTCGTACGTCTCGTAGCCGCAGTACGGCATGGTCTTGCGCAGGTCCCATGGCAGGCCCGCGGAGCGGAGCACCGGGCCGGTGATGCCCAGCGCCAGGCAGCCGGTGACGTCGAGCACGGCGACGTCCTTGGTGCGCTGGTGCCAGATCGGCTGGCCGGAGAGGAGCGCCTCGTACTCCTTGAGCTTCTTCGGCATCAACGCCAGGAACTCGCGGATCTTGACGATCGCCTCGTCCGGCACGTCCTGCGCGACGCCGCCCGGCCGGACGTACGCCATGTTCATCCGCAGGCCGGCGACCATCTCGAAGATCTCCAGGATGTACTCCCGCTCGCGGAAGCCGTAGAGCATCATCGAGATCGCGCCGAGCTCCATGCCCGTGGTGGCCACCCAGACCAGGTGCGAGGCGATCCGGTTGAGCTCCATCATGAGCACCCGGATCGTGGTGGCCCGCTCGGTGATCTGGTCCTCGATGCCGAGGAGCTTCTCCACCGCCAGGGCGTACCCGGTCTCGTTGAAGATCGGCGACAGGTAGTCCATCCGGGTCACGAACGTCGAACCCTGCACCCAGTTGCGAAACTCGAGGTTCTTTTCGATGCCGGTGTGCAGGTAGCCCACAACCACCCGGGCCTCGCGGACGGTCTCGCCCTCGAGCTCCAGGATCAGCCGGAGCACGCCGTGGGTGGACGGGTGCTGCGGACCCATGTTGACCACGATCCGCTCATCCTGGATCGGGTCGGTGCCGCCGACGACGGTGTCCCAGTCGCCGCCCGTGACGTTGAAGACCTTGCCCTCGGTGGTCTCACGCTCGGTCGCGTACCCCGGTGAACTCATGGCCGTCCTCGCTTCGCTG
The DNA here is from genome assembly GCF_031085175.1 of Phytohabitans maris. Lineage (GTDB taxonomy): Bacteria > Actinomycetota > Actinomycetes > Mycobacteriales > Micromonosporaceae > Phytohabitans > Phytohabitans maris. The sequence continues at coordinate 55,891 of NZ_JAVHUY010000030.1, forward strand.
CGGGCGACCATGAGCGATCAAACGGGCTGTGCCTGATGATTCGCTCGCTCCGCTCGCTCATTGGTAGCTCCTCCGCTTGTCTGGCGGCGGTATCTCGGCGCCCTTGTACTCCACGGGCACCCCGCCGAGCGGGTAGTCCTTGCGCTGCGGGAAGCCCTCCCAGTCGTCCGGCATGAGGATCCGGGTCAGGTTGGGATGGCCCTCGAAGACGACGCCGAAGAAGTCGTACGTCTCCCGCTCCTGCCAGTCCGCCGTCGGGTAGACCTGGGTGACGCTCGGCACCCGCGGGTGGTCGGCGGTGACCGCCACCTCCAGCCGCACCCGGCGCCGGTACGTCATCGAGGTGAGCTGGTAGACCACGTGCAGGCGGCGGTCGTCGGCGCCCAGGTAGTCCACACCGGACACCGAGGAGCAGAGCTCGAAGCGGAGCCCCTCGCTGTCGCGCATCGTCCGGCAGACGTCGACGATCCGCTCCGGCTTGATGTGCAGGGTCAGCTCACCCCGGTCGACCACGACCTTCTCGATCGCGTCCTCCAGACCGGGGAACGCGTAGTCGAGCGCGTCGTACACCTCGTCGAAGTAGCCGCCGTACGGCCTGGGTGTGCCGACCGGGTCGACGCGACGCCGCACCAGGCCGCCGAAGCCGGACGTGTCACCGGAGCCGTGGATGCCGAACATGCCCCGCCCGGCGTGGCTGGCCGGCGGGTACTCCGCGGGTGCGCCGGAGGTGGCGCCGACCGGCGGTGCCTGGGCGGGCACGCCGCCACCCGGGTCCTCGCTCGGCCTGTTCGGCTCTACGCCGTTAGTGCTCACCAGCGGCCTCCAGCCTTGAGGTGCCTCTGCTCCTGCATCCACTTTTCGATGCGGAGCTGCTCCTCGCGCCCCTCGCGCACGGCCTGCGTCCACTCGGCCCGCTTGGCCTTGTCGGAGCGGTACGACGAGGGCATCGAGCCGGGCGCGACGACCGGAACGTCGCCGGCGGCCTTGCGGGCCTCCAGCATCTTGCGGCCGTTCGGGCCGAGCGGCTCGTGCATGATCTTTTCGCGGAGCTTGAGGATCGCGTCGATCAGCATCTCCGGCCGCGGCGGGCAGCCCGGCAGGTACATGTCGACCGGCACCACGTGGTCGACCCCCTGCACGATCGCGTAGTTGTTGAACATGCCGCCGCTGCTCGCGCAGACGCCCATCGAGAGCACCCAGCGAGGCTCGGCCATCTGGTCGTAGATCTGGCGCAGCACCGGGGCCATCTTCTGGCTCACCCGGCCGGCGACGATCATCAGGTCGGCCTGGCGGGGCGAGGCGCGGAAGACCTCCATGCCCCAGCGGCCCAGGTCGTAGTGGGGGGCACCGGCGGCCATCATCTCGATCGCGCAGCACGCCAGCCCGAAGGTGGCGCCCCACGTCGAGGTCTTGCGGGTCCAGTTGACCAGCTTTTCGACGCTGGTCAGCAGGATGCCGCTCGGCAGCTTCTCTTCGATTCCCATGGCGCGTAAGACCTCAGTCCCAGTCCAGCCCCCCGCGCCGCCAAACGTAGGCGTACGCGATGAAGACCGTCCCAATGAAGAGCAGCATCTCCACGAACCCGAAGATGCCGAGCGCGTCGAAGGAGACGGCCCACGGGTACAGGAAGATGATCTCGATGTCGAACACGATGAAGAGCATCGCGGTCAGGTAGAACTTGATCGGGATCCGCCCGCCGCCGACCGGCTCCGGCGAGGGCTCGATGCCGCACTCGTACGCGGCGAGCTTGGCCTTGTTGAAGCGGCGGGGGCCGATGATCGGCGCGATCGCGACGGAGAAGACCGCGAACGCCGCGGCGAGGGCGAAGACCCCGATGATGGGCACGTACGGCGAGAGCGACATCCTCTTTCCCCTGCTCGTCCTTCCCGGCCTGCGGCTACTTCGATCGATTCACACTATTCACCCGCGGATGCGCTCACACCGCGGGGGCCACCCTGGTCATGGCGTTGATGATCCGGTCCATCGCGTCGCCACCGCGCGGATCGGTCAGGTTTGCCAGGAGTTTGAGCACGAACCGCATCAGCGTCGGATGCGGCAGGCCGTGCCGGGTGGCGATCTTCATGATCTGCGGGTTGCCGATCAGCTTCACGAAGACGTTGCCAAGCCGGTAGTAGCCGCCGTACCGCGCCTTGAGCTCGGCCGGGTACGCCGCGAGCGCCCGCTCCCGGGCCGGCCCGGCCGGTCGCGCCAGCGCCTGCACCGCGACCTCCGCGGCCAGCTCGCCCGACTCCATCGCGTACGCGATCCCTTCGCCGTTGAAGGGGTTGACCATGCCGCCGGAGTCGCCGACCAGGAGCACGCCCCGGGTGTAGTGCGGCACCCGGTTGAAGCCCATCGGCAGCGCGGCGCCGAGGATCGGGCCGTCGGCGTTGGCCTCGTCCGACATGCCCCAGTCCGGCGGGGTGCTGCCCAGCCAGTCGACCAGCAGCCGGCGGTAGTTGGTCTTGCCGAACGCGGCCGACGAGTTGAGCACGCCCAGCCCCACGTTGACCCGGCCGTCGCCCATGCCGAAGATCCAGCCGTATCCGGGCAGGAGCTTGTCGCCCGCCTCACGGCTGCGCAGCTCCAGCCAGGACTCGAGGTAGTCGTCGTCGTGCCGCAGCGGCGAGCGGTAGTAGCGCCGCACCGCGACACCGATCGGCCGGTCCTCGCGCTTGGCGAGGCCCATCGCGAGCGGGAAGCGCCCGGAGACCCCGTCCGCGGCGATCGTCAGCGGCGCGTGGAACGTCTTTTCCTCGCCGTCGACCTCGGCGACGACGCCCACCGCGCGGCCGCTGCCGTCGAGCACCGGGCCGGTCACGTTGGCCTTCGTGTGCAGCAGCGCGCCGGCCTTGACCGCCTGCTTGGCGAGCATGTCGTCGAAGTCGAGCCGGGTGCGGACCAGGCCGTAGTCGGGGAAGCTGGCCAGCTCCGGCCAGTCGAGCTCCAGCCGGATGCCGCCGCCGATGACCCGCAGGCCCTTGTTACGCAACCAGCCCGCTTCGGGGCTGGTGTCGATGCCGAGCTTGACGATCTGCTTGACCGCCCGCGGAGTGAGCCCGTCGCCGCAGACCTTCTCGCGGGGAAACTCGGTCTTCTCCAGCAGCAGCACCCGCAGGCCGTGTCGGGCCAGGTGGTAAGCCGTCGTGGAACCACCCGGACCGGCGCCTACCACGATGACGTCGGCTTCGTCGGACACGGTTCCACCTCCGATCCGGTGCGCTCGTGAAATGCTTCACAAGCGTTCGGTGTGGAGTCTAGAACCGTTCGCAGGGGGCCGCTTGGTTAGGCAACCCTAAGGTCGCTGGTTTGTGGCAACTTCGCTGGCCGCGCCGCCTTCGCCCGCCGGATCCGCTCCCACCGAGGTACGCTCGGTGATCTTCTCACCATCGAAGTGCATCCCTGCCAGGCCCAGCGCCGCCGTCAGATCGGCGGCGAGGCGCTGCGCCGCCTCCGGGTGCTCCTCGGCCAGTTGCCGCACCTGCCCGATCATCTCCGCGATCGCTTCGCTCTCCCCCACCATGGCCGCAGCATAGCGGCCGGTATGCCCTATTTGTGGCTTTCTGGCCGCGCGTCGTACCCGCTCCGCGCTCCTCACGCGTGGGGCAGGGCCGCCGAGCGGGTCGCCCGGTGCAGGGCGACGATGCCGCCGGTCAGGTTGCGCCAGCTCACGCCCTGCCAGCCCGCCTCGCCGATCAGCGCCGCCAGCCCCGCCTGGTCCGGCCACGCCCGGATCGACTCGGCGAGGTAGACGTACGCGTCGGGGTTGCTGGCGACCCGGCGGGCCACCGCGGGCAGCGAGCGCATCAGATAGGACAGGTAGACCCGGCGGAACGGCTCGGCGGTCGGGTGGCTGAACTCACACACCACCAGCCGCCCGCCGGGCCGGGTGACCCGGGCCAGCTCGCGCAGCGCGACGTCCGGCTCGACCACGTTGCGCAGGGCGAACGAGATGGTCACCGCGCCGAAGGCGGCGTCCGGAAACGGCAGCCGCAGCGCGTCGCCGGCGAGCAGCGGCACCGCCGGCCGCACCCGCCGTCCGGCCCGCAGCATGCCGATCGACAGGTCCAGGCCCACCGCGTACGCCCCGGAGGCGGCCAGCTCCTCGGTGGAGACCCCGGTGCCGGCGCCGACGTCGAGCACCCGCTGCCCGGGCGCCAGGTCGAGCGCCTCCCGGGTCGCCTTGCGCCAGCCCCGGTCCCGGCCAAAGGAGAGGACCGTGTTGGTCAGGTCGTACCGGCGGGCCACGCCGTCGAACATCGCGGCGATCTCGTGCGGCTGCTTGTCCAGGTCTGCGCGGGTCACGCACCCATCATCGGGCACCGGAAAACGTCGCGGGCGGGGCGGTCTCCCACCCCGCCCGCGGCGGTCCTGCTCTATGTATACGACCGGCGCACGGTCGAGACGGAACTTCACCGCCTAGGGGCCACCGAGACGGCGCGAGGGACGCTAACGGCCGGACGCGATCTCGCGCGACCCCCTGTTTGTTATCGGAGAGTTACCTCTGCCCCGCGTCGCCGCTGGTTTATCCGTATTCAGGCCTAATTTGGCCCGCCTATGCCGCGAGAGATCCGTCCGTTCGGCTGACTACTTGCTGTCCACCAGCGGTAGCTCGATCCGCGTACCGGCGCCGCCGCCGGGCAGGGCGATGGAGGAGAAGTGCGAGACCACGCGGTCGTCCCGCGGGTCGTCGTCCGGCGTGCGGTGGACGGCCAGGTGGCGGTAGAGCGTGTCTCGCTGTGCCGGTATCCGCCCCGCCGAGCGGATCATCCAGATCAGCTCGTGCAGGTTGGAGCGGTGGCGGGCGCCGGCTGAGGAGATCACGTTTTCCTCCAGCATGATCGAGCCGAGGTCGTCGACCCCCATGTGGAGTGAGAGCTGGCCCGCCTCCTTGCCGGTGGTGAGCCACGAGGCCTGCAGGTGCGCCACGTTGTGGAAGAAGATCCGGGCGACCGCGATCAGCCGCAGGTACTCCACCGTCGTGGCCTGCGTGCGGCCCTTGAGGTGGTTGTTTTCCGGCTGGTACGTCCAGGGGATGAACGCCCGGAACCCGCCGGTGCGGTCCTGCACGTCCCGGATCATCGCCAGGTGCTCGATCCGCTCGGCGTTGGTCTCGCCGGTGCCCAGCATCATCGTGGCCGTCGACTGGACACCCAGCCGGTGTGCGGCCTCCATGACCTCCAGCCACCGCGCGCCCGACTCCTTCAGCGGCGCGATCGCCTTGCGCGGGCGATCCGGCAGCATCTCCGCGCCGGCGCCGGCGATCGAGTCGAGCCCGGCGGTCTTGATCCGTACGATCGCTTCCTCGATGGAGACCCCGGAGACCTTCGCCATGTGCAGGATCTCGCTCGGGCCGATCGAGTGGATGGCGAGCTGGGGGTAGGCGCGCTTGACCGAGGAGAAGAGCTCCTCGTAGTACTCCACCCCGTAGTCCGGGTGGTGGCCGCCCTGGAGCATGACCTGCGTGGCGCCGAGCGCGACCGCCTCGCCGCACCGCCGCAGGATCTCCTCCATCGGGTGCGTCCAGCCCTCGGCGTGCTTGGGTGCCCGGTAGAACGCGCAGAACCGGCACGCCGTCACGCAGACGTTGGTGTAGTTGATATTACGGTCGATGAGGTACGTCACGATGCCGTCTGGGTACCGCCGGCGGCGCACCGCGTCGGCCGCCTCGCCGAGCGCGTGGAACGGCGCATCGGTGTAAAGCAGGAGCGCCTCCTCGGGCGTGATCCGCCCGCCGCCGGCCCCACGCTGCAGGATGTCCTCGATCTCGGCGCTCGCGTTCACGAAACCGAGACTACGGGAAGGTGAGCGCCTCGATATGCTGGCGCCGCGTTCTGTGAAGGGCGCCGCACGGCTCGCCATTGTCCGGGCTGGGCGGCGGTCCGACATGGGCTTGCCCAAATCGCCTCAAGTACGGGCAAAGGGCTTTTAGTCTTACGGCTGACCGCCACCGGAAGCGAGGCGATCCGTGACCGCCACCCTCAGCCGTGACGTGGAGGCGCAGGCCGCCCCCGCCGACCGGCTCCGCCGAGGGCGACTGGGAAGACTCGCCCGGCTCCTCCGGCGCCACAGCGTGTTCCTCGCGCTGATCCTGCTCGGCGGCGTCCTGCGAGCCCTGTTCATGCTGTCGTACAAGCCGGCGTTCTGGTACTTCGGCGACAGCGGTGTGTACATCACGATGTCGGAGGCCAAGGACCTCTACGCCAGCCCCACCCGAGCCCTCGGCTACGTGGTGGCGCTGAAGTTACTCGAGCCCACCCACACGTTCATGTCGCTGATCTTCCTTCAGCACCTGGCCGGGCTCGTGCTCGCCGCCGCCATGTACGCGTTCCTCCAGCACCGCGGCGCGCCCCGCTGGCTCTCCTGCCTGGCGATCGTGCCGGTGCTCTTCGACTCGCTCTTCCTGACCGTCGAGCACTACCTGCTGCCGGACCAGATCCTCACGTTCTGCATCGGCCTGGCCATCATCGTCGTGCTCTGGGACAAGAAGCCGCGCTGGTGGGCGGCCGGGCTGGCCGGGTTGCTGCTGGCCTGCGCATGGTTCACCAAGCCGACCGCGCTGCCCCTGGTGGTCCTGGTCGGGCTGCTGCTGCTCGTGCGCTGGGCGGGCTGGCGCTCGCTCGTCGCGTACGCGATCACGTTCCTGATCCCGTACCTGCTGGTGATGAACTGGATCGGCGACCGGCAGAGCGTCTACGGCTCGCAGTCCGGCATCGCCCTCTACGGGCGAGCCGCGATGATCGCCGACTGCTCCCGGATCGACCTCACGTTCGAGGAGCAGACCCTCTGCCCGACCCGGCACTTCGACCGGGCCGACGCGTACTTCTGGACGAGTCCACCGAAACGGCGCTACATGGCGTACACGGCGGACGGGGCCAAGCTCTACACCGACTTCTCCATGGCGGTGATCCGCCAGCAGCCCGGCGACTACCTGCGCTCGGTGGGCAAGGAGAGCCTCGCCCACTTCGTGCCCGGCTTCCGGCTCGGGCCCGACAACGACTGCCTGCGGCTGCGCTGGACACCACCGGAGGGGTTCCGCGACACGCTCACCGTGCCCAACCGCTGCTACCCGTCCCAGGCGCGCGGCGACTACCAGAAGTGGGCGGCCGACCCGAAGACCGGTCCCAAGCCGACGGCGGTGACCGAGGGCCTGCACTGGTACGGCAAGTACGTGCGGCTCATCCCGTCGACGCTCTCGATCAGCCTGCTGCTCGTGCTTGCGACGCTCATCTCGGGCCTGCGGTTCTTCCGCTGGCGGCTGCCCGGCCCCAGGGCACCCGGCCGGATCAAGCTCGACGTGGTGGTGCTCCTCGTCGCCGGCACCGGCCTGACGATCCTCACCGTCGCGATCGGCATGTACGAGGCCAGGTACGCGATGCCGGCGCTGCCACTGGCGTCCCTGGGCGCCGCACTCGCCATCTTCGGCCTGACGAGCGGACGCCTGCGGCCCGCACCCCCTGCGGATCCCTCACCCGCCGCGGATGAGGAGGAGGAGCCGGCGGAGAAGGACGCCAGGCCTCAGGCGTCGTAGTCGACGACCAGCCGCTCGGTGTCCGGGCTGGACTGGCAGGTCAGCACGTACCCGGCGGCCAGCTCGTCCGGCTCCAGCGCGTAGTTGCGGGCCATCGTGACCGAGCCCTCGACCACCTTGGCCCGGCAGGTCGAGCAGACCCCGCCCTTGCACGCGAACGGCAGCTCCGGCCGCGCCTTGAGCGCGGCGTCCAGCACCCGCTCGCCGGCGCCCATCGTAAAGCTCGACGCCCGCCCGTCGAGCAGGATCGTCACCTCGGTCCCCCGGCCGTCGGGCTCCGGCCGCCGCGGCGGCTCCGGCACGTCGTCGACATGGAAGAGCTCGGTGTGTACCGCCGAGTCCGGCACCCCTCGCCCGGACAGCACCGCCCGCGCGTCGGTGACCAGCCCGTACGGCCCGCAGAGGAACCACTCGTCGATCCGGTCGCCCGGCACCAGCGTCTCCAGCAGCTCGGCCAGGCGGGCCGCGTCGATCCGGCCGGAGAGCAGCCGAGCCTCCTGCGGCTCCCGGGAGAGCACGTGCACCACCTGCAGCCGGTCCGGGTAGACGTCCTTCAGGTCGGCCAGCTCCTCGGCAAACATGGCGCTGCGCGCGTACCGGTTGCCGTACACGATGGTGAACCGGCTGGCCGGCTCGACGCAGAGTGCCGTCGCGACCAGCGCGAGCACCGGGGTGATGCCCGAGCCCGCGACCACCGCGCCGTAGTGGCCGACCCGGTCCGGCGCGAACGCGGTCGTGAAGTGTCCCAGCGGCGGCATGACCTCGACGGTGTCGCCGCACCGCAGCGACCGCGCCGCGTAGGCGGAGAACGCGCCGCCGGGGATCTCCTTGACCCCGATCCGAAGGCGTCCGCGGGCGGCGAGCTCGGCCGGGGTGGAGCAGATCGAGTACGACCGCCGCACGTCCTCGGCCTCGCCGGCCAGCCGCACGGTCAGGTGCTGCCCGGCCCGGAAGTCGAAGGCCTCGCGCAGCTCGCCCGGCACGCCGAAGGTGACCGCCACCGCGTCGTCGGTCAGCCGGTCGACGGCCTCGACGGGCAGCGGGTGGAAGACCGGCCGGCGCCGCACCGGCCGCTTGATCGTCACCGTCATAGCGCCTTCACCTACTCGCGGGGCTCATGGCGCCGGCGTTCATCGTGCCGCGGCATTTGCTCGTCATAGCGCCTTCACCTGCTCGAACGGCTCTCGGCAGGCCCGGCACCGCCACAGTGCCTTGCACGCCGTGGAGCCGAAGCGGCTCAGCTGCTCGGTGTCTGGCGAGCCGCAGCCCGGGCAGCGCACGGTCAGCGCCAGCGCCACGGGGCCGGCCCGGTGTGGCGGCGCGATGTGCGCGGCGGCCAGCTTGGCCCGGCCGGACTCGCTGATCCAGTCGGTCGTCCAGGCCGGGCCGAAGACGGTACGCACCTCCGCGTCCGGGTGGCCGGCCGCACTCAGCGCGGCCCGGATGTCCGCGCGGATCACGTCCATCGCGGGACACCCGGTGTACGTCGGGGTGATCGTCACCGTCACGTGACCGGTACCCGCGTCGACGCTGACGTCGCGCAGGATCCCCAGCTCCTCGATCGTCACGACCCGCAGCTCGGGGTCGACGACGGCGGCGGCCGCCTCCCGGGGGGTCACCATCGTGCCCCCGGATGCGCGCGGTGCAGCACCTGCATCTCGCCCAGCAGGTACGACAGGTGCTCGGTGTGCACGCCGCTGCGCCCACCGCCGGGCGCCCAGCCGTCCGCCGGCCGGTCGAGCGTCGCCTCGGCCAGCACCGGCTCCACGATCGAGAGCCACTCGTCCCGGCTCACCTCGCCGCTGGTCAGCTCGTGCGTGTACGGCCAGAGCGCGTCGACCGCGTCCTGCATCCGCCGGTGCGACTCCTCGGTGCCGTCACCCAGCCGGATCGTCCACTGTGCACTGTGGTCGAGGTGGTACGCGGACTCCTTGCGCGCTTTCGCCGCGATCGCCGCGAGCCGCTCGCCTTCGCCGCTGCCTGCGGGCCCGGCGTCTCCGCCGCCCGCCGGCCCGGCGGGCCCGGCGCTGTCGGCGAGCCCGGCGTCTTCCGGGTGCGGCGGGCCCGCGCTGCCGGCGTCCGCGCGACTGGCGTCTTCGCGGCCGGCGTCTTCGCGGCGCGGCGGGCCCGCGAGTCGGCCGGCGTCATCGCGGTGCGGCGGGCCCGCGAGTCGGCCGGCGTTTTCGTGGCCGGAAAGGCCCGCGAGCTTGGTGTAGAGCGGGAGTTGGTATGCCGAGAGGAAGAGCAGCTTGGCCATCGTCGTCGCGAAGTCGCCGTTGGGCAGCTCGACCAGCAGGCAGTTGCGAAACTCCCGGTCGTCGCGGAGGAAAGCGAGCGCGTCCTCGTCGCGGCCCCGCCCCTCGACCTCCCCGGCGTAGGTGAGCAGCAGCCGCGCCGCACCGAGCTGGTCGAGGGCGATGTTGGCGAGCGCGATGTCCTCCTCCATCTCGGGGGAGCTGGCGTGCCACTCGGCGAGACGCTGCGCCGCGACGAGCGCGTCGTCGCCGAATCCGAGCAGGCGGTCGACGTTCATAGGTGCTGGGTTCCCTCGGGGACGTCGTAGAAGGTCGGGTGGCGGTACACCTTGTCGGCGGCCGGGTCGAAGAACGCGTCCTTTTCGTCCGGGCTCGACGCGGTGATCTCGGCGGCCGGCACCACCCAGATCGAGACCCCCTCCTGGCGGCGGGTGTAGAGGTCGCGGGCGTTGCGCAGCGCCATCGTCGCGTCCGGGGCGTGCAGGCTGCCGACGTGCCCGTGCGACAGCCCACGCCGCGGCCGGACGAAGACCTCCCAGAGCGGCCAGTCGTTGTCAGGCATCCGCGGCTCGCTTCTTGGCGTACGCCGCGGCCGCCTCGCGGACCCAGGCGCCCTCGTCGTGGGATCGGCGCCGGTGCGCCATCCGTTGCCGGTTGCACGGACCGTCGCCCTTGATGACCCGCATCAGCTCGTCGTAGTCGGGCTGGGTGTAGTCGTACGCCTGGCGCTCCTCGTTCCACCGCAGGTCGGGGTCGGGCAGCGTCAGGCCCAGCACGCCGGCCTGCTGCACGCACATGTCGACGAAGCGCTGGCGCAGCTCGTCGTTGGAGAAACGCTTGATCTTCCAGGCCATCGACTGCGCCGAGTGGGTGGAGTCGGCGTCCGGCGGGCCGAACATGGCCAGCGACGGGTACCACCACCGGTCGACCGCGCCCTGGGCCATCGCCCGCTGCGCCTCGGTGCCGTGCGACAGCGTGTGCAGGATCTCGAAGCCCTGCCGCTGGTGAAACGACTCCTCCTTGCAGATGCGGATCATCGCCCGCGCGTACGGCCCGTACGAGCAGCGGCACAGCGGCACCTGGTTGACGATCGCGGCGCCGTCGACGAGCCAGCCGATCGCGCCCACGTCGGCCCAGGTGAGCGTGGGGTAGTTGAAGATCGAGCTGTACTTTTGCCGGCCGGCCAGCAGCAGCTCGACCAGCTCGTCGCGGCTGACCCCGAGCGTCTCGGCGGCGGCGTAGAGGTAGAGGCCGTGACCCGCCTCGTCCTGCACCTTGGCGAGCAGGATCGCTTTGCGCTTGAGCGTGGGGGCCCGGCTGATCCAGTTGCCCTCCGGCTGCATGCCGATGATCTCGGAGTGCGCGTGCTGGGCGATCTGCCTGATCAGCGTCTTACGGTACGAATCCGGCATCCAGTCGCGCGGCTCGATCTTTTGGTCCGCCTTGATCACGGCGTCGAAGTACGCGGCCTCACCATGAGCCGCCTCGGTGTCACGGGCCGCAGCCTCGCGGAGGGCGGTCTCGGCCGCCTCAACCTCGCCCAGCAGGCCTGGGATGTCGTTGCCGTACACCTCCACAGTGTTACAGCTCTCCGACGGCTTGGCCAGCATGTGTAACAGATCGACGCGCAACGTAGTCGTCTAGTCACTTTGGGTATCCACAATGGAGTGAGTCAGGTCACGGATAATCCGGTAATACCGCCTTCTATATGCCGCTACGGCCGCAAATGGGTTCGAGTACTCATGGCACGGCTAGTTTGGGGCCGTAGACTCCGGGACGCACATCCCCTCGGCACTGATTCCAGGAAAGCCCCCTCATGCGTCCTCGCACGATGGGCCTCGCTATTGCCGCACTCGTCATCGGTGGCGGAGCCCTCTTCGCCGTCCCCGCCGCTACGTCCCGGCTGGGTGACGACCCCACGACGCCGGCCGCCAGCGGCGCCGGTGCGGGTGGCGCCGTGCCGTCCTCATCAGCCACACTGCCGCAGTCCGCATCGCCGTCCGCCTCGCCGGAGGCCTCTGTGCCCACGCTCGCCGCCGGCCCGGTCGAGGTCTCCATCGACGGGTTCGCCGCTTGGGCCCTGCTCGACCGGCAGACCGGAGAGATCGCCGGCTCGGACAACATGACCGAGACGAGCTCCACCGAGTCCATGATCAAGGTCTGGCTCGTCTCCGACTACCTGCGCCGTACCGCCGAGCCCTCGGCCGAGCGGCTGGCTCAGGCGAGCACCGCGATCCGCGACAGCGACGACGACGCGGCCCAGTCGCTGTACCTGGCCGGCGGGGGCGACGAGGTCGTCCAGCGCATGATCTCGATGTGCGGGCTGACCGACACGAGCATCCCCCGGTCCGGCTGGTGGAGCTACACCCAGATGTCCCCGCGCGACGCGGTGCGCCTGGGCGAATGCGTCAAGAACGGCACCGCTGCCGGGCCCAAGTGGACCGCGTGGGTGCTCAAGGAGATGACGCTGGTCCGCGGCACGACCGCGGCCGAAGACCAGCACGAGACATCGGGCGGCGGACGGTGGGGCATCATCGACGGCCTCCCCGACGAGATCGTCCAGCAGGGCGTCGGCATCAAGAACGGCTGGACGTCGATCTGGGACGACGGCAACTGGCACGTCAACTGCCTGGCGGTGGCCGACGACTGGGTGCTCGCGGTGATGCTGCGCTATCCCGCCGAGCACGGGCTCGACTACGGCGCCAACGTCTGTCGCGGCATCACCGAACAGCTCGTCCGGAGGTAGTCGAATGGCGGCAAGGCGGCAGGGCGGCAGATGGATGTGGTGGCTGCTCGGTGGCACCGCGCTGATCGGGCTGGCGCTCGCCGGCGTCGGCCTGCGTACCCTGCCCGGCTCCCCGCTCTCCGCCGAGGCCGCGTCGCGCTGGGAGGGGACCGGCCCCAGCACTGCCTCGACGTCCGGGTCGGCGCCCGCTTCGCCGCTCGCTCCGGCGAAACCGTCACCGAGCCCGTCGCCCACGCCGAAGCCGTCGCCGTCGGTCAAACCGCTGGCCGTACGCCCGGCGAAGGTCACGATCGACGCCACCGGCTGGTGGTCGTGGTCGATGATCGACCGGCGCACCGGCAAGGTCTACGGCTCCTCCAACATGGCCCAGACCAATACGACCGCCTCGCTGATCAAGTCGTGGATCGCCGCGGACTACCTGCGCCGGGCGGCGGCGAGCGGCCAGACCCCGAGCGCGGCCCGCATGCAGCAGCTCACGATCATGATCCGCGACAGCGACAACGAGGCTGCCCAGTCGCTCTGGGAGGAGATCGGCGGCTCCGCCTCGATCGGCCGGCTCGTCAAGACGTGCAAGCTCACCGACAGCAGCGCGTACAAGAACCTGTGGAGCAACACCCGCCTCTCCGCCCGCGACACCGCCCGGCTCGGCGTGTGCATCGCGGACGGCCGCGCCGCCGGCCCGAAGTGGACCAAGTGGCTGCTCAACGAGATGCGCGCGGTACGCGGCGTCGGTGACTTCGGGATCCGCAAGGCGTTCCCGGCGAGCACCCAGAAGAACATCGCGATCAAGAACGGCTGGGTGACCCGCGACGCCCTGGGCGAGTGGCACGTCAACTGCCTGGCGATCGGCGACGGCTGGACGATGGGCGTGATGACCCGGTACCCGGTGAGCCTCGGCTACGAGTACGGCGCCAAGATCTGCGAAAACGTGGCCCGCCAGCTCAAGAGCTGAAGAACGCCGGCCCCTCCGCCGGCAGCGCCGGCACGTCGCCCCGCTCCGCGGCCCGCCGGGCGAACTCGCGCAGGCCACCCACCTGCCGCTCGCCGAGCGAAAAGTCCAGCACCCGGAAGTACGAGGCCAGCGTTGCCGCGTCGAACGGCTCCCACCGCGCCGCGCTGGCCGCCACGTCGTCGAGCTCGGACAGGCAGAGGTCGCGCGAGTGCAGGAACGACTCGTGCACCTCCTTCACCACGCCAGGGTGATCGGCGGCGAAGTCGCGGCGCGCCGCCCACACCGCGAAGACCATCGGCAGGCCGGTCCACTCCCGCCAGGCCTGGCCGAGGTCGGTGACGGAGAGGCCGCGCCGGGGCGCCTCGTAGAGCGCACGCAGCGCGACGTCGCCGATCAGGACGCCGGCGTCCGCCTCGAGCAACATCTGGGTGAGGTCGGGCGGGCAGGTGAAGTACTCGGGCTGGGCGCCGTACCGGTCGGCGAGGAGCATCTGGGCGAGCAGCACGCCGGTGCGCGAGGTCGAGCCGAGCGCCACCTTGGCGCCGTCGAGGTCGGGCAGCGGGCGGGTGGAGACCACGTTGACCGAGAGCACCGGGCCGTCGCTGCCGACCGCGAGGTCCGGCAGGAGCAGCAGGTCGTCGGCGTTGCGCAGGTACTCCACGAGCGAGATCGGCCCGATGTCCAGGTCGCCGCTGATGAGCGCGGCGCTGAGCCGGTCGGGCGAATCCTTGTGCAGGTCGACGTCGATGAGGGCACCGGAGCGCATCAGGCCCCAGTAGATCGGCAGGCAGTTGAGGAACTGGATGTGGCCGACTCGTGGACGCCTCATGATCCCCACCGTATCGGCCACCAGGCGCCAGGAATCAGGCGGATGCCGCAGAAGTGGCCCACGCCGCACCCCCTCGGCGCGCTGGTCCGTCAGTAGCCTCGCCGGTATGGCCATCGACCTGTACGCGGGAATCCCAGTCGACGACTACCCAGCGGCGCTGGCCTGGTACGAGAAGCTGTTTGGCACCCCACCGACGTTCGTCGGTGGGGTGGAAATCCGCGCGCGGCGGTGGGCCGGTAATTCGGTGGCGGGTGGGTGGCGACGGAGCGTAATCTCGATGGCCGCTTGACGGCCGTGGTGAGAATGCACCGCATCGGGCGTCCCCTGCGCGCCGAGGCCGGCTGAGCGCCTCGGGTACGCGAGCAGTCTCGAAGATCACTGCTGAAGGATGACCGTGCCCGCACAGGACCTTGACACCGAACTCACTGCTGAACAAGAACATCTGGCCGCCTCACGGACGGCGCTCCGGCGGATGCGGGAGCGGGCCGAGGTGCTCTTCGCGACCGGTGACCAGGTGGCCGGCGACGCGTACGCGGCGGAGACGCTCGGGCGGACGCTGTCGCGGCGGGTGTCCGAGCTGGCCGACAGCCCGGACACGCCGCTCTTCTTCGGGCGGCTCCGCTTCGCAGAGAGCGACCACCACATCGGGCGGCGGCACGTCGTGGACGCCGCCGGCGAGCCGATGGTGCTGGACTGGCGGGCGCCGATCTCCCGGGCGTTCTACCGGGCCAGCGCCCGCGACCCGCAGGACGTGCGGGTGCGGCGCCGCTTCGGGTACAGCGGTGGCGTCCTCACCAGCTTCGAGGACGAGCATCTCGACCGGGGCGAGGAGCTGGGTACGGCCAGCCGCATCCTGACCGCGGAGATCGAGCGGCCGCGCGTGGGGCCGATGCGCGACATCGTGGCCACGATCCAGCCGGAGCAGGACGAGCTGGTCCGCGCGGACCTCGCCGACTCGATCTGCGTGCAGGGTGCGCCGGGTACCGGCAAGACCGCGGTTGGCCTGCACCGGGCCGCGTACCTGCTCTACCTGCACCGGGAGCGGCTGCGCCGCAACGGGGTACTCATCGTGGGGCCCAACCGCGCCTTCCTCTCGTACATCTCGGCGGTCCTGCCCGCCCTCGGCGAGGTCGAGGTGGCGCAGAGCACGCTGGAGGAGCTGATCGCCCGCGTGCCGGTACGCGCGACCGACCCGCCCGAGGTGGCCGCGCTCAAGCACGACGAGCGGATGGCCGGAGTGCTGCACCGCGCGCTGTGGGGCGGTATCCGCAAGCCGGACGCGCCGATCGTGGTCTCCGACGGCTCGTACCGCTGGCGGATCGCCGAAGAGCCGCTCCGCCGCGTCGTCGACGAGGCGCGCCGGGAGGGACTGCCGTACGAGACGGGGCGCGAGCGGGTACGGGCCCGCGTCGTCGGCCTCCTCCAGCGGCAGAGCGAGGCCCGCCGCGGCGACTCCCCGGGCGACGCGTGGCTGCGTCGGATGGGGCGGGCCAAGCCGGTGACCGAGTTCCTGGACGCGGTGTGGCCGGCCGTAACGCCGGAGGGACTCGTGTACGGCCTGCTCTCCGACGCCGCGATGCTCACCCGGGCGGCCGGTGACGCGCTCACCCCCGGCGAGCAGGTGACTCTACTGTGGACGAAGCCGGCCCGCACCCCCAAGGCGGCCCGGTGGAGCGCGGCGGACGCGGTACTGCTCGACGAGGCGGCCGGGCTGATCGAGCGCCCCACCGGCTTCGGTCACGTGGTGCTCGACGAGGCGCAGGACCTGTCGGCCATGCAGTGCCGCGCGATCGCGCGGCGCAGCGAGCACGGTTCGATCACGCTCCTCGGCGACCTCGCCCAGGGCACCGCGCCGTGGGCCGCCACCGACTGGCGCGAGTCGCTGCGCCACCTGGGCAAGCCGGACGCGCCGGTGGTGCCGCTGACCGTCGGCTTCCGGGTACCCGAGGCGGTTGTCGCCCTCGCCAACCGGCTGCTGCCAGCGCTCGCGGTGGACGTACCAGAGGCTCGGTCTTTGCGGCATGACGGGGAGCTCGTCGTTCGCGCGGCGGATGATCTGGATGCCGCGACGGTGGGTGAGGTGCGGGCGGCGCTCGACCACGAAGGGTCGGTGGCGGTGATCGCGGCGGACGCGGCGGCCGACCGGCTGCGGGCCGCGCTGGCCGCCGCCGGCGTCGCGGCCGCGGGAGTGGACGACCAGGTGGCGCGCGTGACGGTGGTGCCGGCGAGCCTGGCCAAGGGCCTCGAGTACGACCATGTCGTGGTCGTCGAGCCGGCCGAGATCGTGGCCGCGGAGCCGCGTGGGCTGCACCGCCTCTACGTGGTGCTCACCCGGGCCGTCTCCCGCCTCTCGGTGGTCCACGCGGAGCCGCTGCCGGCGGCACTTGTGTAAGGCATGTTGCAGTGTAATTGTGTAATCATGCGCGATAGGACGTGGGCGGGAGCCCGCCATGAGCCGCCGCCGGCAGACGACGCGGCGGCGTGGGTCACGGGTGCGGTGCCGGAGGGGTGGTTCACCGAGCCGCCCGAGATCGCCGTCGACCGGGATGAGATCGTGATCGTCGGGCGGCTGCCCGAGCCCCAGCTCGCCGAGGGTGCGAGCGACGCCGACAAGGCAGCCGCCGAGGCCGGCCGGATCAACCAGCACCGCGAGGACACCCGCGACCAGCGGATCAAGATCGCACAGCAGCTGGAGCGGCGCTACCAGCGCAAAGTCGCCTGGGGCGCCGCGTGCGGCCGCACCCGGCACCTCTTCACCAACCTCTCCGCGCCGGTCATGACCCGGCTCCGCCAGCCCGAGCGGCAGGTGCTCGACACGCTGGTCGAGGCGGGCGTGGCCCGTTCCCGGTCGGACGCGCTGGCCTGGTGCGTGCGGCTCGTCGGCGAGCACACCAACACCTGGCTCGACCAGTTGCGCGACGCGATGGGCGCGGTGGCTGAGCTGCGCAAGCGGGGCCCCGGGGCCGGCGACCGGCGAGCCGAGGAGCGCAGCGACGAGGGCCGGCTCTCGGAGGAGGCCTAGCGCGAGCTAAGCGAGCGCCAGGCGGCAGAGTCCGGAGG
Organism: Phytohabitans maris; assembly: GCF_031085175.1. Classification (GTDB taxonomy): domain Bacteria; phylum Actinomycetota; class Actinomycetes; order Mycobacteriales; family Micromonosporaceae; genus Phytohabitans; species Phytohabitans maris. The sequence continues at coordinate 73,264 of NZ_JAVHUY010000030.1, forward strand.
TTTCCTGGTCTTCCGCTGCCGGGCCGCTCGCGGCAGCATGCTGGGATGCGTACCCAGGTTGCGATCGTCGGAGCCGGCCCGGCCGGCCTGATGCTGGCCCACCTGCTGCGGCTGCGCGGCGTCGACGCGGTCGTGCTGGAGCGGCGCAGCCGCGACTACGTGGAGCGGCGGGTGCGCGCCGGCGTGCTCGAGCACCCCACCGTCGAGCTGCTGCGGGAGGCCGGCGTCGCCGGCCGGCTCGACCGCGAGGGCATGCCACACCACGGCATATCGCTGCGCTTCGACGGAGCCGACCACCGCGTCGCACTCACCGACCTGACCGGCAAGAGCATCACCGTGTACGGGCAGCAGGAGGTCGTCAAGGACCTCATCGCGACCCGGGTCGGGGCCGGCGAGCCGCTGCTCTTCGAAGTGTCGGAGGTGACCGTCGACCCCGCGACACCGCTGGTCACCTTCACCGACGCCGAGGGCACGCCGCAGCGGCTGGAGTGCGACTTCGTCGCCGGCTGCGACGGCTCGCACGGCGTCTGCGCGGCTGAGGTGCGGGGCACGGTGCAGGCGCACGACTACCCGTTCGCGTGGCTGGGCGTGCTGGCGCAGGCACCCCCGTCGCACAGCGAGCTGATCTACGCGTACCACGAGCGGGGGTTCGCGCTGCACAGCATGCGGACGCCCGAGATCACCCGGCTGTACCTCCAGGTCGCCCCGGACGAACGCATCGAGGACTGGCCGGACACCCGCATCTGGGACGAGCTGGGGCGGCGGCTGGCGGCGGACGGGTTTACGCTGGCGACCGGCCCGATCCTGGAGAAGGGCGTCACGGCCATGCGCAGCCTGGTCACCGAGCCGATGCGCCAGGACCGCCTCTTTCTGGCCGGCGACGCCGCACACATCGTCCCGCCCACGGGCGCCAAGGGCATGAACCTCGCGATCGCCGACGTGTGGGCCCTGTCCGAGGCGCTGGACGCGTACTACCGCGTGGGGCGCACGGATCTGCTGGAGACGTACAGCGACAGATGCCTGCGGCGGGTGTGGCGGGCCGAGCACTTCTCCTGGTGGATGACGAGCATGCTGCACCAGGCCCCGGACGCGGACGACTTCCAGCGCAAGCTGCAACTGGCCCAACTCCGGTACGTGGCAACCTCGGAAGCGGCCGCGACCAGCCTGGCCGAAAACTACGTTGGCCTACCCTTCCAACGGTAGATGAAACCCACCGTCCACCCTGGAGGATCACCTCCGATAAGCGCTGGGTAACCTTTGGCCTTGTGTCTCTTGACCATGGCGGGCTTGTCGGCAGGATCAACCGGCGTCTGGGCTCGACTCCACGCGAGCGGGGCAGTGTCGACAACGGCACCTGTCCGGACATCTTCGAGCTGAGCGATGGACGGTTCGCCGTCATCGGCACGGACGCCACCGCCGAACTCGAGGGGCACCTGCCGGCGGATGCCGGCCGAGCGAGCTACGAGCGCATCGTCATCATCACCAGGGAGACGTTGATGCACGCCAAGCGCGACATACCCGACCTAGCCTGACGGCTTAGTCACAAACGGCACTTCCGAGTCCAAGCGCTCCCAGCGCTTGGACTCTGTTTCGCGCCCAAGATCAGTCGACCGCGATGCGGCGAGGAGATCCTCGTACTCTCCGCATATGCGATCGGCCGCCTCGGCAAAGGCGTACTCGGCCGTTCCTGGGACCAGCGAGGTCCTTGCCCTCGCGGCGGCACGCCAGTATTCGCGCATCAGCGAACTCGTGAAGATGTAGCGCAGGTGGTTCTGCATCTGCTCGTCAGTGTAGTCGCTTATGCGGAGGCCCAACCATACGTGTTGATAGATCAGGTTGGCGTAGAGGTACTGGCGCTCTCTCTCGTGCGACACGCCGGGCGCGAGAGGTGGCCAGACCTCGGCGAGTGACGGATCGTCGATGCTCATCCGGATGAGGTCGACATGGAGCATTCTCAGGCTCGCTTCGGCGCTGCGATGGAGTTCGACCCGAGACTGGTTCAACGACTCGCGTTGCATGGCAAGCTCTGCTCGCTGCAGCGCCAGTTCCCGGGATTGGAGCCAGAGGGTCACGATCAGGGCCGCGAGTGCCAGCCCGGAGACCACGGCGTTGACGACGCCGAAGCTGTCGCCGACGTTGGCCCGCTCTGCCCAGGCACCTGGCGTATCCAGGCTCTGCAGCGAGGACACCGCACCGAGCCCGACCAGCAGGATCACCAGTACGACCAGGACCGACACAGATATCCACTTCCCGGTTCGGATGGCCACCTCGACGTTGTTCACCCGGTGACCATTGCGCGCGCTCATAGTCTGTCCGTCGGTAGCGAGAGCCTTGCATCAGAAAACGGGACTACCCCAGGCCAGCTTTGCAATTGCATCAAGAAACGCAATTCCCGACTGACCATCCGCAAGGCACCCGATGGAGCTGTCACATCGGCACCGATACCGTGGTATCGGAAGCCGCCCTCCCGCCGCATGCATCCATAGTGTGCTAACGTCCGCAAGATTGGCCAGTATTCAGCGGCGCCCGATTCATGAAAGCCGCCTTCACGACATTCGCCCAGCACGGTCTTCAATGCGAAATGAGAGGCGTCCAATTGCCATATGGCGATTGGGCAGGTATCTGATGATCTCGGTAATGGCCAGCCGACGGGTTGGCTGCTAGCGTCGGGCGGGAGGAGGCGCGCCCATGTCTCTCACCGACCTGCGCGACCAGCTCGCCGCCCGCCTCGGCCGCGACGGGATCGTCACCGACCCGGCGCACCTGCGGACGTACGAGTGTGACGCGCTCACCGGCTACCGGGTGGTGCCGGCCCTCGTCGCCCTGCCGCGAAATGCCGCCGAGGTCGCGGCCGCCGTCGCCGCCTGTGCCAGGTTCAAGGTGCCCTTCGTCGCTCGCGGCGCCGGCACCGGCCTCTCCGGTGGCGCGCTGCCGGTGGCCGACGGGGTGGTCATCTCGCTGCAGCGGCTCCGGCGGGTCCTGGAGGTCGACCCGGTCGATCGGCGGGCGACCGTGGAGCCGGGCGTGACCAACCTCGACATCAGCCGGGCCGCCGCGAAGTACGGGCTCTACTACTCGCCCGACCCGTCCAGCCAGCAGGTCTGCACGATCGGTGGCAACGTCGCGGAAAACTCCGGCGGTGCGCACTGCCTGAAGTACGGGTTCACGGTCAACCACATCCTCGCGGTCGACGTGGTCCTCCCGGATGGCACCACCACGCGGCTGGGCGCAGACGCGCCGCACCAGGCGGGGTTCGACCTGCTCGGCGCGTTCGTGGGCACGGAGGGCACGCTCGGCATCGTGACCGGGGTGGTGGTGCGGCTGCTGCACACGCCGGCCACGGTGCGGACCCTGGTGGCCAACTTCGACTCGACCAAGGACGCGGGCGACGCGGTGACGGCCGTGATCGCGGCGGGCATCGTGCCGGCGGCGATCGAGATGATGGACAACCTCGCCATCCAGGCGGTCAACGCCACCGTCGACGCGGGCTTCGACCCGGACACCGCGGCCGCGCTGATCGTGGAGCTGGACGGGCCGGCTGACGAGGTGGAGGCGCGGTTTGCCGACCTCACCCGGCTCTGTGCCAAGGCGACCGAAGTGACGATCGCCCGGGACGCCGAGCACCGGGCGAAGATCTGGCAGGGACGGAAGGCGGCGTTCGCGGCGGTGGGGCGGCTCAGCCCCAACTACTTCGTGCAGGACGGCGTCGTCCCGCGCACCCGGCTGGGCGAGGCGCTCACCCGGATCGCGGAGATGGGTGAGCAGGCGGGCATCCGGGTGGCAAACGTCTTCCACGCCGGCGACGGCAACCTGCACCCGCTCGTGCTGTACAGCGAGGAGCGCGGCGAGCACGAGCGGGCCGAGGCGCTCTCCACCGCGATCGCGGAGCTCTGCGTGGAGCTGGGCGGTTCGCTCTCCGGCGAGCACGGCATCGGCACCGACAAGGCCTGCTCGATGCCGCGGATGTTCTCCGAAGACGACCTGGCGACGATGCGGCGGCTGCGGGCGGCGTTCGACCCGGAGGGGTTGTGCAACCCGGGCAAGGTCTTCCCCACCCCGCGGCTCTGCGGCGAGCGGCCCGGGCCGTACCGCCCGCACCCGCTGGAGGCGGCCGGCGTCATCGAGCGGCTATGAGGCCGGCGTCGCTGGCCGAGCTGCGGGACGCGGTACGGGACACGCGCGGCACGCTGCTGGTCAAGGGCGCGGGCACGGCGCAGGGGTGGGCCGGCGCGCCGGACCCGACCGACCACGTGCTGGAGACGGCCGGGCTGACCGGGCTGATCACGTACAACCCGGCGGACATGACCGTCGCCGTGCGGGCCGGTACGCCACTGGCCCTCGTCCAGCAGGAGCTGGCAGCGGCCGGCCAGCGGGTCTCCCTGGACCCGGCCCGCGCGGGCGCCACCGTCGGCGGGCTGGTCGCCACCGCCGACTCCGGGCCGCTGCGCCACGCGTACGGCGGGCCGCGCGACCTGCTCATCGGCGTCACCGTGGTGCTGGCGGACGGCACGGTCGCCCGCTCCGGCGGCCACGTCATCAAGAATGTCGCCGGCTACGACCTGGGCAAGCTGCTCTGCGGCTCGTTCGGCACGCTCGGTGTGCTCGCCGAGGTCGTGCTCCGCGTACACCCGCTGCCACCCGCCTCCCGCACGGTCTCGATCCCGTGCGACGCCGCCGAGGCCGTCAAGCACACCGGGCGGGTGCTGGAGGCGCGGCTCGAGCCGGCCGCGCTGGAGTGGTGCGACGGCGAGTTGCTCGCCCGGTACGAGGGTGTGGAGTCCAGTGTGGAGCTTCGCGCCGCCGCGACACCCGGCGGTACCAGACTCTCCACCGCTGACGCCGAGGCCGCCTGGCGGAGGGTGGCCGCGGTCGGCGATGGCGACCTGGTCGTGCGCTGCGGCACGCGGCCGAGCCAGCTCCCCGCCGTCGCCGCACACGCCACCTCGCTCACCAGCAGCACGGCGGTGGGCGTGCACACGCTGAGGGTGGCCGACGTGGAGCGGCTCCGCGCGGAGTTCACGCAGGTGACGGTGCTGGGCAACAAGCCGGGCGTACCGGCGTGGGGCGAGCCGCACGCGGCCGTGCCGCTGATGCGGGCGGTCAAGCAGCGGTTCGATCCGGAGGGAAGGCTGGGCCCGGGGCGCTACCGGCCCTGGTTCTAGGAGGTGAGAGTGGCTTTCGACCTGGACCGGGCGCTGCTCGACGAGTGTGTCCACTGTGGCTTCTGCCTGCCCACCTGCCCCACGTACGCGGTCACCGGCGACGAGGCCGAGTCGCCCCGCGGCCGCATCTACCTCATGGACCTCGCGACCCGGGGCGAGGCGCCGGTCGCCGGGCCGGTCACCCAGCACCTCGACTCCTGCCTCGGCTGCCTCGCCTGCGTGCCGGCCTGTCCGTCCGGCGTGAAGTACAACCAGCTCATCGAGTCGGCCCGCCCGCAGCTCGACCGCGAGGTGCCCCGCGACCGGTTCTTCCGCTCGATGATCTTCACGCTCTTCCCGTACCCCCGAAGGCTTCGCGTCGCCGCGCTCGCCGGGGTGCTCTACCAGCGGCTGGGTCTGCGCTGGCTGACCCGGCGCTCAGGGCTGCTCGGCCGCCTGCCGGCGCGGGCACGCGCGCTGGAAGGGCTGCTGCCGCCGGTGCGGGCGAAGGACCTGTTCGCCCGTACCAAAGGGACCGGGACCGGACAGACCCGCGGCGTGGCGCTGCTCACGGGCTGTGCCCAGCGGGTTTTCTTCAAGCCGGTGAACGACGCGACCGTGCGCGTCCTCGCGGCCGAGGGGTGCCGGGTCGACCTGCCGAAAGGGCAGGGCTGCTGCGGCGCGCTGAGCCTGCACACCGGGCGGGACGAGGAGGCGCGGGCGTTCGCGCGGCGCACGGTCGACGCGTTCGAGGGGTACGAGACGGTCGTGGTCAACGTGGCCGGCTGCGGCTCGGTCCTCAAGGAGTACGGCGAGCTGCTGCGCGACGACCCCGGGTACGCCGAGCGGGCCGCCGCCTTCGCCGCCCGGGTGCGCGACGTGAGCGAGGTGCTCGCCGAGCTGGAGCCGGTGGCGCGGCGGCAGCCGTTGCCGCTGCGCGTGGCGTACCACGACGCCTGCCACCTCGCGAACGCCCAGCGGATCACCCGCCAGCCCCGCGACGCGCTCCGCACGATCCCCGGTCTGGAGCTGGTCGAGGTGCCCGAGGAGAAGATCTGCTGCGGGTCGGCCGGGGTCTACAACCTGCTCCAGCCCGCCATGGCCGAGCGGCTCGGCCGGCGCAAGGCGGAAAACCTGGCCTCCGCGCGCCCCGATGTGATCGCGACCGGCAACGCCGGATGCCTGCTCCAGATCCGCCGGTACGCCGAGGGCGGGCCGCTGATCATGCACCCGGTCGAGCTGCTGGACTGGTCGATCCACGGGACGGCGCACTGACCGCCGCGGTGGCGCTACCCAGCAGCGCGAGCGCCTCGGCGGAAGGGCTGCCCGGCTCGGCGTGGTAGACGATCAGCATCTGCCCGCCGGCCCCGTTGACGGTGAACGTCTCGTACGACAGCGTCAGCTCCCCCACCAGCGGATGCCGGAAGCGCTTGCTGCCGGCGGTCTTGGCGCGTACGTCGTGGCGGGCCCACAGCCGCCGGAAGTCCTCGCTCTTCAACGACAGCTCGCCGACCAGCTCGGTCAGGCGCGGGTCTTCGAGGTCGGTGCCGGCGGTGGCGCGCAGGCTCGCCACGGTCTCCGCCGCCACCGTGGCCCAGTCCGGGTAGATGCGGCGCGCCTCGGGGTCCAGAAACATCAGCCGGGCCTGGTTGTTGCCCCGCACCGAGCAGTGGTTGAGGGCGGCGGCGAGCTGGTTGTTGGCCAGTACGTCGAGGTAGCGGCCGAGCACCAGGGCCGGGGTACCGTGCCAGGCGCCGAGCAGGCGCTCCAGGTGCGGGCTGACCCGCTCCGGCTGGCTGACCCGGCGCCGCCGCCGCGTGGTCGGGCGGGCCAGCTCGCGCAGGTGCGCCGCGCCCTCCTCGTCGAGCGTGAAGACCCGGGCGAGCGCCTCGATCACCTGCTCCGACGGGTGCTTGTCACGCCCCTGCTCGAGCCGGATGTAGTAGTCGGCGCTCATGCCGGCGAGCAGCGCGACCTCCTCCCGCCGCAGGCCCGGCACCCGCCGCCGCCCGGGCTCGGGCAGCCCGAAGTCTTCCGGGCGGGTCAGCTCGCGCCGCGCCCGCAGGAACTCACCGAGCCGGTTGTCGCCGTCCATACCCCCAGGCTAGGCGGGTCGCGACGGCCCTGCCTGGCCCCGCCACTACCAGGAAATCCCCATCCTGGATACCGGCCGTCGCGGCCGCGACGGTGGAGCCATGACTGACAACAACACCCTCTCCGGCCGCGTCGCGGTCGTCAGCGGAGCCTCCAGCGGCATCGGCGCCGCCACCGCCCGCCGCCTGGCCGCGGCCGGCGCGTCGGTCGCCCTCCTCGGGCGGCGCGAGGACCGCCTCAAGGGGCTGGCCACCGAGATCGGCACGGCCGCCGTGCCGGTCGCCGTCGACATCTCCGACCAGCAGGCCGTGTACGCGGCCGCGGCAACCGTCCGCTCGGCGCTCGGCCCGGTCGACCTGGTGGTGGCGAACGCGGGCGTGATGCTCGCCGCGCCCTTCGAGTCGGCGCAGACCGTCGAGTGGGACCAGATGATCGGCACGAACCTCAACGGCCTGCTCTACACCGGCCGCGCGTTCGTCGACGACCTGCTCGCCGCCGCGGCCGGCGGGAAGCCGGCCGACCTGGTGCTGGTCGGCTCGATCGGCGGCCACCAGGTGTTTCCGAACTACTCCGTCTACACCGCCACGAAGGCCGCGGTCGCGCACCTGACCCGGGGCCTGCGGGCGGAGCTCGGCCCGCGTGGCGTACGGGTCAAGAACGTCCAGCCGGGCTTCGTCGGCACCGAGCTCGGCGAGGGCATGGTCGACGCCAACCAGCGCGAGCTGCTCGCCGGGATGCTGCGGGCGACACCGCCGCTGCCGCCGGAGGACCTCGCGGACGCGATCGTGTACGTCACCGCCGCCCCGCCGCGGATGAACGTGGCCGAGCTGATCGTGGTGCCCACCGTGCAGCCCTGACCAGCGGTTACGGGGGTATGACGCCGGTCGCCGGCTCGGGCTGGTGGATGCGGGAACGGTCGTCGAAGATGATCGGGTCGTGGTCGCGGGTCTGGTTGAGCGCCCAGAGGCCGATCAGGTCAGCGAGCGCGAAGACGATCGCGATCAGCACCGCCAGCACGAGCCGGCGCCGCCGCTCCCGCCGCCGCCACTCGGCACGGGCCTTCCGGTACACGGGCGGGTCGGCCTCGATCCCCGCGGCGAGCGCGCCGAGCGTCTCCCGCAGCTTCTCTTCCGTGCTCCGACTCATCGGCGTTCCTCCAGCACCCGCGTGAGGGCGGCCATCCCGCGCGAGGTGTGCGACTTGACCGCGCCGGCCGAGATGCCCATCGCCGCGGCGATCTCCGCCTCGCGCAGGCCCAACCAGTGTCGCAGGACGAGCGCCTCCCGCTGCCGGGCGGGCAGTTCCTTGAGCGCCGCCACCAGCGCCCGCTGGTCGTCGTGGAGCAGCGCCTCCGCCTCGGCCGAGCTACCCGACGGCGCCGCCGCCTCCGGGGTGGTGTGCTTGCGGACGACCTGCAGGTGGCGCAGCCGCATCCGGGTGAGGTTGCAGACCACGGACCGCAGGTACGGCACCGCCGCGTCCGCGCCGCGCAGCTTCTTCCAGCGCCGGTAGAGCTGGTAGAACGCCTCCGCCACGATGTCCTCCGCGTCGTCGGCGCCGAGGAGCACGGCGAGGCGGACCATTCCGGCGTACTCCGTCTGGAAGAGCGTGGCCAGCGCCTCGTCGGCTTCGGCGGCGGCCTGCTGGGCGCGGATCAACGGTGAGGTCATGCGGCCCGCACCGCCTCCCGCTCGCCGGCTCGGGTGCAGAAGGGCGTGAGCGCCGCCGCGACGGCCAGGTTGAGCGCGAAGGCGACCACCGCCGCGTACACCGGGACCGGGGTGTCGCCGAACCCCACCGAGACGACCGACGAGAAGCCGCCCCAGACCACGAGCAGCGTGCCGGCGACCATGCCCACCGCCCAGCCGGCGAGCAGCGCCCACTTGTGCAGCCAGGTCGTGAAGAGGCCGATCGCCACCGCCGGGAACGTCTGCAGGATCCACACCCCGCCGAGCAGCTGGAGGTTGATCGCGTCCTGGTTGCGCAGCCCGAGCACGAACGCCACCGCGCCCACCTTCGCGGTCAGCGAGACGGCCTGGGCGATCCGGGTCTGGTGCTTGGGCGTGGCGGTCGGGTGGAAGTACTCGACGTAGATGTTGCGGACGAAGGCGGTGGCCGCCGCGATCGACATCACCGCCGCGGGCACCAGCGCGCCCACCACGAACGCGCCGAACAGCACGCCGGTCAGCGCGGCCGGCATGAGCTGCTCGACCAGCAGCGGCACCGCCGACTCGGCGTTGCCCGGTGGCGCCTCCACGCCGGCGGCGAGCGCGGCGATCCCGAGTACGCCGAAGAGGCCGAGCACCGCCGTCCACGCCGGCAGGGCCACGGTGACCTTGCGCAACGTGTCCGGCCCTTTCGCCGCGAAGGCCGCGGTCAGCACGTGCGGGTACATGAGCAGGGCCATCGCCGAGCCGAGCGCGAGCGTGGCGAACGCCGGGAAGAGTTCGGGCTCCAGCGCGAGTGCGGTGTGCCGGGTCGCCGCCGTCTCGAACATCCGCCCCGGCCCGCCCAACTCGTCGAGCACCACCGCGACGACCGCCAGCGTCGCCCCGAAGATCGCCGCGCCCTTGACGATCGAGATCACCGCCGGCGCGCGCAGCCCGTGCCGGTACGTGGCCAGCGCCAGCACGCCGAAGACCGCGATGAGCGCCAGGTCGCCGGCGAACCCGCGGGGGTACAGGCCGCCGGCGGTGAGCACGGCCCGGATGCCGAGGAGCTGGAGCGCGATGTACGGCATCGTGGCGAGGATCCCGGTCAGCGCGACCGCGAGCGCGAGCGGCGGCGAATCGTACCGCCCCTTCACGTAGTCGGCGACGGTGATGTAGCCGTTGTCGCGGGCCGCCGTCCACAGGCGCGGGAGCAGCACGAACGCGAGCGGGTAGACGATCACCGTGTACGGCAGCGCGAAGAAGCCGAGCGCGCCCGCGCCGTACACGAGGCCGGGCACCGCCGCGAACGTGTACGCCGTGTAGATCGTGCCGCCGAGCAGGAGCCAGGTCGTGGGCGCGCCGAAGCGCCGGCCGGCCAGCGCCCAACCCTCCAGTGTGGGCAGCGAGTCGTCCCGCCGGAACCAGCGCGCACCCACCGCGACCAGCGAGGTCCCGCCGACGACGGCGAGGAACGCGGCCACGGTGGCGAGCACGACATCTCCCTGAAACATCGGGTAAACCGAATGCGCTGGTTGGGCAACTCTGCCATGTGACGTCGAACACTGCACGGGTGATCGCGGGTGGCTGCCTCGCCGCCCCATTTGTCGCCCTGCTCTGGGTGCCCTTCTACGCCGGCGGACCCGCACTCGCCGGGGTGCCGTTTTTCTACTGGTACCAGATGCTTTGGGTGCCCTTGAGTGTTCTACTCATGTTCATCGCCTACCTGCTGCTGCGTCGTTAGCTCTTGGAGGCCCCCGTGACGACGACAACCCCGGCGAGCCCACCCACGCCCCCACCCACGACCCCGGCCCCCGCCGGACGTGGCCGGCTGAACCCCAGGTCGATCGCCATCTGGACCGCCATCGCGATCGCCGGCGCGATCGCGTGGGGCGTGCTCGCGCTATCCCGCGGCGAGGAGATCAACGCCATCTGGCTCGTGGTGGCGGCCCTCGCCTCGTACGCGATCGCCTATCGCTTCTACGCCCGCTTCATCGTCCGCAAGGTGCTCAAAGTGGACGACACCCGGGCCACGCCCGCGGAGCGGCTGGACAACGGCATCGACTACCAGCCGACCGACCGGCGGATCCTGGTCGGCCACCACTTCGCCGCGATCGCCGGCGCCGGACCGCTGGTCGGCCCGGTGCTCGCCGCGCAGATGGGCTACCTGCCCGGCACCATGTGGATCATCTTCGGCGTCATCTTCGCCGGCGCCGTACAGGACATGGTGATCCTGTTCTTCTCGATGCGGCGCAACGGCAAGAGCCTCGGCCAGATGGCGCGCGACGAGATCGGTACCGTCGGCGGCATCGCCGCACTCGTCGCGGTCTTCTCCATCATGATCATCCTGCTGGCGGTGCTCGCGCTTGTCGTGGTCAACGCGCTGGCCAAGTCGCCGTGGGGCACGTTCTCCATCGCGATGACCATCCCGATCGCCCTCTTCATGGGCTTCTACCTGCGCGTACTCCGTCCGGGCCGGGTCATCGAGACCACCGCGATCGGCGTCGGCCTGCTGCTGCTCGCGATCGTCGCGGGCGGCTGGGTGCAGGAGTCGGGCCTGGCCGACACGTTCACGCTCAGCCCGGAGACGCTGACGATCTGCCTCATCGTCTACGGCTTCTTCGCCTCGGTGCTCCCGGTCTGGATGCTGCTCGCGCCGCGCGACTACCTGTCCACGTTCATGAAGGTCGGTGTGATCGGCCTGCTCGCCGTCGGCGTGCTCGTCGCCGCGCCGGTGCTGCGGACCGAGGCGGTGACCGACTTCGCCCGCGAGGGAAACGGCCCGGTCTTCTCCGGAGCGCTGTTCCCGTTCGTCTTCATCACGATCGCCTGCGGGGCGCTCTCCGGATTCCACGCGCTCATCTCGTCCGGCACCACGCCCAAGATGATCCAGAAGGAGTCGCAGGTGCGGCTCGTCGGGTACGGCGCGATGCTGATGGAGTCGTTCGTCGCCGTCATGGCGCTGATCGCCGCCTGCATCCTCGAGCCCGGCCTCTACTACGCGATGAACGCGCCGGCCGGCGTCCTCGGCTCCACAGTGGATAGCGCCTCGGCCGCCGTGGCCAACCTGGGCTTCACGATCTCACCGCAGGACCTCAGCGCCGCGGCCGCCGAGGTCGAAGAGCAGACGCTGGTCGCCCGCACCGGCGGTGCACCCACGCTGGCCGTAGGCATGTCGGAGATCTTCTCCAGCTTCCTCGGCGGCTCGGGCCTGAAGGCATTCTGGTACCACTTCGCCATCATGTTCGAGGCGCTGTTCATCCTGACCACAGTGGACGCCGGCACGCGGGTCGGCCGCTTCATGCTCCAGGACACGCTCGGCAACATCTGGAAGCCGATCGGCCGGGTCAGCTGGAAGCCGGGCCTGTGGGCCACCAGCGCCGTCGTGGTACTCGCGTGGGGCTACTTCCTCTACACCGGCGTGACCAACCCGCTCGGCGGCATCAACCAGCTCTTCCCGCTCTTCGGCATCGCCAACCAGCTACTGGCGGCGGTGGCACTGGCGGTGGCGACCACGATCCTGGTCAAGAGCGGGCGGCTCAAGTGGGCCTGGGTCACCGGCATACCGCTGGTCTGGGACGCCACGGTGACGCTGACCGCGAGCTGGCAGAAGGTCTTCTCGGACAACCCGGCGATCGGCTTCTTCGCCCAGCGCGAGCGCTTCTCCGACGCCCTGGACCGCGGCGAGGTGCTGGCCCCGGCCAAGAACCTCGACGACATGCGGGCGGTGGTGACAAACTCCACTGTGGACGGTGTACTGGCCGCGTTCTTCGCGATCCTGGTCATCATAGTGATCGTCAACGCCGCCTGGGTCTGCTACAAGGCGATCCGCGCCCGCGAGCCCTTGCCCACGACCGAGGCCCCGTACGTGGAGTCGAAGATCGTCGCACCGGCCGGCCTCTTCCCCACCGCGGAGGAAAGGCGCGAACTGGCCGCCGCCGGCGCTTCATCGACAGGGGACCGGACATGAGGCGAGCGCTGGCGGCGCTCCGCTGGTACTTCCGCGAGCTGAGCGGCGAGGCGGAGTACGACCACTACGTCGACCGCCACCGCCGCCTCCACCCGGAGCAGCCCTTGATGACCCGCCGCGAGTTCGAACACTGCCGCACCGACCGCCGCGACGAAACCCCAACCGCAAGCTGCTGCTAGACGTTTCGCCTCCGCGGCCCGGCTCGCCCTCAGCGGGCCGGCCGGGCCGCAACAAACACGCCCACGAAAATAATCAGCGCAACTTCCCGCAACATGCTTGACGGGAAGCGGTCAACTCCGGCAGCTTGCGAAGCAAGGCGAAGCCCCTGCGAAACCCCTCTGATGGAGGGATCTGTCCGCAGGAGGCTCGTATGTAGGACCCGGCGATGAGAGCCCTATGGCTGGCCGTTGCCGTCATCGCCGCTGCTCTCGTCGGCGCAGCGGCCGCTCTTCTCTCATGGGCCAGCGGCGACGCCGTTCCACGGGCCATGCTCGTCGGAGGGAGCGTATTCGGCGGCACGCTGCTGCTGGCTCTGACAACGATCAACTTCGTCGCCGACCACGGACCGTCCTAGGCGGCGGGCCTAGGGATCGAGGTCCGCGGGTGGTTCGGTGTGCAGCGGTGACACCGTCCCTTGATCGACGCTGCCTCGGAGCAGATCGTGGTAGTTGACTGCCCCTGGAGGGGCAGCTACGTACCACGATCTCGGGAGTGGGTTGATCTTGGAACCGATTGCCGCGGGCCCGGCCGGTTGGCCCACGATCTGGCGGGGACCCTTGGGAGGGAGCTCAAGGCTCAAGCCGACCAGGCGGACTCGGCGGTGGGCGCACAAGTGCGCTCAGCTCCAAAGCCCCGCCGCACTGCTACGGCCGCCTAAGGCCGTGGGGGTCAGGTGGAGTGGATGGTCAGGGCGGTCCAGGCGCCCAGATAGACGACGTCGCCGTCCTTGAGGGCGACCGGCACGTGGGGGTCGAGCGGGCTGGAGCTGGGGTCGTTGACGTACGTGCCGTTCGCCGACTCCATGTCGACCACCGCCCAGCCGCCCTCCTGCGGCACCAGCAGCGCGTGCAGGTGCGACACGCCCGGGTCCTCGGGCGGGCCGACCAGGTCGATGTCCGGGTTGACGCCGCGGGAGCGGCTGCGCCGGCCGATGACCATCTGCTGGCCGGTCAGCGGAAACCGGCGTTCGGCGACGAAGCGCGGCATGGCCAGCGAGCCGGCGTCTTCGCCGCCCATGGCCTTGACCACCTCGAAGTAGGCCGTGTCCGCACGGACGACGACCTCCCAGGACGCCGCAGGGGTGGCCGGGGCCTCCGCGGGCGCGGGCGGCGCCGGGGACTCGGCTGAGGGCACCGGCGGGGCGAGCAGGAAGTCGTAGCCGTCCTCCTCGCAGAAGCGTCCCGTCTTGGGCGTCCCGCACACCGGGCAGACCTCAACCGAGGCGGAGGCCGAGGGCGAAGCCGAAGAGGGCGAAGCCGGGGCCGAAGAGGGCGAGGGAGAGGAAGGCGAAGGCGAAGAGGGCGGCGACGCGGCAGGGGCGGAGCTCGGCGCCGCACCCATCCGGGCGCCGCAGACCTCGCAGTAGTCGAGCGTCGCCGAGTCGTGGCCCTTGGGGCAGGTTGCCATCAGCCCTCCTCCGGCTGCTTCTTCTTCACGCGGACCGTCTTGGTGCTGCGTACGTTGGTCAGCTCCGCATCCACGCCGGCGACCTGCTTCTTCAGGCGTACGGTGCCGGTCGCCGCGTCCTCCACCTCGACCACGCGGGCGAGCAGCTTGGCCGTACCCTCGTGGCCGGACTCGTTGGCCAGCTGCACCGCGCGTCCCAGCTTGGCCGTCGCCGTCTCCACGTCGCCCGCGTCGCGCGCCTTGAGCCCCTCCTGGATGACCGCGGCGAGCTCGGCCTGGCCGGTGTAGTGGGCGACCTGCGGGTTGATTTTCGTGGAGAGCGCGGTGTCGTCGGTCCAGCGGGCGAGCACCAGCTTTTCGGTCAGCACGGACCCGCTGCTGACCAGGCTGAACCGCGCGGCCAGCACCTCCTCGCCGACCGCGTCCGGCTCGACCTCGACGGAGATGTGGTAGTCGCGGCTCTCCGCGCCCCACGCGCCGGTCGGGTAGTCGCCGATCCGGGCGCTGACCTCGGCGCGGCGCCCGGTGAGGTCTTCGACCTGGGGGTACACCTGCTTGACGAAGCGGATCTTCGAGCCGGCCGGGGTCCACACGCGCAGCGAGACGTCCGCGACCGACTTGCCCATCGCCTCCTCGGTCATCGCGCGGAACGCGGCGGGCAGCTCGGACGGGTCCTCCAGGCCGTCGGCCGTGCCCAGCAGGGTCGAGGCGACCTTGCGCAGCTCGGTCGCCACCCAGTCGGTGCCGACGCCCCGGCTGTCGCAGATGAACTTCCCCTCGCACGCGTCGAGCACCCGCTGGAAGTCGGTGGGAGTCTCGTGCTGATTCTGCCCGTCGGTCAGCAGGATGGCGTGCTTCACCTCGGCCTGCTGCCCGGCGAAGAGGTAGTTGGCGAGGTCGAGCCAGCGGCCGATCGCGGTACCCCCGTCGGCCCGCAGCCGGGCGACGGCGGCCTTGGCCTCGGCGCGGGTCTGTGGGTTGGCCGGGACCATGCGGGTCTCGCCCGGATAGATCATGTGGGCGCCCGCGGTGCCGGCCACCACGGCGAACGCCACGCCGTCGCGGAGCGTGTCGATCGCGACGGCGGTCGCCTTCTTGGCTTCCGCGATCTTGGTGCCGGGCATCGCCATCGAGCCCGAGGTGTCGACCAGGATGGCCTGCGCGGCGCTCAGCGGCGCCGAGGTGTCGCGCAGGTCGCCGCCCTGCGCGGTCACCGTGACGATCGCGTCGACGACGCGGCCTCCCTCGGGCAGGTACTCGTTCTGGTCGACCTCGGCCGTGAACTGCGCGGTCATGCGGTGGAGCCTCCTCCAACAGCGAAAGACGAAACGGCGACGGAAGCAACGGAAGACGAAGTGGGGAAGGAGAGTACGGCGACGGCGATGTTGTCGTGGCCGCCACCGTCGAGGGCCACGGCGGTGAGGTGGCGGGCCGCCTCGATCGGGCTACCGGTGGCGGCGGCGGTGAGTTCGGCGGGGTCGGACAGGTAGTGGTGCAGGCCGTCGGAGCAGAGCAGCAGCCGCCCCTCGCCACCCGGCCGCACCGTGACCACCTGCGGCTCGGCGTCTTCGGAGTCGGCGCCCAGCCACCGGATCAGCGCCCGCGAGGTCGGGTCGGCCTCCACTGTGGCCGGTGCTGGGCGGCCGGCGGCGAGCTGTCCGGCGATCGAGTCGTCGATCGTGAGGCAGGCCGGCTCGGCGCCGAGCCAGTACGCCCGGCTGTCGCCGATCCAGCCCACGGTGACCGCGTCCGCCGTGACCACGCCGGAGACGTACGTGCAGCTGGGCGGCGTGTCGCTCTCGTCCGGCCCGGCGGCGGCGCGGGCGGCTTTCGCGGCGGCGTGCGCGCCCAGCGTGGTGGCCTCGGCCGGATCGACGCCCGTGGTGAGCGCGTCGAGCAGCGCCGCCAGCCCCGCCTCGACCGCGCCGTGCGAGGCGGCGTCGGACCGGCTCGACGTGGAGACCCCGTCGCAGACCACCGACACCAGGCCGCCGTCGTAGCGGGCGATCGCCACGGCGTCCTCGTTGCGCGGGCGGCGCCGGCCCCGGTCGGTGACCGCGGCGGCCCCGCTCAGGTCGAGCTCCGCGTGGTCGCGCCCGACCGAACGCCGGCGCCCGCAGTTGTCGCAGTACATCTCCGAGCCGGTGGCGCCGCAGGAGAGGCAGGCCAGGCCCGCGCGGGAGGAGAGCCAGACCGTCGGCACCGGCACTGCCGCACCGGTGACCAGGTTGCGCCCGCACACCTCGCAGAACCTGTGCTCCGGCGAGGGTGGCGGGCCGTGCTCCGGGCAGGCCCTCATACCAGCGTCCGCGGGCGTACGGCGTTGGCCCGGTCGACCAGCGCGATCTTGGTGTCCGGGTCGCGGGCGATCTGGGCCATCGTGCGGTACGCCCGCTCCAGCCCAAACCGCAGTCCCCGCTCGGAGAGCTCGTGCCCCAGCACCCGCGCGCCGGACGGCAGCCGGTGCGGCGGGAGGTTGGCCGCGGTCAGCCAGGCGAGCGCGGCCTCCAGCATCTCCACGGTCAGCCGCGCCTGCCGCTCCACGTCGAGCCCCAGCCGCTCCAGCCGCCCGGAGGCGCGCAGCAGGTCGTCGGCGTGGGTGATCGGGCCACCCGCGTGCAGGCTGGCCCGTACGGCGGCGACCTGCGCGGTCACGTGGTGGCTGGAGCTGTCCGGCACCTGGTCGAGCACGGCCAGCGCGGCGCTGCGGTCGCCGGCGCCGAGCAGGATCCGGGCCAGGCCGAACGCGGCGCTGATGAAGCCCCGGTCGACCCGCCACACCCGGTCGTACAGGCGCAGCGCCGCGTCCTTGTCGCCGGTGCACTCGACCGCGGCGGCGAGTGCGAGGCGGGCCGCCGGCTCGCCGGGCAGGTCGCCGTAGACGGCGTCGAACGCGACCCGCGCGTCGCCGGGGCGGCCGGCGGCCATCGCGGCGATGCCCCGGTACCAGTCGATCCGCCAGTCGAACGGGTCGGTGGCGGCCAGCTCGTCCAGCCCGGCGCTGGCACCGGCGAGGTCACCCGCGTCGATCCGGGCGCGAACCAGGCGGAGCGAGACCTCGGTGCTGTGCACGGGCGGCGACTCCAGCTGCCGTACCAGCTCGGCCGGGTCGGTGCTGCTGAGCGTGGCGAGGAAGCCGGCGCCCGGGTCGAGCACGTCGACCTGCGGCAGCGGCAGCGCGGCGGCGACTCCGGACGGCTGCAGGTCGGCCGGCGCGGTCTCGGCCCCCACCTCGCCCGCCGCGGTGCCGAACGCCCGCCGCTCCGGCGTGAACTGCCGGGACACCACTGGCCGAGGCACGCCGTCGTTGGCCGAGAGGACCTCACGGAGCACGCCGAGCAGCTGGTCGCTCATGTCGGCCGCGGTCTGGAAGCGGCGGGCCGGCTCGCGGTGCGTGGAGCGGAGCAGCAGCCGGTGGTACGACTCCTCCTGGGCCAGCAGCGGCACGTCGGCGCGGTCCGGCAGCTTCCCCGCGTACGTGGTGGAGAAGCCGCGGAACTCGAAGCTGAGCACCGCCAGCGCCCGCCCCACCGTGTAGATGTCGCCGGCCACCGAGGGGCCCACGTCGGCCACCTCGGGCGCCTGGTAGCCGGGCGTGCCGTAGACCGCGCTCACGTCGTCGTCGACCCGGCGTACGGCCCCGAGGTCGATGAGCTTGAGCTGCTCCTCGGCATGGATCACGTTGTCCGGCTTGAAGTCGCAGTAGAGCAGGTCGCGGCCGTGCAGGTAGCCGAGCGCGGGGAGCACCTCGGCCCCGTACGCGAGGACTTCGGCGAGCGGCAGCACCCGCTGGCCCTCGGACCGGCGGGCCATCAGCATGTCGCGCAGCGACTGGCCGCCCACGTACTCCATGACGATGTAGCCCACCGGCACGCCGGTCTTCGGGTCCGGGTGCTGCACGAAGTCGTGGATCTTCACGATGCTGGGGTGGTCGATCTCGACCAGGTACCGCCGCTCGGTCACCGCCGCCGCCATCGCGTCCGCGTCGGCGGTGTTGATCAGTCCTTTGAGGACGACCCAGCGGTCGCTGACCGAGTCGCTGACGTTACGGTCGCGGGCCAGGTAGATCCAGCCGAGCCCGCCGTACGCGAGCGCGCCGAGCACCTCGTACCGGTCGTTGATGAGGTCGCCCTGGGCCAGCCGTGGCACGAACGAGAACGGCGTACCGCAGTTGGGGCAGAAGCCCTCGCTCCGGCCGGGCTTGCCGTCGCGCCCGCGGCCGACCGGCTCCTCGCACTTGCTGCAGAAGCGGCGCGACTCGGAGACCTTGGGGTCGCGCATGACCGCGGTGGCCGGGTCGCGCAACGGCACGCGGGGCAGCTCGATGAGGCCGGCGCCGAGCCCACCCCGGCTGGCCCCGCGGCTGCGCCCGGAGCTGCGGGTCGAGCCCTGCCCGGAGACGGTCGGCACCGAGCCGGGTGTCGTGGCGACGCTGGCGGGTGTGGCGGACGACGCCGGCTTGGGCTGCGCCGGCACCCCACCGGCCGGCGCCCGGCGCCCGCACTCGTCGCAGTAGCCCTCGGCGCCGTACGTGCCGGAGCAGCCGGGCCGGACACACCTCATGGGTTGCCCCTCTCCGTGAGCTGGTTGAGGTAGCGCTGGTAGGCGACCACCGCGCGGGTCGCCGCGGGCAGGTCGCACGGGCTGGTGTAGAGCAGGTCCTGCGCGGCGCGGTGCCGGGCGGCGAGCTCCTCGTGCTCGACCAGCCCCATCCGGCCGGCCCGCGCCCGGTAGGCGTCGAGCCGCCCGCGCAGCTCGGTGCGGCGCTGCAGGAGCCCGTCGGCCGCCTCGTGCAGGTGGGCCGCCCGCTCCTTCGCCCGCGCCACCGAGCGTTCCACAATGGACAACTCGTCGGCCAGGCGCGCCCACCGCCCCTCGCGGTGCAGCTGCCCGAGCTGCGCCAGGTGGGCGCGCAGCCCACCCACCGCGTCCGGCGCCGGCGGCAGGCCCGCGTTGGCGATCTTTTCCAACGCAAGGGCGTAGACCTTGGCCGCCGCCGCCTCCGCCGCGGCCACCTCGTCCACCGCCGTGGTCAGGCTCCGGACCCTTTCCGGGTACGCCGTGCGCAGTGCCGCCAAGCCGGCGATCCGTCGGGCGAGCGCGTCGATCTCGGACACCAGCTCGGGCGGCGGGCCGCTGGCGCCGATCGGGTCGCGGAGCGCCTCGGCCTGCGCATTGGCGAGGCTCGCCGCGAGCCCGTCCACATCGGACTCCTTGAGCGCGTCGCCGCCCAGGTTGGTCGCGTCGGCGCTCGCCTTTTCCAGCGCGGCGGTCGGCTGGGCGTACAGCGCGGCGACCCGGCCGCTGGCCGCCTCGACCTCGCCCAGCGCGCGCACCACCTCGGCGGCCACGGTCTCCAGGTCGTCGGCGAGCCCGGGCACCGTCTGCCACGAGGCCGGCCCACCCGCGGCGGGACTGTCGACCACCAGGCCGGAGGCGCTCAGCCCGACGATCGGGTGGCGCAGCACCGAGGTGAGCACGCGCAGCTCGGCGTCGCCCGGGCGGGAACGCTCGGCGCGCACCGTCTTGGCCCGGTCGAGCTGCGCGCCCAACGCGGCGAACTGCGACCAGAGCACCTCGACCGCCGCCAGCACCTCGGTGGCCACCTCGGCTGTGCGCCCGCGCAGGCTGCTGCCGCGCAGCAGGACGAGTGCGGGGTGGGCGTCCATCTCGAACATCGCGGCGGAGATCCGGTCGTACGCCGCGACCAGCCCGACGATGGCCCGATCGACCTCGTCGCGGCTCATCTGCGGCGGTGTCGACACGGTCAGCCCCGGTAGCGCGGCGTGGGTGGCTGCGGGGTGGGGCCGAGCGAGGAGAGCCACGTCCGGTAGAGGCTGGTCCAGGTGCCGTCGGCGCGCAGCTGCTCCAGCACGCCGTTGACGAACCGGACCAGGTCGACGGACTCCTTCTTCATCGCCATGCCGTACGGCTCCTCGGTGAACCGGTCAGGCAGGATCTTCGTCCCCTTGTCCTGCTCGGCGAAGCCGGCCAGGATCGCGTCGTCGGTCGAGACCGCGTCCACCTGGAGCTGCTGGAGCAGGACGAGGCAGTCGAGCGCGTCGTCGGCCGAGACCGGCAGCGCGTCGGGCGCCTTCGCCGCGATGTTGCGGATCGAGGTGCTGCCGGTGGCCGCGCAGACCTTCTTGTCGGCGAGGTCTCCGATCCCCTTGATCGGCGAGTCACGGGCGACCATGATGGCCTGGCCGGCGGAGAAGTACTCGGTGGAGAAGTTGACCCGCTCCCACCGGTCGCAGTTCATCGTCATGCTGCGGATGACGATGTCGACCCGCCCCTCCTGGATCGCCTTCTCCCGGTCGGCCGTGGTGATGGCCCGGAAGAGCACCTTGTCGGGGCTGCCGAAGATGGCCGCGGCCAGCTCGCGGGCCAGGTCGATCTCGAAGCCGACCAGGTTGCCGGTCTTGGGGTCGCGGTAGCCGAAGCGGTAGTTGTTTTGGTCGACGCCGACCACCAGCCGCCCGGCCCGCTGGATCCGCGCCATCGTCGAGCCGGACGGCATCCGGCCGGGCGCCGGCAGCGCGCCGGTCGGGCGGTAGCTGGCCCGCGGGTCGCACGAGCCGGCCGGCGCCGCGCTGGTCGTGGGGAGCACCGCCGGGTCCTGCACGCCGACCGGGCGCGCCGGCTCGGCCGGGTCGGGGCCGAACGGCGGGGCGTCGGATCCGCCGCAGCCGGCGAGGGCGAGCACGGAGAGCAGGGCCGCCACGGCGGCGGCTCTGGCCCTCATCGGTACTCCGCCAGGCGCCGCTGGATGCCGGCCGCCGCGCCCAGCACGAGGAGCGCGGCCAGCAACCCGATCCCGATGTCGGCGCCGGAGAGCGCGCCGGCCGCGCCGCGGGCCTCCTGCCGGAAGTTTTCGCTGTTGTGGTCGATCGCGGCGGCGAGCCGCTCGTCGAGCCGGTTGGCGATGGTGGCGGTGCTGGTCTGCTCGGCCCCGACCGAGGCGGTGACGGCCTGCGCGTACTGGCCGTCGTTGTCGAGCTTGCGCACCTGCTGGTGAGCCGAGTCCCAGTTACGCGCCTCGGTCAGCGCGGCGGTGAGCGCCTCGCGGGTCGGCCCGTCGGCGTCGCCCGGGACCAGCAGGCCGCCGTCGCGCTCGTTGCCGGCCAGCCGGTCCATCATCTTGTCGTAGTCCTCTTCGAAGGCCTGGCCGTTGCCGCGCGCGACCAGCGTCAGCGACTCGTCGGCGCGGGCCTGCAGCGCCGCGATCCGGGCGTCGGCGAGCCGGGCCACCTCTTCCGAGCCCCGGTCGTGGCTGGCCTCCAGCCGCCCGGCGGCCACCAGCGCGGAGACGCCGAGCCACAGCACCACGGCGACGGCGGCGACGGTCGCCGCGACCAGACCGATGTTGAAGACGCGGTTGGTGCGGCGGGTCAGGAAGCGCTGGACCACCACGAGCGCGGCGATCGTGAGCACGCCGAGCGCCACCGCGAACCACGGGAAGGCGCCCGCGTCGCCGCGCGCCTCGTCGAGCTCCTCGGAGACCGCCGTGTAGAGCTCCTGAGCGGCCGGCAGCAGCCGCTCGCGCATCACGCCGGACGCCTCGCGCAGGTAGGCACCGCCCACGGGCACGCCCTGGCGGTTGTAGACCCGGGCGGTCTCCACGAGGCCGGTGTAGACCGGCAGCTGCGCGGCGATCCGGGCGACCGCGTTGGCGCCCCGGCCGTCGCCCGCGCCACCGCCGGAGACGACCGCGAGCGCGGCGGCCGCCTGGGCGATGTCGGTCTGGTAGCGCTCGCGCAGCGTCGCCGGCTCCACACCACCGGTCAGGAACGCGCTCGCGGCCGTCGCGTCGGCGTCGGAGAGCGCGCGGTAGAGCCGCTGGGCCGCGACGGCCAGCTCACCGCTGCGCGCGACCGCGCCGTCGACGAGGTCGGCCCGCTGCCGTACGCCCACGACACCGGCGACGCCGGTGGCCAGGCCGAGCACGACGAGCGCCACCGTGGCGAGCACCAGCCGGCCGGGGGTGCCGCGAAACCGTCCCGCCGCCCGCCTGCGCAACCGGGCCGCGGGTGCGGCGGCGGGTGCTCGGGTCGCCGGTTCCCGTACGAGAGTCGTCACCGTCCACCACCTCGGGGATCAAGGTAGCCAACCGCTTCAAGACCCGACACCCCAAGATCAAAGCATGCTGGAGCGTACCGGCACCACGAGTGGGCCGCGATCGCCCTCGATGACCCGTACCCGGGCGCCGTAATGGGTCGCCAGCAGTTCCTCGGTCAGCACCTCGCGCGGGGTACCGCTCGCGGCGACCCGGCCCGACGCGAGCAGGACCATGCGATCCGCGTACTCGCCGGCGATGGAGAGGTCGTGCATGGTGGCGAGTACGGTCAGCCCGCGGTCCCGGCGCAGCTCGTCGACCAGGTCCAGCACCTCCTGCTGGTGACCGATGTCGAGCGCGGTGGTGGGCTCGTCCAGCAGGAGCAGCGGGGCGCCCTGGGCCAGCGCGCGGGCCAGGAAGACCCGCTGCCGTTCGCCGCCGGAGAGCGTGGCGAGCTGGCGGCCGGCGAAGCGGTGCAGGTCGAGCTGGGCCAGTACCTCGCCGGCGGCGGCCAGGTCGGCGGCGGACTCCCGGCCCAGCGGCGGGATGTAGGGGGTGCGGCCGAGGAGCACGTAGTCGAAGACGGCCATACCGGCCGGCACCACCGGGGACTGCGCCACCGTCGCCACGAGCCGGGCGCGCTGCCGGCGGGAGAGGGCTTCCGTGCGCGTACCAAAGATGGAGATGGCACCGGCCGCGGGGAGCAAGCCGCCGACGGCGCGCAACATGGTCGATTTGCCGGCGCCATTGGGTCCGATGACCGCGACCCACTCGCCGGCGGCGACCGTGAGGTCGACGCCGTCCAGGATCGTGGCACCGCCGAGGGTGACCCGCACGCCCAGCGCTTCGACCGCGTTCATGCGCTGATCCGCTTGGTGGTGCGCAGCACCAGCACGAAGAAGGGCGCGCCGAAGAACGCGGTGACCACGCCGATCGGGATCTCCGCCGGGCTCGCGACGGTGCGCGCGACGAGGTCGGTGAACGCGAGGAACGCGGCCCCGAAGAGCACCGACAGCGGCAGGATCACGCGGTAGCTGGCGCCCGCCAGCAGGCGCACGGTGTGCGGCACGATGATGCCGACGAACCCGATCAGCCCGGACACCGACACGGCCGCCGCGGTGCCGAGGCTGGCGGCGGCGAGCAGGATGTAGCGCGAGCGCTGAGGGTGCAGGCCCAGGCTGCTCGCCTCGTCGTCGCCGACCGAGAGCACGTCGAGCTCGCGGCGGAAGAGCAGCAGGACGGCGCCGGTCACCACCGCGTACGGGAGGATGACCAGCACGTCGTGCCAGCCCGCCGTGGCCAGCCGTCCCAGCAGCCAGGAGTAGACCTCGCGGATGGCGTCGACGTTGCGCTGCATGAGGTACGTCTGGCCGGCGGCGAGGAACGCGGAGACGGCCACGCCGGCGAGGATCAGCGTGGCCGGCGAGCGGTCGCGGCCGCCGGAGACGCCGAGCAGGTAGGTGAGCAGGACCGCCCCGACCGCGCCGAGGAACGCGGCCACCGGCGTGGTGAGCGGCAGCCCCGAGGTGACGTCGCCGCCCGCGCGGCCGGTGCCGATCCGGAACGCGATGACCGCGGTCACCGCCAGGCCGGCCCCGGCCGCGACGCCGAGCAGGTGGGGGTCGGCCAGCGGGTTACGGAAGACGCCCTGGTAGCACCCGCCGGCGAGGGCGAGCATCGCGCCCACGAGCAGCGCGAGCACCACGCGCGGCAGCCGGATCTGGGTGACGATCGCGATCTCCCGCTCGTCCAGCCCGCTGTGGATGTGTACCCCCGGGACGAGGTTGAGCACCTCGGCCGCGACGCTGCCCGGTGGCAGGTTGACCGGGCCGAACGCCAGGCCGGCGAGGGCCGCGACGACGACGGAGACGACGCCCGCGACGATCCAACCGGCCCGGCGTTCCCTTGCGCTGATCTTGGTCACGCGCGCGCCTTGGCCACCGCTTCCGTAATGGCCCGCACGAGGTCGACGACCCGCGGCCCCCAGCGGGAGGCGATGTCGTCGTCGAGCTGGATCACGTCGCCGTTCTTCACCGCGGTGATGTTGGCCCACCCGGTGCGCGCCTTCACCGTCTCCAGCGACTGCTGGCAGCACTTGGTGTCGGCCAGGAAGATCAGGTCCGGGTCCGACTTCACCAGCGCTTCGACCGACAGCTGCGGGTACCCGCCCTTCTTGCCGTCCGCGTCCGCGGGGTCGGCGATGTTTTCCAGGCCGGCGAGGGAGAAGAGCGCGCCGATGAACGTCTTGCTGGTGACCGAGTACAGCGTGGGGTCGAGCTCGTAGTAGTAGGTGAGCTTGGTCTCCCCCTGCGGTACGTCGCCGACCAGCTTGGCGATGTCGTCCTTCATGCGCCGCACGTTGTCGGCCGCCTCGGCGGGGTGCCCGGTGAGCGCGCCGAGGTCGTTGATCTGCTTGTACGAGTCGTCGAGCGTGACCGCGCTGGCCGCCAGGTACACCGGGATCTTCAGCGTGGTGAGCTGGTCGACCACCTTGTTGGTGTCGTTGGAGATCACCACCAGGTCGGGCGCCTTGGCCGCGATCGCCTCCGCGTTGGGCTGGAAGCCGGACAGCTGCGACTTGGGCGCCTCGGGCGGGTAGTTCGAGTTGTCGTCAGCGGCGGTCACCTGCGCCCCGGCGCCGATCGCGAAGAGCATCTCGGTGGCGCTGGGCGAGAGGGACACGATCTTCTCGGGCCGCTTGTCGAGCGTGAGGTTGCCGACCGTCACCGGGAAGGCGGCCGCGGCCTGCGTCGCCTCCCCGCCCCCGCCCGGCTCGTCGTTGTCAGTCGCGCATCCGGTGAGCGCGAGTGCGACCGCCGCGGCGACGGCTGTGATCTGTCTCTTCACTGGTCCTCCTGTCGGTCGAGGATCTGGTGCTTCGCCGACAAGAGGGGGTGCGCCACTCCGGCCCGCGAGGCGCCCTTCCTCGAGAGCGCTGGTTCGCGACCGTCCGCAGGCGACCTGGCTAGTCCGTCCGGTTTGCACCGGTACGGCATCACAGTTGCGGGACAGCTCCGGTTTGTACACCGGATTCGCTGCGGCCGATCATCTGCGACGTTACCCCAACGCCGACGGACCAGCACCCGGCGGTGATCACCTGGCCGTCAAATCGATATTGGAAGATGCACCGACCAATCGTCGATGGCATTCCGGCAGTCGAGCGAAGAAGATACAGACGCCCGACAATATCTTGCACCCATAAGATCGGGGGACCCGTGCGACCCCTCGACGCACTACGAGGTTCCGGGACCACTTCTGTCGAAGACCTTGTGATCGTGGGAGCCGGACCGGCCGCCCTGGCCGCCGCTAATGCGGCGGCCCACTTGGATCCGCTGGTAATTGACGCCGGGCCGGCCCAGCATCAAAGGGCGCACCTCAGCCCCGCCACCGCCGCCCAGGGCGTGGGCGGCGCCGGGTTGTTTTCAGACGGCAAGTTCTCTTTCTGGCCTTCGGGCACGCGGCTGTGGCAGCTCGATCCAGATCTTCTGCGGTTGGCATATGACTGGTTTCGCACCCAGCTGTCGGTATTTCACGAGTCGATCCCGCCGCTGCCCGACGAAGCCGCCACCGCTCGATCGCGGGTGAAGAAGATCCGCGAGAAGCGATACCCGTCCATTCACAGCACCTTCGAAGATCGCACGAAAATGATCTCACGACTCTCCGCGCCTATCCGTCGGTTGACCACCGGCGCCCGTGTTTCAGATCTGACCCGCGACGGGGAGACCTGGCGCCTGCGATCTACCCACGGCACCATACGGGCGCGCAAAGTACTGCTGGCGACGGGTCGTTACGGTCCGCTCCTCATGCGCGATGCCCTGCCGCCGTACGCGCTGCGGTTTCTCCGCATCGAGCTCGGGGTTCGTATCGAACAGGACGCGTCGGACTTCTTCCTCGCCAACCACCCGCAGCTTGATCCGAAGTACCTGTGGCGCGACGGGGCGCAGGGCATCGAGTGGCGCACCTTCTGCTGCTGCCGCAACGGGCTCGTCGTCTGGACCGCCTCCCAGGACATCCACGCCGCCTCCGGTCGAGCCGACTGCTCGCCAACCGGAAGATCCAACATCGGCTTCAACGTGCGCTTCGTGCGCCAATTCGAAGCAGCCGACATCTTGCCCACGTTCGTACGCGCGGCGGCGAAGCTTCAGCAACCCGTGGTAACGCGATTGGAAGACTTTCTCAGGGCCGTGGCATGCGGCGCCAATGATCCAATGTGTAAAGCGCTGGGCACGGTGGCAGCGGCGCGCCTGGCACAAGGTCTCACTCGCCTTATGCGAGACTTCCCGACGGGTTGCTTCAAGGGAGCAATCTTGATCGGGCCAACTCTTGAGGGAGTGGGTTGGTACCCGATACATGACAACGCCTTGTATACACAGCTCCCAGGCCTTGGCGTTGCGGGCGACGCGGTTGGCTCCTTCCGTGGTCTTACCGCGGCGCTGGTAAGCGGATACGTTGCGGGCACGGCCTTCTCACGACGGAGTTAATCATGGTTGATGATCGGAAACTCATCATCTACACGGCGCAGTCCAAACACTTCTTCTACTGCCGGGATGCCGTCTGTGAGTTCGTCTTCCACAAGGGCGCGGTCCCGCTGAACCCCTTTCGCGTTTTCGACTACTTCCTCAGTGATCGAGTGAGTCGTGACGTGGTGCGCGACGGCAACCGGCGGATCATCGAGGCAAGTGACGAGGTGTGGGTCTTCGGCCAGGAGCTGGCGGACGGCGTGATCCTCGAGATCGCCCTGGCCACGCGGCTGGCCAAGCCCCTGCGGTTTTTCAGCATCGGTGCCCGAGCCGCCGAGATAGAGCCCATCCCACCAGGGCAGCTGACGGTCGAAGACGAGGTGCTCATGATTAGCGGGCTCGACGAGCCGCAAATCAGGCAGCACATCGTGGAACAGTCCACCGAAACCATCATCAGCGCCATGGGGCGCACCCGGGAGCTAAGTGGAATTTGACGACAGGCGCCGCTACGACGCGGTTTGTCTTCGAGGCCCTCTTCCGGGCCCAGCAGCTGCAGCCGGTGAGTCGAGACCTGACGACGGCGGAGTTCCTGCGTTCGCGGCGCGAAGCGTACTCGCACGACGAGTCCCGATATCCGACCTACTTCACCGATGCTTCGGCGCGGCTCTCCTGGTCGTACCCGAGGTGGCAGAAGAAGGACGGCAGCACGAAGTCGTTGGAAAGCTATCTACGGCAATGGACGGAGATGCCGCTCCCGGCCGGCCCCTACCTTCCGTCCGCTCTGGCCGCGCAGAAGCCGGTCCGCGAAGCTCTCGCGCAGCGGGAAGGTAAAGCGATTACGTACGCGCTCTTCGTGCCCAAGCTCGGCGATCTGGCCGACAGCCCGCAGGCGCAGTACACGATACGAAGGCGGATCAGCACCGGCTTCACCGACGACTACCTGCGGCACGGCGAAGGGACCATCGCCACCGGCATCCAGGATCTGCAGGTCTTCGACGAACTCTCCACCGACTTCCCGTTCTATGACGTGCGCCTCCTCGGTGAGCTGGCGGGCGTGATCGGGCTCAACGGACTCACCGACCACCTCGCCACCGACCTCGTGCCATGGGTCGAGTATCTTGCCGCGAGAAACAGCGCCGCGATGCAGCTCCTGGCCGGCACAGTGCGCTGGATCCTCGCCGCCTTGTACGCGCGTGAGCTGGCGCGCAAGACGAGGCCCAGCGACGACGCGTTCAAGTTCTACTCGCGCCAGCCCGTGCGCGGCCGGATGGTGTCGCGTATCCGCGAAGCCGCTCACGTCGCGGAGCGACTCACGCCGCCGCCCAGGGGGCAGCCGCCCGAGGAAGCGGCGCAACGAGCGCAGGCCCGACTCCTCTGGCTCGCCGATCGCCTCGGCGAGCTCGACCCCCTCACAAAGGCGTATCTCGACGAGTCACGCAGGTTGATCAGCATGCCGAATGTCGACGTAGTGCTTGTCACCGTCAACGACATCGAGACGGACGAGTTGACCGCGGCGCTGGAGGGCGCGGGCTATCGAGCCCGGATCGAGATGGGCCCCGTCAACACGTACTGGGTTTATGGACCCGTCGGCAATGCTGTCGTCGCGCACGTACGCAGCGGCATGGGCTCCACGGGACAGGGCGGGTCGACCCTCACGACAATCGACGCGATCCGTGATCTGCATCCCGGAGCGGTCCTGGGTGTCGGCGTGGCATTCGGCATCGACTCCGGCCAGCAGCCGATCGGGCAGCTCCTGCTCTCCGAGCGGCTCACCGAGTACGAGCGGGCGAAGATTGGCGTCGACACCTCGGGCCAGACCATCGTGCTGCAACGGGGAGCCAGTACGGAGGCATCGCCCCGACTGGTGGGCCGCTTTCGGGACGCGCGCCTCTCCGGTCTGGGGATCGAGGTCCAAGCGGGCGAGATCCTGTCTGGCGAGAAGCTGATCGACAACCCCGGTTTCAAGTCGGCCCTGATAGAGCGGTTCCCGGAAGCGATTGGCGGCGAGATGGAGGGTGCCGGAGTCCAAGCCGCCAGTGGCCGCGAAGGGACCGAATGGCTGGTGGTCAAGGCGGTCTGCGACTACGCGCAGGAGAAGGACGTCGACCGGGCGGCGCGTCAGAAGCTTGCCGCGTCGCAGGCCGCCCGGGCCGTACTCCGGGTGCTCGAGCAGGGCGGCCTGAAGCGTAAGAGTGCGTGAGGTGGGCCCGGACCACCGGCCCGGGCCCCACCTCGTGTGGGAACTACGCCGAGGTGATCGTCACGTTGTCGACCGCGGCCTCGACCAGGCTGGCCCCGGAAGCGTCCGTGGCCTCGATCAGGATGCGGACCGACTGGCCGGCGTACGGCGTCAGGTTGGCCGTCGCCGTGGCCCACGAGCCGTTGCGGTTGCTCGCCGCTCCCGCCTGCGTGAAGACCGGTGTCGTACCGCCGGAGTGGACCACGCTGACCCGGAAGAAGTCGGCGGACGAGGAGTTCGAGCCGTGCGCCAGGTACCAGGCGAACGACAGCGACAGCGTGCCGCTCGACGGGAGCGTTACCGCCGGCGACCGCACGCTGGTCAGGCCGCCGTCGACGTCGTGGTCGCCGGCGCCCGCGCCGGCCAGCGGGCCGGTCACCAGGTCGTTGCCGCCGGCGAACGGTACGAGCTGCTTGGCGCCGCTGGAGCTGGTGGCCTGGGCCGCGCCGCGCTGCCACTGGCCCAGCGTCGCCGCGTCCGTGGCGGACGGATTGACGGTCCAGCCGGTGTCCGTCTCGAACGTGTCCGACCAGACGGTCGTGCCCCCACCGGTGCCGCAGTACTGGGCCTGCTTGCCGGTCGCCCGGTACGGGCAGTCGGCGTACTCGCTCAGGATCAGCACCGCCTCGCGGTTGCGCGAGGTCTGCGCGGGGATGACCTCGTCGGGCGGGTAGAAGCCGCCGCCACCGGACGAGCCGGGGTACATCTCGAAGGTGTACGCCCAGATGCCATGGGTGGCCCACATCCAGTCGATGCTGTCGCCGTCGGTGATGTAGAGGTCAGACGACTGCTCCGGGGTGTACCCGTTGGTGGCCGCCATCTGCTGCCCGATCGTGCGGAAGACGGCTTCCTGGTCGGCGTTGAGGCCGGGCGCGGTGTTCGCCGTCGTGTAGCCGAAGGGCCAGAGCACGAGCTGCGAGTACGTGTGGAAGTCGATGTTGGCCTTGATCTGCTGGACGCCGCCGACCACCCGGCTGTTGACGAAGTCGCGCAGCCGCTGGGTCTCCGGCGCGGAGAAGGCGGACGCCCCGCGGTACGTCTCGGAGCCGGTCGAGCCGGACGAGCCGCCGCAGCAGCCCCAGTTGTAGCCCCAGTTGCGGTTGAGGTCGGTGCCCACGTTGGACGAACCGGAGTTGGGCTGGCGGTTCTTGCGCCAGGAGCGGTACGAGCCGGTGGCCACGTCGTACTCGCTGCCGTCCGGGTTGACCGTCGGCACGATCCAGATCTCGCGGCTGTCGACGATGCTGGTGATCCGCGAGTCCGAGCCGTAGCTGTCCGTGAAGAGGTTGAGCAGGTAGATCGCCATCTCCACGGTCAGGTGCTCGCGGGCGTGCTGCTGCGCGTTGAAGAGGATCTCCGGCTCCGACTCGTCGGTGGCGACGTTGTCGGAGATCTTCACGGCCATGATGTCGCGGCCCTCGTACGAGTTGCCGAGCGTGATCCGGCGCGCGATCGACGGGTGGTCCGCCACGACCTGGTTGACCACGGTGTTGAGCTCGGCGTAGTTGTGGTACGCCGAGTCGGCCGGCGGGAAGTCGAACGTGGTCATGCCGCCCGGCGCCGCGACCGGCACCGGCACGACCTGAAAGCCGAGCTTGCGGATCGCCAGCACCTCGGACTGGATCGCCGAAACGTAGATCTTCCCGTGCTCGATGTAGTCGACGGCCGCGCCGGTATGCGCGATGGCGTCGCGGTCGGCGAACGTGCGCGGGCCGATCACCGTGTACTGCGCGGCGACCTCGGCCGCCGCCGGACCGGGATCGGGCTTGGCGGCACCGGGGCTGCTGGTGACCAGCAGCAGCCCGGCCGCGAGGGCGGCGCCGAGGATGACGGCCCGGCGGGGTCTGAGAAGGGTGGACATGCATGACCTCCTGGGGGTGGGGAGATCCCGTGTGAATAGACGAAAGCACATCCCTGGCCCCGCAGGCTCATGCCAGTGTGGTCGTCTCGCCGACAAAGACTTTCTTGGTCGATGACTCTGGCGAAACTTCCCTTCAAACGGGATAGTGTCGGCATGGTCAGAACCACCGCCGTAGCCGTCACGGCCCTCGCGCTGCTCGGCTCCGCGGCACCGGCCGTCGCCGCCCCCGCGGCAGCTGCCGTAGCCCCGGCCGGAGGAGCCATCAGCCACGACGAGGAGATCACCTTCCAGCGCTGGTCCAGCTACCAGGACTGGCGCGGCGGCACGCACCGGGGCACCGTGGCCCTGCCGGGCGTGCGTACTGGCATCACGATCGGCCGGCCCGCCGGCACCGTCGACTACACCGACCCCCACACCGGCGTAACGAAAACCTGGGCGTACGCGACCTGGACGTCACCGGTCCGCGCGGTCGGCTTCGACGCCAGCGAGCTGGTCGCCTCGTGGAACGCGGAGACCCCGGCCGGCACCTGGATCCAGGTCGAGATGCAGGGGACCTACAACACCGGCGACCACACCCCCTGGTACGTGATGGGGCGCTGGGCCTCCGGCGACCAGGACATCCGCCGCACGAGCGTCAACCGCCAGGGTGACCCGTGGTCCACGATCTGGACCGACACCTTCTCGATCGACGACGTGGCGACCGGCGTCATGCTCCGCGACTACCAGCTGCGCGTCACCCTCTACCGCACTCCCGGGCAGTGGCGCTCGCCCCGCGTGTGGATGGTCGGCGCGATGAGCTCGTACGTGCCGGACCGCTTCACCGTGCCGCTCAGCCGGGGGCACATCGCGTGGGGGCGGGAGCTGTCCGTGCCGCGCTACTCCCAGAACATCCACGAGGGCCACTACCCCGAGTACGACGGCGGCGGCGAGGCCTGGTGCTCGCCCACGTCCACCGAGATGGTGGTGGAGTACTGGGGCCGGCGTCCGTCCGATGAGGACACGTCCTGGGTGGACCCGACCTACCCCGACCCGACGGTCAACCACGCGGCCCGGATGGTCTACGACTACACGTACGACGGGGCGGGCAACTGGCCGTTCAACACCGCGTACGCGGCGTCCTTCCCCGGCCTGGACGCGTTCGTCACCCGGCTGCACTCGCTGGATGACGTGGAGCGGTTCATCCGCGCCGGGATCCCGGTGATCACGAGCCAGTCGTTCCTCGCCAGCGAGCTGGACGGGGCCAACTACGGCACCTCGGGTCACCTCTTCGTGGTGGTGGGGTTCACCGCGGACGGCGACGTGATCATCAACGACCCGGCCTCGTCGTCCAACGAGGCGGTGCGCAACGTCTACCCGCGCGAGCAGTTCGAGACCGTGTGGCTGCGCACCAAGCGGGTCAACGCGTCCGGCGGCGTCTCCGGCGGTTCGGGCGGCATCGCGTACCTGATCAAGCCCTGGTGGAAGCCGTGGCCGCGGGTGGCTGGCCTGCCGCGGTGAGAGTTCGGGGCCCGCCGCCGGTTGGCGGCGGGCCCCGGTCCGGGTGTATTCGGTTGACCATGACCGACGTGTTCCCCCCTGAGACCCACGCCGACCTCCTCGAACGCCCCCTCTTCGCCCACCTGGCCACCGTCCGCCCCGACGGCTCGCCGCAGAGCAGCGTCATGTGGTTCGAATGGGACGGCAAGCGGATCCGGATGACACACACCAAGACCCGCCAAAAGTTTCAAAACCTCAGCCGTGAACCGCGGGTCGCGCTCTCCGTCGTCGACCCCGAGGACGGGTACCGCTTCCTCGAGGTGCGCGGCGTGGTCGAGGCGATCGAGGACGACGATGCCGTGGCGTCGTTCTACAAGTCGCTCCAGATCCGGTACGGCATGGACTACCCGATCAGGGACGCGCCGGTACGCGTGGTCATGACGATCCGACCCACCTCGTACGTCGCGGTGACCAACGGCAGCGTGGTCGCCCGGGTGTCGTAGGGGCTCGTCAGCTCTCGCGCTTCTGCTCGTCTTCGCCGGACAGGGCGGCGCGTAGGCGGTCCTTCTCCGCTTTGCGCCGCTCTGCCGCGCCGGCCATCTGGTTGGCCACC
This sequence comes from Phytohabitans maris, assembly GCF_031085175.1. Classification (GTDB taxonomy): domain Bacteria; phylum Actinomycetota; class Actinomycetes; order Mycobacteriales; family Micromonosporaceae; genus Phytohabitans; species Phytohabitans maris. The sequence goes on from NZ_JAVHUY010000030.1 coordinate 106,449, forward strand.
TGGTCGCGCAGCCCGCGCAGCAGGATGAACGAGAAACCGGCCGACGCGACCAGCGCGATCAGCAGCTTGACGAAGATGTCGAGGTCGAGCGGGAGCAGCGCGGCGAAGACCGCCGCGAACAGTCCGACGCGAGCCAGGGTGTACTTGATTACCGGGCTCATGTCCTATCCCTTACCCGGTCCGGTGGGCCAGCCACCGGATGCCGTAGAACCAGATCAACGAGTACGCCAGCGCGAACGCCGCCGCGGCGGCCACCCCGGACCAGAGCGCTCCAGCCTCGTTGAGGAGGCCGGCGACCAGCAGCCCGAACGTGACCGAGACGGCCACGCCCACCAGCGCGACGACCACCCGGGCGGCGCCGAAGGACCAGGCCCGGAACTCCTCGACGAACGCCCACGCCGGCAGGATCACGGCCAGCCACCCGGAGGCCCCGCCGAAGTCGCCGAAGCCGAGCAGCGAGAAGCCGCCGTCGAAGACGAGCAGCGCGAGCAGGCCGATGACCAGGCCGGCCAGGACCAGGCCCAGCAGGTCGGTCACGGCGAGGATCCGCCCGTCGGCGTCGCGCCGGGGAAAGCCACTCTCCGCCTCAGTCATGACCCATTGAGGGTACTGCCGGCGTGGTGCGCCGCCCGCTTGGGCTACGCCCAGACCTGCTGGGGGGTGGCGCGGCGCTCGGACAGCGGCACGGGTGGGTCGTACTCGCGGACCACGTTGCCGTCCGCGTCCCGCTCGATGGGGCGGAAGCCGGCGTCCCAGATCAGGTGGAGTATCTCGTCGCGGTCGGCGTCCGGCGGGGCGACGATGTCGTCGACGCCGAAGTTGAGGGCGAGCTGGGCCAGCGCGGCGGTGTGCTGCGCCGTCGAGCAGGTCACGTGGCGGGGGCCGATGATCCCCAGGCGGGTGATCGCGAACCGGCGGAGCACCTCGGCCGGCGCCGTCCCGTCCTCCGGCGCCTCGCCTTCGGGCGTCCTGTCGGAAACCTGACTGCCTCCGATCAGGAACGTGACCCGGTCTCCGTGGTGGGCCGCGCGGCGATCGTCGGCCAGCCGCCCGAGCCACGCGAGGTCGTCGACGGCGGCCAACTCCTCGCTGTCCGGGCCGGTAAGCCGGTCACCTGCGTAAACACGCTCTTCGATCTCTTGGCGGCGATCCACGTTCATGACTTAGAGCGTAGTCACCCCTTACGTAAGAGAGCTCTCAGGTACCCGTTACCTGCTCTCCAATCGACATCGTTGCCGCGGTGCGGTAGGACAGAATGGGACGCGAGTGGCGGGGAGAGACGCGTATGGCGAAGCGCAAAGGCCGGCATCAGGCGCGCCCGGACGGGTTCATCAGCCCTGTCCTTCGGCCACTGGCCTGGTCCGCCATGCTCGGCGCCGCCGCGGCTGCCGCGTTCGCCGCCCCGGTGTACGCGGAGCCCACGCCCAACACGATCCCCGACGCCGGCTCGCGACCCGCGCCGGCCGGCTCGTTGCAGCTGCCCGGCACGACCACGCCACCCTCCAGCGGCACCTACACGCCGCCCGCCTCGTCGGCGACCGGGCCGCTCGCCACCCAGATCTACAACGCCGAGGTCGAGATCGGCCTGCTCGGCGAAGACCTGCTGAAAAAGCGCGAGGAGCAGGCGCAGGCCCGCACCGACCTGGCGATCGCCCACCGCCAGCTCGACGAGGCGCGGGCCGCGGTCGCCGCGGCCGAGGCCGACGCGGAGAGCGCGGCCGCCCAGGCGATCAAGGACGCGGCCGAGCTGCCGCCCGGCGCGTTCGGCTCCGACCTCCACGGGCTGAGTGAGCTGTCCCGCATCCAGCGCGGCGAGTCCTCGACGGCCAAGAGCGACGCGGCCGAGCACGAGGTGATCCGGGCAAAGGACGCCGAGCGGGTCGCCCAGGAGGCGTACAACACGGCGCTGGGCAAGGAGCAGACGCTCGCCGGGCAGTTCAACACCATCGAGTCGACGCTCAAGACCAAGGAAGCCGCGCTCGCCGGGATCAAGGAGCGCAACTCGGCGCAGCTCGCGGTCATCGAGCGGGAGCGCGAGGCGCAGGAGGCCGCGCTCGGCGCAGACTTCCTCAACTCCGACAACATCGCCGGGCTCGCCGCCGACCCGCGGGCGATCAAGGCGGTCAACTTCGCGCTCGGCGAGCTCGGCAAGCCGTACGTGTGGGGGGCCGAAGGGCCCAACGCGTACGACTGTTCCGGTCTGATGTGGGCCTCCTACCGCAGCACCGGCTACCAGCTCCCCCGGGTCTCCCGCGACCAGTACGCGGCGACCCGCTCGCGGATCGTGCCGACCAGCGCGATGCTCCCCGGCGACCTGGTCTTCTTCAGCTCCAACGGCATGGCCAGCGGGATCCACCACGTCGGCATGTACATCGGCGACAACAAGATGGTCCACGCGCCCAACAGCCGGGAAAAGGTCAAGGTATCCACCGTCTGGTTCTCCCGGCTCTTCGCGGCCACCCGGATCTACGGCGCGGTCGCCGCTCCCGTGACGAAGCCGCCGACGACACCCCCGACCACGCCACCGAGCAAGCCGCCGGCCACCACAAAGCCGCCCACGACCCCGCCGCCGACCACCAAGCCGCCGACGACGCCCCCGACCACGCCACCCACCACCCCGCCGACGACGCCGACCACCCCACCCACGACGCCGCCGACCACTCAGCCGACGACCCCGCCGACCAGCAGCGAGCCGACACCGACGCCCAACCCGCCGTCGACGCCCGCGGAGAACCCGGAGCCGCCGGCCACCACGAGCGCCGCCCCGGCCACCTCTGAGGCCGAGCCGGATGCGTCCGCTTCATCCGAATCACCGGCTGGCGCGAGCACGGTAGGCTGACGCATCCGTCCGCATAGTGGGCGGTTTGGACCGCGTGGAGTGGGCAGCTGACCAGGTGGACGCCCACAACCCGACTCCGGGTGTCCGGGCGCCGGCCGATGTGGCACGGTAAACCTGAAGGACGCTCCGGTCCGGCCGTCACCGGTCCGGTGCGGCGGGGGAGCGGGAGGCGATGATGGACGAGCGACAAGAGCCGCCAGCCGCCGGAACGACCGGCGAGCCGACGGGGCTCGCGGCTGAGCTGCCGCCACTACCTCCGCCCCCGCCCGTGGGCACGGCGCTGCCCGAGCCGCCGCAGGAGTCCCTGCCCGAGGCGTACGAGATGCCCCCGCCCCCGCCGGCGGGCGCCCTCTGGCCCGGCTTCAGCTCCCCCGAGCCGACCCCCTCCGCCTCCTCACCCGCCCCGACTTCAGCGCCGCCCGCGCCGTCCTCCCCTTCCTTCATTTCCTCGGCGCCACCCGCACCCCACCCGGCGCCGCCTGCGGCCCCCGTCCCCCCGCCGGCTCCGTACTCACCGGCCGCGGCTCCGGTGCGGGCGTCCGCTTCGGTGAGCGCGCCACCTTCGTCGGTGAGCGCGCCGCCCGTGGGGTCCGCGCCTGTGAGTGGGCCGCCTTCCTCGGTGAGTGGACCGCCCGCATCGCGGGCCGCCTCGGCATCGGTGAGCGCGCCGCCGGCGCCGCGAGGCGCCTACCCGTCGGTTAGCGCGCCGCCGGTATCGCCGGTATCGGGCGGCGCCGCGCCGCCGGTATCGGGCGGAGGGGCGGTCTGGCCGGCCCCGGCACAGGTGAGTTCGCCGCCCGCACGGCCGGCCAGCTCCGCGCCGGTGAGCGCGCCACCACCGCCCGGCTCATCGCCGCCCGCGGTCCCGCCGCCGCCCGCGGTCCCGCCGCCGCCCGCGGTCCCGCCGCCGCCCGCAGTCCCGCCGCCACCCGCAGTCCCGCCGCCACCCGCACCGTCGACGCCGCCGGCCGCCCTCGCACCACCCGCACCGCTTGCGCCGCCGGCCGCCGTCTCGCCACCGGCACCGCTTGCGCCGCCGGCCCTCGCCGTGCCGCCACCGCCCGCCGTGCCGCCGGCACCGGCCGCGGCCGCGCCGCCCGCAGCCCCGTCTGGGCCGGCGCGGATCGTGCCGGCGTGGAGCAACCCGACGCCCTACAACCCGCCCGAGCCGGTGCGCCCCCGGCCGGGCGTCGTCGGCCGCGCCTCGGTATCGGGCTCTGCCGCGCCCGCCCCCGCTGACCTGGCCGCGCTGCCCGCACCACCAGCCAGCAGCCGCACCTACCGGGCCGGCGAGTCGAGCACACCCCCGGCCGCACCCAGCGTCCCGCCGGTGATGCCGCCACTCGCGCCGGCGTCCGCTCCGCCGGCTCCCGTCTCCGGTGCGCCGGCCGCTCACCCGCCCACGCCCGCCTCCGGCGCACCCGCCGCTCACCCGCCCACGCCTGCCTCGGGTGCGCCGGCCTCAGGGGTGCCGATCTCGGGCGCGCCAGCCTCGGCGCCGCCGGCACCGCCCGCAGGGGCGCCGGCCCCCGTTTCCGGAACGCCGGTCTCCGCGCCACCGGGCACACCCTTCGGGGCGGCCGTCTCGTCGCCGCCGGACTCCGCTTCGGCATCGCCCGCCGCGGGTTCGGGACAGGCCGTGCCAGGGACGGCGGTGCCCGCCCCGGGTTCGGCGCCTGCGGGCCCCGGGTCGGCAGTGCCCGCCGCGGGCTCGGCATCGACGGGGTCGGGTTCGACGCCGCCTGGGGTGCCGGTGCCGGTGAGATCGCCGATTCCCGGACCGCCGCTGGAACGGCGCCAGCCGAAGAAGCCGCAGACCGATTCGCCGTGGTCGGCGTTCGAGGTGCCGTGGCGTGACTCGGCCCCCAGCGCTCGCGATGCGCAGCCCGAGGAGCGCGAGGCCCAGCCGCAGCCGCCGGAGCCGCCGCCGGTCTACTCGGTACCGTCCGCCACGCCGACCCCGCCCGGAGGTGCGCTGGCGCCGCCCGGAGGTGCGCTGGCGCTGCCCGGAGGTGCGCTGGCGCCGCCCGCTCCACCAGCCGACGCTGCCGGGGCCGCGGGTGAGGCGGCGGCCGAGCCGGAGTACCTCGTGCCGCCGCAGCGCTCAGCACCACGGGGTGACTCGCTCGTCTCCGCGCTGGGTGCCCGCGCCCGCGCGAGCGTGCCCGGTGTGGGCCAGGTCTCCGCTGAGGAGGCGGCGGTCGCCGTGCAGCCCTCGGCCGGCCGCGCCCGGGTCTACCGCGCCGGTACTCCCGACCCCGACCCCGAGCCGGTCGAGCCGCCGCCGCCCGGCCCGCCGGCGCCGCAGCCGCCCGGGCCTGGGCCGGCACCCAACCCGTTCCCGCCGCCGGAGCCGGTGCCGCCGGTGCCCATCCCGCCCGTGCCGGGGCCCGAACCGTCGCCGTCTCCAGGACCGCAGCCACCGGAACCGCCGCCGCCGTTTCCGCCGCCACCGCCGGTGATGTCTGTCCCGCAGGTGCTGCCGGCGCCGCCGGGCACGCCGGTCCGCGGTGCGGCCACGCCGTTCACACCGCGCGGAGCCGCCGCACCGCCACTGACCGTCCCACCGCCAACGGCGGCCCCACCGCCACCGGCCGCCGCGTTGCCACCGGCCGTCGCACCGCAACCGGCCGTCCCACCGCAACCGGCCGTCGCGCCACCGCAGGGTCCGCCGGGGGTGGCACCGCCATACCCCGTGGCAGCTCCGCCGGGGTCACCCGCCGTGGCACCGCAGCCTGGCGCTCCGGCCGCGACGCCACAGCCGGGGGTACCCGCGGTGGCACCGCCGCCGTACCTCGCCGCGCCTGGACCGGGAGTGCCGGCTGCCGCGCCGCCGGCCGCAGCTGGACCGCCCGCGTATCTCGCACCGCCACAACCCGCCTCCCCGCCGCCGCCGCACGCGGCGCAGGCGCCACCGGCGGCACCGGTCGTACCGGCGGCCGCGTTGCCGAGCTGGCCGCCGGCGGGCAACCCGACCGCGCCCGGGCGCTGGAGTGCCATCGACGCGCCACCCCCGGTGAGTGAGGCGGCCGCGAACGCGGCACCTCCTCCTGCGCCACCGCCGGCACCCGCCCAGCCGCCGCCCGCGCCCACGAGCGCGCCGCCGGTCTCCACCTCCCCGGAGTACGGGGAGTGGGCCCGCGGCCAGGGGCGCAAGGGCGAGGAGCCTCCACAGGGTACGGTCTACGGCGGCTCGGACGGCGGTCCGGCGCAGATGACCATGGCGATCGCCGGTGGCAGCCCGCTGGAAAACTCCGGCTCGCTGACCGGCCACATCCTCTCCCAGGGGCGCTCCGACGGGCCCACGCCGACCGCCAACACCGCCAAGGTGTTTCTGGTCATGGCCCTCGTGTTGGGAATCCTGGTGGCCGTCGGCGCGTTGGTCGTCCTGGTAAGCGGAGACACGTTCTCCAACCTGTTCGACAGCTTCCTCAAGAGCTGACCCCGGGTGAGCCTCCCCACGACCGGGTATATCCATGTGGTGATACGCGTGGCTGCCCGTACACTTGTCGAGATCTACTGACCCCGGCGCGCTTGATTGGCGCGTCTTTGGGCGTTCTTTGGGGCGATACACGGCGGCTGATCATGGCCGCGGCGGGGCCACGCGAAGAAGCGCCCCCCGCTGAGAGGTTTACTTGACCGCGTTCGCTGATCCCAGCACGTTCCCGTCCGCCTTCGACCCCTCCACCGACCTGTCCTTCGCCGACCTCGGCCTTCCCCGGCCACTGGTGCGCGAGCTGGACCGGGAGGGCATCCTCACCCCGTTCGAGATCCAGGCCGCGACCGTCCCCGACGCGCTGGCCGGCCGCGACGTCCTCGGCCGCGGCCAGACCGGTTCGGGCAAGACGCTCGCCTTCGGCCTGCCGCTGCTCGCCCGGGTCGCGGAGGGTGACCGGGCCCGCTCACGCCACCCGCGCGCGCTGATCCTGGTGCCGACCCGCGAGCTGGCCATGCAGGTCGCCGACGCGCTGCGCCCGCTCGGCAAGACCGTGGGTGTGTTTCTTGCCACGGCTGTCGGCGGTGTGCCGTACGACCGGCAGATCGACTCGCTGCGCCGCGGCGTCGAGGTGCTCGTTGCCACGCCCGGCCGGCTCAAGGACCTGATCGAGCGGGGCGCCTGCTCGCTCGACGACATCGCCATCACGGTGCTCGACGAGGCCGACCAGATGGCCGACATGGGCTTCCTGCCCGACGTCACCGAGCTGCTCGGCAAGACGCCGGAGGGCGCCCAGCGGCTGCTCTTCTCGGCCACGCTCGACGGCGACGTCGACACGCTGGTGCAGCGCTTCATGACCGACCCGGTGACCCACTCGACCGCCCCACCGGTGGCGACCGTCACGACGATGGACCACCACCTGCTGCTGATCCCGCCGCACGACAAGCTCGGCGTGACCGCCTCGATCGCCGCCCGCGAGGGGCGCACGATCATGTTCGCGCGCACCCAGATGGGTGTCGACCGGCTGGTCGGGCAGCTCGCCGCGGTGGGTGTACGGGCCGGTGCGCTGCACGGCGGCAAGACCCAGCGGGCACGCACGCGCACGCTCGCGGAGTTTCGCGAGGGCCGCATCAACGTCCTGGTCGCCACCGACGTCGCCGCCCGCGGCATCCACGTCGACGGCATCTCGCTCGTGGTGCACATCGACCCGCCCAAGGACGAAAAGGACTACCTGCACCGCGCCGGCCGCACCGCACGGGCCGGCGAGTCGGGCGCGGTGGCCACGCTGGTCCTGCCCAAGCAGCGCAAGTCGACGCTGGCGATGCTCAAGCGGGCCGGCGTCGAGCCGACCCAGACCCGGGTACGCGCTGGTGACGCCGCCCTGGCCGAGCTGACCGGCGCCCGTGAGCCCAGCGGCGTACCGGTGGTCGAGGAGCCCACGCCGCCGCCGGCCCGCCGCAGCGACCGTCCCCGCGGCTACCGCCACGAAGGCGGCCGTCCACGGGGCGACCGCCCGCACGGGCCTCGCCCCGCGGCCGGAGCCCGCCGCCCAGCCGCCCGCGCCCACTGACCTCACCGCGTTGATCAGGGACTTGGTGGAGCGACACGCGGTACGACACGCCCATCAACTCCCTGATCAACTGCGGACGGGGGCCGGCGCGGCGGTAGCGTCTCTCGCATGGGGACGCTGCCTAAGGCGTTGTTGTGGGAACGGACCGACACGACGGGGACCGACCTGGCGCTCCTGGACGACCGGCGCGGGCTGCACGCGCGCGGTGTCGCGTCCGCTGTCGACCCGATCCCGTACCTGTGCCGGTACGAGCTGGTCACCGACGAGACCTGGGCCACCGCGCACCTCGACGTGAGCGTCGAGGGCGGGGGCTGGCTGCGCACGCTCCGGCTGGAGCGGGCGGCCGGCCGCTGGCGGGTGACCACCGCCGAGCAGGGTGACCTCGACCGGGCGCTGGCCAACGCGGGTCACGCCCCGGCGGGGCTGCCCGGCACCGAGGAGCCCGACCGGCTGCACGACGCCATCGACGTCGACCTCGCCGGCGCGGCACTCCCCAATACGCTGCCCATCCGGCGGCTGGGGCTGCTGGGCGCGCCGCCCGGCACCGTCCACCGCCTCACCATGGCCTGGGTACTGGTGCCCAGCCTGGAGGTGCTGCCCAGCGACCAGACCTACCGGGTGGTCGACGAGGGAACGATCCGCTTCGACATCGACGGCTTCGGCGCCGACCTCTCCGTCGACAAGGAGGGGTACGTGCTCAGGTACCCGGGGCTGGCGGAACGGAAGGCATGACCCCGGTCGCCAGGAAGCTGTCGAGCACCGCCAGGTAGGGGGCCAGGTCGAGGCCCTGCGCGGCGACCCACTCGTCGGAGTAGTACGTGTTGGCGTACCGCTCGCCGCCGTCGCAGAGCAGGGTCACCACCGAGCCACGCTCCCCCGCCGCTCGCATCTGCGCGATCAGGCCGAAGGCGCCCCACAAATTCGTACCCGTGGATCCTCCGACGCGGCGGCCGAGCAACGCGGACGCCGCGCGCATCGCGGCGAGTGAGGCGGCGTCCGGCACGCGGACCATGCGGTCGACAAGCGTCGGCTGGAACGAGGGCTCCACCCGGGGCCGCCCGATCCCCTCGATGCGCGAGCCCAGCCCGGTCTCGTGGCGCCAGTCGGCGGCCTGCCAGGCGGGATAGAACGCCGAGTTTTCCGGGTCGACCACGCAGAGCTTGGTGGGGTGGCGGCAGTAGCGGGCGTACCGGCCGATGGTGGCGCTGGTGCCCCCGGTGCCGGCGCCGACGACGATCCAGGTGGGCACGGGGTGCCGTTCCAGCGACATCTGCGCGTAGATCGACTCGGCGATGTTGTTGTTTCCCCGCCAGTCGGTGGCCCGCTCCGCGTACGTGAACTGGTCCATGAAATGTCCACCGGTGTCCCCGGCCAGCCGGCGGGCCTCGACCACGGCGGAGGCCGGGTCCTCGACCAGGTGGCACTTGCCACCCTGAAACTCGATCAGCGCCACCTTCTCCGGCGACGTGGAGGCCGGCATCACGGCGACGAAGGGGAGGCCGAGCATGCGGGCGAAGTACGCCTCGGAGACCGCCGTGGAGCCGGACGACGCCTCCACGATCGTCGTCTTCGGCCCGATCCAGCCGTTGCAGAGGCCGTAGAGGAAGAGCGAGCGGGCGAGCCGGTGCTTGAGCGAGCCGGTGGGGTGGACGGACTCGTCCTTGAGGTACAGGTCGACGCCCCACTCGCCGGGCAGCGGAAACGGCAGCAGGTGGGTGTCGGCCGAGCGGTTGGCGTCGGCCTCTACCTTGGCGATCGCCTCGGTGACCCAGGCCCGGTCGGCGTCACGACGATCCTCCATCCTCGGACCGTAGCAAGGGCTGCGGCCGCTCCTCCCACTTGGTGGAGAGGGCGATCGCCGTACGCGTCGAGGCCACCCCGGCGGTGCGGTTGATCCGAACGATCAGGCTCTCCAACTCGTGGATCGTCCCCACTCGCACTTTGAGGAGGAACGACTCCACGCCGGCCATGAAGTAGCAGGACTCGATCTCGGGCATCTCGCGCAGCGCCTCGAGCACGCCGTCGGTGTCGCCGCCGGAGTCCTGCACGACGCCGATCAGCGCGGTCACGCCGAGCCCGATCGCCTCCGGCTCAGCATCAGCGCGGTAGCCGCGGATGATGCCGCCGCTTTCCAACTTGCCCACCCGATCGTGCACCGCGGGCGCGGAGAGGCCGACCTGCCGGGCCAACTCGGCGTAGGAGAGCCGGGCATTCGCCCGCAATAGCTCCACAAGCCTCAGATCGATGTCGTCCACCGGTGGTAGACATTAACAGCCGGGGACGTGAGCAAGGCTCGCAAATCCTACTGCCTAACTTCCCAGACAGTGCGTTTTCCCTGTTTCCCGGACACGGCACGCTCGCGGTGCTGTAATGACCGTACGTCCCTATCGAGGCTGTCGGGCATCCAACCTATGGCCATCGTGCGACGCGAGGGAGGGGCCGTGGACACTGGAGATCGTCTGCTGACGCCGGGCGAGGTGGCTGCGCTGTTCCGCGTCGATCCAAAGACCGTGACCAGGTGGGCGGCCGCGGGCCGGATCGGCAGCATCCGCACGCCCGGGGGCCACCGTCGCTTCCGCGAGTCGGAGGTGCGCGCACTGCTGGAAGGCGAGGGCGAGCTGGACGAGCTGCGCGAGGAGCAGCCGCCGCCGTCCACCGCCAACCGGCCGCGCAACGAAGGCCCGGGCGCACATCCTGGTCCGACACGGAGCGCGGGGCACCACACGCCCAGCCCGGGCAACGTCAACATGCGCTGAGCACGCCCGGGCACACCTGCCCGCACCACGTCCGACAAAGCTTGGATCCTTAGGATCCAAGCTGGCCGCTCCAGCGGCGCCGTCACGATCCGAGTTGGCCGCGCCAGCGGCGAAACAGCGAGTGGGGTACCCCCAAGGCGTCCAGCGTCTTGCCGGCCACGAAGTCGATGAGCTGCTGCGCCGACGCTGACGCCCCCGAGCCGTAGAAGCCCGGGCTCGCCGGCAGCACCACGGCCCCGGCGTCGTGCAGTGCGATCAGGTGGCCCAGGTGGCTGCGGGTCACCGGCGTCTCGCGCGGCACCACGACCACCCGCCGCCGCTCCTTGAGGTTGACCTCGGCGGCCCGCTGCAGCAGGTCCTTCGACAGCCCGATCGCTATCCCGGCACACGCGGCGGTGCTCGCCGGAACGACCACCATGCCGCGCGCAGGGTACGAGCCGCTGCTCGGCCCGGCCGCGAGGTCACCGGCCGGCCAGTACGTCAGGTCGGTACCGTCGAGGTCGCGCCCGAGCCAAGCGGTCAGGTCGTCCTTCCAGTGGGCGTCGCGAAACGGCGCACCGGTCTCGTCGAGGATCGTCAGCCGGGCCGCCCGGGAAACCACAAGATCGACCGATTCGCCCGCATCGAACAGTCCACGCAGTACCGCCGCAGCGTAGGGCGTTCCGGATGCACCTGAAACACCTACGATCCACGGATTCCGCATAGATCCAGCGTAGGGCTACCGTCGGCCAAAGCTGATGTTGGCGCTGGGGAGCGGCGGGCTCGGGCGGCGGTGCCGCCTTCTTCGCCGGCGCCAACCTGGACAGCAGGAGGCTGCGATGTTGCCGACCGTATCCCTCGATCTCCAATGTCCGATTGATCCGGTTATCTCACCCTACGCGGAGGACGCCCACGGCTGGCTCGACGGGTGGACCCGAAGCCACGGACTACCCGACGTGTACGCCGACCGGCTCGCCGAAGGCGGCATAGCCCGGTACGCGGCCCGCCTCTACCCCGACGCGAGCCCCGGCGACCTGCGCGTACTCTCCGCGCTCTTCACCTGGTTCTTCCTCATCGACGACGAGTGTGACCGGGCCAGCGTGCCGGAGCCGGAGCGGGTACGCGCGCTCGTCGGTGGCGCGCTCTCCGTGCTGCGCGGCGAGCCCGGCCAGGCGTTGCCCGGCCCGCTGGGCACAATGCTCGCCGACGCGTGGCGGGAGCCGTACCGCCGCATGCCGGCGCGCTGGTGCACCCGCTTCGTCGCCGCCGTCGAACATCACCTCGGCGGGGTGGTGGTCGAGGCGCGCAACAAGGCGGGCGGCCACCGGCCGGCCGTCGAGGAGTACGTCGAGCTGCGGCGGGCCACCTCCGCGGCGTACGTGGCGCACACGCTCATCGACTTCGCCGGCGGCGGCCAGCCGGTGAGCGAGTCCTTCTACCGCCACCCGGCCGTGCGCGCGTTCAGCCGCACCGGCAACGACCTGCTCTCGTGGTTCAACGACCTGCTCTCGCTGGAGCGGGACGCGGCCACCTCGGGTGGGCACAACCTCGTGCTCGCCATCGCCGCCGAGCACGGCGTGCCGCTGGAGGAGGCGGCCACGGCGGCCCGGGAGCGCTGGCACCGGACGATGCGCCAGTTCCCCAGCCTCCGGGCAGCCGCGCCGCCGCACGGCGCCGCCGGCCGCCGCTACCTCGACGGCGTCGAGCACGCCGTCCGCGGCACGATGGACTGGTCCTACGAGAGCGCCCGCTACAACTAGGGCCTGTATCAAAGAGTTTGTCGGTGCGAGCCGGAGTCCAGGCGGCGTCAGGTGGTGACGGGCGCAAGGTCGCGCATACCAGTGTTGTATGCGGGCTTACGCCCGGCGCCGCATGGCGGCGTCTGGGCCCGGCGCAGCCCGGCAAGGAATTTGATACAGGCCCTAGGCCCGCTGTCTCCAAGGCCGTTGATCAGGAACTTGGTGGAGGGCCACGCCGGCCAACACGCCCGCCGAGGCCCTGATCAACGGGGCCAGGCAAAGCCGAGGAGGGCCACGCCGGCCGAGGCTCTGATCAACGGGGCCAGGCGAAGTCCAGCAGGGCGAAGGCGAAGAGGGCGATGCCGACGAAGCCGTTGGCTGTGAAGAAGGCGCGGTTGACCCGGGAGAGGTCGGTGGGCGTGACCACCAAGTGCTGGTAGCCGAACGCGACCGCGGTCAGCGCCAGCCCGACCCACCACAGCCAGCCGAAGCCGACGAGCTCGCCGTAGTAGACGAACAGCGCGAACGTCACCAGGTGCACCACCGTGGAGAGGCCGAGCGCGAACGGCACCCCGTACCGCGCGGGCACGCTGCGCACGCCGATCTCCCGGTCGACGCTGGCGTCCTGGCAGGCGTAGATCAGGTCGAACCCGCCGATCCAGAGCCCCACCGCGGCGCCGAGCACCCACGCCGGCCACGAGCCCTCGAACGTGCCGGTGACCGCCAGCCACGCCCCGATCGGGCCCACCGCCTGCGCCAGCGCCAGGATCGCATGCGGCCAGTCGGTGAACCGCTTGCCGTAGGGGTACACGACCAGCGGGGCCACCGCGAGCGGCGAGAGCACGAGGCAGAGCGGGTTGAGCAGGGCGGCGGCGCCGACGAAGACCACGAGCGCGACCACCGCGCCGGTCCAGGCCGTGCGCACCTTCACCGCACCGGTGACGAGCTCTCTCTTCTGGGTACGGGGGTTTTGCGCGTCGATCCGCCGGTCGATGATCCGGTTGGCGGCCATCGCGAACGTGCGCGCGCCCACCATCGCGATCGTGATCAGGACCAGGTCGCCCCAGCGCACCCCGCCGCCGAGGTGGCGCATGGCGGCGAGCGCGGAGAGGTAGGCGAACGGGAGCGCGAAGACCGAGTGCTCGATGGCGACGAGGCGGAGGAACGCCCTCATGAGATCCCGTACTCTTTCCAGCGCTTGTCGACCAGCGCCTTGACCTCGGGCGACATGACCGCTTCGGGCGGCCAGCCGCGCGTGTACCCCTCGGTGGGCAGCTTGCGGGTCGCGTCGACACCCGCCTTGCCACCCCAGAACTGCTGGTACGACGCGTGGTCCAGATGGTCGACCGGCCCCTGCGTGAGCAGCAGGTCGTGGTCGTAGTCGACGTTGCTGAACGCCCGGAACGCGACCTCGTTGTTGTCGTGCACGTCGCAGTCGTCGTCGACCACCACGATCAGCTTGGCCAGCGAGAGCAGGTGGGCGCCCCAGACCGACGACATCACCTTCTGCGCGTGCTTGGGGTACCGCTTGCGGATCGAGACGATCACGCAGTTGTGGAAGACGCCCGCCTCCGGCATCGAGTAGTCCACGATGTCCGGGACGAGCAGCTTGAGCAGCGGCAGGAAGATCCGCTCGGTGGCGTGCCCGATCGGCCCGTCCTCCTGCGGCGGCTTGGACGTCACGATCGAGTGGTAGACCGGGTCGCGCTGGGTGGTCATGCACTCGACGTGAAACACCGGAAACGGCTCGACCGGCGTGTAGAAGCCGGTGTGATCGCCGAACGGGCCTTCGGGGAGGCGCTCGCCCGGCTCGACGTACCCCTCCAGGACGATCTGGGCATGCGCCGGCACCTGGAGCGGCACGGTCAGGCAGTCGACCATCTCCACCCGCTCGCCGCGCAGGAAGCCGGCGAACAGGTACTCGTCGATGTCGCTCGGCAGCGGTGCGGAAGCGCTGTACGACACGACCGGATCGCAGCCGAACGCGATCGCCACCGGCAGCCGCTCGCCCCGCCGCTCGGCCATCGCGTGGTGCGCCGTGGAGTCCTTGTGGATCTGCCAGTGCATGCCCAGCGTGGTCGGCGAGTGCTGCTGGAGGCGGTACAGCCCGAGATTGCGCTTGCCGGTCTCCGGGTGCTTGGTGTGGGTCAGCCCGTAGTTGTGGAAGATGCCGCCGTCGTCCGGCCAGGTCTGCAGGCCCGGCAGGCGGCCCAGGTCGACGTCGCCGTCCCGGTAGATCACCTGCTGGCAGGGGGCGGTCTTGACCTTCTTCGGCGGTACCGACTTGAGCTGCATCACCTTGCCCAGCCCTTCGCGGATGCCCGACCAACCCACCGGCAGCTCCGGCTTGACCAGCTCGCCGATCCGGGCGCCGATCTCATCGACGCTCTCCACGCCGAGCGCCATCGCCATGCGGCGCTGGGTGCCAAAGAGGTTGATCGCCACGGGCATCTCGCCACGCGTGGGGCGCTCGAAGAGCAGGGCCGGTCCGCGGGCGCCGACGGTCCGGGTGACCACCTCGCTGATCTCCAGCGTCGGGTCGACCGGCACCGTGACCCGATGCAGCTCACCGGCCTGCTCAAGCGCCGCGAGGAAGTCTTTCAGTCCCGAGTACGGGAATCCGCGTACCGCCATGGCTGCCAGTCTGTCCTACCAGCCCGTAACCGCCATGACGCGGGTGGG
>NZ_JAVHUY010000031.1 GCF_031085175.1 Phytohabitans maris
ACCCGCACCACCGCACCCTCCTCGTGCAACGTGCTGGCCACATCCAACGCCGGCGCATCCCGGATATCGTCCGAGTTCGGCTTGAACGCCGCCCCCAACGCCGCCACCCGCACCCCCACCAGGTCACCACCGACCAGCTCACGGACCAGGTCGACGGTGCGGGCCCGGCGCCGCTTGTTGATCCCGTCCACCTCACGCAGAAACGACACCGCCTGCCCCACACCGAGCTCCTCGGCCCGGTGCATGAACGCCCGGATGTCCTTGGGCAGGCAACCACCACCGAAGCCCAGACCCGGCTTCAGAAACCGGCCACCGATCCGATCGTCATAGGCGAGCGCCGCCGCCAGATCGTGCACATCCGCGCCGGTCCCCTCACACACCTCCGCCATCGCGTTGATGTACGAAATCTTCGTCGCCAGGAACGAGTTCGCCGCGACCTTCACCAGCTCCGCCGTCGCCAGGTCGGTGACCACCACCGGGGTCCCCTGCGCCAGCACCGGCGCGAAGGCGGCCCGCAGCCGCTCCTCGGCCCACGGCGACGCCACGCCGAAGACCAGCCGGTCCGGCCTGAGGGTGTCGTCGACCGCGAAGCCCTCCCGCAGAAACTCCGGATTCCAGGCCAGCTCCACTTCCTCGCCGGCGGGCGCGAGCCGCCGCACCATGCCGGTCAGCCGGGCGGCGGTACCGATCGGCACGGTCGACTTGCCGACCACCAGGCTCTTGCTCCGCAGGTGCTGGGCGAGCT
The DNA here is from genome assembly GCF_031085175.1 of Phytohabitans maris. Lineage (GTDB taxonomy): Bacteria > Actinomycetota > Actinomycetes > Mycobacteriales > Micromonosporaceae > Phytohabitans > Phytohabitans maris. The sequence goes on from NZ_JAVHUY010000031.1 coordinate 746, forward strand.
CGCTGACGGCCGCGTCGACGTACTGGATGTCGGCGGCGTACGAGCCGGGGCGCTGCGGCGTGCCGACGCAGACGAAGTGCACCTCGCCGAACTCACCCGCCTCGGCATACGACGTGGTGAACCGCAGCCGGCCCGACTCCAGGGCCTTGCTCAGCAGCTCGGGCAGGCCAGGCTCGAAGAACGGCACCTCGCCGGAGTTGAGGCGTTCGACCTTGACCGGATCGACGTCCACGCCCAGGACCTCGTAGCCGAGTACGGCCATGCAGATCGCGTGGGTGGCGCCGAGATAGCCGGTGCCGATGACGGTGAGCCTCGGAAGGGTGTGGTCCATGCCAGTCTGCTCCTCGGAAATCTTCACGGAAACGCGCACTCACGCGCAGTCGATGTTGGCGAGGCCCTTTGCCGCGCCGGTGGCCTTGTTGTCGCAGCCGAGGGTGTTGCCGTTCACCGGGGTGAAGTTGAAGCCGAACCCCGGCCCGTTCACCTCGGCGACGTTGGCTTTGAAGATGTTGTTGGCGCCCCAGCCGTCGACGACCTCGTGCGTCTGAAAGCCGTCCTCGCGCGAGTTGCGGCCGGTGTTTCCCTGGATCAGCCAACCGTTGCCCTTGACGTCCACCCAGGAGTCGTTGTGCGAGCCGCTGAGCCGGGCTCCGTCGAAGGTGTTGTCCAGCAGCTTGCCGCCGGTGGTGCCTTCCTTGATGTCGACCGCCTCCGCGGTGGTGTCGCTGATGGTGTTGCCGCGCACCACGTTGCGGTCGCTGTTGTCCGGCTTGCAGTTGCTGATCTCGCACCAGTTCGACTCGGCGGTGCCGACGTAGATGCCCTCGCCGAAGGTGTCCCGGCGGTGCCCGGTGTCCCGTACGGTGTTCGCCTGGACGAGGTTGTCGGTGCTGAAGTTGCGCAGGTGGATGCCCTCGTCGCCGATCTGCTCGACGGTGAGCTGCTGGATCACCGCACCCTGGACCTGGTCGGCCATCACGCCCTTCTGGGCGTTGCGCACCGTGAAGCCGACGAGCCGCCAGTGGCTGGCGCCCTTGAGGTGGAAGCCGTAGCCGCCCTTGACCCCGCCGGCGTCGATGACGGCGCCGCTGCCGCCACAGAGGAAGATCGGCTGGTCCGCCGTGCCCGGGGTGCTGGCGACGAACTTCTCCTCGTAGACGCCGTCGGCCAGGTGGATGCTGTCGCCCGGCTTGGCCTGCCCGAGCGCGGCGCCGAGCGACTGCGCGTCGGTCACCGTGACGGTCGCCGGCGGGCAGGTGACGAGCCCGTCGACCGGCGGCGCGACCGCCTGGGTGGGTGCGCTGGTCGCCGGTGCGCCGGTGGTCGGCGGTGCGGGCTCCACGGACGTCCACTCGCCGGCGGTGGGCTCGTCGGACCCGCCGGTGGCGGCGAGCGTCACGGTGACGGCCAGCGCCGCGCCGGCGACCGCGCCGGCCCCGACCAGGAGCGCGCGGCTGAGGGCGCTCATCGCGCCACCGCCGGTACGCGGGCCCGGCCCCGGGCGCCGGCGGCCGCGGCGCCGGGAGCCTCGTACATCACCACGGGCAGCGGGGCCTTGTCCGCGTACGGGTGCCGGATGCCCCGCGCGCGGCGACCGGCGCCCTTGACCGCCGAGAACACGATCAGCAGCAGGATGCCGGCCCACAGCATCGTCATCGGGCTGGCGTAGTGCCGGAACCTGATCCAGAAGCTGCTCGTGTCGTGCCAGGCGAACGTCTGGTTCTCCTTGATTTCCACCTTCCCATGAGAGCGCGGAGTGTCCAGTGCGCTCGGCCCGACCCCGGCGATCACGTTGTACGAGACCTGCGACTTGGCGACGTCGCCGACCAGCGAGATGCCGTGGTTGGTGGCGTCCTGGACCGTGTTGCCCCGCACCTCGGCGACGGAGTCGCGCAGGTAGATGCCGGTGTCCGCGCCGGTGATCACGTTGCCGGTGACCGTGGCCCCGCTGACGCTGTCCCGGATCGCGATGCCCTGCCGGCGCTGCCCGCTGAGCTGGTTGCCGGTGATCGCCACCTTGTCGGAGTCGAGCCGGGCCACGATGCCCATGTCGCTGCCTTCGACCCGGTTGTTCTGCACGCCGACGTCGAAGCCGCCGACGACCTCGATGCCGTACCGGCCGTTGTCGACGGCGACGCTGCTGGAGACCGAGTTGGAGCCGTAGTTGGCGGTGGACTGGCCGGAGGCGGACGGGCCGTCGGCGAGCGGCGCCCCGCTGAGCGTGAAACCGTTGCCGGCGTTGCCTTCCGCGGTCGAGCCGGTCACCCGTACCTGCTGGGTGGCGCGGGACATGATGAAGCCGTCGCCGCCGTTGCCCTTGGCGGTCACCCGTTCGACCGCGGCCGCGGTGACGAACCGGTGCAGGACGATGCCGTCCTCCAGGCTCCGTTCCACAGTGGTGTCGGCGATCGTGATGCCGTTGCCGCTGGAGATGAAGATGCCGAACGCGTTCCCGCGCACCACCGACTTTGTGATCTTTCCGGACGTGTACGAGGGATCCAGCCCGTCGAACCGACTGTCCGGTGTGGTCAGTGGGCCGCTCGGCTGCGCCGTGACGCCGCCGCTGCCGGGCGCCGGCGGCTTGGTCCCCTCGGGCACCTCGTCCGGCCCCTCGATCTGGCCGGTGTTGGGCCGGTCGGTGCCGGTGAGGCTGAGCCCGCCGGTCCGTCCACTCCAGAATCCCAGGTCCGACACCTCGGTGTTGGCCATCGCGAACTGCCCGCCGATCGCCCGCAGGTAGGCCCGGCCGTCGGTCACGTCGGTGTCCGCCTTGCCGGCCCGCTGGTCCCAGCTGGTGATCTTCACCGGGGCCTGCGCGGTCCCCTCCAGCATGAGCTGCCCGCCGAAGCTGACGATCGCCACGAACCCGTTGGTGCCGCTGGCCAGCCGTACAGTCAGGCCGCCCGGGTTGGCGAGCTTGAGCTTGGCGCCGAGGTTGACGTAGATGTTCTCGGTCAGCAGGTACGACCCGTCGCCCTGCCGCACGAACGTCTGCGGCGCGAGCTTGAGCAGGTCCGTGACCGTGTACGGCTCGCTGCGCTGGGTCAGCACGAGCGTGTAGCCGCTGCCGGTGTTCAGCCGGTACGGCGTGGTCCACTTCCCGGCCTCCAGGCGGGCCACGGCGGTGACCGCGCGTACCTGGTTGAGCCGGGAGTCCTCGGCCGCGACGAGGGCGGTCTGCCGCTCGGCCTGCTCCACGGTGAACTCCGGCTTGGGCTCGGGCTCGGCGGCGGCGGGGGTGAGCGGGACGAGGGCGGCGACCGCGCCCACGGCGATTCCCGCGCCGACCCGCAGCGGTCGGAAGGCGCGCTTCACTGGTGCCGCACCTCCCGTGGCAGCGTCAGCGTGGCGTCGCTGTCGTCGCTCCAGCCGTGCCCGGTGTACGGGCGGTCGCCGTACCGCGGGTTGTGCTGCTGCGGCGGCGCCGGGGGCCCGTGTGGCGGCTGCTGCGGGTGCGCGCCGCGGCCGTCGTCGTCGCGCCACCCCTGGTGCGGTGCGTGGTGCTGGTTCCCCGGCGGTGGCCCGTGGTGGTTCGCCTGACGCGGCACGTGGTGGGTCGCCTGGTGCACCGCCGGTGGGGGCGCTACCACGGCGCGGGCGGCGGCGACGGCGACCGGAGCCGGAGCCGGCTGGACCGGCCGCGCGGCGGGCGCGGCCACGGGAGTACGCCGCCGCTGGCGCCCGCCCGCGAGGGAGGCCGCGTTCTGCCCCTCACCGCCGATGCTGTCGCTGGTCCGGGTGATCCAGCCCTGCTTGTTCATCGTGATGAAGGCGTAGAGCTTGATCGGCAGCGAGATCATCACCACGACGAGGGCGAGCAGTGGCAGCAGCAGGATCTCCTGCGGGTGGCGGCGCAGGTGCGAGTAGCCGCGGATGCCGCGACCGGCGAGCAGCCAGATCGCCACGAGGATGGCCCCGCGCCCGGTGAGCTCCAGGCGGCTCAACAGCAGGTAGCCGAGCGCCATACCCATGGTGACCGGGGTCAGCAGGATCTGCAGGACTGTGATCTTGGTGACCAGCGGCACCTTCCACAGCCAGCCCTTCCAGAGGGCGGTCAGGTAGCAGCGGTACGAGTTGCGGCTCCACCGGACGCGCTGCTTCACGAACGCCGAGAACGAGGTCGGAAACATCGACAGCGCGCGGGCCGAGGACTGGTGCACGGTCTTGTATCCGGAGGCGAGCACGAGCCAGGTCAGCCGGCCGTCGTCACCGGCAACGCAGCGGCGGCCGAGGAAGAACTCGTTCTCCAGGTTTTCCAGCACCGGCAGGACGGCCGCCCGGCGGTAGGCGGCGGTGCGGCCGGACAGGCAGGCCACCGCGCCCTTGCGGCTCATGGCCGGCACGTAGTCGTAGTAACGGAGGTTGACCAGCCAGTCCGCGATCCGCCGCCAGACGCTGGTGCGGCGCAGGTAGACGTTCTGCTGGGTGCCGACGCCGCCCACGGTCGGGTCGACGAACGGCATCTGCACCGCGTCCAGCAGGCCGGGCTCCCACCGGGTGTCCGAGTCGACCAGGACGATCAGGTCGCTCGTGGCCGCCCGGATGCCGACGCCGAGCGCGGAGCGCTTGCCGCGGTGCTCGAAGACCAGCACCCGCACCCGCCGGTCCGTCACCCCCGCGAGCCGCTCCTGGACCTCGGTGTCCTCCACGTCCGGCACGATGATGACCTCGGTCGGGTTCTGCGCCAGCCAGGTCTCCAGACAGTCCATGAGGATGTCCGGGTCCTCGCGGTACGCCGGCACGACGACCGAGACGGTGGTGCGAAAGTCGTTGACGACCGGGCGAGCGAAGCGCGACAGAACCGCCCGGACTATCCACAGTAGCCAGACGAAGATGCCGGCGAGCCCGAGCGGCACGATCTCGCGCCACGACGTCTCCCCCGCGGCCTCGACGATCCATGACCACACGGCGTCGAAAATGTCCGACACGAACCCTTTCCCCCTGTTTCCACTGTCGGATGGGCAGGGTGCCTCCCCCGCACACTGCCCCTGAGTGGCATCTATGAAAAAGCCGACCCGATCGAGCGGCCACCCAAAAGACTTGCCTTTTTCGATGCGAAAGACTTGCCTTTATGAATGGCCATCGAACGGTCGGCCGCCCCCGCGACTTGCCCGCTCCCCCATCGCGAACGGCGTTGAATGTAGCAGTCGATCATGACCGCTTGCGAAGCGTGTGGTGTAAATCAACCGTAAAATTGCCATGTCGATATCGACTCGCTGTCCGATGCGCACCAAAGATCACCGAAAGCGGGCTTGACCTGGCCATCTGTTCGCCCGATGGCGCCACGACGACCGCGTCACACCGCCAGGCCGAGCGCCGATCCGCGCCGCCGAACGGACGATCTCGCAATCGCCGAATGGCGCCAGGAAAGTGACTTGACCAATTCCGCGAACGGAGCATCAGCGGGTTCCGCTAAAGCACCGATGATTTCCGGCGGATTGCCCACCGATGATAGCCGTCTCCCGGTTGTCTTTGGGAGCGCTTCCGTCGGGAATGAGCGTACCGGCGCGCCACCGGCGGCCCTGGGGCAGGCGTCCCCGGACGGCGGCGCCACAATGTACTCATGACGCGGCTCGACGTACCGTTCGGTCTCGGCTACGCCCTCCCTCAGGTCTTCCCGGACGGTCCGATCGACCCGGCGCTGGTCGGCCGGGTGGCCCGGGCCGCCGAGGAGGCGGGGTTCGAGAGCCTCTGGACCCAGCAGCAGCCGATCGGCACGGCGCAGTGCCTCGACGCGCTCACCCTCCTGGGCTACGTGGCCGCGTTGACCGAGCGCGCCCACCTCGGCGTCTCGGTCCTCCTGCTGCCCCTGCTCGATCCGCTGCAGCTGGCGAAAGCGACCGCCTCGCTCGACGCGCTCAGCGGCGGCCGGCTGCGGCTCGGGATCGGTCTCGGCGCGCCCCGCTACTACCCGCCGTCCGGGGCGGACGCCGGCACCCGGGTCGCCCGCCTGCTGGAGGCGCTGGCGGTGTTGAAGGCACTGTGGACAGACGACGTGGTGAGCCACAGCGGCAGGTTCTTCCGGTACGACGGGGTGTCCGTCCGCCCCCACCCGGTGCGGCGGCCGCACCCGCCGGTCTGGTTCGGCGGGCGGGTCCGGGCGGCGCTGCGGCGCGCGGCCGTGCACGGCGACGGCTGGATGGGCGCGGGCTCCTCGTCCGGCGCGGACTTCGTGACGCACGCCGCGGTGCTGCGCGAGGAGCTGGCGAGGGCCGGGCGCGACCCGTCGACGTTCCCGGTGTCGAAGCGGGTCTACCTGGCGGTGGACGACGACGCGGCGCGGGCCCGGGCGCGGCTGCGGGCCTGGTTCGCGCACGACTACGGCGACGCCGACCTGGCCGACCGGGTCGCCGTCTGGGGCCGCCGCGACGCGGTCGTCGAGCGGCTGGCCGAGCTGGTCGCCGCCGGCGCCAACCACCTGCTGCTCAACCCCGTCGTCGACATCGCCGAGCACGTCGAGATACTGCGCGACCTCGTCCCGCCGTCCACTGTGGACAGCGGCGGCGCGAGCGGGTGAGAAGGGAACCGACACCGATGGCAGTGAAGTGGATAGCGCCCGAGTACGGCGGCATCGAGGTCCTCACGCTGGTCGAGGCCGAGGTGCCGCCGCCGGCCGCCGGGCAGGTGACGATCGACGTGCGGGCCGCCGGCGTCAACCCGGCCGACTACAAGCACCTCGCCGCCGCCCGCGCCGCCGGCCGACCACTACCGCTGGGCATCGGGTACGAGGTGGCCGGTGTGGTCAGCGCGCTCGGACCGGACACCACGATCGCCTCCGGCGGCGGCGCGGTCGGCGACCCGGTCGTCGCGTTCCGGATCCAGGGCGGCTACGCCTCGCGGGTCACCGTGCCGGCCAAGGACGTCTTCGCCAAACCCGGTGCGCTCGACTTTCCCGCGGCCGCCAACCTGCTGCTCGCCGGGGCCACCGCCGCCGAGGCGCTGCACGTGACCAAGGTGACGCGGGACGACACGGTCCTCGTGCACGGCGCGTCCGGCGCGGTCGGGGTCAGCGTGCTGCAGCAGGCCCGGGTGATCGGGGCGACCGTGGTCGGCACCGCGAGCGAGCACAACTTCGACCTGCTGCGCCGCTTCGGCGCCAACCCGGTCGCGTACGGCCCGGGCCTCACCGGCCGGATCCGCGCGGCCGCATCGCGGGGCGTCACCGCCGTGGTCGACACCGCCGGCACCGACGACGCATTAGACTCCACAGTGGACCTGCTCGCCGACCGGAGCCGCGCCGTGACCATCGTCCCGTCGGACCGGTCGCGGCAGGCCGGCATCACCGCGATCGGCGGCACGCTCCCGGCGAGCGCGGCATTCCGCGACGCCGCCCGCGCCCGGCTCGTGACACTGGCCGCCGAGGGCCGGCTCCTGGTCCCGGTCGCCCGGACCTTCCCGCTCGACAAGGCGATCGAGGCCCTGGAACTGGTCCGCACCGGCCACCCCGGCGGAAAGGTCGCCCTGATCCCCTGACCGCCCCGTGGGTAGGGAAGCACCCCCGGGCGGACGTGTCGGCGGCGGGACCTACCCAAACCCATTCAATCTTGGGCTACCGCGACGCGCGCGGTGGTCCGGAGCGTTTTCTTGGGGTGCGTTCCCGCGGCCTCACCCCGCGCGTTCGGTCGCGCTGACCCCTTCGCCCCGCCGCGAGGCGGCAGCGGGCAGGACCCAATGGGCAATGTCCCCGACATCGCCCACTCAGCGCGCCGGCAGTGGGCAATGTCCCGGACATTGCCCACTGCCCCACCCGCCCGCGGGTCCGCGTGATGGACGGGTTACCGCAGAAAGCGCGGATCTTGAGACGCCCGGCGCCCCGCGCACCCGTGCCGGGCCCCTTGACCGCCGCTCGGCGCCGCGCGCGCTACGGTCGCGCCCGCCGGCCACCCGAGCGGCCGGCCGAGAGCGACCAGACATGCGGGCCCCGCAAGCGGCCGGGGGCGACCGGCGCGCCCCGCGAGCAGCCGGGGTTGCGGCGACCGGGCACCCGGGCCGCGCGAGCAGCCGGCCGAGGGCGACCAGGCACGCGGACCGCGCGAGCAGCCGGACGGGCCAGGCACGCGGGCCGCGCGAGCAGCCGGGGTTGCGGCGACCGGGCACCCGGGCCGCGCGAGCGGCCGGACGGGGGCGCGGGCCGACGGGCGCGCGCGGCGGCGCTTGCGCTCGGGCCCGCCAGCGTCAACTCCGTGATCGACGGCAGTGCCGCGGGCCAGCCTGGTGATCGTGGTTCGCCGGTGCCCCTGGAGGGGCACCAAAAGACCACGATCTACCAACCGCGGCGCCGATCTTGGGATCTGCGGGGCGGAGGGGCCATGATCGGTGGGTGGCGCGGCCGTGCGTGGTGAGTCGCTGCCCCCGGTGGGGCGGTTTTCGCCACGGACGCATCACGAATCCGCTTTCCCGCGTCGATCGAGGGAAGGGCGGCGGCCTTCGGGCCGAGGGGTGCGGGCGGGCGAGCGGGGACGGCCGCGGGTTGTGAAGCGCGGAGGGTGAGGCCGCGGGAGCAACGGTCCGGACCACCGCGGGCGTCGCGGTAGCTCGAAGTCTTTGGCTTCGAACGGGTCGGCGCGGTCAGGTGGGTGCCGGAGCGGTGGAGTCGCGGACCAGCAGGCGCGGGGTCAGGCGCACCGAGCGCTCCGTCGAGCCGCGGTCGTCCAGCGCCTCCACCAGGAGCGAGGCGGCCTGGCGGCCGAGGTCGAAGTAGGGGACGCGGACGGTGGTCAGCGGCGGGTCGACGCGGTGGGTCAGCGGCATGTCGTTGTAGCCGACGACGCTGACGTCGGCCGGGCAGCGCAGGCCGGCGGCGCGGATGGCGTCGTAGCAGCCGAGGGCCATCATGTCGTTGCCGGTCAGCACGGCGGTCGGCCGGTCGGGGCGGGCCAGCAGGGCGGCCAGGGCGGCCTCGCCGTCGCGCTCGGAGTAGCCGTCGCAGACCTGCGCGAACTCCGGCGGCAGGTCGAGTCCGCGGTCGCGGGTGATCTCGCGGAACGCGACCAGCCGCTCGTGGCCGGCGGAGGTCCACAGTGGCACGCCGAGGTACGCGATCCGGCGGTGACCGAGGCCGATCAGGTGGTCGAGCGCCTGGGCGATGCCGACCGACTCGTCGATCGTGGCCGACGGTACCGGTGTGGCGTCGAGCTTGCGGGACATGAGCACAACCGGTACGCCGGAGTTGACCAGTTCGGGGGCGAGCGGCTGGTCGCGGCGGGCGGTGGCCAGGATCAGGCCGGCGACCCGCCAGGACAGGAACATCGCCAGCCGCTGCGTCTCGGCCGCCTGGTCGTTGTCGGTGTCGGCGAAGAGCGTCGTGTATCCGTGCTGGGCGAGCACCTGCTCGGCCCCGCGCACCAGCGGCGGCATCACCGGGTTGGTCATGTCCGGGATCAGCACCCCGATCGCCGGCGTCCGGTGGGTGCGCAGGCTACGGGCCACCTGGTCGGGCACGTAGCCGAGCTTGGCCGCCGCCTGCCGGACCAGCGCGGCGGTGCGCGGGTTGACCGGCCGGGTCTTCGAGTCGCTCAGCGCGCGCGAGGCGGTGGCGAGGTGGACGCCGGCGGCGAGCGCCACGTCGCGGAGGGTGGGCTTGGCGCCCGCCGGGTCGGCCATCTCGGTGCTCATCACATCCCCCGATCCGCCGCGCCGAACCCGGGCCGGGCGACGAACCTGCCGCGGCCGGCGTCCAGGATCTCACGGCCGCGGGCCACCGGGCGGCCCCGCAGGTACGTGGCGACGAGCCGGCCGCGGAGCGTACGGCCGTGCAGCGGGCTCCAGCCGACCAGCGAGTGCATTGTGGACGCGTCCACCCGCCAGCTCCCGGCCGGGTCGAGCAGCACCAGGTCGGCGTAGCAGCCGGGCGCGAGCCGTCCCCGGTCGGGCAGGCCGAGGATCCGGGCCGGCGCGGTGGCGAGGGCGTCCGCGAAGCGGCGGGGCGGGAGGCGGCCGGCCAGCAGCGCGTCGTACGCCAGCGGCAGCGAGGTCTCCAGCGCCGGGTACCCGGCCGGGGCCGCCCAGGCGTCGTCGCGGCCGGCGTCCTTCTCGGCCCGGGTGTGCGGGGCGTGGTCGGTGGCGATCGCGTCGATTCCGCCGTCCGCGAGCGCGCCGAGGAACCGTTCGCGGGCGGCGGCGGAGAAGACGGTGGGTAGCACGTACGCGCCGAGGCGGGGCAGGTCCTCCTCCTCGCTGAGCGCGGGAAAGCAGGACTCCGCGGTCAGTCCGGGATGTCCGGCCCGCGCCTCGAGGAACGCGTCGAGCGCGGCGGTGCCGTACGCGCTGAGGTGCGCGAGGTGCACCCGCTGGCGCAGGTCGGTGGCGGCGGCGAGGACCGAGCGGAGGCCGGCGAGGTTGCCGGGACCCCGGGTCACCTCCAGCACCGCCGCCGGGTCGGTGCGGCCGGCGCGGACCAGCGAGTCCCGGTGCGCGTCGCTCGCCGCCTGGTCGCCGGCGTGCACGGAGACCGCCCAGCCCAGCTCGGCGGAGACCCGCAGCACCCGGCGCACGGCGTCGTCGTCCGGGGAGTACAGCTCCTCGAAGCCGGGCGAGGTGGCCATGTAGACCTTCACGCCAATCGCCCCGGCGGCGGCCATCGCGCGCAGCCGCTCCGGGTCGGTGCCGCCCGCCCAGAGCGCGAAGTCCACTGTGGAGCGGCCGGCCCAGGAGGCGCGCTTCTCCGCGTACCGCTCGGCGGTGGTCACCTGCGGCTGGGTGCTCGGCATGTCGCAGACCAGCGTGGTACCACCGGCCGCGGCGGCCGCGGTGCCGGTCTCCACCGTCTCCTTGTGGGTCTGGCCGGGGTCGCGCAGGTGCACGTGGAGGTCGATGGCGCCGGGCGCGACGTCCAGCCCGTCCGCGTCCAGCACCGGCCCGGCGTCGGCGGTACCGGCCGGCTCGACGGCGACCACCCGCTCCCCGCGCAGCACCAGGTCGACGACGGCGGGATCGGCGTCGGCGCGCAGCAGCCGGCCGCCCCGGACGACCCACGTCTCGTCCGGGTCCGGGTGCCGCTCCGGCCGCGCCCGGCCAGAGCCGCGGGCGCCGGGCGTGAACCGGTCCCCACCTGCGCTGATAGCCTCGTCAAATGATCTCATCGGGTGCTCCCTCCGCCCCCTCGGCGGTGCTGGTGACCGGCGCGGCGTCCGGCATCGGCCTGGCCTGCGCACTGCGCCTCGCGGCGGCGGGACACGGGGTGGCGATGGTGGACCGGGACGCCGACGGGCTCGCCGGGGCGGCCCGCCGCTGCGCCGAACGCGCGTCCACGGCCATGCGGATCAGCACGCACGCCGCCGACCTGACCGACCCGGCGGCGACCGCGGCCGCGGTGAACGCGGCGCTCACCGTCCACACCGGACTGTACGGCGTGGTGAACGCGGCCGGGGCGGTGCGCGGCGGTACCGCCGTCGACACCACCGACGCCGACTGGCGCTGGAACCTCGACACCAACGCCTCCAGCGCGTTCTACGTCTGCCGGGCCGCCCTCCCGCACCTGGTGGCTGCGGGCCGCGGCGCGATCGTGAACATCGCCTCGCTCACCGCGCTGCGGCCGATCCCGGACCGGGCCGGGTACGCCGCGGCGAAGGGCGCGGTCATCGCGTTCACCCGCCAGCTCGCGTACGAGTACGGGCCGCACGGCATCACCGCGAACACGGTCTGCCCCGGCGCGATCCGTACCCCGCTGCTGGCCGCCCGCTTCGACCGCGAGCCGGCGGCCGAGCGGGACCTGTCGGCCCGGATCCCGTTGCGCCGCATGGGCGAGCCGGACGAGCTGGCCGCCCTGGTCGTGCTGCTGGTGACCGGCGGCTGCGGCTACCTGACCGGTCAGACGATCACAGTGGACGGCGGCCTGAGCCTGGTCTGAGCGGGTCCGCCGCGCCGGCGGGAGACGGGCGGTCACCGGCCCGCCCAGGCGCGGTCGAGCAGGCCGGTGACGTCTTCGGCGGTCACCGGCGCGGGCAGCCAGGGGATGCCGGAGCTGCGCAGCGCGCGGGGCACCGCCCGCTCCAGCAGGCCCCGGTCGAAGCCGGCCTCGCGCAGGGTCTGCGGTACGCCCGCCCGGTCGCGCAGCTCCCGCAGCCGGTCGGCGACCGCGCCGGCCCGGGGCGGGACGCCGAGCCCGGCGGCCGGGGCGGCCCAGTCCACCCGGTCTCCCCAGAAGTCCACTGTGTACGGGGCGAGCAGCGCGTTGACCGTGTCGTGGGTACGGCCGGCGAGCGCGCCGAGCGGGGAGGCGACCGCGTGGGCCAGCCCCAGCCCGGCGGAGGCGAACGCCTCGGTGGCGAGGCCAGCGGCCGCCACGTCGCCGGCCGGGTCGTCCGCGGCCAGGGCGGCGAGGGCGGCGGCGGCCAGCGCCCGGCCCCACGGCCCGGCCCGGCGGCCGATCAGCACCTCGACGGCGTGCACCGCCGAGTCGGCCCGCTGCAGGTGCCGCACGGTCGCGGCCCGGCCGGCCAGCGCCCGCCCGTCGATCACGACCAGGCCGCCGCCGAGCGCGTCGTCGCGCCGGGAGACCCGCTCGCCGTCCGGCTCGTAGAGGCTGGTGAACGGCGCGAACGCCCGCCACGGCTCGGCGCCGAGCGGAGCCAGCACCAGTTCCGGCCGGGCCGGCCCGGGCAGCAGCGTCCAGGCGTGCTTGGCCACGTCGAGGGTGGCGCCGTCGCCGGCCGCGACCAGCCGCTCCGGCCGGGTACGGGCGACCCGCTCGGCGAGCGCCTCGGCGTCCCGGGTCCGGGGCGGATACCGCGCCTCGACGGTGCCGGTCGGGGCCGCCGCGTCCGCGAGGATCAGGTCGCTCGCCGTGTACGCCAGCGGCCCGGTGACGACGGTCCCGCGGAACGAGACCCGGTGCGGTCCGCTCACAGCTCGCGGATCCCGGTGTCCGATGTGGTCAGTGGCGTGCAGCCGGTCTCGGTGACGAGCACCGCGTCCTCGATCCGGGTGCCGCCGACGCCGGGCACGTACACGCCCGGCTCGATCATCACGACCATGCCGGCCCGGAGCACGGTATCGTCGTACGGCGACAGCAGCGGCGGCTCGTGCTGGTCGAGCCCGATGCCGTGGCCGAGCGAGTGGTTGAAGAAGCCGTCCAGCTCGTACCGGGCGAGCACCCCGCGGGCGACCGCGTCGACGGCGCTGGCCCGCACCCCGGCCCGGACCGCCGCCATCGCCTCGCCGTGCGCCTCGGTCACCGCTTGGTGCAGGCGGCGGTACTCCGGCGGAGCGGTGCCGAGGTAGAAGCTGCGGGTGATGTCGGCCCGGTACCCGCGGACCACCGGCGAGAGGTCGACCAGCACGGGTTCCCCCTCGCGCAGCGGCTTGTCGGAGGCGGCGCCGTGCGGCATGGTGGAGCGCTCGCCGGAGGAGACGAGGATCGTGGCGGCGCTGCGCTCGGCGCCAAGGTGCCGCTGGGCGTACTCGATCTCGCCGGCGATCTCGTTCTCCGCCCGCCCCGGGCGCAGCCAGCCGGGCAGCCGCCGGACCAGCTCCTCGGCGAGGTCGGCGGCGTCGGTGAGCGCGGCGATCTCGTCGGCGTCCTTGACCGCGCGCAGCCCTTCGACCAGGCCGGCGCAGTCGACCAGCCGCTCCGGGCCGAGCGCGACGGCGAGCGCCAGGTACTGCTCGGCGGTGAGGTTGCGCGGGTCCACGCCGACCCGGGTGCCCGGACGTGCGGCGAGCCGGTCGGTGGCGGTGGCCCAGAGCCGGGGCGGAGCGCAGTCGCCGTCCACCGGGATGTCCGGGACCTGCTGGCGGGCCTGCGCGCCGTACCGGAAGTCGACCACCAGCAGCGGTTCGGGGGCGAGCAGCAGCACGCCGGCCGTACCGGTGAAGCCGGTCAGGTACCGGATGTGGGTGAGCTTGGTGACCAGGAGGATGTCCGCGCCCGCGGCGGCGGCCAGCTCCAGTGCGGCCTCGCGCCGCTTCACGTGTTCCACGATGGACCTCCCGCGGTGTACCCGCCGTCGACGACGATCGTCGCGCCGGTGATGGTGGCCGCCCTGGGCGAGCAGACGAAGGCGATGGTCTCGGCGATCTCCGCCGGCTCGGAGAGGCGGCCGATGGGTTGCAGCGCGGCGTGCGCGCGTTCGGCGGCGGCCGGGTCGGCGGCCCGCCGGTAGCCCTGCTGGACCAGGTCGGTGCGGGTGGCGCCGGGGCAGACCGGGACCACCCGGATGCCGTCGGCGGCGCACTCCACGGCGAGCGTGCGGGCCAGCCCGAGCACGCCGGCCTTGCTCGCCGCGTACGCGGTGCGGCCGGGGAGCCCGACCAGCGCGGTCGTGGACGAGACCGGGACGATCGTGCCGCCGCCCCGGGCCCGCATCCGGGGTACCGCCTCGCGGCACCACCAGAACGTGCCGGTGAGGTTGGTGGCGAGCGTCTCCGCCCACACCTCGTCGCCGGTCTGCTCGATCGGGTCGATCTGGCCGATGCCGGCGCAGGTGACGAGCGTGTCGAAGCCGCCGAACCCACCGTCCACCTCGGACGCGGCGGCGGCCACAGTGGACGGTTCGCGTACGTCGGAGCCGACCGCGAGCACGGTGTGGCCGGCGGCGGCCAGCTCGGCGGCGAGCGCGTCCAGCGCCGGGCCGGGCCGGTCGACCAGCGCCAGCCGGTGGCCGTCGCGGGCGAGGCAGCGGCTGACCGCGGCGCCGATGCCGCCGGCCGCGCCGGTCACCACCGCCACGGGTGGACCGGTGTCCGTCATCGGGTGCGTCCTTTCCCGCCCTGCAGCCCCGCCGTCGCCGACGCGCCGGCCGTGGCCAGCACGACCGCGACGAGCGCGAACGTCGCTCCGATGAGGACGGTGGAGAGGGCGGCGAGCGTGGGGTCCTGGTACTTCTGGAGGTACTGGTACATGGAGACCGGCAGCGTCACCTGGTCCGGCGCGACGACGAAGACGGTGGCGTCCACCTCGTCAAAGCTGATCATGAAACAGAGCAGGTACGCGGCGAGCAGCGAGCGGCGCAGCTGGGGCAGGGTGGCGCTGGCGAACGCCCGTACCGGTCCGGCGCCCAGGTCGCGGGCGGCCTGCTCGTAGACCGGCGGGATGCGCACGAGGGCGCCGCCGACGATGTTCACCGCGAACGGCAGCAGCAGCACCAGGTGGAGCGCGACCAGGGCCCCGTCCCGGCCGTAGAAGCCGGCCTGCAGGAAGAGGATGAACGCGCCGAGCCCGATCGCCACCTTCGGCACGATCAGCGGGGCGAGCAGCAGCGACTCGATCAGCCGCCGCCCGGGGTACCGGAAGCGGGTGATCGAGACGGCGGCGGCGGTGCCGGCGAGCACCGCCCCGAGCGCGGCGAGCGCGGCGACGACCAGGCTCACCAGCGCCGCGGAGAGGAAGCCGTCCTGGTCGGCGAGGCGCTCGTACCAGCGCAGCGAGAAGCCCGGTGGGGGCCAGCCGCCGTAGCTGGAGTCGTTGAACGAGTTGACCACCACGAAGACCAGGGGCGCGACGAGGTACGCCAGCCCGAGCCCGAGCACCGCGATCGTCAACGGCCGGTTACGATCGCTCATGCCCGTCCTCGCTTCGCTGCGGGCGGCCATGAGGCTCCAGTCGCACTGAGCCTGATGATTCGCTCGCTCCGCTCGCTCATCGGCTGTGCCTCCCGGTGATCCGGAACGCGAGGTTGACCGCGCCGACGAGCAGGAGCGTGAGGACCAGCAGGGCGTACGACTGGACGGCCGCCATCGGCCAGTCGACCGCGCCGACGTTGGTGTAGACGAGGCCGCTGAGCACCTGCACCCGGCCGCCGCCGAGCAGGGCCGGCGTGGCGAACGCGCTGATCGTCAGCGCGAAGCAGAGCTGCCAGGTGAGCACCACGCCGTGCCGGGTGAGCGGAAACGTCACCCGCCAGAAGACCTGCCGCCGGCCGGCGCCGAGGTCGTACGCGGCCTCCAGGGCGGAGCGGGGCACCTGGGCGATGACGCCGAGCAGCGGGAAGATCGCGAACGGCAGCAGCACGTGCACCATCGCGATGACCACGGCCGGGAACTCGTACATGATCCGCAGCGGGGAGTCGATCAGCCCGATCTCGCGGAGCGTCTGGTTGATCACGCCGCCGTCGCCGAGCAGCACGTTCCAGCCGTACGCCCGCACCACCACGCTGGTCAGCAGCGGCGAGAAGATGAGGAAGAGGGCCAGCGCGCGCAGGGCGCCGCTGCGCAGCCGGTGCAGCGCCAGCGCCATCGGGTACGCGATCACCACCGTGACCAGCGCGCAGACCACGCCGAGCAGCACGGTGTCGCCGAGGACCCGCCAGGTGTACGGGTCCTCGGCGAACCGGCGCAGGTTGTCGGTGGTGACGCCGGTCCCGATCCGCCCGTCCCGGAACGGCCGCAGCCCCAGGTCGGCGAGCCGGACCAGGCTGCCGACGAAGACCAGGGCGAGCGGCACCAGCGCGGGCAGGACGAGCAGGTACCGGGGTGTGCCGGCGCGCAGCCGGGCGGTGGCGTCGGTCATGACGGTCAGATGTTGGCCTTGACGTCGGAGTCCCAGCGGGCCCGCCAGGCGGTGTTCTGCTTGGCCACCGTCGCCCAGTCGACCGAGATCAGCTTGGCCACGTTCTCCGCCCGGAAGCCGGGCAGCCCGGCCAGGTCGCCGGGGAGGCTGACGCTGGAGTTGGCCGGGGTCTGCACCGCGGTCTCCGCCCACATCTGGCACCACTTGGGGCTGAGCATCTCGTTGACGATGTCGACGCAGATCTCCTGCTGGTTGGGGGTGTTGCCCTGCACGGTCTGCAGGTAGACCGGTACGGCGATGGCGCCCTCGGCGGGTACCACGTAGTCGACCGGCGCGCCGTCCGCCTTGAATTGCAGGCCGGTGCCGTTCCAGCAGCTGGTGATGTCGGCGGTGCCGTTGCTGAGCACCTGCTGCCACTCCGGGTTGGCGGTGACGAGCGTACGGATGTTGCCCGCCTTCGCCTTCCAGATCTGCCAGCCGGGCTCCATGTTCTCCAGCGAGCCGCCGTTGAGCTTGGCGGCCATGAAGACCACCTGCCACCAGTAGTCGAAGAGGGTGACCTTGCCCTTGTGCGCGTCGCTCCAGAGGTCGGCCCAGGTGGTCGGCGCGGTGGTGATGTTCTTGGTGTTGTAGACGATGCCGATCTGGTCGGCGCCGATGCCGATGCCGTTGGAGTTCGGCCGGCGGAACGTGTCGCTCACGCTGGCCGCGTTGCTCAGCGCCGCGTAGTCCAGCGTGTTCCAGGTGCCGTCGAGGTCGCCCTGTGCGGAGATCTGCGAGTTGAAGAAGCCCATGTTGACCAGGGGCTTGTCGGGGGTGGTCTGCTTCGCGGCGAGGATCTTCGGGTACCCGACCGCGTTGCTGTCCTCGTAGATGTCGATCTGTACGTTCGGGTGGCGGGACATGTAGTCCTGGGCGAACGCCTTCGGCATGTCGGCGAGCCGGTTGCCGAGGAAGGCGAAGATGGTGATCTTCTCCTTGCCGCCCGAACCGCCGGACGGCGCGCCGGTCTCGGGCTGGGGGTCGATGTCCCCGCCGCAGGCGTTGAGCGCCGGGAGCGCCGCCGCCGCGGCCGCCGCGCCGAGCAACCGGCGGCGGCTTATCTGGTTTCTTCCCATCGGTGTCTCCTCTCACGGGCCGGGGTTGCCCGTCGGGTGCCGGCCGCGGGCTCGCGGCCGGGCGGATCGGGAGCGTTCAGCTCGGCAGGACCACGGCGTCGTCGGGGCGCCACCGCGCCGCGACCTCGGTGCCGACCGGCATCCGGGCGGCGCTGGCCGGCTGGACCGCGCGCACCGTGACGCCCGCGCCGGTCAGCTCGTACCGGATGGTGGCGCCGAGGTAGGTGGCGGCGGTGACCCGCGCGGCAAAGGCGTTGCCGTCCGCCTCCGCCACCGGGCCGAGCCGGACGTCTTCGGGGCGGATGGAGACGGCGACGCCGTCGCCGCCGGCGGCGACCTGGAGCTCGGCGTCGCCGATCCGGGCCCGCCCGCCGCGCACCTCGACGTCGAGCACGTTGGCGTCGCCGATGAACCGGGCGACGAACCGCGACGCGGGGCGCCGGTAGAGCGTCTCGGCGTCGCCGACCTGGCAGAGTTCGCCGTCGCGCATGACGCCGATCCGGTCGGAGAGCGTCATCGCCTCGGTCTGGTCGTGGGTGACGAACAGGAACGTGGTGCCCGAGGTGCGCTGCACCTCGCGGAGCACGTCCTGCATCTGCTGGCGCAGGTTGAGGTCGAGCGCGGCCAGGGGCTCGTCGAGCAGGAGCACGGCCGGGCGGTTGACCAGGGCGCGGGCGATCGCCACCCGCTGCTGCTGGCCGCCGGAGAGCTGGTCCGGGTACCGGCGCTGGAACCCCTGGAGGTGGACCAGGTCGAGGACCCGGTCGACCTCGGCCGCCCGGCGGTCCTTGGCGACCCGGCGCAGCCGCAGCCCGAAGTCGATGTTGCGGGCCACGTCGAGGTGCGGGAAGAGGCCGAGGTGCTGGAAGACCATGTTGGTCGGGCGGCGGTTGGCCGGCCGGTGCCCCATGTCCTCCCCCTTGATCCGTACCGTCCCGGCGGTCTGCTGCTCGAGGCCGGCCACGATGCGCAACGTTGTGCTCTTGCCGCACCCGCTCGGCCCCAGCAGCGAGAAGAACTCCCCCTCGCGGAGCTCCAGGTGGACGCCGCGGACGGCGGAGCGGTCCGTGCCGGGGTAGCTCTTGGAGATGTCGACAAGCTCGGCGACCGGAACCGGCGGGGTGTCCATCAGCCCTCCACGGCGCAACGTTTTGCCCTAGCGCCCTCACCCTGATCTAGGACGAGCGCCACCGTCAAGAGGTGGAATCGTCATTTCTTCCTGGTAAAGGCGGGGTTTCGGGGTTGAGGTGGGCTCGGCCAAACGTATTGCTCGCCGAGTTCCTGCCCGAGCCGCGGGCACAGGGGCGAGCCGCGGCTCGCCCGAGTCGCGGGCGCGGCGGCGGTCAGTCGGGGCGGGTGCCGGCGGCCAGGATCGCGTCGGTGAGCGCGGCCAGCAGGTCGCTCGGGGCGGCCTCGCGGTGCAACAGGATGAACTCCACCTCGCCGAGCGGGGGCAGCCGGTGCCCGGCCGGTGCGGGCACGAGGCCGGGCGGGATCAGCGCGGCCGAGTGGGCGAGCACGCCGATCCCGGCCTGCGCCGCCGCCACCAGGCCGCCGAGGCTGGTGCTGGTGCAGGTGATCTGCCAGGCCCGGCCGGCGGCGGCGAGGGTGCCCAGGGCCTGGCCGCGGGAGATGCTCGGCGGCGGGTACGTGACCAGCGGCACCGGCTCGTCCGGGGCGAGGCGGTGCCCGGGCGCGGCGAGCCAGACCAGCCGGTCGCGCCAGAGCGGCTCGCCCCGGGACTCGCCCGGCGGCCGCTTGGCGAAGACCATGTCGAGGTCGCGCGCGTCGAACCGGTCGTGCAGCGTGCCGCTCAGGTCGACCGTCACGGCCAGCTCGACCAGGGGATGCCGGTGCCGCAGGTCGCGCAGCACCGGGGGCAGGTGGGTGGCGACCAGGTCGTCGGAGACGCCGAGGCGCACCCGGCCGCGCACCGGGGCGGCGGCGAAGTGCCGGCGGGCCCGGTCGCCGGCGGCGAGGATGTCGCGGGCGAAGGTCACCATCGCCTCCCCGTCGACGGTGAGCGCGACGCTGTGCGTGTCCCGCGCGAACAGCGGCCGCCCGACCGCCGCCTCCAGCCGCCGCACGTGCTGGCTGACCGTCGACTGGCGCAGGTCGAGCCGGTCGGCGGCGCGGGTGAAGCTCAGCGCCTGGGCCACCGCCAGGAAGCTGCGCAGCTGCACGGGGTCGTACACCCGACCAGGTTATCGCGAAACATGATCGCAGTCAGCGCACTGATCGCCTTTCCCACTGATCGCCCGCCGCCCGAGAATGGGCTGGCCGCGTCGGCGGCGTACCCCTGGGAGCGGCGGTGCGCCGCCGGCCGGGAGAGGAGTGCGTGTGCGCTGGCCGCGCTGGCTGCCGGTCGATCCGTTCATCGCGGCCCTGCTCGGGACCGTCGTGCTGGCGACGCTGCTGCCGGCCCGGGGGTCGGCGGCGGACGTGGGGCGGGTCGCCGCGACGCTCGCGGTCGCGCTGCTCTTCTTCCTGCACGGCGCCCGGATCACGCCGCGGGCCGCCTTCGCCGGCGCCCGGCACTGGCGGCTGCACCTCGTGGTGCTGTTCGCCACGTACGCGCTCTTCCCGCTGATCGGGCTCGCCGCCGCGCCCTTGCGTCCGGACGTGCTCACCCCCGAGCTGTACCAGGGGCTGCTCTTCCTCTGCGCGGTGCCGTCGACGGTGCAGACCTCCATCGCGTTCACGGCGATCGCCGGCGGCAACGTACCGGCGGCGGTGTTCAGCGCCTCCTTCTCCAACCTCGCCGGCGTCGTGCTCACCCCCCTGCTGGCCACGGCGCTGCTGCACGACACCGGCGCGGCCCGGATGAGCGCCGGCGCGGTCGGCACGGTGGTGCTGCAGATCCTCGTGCCGTTCGCCCTCGGGCAGCTCTCCCGCCCGCTGACCGCCCGGTGGATCGAACGGCACCGCACGCTGACCAGCCGGGTGGACCGCGGCTCGATCCTGCTCGTGGTGTACACGGCGTTCAGCGCGGGTGTGGTCGCCGGGGTCTGGGACGAGGTCTCGCCGGCCCGGCTCGGCGTGCTGGTCGCGGTGGTCTGCGTCCTGCTGGCGCTGGTGCTCGGGCTGACCTACGCCGCCGGGCGCCTGCTCCGCTTCGACCGGGCCGACCGGGCCACGATCCTCTTCTGCGGGTCGAAGAAGAGCCTCGCCACCGGGCTGCCGATGGCCGCGGTGATGGTCAGCCCGCAACTGCTCGGCCTGCTCGTGCTGCCGCTCATGCTGTACCACCAGATCCAGCTCGTGGTCTGCGCCTGGCTGGCCCGCCGCTGGGGCGCCCGCCAGGCCTGACCCGCGCGCGAGGCGGTCAGGCCGCAGGCGGCTCGGACGGGGGCAGGCGGCGCGCAGGCTGACCCGCGCGCGAACCCGTCAGGCCCAGATGCCGCGGGTGTGGCCGATGTGCTGGCGCATCAGCGCCTCCGCCGCCGCGGCGTCGCCCGCCTCGACCAGGTCCAGCAGGTCGAGGTGCTCGGCGGCGGAGGCGGTCAGCCGCCCGCTCTCCGCGAGCCGGGTCAGCCCGTACAGCCGGGTCTGCGCCCGCAGGTCGCGCACGATCCCCACCAGCCGGCGGTTGCCCAGGAGGCCCAGCAGTCCAATGTGGAAGTCGAGGTCGGCCTGGAGGTACCCGATCAGGTCGCCGGCGCCGGCCGCGGCGACGATCGCCTCGGCGGCGGGGCGCAGCGTGCGCACCCGCTCCCGGTCGCCGGCCCGGGCCACCTCGGCGACGGCCGGCGGCTCCAGCAGCCCGCGCAGCGCGGCTATCTCGTCCATGTCCCGCTCGGAGACCTCGACGATCCGGAAACCCTTGTTGGGTACCGTCTCCAGCAGCCCGTCCTTGACCAGCTCCAGCATCGCCTCGCGGACCGGGGTGGCGGAGACGCCGAACCGGACGGCGAGCTTCGGCGCGCTGTACACCTGGCCCGGGCGCAGCTGCCCGGTGACGATCGCGGTGCGCAGCGCCTGCGACACGTCGGCGCGCAGGCTGGGGCGGCGGGTGAGCTCGACGGCGGGCGGCCCGCCGCCGTCCACTGTGGTCACAGCTGGAACCCCTCCGGGAACGGGTCTTCGGGGTCGAGCAGGTACTGGGCCAGCCCGGTGACCCAGGCCCGGCCGGTGATCGTCGGGACCACCGCCGGCCGCTCCCCCACCGTCGTGAGCCCGACCAGCCGCCCGGTGAACGCGGTGCCGATGAACGACTCGTTGACGAACTCGTCCCCCTCGGCCAGCTCGCCGCGGGCGTGCAGTTGGGCCATCCTGGCGCTGGTGCCGGTGCCGCACGGCGACCGGTCGAACCAGCCCGGCCAGATCGCCATCGCGTGCCGCGAGTGCCGCGCGTCCGCGCCCGGGGCGAGGAACTGCACGTGGTGGCAGCCGGCGATGTCGGGCCGCTCGGGGTGCACCGGCTTGGCCTGCTCGTCGATCGCCGCCATCACCGCCAGCCCGGCGTCGAGGATCCGCGGCCCGGCCGCCCGCTCGAACGGCAGCCCGACCGCGGCCAGCGGCAGGATCGCGTAGAAGTTGCCGCCGTACGCGAGGTCGTAGCGGAGCCGCCCGAAGCCGGGCACGTCGACCTCGGCGTCGAGCGCGTGGCTGTACGCCGGCACGTTGCGGATCGTCACCGAGCGGGCGGCGCCGCCGGAGACGGCCACCTCCGCCTCGACCAGGCCGGCCGGGGTGTCCAGCCGGACCGTCGTGACCGGCTCGGTGACCGCGACCATGCCCGTCTCGACCAGCGCCGTGGCGACCCCGATCGTGCCGTGGCCGCACATCGGCAGGCAGCCGGAGACCTCGATGAAGAGCACGCCCATGTCGGCGTCCGGGCGGGTGGGCGGCTGGAGGATCGCCCCGCTCATCGCGGCGTGCCCGCGCGGCTCGTACATCAGCAGCCGGCGCAGGTGGTCCATGTTGGCCATGAAGTACTCGCGCCGCCGCGCCATGGACTCGCCGGGAACGACCCCGACGCCGCCGGTGATCACCCGGGTCGGCATGCCCTCGGTGTGCGTGTCGACGGCGTGCAGGACGAGCCGGCTGCGCACGTTACGCCCCCGCCGGTACGGGTGGGGCGGGGTAGGCCAGCGCGGTCGCCAGGTCGGCGCGGACCGCGGCGGCGTCGGCGTCGGCCAGCGGCAGGCGGGGCAGGCGCACCGGCCCGCCGTACCGCCCGACCTCGTCCATCGCGATCTTGATGGCCTGGATGAACGTGTGCCGCGAGTCCCACCGGAAGATCGGGTGCAGCGCCTGGTACAGCGGCAGCGCCTCGTCGAGCCGGCCGGCCCGGCCCAGCTCGTAGAGGGCGACCGAGATCTCCGGCAGCGCGTTGGGAAACCCGGCGATCCAGCCGACCGCGCCGCCGACCAGCAGCTCCAGCAGCACGTCGTCGGCGCCGGCCAGCACGTCGAGCCGGGGCGCCAGCTCGCGCAGCCGGTAGATCCGGCGTACGTCGCCGCTGAACTCCTTGACCGCCACCACCTCGGGCACCTCGTCGGCGATCCGGGCGAGCAGCTCCGGGGTCAGGTCGACCCGGGTGTCGTACGGGTTGTTGTACGCCACGATCGGCAGCCCGACCTTGGCCACCTCGGCGTAGTGGGCGACCACCTCGTCCGGCCCGGCGCGGTACGCGTTCGGCGGGAGCAGGAGCAGCGCCCCGGCCCCGGCGGAGGCGGCGTGCTCGGCCCAGCCGCGCGCCTCGACCGCGCCGTACGCGCTGACGCCGGGCACCACCGAGCAGCCGGGCGGTGCCGCCTCGACCGCCGCCCGGACCAGGTCGGCCCGCTCGGCGTCGGTGAGCACCTGGTACTCCCCGAGGGAGCCGGCCGGGGTGACGCCGTGGCAGCCGGCGCCGGCCAGCCAGGCGACGTGCGCCGCGTAGCGGTCGAGGTCGAGGGAGAGGTCCGGGCGGAACGGCGTGGCCGTGGCCACCACGACTCCGTGCCAGGGCTGCATGACGTACCTCCGGGTCTGGGCAGCTCAGCGTCTTGATCGCGACGCCGCGATCAGTAATATGTCACATGGTATGGCTCTCCTCAAGCGCCCGCGGTCCGGGCCGAGCGGCACCACCACGACCCCGCCCCGCGGCGCGGACGTGGTGGTCGTCGGCGCGGGGATCGTCGGTGCCGCCTGCGCCGACGAGCTCTCCGCCGCCGGCCTGTCCACGGTGGTCGTCGAGCGGGCCGGGGTCGGCACCGGCACCACCGGCGCGGGCGAGGGCAACATCCTGGTCTCCGACAAGGAGCCCGGCCCGGAGCTGGCGCTCGCCCTGCTCTCCAACGCGCTCTGGCGGCGGATCGGCGAGGAGGTGGCCGGCTCCCCGGGCGCCGGGATCGCGCTGGAGGCGAAGGGCGGGATCGTGGTGGCGACCGGGGACGCGGAGCTCGCCGCGCTGCACCGGTTCGCGGACCGGCAGCGGGCGGCCGGGGTCGTGGCCGAACCGCTCGACCCGGCGCGGGCCCGGGAGCTTGAGCCGTACCTGACGCCCGACCTCGCCGGCGCGGTGCACTACCCGCAGGACATGCAGGTACAGCCGGTGCTCGCCGCCGCCACGCTGCTGCACCGGGCCCGCGCCCGGGGTGCCCGGCTGGTCACCGGCGCCGAGGTGGTCGGGCTGGCCCGGGACCGGGACGGGCGGATCGCCGCGGTGCGCACCACGGCCGGCGACGTCGCCACCCGGTACGTGGTCAACGCCGCCGGCCTCGGCGCGCCGGCGGTCGCCGCGCTCGCCGGCGCCCACCTGCCGGTACAGCCCCGGCGCGGCTTCATCCTGGTCACCGAGCCGCTCCCGCCGATGGTCCACGCCAAGGTGTACGACGCCGACTACGTGTCCAATGTGGCCAGTGACGACAGCGGGCTGCGGACGTCGACCGTGGTCGAGGCGACCGACGGCGGCACGATCCTCATCGGCGCCTCCCGGGAACGGGTCGGGCTCGACCCGGGCTTCCGCGTCGACGTGCTCGCAAGGCTGGCCCAGCAGGCGATCCGGCTCTTCCCCGCGCTGGCCGGGGTCCGCGCCATCCGGGCGTACCGCGGCTTCCGCCCCTACCTGCCGGACCACCTGCCGGTGATCGGCGCCGAGCCGGCGGTACCCGGCCTGCTGCACGCCGCCGGCCACGAGGGCGCGGGGATCGGCCTCGCCCCGGCCACCGGCCGGCTGATCCGGCAGCTGGTCACCGGCGAGGAACCGGCGCTCGACCCGGCCCCGTTCCGCCCGGACCGCCCCGCCCTGCGCCCGAGCGGGGTGCCGGCGTGACCGGCCGACCGGAGCTCCCCGGCGAGCTGCGCAGCGCCGCCGCGCACGAGCGGGCCGGCACCGCGCCCGGCGAACCGTTCGAGATCGGCTACGGGCAGGCGCGGATCCCGGCGCTGCCCGGCGAGACGTTCGGAGCCGCGCTCACCGCGGCCGGCGTCCGCTCGTGGCGGCGGACCCGGTTCGGCGGCCGGCCGCGCGGGCTCTTCTGCGGCATCGGCGCCTGCTTCGACTGCCTGCTCCCGGTCAACGGCGGCCCGCCGGTCCGCGCCTGCCTCACCGAGGCGGCCCCCGGCGACACCGCCGCCCCGCCGGAGGCGCCCCTGCCCCGGCCGGCCGCGCCACCGCCGGCGGACGACCCGGGACCGCCGCGCGGGTACGACGTCGCGGTCGTCGGCGCCGGACCGGCCGGGCTGGCGGCCGCCCTCGCCGCGGCGGACCGCGGCCAGCGCGTGGTCCTCGTCGACGCCGGCGCCCGACCCGGCGGGCAGTACCACCGGCAACCCCCGCGGCCGTTCGGCGCCCGCCGCCCGGAGGCGCTGCAACCCGACGGTACGGCCCGGGCCGCCGAAGCCGCCCTGACCGCGCACCCGCTCGTCACCCTCCACAGTGGGGAGTCGGTCTGGGCCGCCGAGCCCGCCGCGGACGGCTTCACGCTCCACCTCACCGGCGGCGGCGCGGTGCGGGTCCGGGCCGTGGTGGTCGCGACCGGCGCGCACGACCTGGCGCTGCCGTTCCCCGGCTGGGACCTGCCCGGCGTCTTCACCGCGGGCGGGGCGCAGGCCCTGGTCAAGGGGCAGCTCACGCTCCCCGGGCGGCGGGTCGTGGTGGCCGGTACCGGGCCGCTGCTGCTGCCGGTCGCCGCCACGCTCGCCGAGGCGGGGGCCACCGTGCTCGGGGTCTTCGACGCCAACCATCCGGCCCGCTGGCTGCGCCGGCTCCCGGCCGCCCTCGGGCACGCGGGGCGGCTCCGCGAGGCCGCGCACTACCTGCGGATCCTGCGCCGCCACCGGATCCCGGTGCGGTACCGGCGGGCCGTGGTGGCCGCGCACGGCGGCAGCGGGGTCGAGGCGGTGACCCTCGCCCGGCTCGCCCCGGACTGGACCCCGCTACCCGGTGCCCGGCACCGCCGCCGGCTGGCCGCCGACGCGGTCGCGGTCGGGTTCGGCTTCGTCGCGGGCGTGGAGCTTCCGCTCGCGCTCGGCTGCGCCACCGTGCCCGACCCGGCCGGGCTGCCGGTCGTCGTCACCGACCACAGTGGACGTACCTCGGTCGCCGGCGTCTACGCGGCGGGCGAGGTGACCGGCGTCGGCGGGGCCCGGCTCGCCGCCGTCGAGGGCGAGCTCGCCGGCCGGGCGGTCGCGGCCGACCTCGCCGCCACGGGACCCGCGCCGGCCACCGGGGCCGACGCCCGCCTGCGCCGCCGGCGCGCCCGGCTCCGGCGGTTCGCCGCCGCGCTCGCCGAGGTCTACCCGGTCCGGCCGGGCTGGCGCGGCTGGCTCGACGGCGACACGCTGGTCTGCCGGTGCGAGGAGGTGCCGCTCTCCCGGATCCGGCACGCGGTGGAGGACCTCGCCGCCACCGAACCGCGGGCGGTGAAGCTCACCACCCGCGCCGGCATGGGCATGTGCCAGGGGCGGATCTGCGGGCCGGCGCTCGCCACGCTGCTGGCGGCCGGGTCAGGCGCCGGCCCGGGCGTCGACGCCACGCCGCTGGCCGGCCGGCCGATCGTGGCACCGGTCCCGCTCGGCACCGTCGCCGCTGCGGCCCGCCCGCCCGATCCCGGACGGGGCGATCACGGTCTCGACAGCCCGGCACGGTGACGGCCGGCCGGGGCCCGGCGAGCCCGCCTACCCTCGCGGTGAGCGGGGCGCCGGACGGGCACGGCCGCGCTGTACGCGGACCGCGCGCCGGCCGGCGCCGCTCGTCTACCGGGCGCTAGCTCACTGCCAGCCCTTCGCTTCGCGCTTTGCGGTCATCGGCTCGGCGCCCTTGTCGACCTTGCGCAACGCCGCTTGCAGTTCCTTGTCGTTCATCCTGGAACTGCCCGGAATACCGGCCTCGTGCGCGCGCTGGCGCATGTCGTGGAGCTGTTCGCGACCACCCATGTCGGATCCTCCGTTCTGGCGGGATGTGCGGAGCAGGGCTCTCCTGCGCCACCGGTTGGTTACCCTCGGCCACGGAGTGAAAACGGCCGGTCGGCGCCCCGTCAGGGCAGGGAGACCTGGATGCGGCCGCCGACCACGCGGGCGCGCAGCAGCGGCTGGTCGCTGGCGGCGGGGCCGTGCACGACCGCGCCGTCGGCGAGCCGGAACGTGCTGCCGTGCCAGGGACAGACCAGGCAGTCTTCGCCGTCGACGCTGACCAGCTCGCCGTCGGCCAGCGGGCCGGTCTGGTGGCCGCAGTTTCCGATCATCGCGGTCACCCCGTCGCCGGTGCGCGTGACGAGCACCGGCACCTCGCCGATCCGGGCCCGCAGCGGCTTGCCGTCGGTGAGGGCCTCCTGCGCGCCCAGGTCCTGCCACCCTTCGGGGATCTGGCGCAGGAACGCCTCGGCCTGGTTTACCGCCGCCGCCTGCCGGTAGCTCAGGTGGCCGCCGAGGTAGGCGCCGATGCTGGCGCCGGCCATCCCGGCGTAGGCCAACCGCCGTCCCAGGCGGTGGTCGCCGGTGAGCCGGGCGACCAGGGAACCGGCGTAGAGGCCGACCGCGACGAGGTTGGCGCAGGCGTGGACGAGCCCCGTCCGGCGCTGCTCGCGGGAGAGCGACGCCCAGTCGTTGAGGCCCGCGAGCGCCGCCGGGACCGCGCCGGCGGTACCGACGCCGGTGAGCACCATCGCGGCGCGCTGGGTGCCGGGGAGGGCGTCGAGCACGGCGGCGCTCAGCCACGCGCCCACGGGTACCTGCACGAGCGCGGGATGCAGCGGATGGCCCAGCCACACGCCGTGCAGGGCGTCGCGTACCCGCCCGCGCAGCAACGCCTGCACACCGCGCCCCAACGGCTCGCCCACCCGGTCCAGCCAGCCGGCCATCTCCAGCCGTTCCACCATCGTCCGCAGCGCCATGTGCCGGTACGTTCCCCAGCGCGGGCCCGGCAAACCGCGCCGCGCGGACCGTTTCCGGCCCGGGAGCGGGTCGCGGCGGAGGGCCGCTGGACGGTCCGGTTTGGACGATCGCATGAGACGGCGGGCCATGGCGCCGCCACCTTCGGTAGGTTGCGCCAATACAGCCAGCCACCGGTCGTTTGCTCTACTACTACGAATCGCCCGCGGAACCACTACGAATCCCGCAGAGCGGTATCGATGTCGTGATGACGATGTGGAGCCTCAATCATGATCGGATTACAGGGGTTGGGCCGGCGTGCCGCGACGCTCGTCGTAGCGACGACCACGGCGCTGGTGTCGGTCACCGCGCTGGCCGGTTCGCCGGCGGTGAGCGCCCACGGCGACCGGCCGGACTTCACGCTGACCGTGCTGCACAACAACGACGGCGAGTCGCATCTGGTCAGTGCCCCCGGCAACCCCGACTTCGGCGGCGTGGCCCGGTTCAAGACGCTCGTCGACAAGCTGCGGCGCCAGGCGACAAGCGGGCGGCCGGCGCCGGGGCAGGCGGCGCACCGCGGTGCCCTGATGCTCTCCTCCGGAGACAACTTCCTGGCCGGCCCGGACTTCAGCGCCAGCCTGGAGAAGGGCGTGCCGTTCTACGACGCGCTGGCGTTGAAGTCGGTCGGCTACGACGCGATGGCGATCGGAAACCACGAGTTCGACTTCGGCCCGGACGTGCTGGCCGACTTCATCGCCGGGTTCGGCAAGGACGGCCCGCCGTTCGTCTCGGCCAACCTGGACATGAGCGACGAGCCCGCGCTGGCCGCGCTGGTCCGCCGGCACACGATCGTCAAGAGCGCGGTCACCCGTACCGGTGGCGAGCGGGTCGGGATCGTCGGGGCCACCACGCCGGCGCTCCGGACGATCTCCAGCCCGCGCGACGTCGGCGTGCTGCAGGACGTCGCCGGGATCGTCCAGGCCGAGGTCGACCGGCTGACCCGGCACGGCATCGACAAGGTCGTCCTGATCAGCCACCTGCAGGGCCTCTCCGAGGACCGGGCGCTGATCCCGCTGCTGCGCGGCGTGGACGTGGCGATCGCCGGCGGCGGCGACGAGCTGCTCGCGGCCGACAGCACGCCGCTGGTGCCCGGTGACGCGATCTCCACCGACCCGGCCACCGGCGACAAGCTGCGCTACCCGCTGTACATCCGGGATGCCGGCGGGCGGGACGTGCCGGTGGTCACCACGGCCGGGGACTACAAGTACGTCGGGCGCCTGGTCGTCACGTTCGACAAGCGGGGCCGGGTGCTGCGGGTCGACCGGGGCAGCGGGCCGGTGCGCGTCTCCGGCGTGGCCCCGGACGCCGTCGCCGCGAACCCGTACGTGCGGCGGGCGGTCGTCGAGCCGGTCGTCGCGTACACCGAAGGGCTGGCCGCCACCGTCGTGGCCCAGTCACAGGTCGCCCTGGAGGGCCGCCGGGAGCCGGGCGTGCGGACCGGCGAGACGAACCTCGGCAGCCTGCTCGCCGACGCGCTGCTGGCGGCGGGGCGGGCCAACGCCGCCACGTACGGGGTCACACCGCCGCGGGTCGCCCTGCAGAACGGCGGTGGCATCCGCAACAACTCGCTGCTGCCCGCCGGGCCGGTCACCGCGCTGGACACGTTCGCCGTCGCGCCGTTCGGCAACTTCGTCGCGGTCGTGCCCGACGTGTCCCGGGCCCAGTTCAAGGAAATCCTGGAGAACGCGGTGTCCCGCATACCGGTCGCGGACGGGCGGTTCGCGCAGGTCGCCGGGTTCCGGTTCGGCTACGACCCCACCGGTACCGCGCAGGTCGTCGACGACGCCGGCACCGTGCTGACGCCCGGCACCCGGGTCCGCTCGGTCGTCCTCGACGACGGCACCGTGCTGGTCGACGGCGGCGCGGTGGTCGACGGCCCGGCGATCTCGCTGGCCACCAACGACTTCTCCGCCCGCGGCGGCGACCAGTACCCGTTCCGGGGCGCGCCGTTCACCACCGTCGGGGTCACCTACCAGCAGGCGCTCGCCGGCTACCTCGCCACCGACCTGGCCGGCGTGGTCAGCGCCGCCCGCTACCCGGAGGGAGGCACCGGCCGCATCACCCGGCTGTAGCCGCGCTCAGCGAAACGCCTTCTCGCCGGTGAGGGCCTGGCCGATGGTCAGCTGGTGGATCTCGGAGGTGCCCTCGTAGGTCAGCACGGACTCCAGGTTGGCGGCGTGCCGCATCAACGGGTACTCGTGGGTGATCCCGGCGGCACCGAGGATGGCCCGGCACTCGCGGGCGATCGCGATCGCCTCCCGGACCGAGTTGAGCTTGCCGAGGCTCACCTGCTCGGGGCGGAGCTGGCCGGCGTCCTTGAGGCGGCCCAGGTGGAGGGCGAGCAGCATGCCCTTGCCCAGCTCCAGGGTCATGTCGGCGAGCTTGAGCTGGGTGGCTTGGAACGCGGAGAGCGGGCGGTCGAAGACCTCCCGCTCTCCGGCGTAGGCCAGCGCCGTCTCCAGGCAGTCCCGGGCCGCGCCGAGCGCGCCGAAGGCGATGCCGAACCGCGCCTCGTTGAGGCAGGACAGCGGCCCGGACAGGCCGCGCGCCGCGGGCAGCGCGGCGGAGTCCGGCAGCCGCACGTCGTCGAAGACGAGCTCGCTGGTGACGGAGGCGCGCAGGGACATCTTGCGGGTGATCTCCGGCGCGGAGAAGCCGGGCGTGCCCGCGGGTACGACGAACCCGCGGATCGCGTCGTCGGTGCGGGCCCAGACCACCGCCACGTCGGCGACCGACCCGTTGGTGATCCACATCTTGGTGCCGGAGAGGATCCAGTCGGAGCCGTCCCGGCGGGCGCGGGTGCGCATGCCGGCCGGGTTGGAGCCGTGGTCCGGCTCGGTCAGGCCGAAGCAGCCGATCGCCTCCCCGGCCGCCATCCGGGGCAGCCACTCCTGCTTCTGCTCGGGCGAGCCGTGCCGATGGATCGCGTACATGGCCAGCGACCCCTGCACCGAGACGAGCGAGCGCAGCCCCGAGTCGCCCGCCTCCAGCTCCAGGCAGGCCAGGCCGTACGCGGTGGCGCTGGTGCCGGCGCAGCCGTAGCCGTCCAGGTGCATGCCGAGCAGCCCGAGCGCGCCCAGCTCCCGGGCCAGCTCGCGGACGGGTGCGCTGCCGCGCTCGTACCAGTCGCCGACGTGCGGCCGGACCCGGTCGGCGACGAACCGGCGTACGACGTCCGCGATGGCCTTCTCCTCCTCGCTGAGCAGCGAGTCGACGGCGAAGAGGGCGAGGGGTGGCTGTGTCGACATTGGACGATCCTTCCGGGGTGCGGCGGCGGGCTCACGCCGCGAGGAGTGTGCGGGCGCGGTCGACGATCTGGCTCTCGGCGAGCAGGACAGCCCCGGCCGCCGGCCCGAGCGGCACGTACGAGTCGTCGCTGGTGACCCGCGCGACCCGGCCCGGGTAGCCGTGGTCGGCCAGCAGCGTGACCACGGCCTCGGAGACGCCGCCGCTGCGCCGGGTCTCGTCGACCACGAGTACCCGGGGGAACGCCGCCGCCGCGCGCAGGATGTCCGCCTCCGGGAGCGGGGCGAGCCAGCGCAGGTCGAGCACAGCGCAGTCGATGCCGTCGCCGGCCAGGCGGTCCGCGGCGCGCAGGGACATCGGCAGGCCGTTGCCGAACGTGACGATCAGCAGGTCGGTGCCGTCGCGGTGCGAGCGGGCCCGGCCGAAGCAGTCCACCGCCGGGGCGGGCGCGCCGGTCCAGCCGTTGTCGCCGGGCTCGTACAGGTCGCGGGTGTGGTAGAGCGCGATCGGCTCCACCACGACGCAGACCCGGCCGTGCTCGCGGGCCAGCCGGACGCAGGAGCCGAGCAGGGCGGCGGCGTCCGACGGGTGGCTGGGTACGCAGAGCACCAGCCCGGGGATGTCGCGGAGCACCGCCAGCGAGTTGTCGTTGTGGAAGTGGCCGCCGAAGCCGCGCTGGTAGGCGAGGCCGGCGATCCGTACGACCATGCCGTTGCGGTACTGGCCGTCGGAGAAGAACGCGAGCGAGGCGGCCTCGCCGCGCAGCTGGTCCTCGGCGTTGTGCAGGTACGCCAGGTACTGGATCTCGGGGATCGGCAGCAGCCCGGCGAGGGCGGCGCCGAGCGCGGTACCGAGGATGGACTGCTCGTCCAGCAGGGTGTCGAAGACGCGGGTGGCGCCAAAGCGCTTGCGCAGCCCGCGGGTCACGCCGTAGACGCCGCCCTTGGCCGCCACGTCCTCGCCGAAGACGACCGCTTCGCGGTGCTCGGCGAGCACGCCGGTGAGCGCGTCGTTGAGGGCCTGGGCGAGGGTACGGCCGGCGGCCGGCAGACCGTCCACTGTGGCGGGTGCCGGGGCGGCGGCGACCGGCGGGTACGCGATCGGCCGGCGGACGGCGGCCGAGGAGTCCAGCCGCGCGGCGCCGACGAGCGCGCGGGCGCGGGACATCACCTCCTCGCGCGCGGCCTCGTAGCGGTGCAGGATCCCGGCCGGGGAGGCCAGGCCCCGGGCGACCATCCGGCGGGCGGTGGCGAGGAGCGGGTCGCGGGCGTAGTCGGCGACGATCTCGGCCCGGGAGCGGTAGGCGAGCTCGGCGTCGGAGCCGGCGTGCCCCATGAACCGGACCGTGCGCAGGTGCAGGATCACCGGCCGGCGCTCGGCGCGGACGGTCTCGGCGGCGGACCGGGCCGCGGTGAGTACCGCCTCGGGGTCGGCGCCGTCGGCCGCCAGGTACTCGATCGCGGGAAAGCGGGAGAGCGCGAGCCGGATCCAGCCGGCCGGCGAGCGGGTGCTGATGCCGATGCCGTTGTCTTCGCAGACCACCAGCAGCGGCAGCGGTACCCCTTGGTGGGCGCACCACGCGGCGGTGTTGAGCGCGCCGGCGGCGGTCGAGTGGTTGACCGACGCGTCGCCGAGGCTGGTGACCACGACCGCGTCGGCCGGCCACGGCGCGGTCACGCCGGCGGCGGCCGCGCGGGGCAGCGCGAAGGCGAGCCCGACCGCGCGGGGCAGGTGCGACGCGATCGTGGAGGTCTGCGGGATGACGTGGTACGCGGGATGCCCGTACACCTTGTGCCGCCCGCCGGAGATCGGGTCGTCGGCGGCAGCCGTCATGCCGCGCAGCACGTCGGCGACGGGTGTCGCGCCGGGCACCTGGCTTGCGCGGGCGGCGAAGAACCCGCCGGAGCGGTAGTGGAGCAGGGCCGGGTCGGTCGGTCGTAGGGCGAGCGCGACGGCGGCGTTGCTCTCGTGGCCGGCGGAGCCGATCGTGTAGAAGCCCTCCCCCTTCTCCTGCAGCCAGCGGGCGGCGAAGTCGAGGTGCCGGCTCTGCAGCTGGGCGGTGAGGTACGCCGCCAGCAGGTCGGCGTCGACACCGCCCGGCGCGGCTTGCGGAGGCGTCTCGGTCCAGGAGCCGACCTGCCGCAGGAAGTGGTCGTCGATCGACTCGATCATCAAGCGGCCGGGTCGGCGAGAGCAGCCGGCTCGGCGAGAGCGGCGTCATCGGTGAGGCGGAAGCCGGGGTCGGCGACGAGCTCGGCGACGTCCATCTGGGCCTTCTGCAGGCGGCCGGAGTAGTCCCAGTTCATCGACTGCCACCGGGTGAACTGGTCGAGCACCCAGGTGCCGGACTGGCGGCTGCCGTTCCCGGACTTGCCGTTGCCGCCGAAGGGCAGGTGTGCCTCGGCGCCGGACGTGGAGTTGTTGACGCTGACCATGCCGGCGCCGATCCCGCGCCGGAAGGTGAACGCGTCGTGCGGGTCGGTGGTGTAGATGGCCGAGGAGAGCCCGTAGCCGGGGGCGTTGGCGAGCCGGATCGCCTCGTCGAGGTCGCGGTAGGCGAGCACGCCGACGATCGGGCCGAACGTCTCGTTCTGGAAGATGTCGTCGTCCTCGCGGAGCCCGGCCACGATGGTCGGGTGGTAGTAGAGCCCGCCGGCCGGGTCGCCGACGAACCCGGGGCGCGGCCGCCCGGCGTCGATGCGCCCGAGGTGGGGTGAGCCGCTGACCGTGTGGTGCGGGCGGATCCAGCCGAGGTACTCCTCGAACCGGTCGGCGAAGCGCTGGTCGAGCATCGGGCCGTAGAGCACGTCCTGGAACGGGTCGCCGATCGCGGCGGCGCGGACGGCGGTGGCGAGGCGCTCCAGGAACTCGTCGTGGCGGGACTCGTGCACCAGTACCGTCCCGAGCGAGGTGCAGCGCTGCCCGGCGGTGCCGAAGCCGGAGAAGAGCGCTCCCTCGACGGCCAGGGCGAGGTCGGCGCTGGGCGTGACCACCATCGGGTTCTTGCCGCCGAGCTCCAGGCAGGGCGACTGGAGGTGGCGGCCGCAGAGCTCCCCGATCCGCGCGCCGACCGCGCTGGAGCCGGTGAAGCCGACCTTGTCGACCAGTCCGGCGTCGAGGGCGCCGGCGAGCCCCTGGTAGGTGGCGTCGCCGCCGGCGAGGACGAGGTTGAGCACGCCGTCCGGGAGCCCGCCCTTCTGGAACAGGGCGTAGAGGGCGGCGGCGGTGGCGGCGGAGTACTCGGCGGGTTTCCAGACGACCGTGTTTCCGGCCAGCAACGCCGGGACGAGGTACCAGGACGGGACGGCGGCCGGGAAGTTGCCGGCGGTGACGACCGCGACCACGCCGACCGGGTTGCGGAAGGTGAACAGCTGCTTGTCCGGCATCTCGGACGGGACGGTCTGTCCGTAGAGGCGGCGCCCCTCGCCGAGGAAGAAGTCGCAGGTGTCGACGATCTCGCGGACCTCGCCGAGCGCCTCGCGGTAGGGCTTGCCGATCTCCCGGGTCATGATCCGGGCGAGCGTCTCGGCGTTCTCCTCGACCAACCGTCCGATGTGGCCGATCGCCCGGCCGCGCACCGGTGCGGGCACGTCGGCCCAGGCCGGCTGGGCGCGGCGGGCGGACGCGCAGGCCGCGACGAAGAGGTCGGCGTCGCCGAGGGAGACCTCCGCGACCACCTCCCGGGTACGGGCCGGGTTGACCGAGGTGAGCCGGGGGCCCTCGCCCGCTCCGGCCGGCGCTCCGTCGATCTGGGATGTCACGAGGAGGGTCATGCTGCTCCGTTCGCTGCGGTGGAGTCGGCTGCGGCCCGCTCCAGGATGGCCAGCGCCGCGGCGGCGTCCTGTACGCCGAGGCCGACGCTGTTGTAGAAGACGATGTCACCGCCGGCCGCCCGGGCTGGGGTGCCGTGCGCCACGACCGCGCCGAGCTCCAGGATCGCGGAGGGGTCGAGCCCGTGGTCGGCGACGGCGGCGACGACCGGGCCGGCCTGGCGCAGGGCGGTCGGGAGGTGGTCGACGACGACGCGTCCGGCGCGGGCGGCGAACTCCCCGCTCACTTCGAGCCGGTCGGGGGCGAACGAGCCGATGCTCACCACCGTGGCGCCCGGCTTGACCCAGTCCGGCTCCAGCAGCGGGGTCGGGCTGGTGGTGCAGCAGACCACCACGTCGGCCCCGCGTACGGCGCCGGCGAGCCCGGCGACCGGGGTCACCGGTACGCCGGCCGGGGAGCCGGTGGCGAGCGCGGCCGCCCGGGCCGGGTCGCGGTCCCAGAGCATGATCTCGGCGACTCCACAGTGGTGGGTCAGCGCGCGCAGGTGGGCGGCGCCCTGTACGCCGCAGCCGGCGACGGCCACCCGCAGCGGCGTCGCCGGGGCGAGGTGCCGTACGGCCACCGCGGTCGCGGCGGCGGTGCGCAGCTCGGTGATGGCGTTGCCGTCGAGGATCGCGGCCACGGCACCGGTCCTCGCGTCGAGCACCACGACCGTCGCCTGTACCGTCGCCAGCCCGCGGGCGGCGTTCTCGTCGTTGACCCCGCCGAGCTTGCAGACCGTACCGGTGCCGGGGCGCAGCCGCGCGGTATAGCTGAACGTGACCGCGTCGCCGCCGGCCCCGTCGAACACGATCCGCGGCCCGAGGTCGGCGAGCCCCTCGCCGAGGCAGCGGAACGCCTCCCGTTGCGAGGCGTACGCGGTGTCCGGGTCGAACAGGCGCCGGACCGCGGCGTCGTCGTAGCGCGGCGGTGCCGCCGTTGCCGTCATGTCGCTCCTCACGGTGTGGCTATATGACGTTGGCTTCGGGGCGGGTACGCGCGCCGGCGAAGCGGTCCGCCGACAGTACGCCGAGGTCGAGCGCGGGCGGCCGGCCGGCGACCAGGTCGGCGAGGTACTCCCCCACCACCGGCGCCTGCTGAAACCCGTGGCCGGAGAAGCCGGTGGCGTAGTAGAAGCCGGCCGGCTCGGTGGCCGCGCCGACCATCGCGTTGTGGTCGGGGCTCATCTCGTAGTTGCCCGACCATCCACTTCGGATCGGCAGGTCGGCGAGGGCGGGCAGGCGCGCGACCGCGTACGGCGCCAGGTCGGCCGCGGTCGGCCAGGGACCGCCGACGATGAGCCCCGGACCCTCGGGGTGCAGGTAGAGGCCGGTGGCGAAGTCGACGGTCAGCGGCAGCGAGGCGGGCAGCGCGCCGCGCTGGTCGACGAAGTAGATGTACCGCCGCTCGGCGCGCACCGGCAGGTCGACGCCGGCGGTGGCGGCGATCGCCGGCGAGTCGACGCCGGCCGCGCAGATCACCCGGGAGGTGGGCAGCAGACCCCGGTCGGTCTCCACGCCGGTGACCCGGCCGCCCTCGGTGCGTACCGCCCGGGCGGCGTGGCCGACCAGCGTGCGGGCGCCGAGGCGGCGGGCCGCGGCGGCGTACCCCTGCACCACCGCCTCGGGCGTGGCGACGCCGTCGATCGGGCAGAACGACGCGCCGGCGAGGCCGTCGAGGCAGAGGCCGGGCACCCGTTCGGCGGCCTCGGAAAGGCTCATCATCCGGGTCGGCGCGCCGAGCGAGCGCTGCAGGGCGGTCGCCGCCTCGAACGCCGGCATCATCCGCTCCTCCAGCAGGAACAGGTATCCGTTCTGCCGGAAGCCGATGTCGATGTCGAAGTCGTCGCGGAAGCGGGCGAAGCGCTCGATCCCCAGCAGCGAGATCTGGACGTTGAGCGCGTCCGAGTACTGCACGCGGATCCCGCCGGCCGCGGCCGAGGTCGAGCCGGCACCCAGCGTGTCGCGTTCCAGCAGGACGGCGTCGGTGAGGCCGGCGGCGGCCAGGTGATAGAGCGTGCTCACCCCGATGACGCCGCCACCGATCACGACGGCGCTGGCGGCGCGCAGTTCGGACTCCACCCGTTCCCCCCTCGTCAACGTTCCTGCATCTATACCGATCGCCAGCCAGCTTGGTCAAGGCTCTTGTCCGTTGCAATCCCCTTGTTTCGTACGTGTTTCGCCTCTAGGGGCCAGCTCAGCGACCCGTTCGGTCATCCGTCGTACCAATCTCGGTAATGGGTCTTGACCAAGCCTCGGCGCCGCTGGTTGAATGGCCGCTCATATGCGGGCCGTGCCTCCGTCCACGCGGCCTGACCAGCAAGAACACGCAGCCTGACCCGCAACAACAAGCCGTCCACAGCGACCGCTCCCGGCCGCCGTACTCATCGACATCGTCGCGACGTTCGCGGCTAGGCCGGCCCGCCCAGGCGGGGCGGCCCGCGCAGCAGGTGACCGATATTCCCGGCGCGGAGACGCGCCGCAGTGCTTTGGACAGGAGACCGTCATGGCGTTGAGATCCGGATCGGCGGTACCGCCCACCGGCGCCCGGCGGGCGGCAGATCGGCGGCGCTCGGCCGGCGCCGGCCTCGCCGCCCTGCTCGCCGTCGGGCTGGCCGCGAGCGGCTGCACGAGCAGCGGGACGGCCAGCGGCGGGGACGAAGGCACCCGCACGCTGATCGTCACCTCGTTCGGCGGCTCGTTCGAGACCGCGCAGAAGCAGGTGCTCATCCCCGAGTTCGAGAAGCGCTACAACGCCAAGGTCGAGCTCACCACGCTGCTGTCCGGGCCGGCGCTGGCCAAGCTCAAGGCCCAGGGCGCCAACAGCGGCTTCGACGTGGTCCAGTTCTCCGGCGGGCAGGAGGTCGAGGCCGGCACCCTCAACCTCATCGCCCCGGTCGACGCCGCCGCCGTCCCGAACGCGGCCAGCGTGGTCGAGCAGGCCAAGCGCGGCCAGTACGCGCCGGCGTTCGCGCTCAACTCGACCGGCATCATCTACAACACCGAGAAGGTCACGCCCGCCCCGACGTCGTGGAACGACCTCTACGACACCAGGTACAAGGGGCGGGTCGGGCTGCCGGACATCTCCAACACCAGCGGCCTGAACACGCTGTACATGCTCAACCAGATCAACGGCGGCTCCGGCACGAACATGAAGCCCGGGTACGACGCGGTGCGCCGGCTGATGCCCAACCTGCACTCGGTGTACCGCGACGGCGCCACGATGACCCAGCTGCTCGGCGACGGCACCATCGACATGGCGGTCTTCGACAGCGGGTACGCGTACCTGCTGCGCCAGCAGGGGCAGAAGGTCGGCTTCGTGCTGCCCAAGGACGGCTCGCTCGTGTACGGCCTGACGATGAACGTCGTGGCCGGCAGCAAGAACGCCGACCTCGCGCAGAAGCTCATCGACCTCGCGCTCGAGCCGCAGATCCAGGTGGAGTTCGCCAAGGCGGCCGGCTACGTGCCGACCAACACCGGCGCGACCCTCCCCGACGACCTGGCGCAGACGCTGCCGGTGCGCTCCGAGATCGAGCGGCTCTCGGTCGCCGACGGCGCCGTGGTCAGCGCCAACCGGGCCGCCTGGACCGAAGAGTGGAACAAGATTGTCGCCAAGTGACCGCGCCGGCGTGACCGCCGGCCGGACCCGGGGTGGAGCCAGGCGCGCCGCCTGGCTCCCCCTGGCACCCGTCCTGACGCTCTACGCGATCCAGTTCGTGGTGCCGATGGCGCTGGTCGCGGTCACCAGCTTCCGGCGCCACGAGAGCGCCGGCCAGATGGGCGGCTTCACCACCGACAACTTCACGAAGATCCTCCAGGATCCCTACTACCTCGGCATGCTCGGCCGTTCACTGCTGCTGGCCGGCGAGACGGCGGTGCTCACCGCGGTCCTGGGCTACCCGATCGCGTACGCGCTCGCCCGCGGGCCGCGCTGGCTCAAGGTCGTACTGCTCGTGGTCGTGATGGTGCCGCTGATGACCAGCTCGGTCGTCCGGTCGTTCGGCTGGATGGTGCTGTTCGCCCGGGACGGCCTCTTCTCCACCCTCGCCGGGCCGCTCGGCGACGGGCCGGCCGGCCTGATGTACACCAGCACCGGCGTGCTCGTCGCGACCGCGCACGTGCTGCTGCCGTTCATGGTCCTGACCCTGTACGGCGTGCTCGACCGGCTCAACCCGACGCTCGTGCACGCCTCGATGAACCTCGGCGCGTCGCGGACCGGGACGTTCTTCCGGATCACCCTGCCGCTGTCGATGAACGGCGTGGTCGCCGGCATGCTGCTGGTCTTCGCGACCGCGACGAGCGCCTTCGTGACCCCGCAGCTGATCGGCGGCACCCGCTACCGGGTCGCCGCGACCGAGATCTACGAGCAGTCGATCAACCTGCTCAACTGGCCGCTGGCCAGCGCCATGGCGGTACTGCTGGTGGCGATCGCGCTGCTCACCATGGCCGTCTACACGCGACTGTCCCGGGACACGGGCGGCTCCGGCGCGACCGGGATCATCGGATGACCCGCCGCCTGCTCACCTGGGCCGAGTCGGCCGTCCTGCCGGTCGTGGTGACGGTGCTCGTCCTGTTCCTGGCCGCGCCGCTGGTGGTGCTCGTCGCGACCGCCTTCACCGAGACCCGCTACCTGGCCTTCCCGCCGCACGGCTTCACGCTCACCTGGTTCGAAGGGGTGCTGACCGACCCCACCTGGCGGGCCGCGGCCTGGAACAGCCTCATCATCGCGGCGATGAGCGTCGGCGTCGCGGCGGTCGTGGGCGCGCCGGCGGCGATCGTCCTGGCCCGCCGCGGGGTCCGGGCCGCGTCGTCGCTCACCCTGCTGATCATGGTACCGATCATGGTGCCGTCGATCATGTACGTGCTCGGGCTCATGCTCGGCTACAACGAGCTCGACGTCACCGTGCCGACCTGGGGGATCGTGCTCGCACTCGCCGTGCTGACCACCCCGTACCTGGTGCGCACGCTGATGGCCGCGCTGGAGCAGCTCGACCCGGCGCTGGAGGAGGCCGCGCTGAGCCTGGGCGCGAGCCGGCTGCGGATCTGGGTGGAGATCCTGCTGCCCAACGTCGCCAAGTCGTTCTTCTCCGGCCTCTCGCTCGCGTTCATCCTCGCCTTCGACGAGCTGGTCGTGCCGCTCTTCCTGGCCGGGCCGGACGTGCCCACGCTCCCGGTCCGCATCTACAGCTCGGTCGCCTACAACGTCGACCCGTCGGTGGCCGCGGTCTCCTCGCTCCTCGTGCTCGTCAGCGCGCTCGTCGCGGTCCTCTCCGCCCGCGACAACCTGCGCAAGCCCGTGACCCGAAAGGACGGTACGCCCGATGGCGGAGCTTGAACTGGTGGGCCTGTCCAAGCGGTACGGGCGGGACCTGGTCCTCGACGACGTGTCGCTCTCGGTACAGGAGGGCGAGCTGGTGACCGTGCTCGGGCAGAGCGGCTCGGGCAAGACCACGATGCTGCGCAGCATCGCCGGCTTCGTCACGCCGTCCGGCGGCGACATCCTCGTACACGGGCGCAGCGTGCTGAACGCCCCGATCAACCAGCGCGGCATCGGCATCGTCTTCCAGAACTACGCGCTGTTTCCGCACCTGACCGTCCGGCAGAACGTCGGGTACGGGCTGCGGGTCCGGCGGCTGCCCCGGCACGAGATCCGCGAACGGGTGGACCGGGAGCTGGAGCGGGTGCTGCTCAGCGCGTACGCCGACCGCAAGCCCGCCCAGCTCTCCGGCGGCCAGCAGCAGCGGGTCGCGGTGGCCCGGGCGCTGGTGCTGCGGCCGCGGATCGTGCTGTTCGACGAGCCGTTCAGCAACCTCGACGCGATGCTCCGGGAGAGCCTGCGGCGGGAGCTGCGCGACCTGCAAAAGCGCCTGCGGTTCACGGCGATGTTCGTGACCCACGACCAGCGCGAGGCGATGGCGCTGGCCGACCGGGTCGCCGTCATGCGCGGCGGCCGGCTGGTGCAGATGGGCGCCCCCACCGACGTGTACGAGCGGCCGGCGCACCGGGCGATCGCCGAGCTGCTGGGGCGGGCCAACCTGCTGGACTGCCAGACCGCGGCCGGCGAGGACGGGCGGGCGCTGCTGCGCTGGCACGGGCACACGCTGCGGACCGACGACGACCTCGGTGCCGCCGGTGACGGCGCCTGCGTGCTGCTGCGCCCCGAGCACGTCGCGGTGCGCCCGGGAGCGCCCGACGCGCCGGCGCCGAACCAGCTCGGCGGCGTGCTGTCCAGTGTGGAGTACCACGGCCCGTCGCGCCTCGCGGTCATCAGCGAGCCCGGTGGCGGCACGCTCCTGGCCGACCTGCGCTCCGGCCCGGCCGACCCGTACCTCGCACCCGGCGACCCGGTGACCGCCTCGTGGCCCTCGGCCGCGGTGCGCGTCATCGACGCCTGACCCCCCGACCGTCCAACCAGGACCCGTCCGTCCAACTAGGAGGAAACCATGTCCAGGCAGCTCGACCTGCTGATCACCAACGGGCTCGTGTTCGACGGCAGCGGAAGGCCGGGATACCGCGCCGACGTGGGCGTACGCGGCGACGAGATCGTCCTGGTGGGTCGGGCCGGGGACGTGCCCGCCGCGCGTACCGTCGACGCGGCCGGCAAGGTGGTCTGCCCCGGCTTCGTCGACATCCACGGCCACTCCGACTATCTGCTGCTCATGGACCCATCCTGCGACTCGAAGATCACCCAGGGGATCACCACCGACGTGGGCGGCAACTGCGGCCTCTCGCCGGGGCCGTTCTCCGACGTCTGGTACGTCGACTGGTGGGTGGACAACCCCCGCAACTTCCACTCCGTGCCGATCACGCAGGGGCGGGAGATCCTGCGCGAGCACGGGCTGGAGCTGGACTGGCAGGACCTCGGCGGCTTCTTCGACCGGCTGGACGGCGCCGGGCTCGGCCCCAACTACGCCGGCCTGGTCGGGCACTACGTGCTGCGCTCCACCGCGTACGGCGAGCCGGGCACCCAGCCGGCCCGCCCGGCGACCCGGGACGAGATCGGCAGGATGAAGGACCTCGTCCGGCAGGCGATGGAGCAGGGCGCCCGGGGCGTCTCCTGCGCGTTCCACCACACCGACCCGGAGCTGGACGTGTCGCCGGAGGAGTTTCGCGAGCTGGGCCGGGTGGTCGCCGAGTACGACGGGATCTTCGCGTTCCACCTGCGCTCGTACACCGACCTGCTGCTCTCCAGCGTGCGCGAGGCGATCGAGCTGGCCGACACCGTCGGCGTGCGGACCACCGTCTCGCACCTGATGGCCGACGGCAAGGAGTACTGGGGCAAGCTCTCCTACGCGCTGGACAAGATCGCCAAGGCGCGGGCCGAGGGCGTGCCGATCTGGACCGACGTCATGCTCACGCTCCAGGCCCGCAACTACATGTCCGGCGGGCTGCTGACGATGATGCCCGACGCCACCGTCGCGGCGGCCGGGGAGGACTGGGCCGGCTACTTCGCCGACGCGAGCCGGGTGGCCGACACCGCCGAGGCGATCCGCAAGGGCGGTGCCAACCGCTGGTACAAGGCGCGCTTCAACCCCTCCTCGTACTGGCCGCTCTGGGACGAGATGCTCCGGGTGATCCGCAGCCCGCGCCAGCCGGAGTTCGAGGGGCTGATGCTCTACGACGTCGGCCGCCTGCTCGGCTGCGACTCGTACGAGGCGATGTGCCACCTGCTCCGGATCAACGACGGCGACGCCGACACCATCCTGGAGCGCTCGGACGAGGGCGACATCGTCGACGTGCTCCAGCACCCGATGAGCATGGTCGGCACCGACGGCAGCCCGGTCCTGCCGATCCGCAGCCCGCGCCCGCCGAACCCGCGCCTCTACGCCTCCTACCCCATGCTCTTCGGGCACTACGTGCGGGAGCTGGACGCGCTGCGGTTCGAGGAGGCGGTCATGAAGTCGACCTCGATCCCGGCCCAGTTCCTGGGGCTGCGCGACCGGGGCGAGCTGCGCCCGGGCTACAAGGCCGACATCGTCGTCATGGACGCCGCCCAGGTGCGCGGCCACCAGCACCTGACGGCCCGGCCGAACGACTACCACGAGTACTCCGAAGGCGTCACCCACGTCGCCGTCAACGGCCAGCTCGTGGTCGACGGCGGCGAGCTGACCGCCAACCGCCCCGGACAGGTGCTGCGCCTGCGCTGACGCGGGGCGAACGGGAAGGGTAAGGATCGGTCTTCGACGTATGCTGCACAGCGTGTTTCGCCCGGTACGCACTCGGCGCCCGTTCGAGGAGGCCGTCGCCCAGATCGCCGATGCCATCCGCGCCGGCGACCTGGGCCTCGGCGACCGGCTCCCACCGGAGCGGACCCTCGCCACCCAGCTCGACATCAGCCGCCCCACCCTCCGGGAGGCGGTCAAGGTGCTGGTCAACGC
This sequence comes from Phytohabitans maris, assembly GCF_031085175.1. GTDB lineage: Bacteria > Actinomycetota > Actinomycetes > Mycobacteriales > Micromonosporaceae > Phytohabitans > Phytohabitans maris. The sequence goes on from NZ_JAVHUY010000031.1 coordinate 44,103, forward strand.
CGGCGTGCTCGACGTCAAGCCGGGGCCGGCCGGTGGCATCTTCGTCCGCTCCGACGTCATCCCGCGCGAGGTCAACGCCGAAGACTGGCAGGTGCGCATCGGCGAGGTGACCGACCTGCTCGAAGCGCGCCGGCTCATCCAGCCGCGGGTGGCGCAGCTCGCCGGGCTGCGGGCGACCGAGGCCGACTTCGAGACGATGTCGACGACCCTCGACCTGCTGGGCGGCAGCATCAAGGACCGCAGTCGCTTCCTCCAGCTCGACGAGCGCTTCCAGCTCGCCATCGCCCGCGCGGCGCACAACCGCGTGCTGCTGGAGCAGATGCGCAACCTGCTCTACCAGCTGCGCAGCGCCAAGGACTACGCCCTGCGCGACGGCATCGCCGACTCGCAGTGGGCGCTGGACTCGCTCAACCGGCTGCTGCGGGCCATCATGCGGCGCGACCCGCGCCTGATCGAGCAGGAGATGGACGAGCATCTGTCCTATCTGGAGAAACTCTGGGCCGAGGAGACCAGCCGGGCGCAGGTCCGCGAGATCCCCGAGTTCATGATGCCGTTTCGCGATCGGCGGTCGGCGCCCGGCGGTTGATCCGGCGGCCGAGGCTGCCGGCGGCCCGCCGCAGCGCGTCGACCGTGGCGGGCACCAGCGGTGTCGCGCGGTCCGGGCGGTGCAGCACGAAGACCTCCCGCCGGGCCGGCGCGCCGCGCGGGCCGGCCGCCGGGCGCTGGTGGACCCCGCTGGCGGTGCCGAGGGCGTCCGCCAGCGCCGGTACGAGCGCGACGCCGAGGCCGGCGCGGACCAGCTCGCGGACGACCGTGTAGTCGTCGCTGCGGAACGCGACCCGGGGCGTGAACCCGGCGTCGGCGCAGAGCCGGGCGAGGTTTCGCGCGCCGGCGCTGGTCTCCCGGCTGGCGATCCAGGTCTCGCCGGCGAGGTCGGCCAGGCCCCAGGACGGCCGGGTCACCACCGGGTGGTCCGCGCCGACCGTCAGCCGCAGCGGGTCGTCCAGCAGCGGCGTGGCGACCACGTCCGGCGGCCACCGGCGCGGGCTCAGCGGGTAGCGGTACACCACCGCCACGTCGACCGCGCCGCTCGCCAGGGCGGCGACCAGGTCGTCCGGCTCCCCCTCGTCGAGCAGCACCGCCAGGTCCGGAGCGCGGCGCAGCAGCCGGGCGATGGCGCCGGGAACGATCGCCGCGCTCGCGGTCGGGAAGCTGCCGACCCGGACCACCCCGCTCGCCCCGGCGGCCAGCGCCCGCGCGTCCCGCTCGACGGCGGTGAGCTGGTCGACCAGGCCGGTGCTGCGGCCGGCCAGGTGGCGCGCGGCGGTCGTCGGGCGGGCGCTGCGGGCCCCGCGCTCGAACAGGACCAGGCCGGTCGCCCGCTCCAGCGCGGTCATCTGCTGCGAGACCGCCGAGGCCGTGTAGCCCAGCGAGGCCGCCGCGGCGGCGAACGAGCCCGTCGCGACCACCTCGGCGAGCGTCCGCAGGTGGTGCACGTTGAGCATTAGCACATCTTATGCTCACCGGGTCAGGTTTGCGCCCATCGCGGGTTCCCCCACCGGTCCACCGGCTGGCAGCGTGATCACGTCAGCGGTACGACGGAGGTGGGCGGTGCCGGCGGAGGGCGAGCGGGGCGACATCCTGGCCGCGATGGACGAGTGGGGTCCGGAGAAGGTCGTCTGCGTGCACGACCGGCGCCTCGGCATGCGCGGCGTACTGGTCGTCGACAACACCGCGCGGGGCATGGGCAAGGGCGGCACCCGGATGAGCCCGACCCTGACCGTCGCCGAGGTGGCCCGCCTGGCCCGGGCGATGACCTGGAAGTGGGCCGCGGCCGACCTGCTCTTCGGCGGGGCGAAGGCGGGCATCCGGGCCGACCCCGGGTCCCCGGCCAAGGAGGAGATCCTGCGCTCGTTCGCCCGCCGGCTCGCCAACGAGGTCCCCCGCGAGTACGTCTTCGGCCTCGACATGGGGCTGACCGAACGCGACGCCGCGATCGTCGCGGACGAGCTGGGACCGGGCAGCGCGGTGGGTACGCCGGCCGACCTCGGCGGCCTCCCCTACGACGAGCTCGGCATCACCGGGTACGGCGTGGCCGAGGCCGCCGACTCCGCGGCCACCCGGCTCGGCCGGCCGCTCGCCGGTTCGCGGATCGCGGTCCAGGGGTTCGGCGCGGTCGGCCGGGCCGCCGCCCGCCGGGTCACCGAGCTGGGCGGGACCGTCGTCGCGATCTCGACCGTCCACGGTGGACTGCACCGCCCCGGCGGGCTCGACGTCGCGGCGCTCACCGCGGCCGCCGGGGCGCACGGCGACCGCTTCGTCGAGGACCCGTCGGCCTTCGACGCCACCGCCGTGAGCGCCCGCGAGGTGCTCTTCGTCGACGCGGACGTGCTGATCCCCGCCGCCACCCAGGACGTGCTCGACGCCGCCGACGCCGACCGGGTACCGGCCCGCCTCGTCGTGGAGGGCGCCAACCTCCCCACCACGGCCGCCGCCCAAGCATCACTCGCCGGGCGCGGCGTCACCGTCGTACCCGACATCGTGGCCAACGCCGGCGGTGCGATCGCCGCGGGCTATGCCATGGACGCGCGGGCGTCCGCGTTCCCGCCGGATCCGGCGGTCGCGTTCGACGCGGTGGCCCGCAAGATCCGGTCGAACACCGACCGGGTCCTGGCCGCCGCGGCCCGCGACGGAGTGACGCCGCACGCCGCGGCGCTCGGCCTGGCCCGGGACCGCGTGCGGCGCGCGATGCTCCACAAGGGACAGATCAGGGCCGGTGCCGGTGAGCGCTGAGGAGCCCGCCGCGCGGCGCCTCGCCGGCTTCGCCGCGGGACTGCGCGCCGCCGGCGTACCGGCACCGGTGCTGGCGCACGCCCGCGACCTCGTGCTCACCACGATCGGCGTCGGCCTGGCCGGCGCCACGCATCCGATGGTGGCCGCGGTCCGGCGCGCGGTGCTCGCCCGACCGGCGGCCGGCGGGGCGGCGCTCTGGGATGCGCAGGAGACCGCCGACGCCCCGGACGCGGCGCTGGTCAACGCGACGGCGGCGCACGTCCACGACTACGACGACACCCACGCCGAGGGCGGCGTGCACGTCGGCGCCGTCGTCGTGCCCGCCGCGCTGGCCGCGGCGGCGCAGCGGGAGGTCGACGGGGCGCGGTTCCTCGCCGCGGTCGTGGCCGGGGTCGAGGTGACGGTACGGCTGGGCGCCGCCGCCTCCCACCGCTTCACCGAGCGCGGGCTGCACGCCAGCTCCTGCTGCGGCACGGTCGGCGCGGCCGTCGCCGCCTCGGTCGTCGCCGGCCTGCCCGCCCCGCGGATCGCCGACGCGATCGGGATCGCCTGCAGCCAGTCCAGCGGCGTGATCCAGACCGTCGTGGAGGGCGGCGACCTCAAGTCGCTGCACCTGGGCTGGGCGGCGCACGCCGGGATCTGGGCGGCCCGCCTCGCCGAGCAGGGGGTCACCGGCCCGGCCGGGGCGATCGACGGCACGCACGGCCTCTTCGCCGCGCTGATCGGCGAAGGCTGGAGCCGGCACCGCCTCACCCGGGAGCTGGGGAGCACCTGGGACGGCGCGGACGTGATCCTCAAGCCGTACCCGTGCTGCCAGTTCCTGCACGCGCTGGTCGACGCGGCGTGCGCGTTCCGCCGGGAACGGCCGGGCGCGGTGCCGGAGCGGATCCTCCTGCGGCTCCCCACCCCGGCCCGGTACGTCGTCTGCGAACCGTGGGCTGACAAGCTCCAGCCGCGCACGCCGTACGCGGCGAAGTTCAGCGCGCCGTACTGCGTCGCCGCGGCCCTGCTCGACGGCCCGCTCGGCCTGCGGCACTTCACCGGGGCGGCGCTGGCCCGCCCTGACGTACGCGGGCTGATGTCCCGGGTCGGCTACGAGCTGGCCGACGACCCCGAGCTGACCCGCGCGTACGGCGCGGAGCTGCGGATCGTCGACGCGGCCGGCGAGCGGTGGTCCCGGCGCGTCGCGCACCCCACCGGTTCACCCGGCGCGGACCCGACCGACCCGGTCCGCAAGTTCGACGACGCGGCCTCGACCGTCCTCGATGGACGGCGCCGGGCCGACCTGGTGGCCCGGGTCGCCGCGCTGCCCGGCGGCGCTCCCCCATCCTGGTGATCGAAGCTCCCGTCACGTCGTTCTAGCGACGTGGGGGGAGCTTCGATCACCGACCGTGGGGCGACCACTGTCCGAAGTGAGACAAGTCTCGACCGTGCCTGCGCGTGGTATGTGCTTTCGCCGAGCCGCGTGCGATCATGCCCACACCCCCACGCGCCGAATTCGCGCTGACCCGGTCGACCGCGCCGGGCGCGAGGATGGGCGCGTAACGCCTTCCTTGGAGGGATCGGATGCGCCAAAAGAAGTGGCTGCGAGCCGGTTTCGCGGCCGCGCTCACTCTCCCGATGGCGTTGGTGACCTGGGCCAATCCCAGTGTCGCCGCGCCCAATAACGGTTACAGCGTCGAGCAGAGCCTCCAGCCGGCCGACCGGGTGTCCGCCGCGAAGGCGCCCACCAGCCGCTTGGCGCAAACCGACCCGACACTGCTGAACCGTACCGAATCCACCCGGATCCCGGTCCTGGTCAAGCTGGACTACGACCCGGTGGCGACATACAGCGGCGGCGTCGCGGGTCTGGCCGCGACCAGCCCCACCGAGACCGGGCGCAAGCTCGGCCGGGACACCGCCGTGCGGGCGTACGAGCAGCACGTCGCGCGCCGCGAGCAGGAGATCGTCACCGGCCTCACCAAGGCGGTGCCCAGCGCCGACGTGCGGCAGCGGCTGCGCACCGTGTACGGCGGCGTGTCGGCCACCGTGCCGGCCAACAAGGTCGGCGACCTGCTGAAGGTCGACGGCGTCGTGGCGGTGCAGAAGGACCAGCTGCGCCAGCCGCTGACCGACGCCAGCGCCGCGTTCATCGGGGCCACCAGCACGTACGGCGCGCTGGGCGGCAAGAAGAACGCCGGCGCCGGCATCATCTTCGGCGTCATCGACACCGGCGCCTGGCCGGAGCACCCGTCGTTCGCCGACAACGGCAACCTGAACCCGCCCCCGGCCAAGGCCGACGGTACGCCCCGCGAGTGCGACTTCGGCGACAACCCGCTGACGCCGCAGACCGACGTGTTCGCCTGCAACAAGAAGCTCATCGGCGGCGCGGCGTTCCTCGACACGTACCTGGCCCTCAACGACGGCGAGGACTACGAGTCGGCGCGGGACAGCGGCGGCCACGGTACGCACACCGCGTCCACCGCCGCCGGCAACGTGCTCGGCTCGGCCCCGGTCTTCGGCGTGGAGCGCGGCCCGATCCAGGGCATGGCGCCGGGTGCCTGGATCTCGGTCTACAAGGGGCTGGGCGAGCAGGGCGGGTACGACTCCGACCTGGCCGCCGCGATCGGGCAGGCGGTGCTCGACGGGGTCGACGTCATCAACTACTCGATCTCCGGTGGCGCCAGCCCGTTCACCGACCCGGCCGAGCTGGCGTTCCTCGACGCGTACGCGGCCGGCGTCTTCGTCGCCGCCTCCGCGGGCAACTCCGGCCCCGGCTCGGCGACCACCGACCACGTCTCGCCGTGGGTCACGACCGTCGCGGCCTCGACCCAGACCCGCGAGTTCAACTCCTCGCTGACGCTCACCAGCGGCGGCGACACGCTGACCCTCAAGGGCGCCTCGATCACCGCCGGCGTCACCGCGCAGACCCCGGTCGTGCTGGCCGAGTCGGTCTCCGGCTACCCGGCGCTCTGTAGCGAGCCGGCGCCGGCGGGCGGGTTCACCGGGAAGATCGTCGCGTGCCAGCGCGGCGTGAACGCCCGCGTCGACAAGGGCTACAACGTCCTGCAGGGCGGCGCGGTCGGCATGGTGCTCTACAACCCGACGCTGGCCGACATCGAGACCGACAACCACTGGCTGCCCTCGGTGCACCTGGCCGACGGCACGCAGTTCACGGCGTTCATGACCGGACACACCGGCGTGACCGGCACGTTCACCGCCGGGCAGAAGGAGAACGGCCAGGCGGACGTGATGGCCGCGTTCTCCTCGCGCGGACCCGGCGGCTTCGGCATCAAGCCGGACATCACCGCGCCCGGCGTGCAGATCCTGGCCGGCAACTCGCCGACGCCGGACGCGGTCGAGCTCGGCCCGCCCGGCGAGTACTTCCAGGCGATCGCCGGCACGTCGATGTCCGCGCCGCACATCGCCGGGGCGGCGGTCCTGCTCAAGGCGCTGCACCCGGGCTGGAGCCCGGGCCAGATCAAGTCCGCGATGATGACCACGGCCTACCAGGACGTGGTCAAGGAGGACCTGACCACGCCGGCCGACCCGTTCGACTACGGCAGCGGCCGGGTCGACCTGAAGAAGGCCCAGAAGCCGGGCCTGACCTTCGACGAGACGGCCGAGCGGATGCTCGCCATCGGCAACGACCCGGTCAACGCGGTGCACCTCAACCTGCCGTCGGTGAACGCGCCGGTCATGCCCGGCCGGCTCACCACGGTCCGGACCGCGAAGAACGTGACCAGCGGCAGCCAGACCTACCGGGCGCACGTCAAGGCGCCGGCCGGCAGCAAGATCACGGTCACGCCGAGCGTCTTCACGCTGGGCGCCGGGAAGTCGAAGGACCTGACGATCACCATCACCTCGAAAGCGAGCGGCCAGCAGTTCGGCCAGGTGATCCTCGATCCGGTCCAGTCCGACCTGCCGACGCTGCACCTGCCGGTGGCCTTCGTGCCGCAGCAGGGTGACGTCACCCTGGCCAGCGAGTGCGCGCCGGCCGACCGGCTGGTCTTCCAGAGCACGGCGGAGTGCACGATCACGGCGACCAACGAGTCGTTCGGCGACGCCGTGGTCGACTTCCAGACCACGCTGAACGAAAACCTCAAGTTCTCCGGGGTCGACGGCGCGACCATCGTGGCCCCGCGCCGCGTGGTGAAGAACGACGTGCCGCTCGCCGGCGCCGAGCCGAGCGTGCCGTCGCTGGACCCGGGCACCATCGCCGGGTACCTCCCGCTGGCCGACTTCGGCGTGGCGCCGACCCCGATCGGTGACGAGGAGGTCCTCAACTTCAACGTGCCGCCGTTCGTCTACGGTGGACAGACGTACACCCGGATCGGGATCGACTCCAACGGGTACGCGGTCGTCGGCGGCGGTACGTCCGAAGACAACAACTGCTGCGAGCTGACCCAGATCCCGGACCCGGCCCGGCCCAACAACGTGTTGGCGCCGTTCTGGACCGACCTGGACGGCTCCAGCGACGAGGGCATCCGGGCCACCGTCCTCACCGACGGCGTCAACCGCTGGCTCGTCGCCGAGTGGCAGGTGGACGTCTGGGGTACCAACTCCAACCGGCACTTCCAGATCTGGATCGGGCTCAACGGCGAGCAGGACATCGTCTTCGCCTACGACCCGGCCGCCCTGCCCGGCGCACCGACCGGTCAGGACCTGATCGTCGGCGCCGAAAACAGCAACGGCAGCGGCGGTGAGCAGCTTCCGGCCGGCACCCTGCCGACCGAGGACCTGCGGATCACCAGCAGCCCGCCCACGCCGGGCGCCTCGGTCTCGTACACCGTCCAGGTGACCGGGGTCGGTCTCGGCAAGGGCGTGGTCACCACCGAGATGACCGCGACCACGGTCCCGGGCGTCACGGTGGTCAGCTCCGAGCTGGCGGTCCGGCTCCGCCCCGGAGGCATCGTCCAGTAGCGACCGAACGAACCACGGCGTGCGCCGTGACCGGGTCACCGGTCACGGCGCACGCTTTTTTGCCCGGCGAGCTCTCTCACCGGCGACGTCCCGGTCCGCCCGGCGTCCCGGTCCGCCCGGCCTCGCGGTCGGCGGCGGCCCGGCTCGGCCGCGTCCCGGTCGGCCGCGGCCGGCTCGGCGGCGTCGCGCGGGGCCATCGGATCGCGAAACGGATTCTGTCGTTACGACACCGTAACGGACCGGATTTCTTCACAGTATTGACTGCGGATGACTGATCCTGGCACGGTCTGGCTAGTTGTGAATCATGAAGGGAGCCCGGCGTGCTGGAACCCGCCACCCGATACACCGGCTACCGGTCCTACGGCTACCTCGAGGCCGGCGCCGACTACCGTGAGTTCAAGCTCGCGCCCGAGTTGGGGCGCGTGCCCGCGTACGAGGGGACGGCGCTCACCGGCGACCAGCGCGAGCGGGTGCGGCGGCTGCTCACCGACAACGTCGTCATCTCGCTGCACGACCACCCCTCGGTCTTCCCGGACGACATCCGGGAGACGGTGGAGTACAACCGGACCGGGCGCCACCACACCGGCTACGACGGGCTGGCCCGCTCCGGCATGACCGCCGTCTTCGACAACTTCATGGACGGCACCTGCTGCGTCACCAGCCAGATGGGCTGGAAGTGGAGCGACGTCATCGCCGACGTCGGCACCCGCCTGTCCGACATCGCGCACCAGGACTACCTGGTCAAGGTCGAGCGGCTGGCCGACATCACCGAGGCCCACGCCACCGGCCGGATGGGGCTCGTCGTCGCCACCGAGGCCGCCACCATGATCGAAAACGAGGTGGACCGGCTGGACATCCTGTACGGCTTCGGCGTACGGCAGATGGGCATCGCCTACAGCGAGGCGAACGCGCTCGGCAGCGGCCTGAAGGAGCGGGGCGACGGCGGCCTGACCTACTTCGGCGAGCGGGCCGTGCGCCGGATGAACAAGCTGGGCATCGCGATCGACGTCTCGCACTCCGGCGACCGCACCTCGCTGGACACCATCCGGCACTCCACCAAGCCGATCTTCATCACCCACGCCGGCGCCCGCACGGTCTGGCCGACCAACCGGATGAAGCCGGACGAGGTGATCCGGGCCTGCGCCGAGCGCGGCGGGGTCATCGGCATCGAGGCGGCGCCGCACACCACGCTCTCCCCCGCCCACCCGCGACACAGCATCGAGTCGGTGATGGACCACTTCACGTACTGCGTGGACCTGGTCGGCATCGACCACGTGGCCTTCGGGCCGGACACCCTCTTCGGCGACCACGTCGGCCTGCACGACACGTTCGCCGGTCACCTCTCCATCGCCGAGGCGCACGGGCACGTCGAGCACCCCCGGGTGCCGTACGTGGACGGGCTGGAAAACCCGGCCGAGTGCTACTGGAACATCACGTCCTGGCTGGTCGCCCGGGGCTACTCGGACGACGAGGTCGTCAAGGTCCTGGGGGGCAACATCATGCGCGTCCTCGAGGAGGTCTGGCACCAATGAGACGCACCCTGCTCGCCCTCGCGGGTATCGCCTCGGTAACGCTGGCGGCCTGCTCACCCGGCAACCCCGACAGCGGCTCCTCCGCCAGCGGTGGCGGGGCCGGCCGGCTCACCATCGGCACCACCGCCGACGTGGTCAACTACAACCCGCTGCTCGGCAACAGCCGCACCGACACCTGGGTCACCAACCTGATGTACCCGCGCCTGATGAGCATGGACCTGGAAGGCAAGCGGACGCCGTACCTGGCGACCAGATGGGAGTACGCCGACGGCGGGCGGACGGCCAAGGTGACCCTGCGGGACGACTTCACCTGGAGCGACGGCACGAAGGTGACCGCCGACGACGTGATCTTCACGATCGACGCGGTGGCCAAGGAGAAGATCGGCATCGTGGCCGGCCTGATCCCGTCGTACACCGGGGCGACCGCGGTGTCGCCGACCGAGATCGAGTTCCACCTGTCCCAGCCGGACGGCACATTCCTGGAGAACGTGGGCTTCTGGATGCCGGTGGTGCCCAAGCACGTGTTCGAGAAGGCGCCGAGCGTGCAGAAGTTCGCCAACGACGCCAACTGGGTCTCCGCCGGGCCGTACAAGCTGGAGAGCGCCGAGCGCGGCCAGCGGTACGTGCTCAAGCGGGTCGACTCGTACCCGCTGGTCGAGGGCGGCAAGCCGGCCGTCGAGGAGGTCGTGTTCCGGGTCTTCCCGGACGTCAACACCGAGGCCCTCGCGCTGCGCAACGGCGAGATCGACCTGATCGCCAACGTGGTGCCGCCCGCGCTGGCCAAGACCCTCGACGGCAACGACAAGATCAAGACGGTGAAGGTGCCGTCGCTCGGCTGGGCGCACATGCAGTACAACACCCAGCGCAAGCCGCTGGACCGGCTCGAGGTACGCCAGGCGCTGGCGGCCGCGGTCGACTACGAGGCGATCCGGCGGGTGGCGTTGCAGGGCTCGGCGGTCACCTCGAACTCCTCGGTGCTCACGCCGACGCTCAAGCAGTGGCAGGACACCAGCGCCAAGGAGTACACGTACGACACGGCCCGGGCCAAGCAGCTGCTGACCGGCGCCGGCTACCGGGACGGCGACGGCGACGGGCTCTTCGACGGCCTCAGCTTCCGGATGATCTTCGACCAGGCCGACCCCAACATCGCCAAGTGGGCCCAGCTCGTGCGCGACTCCGCCAAGCAGGCCGGCGTCGACATCAAGCTGGAAGGGCTGGAGCGCAACACGTACGTCGCCAAGTACCAGGAGCGGGACTACGACATCTACGCCGGCTCGTGGGCCATCATGGACAACCCGCCGGCCAACCTGGCGCTCGCGTTCAAGTGCAAGGGTTTCATCAACTACGCCAACGCCTGCGACCCGGAGCTGGACAAGCTGATCGACCAGGCCCGGGCCCAGCTCGACCAGGCCGACCAGAAGCCGCTGATCCAGCAGGCCGCCAAGATGATCAGCGACAAGGTGTACGACAACGTGCTCTACGTCGAGGAGTTCACCATCGCGCACTCCGCGCAGTGGTCGAACTTCCTGGTCCAGCCGAGCGAGCTGCTCTCCATCGTCAACCCGCAGTCGCTCGCCCAGGCCAAGAAGGGCTGAGCGGTGGGCGGCAGCGCTCGGTTCCTGGTCCGCCGCCTGCTGCGCGGGCTGCTGACCCTGTGGTTCGCGGCGACGGTGACGTTCCTGCTGCTGCGGTTGCTGCCCGGCGACCCGGCACTGGCGGTCGCCGACCCGGCGATGACCGAGGAGCTCTACGCCGACCTGCTGCGCGACTACGGCCTGGACAAGTCGCTGCCGGTGCAGTACTGGCACTTCCTGGCCCAGCTCGCCCAGGGCAACCTCGGGGTCTCGTTCCGGCAGAACCAGCCGGTGCTGGACATCCTGCTCGAACGGCTGCCCTGGACGCTGCTGCTGGCCGGGTCGGCGCTGCTGGTCACGGTGGCGGTGGGCATCCCGCTCGGGGTGCTCGCCGCCACCCGGGCCAAGGGCTGGCTGGACCGGCTCGTCCAGGTCGGCGGGGTCACCGGCCAGTCGCTGTTCGTGCCGAGCGTCGGTGTGCTGCTGCTGTACCTGTTCGGGGTCCGGTTCGGGCTGCTGCCGATCGGCGGCGCGATGGACGACGACGTCACCGGCCTGACCGCCTGGGCCAGTATCGGCCGGCACCTCGTGCTGCCCTGCCTGTCGCTGGTGCTGGTGCAGCTCGGCTCGTACGTGCTGACCCTGCGCAGCACGCTGATCGAGGCGCTCGGCGAGGACTACTGCCGGCTGGCCCGCGCCAAGGGCCTGCCCAACCGGCGGGTGGTGTGGCGGCACGCGCTGCGCAACGCCCTGCTGCCCACCACCACGCTCGTCGGGCTGCAGCTCGGGTTCCTGGTCGGCGGCGCGGTGCTCACCGAGTCGATCTACGCGTACCCGGGCGTCGGCCGGGCCGTCTACGACGCGGTGGCGCAGCTCGACTTCCCGGTGCTGCAGGGGGCGTTCATCATGCTCGCGTTCACGGTGATCGTGGCCAACCTGGTCACCGACATCGCGTACGGCGTGCTCGACCCGCGGGTGCGCGCGTCGTGACGGTGACCCGCGCGCACGAGTCGCCGGGGCGGCTGACCTGGCAGGCGTTCCGGCGCAACCCGCTCGGCCCGTCCGCGGTGGCGGTGCTGCTGCTGATGGGCGTGGTCGCGCTCTGCGCGCCGCTGATCGCCGACTACCCGAGCGGGTACGGCGAGCAGGTGCTCGCCCCGCCCGGCGGCGGGCACTGGTTCGGCACCGACGACCTGGGGCGGGACGTCTTCGCCCAGGTGGTCTGGGGCACCCGGGTCAGCATCGTCGTCGGGCTGGCGGCCAGCGCGCTGGCCATCGTCGCCGGCGTGGTGGTCGGCGTCGCGGCCGCCTACTTCCGGCGGGCCGACGCCGCGCTCGGCGTGGTCGTGGACCTGTCCCTGTCGCTGCCGGTGCTGCCGCTGATGATCCTCGTCGCCGCGCTGGCCGGGCCGAGCGTACCCACGCTGGTCGTGGTCATCGCCGCGTTCAGCTGGCCGGAGGTGGCCCGGGTGGTGCGCTCGCAGGGGCTCGCGGTCGTGCCGATGCCGTACGTCTCCGCCTCGCACGCGCTCGGCGGCTCGCACCTGTGGATCATCCGCCGGCACGTGCTGCCGGGCGTCGCGCCGGTGGTCGCCGTCTCGGTCGTGCTGACCACCTCGCGCGCGGTGCTCGCCGAGGCGGGGCTGTCGTTCCTCGGCCTCGGCGACCCGGACAGCTGGTCGTGGGGGACGATCCTGCACAACGCCCAGCGCTCCGGGTCGCTGGCGACGGCGTGGTGGACCACGCTCTTTCCGTCCCTGGCCATCCTGCTGCTGGTCGTCTCCGCCACGCTCGTCGCGGTGGCCTACAACGACGCCAGCGACCCGCGCACGAGGTGACCGATGCGACTGGCCCCCGCCTTCCACACCGAGCTCCACAGTAGACTCCGCGCCGACCTCGACGCGGCCGGCCTGGACGCGCTCGTGCTCGACGACCCGCTCGACGTGGCGTACGTGACCGGTTTCGCGCACTTCCCGAACGAGCGCCCGGTCGTCGCCTACGTGCCCCGGGAGGGCGAGGTGCTGCTGCTCGTCCCCGACCTGGAGCGCGAGTACGCCGCCGACCAGCGGGCCAGCGCCACCCTGGTCGTCTACCCCGAGTTTCCCGGCGAACGGTCACCCTTCGCGGTGCTCCGCGACGCCGTCGGGACCCGGCCGCACCGCGCGGCGCACGCGCCGTCGACGTCCTTTTCCCGGGTACGGGAGCTCGCCGTCACCTTCGAGGGTGCGGAGTGGACGGTCAGCGACCTGGTCGCCGGGCACCGGATGCGCAAGACGCCGGAGGAGATCGCGCTGCACGTCGAGGCGGCCCGGATCGCCGACGCGATGGTGGCCGAGGGTGCCCGCCTGGTCGCCACCGCCACCGGCGAGCTGCCCACCGAGGCGGAGCTGGCCGCGCACGTGACCCGGTTCGGCGCCGACCTGATGCACGCCGAGCACGAGGACGTGGTCGTCGTGCCGATGCTCACCGGCGGCCTGGTCTACAGTGGAGCGAACTCGGCCCAGCCGCACCGGCTCCCCGGCGGCGACCGGCTGCGCCGCGGCGAGCCGTTCATGCTGTCGCTGGGCTGCGCGGTCGGCGGGCGGTTCGTGGAGAGCGAGCGGACGTTCCTGCTCGGCGAGCCCACCCGTGCGCAGCGCCACTACTACACGGTCGTGCGCGAGGCGCAGGAGGTCGGCACCGAGGCGCTGCGCCCCGGCGTCCGCTGCGTCGACGCCAACCGCGCCTGCCTCGACGTGATCCGCCGGGCCGGGCTCGCCCGGTACCTGCGGCACCGGCAGGGGCACGGGATCGGGCTCGGCTTCCACGAGCCGCCCTGGGTGGCCGACGGCGACGAGACCGTGCTCGCGCCCGGCATGGTGCTCTCCAGCGAGCCCGGCCTGTACGTCCCGGGACACGCCGGATACCGCATCTCGGACACCGTGCTGGTGACCGCGGGCGGGCCGCGGCGGCTGACCGGGTACCCGCGCGACCTGTCCGACATCGTGATCGGAGCCTGAGATGGACGTCGAGATCAACGGAAACCGGCTCAACGTGGAGGTGCTCGGCGACGCCCCGGGCAAGCCCACGATGATCGTCCACCATGGAGCTCCGGGCCTGGGCTCGATGGCGGAGCCGCGCGCCTCGTTCGGGCCGTTCGCGGACGCCTACCGGGTGGTGGTCTTCGACGCCCGCGGCAGCGGCGCCAGCGAGGGCCGGGGTCCGTTCACGCACGAGCAGTGGGCCTGCGACGTGGACGGGCTGCGCGCCTGGCTCGGCGCCGAACGGATCGTCATGGCCGGCGGGTCGTACGGCGGCTTCGTCGCGATGGAGTACGCGATCCGCTACCCGCGGCGGGTGGCCGCGCTCGTGCTGCGGGACACCGCCGCCGACAGCTCCAACCAGGACGCCGCGCTGCGCAACGCGCTCTCCTCGGCGCGGGTGCGGGTCGACCGGGACAAGCTCGACCGCATCATGTCCGGTACCGTCCGGGACGACGCCGACCTGCGCGACTGCTGGGCCGAGATCCTCCCGCTCTACGACCACGACCTCGACTGGGACAAGGTCCGCGAGCGTGTGGCGTCCACACCGTACCGGTACGAGACACACAACTACGCGTTCGCGGTCAACCAGCCGGGCTACGACATCAAGGCCGACCTGCCCCGCATCACCTGCCCCACGCTGGTGACCGTCGGCCGGCACGACTGGATCACGCCGGTGGAGTGCGGCGAGGCGATCGCGTCGCTGATCCCCGGCGCCCAGCTCGTCGTGTTCGAGAAGTCCGGACACTCCCCGCAGCTGGAGGAGGCGGAGCTGTTCCAGTCGACGGTCCGGCGGTTCCTCGCGAACGTGGGGCCTGTTACGGCATGATGCCGGTGGACATGTACGCGCACCTCGACTCGACCGACCGGCGCATCGTCGCCGCGCTCCAGGTCAACGGACGGGCCAGCTGGACCGACATCGCCCAGCTCGCCGGCGTCTCGGTCAACACCGTGGCGCGCCGGGGCCAGCAGCTGTTCGCCGCCGGCCTCATCCGGGTCGCCGCCGTGCCCCTGCCCGGCGCCACCGACGTGCTGATCACCCGGATCCAGTGCGCGGCGGGCACCCAGCTCAGCACCGCGCAGGCCCTCGCCGCGATGCCCGAGGTGCGGTTCGTCGCGCTGGTGACCGGCGCCTACGACCTGGTCGCCGAGCTCGTCGTGCCCAAGGGCGCCGGCCTGCACCCCATCCTGCTCGACGGCGTGCAGGCGATCGCGGGGGTGCGCAGCAGCGTGGCCGACCTGGAGCTGCACCTGTACAAGTCCACTCACGAGTGGAGCCGCCACCTGCTGCCGGACGCCAGCCAGCTCGGCCCGCCGCCGGCGGTGCACGACTGCGCGCCGGACCACATCGACGCGATGGGCGAGCAGATCGTCGACGTCCTGCGGGAGGACGGGCGGGCCAGCTTCCAGGCCGTCTCCTCGCGGCTCGGGGTCAGCGAGAGCACCGTCCGGCGCCGCTTCGAGGCCCTGCACGGCACCGGCTGCGTACAGGTGATCACCCTGGTACCGGCGGCGGCGCTCGGCTTCGAGGCGGAGGTCCTCTTCTGGCTGTCGGTGGCACCGGCCCGCCTGGACGCGGTCGCCCGCGAGCTCGCCGAGCTCCCCGGCGTACGGTTCGTGGCCGCCACCCTGGGCCAGCAGTCGCTGATGTGCGAGGTCATCCTCCCCACCCACCAGGACCTCTTCCAGTTCACCACCCACACCCTGGCCGGCATCGACGGCATCCAGTCCTGGACCGCCAACGTCGAGCTGCTGACCGTCAAGCGCGGCTTCGTCGTCACTCCGTGGGCCGCCCGCCAGCTGGCCCCGCAGCCGTCCTGACCCCGCGCCGCGGGTCGGCCGGCGGGCCGCTGACTCATCGCGACGGCCGGCGTTCCCGCTCGCGGAGCGCGTCGCGCCAGCGGGTCAGGCCGTGGAAGTGCGGGCTCAGCACGGCGTCGTACGCCTCCGAGCGGGCCGCCTCGCGGAGCGTGACGTGGCCGGCCAGGACGTCGGCGGCGAACCGGCGCAGCTGCGGGTCCGGCGCCTCCTGCGCCATCCGGCGCAGGCCGTCCAGCAGCTTCCGGGCGGCCTCCCGGTCGCCGCCGGTCATCGACACGAGCTCCTCGTACGCGGTCATGTGACTCCCGGGTGGTCGTACGGGTGGTCGGGCATCGGCAGGGACTTGAGGCCGCCCAGGTCGGTCATCCCCAGCACCACGCCGGCGATGGCCGAGAGCGCGCTGCCCGCGTTCTGGATGATGCCGGTCGCCTCGTGGATGAGGCGGGTGATGCGGACCACCTGGCTGCCGGCCAGGGTGCCGCCGGCCCAGGCGCCGATCCCGGTCCAGCCGAACAGGGTGCCGAGGCCGGCGCCGATCCCGCCGAGCATCGCCGCGTCGGTGATCCCGGTGATCACGCCGGCGGCCTGGTTGGCGAAGAGCCAGTTGCCCCGGGCCGCCTCCTTGTACTGCCCGGACAGCTCCCGCAGCGCCGCCTGCGCCGCCGCGCACGCGGCCGCGACCTCGGTGAAGTAGGCCAGGGCGCTGCTGGCCGCGTTGCCGCTCCAGTGCCGGGCCACCTCGTCCCGGGCGTACCGGAGGTTGTCGCCCACGGCGCCGATGCAGTCGCCCAGCTTCCCCGCCGCGATGCCGAACCGGGCCAGGGCCCGCCAGTCCCCGGTGAACTGCTTGGTGATCCAGCCGATCACGTCGAAGCCGAAGGTCTCCTTGAGCAGCCAGTTCAGCCAGGACGCCGGGCTGACCAGCTCGAAGACCTGGAGCGGGTCGACGTACCCGTCGCCGATGCTGGCCTCCGGCTCGCCCGGGTCGGTCAGGTGTACCCGCGGTTCGCTCCACGCCGACGCCGGCGAGTACGGGTCCGGCGCCTCCGGCCGCAGCGGTGTGTACAGCTGCGGCGCCCCGTCGAAGGTGCCGTCCATCGCGATCGCCGACTCGACGTCGGTGTGGACGTAGTAGTGCTCGGCGAAGCGCAGCTCGAAGGCGGACTTGTCGAGCAGGTACTCCAGGTGCCGCAGCGCGTCGTCGACCTCGGCGGCCGCGTTCTCGTGGGCGGAGCGGAGCAGGCCGATCAGCCCGTCCTCCAGCCAGCTGAAGTCCGCGTAGTCGCGGATGTACCGCCGGCCCGCCGCCACGTCCAGCCCGAGGCCGTGGACACGCGACGCGAACGTGGCGAGCGCGGCGGCGTCGACCTGCATCGGATCTCCTCGCCTGCGGGGACACGGCCTCCGCGACGGTATCGGCGGCGCCGCGGGCGTGGTGTCAGGCGAACACCCCACACTCCGTTCACGTCCGCGACGGCATCCGGGGTTAGGGTGCAGCCAACCGGGTCCGGTGGGCGGAGGGCGGTGGAGCGGGCGTGAGCGGCGCGGGCGGCGAGTCCGTGGCGTTGCTGTCCCGGTACGGGCGCCACCTGGCCGCCGGGGTCCGGATCGCGGTCTTCGGCCCGGTCGCGGTCGTCGGGCTGGTCCGGGCGACCGGCGAGCACGCGGCACCGACCGCGGTCGTGGTCGCCGGGGTCGGCGCCTGGAGCGCGGTGTACGTGTGGTGGCTGCTGCGCCGCACCGGCCTCTGGGCGACCGCCGTCGACGTCGCCGTGCTGGTGCTGGTCTGCCTGAGCATCTTCTGGACCGACGCCGCCGCGCAGAGCAACGTGGGGTGGATCCGGCTGCTGGTGAGCTTCGCCTGTCTGGCGTACCAGTGGTATACGCCGCTGGCCTACGGCGTGACGGCCACCGGGGTGGCCGCCGGGACGCTGCTGGCCGTCGTGGTGGTCACCGAGCCGGCCAGCGACGTGGTCAACGCGGCGGTCTGGGTGCTCGCCATCGCGGCGCTGTCCCGCACCGCGTGGACGCTCGTCATGCGCGGCGCCCGGAGCGCGGACCGGCTGGCCGTGGAGGCGGAGCGGGCGCGTACGGCGCGGCGGGTCGCCGAGGCGGTCCGGGCCGACGAGCGCGACCTGGTCAACGCGCTGCACGACACGGCCGCCACCACGCTGCTGATGGTCGGCAGCGGCCAGGTCCGGCCCGGGGACGGCTGGCTGCCGACGCGGGCCCGGCGCGACCTGGACATGCTGCGCGCGTACGGCCAGCAGGCACCGGCCGAGGCCGACCTGGTACGGCTGCTGCGGGCGGAGGTGGAGGCGGTCAGCCAGCTCCCGGTGCGGTTCGCCGGGCCGCCGGACCTGCCGGTGCCGTACCGGGTGGCGCGGGCGGTCGCGGACGCCGCGCGGGAGGCGCTGAACAACGTCGTCCGGCACGCCGGCGCCGGCCAGATCCAGGTGCGGCTGAGCGGTGACCCGGGCGACCTGCGGGTGGAGGTCGTCGACGACGGCCGGGGCTTCGCGCCGGACCGGGTACCGGCGACGCGGCGGGGGCTGCGCGACTGCGTCCACGGCCGGCTGGCGGCGGTCGGCGGCGCCGCGCGGGTGGCCTCCCGGCCGGGCGCGGGCACCACCGTTTCCCTGGAGTGGCGCGATGGCTGACGACCCCCGGATCGCCATCGAGCGGGCCACCCGGGCCCAGCTGACGTCCCGGCTGCGGGTGGGGATCCTGGCCACGGCGTCCGCGGGGCTGACGCTGCTGTGCCTGCCCAACATCGTCCGCGGCTGGGAGCACTACCAACCCGCCTGGGTACAGCTGGTGTCGTTCACGATGCTCGCCGGCGTGCTCGGCGTCGAGGCCGCCCTGGTCGTGCGCGGCCGGCTCTGGCCGGCCGCGTGGCGGTGGCCGGCGGTGGGCGTCGTGGTCCTCGCCGCGGTCCTCTCCTACTCGGCGCTCCCCCACGGCCACGCCGCGTCCGCCGGCGACTGGGTCTTCGGCGAGGCGACCTGGGTCGGGCTGGTGGTGCTGCTGAGCCGCCCGCTCCGGGTCCACCTGGCCTTCCTCGGCCTGCACTGGGGCGTCGCGCTGGCCAACATGCTGCTCACCACCGACGTCGACCGGACGACGGTGCTGCGGTTCGCGACCGGGTCGATCGGCGTCATCGGGTACCCACTGTGCATGGCGGTGACCGCCGCCGCCTTCCGCGGGATCGCCCGGTCGGCGGCGGCCGCGAAGTGGGAGACCGAGCAGGTCGCCGCCGCCGAGGCGGCCGCGGCCGAGTCGCACCGGCGCCGGCAGCAACGCTTCGCGGACCTGGACCTGAGCACGATGCCGCTGCTGGAGGGGCTGGCCAGCGGGCGGCTGGACCCGGCCGACCCGGCCGTACGGCGGGAGTGCGCCGTCGAGGCGGCCCGGATGCGGCGGCTCTTCGCCGAGGTCGACGTCGTGCCCAACCGGCTGCTGCACGAGCTGCGGCACTGCGCGGAGGTCGCCGACCGCAAGGGCGTACTCGTGGAGCTGGACGCCCGCGGCCAGTGGCCGGACCTGCCGCTGCCGGTCCGGCGCGACCTCACCGAGGCCCCGCTGACCGTGCTGGCCACGGCCGCCTCGTGGGCCCGGGTGACCGTGGTCGGCGGCCCCGACCTGGTCAGCGTCAACGTGCTGGCCGACTGCGGCCCGCTGGACCTGCCGCGACCGGCCGCGCCCGGCGTGCGGCTGGAGGCGTTCGGTACCGGGGAGCGGCTGTGGGTGGAGGTGCGGTGGCAGGCGACCACATCACCGCGGTGATCGTCGACGACCACGCGGCGATCGCGGCGGGCGTGCGGTACTGGTGCGAGCGGGCGGAGCCGCCGATCGAGCTGATCGACGCGCGGGCCAGGATGGCGAACGTCTGGACCGGGCCGGGCGCGCTCGCCGACGTGGTGATCTTCGACCTGGAGCTGGTGCCCGGCAACCCGGCCTTCGGCGAGCTGCGGCGGCTGGTCGACGAGGGGCGGCGGGTGGTCGTCTACTCCCAGCACGCGGAGAGCGGCACGGTGCTGAAGTGCGTCAACCTCGGCGCGCTGGCGTACCTGACGAAGACCGAGGGGCCCGAGCATCTGGTACCGGCGATCCAGGCGGCCGCGGCCGGCCGGGCGTACACCGGGCCGTCGCTCGGCGGTGTGCTGGTCGCCGACGACGATCCCAACCGCCCCCGGCTCTCCCAGCGCGAGGTGGAGGTGCTCCGCGCCTGGTTCGCGTCCTCCTCGAAGGAGCTGGTCGCCGCCAAGCTCAAGATCAGCGTGAAGACGGTCGACACGCACATCGAACGGGTCCGGGTGAAGTACGCCAACGTCGGCCGGGCCGCCCGTACCAAGAGCGAGCTGGTCACCCGCGCCCTCCACGACGGGCTGATCACCCTCGCCGACCTCGGCGACTCGGCGTCCTGAGCCGGGTCACCGGCGGCCGCTGTCGACCGCCTCCCCGGTCTCGTCCGGGGCGGCGGGCAGCGGCCGGAGCCGGACCCGGGTGATGGCGCGGCCGCTGATCTCGACCACCTCGGCCGTGTACCCGCTCAGCGCGACGACCTCGCCGGGGGCGGTGGGGATGTGGCCGAGCCGGCTGAGCACCAGGCCGGCGACGGTCGTGTAGTCGCCGCTGTCCTCGCCCTCGGGCCGGTCGACGCCGATGTCGGGCAGGTCGTGGATCGGGTAGCCGCCGGCCAGCAGCAGCGAGCCGTCCTGCTCGCGGACGACCGCCTGCACGTCCCGGTCGGTCTCGTCGTAGATCTCGCCGACGATCTCCTCGACCAGGTCCTCCATGGTCACGATCCCGTCGGTCGCGCCGCGCTCGTTGACCACCAGCGCGAACTGCTGCCGCTGCTGGCGCATCTGCCGGATCGCGTCGGTCACCCGCAGGCTGTCCGGCATGAACAGCGCGGGGTGGGCCTGCTCGGCCACCGTCCCGGACGGGCCCAGCAGGTCGCGCAGGTGTACCACGCCGACCACGTCGTCCAGGCCGGCGAACCCGACCACCGGCGCCCGGGAGTGCCCCGAGGCGGTCAGCTCCCGCACGGCCCGCTGCACCGGCGTGCCGGCCGGCAGCGTGAACACGTCCCGGCGCGGTACCAGCACCTCGCGCAGGATCCGCTCCGCCACCTCGAACGCGCCACTGATGATCAACCGCTGGTCCGGGGAGATGCCGCGCTGCGCGGCGACCATGTCCCGCAGCTCCTCGGTGGTGACCTCCTCGCGGCCCGCCTCCGGGTCGGCCCCGGCCAGCCGCACGACGAGGTTGGTGGCCCGGCCCAGCAGCCACACCACCGGCCGGGAGAGCGCGGACAGGGCGTCCAGCGGGCGGGCGGCCAGCAGCGCCCACCCCTCGGCGCGCTGCATCGCGATCCGCTTCGGCGCCAGCTCACCCAGGACCAGGGTGATGAAGCTCAGCACGACCGTGACCAGCACGATCGCCACCGGCCGGGCGGCCGAGCCGAGGAAGCCCAGCGGGCCGAGCAGCGGCTGCGCCAGCGACACCGCCGCGGCGGCCGAGGCGAGGAACCCGGCGAGCGTGATGCCGATCTGGATGGTGGCCAGGAACCGGTTGGGGTCGCGGGCCAGGCGGGCCAGCACCCGGCCGCCGCGGGAGGTGCGCTCCAGCCGCCGGATCTGCGACTCGCGCAGCGACACCAGCGCCATCTCGCTGCCGGCGAAGGCCGCGTTGACCAGTACCAGGACAAGGACGAGCGCCACCTGTAGCCAGTAGCCGTCCACGACGCCCGCATCCTCTCGCCCGGCGGACCGGGGGGAACCTTCACGGTAGCCAGTTACCCGCCCGGTCACCAGCGCGGCGCGTCCCCACGGCGGGTGTGCGGGTTCACTACTGTGCGACCAGCGGCAGACTGCCGCCACGCCATCGCGGAGGTGACCCCAGGGTGTCCGAGCAGGTCCCGACGATCGCACCCGATCCCGACCAGACCCGGGCCGCGGAGCCGGTCCCCGCGCCCCGGCCGGCCGAGCCCGACCCGCCACCCGCGGCGGACGCCGAAAGCGAAAACGAGAGTCGCTTCGGCAAGCCCGGTGCGCCGCTGTCCCGTTCCCCGTTCGTGATCGGTTTCACCGCCGGCCTGGGCCTGTTGCTGGCCTACGTCCTGTTTCTGCTCGTCCAGGACGCCGCCTCCATCCTCATCCTGATCTTCATCGCGCTGTTCCTCGCCGTCGGCCTCAACCCCGCGGTGGTACGGCTGCAACGCTGGGGGCTGCCGCGCGGCCTGGCGGTGGCCGGCGTCGGCCTAGGCGTGCTGATCCTGCTCGCCGCGGGGCTGCTCGCCCTGGTACCGCCCATCGTCACGCAAACCGGCGCATTGGTCGAAAACCTCCCGGACTACATCGACGAGATGCGGCGCAGCGAGACCTTGCGCGACCTCAACGACCAGTACCAGATCATCGACCGGCTCCAGTCCGCCGCCACCGCGTCGAACATGACCAAGGCCGCGGGCGGGGTGCTCGGCGGCGCCCAGGTCGTCTTCGGCGCGCTCTTCAACGTCCTCACCGTCGTCGTGCTGACCATCTACTTCCTGGCCGCCTTCGACCGGCTCCGGCTCGGCGCGTACAAGCTCGTCCCCGCCTCCCGCCGCGTCCGGGTGCAGGCGATCGGCGACGAGATCCTGGCCAAGGTCGGCGCGTTCATGGCCGGAGCCCTCGCCATCGCGCTCATCGCCGGCGTGTCGACCTGGGTGTTCCTCATGATCGTCGGCGTCACGTACCCGTTCGCGCTCGCCGTCGTGGTCGCGGTCTGCGACCTGATCCCCCAGGTCGGCGCCACCCTGGGCGCCGTCGTGGTCAGCGCGGTCGGCTTCGCCACCAGCGGGGTGAGCGTCGGCATCGCCTGCGTCGTCTTCTTCGTCGTGTACCAGCAGGTGGAGAACTTCGTCATCTACCCCAAGGTGATGCGCCGCGCGGTCAAGGTCAGCGACCTCGCCGCGATCCTCGCCGCCCTGCTCGGCATCGCCCTGCTCGGCGTCGTCGGCGCCCTCATCGCGATCCCCGCGGTCGCGGCCGTCCAGCTCGTCGTCCGCGAGGTGGTGCTGCCCCGCCAGGAACGCGGCTGACCGGCGGACCCCGCCCGTCGCGGCGGCGGCCGCTCGACCGGCTGCGGTACCGTGACCGTCTGGTGTGCCGGGAAGCCTGGTCGGCGATGTCGCCGCACATCGAGCCGGGGAGCCCGCCTTGCCTGTTCAGATCCTGCTCGCCGTCGCCGGCCTGGCGTTGCTCACCGTCGCCGCCGACCACCTCGTGCTGGGCTCGTCCCGGCTGGCGCGACGGCTGCGGATCAGCCCGGTCGTGGTCGGGGTGGTCGTCATCGGCTTCGGCACCTCGGCGCCGGAGCTTCTCGTGTCCGGTGTGGCGGCGGCGCGCGGCGACACCGGGATCGCGGTGGGCAACATCGTCGGCTCCAACATCCTCAACCTCACCCTGATCCTCGGCGTGGCGGCGCTGATCGCCCCGGTGGCGGTCACCTCCGAGGTACTCCGCCGCGAGGTGCCGCTCGCCGTCGGCGCGGTGGCCGCCTTCGCGTTGCTGGCCTGGGCCGGGCTCGGCTGGGTCACCGGCACCGTGCTCGCCGCCGCGACGCTCGGCGCGCTGGCGCTGCTGGTGCGCTGGGCCCGCCAGACCCCCGGCAACCAGGAGCTCGCCGCGGACGTGGCCGAGTTCACCGAGGCACCGGCCGCCCTGGACGTACCGACGCCGCCCCGGCGCCTGCCCGAGTGGTTCGAACCCGTCCGCGCGGTGGTCGGCCTGGCCGGCGTACTGGCGGGGGCCCAGCTGCTGGTCGCCAACGCCTCCGCGATCGCCGCCGACCTCGGCGTCTCGCAGGTGCTCATCGGCTTCACGGTCGTCGCGGTCGGCACCTCCCTGCCGGAGCTCGTCACCGCCGTACAGGCCCAGCGGCACGACGAGTCGGAGCTGCTGGTCGGAAACCTCTTCGGCAGCAACCTGTTCAACAGCCTCGCCGCCGGCTCGGTCGTCGGGTTCGCCTCCGGCGCGGCCGAGTCGGCCACGGTCGGCGTCTCCCTGCTCGTGGCGATGCTCCTCATTGGAGGGTTCGCCTGGGCCCTGCTGCGCCGCGGCCTGACCCTGACCCGCGTCGAAGGCGCCGTGCTGCTGGGCGCCTACGCCCTGACGCTGCCGATGCTGCTCTCCGGCTGAGCCCGGCGTCTCACGACCGATGCCGACGAGGTGATCGCCGAGGCCCACCGCGCGGAGTGGAGCCGGGTGGTCGCGAGCGGGTGGCCGCCGTCGTCGACGACGCGTTGGCCTGGTGGGTCGGACCGGCGTCCTGGCGGTTTGTCATGGGACTGTCACACGACTGCGGAGCTACCGCCATACCGCGAAAAGAGGCTGGACGCGCTCCAGATCGTGACGTCCAGCCCGCGGAGGTTCCACGTGAGTACCCCAGCCCTGGCCGAAACGCCGCCACGGCTGGCGCGATGACGATGGCGCCCTCGAGCCCTCACCCCGCCCCTTCCCATCCCCCACCGGGCGGGGTGAGGCAGGCGCCGCGACCGTCCACCGCCGCCCGGGGCCGCGCCCGGCTGGGCTGGGCCGGACGCGCCAGCGCGTCGACGGCCCCGTCCGCGCATCCCGCCGCGCCCGCGCGGACGGCAGCACCCGAACCGACAGAAAGGCAAGGAGTTCCGCACGAATGCTCACCCTCACCGACAACGCGATCGGCCTCATCCGCCGGCTCACCGACCGGCCCGGGGTACCCAACCAGGCCGGCCTGCGCATAGCGTCCGGATCAGCCGCGGGCGCGCTCACCGTCGGGGTCGTCAGCGGCCCACTCGACGGCGACCACGTGCTCGACTCCTTCGGCGCGCGGCTGTTTCTCGACGCGGAGGCCGTCCGCGCCTTGGACGACAAGGCGCTCGACGCGGCCGTCCGGGACGGCACGGTCACCTTCACCGTGACCGACCAGCCCGAGTGACGACTCGTACGGCACCATCCGCCGGTCACGCGCCCGCGCGTGACCGGCGGCACCAATGACCGGCTGACAGGACGATCGCCGGCGGCTTGTCGCGGACCGGTGTCGTCACGGCGCGCTCCTGATCGGCTCCGTCGTCACCCCGGGGCTCGGCACCTCCTCGGGCACCACGTGCAGCACCTGCTCCACCCGAGCGATCCGCAGGATCCGCCGCAGCCGCGCAGAGGGCGCCCGCAGCGTGAGGTCCGCGCCGGCCCGCAGCAGCTGGCGGTGCACGTCGAGGAGAAGAGCGACGCCGGCCGCGTCGATCCCGACGCAGCGGGCCATGTCCACCACCAGCCGGTCCGGGCTCAGCCGCACCGCCGTGTCCAGCGCCGCCCGCACCGGGGCCAGGCAGGTGAGGTCCAGGGGGCCGGCCACGTAGATCTCCACGACCGGCACCGACACCGGTCCGGCACCCGGTCGCGCAACCGCACTCACCCCGCGCCCCCTCCACCTCGGCCGTACCGGACCAGCCTGGTCGGGCCGTGTGGAGCTGCCTTCGCGGAACCATGACAGTCCCGTGACAACCAGCTACGACGCCGTCCCGTCCGGCGCGGCCGACCCGGCCGTTGGCCTCCGCGGGGAGCCGGTAGCCGTCCAGTGGTCCGTGCGCCCGGGAACCCTTCACCACCGCGCCGCCGGCGGGCGGACGGATGTGTGTGCGGGAAGCTCTCGAGCTGCCCCGTCTGCGCTCCCCTCGGGTGGGCTTGCGTCGCGGAGCCGGCAGCGGAGGCCGGGGAACTCGGCGAGCGCCAGCTCGCCGACGGCCGCAGCGGTGCCCGCGGGAAAGCACCCCACGAAACGCTCCGCTGCGCTCCACGTTTCCCCGGGGACCCCGCGCATGCGGCCCACAGCTGAGGCGGACCGGGGCAAATCGCGTCTGAAGAAACGCTGCGACGCGCCCGACGCTGGTTTCGAAGCGGATCTAGAACGTTTATGGCTCCATATCCGCCCTAAACGTTCTAGATCGTTGGCCGATATTTCTGCGCTGGTCGGCGTGGGTGGTGTATCGATCCCGGCACATCAGCCACGCCGGCGGGGGCTCAGGACGACCGCCGGTGGTGTCCGATGCCGAGTTGGTCTGTTTGGCGGTGGCCCAGGTTTTGCCGCGTTTGCATGACGAGCGGCACTGGCTGCGGGCCGCGGCCGGGCGGGTGGGGCATCTGTTCCCGCGTCTGCTGTCGGGACCTGTATCTGCTCCGGCCGGCCTACCGCAACGAACGCCGGACCTGGCCGTTTCCTGGCTGGCTACGCCAACACGTCGAGGCGATCTTCTGGACGTTGAGAGGTCAACTCGGCCTGCAGGCCCGACCCGGCCGGGTCCCGGCCAGCCTCTGGACCCGCATCGTGCAACGCCTCCTGGACCTCAACGCGCTCATCTGGCACAACTGGACCATCGGCACACCGATCAAACGCTCATTGATCGCCTACGATCCCTGACCCACGCCGACCAGCACCGAAATACCGGCCAACGATCTAGAGCCGAGGCGGGCCGGGGCAAATCCGTCTTGACGAAACGCTGAACCCCTTGCGAGGCCCCAGCCCGACACGCGAACCGGCCGGCACGGGTGCGCCGTGTCCCACGTCTGTGATCGAAGCTCCTTTCAAGTCGTTCTAACGACTTGAAAGGAGCTTCGATCACCAGCCCAAGCTCAATGTGCGGCGGGCGCTACGACGAGGCGCTGGACGGCGTGCCGGAAGTGGCTTGAGCGTGCGGAAAGCGGCTCGTGCCGGGCGCCGGCCGCACCTAACGTCGCCATCATGCCGCCTGCCCGCCGGCCGCGAGGAGAGACAGATGACGGTGACAGCTTCGGACCAGGCGGGCGCCGGCCTGGTGTCGGCGGCGGCGGAGTTGATCCCCCTGCTGCGCGCCAACGCCCGGCGGTGCGAGCAGGAGCGCCGGCTCGTGGAGGAGAACCTCGCCGCGCTGGCCGGCGCCGGAGTGTTCCGGATGACCGCGCCCCGGCGGTACGGCGGCCTGGAGCTCATGCTCACCATCGGCAAGCCGAGGCTGGAGCGGTACCTGCGCAACCTGCTGAACGAGCCGCTGAGCCGCCCGCTGCACTTCGAGGCCGGCGTCGACCTGGACGGCGGCGGTCAGGGCATCGTCGCCGCGGTGCTGACGCTGCGCCGCGCGCTGGAGCGCTGCGGCAAGGGCGGGCCGCCGCCGGTGCTCGCCGCCGAGATCGAGCACGGCATCCTCACCGCGCTGCTGCTCGGCCACCGGCACACCTACACCGACGCCGTCTTCTCGGCGCAGGCGCGCCCCTCGCCGCGGGTGGTCCGCCGGGTCGTCGAGCTGATCGACTCGGCCCCGGACACGGCGTACACGGTGGCCGACCTGGCCACGGTCGCCGGGGTGAGTGAGCGGTCGCTGCACGCCGCGTTCCGCCGGCAGGTGGGCATGGCGCCGATGTCCTACGTACGGCGCCGGCGGCTCGAACTGGCGCACGAGGAGCTGCTCCGGCTCGACCCGTCCGCGGGCGTCAAGGTCACCGACGTGGCGCTGCGCTACGGGTTCCTGCACACCGGCCGGTTCGCCGCCGCCTACCGCAAGCGTTTCGGCGAGGCACCCTCGGCCACCCTGCGCCGCTGACGGCTCCGCCGCCGTGCGCCACCGGCCGCACGGTCACGCCCGGGCGTAGCGCGGCACGTACTCCTGGCCGCTGAGCGACTGGATGGTGGCCATCAGGGTGTCGGTGAGCCGGCGGATGTCCGCCGGCCTGTCGATGTCGGCGAAGACGGCCGCGCCGAACTCCACGCTGATCGGCTGCCGTCGGGGGAAGCGGGCGCCGGGCGGGCGGAGCCGGTCCGTGCCGCGGATGCCGACCGGGATGATCGGGACGCCGGCCTTGTGGGCGAGGCGGACCACGCCGGTGCGGCCACGGTACAGGCGGCCGTCGGGCGAGCGGGTGCCCTCGGGGAAGACGGCGACCAGGCCGCCGGAGCGAAGGACCGGCGCGGCGGCGTCGAACGCCGTGAGGGCGGCCCGGCCACCGCCACGCTCGACCGGGATGGCGCCCAGGGCCGTGACGACGTGCCGGGTGAGGTGACCGCGTGTGCCCCGGGAGCGGAAGTACTCGGCTTTGGCCCAGAAGGCGATGTGGCGGGGCGTCAGGATCCCGAGGAACAACTGGTCGGCGACCGACAGGTGGTTGGCGGCCAGGATCGCGCCGCCGCTGGCCGGCAGTTGGTCGAGGCCGGTGACGCTGGGCCGCCAGGCATGCCGGAGGTACCGGCCGACGGTGTGCTGGGCGAGCGCGTACAGCGGCGGGGTGCGCGTCATGCGGGCGGTCCGAGGTGGGCGGCGAGGGCGGCGTCGAGCAGCGGGGCCGGATCGGAGATGCCGGTCGCGAGGGTCAGGCTGCGCCAGGTCCAGAGCTGGGCGATGCCGTGCAGGTTGGCCCAGAGCGCCGCGGCGACGACCGGCGCCGGCGGCTCGGGCTCGGGCCGGGCCCGCGCGACCAGGTCGGCGAGGAGCCGGAAGAGCGGCAGGCTGGCCTCGCGCAGCCCCAGGTGGCCGCTCTCCAGCAGGTCGTGGCGGAACATCAGCTCGAACCGGCCGCGGCGGCTGACGGCGAAGTCCAGGTAGACCCGGGCGAGCACCGCGAGCCGGGCACGCGGATCGCCGGGCGCCTCGGCCAGGGCCGCGCCCGCCCGCTCGCTGAGATCCGCGAAACCCTCGCGGGCGATGGCGGACAGCAGCTCCAGGTGCGTGGGGAAGTAGCGGCGCGGCGCCCCGTGCGAGACGCCGGCGCACCGGGCGATCTCACGCAGCGAGACCGCGGACGGGCCGTCCCGGTCGAGCAGCTCGCCGCCGACCCGGACGAGGCGAGCGCGCAAGCCTTCGTCGGCTTCCATAGACACTGTCTACCACCCGGCCGTAGACAACGTCTACGGCCGGCGCGCCGGCGTTGCCCTCTACCGCTGTCCGGCCGCGGGCGGTGGCGGGACCGGCCGGTAGATCGTCGCGACGTCGCTGGTGTCCGCGGTGAGCGTGCCGCGGGCGACGAGCAGGTCGAGGTGCGCCTTGGACTCGAGCGTGGCGAGCCCCGCGTTGAACCCGTCCAGCTCGTCGAAGTGCCGCTCGCGCCGGGTCCAGGTCACGGCCCGGGCGACGTCCAGAGCGGTCGCTCCGGAGGGTGAGACCGCCGCCAGGCAGAGCGCCAAGCGGTGGTCGTGGTGCGCGAGCAGCTCGTCCACCCGCTCGTGCGAGCGGCGGTCGGCGGCGCCGTGGGCGGGCGCGAGCCGCAGGTCCGGCAGGTCGCGGACGCGCAGCAGCGAGCTCAGGAAGTCGCCGAGCGGCAGCATCCCCTGGACCGGCTCGAATCCGATGGACGGCGTGATGGTGGGCAGCACGTGGTCGCCGGCGAAGAGCACCCCGGCCGCACGGTCGACGAAGACGAAGTGCCCGCGGGTGTGTCCCGGTGTCGCCACCGCCTCGAGCGTGCGCGTGCCGACCTGGATCCGCTGGTCGTCGTCGAGCCACTGGTCCGGCAGCGTCCAATGGGTAAGGTCGCGCTCGGCCCCTTCGCTCGCGGCGCGCCACCGGTCGGCCAGCTCGTCGGCACCGGCCCGGCGCAGCTGCGACTCCGTGGAACGCTCGGCGCGGTCCGGGTCTCGGATGAGCTCGAGCGCGGGCCGCTCACCGCGGCCGAGGCTCACCGCCGCCGTACCGAACTCCGAGCGGATGGCGGCGGCCTGCGTGTAGTGGTCCCGGTGGACGTGAGTGACGAGGAACGACGTGATGTCGCGCGGATGGTGGCCGATCTTGCGCAGTGAGTCTTCGAGCTGCTTGCGCGACGCCTCGACGGCCCAACCGCCGTCGACGAGCGTCAGGCCGTCCTCGGTCTCGATCACATAGACGTTGACCGCCTTGAGCCCATCCATGGGAAGCGGCAGCGGAATCCGGTGTACCCCTTCAGCCAGGGCATATGCCCCTGGCTCGGTCCAATCCCGATGATCGCCCATCTTTAGGATCATGCCGTGCGCCGCACGGTCCCGTCCAAGTGAATCGCACCACTGGGTGATGGCCCGCCCGGCGTCCCTTCAGCGAAGGCGACGTTCCCTCGCCCTCGGCGAAGCCAGCGTTCCCCCGGCGGAGGCGGGGTCCCTTTGAGCGGAGCCGGCGTTTCCCCGGCGGAGGCGGCGTGCCCTCAGCGGAGCCGGCGTGCCCTCAGCGGAGGCGGAGGTAGGCGCGCTCGGCGGGCAGCAGCGGCAGCACCGCGAGCGCCGCGCCGGTGCCGCCGTAGACCACATGCAGCAAGGACCATCCCGGCAGGTAGATCAGCTCCAGCGCGATCCACGCCACCTGGCCGAGCCCCAGCGCGATCGTGGCGGACCACGACCAGTGCCGCCCGGTCCATCGAACCGCCCGGTCCAGCCACGGCCAGCCCCGCCCGGTCGCCATGCCGTACGCGGTGACGAGCGAGCCCACGCCGAAGCCGATCCCGAGGACCAGACCGGGTATCAGCCAACTGTCGATCAACGGCAGGCGGTCGAGCCAGTCGGCGGGGAAGGAACCCGCGATCCACCCGCCCAGCGTCAGGTCGACGCCGCTCGGCAGCGCGCTGATCCCGAGGAACACCAGCAAGACGACCGTCGCCAGCACGGACCTTGGTCTGTGCCCCGCCACCCCGATAACCGTCGCCCTGCCGCTCACGCTCTCAGCATCCGTGCCAGCGGGCCGCGCGGCCAGGGCACTCATGCCCGCCGGCCAGGGACCATCAGGCCGAATGTCGCCCTGGAGAGCCTTCGGAGTCGGGGTGATGGACAGTGATCGAAGCTCCCCTCAAGTCGCTAGAACGACTTCAGGGGAGCTTCGATCACAGACGTGGGGAAGGTGGCGCCCCAAAACGGGTCGGCGCGCGGCGATCGTGGTATTCCAGTGCCCCTCCCAGGGCACCTGGATACCACGATCTCGACCACCCCGTCCGGTGATATCGCGGCCCAGAGGCCGGGCGGCCTCGAAGGCGAAAGCAGCCTGCCGCCGACCGGGTGAATGGGTAATGTCCGGGACGTCGCCCATCGAGGCCGACCTCCACCCGCCGGAGTTGGACTGGTGCCGCTGCCGGCGGGTGCCGGTGCGGAGCTGGACGCCGCGGCCCTAGCGGCCGTGGTCGGATCACCACCGTGCGGTGGGACTCCGACCGACCACCGGCACTGCTCGGTTTCAACGACACCGGTCATCTGTAGCGGTAAGGGACCGATGAGATCGCGGCCGGGGTCCGGTCTGACCGAACGACGACGCGAGCGCGAAAGGGCCGGCGACCATGAAACTGACGACCGTCACGAACGTCTCTCTCGACGGAGTGACGCAGGGGCATCGACGGATCGAAGCCGAGACACAGGCCGAAGCCGATGCGGGCGGCGCGGGATTCGAGCGCTTCGGATGGGCGCCGCCGCTACTCGACGACGAGGCATCCACGTTTATCGGCCAGGCCTTCCAGCGCGCCGACGCGTTCCTTTTCGGCCGGCGCACCTACGAGATCTTCGCCGGCTCCTGGGGAGCGGGCATGGATCCGGCGAACCCCGTGGCGCAGGCATTGAACACGCGACCCAAGTACGTCGCCTCGACCTCGCTCACCGATCCGCGATGGGCGAACACGACCGTCCTTTCGGGAGACGTCGCCGCCGCGATCGGCGAACTGCGCGCCGAGCCGGGCGGTGAGCTCCAGGTGTGGGGCAGCGGCACGTTGATCCGCTGGCTGCTGCACCACCGGATGGTCGACCGGATCGTCCTGCTCACGTATCCCGTGGTCGTCGGCCAGGGCACACGCCTCTTCCCCACCACCGGCCCGGACATCGGACTGGAGCTGGTCGACCTGCGCTCCACGCCGAAGGGGATAACGATCCAGACGTACCGCACCACGGGTCGCCCGCGGTACCGGACGGCCACGACCTGAAGCACCCGGCCGTGTCTGCTGACCCCCAGAGGGAGACTGGGTGGGCGTGTACGGCGCACGCCCACCCAGGTAGCCGGTGGTGCTAGGAGGCGGGTGGGTAGGAGCCGGTGACCACCGTGGTCTGGCCCGGCGTGAGGGTGACCGTCTGCGAGGGCGGAGTGGTGCGACCCGGCACCGCGCCGAAGCTCACCTGCACCTCGCCCGCCGGCAGGTACGTCCAGACGCCCCAGCCGTCGTACGCGACGCCGTTCACGAAGATCTGCGCCGGGCCCGGCGCGTCGGTGCTCACCTGGAGCACCGCGGCCGGGGTGAACGCCACCTCGACGGTCGTGGTGAGCGCACCGGTGACCGTGACCGTCCGGCAGGCCGGCGTGATGTACCCCGGCACGTCGGTGAAGCAGACCTCGTGCTGGCCGGGTGCGATCCGCATCCAGTCCAGGCCCCAGGTGGCGCGCGGCTTGCCGTCGACCACCACGGTCGTGGCGACCGGGTTGGCGGTCTGCGCGACCCGGAGCATGCCGGTCGGTCCACTGTAGGCGGACGCGTCCGGGTTGGCGGTGTAGCTGCCGGTGACGGCGTACGTGACGCCGGGGTCGAAGGTCCGGGTCTGGCAGGCCGGCGGGTTGAACCCGGCCACCGCGCTCCAGCAGATGACCCGCTGCCCGGGGGCGACCCGGGCGTTGACCGTGCCGGTGGTGCCGTCGTTGACCGGTACGCCGTCGACCGTGACCGTCACCGGCGCGTTGCCGATCGTGCCGCTGTTCCAGCGCGCGCTGATGCCGGACGTCGGGGTGAGCGCCATGTCGAGCGTCGCGCCGGCGGTCTGGCTGATCGTGACGTTCTGGCAGGCCGGGGCGGTGTACCCGCTCGGTGCCTGGACGCAGACCCGGTGCTGGCCGTCGGGGAGCGCCAGCCCGTCGAGGCCGCCGGTGTCCCGGGCCACGCCGTCGACGGTGACGGTCGCCCCGGCGCCGGCCGGCTGCGTGTACACCACCAGGTGCCCGGGTCGCGGGCCGCCGGTGAGGGTGAACATCTTGCCGAACGAGCGGCCGCGGCCGTCCGCGTCGCCGGCGTCGGTGAGCAGCTCGATCTGGGCACCGGCGACCATCGGGCTGGGCACCGACGGGACGGTCTCCCAGGTGCCGTCGACGTTCTCGTCCGGCAGCAACTGGTCGAGCACCGGCTTGCTGTTGGGCCGGCCGTTCCAGGTGTAGAGGGCCCACGACGTGTTGCCGTTGCCGGGGCCGGCGGAGATGACGTAGTCGTCGTCCGCGTTCTTGCGGATGTCGCGGATCGACCGGCCGCCCAGGTCCAGGAAGATCGGGGCGCCGAACTCGGCCTGCGCGTCCTCGCCGGTCATGTACGTGTCGATGTTGGTCACCGGCACGATCACCGCGTGCGGCTTGCCGTTCTTCACGTACGTGGGTGCGCGGAACGCGAGGTACAGGGTGGACGTCGAGCTCGGCCCGGCCTCCACGCCCTCGATGTTGAACCCGTCGGGCGGGTTGGGGATCACGCCGACCCGGGAGCCGGCGACGAAGCCGAGCGCGTCGGCGCCGAGGCCGTGGCCGTTGCCGGCGTCCCAGGCGAGCAGCTGCGCCTTCAGCGTCTCGGTGCCGCCGACGCGGGTGAGCTGGATGTTCGCGCCGGTGCCGGTCACCCGTACCACGTCGAAGCGGGCCCGCTCGGGCTCCGAGCCGCCGCCCTTGTCGTTGCCGTGCGAGGCGAACAGGTAGATGAGGTCACCGACCTTGGCGAGACCCTCGTAGTCGTACTCGCCGCCGCCGATGCCGGGAATGTCGATCGTGCGGTACGCCGAGCCGGGCCCGGTGACGTCCGCCGGCTTCTGCCGCTTCCAGAGCCGCGGCGCGTTCTCCTCGTCGGTGACGCCGAGCAGGTACCCGTCGCCGACGTCCACCGCGGAGGAGACGTCGTCCACGCCGTAGTAGAAGAAGATCGACGTGTCGGCCACGGCCGGCTCGGCCGTGTACGTGGCCGTGGTCGTGGTCGTGTTCCCCTGCGGGTCGCTGACCCGGATCGTCAGCTGCGAGCCGCCCGCGACCAGCGGGGCGAAGAAGAGCCGCCGGTACGCGCCGGTGCCGTCGACCGTGATGCCCGCGTCCGGCAGCACCGCCTGGTTCGACGAGGTCACCGTGAGGGTCAGCTGGGTGGCCGGCGTGTCCCGGTCGTTCAGCGAGATGCCCAGCGTGGGGTTGCGCGGGTTGAGCGCGGTGCCGACCACCTGCGTCGAGGAGGCCAGGATCGACGGCCGCGCGCTCGGCTGCCCGCTCGCCGCGGGCCAGCCGCCGACCGGCGGGAACGACACGCCGCGCAGCACCGTGCCCGGCGTCGCGGTGGCCATCGTGACCGGGGCCGCGATGGCCGGGGCCGCGGTGCGATCGGCGGTGTCGACGAGCTTCACCAGGCGGGAACCGTCGGCCGGGGTGGCGTAGAGCTCGACGCCGCCGAGCACGGTCTGGGCGGCGAGGTGCGCGTAGGCGGTGCCGGCCGGGAACGAGCCGACGCTCGTCCAGGCGCCGTCCACCAGCGCGTACTTGGCCAGCGTGCCCTGCGGGTTGGAGAAGTAGAGGAGGTCCGGGCCGGCGACCTCGTCGTCCGCGTCGAGCAGCGCGAAGTCGTTCTGGTACGTGATGTTCGGCACCACCGCCGTGCGGGTGTCGGCGGCGGTCGGCAGCCCGGAGTCGTACCGGTAGACCGCCGTGCTGCCGCCGAACTGGTTGCCGCCGGCGTAGAGCACACCGTCCACGATGGCCATCGAGGTCGGGGCGAAGCCCTCCACCTGGGTCGAGGTGGAGGCGCCGTGCGGAGCGTAGCGGAGGCTGGTGGCCGTGCCGGAGGTCCAGTACGCCGAGCCGTCCGCGGTCACCACCTCGTAGGGGACGCCGCTCGCGGCCGCGTACGCGTCGGGGAGCACGGTGTTGGCGACCTGCGCCTGGCCGTCGATCCGGACGACCACGGTGGGCGCCGCGGCCTTGGGCCCGACCGGGTTGCCGTTGCCGGCGAGCGTGACGTACCGGCCGTCGGCCGAGCGCCGCAGGCCGCCCGCCGTGTTGTTGTTGGAGGGCAGCGTGAACGCCGGACCCGACTCGCCGGCGGTACCCGGCAGCTGGATCTGGCCGCGGTAGGCGTTGTTGCCGGTGGCGTACCGCTGGATCGCGACGGACGCGGACTGGTTCGCGGTGCTGGCGCCGTTCACCTCGACGACGGCGACCTCGGTCGACGGCGCGGGGCGGGCGGGCTTGGGGTTCCAGCCGTCCGGCGCGAAGTCGACGCCGCGGAACGTCCTGGTCCCCTCGGCGGTCTTGAGCACCTGCTCCTCGTACACGGGGAGCGCCCCGGAGGCGGCGTTGTCGACCACCCGGACCAGCTGGTTGCCGGCGCCGGAGCCGCGGACCACGAAGAGCTCGGCCTTCCCGTCGACGACCCGGGCGGTGAACGAGTCGATGTCGCCGAGCTGGCGGGTCTGGCCCTGGCCGGTCCAGCGGGTGCCGTCGAAGCTCAGCTTCATGATGCCGCCGTCGGTGACGTAGGCGGTGTCCAGGCCGGGCACGTCGGGGTTGACGTCGAGGAGCGTGAAGTCGCCCATCCCCGAGCCGAAGTACCCCGGGATCTCGCTGCCGAAGACCGCGGTGTACGGCGCCGGGGCGGCCGGGATGCCGTCGCCGACCTTCGCGATGCCGTACGGGCTGACCCAGGTCGTCGCGACGTACAGGTCGCCGTCGAGGATCCTGGCCGTGGTGCCGGTCCGCATCAGCGAGCTGGTCCACGCCTCGGGGTCGTTGCCGCCGAGCCGCACCCGGACGATGGCGGAGTTGTCCTGGCTGTCCTTGCCCTGGCCGCTGGCGAAGAACGTCTGGCCGTCCGGGCTGACCACCGAGTTCGGGAACTCGCGGTTGAACGAGTCGCCGAGCGTCGTGGTGGTGTCGATGCCGCCGCGCGCGTCGACCCGGGCCACCGAGTGGTTGCCGGGGTCGGAGCCGGTGCCCGGCTCGCGGTTCCAGCCGGCGACCGTGAGGTAGCGGCCGTCCGCGCTGCGGTTCAGGTGCCCCGCGTTCGGTTCGCCGGCGTCGAGGGTGAGCGGGTGGTGGTTCGCCTGGGCCGTGGCCGGCAGCGGCACCGGGTTCTTGGTGCTCGGCGTGCCGTCCGTGGTGGCGGTGACCAGCGAGACCGCCCCGAACGTGGTGGCCGTGTCGGTCTCCACGAGCACGAGGTCGGCCAGCGGGCCGGCGGCCGCGGCGGACCCCGGTGCCACGAGGACCACTGTGGACAACGCGAGCGTGGTCGCCAGCGCGGCGACCACGGGTCTGAATCTCATCGATGGATGCGGATGCACAAGCGACTCTCTTTCCGGAAGGGGAGGACGGAGGCGGGCCGCGTCGTCGCGAAGAGATACCGCCCGGTTCGCACGTTTTCAGCCAGCGGTTAACCCGCCTGACATGATCAGCGAACGACCGACGAACAGTCGGATCTTGGTTCTTCCGCCCGCCTTAACGACGGATGGCGGGACCGGTCACCCGCACCGGGACCAGCGCGAACACCCCATCGCTGTGCGCGAATCCGGCGGCGCCCACCCGCTCGTGCACCCAGTACGAGAGCCGCAGCTCCCCCGGTCCGGCCGCGGCTTCGCTCGCCGGGCGCCCCGGGTGGCCGGCGCCATCCGGCCTCGTCGCTGCGCTCCTCGGAGCGGAGCCCGCCGGCCCCGGGGCGAGCCGGCAGGTGGCGCGCAGCGTCGCCCGCCCGTGCGGCGGCAGCGTGGCGTCGACGGGGGTGCAGGAGATCCGGGAGGCGCGCCACGGCTCGGCGGCGTCCGCGGGCGCCAGTACCGGCAGCAGGCGCGCGGTGACCCGCTCGGCGGAGAGGTTCGCCACGGTGACCGCGAGGGTGCGGCGCGTCCCGCCGGCCCAGGTGGCCGGGGGCCACCCGGTGGCGACCATGAGGTGCCCGGCGGGCAGGGCGGTACGGGCCAGGCGCTGGTCGAGGTCCACGCGCACCGCGGCGGCGCCGGTGAGCTGGTCGAGCAGCGCGGTGCCGGCGCGCACCTCGACGGTGGGGCGGTACGCGCCCGGCCAGACCGCGACGTTCTCCGCGACGGCCACCTCCGCGGTACCGCCCGGCGGCACGGTGACCGTCCGGGGTGGCGCCCAGCGGGTGGTGGACGTGGGCCGCGCGCCGGTGGAGTCGGTGAGCCCGACACCGACCGTCACGGTCCGTGGCGCGGCGGTGGTGTTGCGCAGGCGCACGGTACCGGTGAGGGCCGCCGGGCTGCGGTGCCCGGTGGTGATCGCCGCGCTCGCGACGGCCACGTCCCGGGGCGCCCGTGCCCGCAGCTCGGCCGGGTCGGTGCCGCGCAGGTCGAGCGGGCCGGACCAGCGGTCGGCCTCGGCCACCGCGCCGCGCACCCGCTCGTGCAGCCACACCGCGAGCCGGTACTGGCCGGGCGGCACGTCCAGCGGCTGGCGGATGGCGACCGGGTTGTCCCCCTCGGCGGGTGGCCGGGCGCTGCCGGAGACCGTCTCCGAGACGTACGCGGCGCGCCGCTCGCCGGCCGGGACGAGCTCGAACCAGACGTAGTACCGCTGCGCCCGCGCGCCCGCCGGGGTGACCGAGGTCTGCACGGTCAGCGTCGAGCCGCTGACCGCGGCGGTCACCGCGCCGAGGCGCAGTCCGGCGGCGGGAGCCCGGCCGGAGACGGCGGCGCCGATCGCGAGCGACGCGACGAGCGACACCGCGAACAGCCAGAGCGCCTTGACCCCCGGGGCTGGCGACCGCCGCCGCGAGGAGGGCGGCGCAAGCCGGCCCGCCGGGGCACCAGCGAGCGAAGCGAGCGCAACCAACACAGCCGCGGGGGCTGGTCGCGGTGCCACGTCAGCCGGCGCGGCGACGGGCCCGCGTCGCGGCGAGGGCCGCCCCGACCACGAGGAGCGCGGCCGCGGTCAGCAGGATCCCGACCGTACCGCCGCCGGCCCCTCCCCCGTCGCCGGCCTGGTCCGGTGCCGCGGCCGCGGCGGGCTTGCCGGCGTTGCCGTCGAGCACGGTCAGCGGCGCGGTCAGCACGCGCGTGGCCCGGTCGGGGTCGAGCCCCAGCGCGCGCACCTCGACCTGGCCCCGTACGCCGTCGGGCACCGTGAACTCGGCGGCGACCAGGCCCTTGCCGTCACCGCGGACGGTCGCCGCGGTCGCGTCGCCGACCAGGATCCGCACCTCGCCGCCGGCGGCGTAGCCGCCCGCGTTCGCGGTGACCCGCCCGCCCGGGCCGACCGTGGAGGTGGAGAGGGTGAGCGTCCCCCGGCCGGCCGTGTACGGCGCGGCGGCCGCCGGAGTACCGGCGAACGCGATCGCCGCGAGCAGCGTCACCGCGAGCGCGGCGAGGCGGAAGCCAGGGCCTGTCATGGCAGCCGACCATAGGGGTTCCAGATGATCTTCGGTTGAACCGCGCGTGACGCCGTCACGTCCCGCAGCCAGCGCCGGAGCCGCCGCCCTCGGCCGGCGGCCCGGCCGCGGCGCGGACGTCGACGACGACCGCCGCGCGGTTGCGGAACACCACCGCGCACGGATGCCCCTCGACGAACGCCGCCATCGCCGCCGGCTCGTACCGGTTGCTGTCCGTGGAGACGAGCAGCAGGTCGAGCCCGGCCGCCTCGGCGGCGGCCACGCTCTGGTCTTGCGGGAACGGCGGCGCGAACACCTCGTTGGCGACGCGGGCGCGCTCCAGCTCGTCTCCGTAGCTGAGCCAGCGCAGCGGGGAGGCGTACCAGGTGGGCCGCCGGACGTAGCCCTCCACCCACCAGCCCAGCGGCGCGTCGTCCACTGTGGACACGCCGAGGCGGGTGCCGGGTGGGGTGTCGCGCAGCCAGGTGAGGGCGGCGTACAGGTCCGGCGAGACGATGCCGTAGTAGTCCCGCTGCGCCGGAAACAGGCGCAGCCCGCTCCACGCCTGCAGGGCGACCGCGGCGGCGAGCAGCCCCGCCACGGCCACCCGCGCCGGCCGCCCGGGGCTGAGCTGGTGGCGCTCGCCGGTGGACCACAGCCCGAGCGCGAGCACGGTGGCGAACGGCAGGAAGTACAGGCCGCGCGCCTCCCTGGTGAGCGCGGTGGCCACCGCGACCGACCCGAGCGCGGCGACCGCGAGCCGCCAGGCCGGCTCCCGCCAGCGGGCGCGCAGCAGGAACGGGGTGGCCAGGCCCGCGACGATCGCGGTACGCCAGACGACCGGCTGGTCCCGGTAGGTGAACTCGAGCGACGCGAAGAGGTTGGCCCAGGTGACGGCCGCGGCGTCCGTGCCGCTCGGGCGGTTGCCGCCGACCGCGTCCAGCAGCGGCAGGTAGAGCGGCACCGCGAGCGCGGCGGGGGCGGCGACCGCCAGCAGGTACCGCAGCCGGCTGCGCGACCAGCGCAGGCGCTCGCCCCGCGGCACGCCGGCCAGGTGCAGCCCGGCGACGGCGGCGGCCGCGAAGGCGGCGTACCCGACCACGAAGTGACTGGTGGCGAGCAGGCCGGCGGTGGCCGCGGCCGCGCCGAGCGCCGGTGCCCAGCGGCCGGTACGCAGCGCGGCGTCGAGGAGGACGAGCAGGACCGGCACCAGCCCGGCGGCGAGGAGCTGGGGGAAGCCACCCCAGGCGGCCGCCTCGCCGGTCGCGGCGGAGACGGAGAGCAGCGCGGCCAGCCCGGCGGCGGCCCAGCGCAGGCCGAAGCCGCGCAGGGCGGCGTACGTGCCGGCGGCGAGCGCGAGCGAACTGAGCGCGCCGAGCACGCCGACCGCGACGACCGGGCCGGCCGCGCGGGTGAGCAGCGCCATGGCGAGCGGGGTGACCGGCGGGTACGCCAGTCCGGAGTCGCGGGTCGTGCGGTCGCCGAGGAGCGCGTTGCCGAACGCCAGCCAGTTGCCGGAGTCGACGGTCGCCGGGGCCGCGCGGTCGGTGAGCACGGCGTACCGCAGGACGGCGACGGCCAGCAGAAACCCGGCGAACGCCAGGTCCACGGCCGCGGGCCGGTACCGCCGCGCCCGCCGGTGCCGGCCCGGCACTACCCGTGCGACCCGGCGGCGGCGTGCGCGGCCGACAGCACCGTCACCACGTCGCGCCCGCGCTCGGCGGCGATCCCCGCCAGGTCCTGGCCCGGGTCGCGGACGGCGGCGACGAACCGGCGGACCACCTCGTCGTTGCCGTAGTCCAGCCGCCCGCGCACCCGCAGCGACCCGGCGGCGACGGTGCCGGCCGCGTGCCCGGCCGCCGCGGCGACCTGGGTGCGCAGCACGTCGAGGGTGCGGTGGCCGCCGTCGTCGGGCACCACCACGCAGACG
The DNA here is from genome assembly GCF_031085175.1 of Phytohabitans maris. Lineage (GTDB taxonomy): Bacteria > Actinomycetota > Actinomycetes > Mycobacteriales > Micromonosporaceae > Phytohabitans > Phytohabitans maris. The sequence continues at coordinate 83,970 of NZ_JAVHUY010000031.1, forward strand.
TCCCGGAAGAAGTCGACCACCGCGGTGGCGCGGCTGCCGGCGAGTACCAGCAGCCACTCGGAGATCGCGCCGACGAACGTCATCTGCAGCGACCCGAACGCCGCGCCGCCGCCGCGCAGCACCAGTGACACGAGGTCCGGCGTGTTGTCGCCGGGCGCGAACGCCGGCCCGACGTGCAGGCCGCGCACCTCGGCACCGGGCACGAACGACTGGAGCAGATAGATGAGGTGCGGCGCCTCGTCGGTGAACAGGCCGAGCGGCAGCGTCGGGTACCAGGACGGGAGCCGCCGGCGGTGGTTGCTCGACTGGACCCCGAACGCGGCCCGCAGGTCGCCCAGCCGGCCGGCGGCGAGCAGCGTCCGGGCGCGGGTGGCGGCCCGGCCGTACTGAAGATTGTGGATCACGGCGAGCCGGCGGCCGGCGGCCCCGGCGGCGGCGATCATCCGGTCGGCGTCCCCGGTGGTGAGCGCGAACGGCTTCTCCACCAGCACGTGCAGCCCGCGTTCGAGCGCCGCGCCGGCGAGGTCGGCGTGCGTGTCCGGCGGCGTGCCGATGACGACGGCGTCGACCTCCTCGCGCAGCCACGGTTCGTCCAATGTGGAGCCGAACCGGGTCAGCCCGTGCCGGCGTACCAGCTCCGCCCGGGACACCCGCGGCGGCTCCGCGGTGACCATGCCGACCACCCGCACGCCGGGGTGGCGGGACAGCGACGGCAGGTGCCGGTTGACGGTCACCCAGCCCGCGCCGACCACGGCGACCCGGGTCACGACAGCACCTCCGCGGGCTTCGGGTCCAGCAGCTCCAGGTAGCGGTCGACCGCGACGGACCAGTCGTAGTGGGTCACCGCGACCGCCCGCGCCGCGGCGCCGAGCCGCTCCCGCCCGGCGTCGCCCTCGTCGAGCACGGCGTGTACGGCCGCCGCCAGCGCGTCCGGGTCACGGCCGGCGAGCCGTACCACCGCGGCGTGCGGACCACCCTCGGGTACCGCGCCGGCGCAGGCCACCACCGGCAGCCCGCTGGCCATCGCCTCCTGGACGACGAGCGGGAAGCCCTCCCCGTACGACGGCATCACCAGCAGGTCGGCGGCGCGGTAGACGCCGGCGAGCGCGGCCTGGTCGAGCTTGCCGAGCACCCGCACGGTGGGCGGCAGGTCGCGCAGCCGCTCGGTGTCCTTGCCGCACACGACGACGTCGAACCGGCCCGACCGGGACACGGCGGCGAGCAGGAGGTCCAGCCCTTTCTTGCGGGCGAGCCGGCCGACGAAGAGCGCGGTCGGCCGGGTGAACCCGTGGCGGGCCCGGGCGGCGGCGCGGTCGCCCGGACGGAAGCGCGCGGTGTCCACACCGTTGTCGATCCGCACGACCGGCCGGGCGCCTCCGATCACCGCGCCGACCTCGCCCGCGACCCGCTCGTTGAGGACCGCGAACGCCGTGGCCCGGCGACCGGCCCGCCGGGCGGCCCACCGGAAGGCGGCGGCCTGCGCGGCGTCCAGCACCCGGCCGCCGGTGCCGACGAGCCCCACGTGCTCGGTCACCACCACGGGTACGCCGGCGCGGGCGGCCAGCGACACGGCCAGCGCGGTGTTCGGGTAGAGCAGGCCGTGCACGTGTACCGCGTCCGCCCACCGGACGAGCTCGCCGGTGATCCGGTGCAGCGCTCGCGGGGCGAACAGCGGGATCGGGATGCTGAGCCGCTCCAGCGGGTTGGCCGCCGGCACCGGTACGGCGCGGTAGGGCACGCCGGAACGCTCGGGGTGCCGGGCCGCGTCGTGTCCGGTCACCGCGACCTGGTGGCCGCGGGCCGTGTAACCGCGCGCCAGGCGGTCCACCACGAACTGGATCCCGCCCTCGTACGGCGGCAGGTAGTTGGCGACAAGCAGCAGATTCATCGGGATTCGAAGGGACGGTAGCGCGCTTATCCCGCTTCGGCGCCCGCCGTTGATCAACTTTCGTGCGTTGTTCGCGCGCTCGGCACGCGACGTTCAGCGGCGACCGTGAACGTCCCCTCGTGACTTCGCAGGTGGACGAGACCGTAGGAAAATCGCAGGTCAAGCAGGCCGAGTGGCTGTATCAATGGGAGCGGTTCCGGGACACGGACGAGTTCCTGTTCTGGGACTGGGTGCAACCGCGCACGCTGGCCGACTTCGAGGGCAAGCGGGTGCTCGACGCCGGCTGCGGCCCCGGCCACCACGTGCGGATCGTCGCCCCGGTCGCGGCCGAGGTCGTCGGCCTCGACCTCAACGCCCACAAGCTCGCCCGTACCAACCTCACCCACCTGCCGAACGTCAGCGTCCACGAGGGCGACCTGGCCCGCTGGACACCGGACGAGCCCTTCGACGTGGTGTACAGCATCGGCACCATCGACCACACCGACGACCCGGACGCCAGCATGGCCCACCTCGCCACGCTGCTGCGCCCCGGCGGGCTGCTGATCGCCTGGGTGTGGTCGCGGGAGGGCAACACGTTCATGGCGGCCGTGGTCGAGCCGCTGCGCCGCCGCCTGCTGCGGCGCCGGAGCCGGCGTACCGTCGAGCGGCTGGCCCGGCTCCTGACCGCCCTGCTCTACCCGGTGGTGCACACCGTGTACCGGCTGCCGCTGCGGTTCCTGCCGTACCACGACTACTTCGCCAACTTCCGCCGGCTCTGCTTCGACCGCAACGCGCTCAACGTCTTCGACAAGCTGAACGCCCCGTACACCGAGCTCATCACGTACGAGCGGGCGCGCGGCTGGTTTCCCGAGGCGGACTTCGAGGACGTGCGGATCGTCCCGTACAAGGGGATCAGCTGGTGCGTCAGCGGCCGGAAGCGGTAGCCGCGCCTCCCTCCCCGACCGGCTCTTCGACCGCACGGAATGCGGCGTCCATCCAGAAGAACCGGGCTACCCAGAGCAGGCCGGTCGCGGCGAGGTTCGTCAGGTTGGTCAGGGGGCGCGGCAGCGAACCCTCCGCGGCCAACCGCCAGACCGCCTCCACGGCCGCCACGCCGCCGGTGGTCGCGCCCAACCCGACCGCCACGAACAGCCAGAACGGCAGCACCTCGCGGCGCCACGAACTCCGCCCGGTGCGCCGCCAGACCCAGGCGCGGTTGGCGTAGTACGCCGGTATCGCGCACACCACGACCGAGACCGCGTTGACGACCGCGCGCCGGCCGTCCGGAAAGGGAAGCTGGAGCAGCCAGAGGACGATCTGGCCGAACACGACGTTGGCCACCGCGACGGCCAGGTAGCGCGGGCCACGCTCACGCACGGCGCCCACCACACCGTCCAGCACCCGCACAGCCGGCAGACTAACCAAACAGCGTTCGCCGATGCGCCGCGGGCGCGCCGCTGATCCTGTGGAGTCCCGGCCGCCGATGGCACCCACTAACCTCGAGCGCGGCCGCACGACGGAGCGGAGGGCGCCGTGGTCGAGGTTCCTGATGGGGTTTTGGCGGAGTTGGCCGGACCGGTCGCCGCCGCGCTGCCGGTCATCGCCGCCCGTGTTCCCGCGGGGCCGGCGGCCGAGCTCGGCCGGTTGCGGGCGGTCGCCGACGGCGACACGCTGCCGGCCCACGGACCGGCCCTCATGGCCCGGCCGGCGGCCCGGGTCCGCCCGCGTGGCCGGCCCGGCGCGGCCGACTCACCGGTGCGGGACGCGCTCGGCTCGCTGCCACCCCTGCTGACCGAACGGCTGCTCGGCGCGCTGGAGCTGACCGTCCCGGAGCTGGGCCTGGCCGGCGTGCCGGAGCTGACCGGATACCTGGACGAGCCGTTCGCCGGCCACCTCGCCGTCGCGACCGCGGGCAGGCAGAGTGAGGCCGTCACCGGCGCCGCGCTGCTCGACCAGATCCGGCCCGGCGCGGTACCACTGGTGGCGGCGCTGACCCGGCGGCTGGCCAGCCACCCGCGGGTGGCCGCCGCGCTGGCGGCCGAGCCCGCGACCGCCGACGAGCCGGGCCGTGACCGTGGTGACCGGGATGGGCGTCGCGGACGTGCTGCGCGCCTTCCGCGCCGACCCGGCCCGCCCGGAGCCGATGCGGGCCCTCGGCGAGGACCTGATGCGGCGGCGGTCCATCGACCCGTGGGTCGCCGTCCACGACGCCGGCGGCGCGGTGGTCGCGGTCGAGTACAACGGCTGGCAAGGCTCGACCCACCCCGTGCTGACCCGCGCCTCCGCCGGCGGGCGGGCCGCCAGCATGTTCTGGAACGTCAACGCGTTGACCCGCCTTTCGTTCGCCGAGCGCGGCCAGATCCTGCTGTCGGTGGAGCCGTTCGGCGACGTCGACGCGCCACCGGCGGTCGCCGCGGCGCTCACCGGCCTCGACTTCGCCGACCTGCTGCGCAACAAGCGGCTGCTGGGTCTGGTCGCGGTGGAGCGGTTCACCGGCCGCGGCATCACCGCCGACGACCTGGCCCGTATCGAGGACGCGGACGTCGCTTTCCGGATCGTCCCGGACCCGCCACCGGTACGCCGCTAGGCGGCGCCCCCAGCCCCTCACCGTGCCCAAGCCCCGCGGCGAAGCCGGCATGCCGTTCGGCGCCCTCCGCCTACTCGATCACGCGCCGGCGCCGGCTTGGCGGTTTGCCTCCGCGCCTAGCCTGCCGCAGGTGCACCCGCACGTCGTAGCTGTAGGCGAAGTGTCGAAGGATGTCGTCGTGCCGGAACTGGTAGGAGATGCCGGCGACGCGCAGGAAGCCGAGCGAACACATCCGCTGCAGGCTGCCGGCCGGTGTCAGCGGCAGCCGGAGCCGGGACGCGACGATCATCGCGAGATAGCGCCGCCACAGAGCACACGCCACTGTCTCCCCCACGACGAGGCAGTACACGACCGCGAGGCCCGTGCCCCACCACGGCCCCCAGGTGAGGCTGAAACCCCACGCGAGCGCCGGCAACACGACGAGGGCCGACAGCCGGGACACCGTCCGCTCCCGCCGCAGCACACCAACCGGCCCGACCACCTCCGGCCGGGTGTCCGTCGCCAGGGTCTGTCCAAACCCGACAGTCAGGCCGATCGCGAGCCAGGCGGTGGCGAAGCTGATGATCCCCGCCCACGGGCCGACGACCACCCAGGCAGCGGCCCCGACGGCCAGCGCGGCGCCCATCTGGCGCAGGAAGAACCTCGGGTCGGTGAGGCGGGACCAGTCCGGTGTGGCCGCGCGGACCCACGGCTTGGTGCTGGTCCGGACGAGCAACGCCGACCAGATCATGACGCTGGCGACCAAGGCCACCCGCGCGACCCAGCCGCGGCCCCACAGGAACGAGAAGCCCCACAGGATCCCGGGTATCGACAGCAGCACGCACATGACGCAGTCGACAACCAGCGGACTCCGCGCGCCGGCCGCGGGCCAGAGCCGGTGCAGCACGATGTCCCGGGCGGACAGGAGCCGACCCGCGATCACCGTCTGCTCCGTCCGGTTCCGTTCGAGGTACCTGGCGTAGTTGGACAGCCACCAGAGCTCCACCACGTTGCGCAGGCGGCCGAACGCGCCGGCGTCGACAGCGCCGACCGACGCCACGTATTTCGCGACCAACGACGCCGGGTCAGCTGACTCGGCGACGGTGGCCAGGTCGCGGTGCTTGGCGAGCTCTGCCACGAGGCTCAGCCGCCAGGGGCTCGTGAGCAGGCTTTCTCGACCCGACGTCCGCAGCGACGCCGCGAGCTCGGCAGCCGGGCGAAACCCATCCGTTCCACCCAGCGAACGGGACAGGTACGTTTTCGCGTCCTCGTACTGAACGGGAAGAATGGAGTACGGGTCCAATGTGTGATGCTCCCGCAGCTCCTGTCTGATCGCGTCCCAACTGGACCGGCGGCAGGTGAGCAGGAACGGCGCCCGATCACCCTGCAGCCGCCACTCGACGAGCCGCTCGAGAAACCGCTCCGCCGGCTCGACGTCGCTCTCCTGCGCGCACAGCTCGTCCATGCCGTCGAACAACGCCAGGACCTTGCCCGACGCGATCAGCTCCCGAGCCGAACCCGGCGACACGTTGAACTCGGCCGCGATGAACCGCGACAGCCAGATCACGACATCCTGGTCACCGGTCCACCGGCTGAGCGGAACCACCAACGGGACGAGCGTCGGCTCCCTCCTGATCACTTCCAGCGCGATCTGCAGCGCGCTGTAGGACTTGCCCCGTCCGGCGCGGCCCACCACGACCACCCGTGCACGGTCACGCAAGAGCGAGTCCGCCAGTGCCGCCACCGCCACCTCGGCTCGACGCGCGGCCGACCAGTACAGCAGCACGATGTCTTCCGACGTACGCCGCATGTGGCCGAGGCGGCGGACGAGATCCTCCCGGATCTCCGACTGCAGCCGCGTCGCCAGATCCTGTGGACGCTCCCAACGCCCTAGCCCGCGCAGGAACTGGATCAGCACGACAAGCAGGCTGACCGAACCCATGATGACGCCGAGGTAGTCGGCCTTGCCGCCCAACGACGGATCATCGACGTACGCAGGCACGAAGCCAGCGGTCGCCACCACGATGACGACCCCGGCCAGGACGGCGGTCACGCCACCCGCCCACCGCGCGATCCGGTAACGGCTGCCAGGCCTCATCGTCGTAAACCCGCTCCCGCCTGATCCGTCCGGCAGATCCGGCCGCCGCATCAGCCTCTCGGACGCTCCGGAAGAACACGAGCAGGAACCCGACAGAGAAATGGTGACAAGCGTGGCCAGCACCCGACACGGCTCTACGCGAACCCGACTCCGGCCCGGTGATCGTGGTGTTCCAGTGCCCCTCCGGGGGCACCTCGATACCACGATCTGATTTCCACGGACCGGGGCGGGAGTGCCAACCGCGGAGGGCCGCGGGAGCGACGGTCCGGACCACCGCGGACATCGCGGTAGCCCAAATCTTGGAACAGATCCGCTAGCTCAGTCGGCGGCGTGTACCGGAGCCTCCTGCGCCACGGGCGACGGGCGGGACCGCCGGGGGAACGCCGGCGTGAGGAGCACGAGCAGCAGGAGCACGGCGCCGAAGCCCGCCCCGGCGACCATCGCCGTCTCCAGGGCGGACCCGGCCCCGGCGTCGGCCCGGCCCGCGTACACGGTGGTGAGGGTGGCGACACCGACCGCACCGCCGAGCTGCTGGAGCGACTGGAACAGGCCGGCGGCGGCGCCGGAGTCCTCGGGACCGGCGTCGGCCATGACGCGGGCGCTCGCGGGCGTGAAGTAGAGCGCCGGGGCGAAGCCGATGACGAAGCAGGGCAGCAGGACGCCGAGCCACAGGGGCGCGCCGGCGGCGAGTACCGCGAACGCCAGCGCGCCGGCGACGCCGACCAGGACGCCGAGGGCGACGGTGCCCTGCTCGCCGATCCGCTCGATCAGCGCGGGCACCACCTTGGCGCCGATGATCACCGAGACGCCCCACGGCAGGTAGACGAGGCCGGTCTCCAGTGCGTCGTAGCCGCGCACGTCCTGCAGGTAGAGCACCGAGAAGGTGAAGAACCCGATCATCATCGCGGGCAGCAGGAGCATCCCGGCGTACGGGATCGCGCCCTTGCTTCCGCGTAGCAGCCGGAGCTGGACGACCGGGTGGGCCGAGCGCGACTCGACGGCCGGGATGGCGAGCAGCGCGATGACCGCGACGGCGAGCGCGACCAGCACCTGCGGGTCGCCCCAGGACGACTGGGCGGCGCGGCTGAGGCCGTAGACGAGGGCGACCATCGCGAGCGCCGACGTCACCGCGCCGGGGATGTCCAGCGTGCCGCGGCTGCGGCCGGACTCGCGCACGAAGGCGAGGGTCGCCACGACGACCAGCGCGCCGATGGGGACGTTGACGAGCATCACCCAGCGCCAGCCGAGGGTGACGGTGAGGACGCCGCCGGCGATGAGGCCGATCGAGCTGCCCGCACTGGAGGCGATGATGAACCACGCCATCGCCCGGAGCCGCTCGCGCCCCTGTTCGGTGTTGGCGACCAGCAGCACCATGACGGCCGGCCCGGCCAGCGCGGCACCGACGCCCTGCACGGCCCGGGCCCCGATCAGCAGCTCCCCCGTCGGCGCGACGCCGCCCACGGCCGAGGCGACCACGAAGACCGCGACGCCGGTCAGCAGCACGCGGCGCGGCCCGAACAGCGTGCCGAGGCGCCCGCTCACCAGCAGCAGGCCGGCGAAGGAGAGCGCGTACGCCGAGACGACCCAGGAGAGCCCGACCGTGCCCAGGCCCAGGTCGGCCCGGATGGACGGCAGCGCCACCGTCACGATCACGCCGTCGACCATCAGCATGAGCTGGCAGGTCACGACCGCGGCGACGGCCCAGCCCGCCGTCCGTCGCCCGATCCTCGTCCCGTGCGGCTGTGCCATGTCGTCCCAACCTCGCTATCCTGAACCGGGGACTCTCCCCATATAAATGTGGGGACACTCCCCGGTTCTGTCAAGGGAGATCACGTGAGCACCGACATCAGCGCATGGGAAGACCGGCGGCCGCGGCGGGCGGACGCGCGCCGCAACTACGACGCGATCGTCCAGGCGGCCCGGCAGGCCTTCGCGCGCCACGGCGTCGGCACCTCGATCGACGACATCGCCCGCAGCGCGGGTGTCGGCAACGCCACGCTGTACCGCCACTTCCCCACGCGCGACGACCTGGTGGTCGCCGCGCTGGCCGAAAACATGGCGGCCACCCACCACCGCGGGCTCGAACTCGTCCAGGTCGATCCACCGGTCGCCGCGCTGCACGAGTGGCTGCACCTCACGGTCGAGCAGATCAGCACGTACGGCGGACTGCCCGGCAGCCTGCTCGACAGCGCCGCCCACGCGGGCTCACTGCTCGGCGCGACCTGCACGGACATGCAGCAGACCACCCAGACCCTGCTGACCAGGGCACAGCGGGCGGGACAGGTCCGCGACGACCTCACCATGGAGGAGGTCTTCGACCTCGCCGCGGGTGTCGCCTGGGTCGCCAGCCGGCAGGGCCAGCACCGCCGCGGTGCCCGGCTGCTCGACCTCGCGCTCACCGGGCTCGCCCCAGGCGCCTGACCGATACCGCCGCCACCCAGGACCACCGGCACCACCATGGCGCCACTGTGAGCCAGATTGAGTTGCCATGGCGCCATAGTGGTGCCATGATGGCGCCATGGACTTGAGGCCGTACATCGAACAGCTGCGCAACGAGTTCGCCGTGGCCGCCGAGGGCACTGACCCCGACGGTCGGGCGGTGGCCGAGCGGCTCGTCACGCAGCTGGAGGCGGCGACCCGGCTGACGTTGCTCGACGCCCTGTCCGACGCGGCCGACGAGATCACCCGCGAGCTCGCCCCCGGCTCGGTCGACCTACGGCTGCGCGGGCGCGAGCCGTCCTTCGTGGTGACGCTCCCGGGCCCACCGGCCGACGAGGCCGAGCGGCCCTCCGTTCCGGCCGCGCCACCGGCGCCGGTGGCCGCTCCGGACGGTGAAGAGGGTGGCACGTCGCGGATCAACCTGCGGCTGCCCGACCACCTCAAGGCCAGCATCGAGCAGGCCGCCGGCGAGGCCGGACTGTCGGTCAACGCCTGGCTCGTCCGCGCCGCCGCCGCCGCGGTCGAGGCCGGCGCTCCCCGGCGCCAGCCGACGCCGCGGGCCGAGCCAAGATCCGGCCAGCACTTCACCGGCTGGGCCCGCTGACCCGCCTAGCCACAGCCGCACCGCACCCCCTCTGACCAGCGACGACATCCACCGGGCACATTTCGGGAGACCACCATGCCTGTTTTCGAAACCCCAGAGCCGATCACCGTCCAGATCGACCTGCCGCTCGGCGACGCGTGGATCGCCGCCACCGACCGGACCGACACCGTGGTACAGGTCCGTCCCCGCGACGCGTCGAGCAAGGCCGACGTCGGCGCCGCGGAGCAGACCACCGTCGAGTACTCGGCCGGTCAGCTGACCGTCCGGGCACCGAAGTCCTGGCGCCGGTTCGCCCCGGTCAACAGCCCGTCGGTCGACGTACTGATCGAGTTGCCCACCGGGTCGCACGTGCGGGCGGAGGCGTCGTGGGCGGCGTTCCGCAGCGAAGGGCGGCTAGGCGAGTGCCGGTTCAAGACCGGGGGCCCGGCGATCCGGCTCGACCAGACGGGGCCGCTGGAGGTCGAGTGCAACCACGGCGAGGTGGTGGTGGAGCGGGTCAGCGGCGCGGCCCGGGTCACGGCCTCGTCCGGCAACGTCCGCCTCGGCGAGGTCGACGGCGCCGTCGAGGTCAAGAACTCCTCCGGCAGCTGCTGGATCGGCCAGAGCGCCGGGGACGTGCGGGCCACGACCGCACACGGCGAGATCGCGGTCGACCGGGCGCTGGCCTCGGTCACCGCGCGCAGCACCAACGGCAGCGTCCGCGTCGGCGAGGTCGTGCGCGGATCGGTCGACGTACAGACGTCGCACGGCGGTGTCGAGATCGGTGTCCGGCGCGGCACGGCGGCGTGGCTGGAGCTCAGCTCCCGCAGGGGCCGCGTGCACAACGCGCTGGAGGCGGCCGAGGGGCCGGCCGAAGGCGACGACACCGTCGAGGTACGGGCCAGCTCGAACTGGGGCGACATCCTGGTCCGCCGCGCCTGACCGCGACGACGAAACCACGAGACGAGGAACCCATGACCAGTCCATCCCGAGCCGCGATCCACGTCAGCGGCCTGCGTAAGTCCTACGGCGACAAGGTGGTCCTCGACGGCATCGACCTGGGGATCGCCGAAGGCGCGATCTTCGCGCTGCTCGGCCCGAACGGCGCGGGCAAGACCACGACGGTACAGATCCTGTCGACCCTGGTCGACGCCGACGGCGGCGAGGCCCGCGTCCTCGGCCACGACGTGGCCAGGGAACCGGACGCGGTGCGCGAGCTGATCGGGGTCACCGGCCAGTTCTCCGCCGTCGACAACCTGCTCACCGGCCAGGAAAACCTGAACCTCATGGCCGACCTGCACCACCTGGACCGGCCGGCCCGGCGCCGGCGCACCGCCGAGCTGCTCCAGCGGTTCGACCTCACGCGGGAGGCGGGCAAGCCGGCGTCGATGTACTCCGGCGGCATGCGCCGGCGGCTCGACCTCGCCATGACCCTGGTCGGAAACCCGCGCGTCATCTTCCTGGACGAGCCGACCACCGGCCTCGACCCGCGCAGCCGCCGCGCCATGTGGGACGTGATCCGCGATCTCGCCGCCGACGGCGTCACCATCCTCCTCACCACGCAGTACCTGGAAGAGGCCGACCAGCTCGCCGACCGGATCGCCGTGCTCGACCGCGGCCGCCTGGTCGCGCAGGGTACGCCCGACGAGCTCAAGCGCCTCGTGCCCGGCGGCCACGTCCAGCTGCGGTTCGCCGACGCCGACGAGTTCCGGTTCGCGTACCAGGTCCTCGGCGCGCCGGCACACGACGAGGCGTCCCTGACCATCCAGGTGCCCAACGACGGCAGCGTGCGGTCTCTGCGGGCGCTGCTCGACCAGCTCGACCACGCCTGCGTCGAGGCCGTCGACCTGTCGGTGCACCAGCCCGACCTCGACGACGTCTTCCTCGCCCTCACCGGCCAGCCCGACCGCGAAAGGAGCACAACACGATGAGCACCGTCGCCCTCGCCGTCCGCGACTCCGGCACCATGCTGCGGCGCAGCCTGCTCCGCATGCGCAGGTACCCGTCGATGACGTTCATGCTGATCGGGATGCCGGTCGTCTTCCTGCTGCTGTTCGTCTACGTCTTCGGCGGCACGCTCGGCAACGGGCTCGGCGCGGCGTCCGGCGGCCACGAGGCGTACGCCAACTACGTGGTACCCGGCATCCTGCTCATGGCGATCGCCGGCACCGCACAGGGCACGGCGATAACCGTGGCCATGGACATGACCGAAGGCATCATCGCCCGGTTCCGCACCATGGCGATCTTCCGCCCATCGGTGCTGACCGGACACGTCCTCGGCGCCGTCGTCCAGACCATGCTCGGCCTGGCGGTGGTGGTGGGCATCGCCCTGCTCGTCGGCTTCCGCCCCAACGCCAACCCGGTCGAATGGCTCGCCGCGGCCGGCGTACTCGCCATGACCGGGGTCGCGCTCACCTGGCTCTCCGTCGCCCTCGGCCTGGCCGCCGACAGCGTCGAGTCGGCCAGCAACCTGCCGATGCCGCTGGTGCTCCTGCCCTTCCTCGGCAGCGGCTTCGTCCCCACCGAGTCGATGCCCACCGCGGTGCGCTGGTTCGCCGAGTACCAGCCGTTCACGCCCATCATGGAGACCCTGCGCGGCCTGCTGCTCGGCACCGGGATCGGTGCCGACGCCGGCGCCGCGGCCGCCTGGTGCGCCGGCATCACCGTGGTCGGCTTCCTGTGGGCCAGGAGGCGCTACAACCGCAACACCGCCCGCTGAACGGCCGGAGAGGGGGGGCCCCGGCCGGGGGCGCCCCCCCCCCCCGGCCCCCCCCCCCCCCCCGCCGGGGGGGCCCGGCGGGGGGGGGGCCTCCCGGGGGCCCCGGCGGCCCACCACCCCCCCCCCCCCCCGCTCACCGCCCGGCGAGGGCGCCCCCGGTCCGGGGCCGCCCTCTCTCGCGAACCGACGCGCACGCAGCGGCGGCGCGACGATCGGTTCAGGAGACCAGGCAGAGGGCATCGACGGCGACGAAGCCGTCCGCACTCCAGATGAGCGGGTTGATGTCGAGCGAGGCGAGCCAGCCCGCCCCGCCGGCCGCCAGCCGTCCCGCGGCGACCAGGATGCCGGCGAGGGCGTCGAGGTCCCACGGCGGCTGGCCGCGGAAGCCGTGCATCACCTTCACCGGGGCGAACTCGTCGATCAGCTCGCGGGCGTCGTCTCGGGTGAACGGCGCCATCCGGCCACCCACCCGGCCCAGCGCCTCGACCAGGACGCCGCCGAGGCCGAAGACGACCAGCGGGCCGAGCTCGCCCGCGCCCTGGATCCCGATGAACGCCTCGCCGGCGCCGGCCACCATGGGTTGCACGGCGGTGAGCGGGGAGAGCCCGTGGCCGTCGGCGATCTCGCGCAGTTCCTTGACCGCGGCGGGCAGGTCGGCGGGCTCGACGTGCAGGCGCACCGCGCCGTGCTCCGTGCGGTGCCCGACGTCGGCGAGCTTGACCACGTACGGGCCGGCGAACGGCACCTCGGCGGTCGCGGCGTCCTCGGGCACGAGGTAGTACGGCGCGACCGGGATGCCGGCGCCGCGCAGCAGCTCCATCGCGGCGGCGAACGGCAGCATCCGCCCCTCCGGCACCTCGACGAGCGGCACGCGCGGGCGGGCCACCTCGGGCACGGCGGCGGGGGCGGCCGCGGCCCGGGCGCGGTGGCGGACGAACGCCCCCATGGTCGCCAGGCCGCGCATCGAGCCGCGGATGCCGTGTCCCAGCGCGATCGCGCCGCGGTGCGCGTCGGTCCACTCGGCCGGGGTGCCGGAGCAGTTCACCAGCACGTACGGCTTGGTGTCGTCCGCCGCGGCGGCGGCGAGCACGCCGACCAGCGAACCGCCGCTGCCCGCGTCCTCGTCCGCGAGGGGGTGCACGTAGAGCACCGAGTCGACGTCGGGCGAACGCGTGTACCGGTCGACGATCTGGTCCCAGATGGCCCCGCCGAAGCCGGTGGCGTCCAGCGGGTTGGGCACGGTGACGCCGGGGATGCTCGAGCGCACCCAGTCGCCGAGGCCCTCCAGCGCCGGGATCCCCAGCCCCTCCTGGGCCGCGACGTCGTACGCGAGCGAGGCGAAGCCGCCGGTCATGCTCAGCACCGCCAGACCGTCCACGGTGGACCACCGCTCGGCCGGGATCTGGTCGAAGAACTGCAACCGGTCGACCAGCTCCTCCGGGTCGTACGCGAGGGCCACGCCGGCCTGGCGCAGCGCCACGTCGTACACCCACGCGTCGCCGGCGAGGGCGGCCGTGTGGGAGGCGGCCAGGCGCCGGGTACGGTCGCTGCGCCCGAGCTTGAGCACGACGACCGGCTTGCCGGCGGCGTGCGCGCGGCGTACCGCGGCGAAGAACTCGCGCGGCCGCCGCACCTGCTCGACGACGAGCCCGATCGCGGTCGTGTCGGGATCGTCCACGAAGTACTCGACGTAGTCGGCGAGGTCGGTGACCGCCTCGTTGCCGGCCGAGACGATGACGTTGAGCCCGAGCCCACGGTTGTCCCACGCGGCCATGGCCACGCCGCTGAGCATCGCACCGCTCTGCGAGACGACCGAGATCCCGCCGGGGCGCCGCTTGTGCCGGCTGGCGATGGTGAGGCTGATCCCGCGCCGCACGTTGACGTACCCGAGCCCGTTGGGCCCGATGACCGACATGCCGCCGCGCCGAGCGGCGGCCCGCAACCGGTCCTGCAACGCCCGCCCCTCCGGGCCGACCTCGGCGAAGCCGCCGGCGACCAGGACCAGCCCGCCGACGTCCAGGTCGGCCGCCTCCTCGGCCAGCTCGGTGGTGCGCGCCGCCGCCATACCGCTCATCACGGCGTCGACCGGCCGGCCGATGTCGCGCAGGCGGGGAACCGTCGGGTGTCCGAAGGCGGTGGCGTGCTTGGGGTGTACGAAGAAGACCTCGGCGTCACTGTCCAGTGTGGGCGCGACGAAGTCGGCGAACGGCGACGAGTCGCTGATCCCGACGAACGCGACCGACGAGGGCTTGAGTAGGCGCTCCAGGGACATCGGTTCACGCCTCGAACGGGTCGTTGGGAATGTCGTCGATGGTGAAGAAGTAGGGGGCGCCGAAGGTGTCCTCCGGGTCGGCGGCGACCACGGTCGGGCGCGGCCGGCTGGTGCGGACCTCCTTCTTGGCGAGCCAGTTCTCCACCGAGTCCAGGTCGCGCACCTTGAACGTGATCCCGTAGATCATGTTGCCCCACTTCGCCACGTGCCGGCCGAGCGGCGAGTCGCCGTCCAGCGGCTGGGCGAGCTGGAGCAGGCAGTCGCCGAGGTGGAGGATCTGGTACGAGAAGCGGCCGCCGTCGTCGATGCCCTCGTGCACCGGCACCGCCTGCATCGCGTCCACGTAGATCTTCGTGGCGGCGGTGAGGTCGCGCACGCCGAGCGTGACGTACGCCAGCCGCCTGATGGTCAGCGGGTGACCGAGCTCCCAGATCTTCACCTGGGACGACCAGGTGCCCAGCTGCCGCGGGTCGTCCGGCATGTCGACCGCGCAGAGCTCCACCATGAGACCGGCGGTGTCTCGCGGGCTCGGGTAGAAGTAGATGGTCGCCGGATCGACCTTCGCCAGCTTGCCGCCGCCCGGTGCGCCGATGTAGACACCCTGCTCGATGAGGTGGTTGCCGAGGCCGGGCAGGTCGTCCACTTTGTACCCGACCGAGTGCAGGTGCCGGCCGAACTTGGTGTAGAACTTCCCCACCGGCTTGGTCGGGTCGGCCGGCATCTTGGGTGCCATGGTCTCGATGCAGAGGTCGCTGATCTGCACCAGCCCGGCCCACCGGTCCTCCACCGGCAGGAAGTTGGGCTCGTCGACGCCCATGTAGACGAGGCCGCCGAAGACCTCCTCGTAGAAGCGGTTCAGCTCCGGCACGTCGTCGGTCATGTGCACTGAGTGGATCATCAGACCGATGCCGAAGTCACCGGTCTTGCGCACCGTCTTCTCCACCGCCGCCTCCCGGCTGCTCGCTGGCCGTCGCCGGCGGAACGACCGCCGGCGAGCTAACTCTTCGAAGTTTCACGAACTATCAACACGCTAGTCACCCCGTCACGCCGCCGTCAACAGGCTTGACTCGCCGTTCGCGATTGTTTGATAGTTTGCAAAATGACGAGCGAAGGGCTGGTACGACATGGCTGACACCAACATCTCGGCGCAGATGCGGGCGGCGGTGGGCCGGGAGATCGGGCGCCGCGTGTCCTACCCGGTCAGCGAGTCCGACATCCGCCGGTGGGCGCTCGCGGTGTACTACCCCGAGACGCCGCCCCGCCTCTACTGGGACGCCGGCTACGCGGACACCACCCGGCACGGCGGGATCGTGGCGCCCGAGGAGTTCAACCCGTTCGCCTGGCTGGCGCGCTCGGTCGAGCCGGCGCGCGGCGTCGACCCGGCGCAGAACCCGGACCACCTCGAGATGACCCTCGGCGTGCCCGGGCCGGGCCTCAAGTTTCAGCTCAACGGCGGCATGGCGGTCGAGTACGGCGTACCCATGCGCCCCGGTGACGTCATCACGGCCGTCAACCGGTTGGCGTCGTACACGGAGAAGGAGGGGCGGCTGGGGCTCATGCTCTTCACCGTCACCGAGGACACCTGGACCAACCAGCGCGGCGAGACCGTCAAGCGCAGCACGATGACCGGCATCCGGTACTAGGCAGGAGGGCACATGACGCAGACGACGACCGTCGAGGTCGGGCAGGAGATCCCGACCTTCCGGCGAACCACCGGGTTGCACAACTGGAACCGGTACGCCGCCGTGAACGACGAGTTCGTAGACATCCACATGGACGACGACGCCGGGCGGGCGGCCGGCTACCCCACCGCGTTCGGCATGGGCAACCTCCAGTGGTCGTACCTGCACGACCTGCTGCGCCAGTGGATCGGCGAGGACGGACGGATCCTGCGCCTGTCCTGCCAGTTCCGGGCGGCCAACACCAAGGGGATGACGGTCACCGCGCGGGGGCGGGTCACCGCGGTACGCGGGCGCGAGGTGGACCTCGACGTCTGGACCGAGGCGGACGACGGCGGCCCGCTGGCGCCCGGCAAGGCGACGGTGGTGCTGCCGTAGGGAGAGTCCCGGGCCGGCGCGGCGTCGCCGGCCCGGAGCCCCTACAGCGGCTCGTAGAACGCCAGGAACGGGGGCGTGCGCGTGGTGTCCATGGCGGACCCGGGCTCCAGCGCGCCCGACGCCGTCGCCGCGCCGAGCGCCCCGAGCACCTCCTCCGGCCGGGCACCCTCGATCTCGTACACCGCCGCGTACCGGTGCGGCGCCGCCTCGGGTGCCGCCTGGAAGTCCGCCGCCCGATAGCGCCGCACCGACCTCACGCCCGGCACCGCCGCCCGTACCTGCGGGATGTGCTTGTTCTCGTACCAGCTGTTGAACTCGCCGTCGTGCGCGTCGTCGAGCGGGCTGGCGAAGCCAATCATGACGATTCCCATGCTCCCTCTCCTTTCTACGGGCCCGCCAGCGCGCGGGCCGTGGCTGTGGCGGTACGCCGGTCCCGGTCACCGATCCGGGCGGTCGCGAGCGCGTCCAGCACCGCGGCGCGTACGGTCGCCACCGTGCCGGGACCGGACTCCGGTACGACGCCGTCGACGAGGCCCAAAGTGGACAGATCCGCCGCGGTGATCCGCAGGTCGGCGGCGAGCTGCCGGGCGTGCGACGAGTCGCGGTAGAGGATGGCCGAGGCCGCCTCCGGCCCGATCACCGAAAACGCGGCCCCGTCGAGCATCAGCAGGCGGTCGGCGTGCCCGAGCGCCATCGCTCCCCCGCTGCCGCCCTCGCCGACGCAGAGCGCGACCGTGGGGGTACGGCAGGCGGCCATCGCGACGAGCGTGCCGGCGATCTCCTGCGCCACGCCGTCCGACTCGGCTGTCGGGCCGGGCTCGGCGCCGGGCGTGTCGATGAGCGTGAGCACCGGGCAGCCGATGCGGTCGGCGAGGCGCACGGCGCGCTGGGCGAGGCGGTAGCCGGCCGGCCGAGGGCGGGCCGCGCCGTCACCGCCGGCGTGCCGGTCCATCGCGACCACGACCACCCGCTCGCCGCCGACCCGGGCCAGGCCGGCGCGCACGGCGGGGTCGGCGCCGTGCAGCTCCACCCAGGAGTCGCAGAGCCAGGCGGCCCACTCCACACCGGACGGTCGCGAGCGGTGCCGGGCGCGGGCCAGGATCCACCACGGCTCGGCCGGCACGTTGGACGGATCCGGGGTGACCGGCCGGCCGGGCGGGGGCAGCAGCGGCGGGGCCGGACCGCCGAGCGCCCCGCGCACCCAGGCGAACTGCTCCTCGGCGGGCACCACCGCGTCGACCAGGCCGGCCCGGTACGCGGACTCGGCGGTGTGCGAGGTCGCCGGCGGCCAGTGCCCGGTCACCTCGGCCACCACCCGCGGGCCGCCGAAGCCGACGACCGCGCCCGGCTCGGCCGCGCGCAGGTCCACAAGGGAGGCCCAGGACGCGTACACGCCGCCGGTGGTCGGTGACCGGTAGACGGCGACGGACATCAGCCCGGACGCCGCGTGGGCCCGCGCGGCCGAAGCCGTGCGGGCCATCTGCACCAGCGAGACCATGCCCTCCTGGAGCCGGGCACCGCCGCTGGCGACGAGCTCCACCACCGGCAGGCGCAGCTCGACCGCGCGGCGCAGGGCGCGCACCAGGCGCTCGCCGGCGACCGCGCCCATCGTGCCGCCCTGGTGGTCGAAGCGGCACTCGACCAGGACCGCCCGCCGGTCGCCGAACGCGGCGAGGCCGGTGCGCACCGACTCGTCCGCGGCGGCCGGCGGGCCGTACCCGGGGAACCGCAGCGGGTCGGCGGATCTGAGCTCCGCGTCCCACTCGTGGATGAGACGCGGCCCCACCGTGTGAGTCTCAGCGGTCATACGTGTAGAAGCCCCGGCCGGTCTTGCGTCCCAGCCAGCCCATCCGCACGTACTGCTTGAGCAGCGGCGGCGGGACGTAGCGCGGGTCCTTGTACTCCTCGTACATGGAGGCGGCCATGTCGTGCACGATGTCGAGGCCGATGAGGTCGGCGAGCGCGAACGGGCCCATCGGGTGGTTGAAGCCGAGCCGGATGACGTCGTCGATGGCCTCCTTCTCGGCGACCGACCGCTCGTACGCCCGGATCGCGTCCAGCAGGTACGGCACGACCAGCAGGTTGCCGACGAAGCCGGGCACGTCGTTGATGAGCACCGGGCTCTTGCCGAGGTCGGCGGCGAACTGCCGGCCGGCCTCGACCACGGCCGGGTCCGACGCGGGCGTGCGGATGACCTCCACCAGCTTCATCGCGGGTACGGGGTTGAAGAAGTGCAGCCCGATGACCCGCTCCGGCTGGTCGGTCGCGGCGGCGAGAATGACCAGGGGGATGGTGGAGGTGTTCGAGGCGAGCAGCGCGTCCGGGGCGGCGAGCCGGGCCACCTCGGCGAAGAGCGCCTTCTTCTGCCCGACGTCCTCGTAGATGGCCTCGATGACCACGTCGGCCTCACCGACCGCGCCCAGGTCGGTCGTGGAGCTCAGCAGCGCGAGCGCGGCCGCCTGGTCCTCGGCGGTGATCCTCTCCCGGCGTACCAGGCGGTCCAGGCCCTTGGCCACGCGCGCCTCGGCGCCCTTCGCGGCCGCCTCGTCCCGCTCGACGGCGACGACCTGGAGGCCACTTTGGACCGCCACCTGGGCGATGCCCGAACCCATCGTGCCGCAGCCGACGACGGCCAGCTTCTTCGTGTTCACTCGTTCGTCCCTTCGGTCACTGTGCCGCTGCCCAGCCCTTCGCGGGGCGCCCCGACGAGGGCCACCCGGTTGCCGAACACCTCGACCCCCTCACCCATCTCCCAGTGCGCCCGCCCGATCTCCTCGAACGGCAGCACCTCGCCCAGCGCGGGGTCGACCACCCCCTGGCGGACCAGGTCGTTGTAGGCGTACGCCTGCTCGTCGTTGGTGCCGTGCGAGCCCTGCAGCCGCTTCTGGAACACCCACTGGTAGCGCAGGTCCACTGTGGCCGAGTAGCCCGTGGTACCGGCGCAGATCACCACCATGCCGCCGGGGGCGCAGACGAAGACGCTGGTGGGTATCGTCGCCTCGCCCGGGTGCTCGAAGACCAGCCGCGGGCCGCGCCGCTCGCCCACCACCTCGGCGACGGCGTCCCGGAAGCGGCGCGCCTGCTTCGACCATCCCCGCTGGCCGGCGACGTCCGTCCAGTGTGGTGGTACGCCCCAGTGCGAGAAGTCCTTGCGGTTGACGTACCCCTTGGCGCCGTACTTGAGGCAGTAGGCGCCGCGCGCCTCGTCCGAGACCACCGCGACCGGGATGGCGCCGGCCGCCCGCACGAGCTGGATCGCCTGCACGCCGAGGCCGCCCGAGCCGCCCCAGATCAGCACGACGTCGCCGGCCTCGACGGTGTGCCCGGGCCAGCCGTGCAGCATCCGGTAGGCGGTCGTGCCGACCAGTGTGGGGGCGGCCGCCTGCTCCCAGGTCAGCCGCGGCGCCTTCGGCATCACCTGGTGCGCCTGCACGACGCAGAACTGGCCGAACGAGCCGAAGTTCGTGTTGTACCCCCAGATCTTCGCGGACGGCGCGACCATCGGGTCGTTGCCGGCCAGCACCCACGGGTCGGTCGCATCCCACCATCCAGGGTGGACGACGACGTGGTCGCCGACCGCGACGCCGCGCACCGCCTCCCCCACCGCGTACACGATGCCGGAGGCGTCACTCCCACCGACGTGGAAGTCCCATGGTTCGCCCTTGCGCTGCCGCTCGCCGATGACGTCGATCGGGATCCCGCGGGCGGCCCAGACGTTGTTGTAGTTGATGCCGGCGGCCATCACGGCCACGAGCACCTGGTCTGGGGCCGGCTCCGGGACGGGTACCTGCTCGATCTGGAAGGCGGTGCGCGGATCGCCGAAGCGGTCCTGACGCACGACCTGGGCGAGCATGCGCGGAGGCACCTCGCCGACCGGCGGCAACTCACCGATGGGAACGACCATGAGCCCTCCGTCTCGCTGTTATGTTTCTAGAATTTTCGAACGATATCGCGCGGTGGAGGCGCGAGTCAACGCGCCGGCGCCGGGGTCAGCCGAGCGCGTCGACCTCCTCCTCCATGCCCAGGTGCTCGGCCATCTGCCGCATGAAGTCGTCGAGCATGTCCCGCCGCAGCCGGTAGAAGTAGTTGCGTCCCTGCTTGCGGATCTCGATAAGGCCGGCGTGGTAGAGCACCTTCACGTGGTACGAGATGGTCGGCTTGGAGACCGGCAGCATGTGCTCGATCGTCGTGCAGGCCAGCTCGTCGACATCGAGCATGGCCAGCACGATCGTCCAGCGCATGTCGTCGGAGAGCGCCTTGAACACCTCGGGCAGCGGCGCGAGCGGCGGCAGGGGCTTCGACACGGTTTCACTCCTCACCGTCGGCGGGCGACGATCTCCTCGGTGGCTTTGGGCAGCACGGCGTGCAGGTCGCCGACGACCGCGAAGTCGGCGACGGCCATGATGGGCGCCTCCGGGTCCTTGTTGACCGCGACGATCGTCTTGGCGGTCTGCATCCCGGCCAGGTGCTGGATCGCGCCGGAGATGCCGCACGCGAGGTAGACCTGGGGTGAGACGGTCACGCCGGTCTGCCCGACCTGGTACGCGTGCGGGTACCAGCCGGAGTCCACCGCCGCCCGGGACGCGCCCACCGCGGCGCCGAGCGCGTCGGCGAGGGCCTCCACGGCGCTGAAGTCGCCGGCCGTGCCACGCCCGCCGGAGACCACGATCTCCGCCTCGGTCAGCTGCGGGCGGTCGCCCTTCGGCCGTACGCTGCGGTCCAGGACACGCACGGCGGTGGCGACTGGCGAGGGGGTGGCCGCGAGCGGCACCACGACCGGTTCGGTGGCCGGGCCGGGCTCGGCGGCGCCCGGCTTCACGGTCACCACCGGCACGCCGCGGGTGACCCGGGACCGGACCGTGAACGTGCCGGCGAAGACCGACTGGGTGGCGACCGGGCGCCCCTCGGCGTCCGGCTCCAGGCGCACCGCGTCGGTCACGACACCCGACTCCAGCCGCGCGGCGAGGTGGGCGGCGACCTCCTTGCCCTCACGGGTCGAGGGCAGCAGCACGGCCACGCTCCGCGCGGCGAGATCGGCCAGCGACTCGGCGACCGCGAGCGCGCTGACCGAGTCGTCCGGGAGCCCGGAGAGGGCGTACACCTTCTCCGGTCCCGCCGCCGCGGCCGAGCGCGCGACGCCGTCGTTCCACGGGCCGGCGACCACCAGCGCGGGCGGGCCGAACGCGCGGGCGAGCGCCACCGTCTCCGCCGTCGCGCGGCGTATCTCGTCGCCGTCCCGCTGGGCCAGGACCAGCACTTCCGACATGGGTACTCCGTTCAGATGAGCCGGTTGTCGACCAGGTACGCCACCATGCGGGCGCCGCCGTCGCCGTCGTCCTTGACGACCTCGCCGGAGCTCCGCGCCGGACGCCGCAGCGCCGACTCCACGGCGGTACGGGCGCCGGCGAACCCGACCTCGTCCGGCGCGATGCCGAGGTCGGTAAGGGCGATCACCTCGACCGGCTTCTTCTTCGCCGCCATGATCGCCTTGAACGAGGGGTAGCGTGGCTCGTTGATGTGGTCGGTCACCGCCACCACGGCCGGCAGCGCCACCTCGAAACGCTCCCGGAACGCCTCGGTCTCCCGGGCTCCCGTGGCGGTGCCGCCGGCGACGTCCAGCTCGTCGACGTAGCCGACGAAGGGAAGCCCCAGCCGGTGCGCCACCATCGCCGGCACCAGGCCGGTACCCGCGTCGGTGCTGGCCATCCCGGTCAGCACCAGGTCGGCGCCGCCGGCGCGGCCGACCGCGGCGGCGAGCACCAGCGCGGTGCCGGCGGCGTCCGTACCGCGCAGCGCGGCGTCCCGCACGTGCACCGCGGCGGTGGCGCCCATCTGGAGCGCCCGCAGCGCGGCGTCCGCCGCCCCGCCGGGCCCCATCAGCACCACGAGCACCTCGCCGCCTGACTGTTCGCTCAGGCGGACGGCCTGCTCGACGGCGTACTCGTCGAGCTCGCTGAGCCGGCTCTCGATGTCGTCCCGTACCGTCGTGTGGTCGGCCGGGTCGAAGCGGCGGTCCGCGGTGGCGTCCGGCACGTATTTGGCCAGTACGACTGTCCTCATGGCACCGCCACCTCCCGGTCACTCGCTCCACGCCGCCGTGCGATGTCGCCGTACACGCCCGCTCACCCCTCCCCTTACCGGCCGACGAACGTGGCCCGCCCGGGGCCGTTCTCGATGAACGAGGTCATGCCGCGGCCGCGGTCCTCGGTGGCGAAGAGCCCGGCGAAGTGCTGGCTCTCGATCTCCAGGCCGGTGTCGAGGTCGACGTCGAGGCCGCGGTCGACCGCCGCCTTGGCCGCGCGGAGGGCGAGCGCCGGCCCGCCGGCGAAGCCCGCCGCCCACTCGCGAGCCACCGGGTACACGTCGGCGGCCGGTGTGACCCGGTCGACCAGCCCGATCGCGAGCGCCTCGTCCGCGGCGACGAAGCGTCCGGTGTAGACGATGTCCTTGGTGCGCGCCGGACCCACGAGCCGGGCCAGCCGCTGCGTGCCGCCCGCGCCGGGGATGATGCCGAGCTTGATCTCCGGCTGGCCGAGCCGCGCGTCCGCCGCGCAGAACCGGACGTCCGCGCAGAGAGCCAGCTCCAGGCCGCCGCCGAGCGCGTACCCGGTGACGGCGGCGCAGACCGGCTTCGGGATGGCGGCGACCGCGCTCATCGCCGCCTGGAGGCGGCGGGCGTGCACGACCATTTCCGGGTACCCCATCGCGTTCATCTGCTTGATGTCCGCCCCGGCGGCGAAGACCCTTTCCCCGCCCCAGAGCACGACGGCGGCCACCTCGGGATCGTCGGCGGCGGCGGTCGCGGCGGCCCGGATCGCCTCCTGGGTGTCGACGTCGAGGGCGTTCATCGGCGGGCGGTCCAGGCGGAGCGTGCCGACGCCGGCGTCCACCTCGAGCGTGACGTGGTCGCCGAAACGGCGCTGTGACATGCACCCTCCCAGATCGGTTCGTTATTTCTCAAACTATCGACGTGATGTTAGCGTGAGTCAAGCCGAACCGGAGGGGGCCATGTCACTCCTCACACCGACAGGTGGCACGACGATCGCGCCGCGGCACTACGCTGTCGTCGTGATCGCCAGCGGTGCCGGCCCGAGCGGATCGCCGGCCGGATGAAGGTGACCGGCGTCCTGCAGCAGCGGGCCTGGGCCACCCGCGAGCTTCCCCCGGTGGAGCAGGTACGCCCCGGGCTCTGGTCGGTGCCGGTGCCGATCCCGGACAACCCGCTGCGCTACACGCTCGTGTACGCCGTACGGCTGGCACGCGGCCTCGCGCTCGTGGACGCCGGGTGGGCGGCCGAGACCTCCTGGCGTTCGCTGACGGACGGGCTGGCCGGCATCGGATACGCCGTCACCGACGTCCGGTTCGTCCTGGTGACCCACGCGCACATGGACCACCTGGGCCTCGCCGCCCGGATCCGCGAGGTCTCCGGCGCCGCGGTCGGGATGCACCCGGCCGAGGCGGCCACGCTGACCCTGCCGCCGGGCCGGGCGGAGAGCGTGGTGGGCTGGCTCACCAGGCGCGGCGCCTCGCGGGCCGACGCCGCCGAGCAGATCGAGCGGATGGCGGGCTGGCGGGCGGCGTTCGAGGCGCTGGCCCGGCCGGACCTGCTCGTCGAGCACGGCGACCGCCCGCTCCCCGCCCCGGCCGCGATCCGCGCGGTGTGGACGCCCGGCCACACGCCCGGCCACCTCTGCTTCGTGGACGAGGAGCGGGACGTGATGTTTACCGGCGACCACGTGCTCCCCCGGATCAGCCCAAACATCTCAGTGCCGCCGGGCGGCGCCGGCGACCCGCTGGGCGACTTCCTCTCCTCGCTCTCCACTGTGGACCACGCCGAGCCCGGCGAGGTGCTCCCCGCCCACGAGTACCGGTTCACCGGGCTGGCCGCCCGGCGGGAGGCGTTGCTGGCCCACCACCGCACGCGGCTGGCCGAGGCGGAGGCGGCGGTGCGCGCCGACCCGGGCGCGAGCACCTGGGCGGTCGCCGCCACGCTCTCCTGGTCCCGCCCGTGGTCGGCGCTCGGTCCGGTGCTGCGGCAGTTCGCGGTCGGCGAGACGTACGCCCACCTGCTGCACCTGGCGGCACTCGGCCGGGTGGTCAACCAGGACGGCCCGCGGGACGCGTGGAGCGCCGTTCACGGGGTGTCTACTGTGGCCTGACGCACCGGTGGCGCCTCGTGCCAGGCGGGCACGCCGAGCTCCGGGGTGCCCACCGGGATCCCGCCGGTGCGCTCGGCCCAGTGCGCGTGGTTCAGCTCGTGGATGGTGAAGCAGGCGTTCAGCGCGTTGTGAAAGCCCATGTTGTCGACGCTCTGGTTCACCGACTCCTTCACCAGCAGCGCGGCCATCGGGTCGACCCGGGCGACCCGCCGGGCGAACTCGACCGTCCGGGCGTCGAGGTCGCCGGCCGGGAAGACCTTGCTCACCATGCCGAGCCGGTGCGCCTCCGCCGCGTCGATGGAGTCGCCGGTCAGCAGCAACTCCTTCGCCTTGCGCGGGCCGAACTCCCACGGATGGGCGAAGTACTCCACCCCGCACATGCCCAGCCGGGTGCCGACCACGTCGGCGAACTCGGTCCCCTCCGCCGCGACGATGAGGTCGCAGGCCCAGGCCAGCATGAGGCCGGCCGCGTACACCTTGCCGTGCACCTGGGCGATGGTGATCTTGCGCAGGTCACGCCAGCGCAAGGTGTTGCGGAAGAAGTAGTGCCACTCCTGGAGCGTGCGCCCCTCGGCGGCCGGACGGGTGCCACCATTCACGCGGCGGGTCGGGTGCTGGCCGGGCCCGGGCTCCCACTCGGTTCGGGCCGTCGCCGTACCCATGTCGTGCCCGGCGGAGAAGACCGGGCCGGCACCCCGGAGGACGACCACCCGCACCGCGTCGTCCGCCTCGGCGGCGAGGAAGGCGTCGTCGAGCTCGACGAGCAGCCCGCGGTTCTGGGCGTTGCGGGCCTCCGGCCGGTCGAGCGTGATGCGGGCGATCGGGCCCATGGTCTCGTAGCCGAGGTAAGTGTAGTCGCGCATGCGCCCATGTTAGAGGGTTTTCGAACCGTCGAATAGCGGATGAGCTACCGCGACGTCCGCGATGGTCCAGACCGTCGCGCGGGGCCCCGGGGGGGTGGGCTTGCCCCGCGCGACCGGCAGCGGAGGCCGGGGATCCCGGCGAGCGCCAGCTCGCCGCCGGCCGCAGCGTTGCCCGCGGGAGCAAACGGTCCACAACTGAGACGGACCGGGGCAAACATCTGTCTGAAAAACGCTGCGACGCGCCCGGCGCCCGGCCCCGAAAGCAGATCTAGAACGTTTAGGGCGGATATAGAGCCCTAAACGTTCTAGATCTGCACGACAGACTCCAGAGCACCGCACACGCACGCCCCGACAGCGGAGGGCGGGGTAGTCGGCGAGGCTCGCTTAGCGGGCCGGGTTGAGGCCGGCGGTCGCGATGAAGACGGCGAGCGCGGCGGTCACGGCGCCGGCGGCGAAGAAGACCAGGAACGCCTCGCGGGCCGGGAAGACCGTGCCGCCCACGACCACCGTCACGGTCGCCAGCAGCGCCGTCGCCGAGGCGCTCGCCAGCGAGGTACCGATGCCGCGGGCGAGGGTGTTGAGGCTGGTGGCGGCGGCCGCCTCGTGTTCGGCGCTGACGTCGAGGATCATCGCCGGCATCGCCGCGTACGCCACGGCGGCCCCCGCCGAGGCGACCGTCGCGCCGAGCAGGACCTGCCACAGCCGCTCGGTGAGGACCATGCGGAGCAGGAAGCCGGCCGCGATGACGGCGCTGCCGTAGATGAGCGTGAGGCGGGCGCCGCGGCGGGAGATGAGGCGGGCGGAGACCGGTGACAGCACCAGCATCGTGATGCCGCCGGGGAGCATGCAGAGGCCGCCGACGACGGCGGAGACGCCGAAGCCGTACCCGGTCTCGAAGGGTGCCTCCACATAGGTCGCGGTGCTGAGGAAGTTGACGTACAGGGCGAAGCCGACCAGCACGGAGACCACGTTGGTGAGCAGGATCGGGCGGCGGCGGACCGCGCGGATGTCGACGAGCGGCGAGTGGCGCAGCAGCTGGTACCGGACGAAGAGCACCGAGCTCACCGCGAAGAGCGCGCCGAGGCCGAGCGTGCGGGCGCTCGTCCAGCCCCAGGTGCCACCGTTGGCGAGGGGGAGCATCAGCGCGCAGAGCACCACCGCGAGCAGCACCGCGCCCGGTACGTCCACCCGGCCGCCGCCGCCCGGCGGTGCCGGTACCAGCGTCAGGACCGCCACGGCGGCGAGCACGCCGGCGGCGGCGCAGGCCCAGAAGAGCAGGCGGAAGTCGGCGTGCCCGACGACCAGGCCGGAGGCGGGCAGGCCGATCGCGCCGCCGATGCCGAGCGTGGCGCTCACCAGCGCGATGCCGGCGGGGCGGCGCTCGGGCGGCAGGGTGGTGCCGATGATGCTGATGCCGAGCGGGATCACCGCGGTCGCGCAGCCCTGCAGCGCCCGCCCGACGATCATCGTGGTCAGGTCGCCGGTCAGCGCGCAGAGCACCGAGCCGGCGACCAGCAGGGCGAGCGCCACCAGCAGCATCCGCCGCTTGCCGAACTGGTCGCCGAGCCGCCCCAGCAGCGGCGTGGCGATCGCGGAGGCGAGCAGGGTGGCGGTGACCAGCCAGGAGACCTCCGCGGCGGAGGCGTGCAGCAGCCCGGGCAGCAGCGGCAGCAGCGGCACGACCAGCGTGTGGACGAGCGAGACGGCGAACCCGCCGAACGCGAGCGCGGCCACCGGCAGCCACGCCCGCGCCCCGCCCATGCTCAGCGCGCCGTGCCGGCGCCCACCAGCGCCTTGCTCCCCGGCAGCACCGGGCGGGGCAGGCCCAGCACGTGCTGCGCGATGATGTTGCGGAACACCTCGGTCGTACCGCCGTAGATGGCGGTGCCCTGGGCGAAGCGGTGCGCGTAGTCGAGGATCCCGTCCTCCCAGCACCCCTCCGTGCCCTGCGGCAGCAGCGCCTCCGGCCCGACCAGGTCGACCAGGTCGGCTGAGCCGCGGATCAGCGTCTCGGAGACGCGGACCCGACCCATCGGGCCGGGCGTGCCGAGCGCGGCCTCCACGTCGAGCGCGATCCGCCCCAGCCGCACCCGTACGGTCGGGTCGTCGATCGGGTGGGAGCCGTCCGGCCGGCGCGCCGTGCGGGCCCAGCGCACCGCCGCCGCCAGGCCGCGCCGCTGGAGCCGCGCCCAACTGGAGCCGATGTTGAGGTCGGCCAGCCCGTCGGTGTGCCCGGCGCCGAAGTGCTCCTCGTCGAGCGGCCCGCGCAGCACGGCCCACCCGCCGTTGACCGGGCCGAGCCGGTAACGGTCGGGAACGCGCACGTCGCCGTAGTACACCACGTTGGTGCGCTCGCCACCCACGGTGTGGATCGGGCCGATCTCCACGCCCGGAGTCTCCAGCGGCAGCAGAAACATCGTCAAGCCTTTGTGTTTGGGCACACTCGGGTCGGTCCGGGTGATGAGGAAGGTGTACTGGCAGTTCTGCGCGCCGGTGGTGAAGACCTTCTGCCCGTTGACGACCCACTCGTCGCCGTCCCGCACCGCCCGGGTCTTGGCCGCGGCGATGTCGGAGCCGCCGTCCGGTTCGGTGTAGCCGAGGCAGAACCGCACGTCCCCGGCGAGCACCTTGGGGAGCAGTTCGGCGCGGAGGTCGGCGGCGGCGTACCGCTCGACGGCGGAGAGCACGAGCCGGGTGGTGCTGAGCGTGATGAGGGGCGCGTCGGCGGCCTCCAGCGCCAGCTCCAGGATGCGCAGGCGGGCGCGGTCCAGCCTCGGCACGATCCAGCCCTTGGCGCCCATCGCCTTGTGCAGCGCGAGGTTGAACCCGCTGCCGGTGCGCCGCTCCTCCGCGCGCACCTCGTCGGTGACGTGTGCGGCGACGAACTCGCGCACCTCGGCGGCGAACGCTTCGAGCTCGTCGTCGAGCACGACGGCGGAAAAGTCCACAGTGTCTCCTCAGTGTACGGTGGCGGCCAGCCGGTCGCCGATGGCCAGGAGCTCGGCGCGGGGGTCGCCGGCGAGGACGCTCCACCCCTTGGCGCGCCGGAAGTGGAGCGTGACGTCGGACTCCAGCGTGAAGCCGAATCCGCCCTGCACGTGCAGCCCGACCGCGGCCGCGGTGGTGGCCGCCCGGGCCGCCTCGGCGAACGCCATCGGCACCAGCTCCGGCCGGGCGTCCGGCTCGTGCTCCAGAAACCAGGCCGCCTTGCGGGTCAGGTTGCGGGCGCCGGCGACGGCGATCTCCACATCGGCGAGCGGGTGGGCGACGCCCTGCAACGAGCCGATGGGGACGCCCATCGTGTACCGCGTCTTGGTGAACTCGGCGCCCAGCCGCTTCACCGCGTCGGCGAGGCCGGCCAGCGCGCCGGCGGTGAGCACCTTCCACTCGGCCAGCGCCCGCCGGTACGCGCCGCGGGCCGCGTCGCCGGTGGCGAGCACCTGGCGGCTCGGGCCGGACAGGTCCCACCAGGCCAGCGGTGCGGTCCCCTGGTTGGGCGCCAGCCGCGGCGGCTCGGCGGCGGTGACGAGTACGAGGTCGTCGCCGGCGAGGCCGACCACCGCCCGGGCGACCGCGCCGCCCGGTACGAGCTGCGGGGCGCCGGGCCGCACCGGGTGCAGGGCGAGCGTGGTCAGCTCGGTGCCCTCGGCGTTTCCGGCGAGCCAGCGCCCGGTGCCCGGTCCGGGGCAGGTGGCGAGCAGCCGGGCGGTCACCGCCGCTTCGACCAGCGGCACCGGGGCGAGCGCTCGGCCGTACTCCTCGGCGACCAGGAGCAGGTCGACGAGGGTGGCGCCGTCGCCGCCGGCCGGCTCGGGCAGCGCCATGGAGACCGCGCCGAGCTTGGCCAGCTGGTGCCAGAGCGCCTCGTCGTGGCCGAGCGGCTCGGCGGCCCGCACCCTGGTCGTCGGGCACTCCTGGCCGAAGAACTCGGCGAAGGCCTGCCGCACGGCCTCCTGGTCGTCGCTCAGGCTGTAGTCGTTGCGCCGCAGCTCGAATGATTGTTCCATAGTTTCCCAACTTTCTACTCGGGAGCCGGGTCAGTCAAGCCGCTCCACGAAGGCCTTCAGCTGGCGCAGGTTGCGGCATTCGAAGACGCCGTCGCAGTGGGCGGCGTACTGGCCGATGACGGAGTCGCCGTCGTCCCAGGCGGTCTCCGGCTCGGGGTTGAGCCAGTAGAGGTGGCGGGCCCGGGCGGCCACGGCGGCGAGGCTCTCCACGCGCGGCGCGTGGTAGTTGTTGCGGGCGTCGCCGAGCACGATGACGGTGCTGCGGCTCTTCACCTGCGGCCCCCACCGCTCGGCGAAGGTGGCGAGCGCGTGCCCGTAGTCCGAGCGCCCGTCCAGCCAGACCGCCGACGAGCCGCCGTTGAGCGTACGGGTCACCTCGGTCAGGTCCTCGGCGGTGCGCAGCAGGTCGGTGATCTCCTCCACCCCGTCGACGAAGACGAAGCTGCGCACCTTCGCGAACTCGGAGCGGAGCGCGTCGACCAGCTGGAGCGTGAACGCCGCGAACGCGGAGACCGACCCCGAGATGTCGGCGACCACCATCAGCTCCGGGCGGGCCGGATGCGGCCGCCGGAAGACCGGCTCCATCGGGGTACCGCCGGTGGACATCGACCGCCGCGCGGTCCGCCGGAAGTCGAGTGGCCCGGTCCGGTGGCCGCGCCGGCGGCGGGCGAGGCGGGCGCTGAGCTTGCGGGCCAGCGGCCGTACCGTGTCGCGCAGCGCGGCCACCTCCGCCCGGGAGGCGCGCAGGAAGTCGACGTCTTCGGGCAGCGGCCGCCGCAGCGTGCGGGCGACCGCCTCGGCACCCCGGTCGGCGACCAGCCGGCGGCGGATCTCGTCCTCCACCTCGGTGCGAAACTCCGCTGTCCGCGCGGTGTACTCCTCGGCGGCCAGCCGCGCGTCCAGCGGGCTCGCGCCCGCGCTCGCCTCCGCCACGAGCCGGTCGCGCAGGCCGTCCAGGTCGACCTGCCGCAGCGTCTTGACCAGATAGAACGTGCCGGCGACCGGGCGGCCCGGCTCCATCCCCGCGTACCGGGTGACCAGCTGGGCGGCGAGCGCGCGGAGGGTGAGCCGGTCGCGGTCGCGCAGCGCCCGGTGCAGCAGGCCGTCGAGGGAGTCCGCGTCCAGCCCGTCGAAGCCGGGCGCCGGCCCGGCCGTGAAGTAGAGCCCGAACACCGTCTCGAACGCGGCCACATGGTCCTGGCTCTTCACTAGCGTGGCGGCGAGCGCGGCCCGCACCGCCGGCCGGTCGGTGACGGGCACGTGCCCGAGCGCCCGGGCCGCGTCGATGTGCTCGGTCGGCGAGACCGGGATGCCGACGGCGCGCAGCTCGCGTACGAGGCCGGCGAGGAGGTCAAGCATCGCCGCCGCCCAGGAACCGCAGCACGGCCTCGACCGCGCGCGGGTCGGCGGTCGTGCCGTAGTGGTCGAGCCCGGGCAGCACCACGAGCCGCGCGTCCGGCAGCGCGGCGACGAGCGGGTCGGCCGGGCCGACGAAGTCGCGGTCACCGATGACGACGAGCACCGGGCAGGCGATCCGGGCCAGGGCGGCGAACCCCAGCGGGCGCCGGGGCCGCCGGATGAACGCGGCCAGTGCGGCGGGGTCGTGCCCCAGCGCCGCTGCCATCCGCCGCAGCGGCCGGGCCACGGCGTCGTCCGGCTCGTCCGGAGCGAGCAGCGCGGCGGCGACCGCCGAGCCGTCACCCGCCGCCTCCACCATGGACGGTCCCGCGCCGAGCAGGGCCAGCCGGCGGAAGCGGTGCGGGCTCGCCGCCGCCACCGCGAGCAGCACCTCCGCGCCGGCGGAGAAGCCGATGGCGTCGACCAACCCGGCGATGTGCGCGGCCACCTGACCGGGTACGTCCGCGTAGGCCGCCGGGTCGGTCGGCGCGCCGGGCGCGTGGCCGGGCAGCGTCAGCGGTACGGCGGTGCGCCCGTCCTCGGCGAGCAGGTCGAGCCATCCGGTCGCGCCCCAGTTGTGCGCGGGCGACGACGCGAACCCGTGCACCAGCACGACCGGTGGTGCTTTCACGGTGCCAGCTCGCCGAGCGAACCGGTCGCGGTGGCGATGTCGCTCTGGTACTTGAGCAGCACCTGGAGCGTCTCCTGGAGCACCCGCGGGTCGATCCCGTCGGCGCCGAGCAGCAGCAGCGTGCGGGCCCAGTCGAGCGTCTCCGAGACCGAGGGGCGCTTTTTGAGGTCGAGGCCGCGCAGCGACCGGACCACCCGGGTGAGCTGGTCGGCCAGCCGCTCGGAGAGGCCCGGCACCCGGCTGAGCACGATCTCCTTCTCCCGCTCCTGGGTCGGGTAGTCGAGGAAGAGGTACAGGCAGCGGCGCTTCAGGGCCTCGGAGAGGTCGCGGCTGCTGTTGGAGGTGAGGAACACCAGCGGTACCTGGCGGGCGGTGACCGTGCCCAGCTCGGGGATGGAGACCTGGTAGTCGGAGAGGACCTCCAGCAGCAGCGCCTCGGTCTCCACGTCGAGCCGGTCGACCTCGTCGACGAGCAGCACCACCGGATCGTCCGCGCGGATCGCCTCCAGCAGCGGCCGGGCGAGCAGGAAGCGCTCGGCGAACAGGTCGCCCTCGTCCACGCCGTCGCCGCGAGCCTGCAGGTGCAGCAGCTGCTTGCGGTAGTCCCACTCGTACAGCGCCTTGGCCTCGTCCAGCCCCTCGTAGCACTGGAGCCGGATCAGCCGGGTGCCGGTCATGCTCGCCACGCTCCGGGCCAGCTCGGTCTTGCCGGTGCCGGCCGGCCCTTCGACGAGGATCGGCTTGGCCAGCCGGTCGCCGAGGTAGACGGTGCCGGCGATGGCCGGGGTCGCCAGGTAGCCGGCGCCCTTGAGGAGCGCGGTCACCTCTTCGATGTCGCCGAAGCGTGGGGAGCCGACCACGCCACCACCCCTTCCACCGATCGTTAGCTAAGCATCAAACTAATTCCGGACCGGCGGCCGGTCAACGCTGGCGCCGCAAACAGTTTGATGTTATGAAAACTATCGTGGGCATCCGGGTCGTGACGACGTTCGTGGCAGCGGCGGTAACCGTGGTTGCGGTGGTGTTGGCTGTGCGTGCGGTGTGGCGGATGGTGGCGGTGATCCGGTTGGGTCAGCCTGATCCGTCCCGGTTTGCTGGTAAGTCGGTGCGGTTGAGGCGGATGTTGGCGGAGACGTTCGGGCATACCCGGATGTTGAAGTGGTCGGTGGTGGGGGCGGCGCACTGGTTTGTGATGGTCGCGTTCATCGTGTTGTCGCTGCTG
>NZ_JAVHUY010000032.1 GCF_031085175.1 Phytohabitans maris
GACCAGCGGCCGAAGGCCGCCGGTCACCCGGTGAACGTTGGTGGCCACCGCACTGATGTGGCTGAAGGGCGGGCCCGCCGCCTTTCGGTTGGTCCGCCCTTTCACACGCCGAGCGGCAGGGCCCGTCGCCGCGGCGGCCTTCGGCCCTTGCTCGCTGGTCGGCAAGCCGCCGGGGTGCGGGTCTGCGCCGCTGGTGCCCTCGGGTCGGCTGCCCCCTCACTCGCTCTCGGGCAGGCCCGCCGCCGCGGCGGCCGCCTTCGGGCCGACGAACGGTGCGAGCACCACATAGCTCAGCTCCGGCAGCCGGCCCGGCAGCTCCGCCGCCCGCCCGGTCGAGACGTGGTCGAAGATCACCCCGTAGACGCCGGCGATGACCGCCTCCACCGCCACCCGGGGTACCTCCGGCTGGCCGGCGCGGCGCGGCGCCTCGGCGAAGAAGCCCAGGTAGCTGGCGAGCAGCTGCCGCCGGCAGGCGAGCGCCTTGGGGCCGGCGGCCAGCACCTCGACGACCGCGAGCGAGGCGAACGCCGGCTCGGCCGCGAGGATGTGCAGCAACGTGCCGAGCCCACGCCGCATCCGCTCCGGCCACCGCCCCGGCTGCCCGTACGCCACGGCGACGCTCTTTTGCAGCAGCTCCACACCGAGCTCGAACGCCGCGAGGAAGCACGTCTCCTTGTCCGGAAAGTGCTGGTAGTACGCCCGCGTGGAGACCCCGGCCGCCGCGCAGACGTCGCCGAGGGAGGTGCCCACGTATCCCTTCTCCGCGACGGTGCGCGCCATCGCGTCGATGAGCCGGTCTCGCTGGGTGCGGGCGACGAACTCGCGCGGCAGGTCGTGCCGCCCCCGGGGCAGCCGCCGGTCGGGGGAGTTGGCCGACCGCGAGCCCGGGATCCCCGTGCCGAGCGCGGCGGTCCACTCCGACACCCCACCGCTCGGTGCTGCTGCGCTCGACATCCCCTCATAGTGCCGCACGCCCGCACCCCCCAACCCCTCCGTCCGGCCCGACCCCACGTGCGCCCCCGCCTCCGTGACGCCGGCGGTCGTGACGGCCTGGAGCGCATACCCACCCGCGCGGACCAACGCCGCGGATCTCGTCGGCGAGTGGGCAATGTCGGGGACATCGCCCACTCGGAGGCGGTGGATGGGGCAATGTCGGGGACATCGCCCCATCCGCGACCGGGGCCCCTCGCCGGCGGCGTCGGGGACGGGCGCGGCGCGCCCAGCGAAGGGCCGGCGACGCGCCGACCGGCGGCAGATCGCGGGACGGGCGGCGAGGCGGCGGGTGGTCAGGCGGGGGGCGGCGACACCGGTGACGGGCGGTGGCGGCGTAGCTCGCGGCGGGCGAGAGCGGCCCGGTGTACCTCGTCGGGGCCGTCGGCGAGGCGGAGGGTGCGGGCGGCGGTCCACAGGCGGGCGAGCGGGAAGTCCTGGCTGACCCCGCCACCGCCGTGGGCCTGGATCGCCTTGTCGAGCACCCATTCCGCCATCGCCGGCGTCACGATCTTGATGGCCTGGATCTCGGCGTGCGCGGCCTTGTTGCCGGCGGTGTCCATCAGCCACGCGGTCTTCAGGACCAGGAGGCGGGCCTGCTCGATCCGTACCCGGGACTCGGCGATCCAGTCGGCCACCACGCCGTGCTCCGCGATCGGCCGCCCGAACGCCACGCGCCTGCTCGCCCGCCCGCACATCAGGGCCAACGCCCGTTCGGCCATGCCGATCAGCCGCATGCAGTGGTGGATCCGGCCGGGACCGAGCCGCGCCTGGGCGATCGCGAAGCCGTCACCCTCGCCGGCGATCAGATTCGAGGCGGGTACGCGTACGTCGTCGAAGGAGATCTCCGCGTGGCCGCCGTGACCCCCGTCGTCGTACCCGAAGACTGTCATGCCGCGCCGCACGGTGACGCCGGGGGTGTCGCGGGGTACCAGGATCATGCTCTGCTGGCGGTGCCGCGGCGCCGCCGGGTCCGTGCGGCCCATGACCACGAGGATCTCGCAGCGGGGGTTCATCGCGCCGGTGGACCACCACTTGCGGCCGTTCACGACGTAGTCGTCGCCGTCGCGGGCGATGCTGGTGGCGATGTTGGTGGCGTCGGAGGAGGCCACCTCGGGCTCGGTCATGCAGAACGCGGAGCGGATCCGCCCGTCCAGCAACGGCTCCAGCCACCGCTCCCGCTGCGCCGGGCTGCCGAACTCGGCGAGCAGTTCCATGTTGCCGGTGTCCGGGGCCGAGCAGTTGAGCGCCTCGGGGGCGAGCAGCGGGCTGTGGCCGGTGATCTCGGCGAGCGGCGCGTACTGCAGGTTGGTGAGGCCGATCGACGGGAGGAAGAGGTTCCAGAGGCCGCGTTCGCGGGCCCGCGCCTTCAGTTCCTCCACAATGGGCGGAGTAGTCCACTGTGGACCAGCGGCCTCCTGCTCATCGAGGAGCGCCTCGGCCGGGTACACGTGATCGTCCATGAAGGACAGTAGACGTGCGCGCAGCTCTTCGGTCTTGTCGTCGTACCCGAAGTCCATCAGGCCTCCTCCGAGAGCGTGGCGTGGCCGTACGCGACCAGGGGTTGGACGATCTGGCCGAGCCGCTCGAAGCCGGCGCCGACGGTCTGGCCGCGAGTGAAGCGGTAGTGGATGCCCTCGGCGATGACGGCGAGCTTGAAGAAGCCGAACGCGGTGTACCACGGCAGGTGGGTGAGGTCGGCGCCGCGCCGCTCCGCGTAGCGGGCGGCGAGCGCGCGGCCGGGCGGGAAGCCGGCGGCCGGGTTGACCGCGGTGGCCACCGCGTTGCCGCCGATGCGGGCCAGCCCGTCCCAGTAGACGACGAGCAGGCCGAGGTCGGCGAGCGGGTCGCCGAGGGTGGCCATCTCCCAGTCGAGTACGGCGGCGACGTGGCCGCCCGCGTCCACGACCACGTTGTCGAGGCGGTAGTCGCCGTGCACCACGCCCGCGCCGCTCTCCGGCGGCACCTTCCCGGCGAGGCGGGCGTGCAACTCGTCGATGCCGGGCAGGTCGCGGCTGCGGGAGGCGTCGAGCTGCCCCTTCCAGCGGCGCACCTGCCGCGCCAGGTAGCCGGCCGGATGCCCGAAGTCGCCCAGCCCCACCGCGGCCGGGTCGACCTCGTGGAGGTCGGCGAGGACGTCGACCAGCGTGTACGCGAGGGTGCGCGCCCGCTCCTCGCCCAGTGTCGCGGTCTGCTCGGCGGTGCGGTAGACGGTGCCGTCGACGTACTCCATGACGTAGAAGGGCGCGCCGATCACCTCCGGGTCCGCACAGAGCAGCACCGTGCCGGGCACGGGTACGGCGGTGGGGGCGAGCGCGCTGATCACCCGGTGCTCGCGGGCCATGTCGTGCGCGGTGCGCAACACGTGCCCGAGCGGCGGGCGGCGCAGGACCCAGGTGTGGGTGGCGTCCCGCAACGTGTACGTGAGGTTGGAACGGCCGCCCGGGATCAGCTCCGCGCGCAGGTCGCCCTCGCGCAGCCCGGGATGCTCCCCATCGAGGTACGCCCGCAGCCGCGCGACGTCGAGCCCCGGCGGCTCGGTCGCCGGGTGCCCGCTCGGCGGTGGTGGCGGCTTGGTCACCGGTTGCCCGTTCGGCGGCGGCTTGGTCACAGGTTGCCCAGCAGGGTGAGGCCGCCGTCGACCACCAGCGTCTGCCCGGTGATCCAGGCGGCGTCCGGCGAGGCGAGGAACGCCACCGCGCCGGCCACGTCGGTCGGGTCGCCCAGCCGCCCCAGCGGGTAGCCGGCGGCCACCTCCTCCTCCCGCCCGGCGAAGAGCGCGGTCGCGAACCGCGTCTTCACCACGGCCGGCGCCACGGCGTTGACCCGTACCGCGGGCGCGAGCTCGACCGCGAGCTGGGCGGTGACCTGGACGAGGGCGGCCTTGCTCGCCGCGTACGCGCCGAGGCCGGGTGCCGCGCCGAGCCCGGCGATCGACGACATGTTGACGATCGCGCCGCCGTTCTTGCCCAGCCAGGCGTCGTACACGTGGCGGACCCAGCCGAGCGCGGCGAAGACGTTCACCTCGAAGATCTTGCGCACCGCGCCCGGGTCGGTCTCCAGCAGCGGGCCGAACGTGGGGTTGATGCCGGTGTTGTTGACCAGGATGTCCAGGCTTCCGAACGACTCCACCGCCCGCACCACGGCCTCGGCCTGGTGCTCCGGGTCGTCCGCCTTGCCGGCGACCGCGATCGCCCGCTCCGGGCCGCCGAGCGCGGTGGCCGCCTCGAGGAGCGGCTCGGCGTTGCGGGCGGTCACGCAGACCCGCGC
Organism: Phytohabitans maris; assembly: GCF_031085175.1. Classification (GTDB taxonomy): domain Bacteria; phylum Actinomycetota; class Actinomycetes; order Mycobacteriales; family Micromonosporaceae; genus Phytohabitans; species Phytohabitans maris. The sequence continues at coordinate 4,261 of NZ_JAVHUY010000032.1, forward strand.
GCCCTCCGCGACGAGCCGCTGCGCCACCGCGTACCCGATGCCCCGGCTCGCGCCGGTGACCAGCGCGACCTTCCCCTCCAGCCGACGCTCCACCCGGTCGCCTCCCGCCTCGTCGCGCACCCTCCGCCGTATGTTACTGCCCAGTCAACCCAGCACCTCCATACACGCCTGGAGCTTCCCGGTGCGATGCGGGCTACCCAACCCCTCTCCAGCCCTCAACGATGGTGGCTTGTCAATGTCTGATAACGGACACCGCCTTCTTTTGGCTACTTGTCTAGGTGGATGGCTATTCTTTGAAATTGCCACGAGGCTCCCGGTCGAAGGGTGATGCGGCCAGTTGCGTTGGCGCATACGGTCGTAACGAACGGTGATTTGATGGCTGTGGAGTGAGACTCGGCCGGTGAAGGGGAGCTGAGCCGTGAAGGTGATCTCAATCATCAACTTCAAGGGTGGCGTAGGTAAGACCACACTCACGGCTAACATCGGTGCTGGCCTGGCCGCGCGAGGTCTTCGCGTGCTCATTATCGATCTCGACCCGCAGGCGAGTCTCACCTTCTCCTTCTTCCGGCCCGAGGAGTGGTACGAGAATCTCGCCAACAAGCGCACCATCAAGCAGTGGTACGACAGTGCGGGTCAGGGCCGTACGCCGACGAGCCTGGCAAGTCTCGTGTCCACACCGCCCCGGGTGGCGCACCTGATCAGCGGGTCAGGTGGCTGGCTGGACATCATCGCATCACACCTAGATCTGCTCAGCGTCGACCTGTTGCTCGCTTCGGCGCTCGATCCCCGCTCCGGTCAAGTGCCACCGCGTCGATTCGTCAAGGTTCACCAGCGGCTTGCGGACGGTCTGGCGGAGGGAGTGGGCGACTATGACATCGTGCTGATTGACTGTGCGCCCAACTTCAACTTGGTGACGAAGAACGCTGTAGTAGCGAGCGACTTCATGTTGATTCCGACCCGACCTGACTTCCTCTCCACCCGCGGTATCGATCATCTGGGTGGTCAGGCCCGCAGCCTGGTGCGCCGCTACAACGAGCACGCTGCAGAGGGTGGTGACGGGATCATCAAAGAGCCGAGCTTCGCCGTGGTATTCACCATGGTCACGTTCAGGTCGGACGAGCCCATTGAGGCTCACGCCACTTACATTGCCCAAACCCGAGGGCTAGGCGTGCCAACATTCTCGACTCTGGTGCGTGATCGCAAAGCAGTGTACTCGGCCATACCCGAGTCCGGGGTGCCGGTGGTGCTGGCCGGCTCGGCGCCGCGTGCGGCGCGGCAGGAGACGCGGCAGCTTGTTGACGAATTCAGGAACTGGATCGAAGGGAACGCCCTATGAGTCATCCCGCCGCGCTAGCCGCGTCCGCGCTGAAGCAGATCTTCCAGGCCCTCGGACGGCTCACCGAGGAGGAACTAACGGACCTCGCCGAGGGCCGGGTTCGGGTGCAGTTGACCGCACGTCCTGCCCTAACTGCGGCCGGGGCAACTCCTACCAGAAGCCGCTCCAAGGCGAAGGTGGATGTCGAGAGGGTTGCGGAGACCATCCGGGATCTCCATACCACGGAGGAAATCGAGGCGTACCTCGAAGAGAACGACAAGGTCTTTACGGTCTCGGTTCTCAAAGAAATCGCGAAGGCTCTCGGCCCCACTGTTTCCAAGGCGGGAACGCGGAAGGCGGACATTAAGCAGAACATCGTACGAGGGACGATCGGCTTTCGGCAGAGTTCGGCGATGGTCGGCACCGGCGCGTACCTGGCGTGATCAACCCTGGTCGAGCACGATAAGGATGGCTTCCACGACCTGGTCGATCCAGTCGATCGTCTGCATCGTGCTCGCGGCGTCGATGTCCCGCTTGGCAGGACTCTGGGCCGGGTCCTCGTCGTACTCGTGTGCGATCTTGTTGCGGCGGCGCACCGCATCGCCGAGGCGGCGCCTAATTTCCGCGCCTGTGAATGTACTGGAGTCGCCAGAGCGTTCGCTCAGGACGGTGGCCACTCGTTGCCACAGGTTGCTTACGTCCGCGACCAAGCGCAAGCCGTCACGGATCTTGTCGGGATTCTGGTAAGTCGCGAATGCGAGCGTGCTGCGCAGGTGTCCGTCAACAGCGTCATGTAGCGTGCGCTTTCCAGCTTGGACGTCCTCCACGGCTTCCAGAGGCAACTCGAACCGACGATAACTTTCGGGACGCGTCCGAGAAGGATCGCCCACCATTGCGAGCATCCTCTCGTGGATCTCCTGCCGTACCCAGTGGTCCAGTGCCGCCACAGCCTGCACCCAGGCTGCGCGGTAGACATCCTTGACCTCGAAACCGGTAACGCCAAGCCGTTCCAAATGGGAACCTGCCGTGGCCAGGCTGCGGGCGTAACTGAGGTTTCGCCGGAGGTTGTCCGCCGCACGAAACTCGCCCGATACTTCTGACACCTTCGCGTTCCGTCCCGGGGGCGGCAAATCCGCAGGCGCCACTGACCCGCTCACAGACAGAAGGCGATCCGTCGCGTCCGGCCTGCTGATCCGGTAGATCGCCGTGAGTGCGGGCGCGGTCGCCAGGTCTGCGCCGATCTCACTGAGTCGGACGTCCCGCCGCAGCCATCGCACGGGGCGGGTATGGCTTGCCGGCAGGTCGGGACGGTATACATAGTCCCCAACGATTTCCCCAACGGCAACCTCGGGTGCTCGTGCCCGCAGCAGGACGACCAAGTCGCCGCGTCGCATGGAACTACGCAAGGCCCATAGCTGTGGGGCATAGGTGTCTCGGGTCTGCGGCTGTACGCTTCGGTACGCTTCCGCGACGAGGCGTCGGATGTCGCTGATCTTGGTCTGCTCCGAGAGGTCACCTACTTGTCGCCAGCCCACAGCGATGAGGTCTTCTGAGAAGGCGACGTCCTCGTACTCGTCGTTTCGGCCCGCCCGGACGATCCACGCCTGCGTCACGACTCTTAGGCCTCACTCTGTGCTGGTGACAGGGAACGTAATCGGCGGCGCTCCGAGCCACGGGGCCTCCGGGACTGACGGCAACGTTGACAGCGGTCGGGGAAGCGTCGACTCGCGCTCGATCACTTGACGCCACTGATCGGGTGTTCCAGTGACCAGGAACGGTCCGACCTGGACCTGGATGGCCTCTTCTACGACCTGGACTGGCACGGTCTCGCCAGCGATGCGGACATCTCCGTCGATGCCAACGACGCTTGCATCGGTGATCGCCTGCTGGAATTCCGCCATCGCCGCTGACCCGGTCCACCGTATGCCGTCACCACTGGCGGTGAAGAGCAGCCGCCCCGGATCCCAGGTGCTGGCGTATAGCACAAGGGACAGCGCATAGCCGTCTATCGGTGCCGCTGGCGACGTCGGCAGCCGATCCAGCCACGTGGGCCGAAACTGGGCGAGTAGTTGGTTCATTGATGCCGCCAGCAACCTCCGGCGCTCTTCGAGGAAGGCCGGGTACGCCTCCGGTTTCCAAAGCGTCTCGGTGAGCGGTATGAGATGAGCGGTCAGCTCCTCAACGTCCAACTGTGGGAAGTACTCGGCCGGCGTTTTTGTGCCGATTCTGCGGTTGGCTCGACCAGAGATAAAGACGAGGTTTGCTAGGTCATTGATCTCGGTCTTGTCGTACTGGCCGTCGAGAGTCGCCATTGGATGTACGTGGTGTGTCTCCAGCTTGCGGTCGCCGTCCGCTCCGGGCAGGATCTCCGTCCCGTACCACCAATCGCGCGCGCCGTTGAGCTGGGCCGCGAGCAGGCTGAGAAAGGCATAGGGACTCTCCTTCGTTCGGCCCGTGAGAGACTGAACGGTCACCTGAGGGGTGTTCGTCAGGAGGTCGAGATTGCCCAGTAGCGCCTGCATCGGGTCCGGGCGCCTAGCGGCGCGAATGTCGCGGCTGAGGGTCGTGTCGGTGGACCCGCCGTACCGGCCCTGCATAGTGGCGACTAGCAGCCAGTAGATGACACCGTCGCTCAGTTCTTTGTCAAGCGGGGCATCCGGCCGTTCTCCGAGAAACACGACAAGGGGGATCAGGGCGAGCATCGAGGGAAGCGGCCCAGACCCAGTGAGCTTTAGATTGGCGCGTAGCAGCGCCGCGACATGTCTCAGTCCGCGGCACACTGTGGCCCATCCTTGATCGAGATCCTCGTCCGACGCCGTCGCCAGCCTTCCATGGGACCACCCGGACAGACCGCCCCCAAGGACCACACCGGCCAGCGCCCTCGACAGAAAGTTCACGTCGATATCGGCGTAGCCTTGGCGACGCCAGTAGTCGGCCTGACCCTGGAGCTTTTCCAGCACCCCTGGCCATCGTGCTGACAGGGTTGCCATCGCGAGATCCAAGGTCCCGAGACGCCGTCCGCCGCTGTTGACGCGTACGAAGATCTCAGCCACCGTCTCGTATGGAAACCCCTTGAGGATCTCCATGTGGAAGCGGTGCTCCCGAAACTGCCGGATCCGCCCGAGACGCTGTTCGATCTCGGTGTCCTCAAGCTGGCTACCTGCGTCGATCAGTCTCTTGGTGAGCCTCAGCATGCTGGCCTTCGGATCCAGCACCTCCGACAGTTTGATCCAGCGTGGATCTTGCCGCGTGGCCGCGCTCTGGTTCTGGAACCTTTCCCGTTCGATGTTGAAGACGATCTGTGCGTCGGGGTGGTCAGCGAACACGCGATGTAGGGATGTCAGGCGCTGCTGCCCATCGAGCAGATAGAGCGGAGGCCGGACCGGTGTGACCGCGACGTCCGTGATAGCCATTTCTCGGACGACCGGAGCGTCCTCGGCCTGCCAGAAGAGTAGCGAGCCGGAGGGAAAACTCCGGTACAGCGAGTCCATCAACTTGGCGATCTGGGTGGGCTTCCAAACGAAATCACGCTGCAGTTCGGGCAGCTTGATCTCGGCACGCCCTATCTGGTCGATCAACTCTCCGACAGAACGTTCCGTCTTCTCCACGTGCACGTGGGCCGCCTCGGCATCATCGACTATGGGCACAGATCCGCAGGTGCATTCTCTCCCCTGAGGAACGCCCGTGTCGTGGCAGAAATCAGACAGTTTCGCCGAGCCGTCGACCTCCGCCCCAGCTGTTCCACAGACGCCCTGGGGTGATCCGAGGAGCGTGACGGCGAAACGAGGAGGTGGCCTCGCTGGTCGAGGACGACGCCGAGTTCGTCATCCACGGGATACAGCGGGCAAGGCGCTCTCGTGCCGACCGCCGTGCCGAACAAAGGTGGACTGAGGCGAACTATCCCGCGACGGAAGCTGGCCAGTCTTAGAGACAGACGAGACCCTGGCGAGGGTCTATACGCAGCCGGGCGGAGCCGGTAGCCAACACGGGTGCAGACGTTAGCACACTCCGCTCGACACGAGGTCGGGCCGTGTTCAGCGGCGACGGGGCGCTGGTGCTCACGTACGCGCTCTAGGTCGAAGGTCTTTGCCAACTCGACAATTACGGCACGACCATCTGGCGGTGTAGGCGTACCCATTGCTCCTGCAGGCGATGCTCGACATGGTCTCAGCGACGACCAACCCGGCGAAGGCACCGGCCGACACTCAGCCCAGCCGCACGCGCGGGTGTGGTCCACAGTAGATCCGAGCCGATAGCATGTGCTCGATGGCTGACGACGGAGGTGCCGGGCGCAAGCCGCCACTGCGGCCGCGTTACCGGCGGCCCGAGCCGGAGCGGCCGGCCAGCCGGCCCGCGTCGGTCTGGGTCGTGTCGGTGCTGCTGGTCCTCTTCGGGGTGCTGGGCGCGGTGCTCGGCGTGCTGCTCGTGCGGGACGCGGTCGCCCACGGCGAGGAGGACGAGGTCGTCGCGGCCGGGGTGTTCGCCGTGCTGCTGGCCGCCGCGCAGGTGGTGTCGGGCGTGGGCGTCTTCGCCGGCTGGGCCCGCGGCCGGGTGCTGGCGATGCTGGTCTGCGCCGCCAACGTCGTGCTGGTCATCGTCGGCGCCGCCACCGACCGGGTCGGCTCGGGGCAGTCGTGGCTGGCGATCGCGTTCTACGGCGCGCTGCTCTTCGGCCTCGCCGGCCCGAAGATCAGCGACTGGTGCAAGTAGCGCCGCCCCTAAGTCAGGGTGATCGAAGCTCCTCTCACGTCGTTCTAACGACTTGAGAGGAGCTTCGATCACAGGCGGGGACCGCGAGGTCAGTCGCGAAGGTCCCGGGCGCTGTGGACGACCAGGGCGCCGGCCTCGTCCACCCGGGCGACCTCGGTGGGGGTGAGCGTCGGATTGGCGGCGCGGATCCCGGCCGCCGTGTCGAGCTGGCCGAGGGGGTGGCCGCCGGCGTACGCGAGGAAGGACACGAGCAGCGCGCGGGCCGCCTCGGCCAGTTGCCGCGCGGGGTCGACGGCGACCTCGGCGCAGATCAGCGCGGTCATGGCCAGGTCGAGGTCGGGCGGGCCGCAGAGGGCGTCGCGCCAGTCGATCACGTACGGGCCGTGCGGGGTCAGCACGACGTTCTCGGGGTGCAGGTCGCGGTGGACGACGGCGGTGCCGGGCGGGGCGGCGGCCGGTGGCGGCAGCGCGTGCAGGCGGGTGTGCAGGTCGGCGAGGATCCGCGCGCCCTCCTCGGCGGGGAGGGTGCCGGCGACGAACGCGCCCAGCATCGTCGGGCCGTCGAGGCGGTCCATCACCAGGTCCGGACCGCGGGTGGCGTACACCGTGGGCACCGGGTACCCGTGGGTGGCCACGTGCGCCATGACGGCGGCCTCCGGCGCGGTGTCGACGTCGCCGTCCCGGTACCGCCGCAGCACCCGGCCGCCGCCGAGGTCGTAGACGTCGGCGTCACGGCCGGCGGCGAAGGGGGCCCCGAGGCCGGACGCCGTCACATCGGGATGCGGAGTGCGACCGTGCCGCGCAGGTCGAGCCAGGCGGCGTCCGGGGTGCGGACCACGCGCAGCACCACCTCCTCGCAGGCGGGGCAGCGGGCGACCATGCCGGGCGCGTTCGCGCTCGCGTAGACGTGCAGGGCGGCCAGGGCGCCGGCCAGGCCGCAGGCGGCGCAGCGGCTGGTCGCGGCCGTGACGTCCACGGCGAAGATCTCCCGCAGCGGCCCGGCGAGCGCGTTGCCGTCCAGGTGCGGGCCGAGGTCGAGCTGTTCGGTCATGTCAACCTCCAGTCAGAGCGAAGCGCATGTCAGCCTCCAGTCGCAGCGAAGCGCACGCGCGGCGCACCCATCAGCCTCCAGTCGGGCCGAAGCGCTCGGTGCGTAGCCGGCGGGGCTCGTGGCCGAGCGCGACGAGGATGTCGGCCACCGCCTCGACGAAGCCGGTCGGGCCGCACACGTAGCAGTCCGGGGTGAGGGCGGGCGGCCAGCCGTTGGTGTTGACGTCGGCGACGCCGATCCGGCGCGGCGGGTGCGGCCAACCCTCGGGCACCTCCCGCGTGTACGCGAACGTGACGTCGAGGCCGGCGTCGTCGCGGGCCCGGCGGCGCAGCTCGTCGCCGTAGTAGACGTCGCCGGGCGTGCGCACCGAGTAGATCAGGCGGAACGGGACGCGGCTGCCGGCCGCCCGCCGCGCCCGGATCATCGCCATCAGCGGCACGATGCCGGAGCCGCCCGCCACCAGCAGCACCGGGTCCATGGCCGCGGGGCGCCACACGAACCACCCGCCGACCGGGCCGCGCACCTCCACCGGGTCGCCGGGGGAGAAGACCTCGGTCAGGTACGGGGAGACCTCACCCTCCGGTACCGCCTGGATGGTGAGCTCGACCCGCTCGCCGTCGGCCGGGGCGGCGATCGAGTAGCTGCGCTGGGTGCTGTAGCCGTCGTCGGCGGTCAGCCGCACGTCGACGTGCTGCCCGGGAAGGTGGCCGGGCCAGCCGGGCACGTCGAGCACCAGCGTGCGGGCGGTCGGGGTCTCGGCGCGGGCCTCCGCCAGCCGGCCGACCCGCCAGGTCAGTCGCCCTGGTACCGCTGCTCGCGCCACGGGTCACCGTAGTCGTGGTAGCCGGCCGTCTCCCAGAACCCGGGCTCGTCGTCGAAGCGCAGCTGGATGCCGCGCACCCACTTGGCCGACTTCCAGAAGTACAGGTGCGGGACGAGCAGCCGGGCCGGGCCGCCGTGCTCGGGGTGCAGGTCTTCGCCGTCGAACCGGTACGCCACCCAGGCCTGCCCGTCGAGCAGGTCGGCGAGGGGGAGGTTGGTGGTGTAGCCGCCGTACGAGTGGACGAGCGCGTAGTCGGCGGCGGTGTCCACATCGGACATCAGCGTGTCGAGCGAGACGCCCTGCCAGCTGGTGCCGAGCTTGGACCACTTGGTCACGCAGTGGATGTCGACGGTCGGCGTGTCGCTGGGCAGCGCCATGAGGTCGGCCCAGGTCCAGCGGTGCTCCCGGGACGTCTCCGTCGTGATCACGAACTCCCAGCGGTCCATCGGCACCCGGGGCGTGGGGCCGGCGGAGAGGACCGGAAAGTCTTCGGTCAGGTATTGCCCCGGCGGCAGCGTGACCCCCGACGCCCGCGGCCGCCCGTGAAACCCAGGAGAGACGATTCCCACGCGAGCAGACTACGCGGCGGCGATGATCTCTTGGGCGGTTTGGGCGGCGCGCTCGATCGGGATGGCGAAGCCGATGCCGATGTTGCCGTTGCCGTCGATGGTGGCGATCGCGGTGTTCACCCCGACGACCTGGCCACGGGCGTTGACCAGCGGCCCGCCGGAGTTGCCCGGGTTGATCGAGGCGTCGGTCTGTACCGCCGACTGCCGCCCCGCGTTCCCCATCCGCACCTGGCGGTCGACGGCGCTCACGATGCCGGCGGTGACGCTGCCGGAGAGGCCGAGCGGCGAACCGACCGCCAGCACCGGCTCGCCCACCTTGAGGTCCGTGCTCCGGCCGAGGGTGAGCGCCCGGAGCGTCTCCGCGCCGTCGCCCACCTGCAACACCGCGATGTCGGTCCGGGCGACCCGGCCGACCAGCCGCGCGCCGCGTTCCTCGCCGTCCTGGCCGACCACGGTGATCCGGCCGCCGGAGGCGACGACGTGGTTGTTGGTCACGATGTGGCCCTGGTCGTCGATGACGAACCCGGAGCCCGACGAGGCCTCCTCGTCACCCACCACCTCGATCGACACCACCCCGGGCAGCGCCTCCTCGGCGGCGCCGACCAGCGCCTGCGGCACCGCGGCGTCCGCGGCGAGGCGCGGCGTCTGGACGTTGGCCCACAGCGACGCGTACCAGCCGGCGGCGCCACCCGACGCGGCCGAGAACGCGGCGACGAGCAGGCCGGCGAGCAGCAGCCGCCCCGGCCCGCGGCGGCGGGGCCGCTCCGCCGGGGTCTCGTCCCAGACCGTGCCCGGGGGCAGGTCGGCCCGGTGCCGCGGGTACGTGCGCGGCCCCGGCCAGGGCTCGTAGCGCTGGCCGGGCGGGTGGTACTGGCCACCCGGATCGTCGTAGCCCAGCATCGCCGTCATGCCCCCAGATACGGACGGCGGGCGTCGCCGGCTGAACGGAAACGAGAAATTTTCCCGGCCTGATCATCTTTCCGGGCCCGCGCTCCGTACTCCGGCACAGCGTCTGAGGTCGTTGGGGGACCGATGAACGTACCAGGGCTCACCTATGTGTTCGATGGCTACTGCGCGTGGTCGTACGGCTTCGCTCAGACCATGGTGGACATCGCTTCCGCGTATCCCGAGATCCCCGTCGAAGTCCTCTGTGGAGGGTTGTACGTGGGCTCGGCGCGGGTGCCGATCCGGCGGCTCGCCGACGTACCCGGCACCAACCGGCGGATCGCCGAGCTGACCGGCGCCTGGTTCGGCGACGGGTACGAGCGGCTGACCGCGGACGGCTCGTTCGTGATGAACTCCACCGCCGCCGCCCGTGGCTTCGCGGCGCTGCGCCGGGCCGCGCCGGACCGGACCGTGGAGCTGGCGGCGGCGCTGCAGGAGGCGTTCTTCGTCGAGGGGCGCAGCCTCGCCGAGCCGGAGACGCACCGGTGGATCGCCGGCGAGTACGGGCTGGACGGCGAGGCGGTCGTCGCCGGGTTCGACCACCCGTGGTCGCTGCGGGCAGCGGAGGCGGACTTCGCCCGGGTACGGCGGATGGGCGTGGCCGCGTTCCCGACGCTGCTGGTCACCTCGGGCGACCGGCCGCCGGTACCGGTGATGGCGGGTTCGGCCACCGCCCGGCAGGTGGAGGAACGGCTGTCCGCGCTGCTCAGCCGGGCCGGAAGGCAGGCCGGACCGGCGTGACGGCTGGGGCTGGTGGGACGCAAGTTGCATCCGAATTATGGACACGGGGCGTTCAATAAACTAGCTTGCCGTACGGACGGCGACGGTCACCGTGTGGGGACGGAGACGGCCGCGACCCGGCGAGGTGGTGTCGATGGGCAGGCACGCGCGGCTGGAGGTGGTGGTCGACGCCGCCACGGTCACCGCGGCCCGCGACGGTGACAAGCGGTCGTTGGACGACCTGGTCACCGAGCATCTGCCGCTGGTGTACAACATCGTCGGCCGGGCGCTCGACGGCCACCCGGACGTGGACGACGTCGTGCAGGAGACGATGCTGCGGGTCGTCCGCAAGCTGAAGAGCCTGCGCGACAGCAGCCGCTTCCGGGCCTGGCTGGTCGCGATCGCCATGCAGCAGGTACGGGCCCGGGCCCGGGCGCGCCGGGAGATGCTCGCCAGCGGCCTCGAGGACGTCCGCGAGCTGGCCGACCCGACCGCCGACTTCGTCGACGCGACCATCGCCGAGCTGGGGCTGACCGGGCAGCGCCGGGAGGTCGCCGAGGCCACCCGCTGGCTCGACCCGGCCGACCGGCGGCTGCTCGCGCTCTGGTGGCAGGAGGCCGCCGGCGAGCTCAGCCGCGCCCAGCTCGCCGCCGCGCTCGGCCTCACCGCGCCGCACGCGGCGGTCCGGGTACAGCGGATGAAGAGCCAGCTCCAGGGCGCCCGCGCGGTGGTCCGGGCGCTCTGGTCGGACCGGCACTGCACCGGCCTCATCGACCTGCTCGAAGGCTGGGACGCCAAGCCCAGTCCACTGTGGCGCAAGCGGCTGATCCGGCACACCCGCGGCTGCGCCGAGTGCGGCCACCACTGGGCCGACCAGGTGCCGGCCGAGCGGCTGCTGGCCGGGGTGGCGCTGCTGCCGGTACCCCTGGAACTGTCGGCCCGGCTCGGTGGCGCGCACGGGGTCGTCACCGGGACCACCGCGGAGGTCGCCCGCGCCGGCGCCGTCGAGCGCCTGCTGGAGACGGTTTCCGCGCGTCCCGGCGTCCGCGGCGGGCTGCTGGCCGGCGCGGTGGTCCTGGCCGTCGGCATCGTGTACCTGATCGTGCCGCACGAGCCGTCCGGACCCGCGGAGGTGGCCGCGCCGCCGCCGGCCGTCGCGCCCCCGGTCGAGCGGTCGCCGAGCCCGTGGGAGCCGAAGCCCGGGGCGCCCCGGCCGGTCGCGCAGGAGCGGGCGCCGGTACCCGCGCGGATCGCACCCAAGCCGTCATACGGGAGCAATGTGGACAGTCCGGATCCGGTGCCGCCGGCCGACCGCGTGCCCGGCGAGCTCCCGCGCCGCCCCGAGGGGCGCGCCGTGGTGCCGGTGGATGGCGAGTTCGACCGCTTCGGGTCCGGCCGGAGCGGCACGGTGCTCCTGCGCGAGCGCGGCCACCAGGTCACGGTCGAGGGGCAGGGGTACTTCGCGGTGCGCTGGCAGGTCTCGTTCCACCGGTGCGGCGGCGAGATCGCGATGCCCACCTGGACCGGCCTGACCGGCAAGCTCTTCCACGCCGGCTCCGGCGGCGGGCGGCGCCTCGACGACCGGGTGCCCGGCGCCGCGCCCGGCATGACCTGGATGGGCGTACCGGAGCGGGATCCGGCCCGGGTGCCGGCCGGCGCGCAGCAGATGTGGCAGGTCGAGTTCTACTACCTCGACGGCACGGTCACCCTGCACCACAACGAGGTACGCCGCTCCACCGCCGACTACGACCTCGCGGTCGCGCCGACCACGTGGCGTGCGGTGAACGCGGACCTGACCCGGGCGCCGCGCGCGCGGTGGGGCGTGCAGCGCTACGGCAAGGTCCGCGACACCGGCACCGACCGCGCGCCCGTTCCGCAGTACCTGACCAGGTCCAGCCCGGCCGACCCGCGGCGGGTGCCGCAGCGCTCGGCGCTCTGACGACCTGTGATCGAAGCTCCCCTCATGTCGTTCTAACGACTTGAAGGGAGCTTCGATCACGGGGTTGGGCTGCCGCGCAGGCCGGTCAGGACCATGTCGACGAGGTTGTCGACGTACCGCTCGGTGCGGGCGGTGACGTCTTCGCCCGGCGCGGGCGGCTCCATCGAGACCTGGACCGTGGCGACGCCGAACATCGTGCCGAGGACCAGCGCGGGCGCGGTCCCCTCGGGCAGCTCGCCCCGGTCGACCGCCGCGGCGATCATCGCCTCGACCGTGCGGACGCTGCCGAAGAGGTAGAAGTCACGCAGATCGGCGAAGAGGTCGGGGTAGGTGCGGGCGTCCAGCCACAGCCGCATGATCGCCAGGCCGGCCCAGCCCCAGTACATCTGGAAGACGAACCGCGCCATGGCCTTGAGGTCTTCGCGCAGGTCGCCGGTGTGGGTCCAGCCCTGGAACGGCTCCAGCCGGTCGCGCATCGCGGCGAGCAGCAGCTCCCGCTTGTCGCGCCAGCGCAGGTAGACCGAGGCCTTGCCGACGCCGGAGCGGCGGGCCACCTCGTCCAGCGTGAACCCCGCCCAGCCCTTTTCGGCGAAGACCAGGACGACGACGCTGTAGACCCGCGCCTCCATGTCGGGGTCGCGGGGACGGCCACGCCGCCGTAACGCCCCCGAATCATCCACCGCGCGAGCGTACCGGGCGGGCGTTCCGCAGCTCGTACCGGCTCTGGGTCCGCAGTGCCCTGTGGGTGCCAGGTCACGGCGGGTATCTGGTAGAACCGCGTCGATACGCCCCGCAGTCGTCATCGATGGGCCGCGTCGGCTCGAAACCAGTGGTGCTGATGTGACGTGAGCTGGGTAAAGTGCCGGTTGAGGGTTACTCCGCGTGGCCTCGCGCCAGGTTGTGAGCGTCCGTAGGTGGTTGCGGAGCGTGGCGTGAATCCGACGGAACGTTACAGATCCGCCTGAATAGGCTCAGTGTGGTGCAAGGGACGTTTTAACCTTCCTTTCCAGGGCGAACTCTCCCTACCGTGTCCGTGGGCGACGCGGAGGGAGGGCGGCCATGCGAAACAACTGGGACTGGGGCTGACATATCACGGGGCTGTCGATCTCACTCACTGCTGCGGTAACCTGACCGAATGTCGACCGGTCGATGGAAACCTTCCACAGTGGAGAGAGCGGGCCGACGTGCGGAAGGGTGAGACCGGGCAGCTGCGGCTGTTGACCGGTCTCGTCCTGTTTCTGGCCGCCGGGTGCGTGACCTGGGCGGCCACCCACCTGGTCGCGCCGTCACCGGCCGAGTGGCTCTACCTCGTCATCGCCGTCGGCCTCGTCATCGTCGCCACCGCGTGTTCCGCGCCGGTGCAGATCCGCAGCCAGATGCGGTTTACCGCCACCTCGGCCGCGGTGCTCGTGCTCGCCGTGATCCTGCCACCGGCCTGGGCCATCCTCTGCGCGGCCACCGGCGTCACCGCCGGCCGGCTCGCCGCCCGGCACGCCGGTGTCTCGTTTCACAAGGCCCTGCACAACAGCGGCAAGGACGTCCTGGCCGCCACCGCCGCGTCGTACGCGGCGTGGCTGGCCGGTGTCCGGCCCGGCGTCGAGGGCGAGCTGCTCACCCAGGGCTGGGTCACGTACGTGGTGGCGCTGTCGCTGGCCGCCGCCGCGTTCGCCGCGGTCGAGGAGATCGTCATGCCGGCCACGCTGGTGCTCGCCACCGGCCGGTCGTGGGGCCAGATCTGGCGCACCGACTGGGACGTGCGGCTCGCCGTCAACCTCGCGAGCATCCTGCTCGCCGGCGCCGCCCTCGGCCTGCTCGCGCTCGACCCCCGGCTCATGATCGCGATACCCCTGGCCCAGCTCGTCCTCTACCTGCTCTACATGCACCGCCTGCACCTGCGCGCCGAGCGCACCACCTGGGAGCAGCTCGCCGCCGCCACCGACGCGCTCAACGGCGTCGACCTCACCGGCGTGCTGCACACCGCCGCCCGGGGCGCCGTGGCGGTCTTCAACGCCCGGCAGGCGCAGGTCGAGCTCTGGGACGTCGAGCCCTGCCGGCTGGTCCGCGCCGACGCCACCCGCGTGCTGTACGACGGCCCCTCCAGCCAGGCGCCGCCGCCGGCCGAGCTGACCGCCAGCCGCTTCCTCGGCGGGCGCGACGGCAGCGCGATCGGGGTGCTGCGGCTCGCCCTGCCGGCGACCACCGGCGGCATCCACGGGCGGGAGGAGAGCACGCTGCGGGCCTTCGGCGCCTCGCTGACCACCGCGATCCTCAACGCCCGGGCGTACGCGGAGCTGACCGAGGAGCGCGACCGGCACGCCGAGGACGCCCGCCACGACCCGCTCACCGGCCTCGCCAACCGGCGCGCCCTGCTCGACCGCCTCGGCGCGGCGCCGGAGCAGCCGGCCAGCGGCACCCGCGCGCTCGCGCTGGTCGACCTCAACCGGTTCAAGGAGGTCAACGACACGCTCGGCCACGCCTTCGGCGACCAGCTCCTGGTCGAGCTGGGTGGCCGGCTGCACGCGGCGGCCGACGAGAACGGCGCGGTGGTGGCCCGGCTGGGCGGCGACGAGTTCGCGATCGTGCTCGACAACCTGCCCGCACCGGCCACCGCGATCCACCGCGCCCGCCGCATCCTCGACTGCCTGCGCGATCCGGTCGCCCTCGCCGGCATGCAGGTCACCGTGCAGGCCAGCGCCGGCATCGCCCTCGCCGGACCGGGCGTGGCCGCCGGCGAGCTGCTGCGCCGCGCCGACGTCGCGATGTACCAGGCCAAGCGCGCCGGTGTGTCCATCGTGGACTACCAGCACGGCCGGGACACCGCCGACCACCGGCAGCTCTCCCTCGGCGGCGAGCTGGCCCGCGCGGTGGAGGAGGGCGAGTTCACCGTCCGCTTCCAGCCGATCGTCGACCTGGGCAGCGGCGAGGCGGTCGCGGCCGAGGCGCTCACCCGCTGGCAGCACCCCCGCCACGGCGTGCTGCTGCCCAAGCAGTGGCTCCCGATCGTGGAGCGCTCCGACCTGCTCGGCGCGTTCACCGCCCGGGTGCTCCGCCAGGCGCTGCTCGGCCTGCGCGAGTGGAAGGCGGCCGGCTTCGACCTGACCGTCGCGCTCAACGTGTCACCGCACAGCCTGCTCGACCCCGCGTTCCCGGCGATGGTCCTCGACGAGCTGCGCGCCCGCCGCCTCGACCCGGGCTCGCTGATGCTGGAGCTGGCCGAGACTACCTCGGTGGGGCAGCTCCAGGCCGTCGAGCGGGTGCTGACCACCCTGCGTTCGGCCGGCGTTCGGCTGGCGCTGGACGACTTCGGCACCGGCCACTCGTCGCTCTCCGTCGTCTCCGAGGTCGCGGTCCACGAGCTGAAGATCGACCGTACCTTCGTCGCCGCGATGCGCACCTCGGCCCAGGCGGCCGCCGCCGTCCGCTCCACGGTCGAGCTGGGCCGCTCGCTCGGCCTGGCGCTGGTCGCCGAGGGCGTGGAGACCGCCGACCAGCGCCAGGCGCTGTGGGAGCTGGGCTGCACGGCCGGCCAGGGCCACCTCTTCGGCCGCCCGATGAAGGCCGGCGAGCTCCTGGAAGCCCTGCGCGACGGCGCCGACGGCGTACGCGGCTCCCTCGCCGCCAGCCTCCACCCCGGCGCCACGGTGATCGCCCTCCGAAACCGCCCACCCGCCTGACCCGACTCGCCCGCCGCTTGATCGTTCGCCCGTTCTCCGCGTGAAACGCCGTGGAGAGCGTGGTTTTCGGGCGAACGATCAAGCGGCTCGTCGGCGGGCAGCGGCGAGGACTTCCAGGACCTCCCGCCGTACCGCATCCGGCTCGCGAAACAGCCGGCGGTGGGTAAACCGGACCACCTGGATGCCGAGCGCTGCCAGCGCGGCGTCCCGTCGCAGGTCCGCCTCGCGCCGCTCGGGCGCCGCGTGCCACGCCGCGCCGTCCAGTTCGAAGTCGACGCGCTCCCTCGGCGCCCACACGTCGAGATAGCACGCCCGACCGTCGACGCGCACCGCCACCTGGCGTTCGAACCGCGGCATGCCCGGCCCGGTGAACACCTGGTCGTGGCCCCAGATCTCCAGCGGGCTGTGACAGCCGCTGGCCAGCCGGTCCAGCAGCGCTCGGATCCCGGCGCGGTCGGCGAGCCGGGGTACGGCCTCCAGCGCCGCCAAGACCCTTTCCGGCGTGGTCCACCGCTCGCGGACGGCCTTGATCAGCGGTGCGGGTCGCTCCTCCCGCCGGAGCAGCGGCCACGCGTCGACCAGTGTGGTCTCCAGGCGCGTGACCGGCAGTCCGGACCGCGTGACCACGTCCGGCGGCTCGATCCGCAGGCCCCTGCGTTGGTGCACCACCACTGGCGGGTGCGAACGCAGCCGGACGTCGAAGGGGACGCGGAGATGCACGGGCTCGTCCCGATCCGCGGGGCGCA
Organism: Phytohabitans maris; assembly: GCF_031085175.1. Taxonomy (GTDB): domain Bacteria; phylum Actinomycetota; class Actinomycetes; order Mycobacteriales; family Micromonosporaceae; genus Phytohabitans; species Phytohabitans maris. Next base: position 20,753 of record NZ_JAVHUY010000032.1, read on the forward strand.
GCCCCCACACGTCCAGAGCGGTGGTGTGGCTGAGCGTCCCGCGGCCCCCGGCGTACCGGACGGCGGCGCGCCGGAGCACGGCGGGCTGGTCGGCGAGGGCGGCCTCGGCGTACACGCCGGGCAGGAGCCGGTGCACGTGACCGGAGCGCACGGCCCACTCCAGCGCCCGGATCGAGACGACCTGGTCCACCTCGTTCCGTCCCGCCACACCATGGCCGTGGGCGAGCAGGGCTCGCAGCGTCGCGTTCATGCCGCGATGCTCGCCCATCCGGCCGGCGCGCTCGACGCGCCGATCGTCGATCTGTGGACGGCGGTCGACGCTGTGGAAAGCCACCGCGACGGCGACGGATCTGCTATGGCGCTCGATCGTTCGCCCGAAAACCACGCTCCGGGCGGCGTTTCCCGCGGAAAGCGGGCGAACGATCAGTGGCCGCGGAAGGCTTCCTCGAGCCACCACGACGGCTCGTGCGACGTCACCTTGGCGTCCACGACCAGAGGGGTGTCGCGCGGGCCGGCGAGCCACTCGCGTACCCCATCCAGGTCTTCCGGGGTGCGGACGGTGAGTGACGCGCAGCCGAAGCCGCGCGCGGTGGCGGCCAGGTCCGTGTCCGGAAACGTGACCGTGTCGAGCGGGTGGCCGTGCGGGCCGAAGTGGTGGACCTCGGCGCCGTAGGCGGCGTCGTCGTAGACGACGACCAGCAGGGGGAGGCCCAGCCGGACGGCGGTGGTGAGCTCGGCCACCGACATCAGGAAGCCGCCGTCGCCGAGCGCGGCCACCGTGAGGCGGTCGGGGCGGGCGACCGCGGCGCCCAGCGCGGAGGCGAGGCCGAGCCCGATCGACTGGAACGCCTGGGTGAAGCAGAAGCCGGCCGCGTCCGGCACCGAGAGGTACATCGACGGGTAGCCCATGAAGTTGCCCGAGTCGACGACCACCGTGCGCTGCGCCGGGAGCAGGTCGTCGAGCGCGGCGCTCAGCGTGCGCGGGTCGACGCGGCCGCCGCCGGTCGCGTCCTCGTACGGCACGTCGCGCCACCGCCCCGCCGCGGCGATCCGGGCCCGCAGCGACGCGGTGCGCCAGCCCTCGTCGCGGCCGAGGCCGGCGGCGCAGGCGCGGGCGACCTCGACCACGTCGCCGGTCACCGCCACGTCGACCGGGCGGTGGCGACCCAGCGCGGCCGGGTCGAGGTCGACCTGGGCGACCGTGGTGCCGGGGCGGATCAGGCGGCCGTGCCGGGTGGTCCACATGTTGAGCGCGCAGCCCCAGGCGACGACGAGGTCGGCACCGCCGATCAGCTCGGCGGCGAGCGGGGTGGCGAAGCCGCCGGAGACGTCCAGGTACCAGGGGTCGCCGGCGAAGAGGCCGCGGGCGGCGGCGGAGACGGCCAGGAGCGCGCCGCGGCGGTCGGCGAGCGCGGCGATCGCGGTGCGGGCGGCCGCGCCCCGGCGGGCGGCGCCCCGGCCGGCGACGAAGACCGGGCGCCGGGCGGCCCCGAGAGCGTCCACAAGGGACCCGACGTCGGGGGTGGCGGTCGGGGGCGGCGGCGCGCCGGGCGCCGGTGGGCCGGCCGGCTGGGCCTGGACGTCCAGCGGGAGGCCCAACACCACCGTCCGGCCGGCGGCGCAGGCCCGCGCCACGTCCGCGTACACGGAGGCAGCCGCCACCCGGTGGAAGGCCGCGCCCACCGACCCGGCCAGGGCGGGCAGGTCGACGTGGAAGTTGGAGTGCGGGCTCGTCGCCTCCGGGGCCAGGACCACCAACGGGGTACGGCTCTTCGCCGCCTCGGCGACCCCGGTCAGCGCGTTGGTCACGCCCGGGCCCTGGTGCACGGTGAGCACGCCGAGGCGGCCGGAGACCCGGGCGTACCCGTCGGCCATGCTCGCCGCGCCACCCTCGTGGGCCGCGGCGTGGAAGCGGGCGCCGGCGGCGACGAGCGCGTTCGTGACGTGGAAGTTGCCGCTGCCGACCACGCCGAAGACGTCCCGCACGCCGTGGGCGGCCAGGGCCTGAGCGACGGCGGAGGCGACGTTCACCGCTCGACCAGCGCCAGCACCCGGCACGGGCTGCCCGAACCGTCCACAATGGGCAGCGGCCCGGCCACCAGCACCGCGCCGGTGGGCGGCAGCAGGGCGAGGTTGCGCAGCTGGGTGAGGCCGTACTTGCCGGCGCCCAGCAGGTACGAGTGGCAGGGGAACGGCGGGTCGAACGAGTGCGCCGCCCCCGCGTCGGTCCCCACCGTCTCCACGCCCACGCCGCGCACCGGCGCCTCCTCGGCCAGCCACTTGGCGCAGGCCACCGACATGCCCGGGGTGCGGCCCGCGTTGAGGTACGCCGTGTCGTCGTCGCTGCGCGCGTCCCACCCGGTGCGGACCAGCAGCCACCCGCCGGCCGGGAGCGGGCCGTGCTCCTCCTGCCACGCCTCGATGTCGGCGACCTCCAGCAGCGCGTCCGGGTCGTCGGCCACCCGCGCGGTGAAGTCGAGCACCACCGCCGGCGCGAGCAGGTCGCGGGCCGGGACGCGGGAGACATCCGGCAGGTCACGCCCGGTCACCCAGTGGATCGGCGCGTCGAAGTGGGTGCCGGTGTGCTCACCGGTGGTGAAGTTGTTCCAGTACCAGGCGGGGCCCGCGTCGTCGTACCGGCTGATCTCGGCCAGCCCGAAGCGGCTGGTCTGCCCGAACTGCTCGGGCAGCGCGATGATCGGGGTCGCCGGGGAGAGCGGAGCGGTGAGGTCGACCACCTCGATCGTGCCGGCGTCGAGGGCGGCCACGAGGTCCGAGAGCAGCGTCATGGGTGGACCGTAGAGTCACGGCGCTGGCCGGGCAAGAGCCCAGACCGGATCGCCCGCCCGCGGCCTGCCGGCCATGCTCTGTCCATATTGGACGGTAGGCTTCCCTTCCGCCCGTTTCCGCGCGAGATCGCGCTATCGACCGTGTGGGGTCGGCATCGGCCGGCCCCGACGTCGGCGTCACGCTCCGGCGAGCGATCCGGCGAGGTCCGGACCGTTGCTCCCGCGGCCCCGCCCTCCGCGTCGACTTCACCTCCTGAGGGCGCGGCCGCCGTCGCCAGTGGCCATTGTGGACCAGGGCCTGTTTCGAGAATCCTTGCCGGGCTGCGCCGGGCCCAGACGACGACCGGCGGCGCCGGCGAGCTTGCCGAGTCGCCGGCGCCGCGCGAGCATGAAGCCCGTACGGACGTGCCGGCGAGTCGGCTGGCTCGCAGCCTCCCTGGACCTCGGCTCGCCTCGACAATCCGTTTGAAACAGGCCGTAGCCCGTGATGCGGGCCTTCCGGATGCTGGGAAAGGAACAGATCGTGGTACGTAGATGCCCCTGGAGGGGCAGGAAAGTACCACGATCTGCTCCGCGGCACGGCTCGTGCTCAACCTGCGGCGCCGCCGCGAGAACGACGCGCTTGCGCGGCGCCGGCACGAGAACGGCGCGCCGGCGCGAGAACGGCGCGTCCGCGCGGCGCCGGCGCCCGGGTCAGGCGCTGGCGCAGGCGGTGCCGTTGACCGTGCAGGCGGTGGGGGCGATGTCGCGGCCCCACCGCTCGAACTGGACGCGCAGCGCCAGCTTGCCGCGGGCGGTGACCGGGGTGCGGCCGGTGAAGACGTAGGCGCCGCCGAGGCGGTCGAATTCGGGCGGGGGCGCGCCGTCGACCCAGAAGGTCTGCAGGCGCCCCACGCCGCGCGGGAACTCCAGCCGCACCGTCCACTCGCGCTGGTTGGCGGCGGGGTTGGTGACCAGCACCTGGCCGATGAAGCCGTCGCGGTAGGTGTCGACCAGCGAGTAGCGGCCGGTCACCGGGGGCGGTGCCGGGGGAGGCGGCGGCGTGGTGCGGGGCTTGGCGGTGGTGGGTCTGGCGGATGGGGACAGCGGCGGCAGCGTGTTGGGCGGCGGCGGGGGCGAGGGCGCGCGGGTCGTGGTGGCGACGGCGGGCGTGTAGTCGGCGACCGGCGGGGTCCAGGCGTAGTCGATGGAGGCGCGCGGGGCCGGGCCGGCGCCGGAGCCGCGGGTGACCGCGACCGCCGCGATGATGACCAGGGCCACCGTCACGCCGAGCGCGGTCGGTGCCCAGAGCAGCAGCACCTCGGACGCGCTGGGCCGGCGGAGGCCGAAGGGCGCGGCGCGGCGCGGCACCGGTCCGCCGGGCGGTGAGGTGGGGCTGGCGGGCAGGGTGCGGCGCGGCACCGGGCCGGCGGGTGGCGAGGTGGGGCTGGCGGGTAGGGCGCGGCGCGGCACCGGGCCGGCGGGTGGCGAGGTGGGGCTGGCGGGTAGGGCGCGGCGCGGCACCGGGCCGGCGGGCGGTGAGGTGGGGCTGGCGGGTAGGGCGCGGCGCCGGCCGGGCTCGACGGTGGGCGCGTCAGCCGGCCTCGCGGGGCGGGGGCCAGGGTGGTCCGGGCGGCTGGGCACTCAGTCTCCCTGCGGGCGGCACGGCGGGGTCGCCCGAGTGGGGGCCGGGCGGAGGGGGTCCGGCGGTGCCGCCGGCGCGGCCAAAGCCTAACCCTTTCGGGCGCAAACCGGCATCCCCTCGGTTGACAGAATTCATGGGCATCTATACGGTAAGGAACTGGAAAGCGTTTTCCTGTCTCCGGGCTACCGCTTGCCGCCGCGCCCGCCGGTGCTGATCTGCCTCGCTCCGGCCCGCCCGGCGCACCGTCCCCACGGGAGGTTCCCCCATGACGCTCCACCGCACCGACCAAGCCGAGCGCCCACGCCCGCGCCGCTGGCGCGGGCCGGCGATCGGTGTGGCCGCACTGGCGCTCGCCGCGGCCGGGGCACTGGTCGCGATGCCGGACGCGTCCGCCGCCACGTTCAACTTGCAGGGCTGGGCCACGCAGGGCGGCGGCACGACCGGCGGCGGCAGCGCCTCGCCGGTGACCGTCACGAGCTCGTCGGCCCTGATCAGCAACATGCAGGCCAGCGGCGCCCGGGTGATCCGGGTGTCCGGCACGATCTCGATCAGCGGCATGCAGAAGGTGGCGGCCAACAAGACCATCATCGGCGTCGGGAGCGGCGCCACGATCACCGGTGGCGGGCTCAACGTCTCCGAGGTGTCCAATGTGATCATCCGGAACGTCAACTTCCGGGGCTGGGGTGACGACGCGATCAACGTGCAGTACTCCACCCGGGTCTGGATCGACCACAACAGCTTCAGTGACGGCAGCGACGGCGCGGTCGACATCAAGCGCGCCTCCGACTACGTCACGGTCTCGTGGAACCGCTTCTTCGACCACGACAAGACCGCGCTGCTCGGCCACTCCGACGGCAACGGCGGCGAGGACCGCGGCCACCTGCGGGTGACGTACAACAACAACTGGTTCGACGGCACCAACCAGCGGCACCCGCGGGTGCGCTTCGGCAACCCCGTCCACGTGTTCAACAACTACTACAGCAACATCGGCAGCTACGGCGTCGCCTCCACCTGCGAGGCGGGCGTCCTCGTCGAGGGCAACTACTTCGAGAACGTCGAGGACCCGTTCCACCGCGGCGAGGGCAGCTCGCCGGATGGCAACCTGGTCGCGCGCAACAACCACTTCGTCAACTCCGGTAGCGGGGAGACGGGCGGCAGCGTGGCCGGCATCCCGTACTCGTACCAGATGGACAGCGCGAGCAGCGTCAAGGCGTCGGTGACCAGCGGCGCCGGCACCGGGAAGATCTGATTTCCCAGCGGGCGGCGGGCGGTTGGCCCGCCGCCCGCCCCCGGTGATGGCAGCTACCCGGAACGCGGTCCCCCGGCGGGCCGGGGGGGTCGCTCACGGCCCGGGGCCCCCCGGGGGGGGGGGGGGGGGGCCCCCCCCCCCCCCCCCCGGTGATCGAAGCTCCCGTCAAGTCGTTCCAGCGGCGTGACGGGAGCTTCGATCACGGAAGCGGGGTGAGGCGGGCGAGGATGAGCGCGCTGATCTCGTCGAGCTGGGCGACCTGCTCCGGGGTGAGGGCGTCGAAGACCACCGACCGCACCTTCGCCACGTGGCCGGGCGCGGTCTCGACCACCTTCCGGTACCCCTCGTCGGTGAGCACGGCCAGGTAGCCTCGGCCGTCCTCCGGGGTCCGCTCGCGCCGCACCCACCCGCGCTCCTCGAGCCGGCCGACCAGGTGGGAGAGGCGGGACTGGGAGCCGTTGGAGAGCGTGGCCAGCTCGCTCATCCGCAGCGCGCGGTCGGGCGCCTCGGAGAGCATCGCCAGCACCCAGTACCCGAAGTGGGTGAGGTTTGCGTCCTGCTGCAGCTGGGCGTCGAGCGCGCCGGGCAGCTGCGTCACCACGGCCGCGAACCGCCGCCAGGCACGCTGCTGCTCGGCCGTCAGCCAGCGCGTCTCCTCCATGATCAGATTTTACCGGCAGCGCGGGCCCGGCCACGCCCGCCTCGGGTTCGGGAAACCGGGCGCGACGAGGTGACGGGGCGCGGCTACATCGAGGTCTATCGTTAGCGGATGGATGCGCGTAACCGCCCACCATTCCGCGCCGACCACGTCGGCAGCCTGTTGCGACCCGCCGCGTTGCTGCGCGCGCGGGAGGACCGTGCCGCCGGCTGCATCACCGCCGACGAGCTCCGCGCGGTCGAGGACGAGGCGATCACCGAGGTCGTTCGCATGCAGGAGGAGGTCGGCCTGCGCTCGGCCACCGACGGCGAGTTTCGCCGGACCTCCTGGCACATGGACTTCATCTACCAGCTCGGCGGCATCGACCCCGCCGACGAGAAGCTGACCGTGCGGTTCTTCAACGACGAGGGGACGCTCGAGTTCAGCTCGGCCGCCCTCCGCGTGCACGACCGCGTCTGGCTCGCCAAGCCCATCTTCACCGACGCCTTCACCTACCTGCGGTCCCAGGTCAAGACGAACGTCCCCAAGCTCACCATCCCGTCGCCCAGCATGGTCCACTACCGGGGCGGCCGCGCGGCGATCGACGCGCGGGTCTACCCGGACCTGGACCAGTTCTGGGACGACCTCTCCGCCGCGTACGCCGAGGAGGTGCGCCAGCTCGGCCTGCTCGGCTGCACCTACCTGCAGCTCGACGACACCAGCCTCGCCTACCTCAACGACCCCCGGCAGCGCGAGCTGGTCGCCGCCCACGGTGGCGACCCGATGCACCAGCACGAGCGGTACATCCGGCAGATCAACGCCGCCCTCGCCGGGCGGCCGGCCGACATGGCCGTGACCACCCACATGTGCCGGGGCAACTTCCGGTCGTCGTGGGCGGCCGAGGGCGGGTACGACTTCGTCGCCGAGGCCCTGTTCACCCAGCTCGACGTCGATGGCTTCTTCCTGGAGTACGACGACGAGCGCTCCGGCGGCTTCGGCCCGCTCCGCTTCGTACCGCCCGGCAAGATGGTGGTGCTCGGCCTCGTCACCACCAAGCGCGGCGAGCTGGAGAGCAAAGACGACCTCAAGCGCCGCATCGACGAGGCGGCCCGGCACGTACCGCTGGAGCAGCTCTGCCTCTCCCCGCAGTGCGGCTTCTCGTCCACAGTGGAGGGAAACGCCCTCGGCTACGACGAGCAGGTCGCCAAGCTGCGGCTGGTGGTGGAGACCGCGCGAGAGGTCTGGGGTGAGTGACGTGCGCCGCTTCCTCGCCTTCGCGCTGGTCGCCTGCCTCGTGGCCGGCTGTGGCTCCGACCCGCCCGCCTCCTCCGACGAGGGCCCGGACCGGGTCGATGTCGGGGTCATCGCGATCCTCGACGTGGCCCCGATCTACCTCGGCAAGGAGAAGGGCTTCTTCGCCAGCCGCGGCATCGACCTCACGCTGACCCCCGCGCAGGGCGGCGCCGCGATCGTGCCGGCGGTGGTCAGCGGCCAGTACCAGTTCGGCTTCAGCAACGTGGTGTCGCTGCTGCTGGCCCGCTCCGAGCGGCTGCCGCTCAAGGTGGTGAGCAACGGCAACAACTCCACCGGCGTGGACGGCGCCGACTTCGGCAGCGTGCTGGTCCGCGGCGACAGCCCGATCCGTACCGCCGCCGACCTGCCCGGCCACGACATCGCCGTCAACACCCTGCGCAACATCGTCGACACCACGGTCCGCGCCTCGGTCCGCAAGGCCGGCGCCGACCCGGCCGCGCTGAGGTTCACCGAGCTGCCGTTCCCGGACATGCCCGCGGCGCTGCGGAGCGGCAAGGTGGACGCGGCGTTCATGGTCGAGCCGTTCCAGTCGGCGGCCCGCGCGCAGGGCGCCCGCTCGGTGGCGTCGAGCTATGTGGACGCCGCGCCCGACCTGACCGTCGCGGTCTACTTCACCTCGCAGCCGCTGGTGGAGCGCGACCCCGACCTGGTCCGGCGGTTCGGCGAGGCCATGCGCGAGTCCCTGGCCTACGCCGACGCCCACCCGGACGAGGCGAGGCGCGTCATCGGCACGTACACGAAGATCGCACCCGAGGTGATCGCGCAGGTCACCCTCCCGAAGTGGCCGCCGGAGGTCAACCGCGCCTCGGTACAGACCCTCGCCGACCTGGCCCTGCGGGACGGGCTGATCGACTCCCCGGTCGACGTCGGCGCGCTGCTCCCGTAGTGACACGAGGGCCCCGCCGCCGGTCGCGGCGGGGCCCCTTCTCGACCGTGCGGGTCAGCTGGCGGTACAGGTCGGGGTCGGGTTGGTGTTGGTGCCGTTCCAGGAGCCGATGAAGCCGAACGCGGTGGTCGCGCCGGCGCCGAGGCTGCCGTTGTAGCTCACGTTCCGGGCGGTCACGTTCGCGCCGCTGGAGGTGATCGTGGCGTTCCAGGACTGGTTGACGGTCTGGCCGGACGGGAACGACCAGCTGACCGTCCAGCCGCTGATCGCCGAGCTGCCGGCGGTCACCCGGACCTCGCCCTGGAAGCCGCCCTGCCACTGGCCGATCACCGAGTACGCGACCGTGCAGCTGCGCCCGGCCGGGGGCGGCGAGGTGGTGGGCGCCGTGGTCGGCGGGGTCGTGGGCGGCGTCGTCGGCGGGGTGGTCGGCGGGCGGGTGGTCGGGCCGGTGGTCGGGTTGGTGCCGCCGAACCAGCTCAGCTCGCGCGAGGTCTGCCGGATGCCGTTGGCGCCGTTGAAGATCCGCTGACCCCAGGAGGTGAGCTGGGCCGGGTCGAAGTTGGTGACCATGTCGAGGTACTCGACGCCGCCACCGTTGCCGCTCCAGCTCCAGCCGATGTAGCCGATCCCGTTCGCCTGCGTGTACGACATGATCGTGTCTTCGTCCGGGTTGCCGTCGGAGTGGTTGTGGCCGAACTCGCCGACCACGATCGGCAGCCCCGCCGTGCGGAAGCGGCCCAGGTAGTCCTGGATCTCCGCGGCGGTGTCGAAGACGCCGTACATGTGGATGGAGAAGACGGTGTTGCGCTGCGGGTCGGCGTTGAAGACCGTCTGCGCGTTGTCCCGCATGATGAACCGCCAGTCCTGCCCCCACATCGGCGCGTCGACCATGATGAGGTGCTCGAAGCCGGCGTTGCGCAGCCGGCCGATCGCGCTGGACGTGGCGGTCGGCCAGGTGGCCGAGACGCTCTCGTTGTTGCCGAACGGCTCGTTGCCGATGTTGATGACGATGAAGTTCTCGGTGCCGGCGAGCACGCTGCGCTGGCTGATCCAGTAGCTGGCGGCCTGGTCGAGGGTGGCCGCCGCGCCCTCCTCGCCGTACCCGGTGGTGTCGTGCGCCTCCAGCACGCAGAGCAGGCGGTTGGTGCGGCACAGGCTGACCACGGTGGCGAGGTCGTTGCTCGGGCCCCAGCGCTGGCCGCTGCCGAGCACCACCCGTACGGTGTTGGCGCCCAGCGCCTTGATGTTGGCGAACGAGCTGGTCTGGCTCGTGTACCAGACGTGCGGGTGGCTGACCCCGCGCATGACGACGTTGGTGCCGTTGGCCTCGACGATGCGGCCGCCGCTGACCCGCAGGCCCACGGCGGCGTCGGCCGGCTTGACGAAGACGAGGACGGACGCGAGCAGGGCGACGGCCGCCGCGCAGACTATCGCGATCTTTCGTTTCATGGATCACCTCGGAAAAGGAGCCCGGAGGGCATCGGACGGGGGCTTGCCCAAAGCCCCACGACGACCACCCGGCTCCCAGGGTGACGGCATCAGCGTAGATGAATGGCTGGCGGGAAATCAACCGGTTAAGTAACCGCCGGCGGGAGGTCAGGCCGGCTGTGCCGCACACCCCCCAAAGGTGAGGCGGATACACCCACCGGAGGTCAGGTAGATATAGTGCAACCGCTGCAAAGGGGGGAGCGGAGGGAGGCTCGGTGTCGCATCAGGGCGCCCAGGCTTCCCGGGTCCTGACCATTCCGAACGGGATCAGCTTCGTCCGGCTGCTCGGCGTGCCGCTGTTCCTCTACCTCCTGCTCGGCCCGCACTCCGACGTCGCCGCGGTCGTCGTCCTCGCCATCGGCGGCACCACCGACTGGGTCGACGGGTACGTGGCCCGCCGCCTCGGCCAGGTCAGCCGCCTCGGCGAGCTGCTCGACCCCGCCGTCGACCGGCTCTACATCCTCGCCACGCTCGTCGCGTTCACCGCGCGCGAGGTGGTGCCCTGGCAGTACACGGCCGCGCTGCTCGCCCGCGAGCTGGTGCTGGTCGCCAGCCTGGCGGTGCTGCGCCGGTACGGGTACGGGCCGCCGCCGGTGCACTACGTGGGCAAGACGGCCACGTTCATCATCCTGGCCGCGTTCCCGGTGCTGCTGCTCGCGCACGCCTCGGACGGGGCGGCGCCGGTGGCCTTCCCGATCGGCTGGGGACTGGCCTGGTGGGGCCTGGTCCTCTACTGGGTAGCTGCCGCGTTCTACGTGGTGCAGACCACCCAGCTCGTCCGGCGACGGATGGTCCAGCGGTGAACGACAAGACCAGGGTGTACGCGCCGGACTTCCTCACCGAGCTGTTTCGCAACCCGCTCGACCCCGGGTACGCCGACGCGGCCCGGCGCAAGGCCATCGCCGGCGAGCCGCGCGGTTGGCGGGGCACCGGCGTACGGCTGGTGAGCGCGCTCACGCTGGTCGCGGTGGGTTTCCTGCTCGTCGTGGCGTACCGGCAGACGATGGCCGACGAGCCGTCCCGCACCCAGGCCCGGGCCGGCCTGGTCGACCAGATCGAGCAGCGCCAGGCGGTCACCGACGACCTGCAGAGCGAGGCCGACCAGCTGCGCGACGAGGTGGCCCGGCAGCGCGACGCGGTGCTCGACGACCGCGACGCGGCCCGGCTGCGCGACCAGGAGGCGGCCGCCGGGCTGGCCCGGGTGCGCGGCGACGGCGTGGAGGTGCGGCTGGACGACGCGCCGGACGCGGTCGACGCGGTCACCGGCGCCGGCAAGCCCGACCTCGGCCGGGTGCTCGACCGGGACCTGCAGGACATCGCGAACGCGCTGTGGAGCGCCGGCGCCGAGGCCATCTCGATCAACGACCAGCGGCTGACCGCCACCTCGACCATCCGCGCCGCCGGTTCGGCTATCCTGGTCGACTTCCGGCCGGTCACCCGCCCGTACGTGGTGCGCGCGATCGGACCGGGCGACATGGAGGACGACTTCAAGGACAGCGCGACCGCGCGGCTCTTCCGGGCGCTGGTCGAGGACGAGGGCATGTCCTTCTCGGTACGCGGCGTCGACGACCTCACCCTCCCGGCCGCGTCCGAGCCGCAGCTGCGCTTCGCGACGCCCTCGCCCACCGCCACGCCCACCCCTCGCACCACGGAAGGCGGGAAATGAAGCACCCCACGACGGCGCCCCGCGGGGGGTCGGCATGATCGCGGTACTCGCCCTGGCCGTCGGCGTCGTGCTCGGCGTCCTGCTGGACCCGACGGTGCCGGCCGCCCTCCAGCCGTACCTGCCGATCGCGGTGGTGGCCGCGCTCGACGCCGTGTTCGGGGGCGTGCGGGCCCGGCTCGACGGGATCTTCGACGACAAGCAGTTCGTGATCTCGTTCATCTCGAACGTGCTGGTCGCCGCCCTGATCGTCTACCTGGGCGACCAGCTCGGCGTGGGCGGGCAGCTCTCCACGGGCGTCGTCGTCGTGCTCGGCGTGCGGATCTTCGGCAACGTGGCGGCCATCCGCCGGCGGCTCTTCAAGGCTTAAACCATGACAGAACACAAGCCATCGGGTACGGGCTGGCCCGAACCCGGCGCCGGGACGCCCGACGCCGAGGCGGCCCAGACCCGCACCGAACCCGAGCCGGAGTCCGTGACCGGGGACGCGTCGCCCGTACCCGATGGTGGGTCTTCCGAAGATCTGGCGCCCGCGGAGGACGAGCGGCCGGCGGCGGCCAAGCGGCGGCTCACCTCGGCCGGCGTGGTGATCGCGGTGTTGCTGGCGCTGCTCGGCTTCACGCTGGTGGTGCAGGTCAAGAGCAACTCGACCGACTCCGGGCTCGCCTCGGCGCGGCAGGAGGACCTGGTCCGCATCCTCTCCGATCTGGAGGCGCGCGAGGAGCGGCTGCGCGACGAGATCGCCGACCTGGAGGAGAGCCAGCGGCAGCTCACCTCCGGCGCGGAGGGGCGGCAGGCGGCGCTCGACGAGGCGACCCGCCGCGCGGACGAGCTCGGCGTGCTGGCCGGCACGCTGCCGGCGCGCGGGCCGGGGCTGACCGTGCTCTTCCAGGAGGGTTCGGAGCGGCTGGCGGCGTCGGCGGTCCTGGACGCGGTGCAGGAGCTGCGCGGCGCCGGCGCGGAGGCGATGCAGATCGCCGGCAGCGACGGCACGGCGGTGCGGATCGTGGCCTCGACCTGGTTTCTGGACGCGGACGGTGGCATCGCGGTCGACGGGCGGCGGCTCTCCGCCCCGTACACGGTCACGGTGATCGGCGAGCCGCGGACCATGGAGACCGCGCTGAAGATACCTGGCGGGGTGGTGGAGTCGGTGGAGAACGACAACGGTACGGTGATCGTCCAGGAGCACGAAGTGGTCGACGTGTCGGCCCTGCGCGCCCCGACCAGCCTGCAGCACGCCCGACCGACCTCCTGATCCCCGTCGCTCTCGTCCCCTCTCGAACGTCTCGTCCCCTCCCGAAGTGAAGGAACGTCTGTGATTCCCGAGGATCTGCGCTACACGGCCGAGCACGAGTGGGTGGCCGCGGCGAGCGGTGGGCCGGTGCGGGTGGGTATCACCCATTTCGCCCAGGACGCGCTCGGCGACATCGTCTACGTCCAGCTCCCCGACCCGGGCGCGGCCGTGGCGGCGGGGGAGGCGTTCGGCGAGGTGGAGTCGACCAAGAGCGTGTCGGAGATCTACGCGCCGCTCACGGGTACGGTGGTCGCCCGTAACGACAAGCTCGCCGAGGAGCCGGAGGTGATCAACACCGACCCGTACGGCGAGGGCTGGCTGGTCGAGATCGAGCCGGCCGATCGGGCGGCCGTGGAGGGGCTGCTGACCGCCTCGGCGTACCGTGATCTGACGGCGAGCTGACACCGCGTGGCTTTGCCCGCGCGTCCGGTTGACCCTGTATTTCGGCGCTGGCTAGGCTCGCCCAGTCGAGCGGGAACCGTGCCCAGCGACGTTCCATCCGCTGCTCCCCGCGCACGCGGGGGCGGTCCGATCCGTGAGGTGGTCAGATGACTCGCCCAGACGACGAGTTCCCCCCACTCGACGTCACGTCCACGCTGAACCTCGGTTCGCTCGACGAGGTCCTCGAGGGTCCGGACGCGGACGTGGTGCCGAGTCGGATGTCCGGCTCGCTGCCGCCGGGCATGGCGCTGCTCGTCGTCCGGCGCGGGCCGAACGCGGGCGCCCGCTTCCTGCTCGACCACGACGTGACGACCAGCGGGCGCCACCCGGACAGTGACATCTTCCTCGACGACGTGACGGTCTCCCGGCGGCACGCGGAGTTCCACCGCGACGGCGGCACCTTCACCGTCCGCGACGTGGGGAGCCTCAACGGCACGTACGTCAACCGCGAGCGGGTCGAGGCGGCCACCCTCAGCAACGGCGACGAGGTGCAGATCGGCAAGTTCCGGCTGGTGTTCATCGCCGGGCCGCGCCCGGACGAGGACACCCGGTAGGTCGTGTCGGTTTCGCCAGCGTCGTCGGCGGGCTCGCCTTCGCCTCCGCCGGCTCTGATGAGCATCGGCGAGGTGCTGGCCGAGCTGCGCGCGGAGTTTCCCGACACCACCATCTCCAAGCTGCGCTTCCTGGAGGCCGAAGGGCTGGTCGAGCCGCGCCGCACCGCCGCCGGTTACCGCAAGTACAGCTGGGACGACGTCGCCCGCCTGCGCTTCGTGCTGAGCGCCCAGCGTGACCAGTACCTGCCGTTGCGGGTGATCCGCGAGCAGCTCGCCTCGCGCGATGCCGCCCCGCTGCGCCTGGTGTCCGTGGGGACCGCGCCGGAGGGTGACTCACGACTCAGCCGCGAGCAGCTGGTCGAGCGCTCCGGGCTGGACGAGGTCACCCTCGCCGAGGTGGAGCGGCTGGGGCTGCTGGCGCCGATCGCCCCCGGGCGGTACGACGCGGACGCGCTCGCCGTGGCGACCGCGGTGGCCGGGCTGGCCGCGTTCGGGCTGGAGCCGCGCCACCTGCGCGCGTACCGGGCCGCCGCCGACCGCGAGGTGGGGCTTTTCGCCCAGCTGGTGGCGCCGCTGGCGCGCCAGAACGACCCGGCGGCCCGGGCCCGCGCCGGCCAGACCGCCGACGACCTGGTGCGCCTCTCGCAGCAGTTGCACGCGGCGCTCGTGCGGGCCGGGCTCCGCGAGGCGTTGGGACGGTGAGTTTTTTCGGGTCAACGGGTACGTGTCCTTGACACAAACCGTGGGGGACGGGCCACCGGCGGTCCGTGTACCGTGACGGTGAGGGCGGGAAAGACACAACCACACGGAGGCGGCGGTGCGCGAGCTGAGCGTGGTCGGGGTGCGGGTGGAGCTGCCCAGCAACCAGCCGATCGTGCTGCTCAGGGAGGTCGAGGGCGACCGTTACCTGCCGATCTGGATCGGTGCGGTCGAAGCCACCGCGATCGCGTACGAGCAGCAGGGCGTCAAACCGGCCCGGCCACTCACCCACGACCTGCTGCGCGACATCCTGGCGGCCCTCAAGGCCCCGCTGCGCGCGGTCGAGATCACCGAGCTGAAGGAAAACGTGTTCTACGCCGACCTGCTGATCGGTGACGGCCTGCGCGTCTCGGCCCGGCCGAGCGACTCGATCGCTCTCGCGCTCCGCGTGGGTGCCCCGATCCGCTGCTCCGACCAGGTCCTGAGCGAGGCCGGCATCGTGATTCCGGACGAGCAGGAAGACGAGGTGGAGAAGTTCCGGGAGTTCCTGGAGCAGGTGCGGCCGGAGGATTTCGCGGGTTAGCGGTGTGACTCGTCGCCCGTGGGCGGCGTGTCGCGCGAATGCCTCCCCGGCAACCCTCCAGGTGCGCTATAGGGTTGGCGCCGTTGGCCGGCTCGGAACGGCTTTCGCGGGCGTAGCGAGCTCTGGTCAGCACAGCCCCGTTTGGGAGGTTGCCACATGGATGAGGGTTCCTCCTCCGCCGCCGTGAGTGGCGTAGAGGTCGACACCGTCGGATATCGCGGCGTGACCGCCTGCCACGCGGTCGGGATCAGCTACCGCCAGCTGGACTACTGGGCGCGTACCGCCCTGGTGGTGCCGAGCATCCGGGACGCCTCGGGGTCGGGCACGCAGCGCCTGTACTCGTTCCGCGACCTGGTCGTGCTCAAGGTGGTCAAGCGGCTGCTCGACGCCGGCGTCTCCCTGCAAAACATCCGCAAGGCCATCGAGACCCTCCGCTCCCGTGGCGTCGAGGACCTGGCCGGCATCACGCTCATCTCCGACGGCACGACGGTGTACGAGTGCCGCTCGCCCGAGGAGGTCGTCGACCTGCTGCAGGGCGGGCAGGGCGTGTTCGGCATCGCGATCGGCGGCGCGTTCAAGGAGATCCAGGGCTCGCTGTCACACCTGCCCGCCGAGCCGGCCGCCGGCGCCCCGGTGACCACCGAGGTGGTCGAGGCCGACGACGCGGGCGACTCCGGCGTCGTGGGCGACGAGCTGGCCGCCCGCCGCGCCCGCCGCCGCGCCGGCTGAGCCTGCCCTGCGCTGTCGCGGCCTTGCGCCATCGCGGCCTTGCGCCGCCGCGGCCTTTGCGGACCGCCGCACCGATCTCCCCACTCGCTGTCCCTGGCGTGCTCGTTCCGGCGCTGTTCAAGACACCGATCTGAGCTGCCGCGACGCCCGCGGTGGTCCGGACCGTTGCTCCCGCGGCCGCACCCTCCGCGTCGCACGACCCGCACGGCCGACGGTCCGGCAGGCTCTGTGCGGGCCGGGCTCCCAGCCACGCTCCCGACCGGCGACCTCACCGCGACCAACGCGGTCTCGTGGCCTACGCCCAAATCAAGCTCTGGCGCTGCCGCGCTCGCTCCCTCCACCACCTCCACCTCCGCTGGGGTAGGCGGATTCCATGATCGGCGCTGGCGTTGGTAGATCGTGGTACGCCGGTGCCCTTCCAGGGGCAGCTAAATACCACGATCACAAGGACAAAGCTGGGGCACCGCGCAACGGTCTTGACCACGGCGGGCGCCGCGGCAGCTCGAATCTGTCTGTTGCCGATGGACCGCCCGGGCGTCCTACTCCGTCGCGTACTTGTCGATCTCCGCGAGCTCGTCGTCGGTGAAGGCCAGGTTGTCCAGGGCGGCGACGTTCGCCTCCAGCTGGGCGACGCTGCTGGCGCCGATGATGAGGCTGGTCATCCGCGGGTCGCGCAGTGCCCAGGCGAGCGCGAGCTGGGCGAGCGTCTGCCCCCGCCGGCCGGCGATCTCGCCCAGCGCGCGGACCTTGCCCATGGTCGCCTCGGTCAGCGCGCTCTCCTTGAGGAACCCGCCGGTCGCGATCCGCGAGTCGCCCGGGATGCCGCTCAGGTAGCGGTCGGTGAGCAGGCCCTGGGCGAGCGGGCTGAACGCGATGCACCCCGCGCCCGCCTCGTCGAGGGTGCCGAGCAGCCCGTCCCGCTCGATCCACCGGTTGACCATCGAGTACGAGGGCTGGTGGATCAGCAGCGGCGTACCCAGGTCGCGCAGCACCGCCGCGGCGGCCGCGGTCTGCTCGGAGCGGTAGTTGGAGATGCCGACGTAGAGGGCCTTGCCGGAGCGGACGATGTGGTCGAGCGCCGACATCGTCTCCTCGACCGGAGTGTCCGGGTCTGGGCGGTGGTGGTAGAAGATGTCCACGTAGTCGAGCCCCATCCGGCGCAGCGACTGGTCGAGCGAGGAGACCAGGTACTTGCGGGAGCCCCACTCGCCGTACGGGCCGGGCCACATGTAGTAGCCGGCCTTCGAGGAGATGACCAGCTCGTCCCGGTACGCCCGGAGGTCGGTCGCTAGGACCCGCCCGAAGTTCTCCTCGGCGGCGCCGGCCGGCGGCCCGTAGTTGTTGGCCAGGTCGAAGTGGGTCACGCCGAGGTCGAACGCGCGGCGCAGGATCGCCCGCTGCGTCTCCAGGGGGCGGCCGTGGCCGAAGTTGTGCCACAGCCCGAGCGAGATCGCCGGCAGCCGGAGCCCGCTGCGCCCGACGCGGCGGTAGGTCATCGATTGGTAGCGGTCGTCCGCGGCAACGAAGGTCACGCGCCCCACCGTAGTGCCGTCACTCGCGCGAAACAGCGCCGCTGGTAGGTTGGACACGCCGGTACCACCCGCGCGGGAGAGACCGTCACGACGGCGCCGAAGGGGCAAATCCTCCCCGGAACCTCTCAGGCAAAAGGACCGCGAGGGCAGGCGACTCTGGAGCGCACGAGGTGCGACAGAGGGGGAGGTTGGAGCACCGACCTTCCCGGGAGCCGCCATGAGTTTCGCCGCCCGCCACATCGGACCCTCCGCCGCCGAGCAGCGGCGGATGCTGGAGACCGTGGGGTACGGCTCGCTCGACGAGCTGATGGACGCCGCGATCCCCGAGGTCATCCGCTGGCACGAGGAGCTCGACCTGCCACCGGCCGCCAGCGAGGAGGAGGCGCTCGCCGAACTGCGCGCGCTCGCCTCCCGCAACACCGTGGCGGTCTCGATGATCGGGCTCGGCTACCACGGCACCCACACGCCGGCCGTGATCCGCCGCAACGTGCTGGAAAACCCCGCCTGGTACACCGCGTACACGCCGTACCAGCCGGAGATCAGCCAGGGCCGCCTGGAGGCGCTGCTCAACTTCCAGACCATGGTCGCCGACCTCACCGGCCTCAAGACCGCCAACGCCTCGATGCTCGACGAGGCCACCGCCGCGGCCGAGGCGATGACCCTCGCCCGCCGCGCGAGCAAGAGCACCAGCCGGGTGTACGTGGTGGACGCCGACGCCCTGCCCCAGACCATTGCCGTCATCCGCACCCGGGCCGAGCCGCTCGGCATCGACGTGCGCGTGGTCGACCTCGACCGTGAGCCGCTGCCGGACGAGTTCTTCGGGCTCCACCTCCAGTACCCGGGCGCCTCGGGCGTGGTCCGCGACCACGCCGCGCTGGTCGACGGCGCGCACGCGGTCGGCGCTCTGGTGACCGTCGCCGCCGACCTGCTCGCGCTCACCCTGCTCCGCCCGCCGGGCGAGATCGGCGCCGACATCGCCGCCGGCACGACCCAGCGCTTCGGCGTACCCATGGGGTACGGCGGCCCGCACGCCGGCTACCTGGTGGTCCGCGCGGGCCTGGAGCGGATGCTGCCCGGCCGGCTGGTCGGGGTCTCCCGCGACGCCGACGGCGCCCCCGCGTACCGGCTGGCGCTACAGACCCGCGAGCAGCACATCCGCCGCGAGAAGGCGACCAGCAACATCTGCACCGCCCAGGTGCTGCTCGCCGTGATGGCCAGCATGTACGCGGTCTACCACGGCCCGGACGGCCTGCGCGCGATCGCCTCCCGGGTGGCCGGCCGGGCCGCCACGCTCGCGGCCGGCCTGCGCGCCGGCGGGGTCACGCTCGCCTCGGACGACTTCTTCGACACGGTCACCGCGCTGGTGCCGGACCGGGCCGCGTCGGTCGTCGAGGCCGCCGCGTCCCGCGGGGTCAACCTGCGGCTCGTCTCGCCGGATGCCGTGGGGATCGCGTGCGACGAGACGACGACCCTCTCGCACCTCTCCGCCGTGTGGGCCGCCTTCGGCGTCGACCCGGCCGAGCCGGTGGCCGCCACGGTGCCGCTGGCACGCACGTCGGAGTACCTGACCCACCCGGTCTTCCACAGCCACCACTCCGAGACCGCGATGCTGCGCTACCTGCGGCGCCTCGCCGACCTGGACTACGCGCTCGACCGCGGGATGATCCCGCTCGGCTCCTGCACGATGAAGCTCAACGCCACCACCGAGATGGAGCCGGTGACCTGGCCCGAGTTCGCCGACCTGCACCCGTTCGCGCCGGCCGCCCAGGCGGCCGGCTACACCGAGATGATCAGCCGGCTGGAGGGGTGGCTGGCCGAGATCACCGGGTACGACGCGGTGAGCGTCCAGCCCAACGCCGGCTCCCAGGGTGAGCTGGCCGGGCTGCTCGCCATCCGCGCGTACCACCTGTCCCGCGGCGACACCGGGCGGGACGTCTGCCTGATCCCGTCCAGCGCCCACGGCACCAACGCGGCCAGCGCGGTGATGGCCGGCATGCGCGTGGTCGTGGTGGCCTGCGACGCCGACGGCAACGTCGACCTTGTTGACCTGGAGCGGAGGCTTTTGGAGGTGGGCGACTCGCTGGCCGCGGTGATGGTCACCTACCCGTCGACCCACGGCGTGTACGAGACCGGCATCGCCTCGCTCTGCGCCAAGGTGCACGACGCCGGCGGCCAGGTGTACGTGGACGGCGCCAACCTCAACGCCCTCGTCGGGTACGCCAAGCCCGGCCGGTTCGGGGCGGACGTGTCCCACCTCAACCTGCACAAGACGTTCTGCATCCCGCACGGTGGCGGCGGGCCGGGCGTGGGACCGGTGGCGGTGCGGTCTCACCTCGCCCCGTTCCTGCCCTCGACCGACGGGCCCGGCCTGGTCTCGGCGGCCCCGTACGGCTCGGCGGGCATCCTGCCGATCTCCTGGGCGTACCTGCGGATGATGGGCCCGGACGGCCTCACCCGGGCGACCGGCGCCGCCGTGCTGGCCGCCAACTACGTGGCCGCCCGGCTGCGCGAGCACTACCCGGTGCTGTACGCGGGCAACAAGGGCCTGGTCGCCCACGAGTGCATCCTCGACCTGCGCCCGCTCACGAAGCAGACCGGCGTCACCGTCGACGACGTGGCCAAGCGCCTGATCGACTACGGCTTCCACGCGCCGACGATGTCCTTCCCGGTGGCCGGCACGCTGATGGTCGAGCCCACCGAGTCCGAAGACCTGGCCGAGCTCGACCGCTTCTGCGACGCGATGATCGCCATCCGCCAGGAGATCGAGTCGGTCGCCTCCTGGGGCGCCGACAACCCGCTCGCCAACGCCCCGCACACCGCGTCGATGGTCACCGCGGACGAGTGGAGTCACCCGTACCCGCGTTCACTGGCGGCGTACCCGCCAGGCGTGGACCGCACGGCCAAGTACTGGCCCCCGGTCCGCCGCATCGACGGCGCCTTCGGCGACCGCAACCTGGTCTGCGCCTGCCCACCCGTCGACTCGTACGCCTGACCCGCCTCTCCGGCCCCTCGCCGTGGGCCGGCAGCCGCCGCGGGCCTCGTCGCTCGCGGTGGGGACGGTGGTCGGCCGTCCCAGCGCCCCGGGGTCGCGTGATGATGCGGCCGGCGGACGTGGGGGCTTGGGCGCCGGCCGTCCGGGGCCGGCGAGCGGGCCGGGGCGTGGGCGTGCGCGGATGAGGCCACTGAGAGCGCCCCGCCCCCGACGGCGCGTCTGCCCGGGGCGCACGGTGAGACCTGGACGGCCTATCTGGGCGGCCGGGGCCCCACGTCGGGCCGACCGCCTGTCGCGGACGCCGGCGCCCGTACGGGGCGCGTGGTGGGCCTTTCGCGGCCTGTGCGGCGCGCGGTCGGGCCTGTCGCCGGCGGCGGAGGCTGATGCGGGCCGCGTGACAGCGGCCTTGAGCGGCCGATCCGGGCACGCGGAAGGCTGGCGCTGGCGCCCGCGGGCGGTGCTGGCGGCAGGGGAGGGGCTGGATGGGGGGCACGACGGCATGGCCGCGCGGTGAGGCGGCCTTACCGACGAGGGACGACGGTGTCCGTCGAGAGCCTCAGCCCGCGAACGTTGGGGGCGAGGCGGATGGCATGCTCACTCAGATGGAGCGTGCCAGGTCTCAGGCGGCGAGGGCGTGGCGCGCCGGGCCGCGGTGCGGGGCGATGGACCTGCCGTCGGGCAGGAGCTCGCCGGTGTCTTCGAAGACGATCACGCCGTTGCAGAGCAGGCTCCAGCCTTGCTCCGGGAAACACGCGACGACGCGTGCGGCGTCCCGATCGGTGGCTTCAGCTGAGGGGCAGGACGGTTGGTGCGGACACATCGGGTTCTCCGGGCTGTGGGGGTGCTGTGTCACGGTTCACATGACCAGTGACGCACGCTACCAAGCAGAACGACACTCTTTCGAACAAGTAATGGCACTAACACGGGAGAATCCACCCTTCGGATGAGGCACTTCGGACCGGTTGTACTGGGAACGCTCCCAATTCAGTCCAACGTTGTCAGCGGGGCGCATCCTTCCCGTTACGGGGCGTTTAGGGAGCGTTCTCGGGTCGAGTGGCGGATCGGCGACGGCGACGATCCCTTCAATCTTCTCCAAGCGTTCCTCGACCATCACGGACTGCCGGTGCGGGATCTGGGTCGGATCGGCGACACGCCGTGCCGTGCGGGAGCCGCCGTCGGCGCGTCGGTCTTCGTCTCGGCCGCCGCCGGGGCCTGGGTCGCCGGCGCGCCGATCGGCCCGCCCAGCCCGGCGCCCGCCGTGCCCGACCTGGTCGCCGTCGTCTACGACCCCGCCGGGGAGCCCGAGTGCGGCGCGGCCACCGGCCCCGCCGGCCCCGGCCGGGGCAGCGCCGGCGCCCTGTCCCACGGCATCACCGAGCGTCCCGTCTCCGGCACACCAGAGCGCCTCGCCCAGGGGGGCCCGGCCGGCGACGACACCAGCGGGAAAGCTGCCGAGCGCGGCGGGCGCGCGGCCGGAAGCAGCGGCCTCGGCCCGTGGCGGCTGGGGGAGTGGCGGGCCAGCTGGAGCCCGGCCGCCCACGCCGACGCCGTCCGGAAGGTGCGGGCGGCCATCTCCCGCGGCGACGTCTACCAGGTGAACGTGGTCGGCCACGCCGCCGCCCCCTACTTCGGCGACCCGCTGCCGGCGCTGCGGCGACTGGCCGGGCTGCGTGGCGCGCGGTACGCGGGCGTGCTCACCGGCGCCGGCTGGGCGGTCGGGTGCGCGTCGCCGGAGACGCTGGTGGAGGTGTCCGGCGGGCGGATCGTGACCCGGCCGATCAAGGGGACGCGCCCGGCGACCGGGGCGGGTCGGCGGGAGCTGCTGGAGTCGGCCAAGGAGCGGGCCGAGCACGTGATGATCGTCGACCTGGAGCGCAACGACCTGGCCCGGGTCGCGCGGACCGGCTCGGTGCGGGTCGACGAGCTGTACGCGATCCGGCGCTGGTGCGACCTCTGGCAGGCCGAGTCCGTGGTGTCCGCGGCGCCGGCGGCGGGCCTGGGCCTCGCCGACCTGCTGCGCGCGATGTGCCCGGGCGGCTCGGTGACCGGCGCCCCCAAGCTCGCCGCGCTCGCCGAGATCGCGGCGCTGGAGCCGGTCGGCCGTGGTCCCAGCATGGGCGCGCTCGGCTGGGTCGGCCACGACCGGATCGACCTGGGGCTGACCATCCGCACCGCGGCCGCCGACGGGGAGCGGATGCACCTCTGGGCCGGCGGCGGCATCACCTGGGGCAGCGACCCCGAGGCCGAGGTGGCCGAGGCGGTCGCCAAGGCGGCCCCCCTCCGCGCCGCCCTGGTCTGGACGCCCGGACCGGCCCAGGACGAGATGGAGCTTGAGCACCCCTGACGCCCGTCGCGGCCCGGCACCGGACCCGCCGCGCCCCGGTCCGGCCGTGGAGCCGGCCCGACCGCGGAGCCGGCGCCGTACCGGGGGTCGGCCCCGGCCGGCCCCGCACTGGAGTCGGCCCGGCGGTGGAGCCGGCCGGGTCGTGGAGCCGGCGCCGTACCCGGAGTCGGCGCAGCCGGCCCGCACCGGAGCGGACCCGCCAAAGCCGGCGCCGGGTCGCGAGTGTGGAGAAGGCGGCGGTACGGCGGGCGGGTAAGGAAGCGGATAGCCTGGCGGCCATGACGATGCGGCCCATCCGGCTGCTGGGCGACGCGGTGCTGCGTACGCCGGCCGAACCGATCACCTCCTTCGACGCCGAGCTCCACTCGCTGGTCACCGACCTCATGGACACGCTGCTCGGCGCGCCCGGCCGGGCCGGTGTGGCGGCGCCGCAGATCGGCGTGAGCGCGCGCGTGTTCGTGTACGACGCGGACGGCGAAGTGGGGCACGTGGTCAACCCGACGATCGAGCTCTCCGACGACATGCAGGACGGCGACGAGGGCTGCCTGTCGATCCCGGAGCTGTACTTTCCGACGCCGCGCGCCATGTCCGCCACCGTGCACGGGTTCGACCAGTACGGGACGCCGCTGACCGTGGGCGGGAGTGGCTTCCTGGCTCGGGCACTGCAGCACGAGACCGACCACCTCGACGGCAAGCTCTACATCGACACGCTCCGGGGCGACACCCGTCGCCAGGCGCTGCGCGACATCAGAGCGGCGGCCTGGTCGCGCCGCTGACGCGTCGAGCGACAGCCGCAAGGCCCGCGGGCGCGAGCCCGCAGGCGCGAGCACCACCCCCGCACAAGCGGACGGCCCGCGAAGGCCCCGCGCGCCACCCCAGGCCCGCGAGCGACCTCGCGCGAAAAGCCCGCGCGCGAGCACCAGCCCCCCGAAAGGGCGCACGCGACCCCAAGCCCGCGGCGACGCCTCCGAAGAGCCCGCGCGACCGCGAATCCCCGCGAAACCCGTGCGACCCCGGGGCCCGGACAAGCGACGGCCCGCGAGAGCCCATACGCGAGCCCTCAGGCCTCGCGAAGTCCAAACGCGACCCCCAGGCCCGCGCGAGCGATGACCGCGAAACCGGCGCGACCCAAGACGGCGCGAGCGACGGCCAGCGAAAGCCGCACCGGAAGAGCCCGCGAAGCAGCGCGCGGAATGATGGCCAGCACAACCAGGGTGTGCAAACCCCGAGACGGCCCGATGGGGGCGGCCCGCCCGAGCCGCCCCCATCTGTCCCCCGCCGGGGCATCGAACCTCTCTCAACCTCCCCGTGCGGCCCGCGCGGCCGCGCCAGCGGCGCGCGGGCCCGGTGGAGAGAGGTTCATTCGTGGGCGATCGCGCCGAGCACGTTGAGCCGTGCGGCGCGGATCGCGGGCAGGATCGCGGCGACCACTCCTACGATCGCTGCCAGCACCACGGCCAGCCCCATCTGGGACCAGGGAAGGACGAGCTCGGTGATGCCGTCGTCCTTGAGGGCTCGGACCACCGCCGCGCCGAGACCGGTGCCGACCACGATGCCGAGGATCGCCCCGAACATCGAGATCACCACGGCCTCGACCGTGATCATGCGCATCGTCTGGGCCCGGCGCAGGCCGATCGCGCGGAGCAGCCCCAGCTCGCGGGTCCGCTCCAGCACCGACAGCGCCAGCGTGTTGACGATGCCGAGCACGGCGATCAGGATCGCCAGCGCCAGCAGGATCTGGATCATCGTGAGGATCTGGTCGAAGCCGCTGGTCTGCTGCTCGATGAACTTGCTCCGGTCGGCCACCGACACCTCGGGGCTGTCCGCGAGCAACCGGTCGACCTGCGGCTCCACCTGGCTCGCGGTGGTGCCGGGATCGAGCTGGATGTAACCCTGGGTCGGCTGCGGGATCGCGAAGTCCTTCGTCGCCTGTACCGGCAGCACGAACCCGCCGTACAGGTCGGACTCCTTGTAGATGCCCGACAGCGTGTACGTCTGGGCGTCACCGCGGGACAGCTGCACGGTCAGCCGGGAGCCGACCGACAGCCCCATGTCGGACGCGGTCTTGGAGTCGACCAGCATCTGGTCGGGGCCGATCGTGCCGATGTCGCCGGCGGAGGGCTCGGCCCGGTAGACGTCCTTGAGCGCGGCGATGTCGCTGACCGCGGTGAGGTACTCGCGGTCGCCGTTGACCTCGCCGAGGTCGCCGTACGTACCGGTCGCGGCCCGCACCCCCGGGATGGCCTTGACCTCGTCGAGCACCACCGGGTCGAAGCTCGGCGGGCGCGGCCCGCTCTGCGCCCCGGAGATGACCAGGTCGGCGTTGATGGTGTCCTCGGCGAGCTTGGTGATGCTCGACTTGGCCGAGCCGAGCAGCACCGTGACGCCGGTGACCAGCGCGATGCCGACCATCAGCGCGGCCGCCGTGATGGCGGTGCGGCGCGGGTTGCGGCCGGAGTTGAGGCGGCCCAGCTTGCCCGGCACCGACCAGGAGAAGATCCGGCCGAGCAGGCTCACCACCGGCTTGCTCACCAGCGGGGTCAGCAGCGCCACGCCGATGAACGTGACCAGCACGCCACCCAGGATCGTCCACAGTGTGCTGTCGCCGGCGTTGCCGCTCAGGCCGAGCGCGAGCAGTGCGCCGCCGGCGGCGCCGACGACGGCGCCGGCCACGGTGATCTTCGTGAGTGGACGGTCGGGCGTCGCGACGTCCTGCATCGCGGCGACCGGCGGGATGCGCGAGGCGCGCAGCGCCGGCAGCACCGCGGCGACCACGGTCACCAGCAGGCCGACCGCGAAGGAGCTGATGACCGCGGCGGCCGGTACGCCGACCGAGGCCATCTCCAGCCCGCCGCCGACGCTGCCGAAGACGAACGCCAGCAGCGCGCCCACCCCGACGCCGGCGCCGAGGCCGAGCACGGACGCGACCAGGCCGATCACGACCGCCTCGATGAGCACCGAACCGATCATCTGCTTGCGGCTCGCGCCGACCGCGCGCATCAGCGCCAGCTCGCGGGTCCGCTGCGCCACGATGATCGAGAACGTGTTGAGGATCAGGAAGATGCCGACGAACAGCGCCACGCCGGCGAAGCCGAGCAGGATGTTGTTGAAGAAGCTCAGCCCCTGCTTGAGCGCGCCGGACGCCTCGTCGGCGAGCTGCTGGCCGGTCTTCACCTCGTACCCGTCGCCGAGCTGCGCGGCGATGTCGTCGCGCAGCTGGTCGTGCGAGACGCCGCTGGCGGCTTTGACGGTGATGCCGTTCCACACGCCGGTCTCGCCGAGCATCAGCTTCTGCGCCACCGGTGGCGTGAACTCCACCTGCTGCACCCCGCCGAGGCTGTCCCGGTCACCGCTGTAGCCGAAGATGCCGACGATCGTGAAGTCCTGCCGGGGCTCCCGGGTCAGGACGCCGACCTTGTCGCCCACCGCGACCTTGGCCGCGTCGGCGAGCGTCACGTTGATCGCGATCTCGTTGTCGGCGGTCGGGCCGCGCCCCTCGCGCAGCTCGGTGAGGCCGTCGTCCGGGTTCCAGCTCTCGCCGAGCTGCGGTGGCCCGAACGAGGTGACCGCCTTGCCGTTGTCGCCGATGAGGCGGGCGCCGTCGGTGGAGACGAAGCCGGTGGCCTTGGCCACGCCCGGCACCGCCGCCACCTTGTCCACAGTGGAGGTCGGGAACGGCGCGGCCGCCTCCTCGCCCTCGAACTCGTCGACGTCGACCTTGGGCTTGGCGGCCACGCCGACGTCGGTCTGCGAGTACGCCGTGGAGAAGACCTGGTCGAAGGAGCGGCCGAGCGTGTCGGTGAGCACGAACGCCCCCGACACGAACATCACGCCGAGCACGACCGCCAGCCCCGACAGCACCAGCCGGAGCTTGCGGGCGAGCAGGCTCTTGAGCGTCGCCCGGAGCATCAGACCCCCGCCTCACCGCTGAGCACGTCGAGGCGCTTCATCGTGTCGAGCACCGACTCGGGCGTCGGCTCGAAGAGCTCGGAGACGATCGAGCCGTCGGCGAGGAAGACCACGCGGTCCGCGTACGACGCGGCGACCGGGTCGTGGGTCACCATCACGATGGTCTGCCCGTACTCCCGGACGGAGCGCCGCAGGAACGCGAGCACCTCGGCGCCGGAGCGGGAGTCGAGGTTGCCGGTCGGCTCGTCGGCGAAGACCACCTCGGGCCGGGCGACCAGCGCGCGGGCGCAGGCCACCCGCTGCTGCTGCCCGCCGGAGAGCTGGGACGGGCGGTGGCCGAGCCGGTCGCCGAGCCCCACCGTCGCGATCACCGTGTCGAACCACGCCTTGTCCGGCTTGCGCCCGGCGATGGAGAGCGGCAGCAGGATGTTTTCCATCGCCGACAGCGTGGGCAGCAGGTTGAACTGCTGGAAGATGAAGCCCACCTTGTCGCGGCGGAGCTTGGTCAGCCCCGAGTCGCCGAGCCCGGTGACGACCGTGTCGCCGATCGCCACCTGCCCGCGGGTCACCGAGTCGAGACCCGCGAGGCAGTGCATCAGCGTGGACTTGCCGGACCCGGAGGGTCCCATGATCGCGGTGAACCGCCCGCGCTCGAACTCGGCGCTGACCCCCCGCAGCGCGACCACCTGGGCCTCGCCCGTGCCGTACACCTTCCACACGTCGGTGGCACGGGCCGCCACATGCGTGTCGCGGGCTACCGTCGTCGTCACTCTTCCCCCTCGTGGCGATCCGCGCCCGGGGCGATGCCCGGGCGCGGGAAATCTGGTCCGGCCGGCCACGTGGACCGGCCGGCAGCATCCATGGTGGGGGCCGCGGGCCGCGGAGTCGTCCGCCCGCGGGGGGAACTGGAGACCCACCTTTGGATGCGGGCCGCCCCGGAGGCGCGCTCAGGGTTGCCCCTGAGCGCGCCCGCGCACATGGCCTCTGACGAGGCCATCCCCCGAATGCTGGTCACGGCTACTCACGCTAGGTCACCGAAGGGCCCGCGCCGTCGTGCTCGCGGAGACTCTTCGGGTACGCCCGCCGTCGTGCGCCCGGCCCCGCGCATCCCCCCAGAGGAGTACGCGCCCGTCCCCCTACGCTCCCGGGCGGACCAGACCCGTCTCGTACGCGAGCACGACCGCCTGCACCCGGTCGCGGAGGCCGAGCTTCGTGAGCACGTGCCCCACGTGCGTCTTGATCGTGGTCTCGCTCACCGAGAGCGCGCCGGCGATCTCCGCGTTGGACAGGCCCCGGGCGACCTGGACGAGCACCTCGCGCTCCCGGTCGGTGAGCGAGTCGAGCGCCTTCGGCGGGGTGGACGAGGGGTCGGGCAGGTGGTCCGCGAACCGGTCCAGCAGCCGCTTCAGGATCCGCGGCGCCACCACCGCCTCCCCGGCCGCCACCGTGCGGATCGCGGTCACCAGGTCTTCGGCCGGCACGTCCTTGGCCAGGAAGCCGCTCGCGCCGGCCCGCAGCGCCCCCACCACGTACTCGTCGAGGTCGAAGGTCGTGAGGATGAGGACCCGGACCGGCAGGCGGGCGTCGACGATCGCGCGGGTCGCGGCCACCCCGTCGAGGCGGGGCATGCGGATGTCCATCAGCACCACGTCGGGCAGCAGCCGGCGGGCCAGGTCGACCGCCTCGGCGCCGTCGCCGGCCTCGCCGACGATGTCCAGGTCGTCCTCCGCCCCCAGCACCATGCGAAACCCGGTCCGCAGCAGCGGCTGGTCGTCGGCGAGCAGGATCCGCACCGGTCGTTCCTGGGTCACCCTTTGTCCCCCCGTCACTGTTCCATCGGGATCTTCGCGTACACCCGGAAGCCGCCGCCGGGCCGGGGCCCGGTGCGCAGCGTCCCGCCGTACAGCGCGACCCGCTCGCGCATGCCGACCAGCCCGTGCCCGACGTGGTCGGTGCCGGGCGCCGGGCCGCGCCCGGTGTCGAAGACCTCGACGATCAGCCAGTACACGCCGAAGCTGAGCCGCACGTGCGCGGTGGCCTGGCCGGCGTGCTTGAGCGCGTTGGTGAGCGCCTCCTGCACGATGCGGTAGATGGCCAGGGCCACGCCGTGGTCGAGCGGGCCGGGCGTGCCGTCCACCCGCAGCGCGACCGGCAGCCCCGCCTCGCGCACCTGCTCGACCAGCGCCTCGATCCCGGCCAGCCCCGGCTGGGGGGAGAGCTCGGCGGCCGGCTCGGCGTCGGTGCGGAGCACGTCGAGCAGGCGGCGCATCTCGCGCAGCGTGGCGCGGCTGGTGTCCTCGATCGTGGCGAGCGCCTCGTCGGCCGCGTCCGGGTCGCGCCCCAGGACGCGGCGGGCGCCGGTCGCCAGTACCCCCATCACGCTGACGTGGTGGGCGACCATGTCGTGCAGCTCGCGGGCGATGCGGCGGCGCTCGTCGCCGACGGCCTGCTCGGCCAGGGCGCGCTGGTTTTGCTCGGCGACCCGGGCCCGCTCCTCCAGCGCGAGCACCGAGGTGCGGCGGGCGTGCACGGTGCGCCCCAGGAAGAAGCAGACCATCGCCATGAGGCCGTTGATGAACATGATGTAGAGCGCCGACATGCCGTCCGGGCGCAGGTCGGCGGGCGTGACCAGGTTGAGCGCGAGGACCGGGACCCAGAGCAGCGCCGTGGTCAGCGCGGCCTTGCGGAGGGGGAAGCGCGCGCCCACCGTGTACGTGACGAGCAGGATCGCGACCGCCATCGTGACCGGCTGGTGCCGGGTGCCGACCGACGCGGCGAGCGAGCCGAGCACGATGAGGACGGCGGCCCAGGTGGCGACCCGGCGCAGCACCAGAGCCGCGCACCCGACGACGCTCCAGCCGATCGTGGCGCTCCAGCCGGTGGTGCGCAGCTCCGGCGGGCCGAACCCGGTGAGCACGATCTCCACCGCCACCACCCCGAAGGCCAGCAGCGCGTCGTAGCCGATCGCCCGCCGCCCCGCCGCGTCGAGGCGCAACCGCTCGCGCCAACCGCCCAGCAGGGGGCGGCCGGCGAGCGGAGCGTCGGCGCGGGCCATGCTTGGAAACTATCCGCTGCGGGGCGCCTCTCCTTCGTCGCCCGCGGTGAGGCGGTCATCCTCCTGCGGGATGAGGGTGCCCTCCGCCCCCTGATCGCCCGGCTCCGGAAACGGCGGCGGGGTGCCGCCGTAGGCCGGGCAGAGCGCCTGATGGCTGCACCAGTCGCAGAGCCGGCTCGGCTTGGGGCGGAAGTCGCGCTCGGCGGTGGCCCGGTCGATCGCCTGCCAGAGCGCCAGCAGCGTGCGCTCGAAGCGGACCAGCTCCTCGGGATCGGGCGCGTAGTCGCAGATCTCCCGGTCGCGCAGGTAGAGCAGGCGCAGGACGCGCGGCACCACGCCCCGGGTGCGCCACAGCACCAGCGCGTAGAACTTGAGCTGGAACAGCGCCCGCGCCTCGAACGCCTCACGCGGCGCGCCGCCGGTCTTGTAGTCGACCACCCGCAGGTCGCCGGCGGGGGAGACGTCGAGGCGGTCCACATATCCCCGGATGAGCAGCCGCTCGTCGACGACCGCGGAGACCAGGCTCTCCCGCTCGGCCGGCTCGAGGCGGCTCGGATCCTCGACCGCGAAGTATCCCTCGAGCAGCTCGCCGGCCGAGGCGAGGAAGACCTCCCGCTCGCCCTCGGCGAAGAGCTCGGCCAGCGGCGGCGCCCCCTCGACCAGCCGCTCCCACTCCGGGGTCACCAGGCCGGCGGCGGCCGCGTGGGTGCGCTCGCCCGGCGGCAGGTCGAACAGGCGCTCCAGCACCGCGTGCACCAGCGTGCCACGGGCCTGGTCGGGGGTGGGGCGCTCGGGCAGCCGGTCGATCGTGCGGAACCGGTAGAGCAGGGGGCAGGTCTTGAAGTCGGCCGCCCGCGAGGGGGAGAGGCTCGGGAGTACCGGCTCCTTGGCATCGACCTCGAGCTCCGCGACCGTCATGCCAAGAGGCTAGGGCACGGGTACGACATCGGCGCGAAGCGGCACACGAAGCGGACACCGGCGCCCACTAGCGGAGTCTCCCGGCGGGCTCGAGACCCCGTAGCATCGAGGGGTGGAGGATCGCGCGCGGCAGGACCGGACCGACCGCCGACCGGGTCTCGCCGTGGGGCGGGTCCTGGGCGTGCCGGTGTACCTGAATGCCTCGATGCTCCTGCTCGCCGTGCTCGTCACCGTGATCTACGGCGAGTTCGTCCGCCGCGAGCTCGACCTCTCCCAGCCCGCGGGGTACGCGATCGGCTTCGGTTTCGTGGTCTGCCTACTCGGATCGGTGCTCCTGCACGAACTCGGCCACGCATTGACGGCGCGCCGGTACGGTATCGGCGTGCGCGGCATCACATTGGAGCTCCTCGGTGGCTACACCGAGATGGACCGCGACGCGCCCAGCCCCAAGGTCGACCTGTACGTGTCGCTCGCCGGCCCGGCCGTGTCGTTGGTGCTCGGCGTCGTGGCCACCGTCGCGACGCTCGCGCTGCCCGACCGCACCCTGGTCAACCAGCTCGCGTTCCAGCTCGCGGTGAGCAACGTCGTGGTCGCCGTGTTCAACTCGCTGCCCGGCCTGCCGCTCGACGGCGGGCGGGCGCTCCGCGCCGCTGTGTGGGCGCTCAGCCGCGACCGCCACCTGGGCACCGAGGTCGCCGGCTGGGTGGGGCGCGCCGTGGCCGTCGCCACCGCCGCCGCGGTCGCGCTGCTCACCGCCGTCGGCGTGCTGTCCACGTTCGGGCTGGTGTTCATGCTGCTCGTGGCGTTCACGATGTGGCAGGGCGCCGGGCAGGCGATCCGGGTGGCCCGGATCAGCAAGCGCTTCCCCCTCATCGACCTGGCCCGGCTGGCCCGCCCGGTCTTCGCCGTGCCCACCGGCACCCCGCTCGCCGAGGCCCAGCGCCGCGGCACCGACGCCGGCCGCCCGGGCGCCTCGCTCGGCGTCTCCGACTCCGCCGGGCGGCTGGTCGCGCTCGTCGACCGGGCCGCGGCCGCGGCGGTGCCGGCCGAGCGCCGCCCCTGGGTGGCGGTCGACGCGGTGGCCCGGGGCATCGACGGGATCCACACCATTCCGGTCGGCACCAGCGGCGAGCAGGTGATCAAGGCCGTCCAGGCCCATCCAGGCGCGCAGTACCTCGTCACCGCTGGCGACGACGTCGTCGGCGTTCTCCATGTCGCCGATCTCGCCCAGCTGTTGGAACCCAACCGGAAGATGAACACGTGACCTCCGCCGCGCTCTCCGACGTCGACTCCGTGCCCGCCCACCGCGGGCCGTTCCGCCCTGGTGACCGGGTGCAGCTCACCGATCCCAAGGGGCGGATGCACACGATCGTGCTGGAGCCCGGCCGCTCGTTCCACACCCACCGGGGCGCGCTGGAGCACGACGCGCTCATCGGCCTTCCGGACGGTAGCGTGGTGACATCGAGTGGTGGCACCGCCTACCTGGCACTCCGTCCGCTACTTTCCGACTACGTGCTGTCAATGCCACGCGGCGCCCAGGTGATCTACCCGAAGGACGCGGCGCAGATCGTCGCCATGGGCGACATCTTCCCCGGTGCGAAGGTCCTGGAGGCCGGCGCCGGCTCCGGCGCGCTCTCCTGCTCGCTGCTGCGCGCGGTGGGCGCCGCGGGCGAGCTCCACTCCTGGGAGGTGCGCGACGACTTCGCCGCGATCGCCCGCAAGAACGTGGAGGCCTTCTTCGGCGGCCCGCACCCCGCGTGGCACCTGCGCGTAGGTGACGTGGGGGAATGCGACGAAACCGGCTTCGACCGGATAATCCTCGACATGCTCACCCCGTGGGAGGCGCTCGACCTGGTCGAGCGGGCGCTCGTTCCCGGCGGCGTCTTCATCGGGTACGTGGCGACCGTGCCCCAGCTCTCCGAGCTGGTCGAGGCGCTGCGCGAGCGCGGCTGCTTCACCGAGCCGCGGGCCTGGGAGAGCCTGGTGCGCGACTGGCACGCCGACGGGCTCGCGGTCCGCCCCGACCACCGGATGATCGCGCACACGGCGTTCCTGGTCTCCACCCGCCGCCTCGCGCCCGGCGTGACCGCCCCGCCGCGCCGCCGCAAGCCCAGCAAGGGCGCCGAGGCGTACGCAGCTCTGCGAGCGCGAGGAGTGAGCTCCCGCGGCCCGCAGCCGTCCCACGGCCCGGAAGGTGCGAGCCCCGCAGTCGGGAGCGAAGAAAGGCTCGGCAAGGCGGCCGCGATGCCGCCGCCGCGGGGCGGCACCGAGCGGGTCGAGGGGGCCGACACGAGTGGCTAGGCCGGCGTTCGGAGGTGGTGAGCTGCCCGCGGTCTTCCCCGACTGGTCGCCGTACCAGGACCTGGACTCGGCGGCCCGGGCCTACCTGCGCGACCCCGACGTGGCCCTGGAGGCCCTCGGCGGGGTGCTGCGCGGCGCCACTGTGCTCGGCTTCACGCTCGAACGCTTCGTCAACGAGGTCAACGGCGTCTGGCAGGAGGTGGTGGTCTGCGACGGCAGCCGGCTCATCCTGTGGCACGGCGAGGACGTGGCGCCCGGTGACGGCCCGCCCGGCGCGATGACCTCGTCGCTGCGGGTCGTGCCGCTCTCCACGGTCACCGAGGTGGGCTGCCGCAGGCGCCTCACCCGCACCGCGAGCGGGCAGGCGCGGGTCGACAGCATCGACGTGTACCTGCTGCTCAGCAGCTTGGACGAGGCCGGGCCCAACCCCGCCGCCCCGACCGAGGAGCAGGCCAACTCGGTCCGCCACGACGCGCTCCGCTTCGGAAAAACCCTGGACGACGGCGGGGCGGGACAAATCACCCGGCTGGAGGAGTTCGCACGGCTCGTCGCGTCGATGGTCGGACGCCCGACACTTTGAGGAATGCACCGCTGCTCGGCGGGCATTACCACCACTGCTCACCCGCCGATACAGATCAAGAGTCAGTGACGAGGGTGTTGCGTAGGTTCGATTAGCCGTAACAGCGGTTAGTGTTATGGCAGTACGTTCAAGCCCCCCGGGGAGGTGGGACGTGGCACGCAGCGACGACGCGGACTCGCGCGCCGCACGGTGGGAGAAGGAGGCCCACGATCTCTCCACTCAGGTCGCGTTCCTTCAAGAGGAACTCGCTCTGGTGCGGCGCAAGCTGACCGAAAGCCCACGACACGTCCGGCAGCTCGAGGAGCGGCTAGCGGCAACGCAGGCGCAGCTGGCCCGACTGACCGAAAACAACGAGCGGCTCGTGAGCACTCTCAAGGAGGCTCGGGCCCAGATCGTCACGCTCAAGGAGGAGATCGACCGCCTGGCGCAGCCGCCGAGCGGCTACGGCGTCTTCCTGGCCAAGCACGACGACGGCACCGTCGACGTGTTCACGGGCGGGCGAAAGCTCCGGGTGGCGGTGTCCCCGTCACTCGAGGTCGACGAGCTGCGGCGCGGGCAGGAGGTCCTGCTCAACGACGCGCTCAACATCGTCGACGCGTTCGGCTACGAGCGGGTCGGCGAGGTGGTCATGCTCAAGGAGGTGCTGGAGCACCCCGCCGGCGGTCCGGGTGACCGGGCGCTGGTGGTGTCGCACGCCGACGAGGAGCGGATCGTGCACCTCGCGGAGACGCTCATCGGCGCCCCGCTGCGCGCGGGTGACTCGCTGATGATCGAGCCCCGCTCGGCGTACGCGTACGAGCGGATCCCCAAGAGCGAGGTGGAGGAGCTCGTCCTGGAGGAGGTGCCCGACGTCGGATACGAGGACATCGGCGGCCTGCACTCCCAGATCGAGCAGATCCGCGACGCGGTCGAGCTGCCGTTCCTGCACTCCGACCTCTTCCGGGAGCACCAGCTGCGCCCGCCGAAGGGCATCCTGCTCTACGGCCCGCCCGGCTGCGGCAAGACCATGATCGCCAAGGCGGTGGCCAACTCGCTGGCCAAGAAGATCGCCGAGGGGCGCGGCGAGGAAAAGCACACCAGCTACTTCCTCAACATCAAGGGCCCCGAGCTGCTCAACAAGTACGTCGGCGAGACCGAGCGGCACATCCGGTTGATCTTCCAGCGGGCCCGCGAGAAGGCGGGCGAGGGCACGCCGGTGATCGTGTTCTTCGACGAGATGGACTCCGTCTTCCGCACCCGCGGCTCGGGCGTCTCCTCCGACGTGGAAAACACGATCGTCCCGCAGCTGCTCAGCGAGATCGACGGCGTGGAGGGGCTGGAAAACGTCATCGTGATCGGCGCCTCCAACCGCGAGGACATGATCGACCCGGCCATCCTCCGCCCCGGCCGCCTCGACGTGAAGATCAAGATCGAGCGCCCGGACGCCGAGGCCGCGAAGGACATCTTCTCGAAGTACATCCTGACCGGCCTCCCGCTGCACCCCGACGACCTCACCGAGCACGGCGGCGACTCGCAGGCGACTGTGGCCGCGATGATCGAGGCGGTCGTGCTGCGGATGTACTCGGAGACCGAGGAAAACCGCTTCCTCGAGGTCACGTACGCCAACGGCGACAAGGAGGTCCTGTACTTCAAGGACTTCAACTCCGGCGCCATGATCCAAAACATCGTCGACCGCGGCAAGAAGATGGCGATCAAGGAGTTCCTGTCGTCGGGGCGCAAGGGCCTGCGGCTGCAGCACCTGCTGGACGCCTGCGTCGACGAGTTCCGGGAAAACGAGGACCTGCCCAACACCACCAACCCGGACGACTGGGCCCGCATCTCCGGCAAGAAGGGCGAGCGGATCGTCTACATCCGCACGCTCGTCTCCGGCGGCAAGGGCGCCGAGGCCGGCCGTTCCATCGACACCGTCAGCAACACGGGCCAGTACCTGTAGAGCCCGCACTCTTCGAAAGGCCCCGCACGCTCCGTGCGGGGCCTTTCCGTTTTCCGGACGAGGGCTAACGCGACGCCCGCGGTGGTCCGGACCGTCGCGCGGGGCCCGGGGAAACGTGGAGCGTTTTCTTGGGGGGGCGTTCCGCGGCCTCACCCCCCGCGTCCCGACAACCCCCCCGCCCCGAGGCCGGCGGCCCGGCGATCACATCTCGCCCCGGCAAGCCCTCGCTCGACGCCACCCAGTGGGCAATGTCCCGGACATTGCCCACTCGTCCGCTTGGCCCGGCCCGCCATGAGGCGGGCGGATCCCATGATCGACGCGGGGCAGGTGGATCGTGGACGTCTGGTGTAGCTCCGGCGACAGCGAAGGGCCACGATCGCCGTCAGCCCTCGCAGGCTCTCGCCGATCGTGGGCGTGACGCGACATTTCGGGCAAGCGGAAGGGGCGGCGCGGCGGGTGAGCGCGTCCGGCGCTGGCCCGGCGCGCGGTGGTCGCGGGGAGGGTGTGGAGCGCGGACGGTGAGGCCGCAGGAACGCAGCCCCAAGAAACGCTCCACCGTTTCCCCGGGGGCCCCGCGCAACGGTCTGGACCACCCTAGCCGCTGGCGCCGGGGGAGGGCGCGGGATCGGCCGCGGGTCTCTGGAAGGCGGGCAGCAGGCCCTTCGCGACCCGGTCGAAGAGCACCGCCACCGCCACCACCAGGGCGGGCAGCATCGGCAGCTCGTAGCGGAACATGGTCATGAAGGGCGCGATGAGGAAGATGCCCGTGGCCCCGACCCACGCGGACGCCACCAGCCACGGCACCACCGTGCGCCAGGCGACCACGCTGGCCACCAGCGACAGCACCAGCAGCAGCACCAGCGGCCAGCTGGAGAGCACGATGGTGGCCTCCTTGGAGAGGGCCTCCGGCACCGCCTCGCGGTACCAGGGCAGCGCCTCGCCCAGCGTGCGGGCCCGGCCGCCGGTCATGCTGAAGAAGTGGTCGCGGCTGCTCAGCGGCGCGCTCACCAGCTTGCTCCAGATGGCACCGGCCACCACGCCGGCCGCGGCGCCGGCGGCGGCCGCGGTCCAGGAGCGCCAGCGGCCGCGGTCGCGCCACATCGCCCAGAGCCAGACCGCGGCGACCGTCGCCACCGTGTACGGGGTGATGACCCGCGCGGTGCCCACCAGGAACGTGACCAGCGCCAGCCCGGCCACCGTCCACTTGGTCGCCGGCTTGCGCCAGGGAAGCAGCAGAAGTGTCGCAGTATGCAGCATCAGCGCGAGCGAGTCGGTCAGGCCGCCGACGCACCACTTCGCGATCAGCGGGGACGCGACCGCGAGCACGCCCGCCGCGACCGACGACGGCACCGAGGCGTGCACGGTGGCGAAGCGGTAGACCAGGTACATCGCCACCACGAACGCGATACCCGGCACCACCACGATGCCGCCCGGGCCGAAGAGCGCCACCCACGGGATCGACAGCAGCGGCAGCAGCATCCGCGGCCGGTAGCTGAGCGTGAACGGCTTGGACGCCCACAGGTAGTCGTACGGCTTGAAGGTGCCGTGGTCGCGGATGTAGTCGAGGACGACCTGCTCACCGTGCGCCTTGTCGTACCCCATGTAGTGATACGTGTAGATCAGGTACCACTGCGAGTCGGGGAAGATCTGGTGCGTCGACGCGTACGTCCAGACCATCGCGGTGGCGGTGGCCGCGAGCACGACCAGCGCGCCCCACGCGAACGGTCCGGACGGTCCGCGCCATCTCCTGGTCCTCGTCGAGGCCGGGACCGGCGCCTCCTCGGCCGAGGGGGCCGGCGCGGTGGCCTCCTTGTCGTTGGACGGGACGGTTCGCGTGACCGTCAGCTCACCCACCCGCTACGCTCCTCGCCTGGTCGCAATGCCGCGTTTCGCCGTGCGCCGCCCATCGGGCCGCGTCATGATACCGGAGCGTAGCGCCGGACAGGGGGTACAAGCCCACCCGGTGCGGCGCAGCGCGGAGCGCTACCGGCGGACTACGCTCAACTGGTGGCGCGTACGCACCTGGGCGGCAGTGAGGTAGGCGAGGCATGAGCGTTCGGCGGATCATGGGCACCGAGGTCGAGTACGGGATATCGGTGCCCGGCCAGCCCGGGGCCAACCCGATGGTCACCTCGTCACAGGTGGTCAACGCGTATGGTGCCCGTCCCGAGTTGACCCGCGGTGGGCGGGCCCGGTGGGACTACGAGGAGGAGTCGCCGCTGCGCGACGCCCGCGGCTTCACGTACTCCGGGGCGGCCTACGACCCCGCCGAGGCGCTCGCCGACGAGGATCTGGGCCTGGCCAACGTGATCCTCACCAACGGCGCCCGGCTCTACGTCGACCACGCCCACCCGGAGTACTCGACCCCCGAGGTCACCAACCCGCTCGACGTGGTCCGGTGGGACAAGGCGGGGGAGCGGGTCATGGCCGAGGCGTCGCGGCGGGCCGCGACGATCCCGGGCACGCACCCCATCCACCTGTACAAGAACAACACCGACAACAAGGGCGCCAGCTACGGTTCCCACGAAAACTACCTGATGCGCCGCCAGACGGCGTTCGCCGACATCGTGGCCTACCTGACGCCGTTCTTCGTCACCCGGCAGATCGTCTGCGGCGCCGGGCGGGTGGGGATCGGGCAGGACGGTTCGCAGCCCGGCTTCCAGCTCTCCCAGCGGGCCGACTTCTTCGAGGTCGAGGTCGGGCTGGAGACCACCCTCAAGCGCCCGATCATCAACACCCGGGACGAGCCGCACGCCGACGCCGACAAGTACCGGCGGCTGCACGTCATCATCGGCGACGCCAACCTCTCGGAGACCTCCACGTACCTCAAGGTGGGCACCACCGCGCTCGTGCTCACGATGATCGAGGAAAAGGCGCTCACCCCCGACCTCGGCATCGCCGACCCGGTCTCCGAGCTCAAGGCGGTCAGCCACGACCCGGCGCTCGGCCACCTCATGCGGCTGCGCGACGGGCGCCGGCTCACCGCGCTCGACCTGCAGTGGGCCTACTTCGAGCGGGCCAAGTCCTTTGTGGACGACCGGTACGGCCGGGACGCCGACGCCGCCACCACCGACGTGCTGACCCGCTGGGAGGGCGTCCTCGACCGCCTCGGCCGCGACCCCATGCTCTGCGCCGACGAGCTCGACTGGGTGGCCAAGCTGCGGCTGTTGGAGGGCTACCGCGAGCGGGAGAAGCTGGGCTGGGCCTCGCACAAGCTCCAGCTCGTCGACCTGCAGTATTCGGACGTCCGCCCGGAGAAGGGGCTCTACCACCGGCTGGTCGCCCGCGGCTCGATGAAGACGCTGTTGGACGACGAGCAGACCCGCCGGGCGATGGTCGACCCGCCGGAGGACACCCGGGCGTACTTCCGCGGCCGCTGCCTCGCCCAGTACGCCTCCGAGGTGGTCGCCGCCAGCTGGGACTCGGTCATCTTCGACGTGGGGCGCGAGTCGCTCGTGCGGGTGCCGATGATGGAGCCCGAGCGGGGCACCCGCAAGCACGTCGGTGCCCTCTTCGACCGCTGCGCCAGCGCCAAGGACCTGCTCGAGGCGATCACCGGCGGGTGACCGCTGCGCCCTCCGCGAAACGTCGCGCGTGGTGGGTTCCTCCGTGGCACCGGCGAGGTAGTTTTTCAGCAAGCGATGTTGAGGAGGACCCGATGGCTACCCGTGATTCCGGCGGTCAGTCGCAGTCCGGCAAGGCCCGCCGCGAGGAGGACGTCGACGCCGGCCCGGCCCCCGAGGCCAACCCGGAGGTCGCCGAGCGCCACGCCGAGATCACCGAGGACGTCGACGACCTGCTCGACGAGATCGACTCGGTGCTGGAGGAGAACGCGGAAGAGTTCGTGAGGGGGTACGTGCAGAAAGGGGGGGAATGAGCAGAATGCCCGATCTGGGGGAGTTGGCGTTCGAGTGGTGCCCCCGATGTGAGCGGATCCGTCCGCTCACTGGCTTTCACAGCGACAAGCGACGTCCAGACGGTCGTGCCTTCCACCGCAAGCGTTGTGCGTCAGGCCGCTCCGAGCAGAGCCGGCGCCGCCGCGGCATGAAGGAGCGACGACGCTCGGGATCGGGATCGAGGACGTCGAGGAGCTCCTCGCCGAGCAGGGCGGTCTCTGTGCGACCTGTGGCGCGCCCGACCCCGAACACGTCGACCACGACCGCGTGACCGGCTGGATACGCGGGATACTCTGCTTCAACTGCAATGGCGGCCTCGGTCAGTTCCGGGACGACGTGGAGTATCTTGCCAAGGCGATCACCTATCTGAAGGGAAGCACGTGCCAGCGGGTTTTGATCCATCCCGGCGTCTACCAGACTTTTTCGCGAACCCGGGGACGTCCTCCTTCACACAGTTTCTCAGCCTGAACGCGCCCGAGCTGCTGCCCGGGCGTCGTCCGCTCCCGCCGGGGTACTCCGCGGACATGGCACCGCACGCGACCACGGTGGTCTCGATCGTCTGTGCCGGCGGCGTGGTGATGGCCGGTGACCGGCGCGCCACCGCGGGCAACCTCATCGCCAGCCGCGACATCGAAAAGGTGCACCCGGCCGACCCGTACTCGCTGGTGGGCATGGCCGGCACCGCCGGCGTCGGGATCGAGCTGATCAAGCTGTTCCAGGTGGAGCTGGAGCACTACGAGAAGATCGAGGGCGCGATGCTCTCGCTCGACGGCAAGGCCAACCGCCTCGCCGCGCTCGTCCGCAACAACCTCGGCGCGGCCATGCAGGGCCTCGCGGTCGTGCCGATCTTCGCCGGCGTCGACCTGGCCGCCACCGACCCGGCCAAGGTGGGTCGCATCTTCAGCTTCGACGTGGCCGGCGGCCTCTACGAGGAGACCGGGTACGACGGCATCGGCTCCGGTTCGCTCTTCGCGAAGTCGGCGCTCAAGAAGCGGTACCGCCCGGGCCTGTCGGTCGACGAGGCGGTCACGCTCGGCGTGGAGGCGCTCTACGACGCCGCCGACGACGATACCGCCACCGGCGGCCCCGACCTCACCCGCAAGATCTACCCGGTGGTCATGAGCGCGACCACCGAGGGCACCCGCCGCCACACCGACGAGGAGGTCGGCGCGATAGCCGAGGCCGTCGTCGCCCGCCGCATGGAGAACATCGGCGGCTGATCCGCCCCATCTGGTCTCCGCCCCAATATCTCGTCCGAAGGAGAGCCGCCGTCGTGGCCATGCAGTTCTACGCCTCGCCCGAGCAGATCATGCGCGACCGCTCGGAGCACGCCCGCAAGGGCATCTCCCGCGGTCGCAGTGCCGTGGTGCTCACGTACGAGGGCGGGGTGCTGTTCGTCGCGGAAAACCTCACCTCGCTGCGGAAGGTGAGCGAGATCTACGACCGGATCGGGTTCGCGGCCGTGGGGCGGTACAACGAGTTCGAAAACCTGCGCCGCGCGGGCGTGCGGATGGCCGACCTCAACGGCTACAGCTACGACCGCCGTGACGTGAACGGCCGCGCGATCGCCAACGCGTACGCGCACGCGCTCGGCGCGATCTTCACCGAGCAGGTGAAGGCGTACGAGGTGGAGATCTGCGTCGCCGAGGTGGGCACGAGCCCGGAGGCGGACGAGCTGTACCGCATCACGTACGACGGCTCGGTGCAGGACGAGCCGGGTGTGATGGCGATGGGCGGCCAGGCCGAGGCGATCTCCGGCGCGCTCAAGGAGGCCCACCGCG
Source organism: Phytohabitans maris (assembly GCF_031085175.1). Lineage (GTDB taxonomy): Bacteria > Actinomycetota > Actinomycetes > Mycobacteriales > Micromonosporaceae > Phytohabitans > Phytohabitans maris. The sequence continues at coordinate 61,944 of NZ_JAVHUY010000032.1, forward strand.
CCGACCTGTCGCTCGGCGAGGCGGTGCGGCTGGCCGTGAAGGCGCTGGGCAGCGTGGGTGGCGAGGGCGGCCAGCCGCGTACGCTCGGCGACGAGCAGCTCGAGGTGGCGGTGCTGGACCGGCGCCGTACGGGCCGCACGTTTCGCCGGATCACCGGGGTGGCGCTGACGTCGCTGCTGACCGAGGAGCCGCCCGCCGCACCTTCGCCGTCGGCGCCGGCTCCGTCGTCGTCGGCTCCGGCTGGGGAGTCTGGCGGCTCGGACGACGACCTGGAGATCCTGGACGACATCGACGAGGCCGAGGGCGGGACCAAGGAGTAACGCGCCGGTCGTCCGCTCGACCCCGGCCGCGCCGATCCACTGGTCGCGCTGCCGCGGTCGCGCCGGCTCCGTTTTCGCGCACGCCGGCCGCACCGCCTCCGCGCGCAAGCACGCACTGTGTCCATTGTGGACACGCGCGACCGGGGCGGCGGGGTGTGATCGTGGCGAAGGGCGCCCGCTGAAGTCGCTACGACGACCAGGCCACCCCTCGCGCGTCGATCAAGGCCTCTGCGGCTGGAGGCGTCGACATCAGGCGGTGCGCCTGCCGCGCCAGGACCGCGAGGCAGCAGAAACCTGGTTTCTGCGGTATCCGCCGCGGTCTGAGACAGCAGAAACCAGGTTTCTGCTGCCTCCCCGCGGGCGGGGGCGGTCACGCCTGCCGGGTGAGCGGGCAGAGTCCCCGACATTGCCCACTGCCGGCCGCTGGAGTGGGCGATGTCGGGGACATTGCCCACCGCGGCGAGCGGCATGGGAGTGGGCGCGCACCCCGGGAGGGCGCCGGCGTCGATCGAGGACAACACCGCGGGCCGGCGAGCTGGGGATACCCAGGCGGTGGTTGTCCTTGATCGGCGAGGCGAGGCCCAGCGAGGCTCGGGACGGCGAGGCCCAGCGAGGCTCGGGACGGCGAGGCACAGCGGGGCGCGGCGCGGCGCGGCGCGGCGAGGCGCGGCGGGGCGAGGCGCGGCGAGGCGCGGCGGGGCGCGGCGGGGCGCGGCCCGACGAGGCGAGGCACAGCGCGGCGAGGCACAGCGCGGCGGGGCGCGGGCGCGGGACGGGCCGGGACGGCGAGGCGCGGCGAGGCGCGGCAAGGCCTACGAGGCGGGGCAAAGGCGGGCGAGGAGGGCGAGAGGCGGCGCCTGCGCACCCGCGAGGGCGCGAGGCGCGGGGCCATACCGGGCGAGCGGGGCTAGACCCAGCGGCGGACCGCGCGCCAGTACGTGGTCATCAGGGCGTTCAGGAGGCCGACGCCGGGCGGGTTGATGAGCGGGGTGTCGAAGCGGTCGGTCAGCACGCGCATCCACTCGCGGTCGGGGACCGCGCGTTCGGCCTGGAGGGCGCGGCGGCGGGCGCGTAGGTGGGCGCGGTGGCGCCAGAGCCAGCCGTAGCCGCGCAGCTTGTCCTTGAGCCAGCCCTCCTTGGCTGCGAGCAGGATCATCACCAGCTCCAGCGCCAGCAGCGGGCCGCCGAGCAGGAGCAGCGCGCGGCCGCCCCAGACGGTGGTGACGAACATGAGGCGGTTGCGCTCGATCAGGTAGAACTTGAAGCTGACCTTGCTGAACTCGTACCCGTGCAGGGCGACCGCGTCCGGGACGTTGAGCACGCGCAGGCCGAGCCGCCAGGTGCGCAGGGAGATCTCGGCGTCCTCGACGTACGCGAAGTAGTGCTCGTCGAAGCCGCCCAGGCGGTCCCAGTGCGCGCGGCGGGCGACCACGAAGGCGCCCATCGCCCCGGCGGTCTCGGTGGGCTCGGTGCGGGTCTCGCGCTCGCGGAAGCCCCCCACCCAGCTGACGCCGAGCACGTGGATCTCGTTGCCCCGGGAGTTGAGCAGCTCGGGCTCGTCGGCCAGGCGTACCGCCCCGGCGGCCAGCCCGACGCTCTCGTCGCCGAGCACCTCGACCAGGCGGGCGAGGGCGGTGGGCTCGACGATCGCGTCGCCGTTGACCAGTGCCACGAACTCGCCCGACGCCGCCGCCACGCCCGCGTTGCAGCCGGCGGAGAAGCCGGCGTTCTCCCCGTCGCCGGCGACGACGACGCCCGGCAGGCCGCTCAGGTAGGGCAGGTCGGGGTTGGTGCAGCCGTTGTCGACCAGGACGACCTCGACCTCGACCTTGACCGAGGCGAGCAGTGCCTCCACGCAGCGCCGCAGCAGCGGCTCCGTGCGCCACGCCAGTACCACGGCACTCACCCTGGGGAGGTCAGGCACGGGGGCTCCCGAGGTAGGCGGACAGCATCGCCTCCCAGTCTGTCATGGGTGCCATGCCGGCCCGGGCCCAACGATCATGGCCGAGCACGCTGTACGACGGCCGGGGTGCCGGGCGCACGTACCGGTCACTGGTCGTCGGGCGGACCCGGTCGGGGTCGTGTCCGGCCTGGGCGAAGACGGCGCGGGCCAGGCCACACCAGGTGGTCTCGCCGCTGGCCGTGCCGTGGTAGACGCCGGGCGGCGCGCCGGCGGCGAGGGCCAGGTCGACCAGCCGCTCGGCGAGCGCCCAGGACCAGGTCGGCTGGCCGCGCTGGTCGTCGACCACCTCGAGCGTCTCCCGCTCGCCGGCGAGGCGCAGCATGGTGCTGACGAAGTTGCGCCCGTGCGCGCCGTAGAGCCAGGCGGTGCGCACCACGTACCCGCCGGCGGCGAGGACCGCCTCCTCGCCGGCGAGCTTGCTCCGGCCGTAGGCGTTGATCGGGTCGGTCGGCGCGTCCTCCGGATAGGGGGAGGTGGCGTCGCCGTGGAAGACGTAGTCGGTGGAGACGTGCACGAGCCGGGCGCCGGCGACCCGGGCGGCGCGGGCCAGGTTGGCGGCGCCGTGGCCGTTGACCGCGGTCGCCTCGGCCTCGCGCTCCTCGGCGCCGTCGACGTCGGTCCAGGCCGCCGCGTTGAGCACCGCGTCGTGGCCGGCCACGGCGGACCGGACCGCGACCTCGTCGGTCACGTCCAGGTCCGCCCGCGAGAGCGCGGTCACGTCGAGGTCCGGCCGATTCTTGAGTACGCCGAGCAGGTCCTGCCCGAGCATCCCGCCCGAGCCGGTGACGAGGATCCGAGCGCTCATCCCTTGAGAGGCTCCCACCAGGCGCGGTTCTCGCGGTACCAGGTGACCGTCTCGGCCAGGCCGTGCGCGAGGTCGACCGTCGGCGCGTACCCGAGCTCCTGACTGATCTTGGTGATGTCGAGGCTGTAGCGGCGGTCGTGGCCCTTGCGGTCGGTCACCGGCCGCACCGACTCCCAGGTCGCGCCGCAGGCCTCGACCAGCCGCTCGGTCAGCTCGCGGTTGGTGAGCTCGGTGCCGCCGCCGATGTGGTAGACCTCGCCGGGCCGCCCCTTGTCCTGCACGAGCGCGATGCCCCGGCAGTGGTCGCGCACGTGCAGCCAGTCGCGCACGTTGCCGCCGTCGCCGTAGAGCGGCACGGTGCCGCCGTCGAGCAGGTTGGTGACGAAGAGCGGGATCACCTTCTCCGGGTACTGGTAGTGGCCGTAGTTGTTGGAGCACCGGGTGACCACCACGTCGAGCCCGTGGGTGCGGAAGTAGGCGAGCGCGAGCAGGTCGGAGCCGGCCTTGGAGGCCGAGTACGGCGAGTTGGGCGCGAGCGGCCAGTCCTCGGTCCACGAGCCGTGCTCGATCGACCCGTACACCTCGTCGGTGCTCACGTGCACGAACCGCCCGGTGCCGTGCCGCAGCGCCGCGTCCAGCAGCGTCTGGGTGCCCAGCACGTTGGTCGTGACGAACGGCGCGGCGCCGGCGATCGAGCGGTCGACGTGCGACTCGGCCGCGAAGTGGACGATCACGTCGTGACCGGGCACCACCTCGTCGACCAGGACGGGGTCGCAGATGTCGCCCCGCACGAACCGTAGTCGCGGGTCGTCGCGCACCGGGTCGAGGTTGGCCAGGTTGCCCGAGTAGGTGAGCTTGTCGAGCACGGTGACCGCGGTGGGCGCGGCGGCCGGAAGCGCGCCGCGGAGCAGCTCACGCACGTACTCCGACCCGATGAACCCGGCTCCGCCGGTGACGAGGAGTCTCACAGGGTGAGGAGTCTACGCGAAGGCGACGGGGAGTGAGCGCTCGCCGGGGGAGCGTCGCCCTGTCGGCAGCACGACTACCGCGTCGCCGCTAAGGTACCGGGGGTGCGCGGAATCCTTCTCGCCGGCGGCACCGGTTCCCGGCTCTGGCCCATCACCCGGGCGGTCTCGAAGCAGCTGATGCCGGTCTTCGACAAGCCGATGATCTACTACCCCCTCTCCACGCTGGTGATGGCCGGGATCCGGGAGATCCTGATCATCACGACGCCGGACGACCAGCCGCAGTTCCAGCGGCTGCTCGGTGACGGTTCGCAGTGGGGCCTCGACCTGAATTACGCGGCCCAGCCTCGGCCGGAGGGCATCGCGCAGGCGTTCGTCATCGGGGCCGACTTCATCGGCGACCAGCCGGTGGCCCTGATCCTGGGCGACAACATCTTCCACGGCGTGGGCCTGGGCCACCAGCTGGCCAGCCACGACGACGGCCTGACCGGCGGGCGGGTGTTCGCCTACCCGGTGGCCAACCCGGAGGCGTACGGGGTGGTCGAGTTCGACGGCGACGGCCGGGTGCTCTCGATCGAGGAAAAGCCGGACCGCCCCAAGTCCCGCTACGTCGTCCCCGGCCTGTACTTCTACGACAACCGGGTGGTCGAGATCTCCCGCGGCCTCAAGCCCTCCGACCGGGGTGAGCTGGAGATCACCGCGGTGAACGAAGCGTACCGCGAACGGGGTGAGCTGTCGGTGACCGTCCTCGACCGGGGCACCGCGTGGCTGGACACCGGCACGTTCACGTCGCTGATGCAGGCCGCCGAGTTCGTGCGGGTGATCGAGGAGCGGCAGGGGCTGAAGATCGGCTGTGTCGAGGAGGTCGCCTGGCGGGCCGGGTTCCTCACCACCGCCCAGCTGCGCGAGCTCGCCGCCCCGCTGACCAAGAGCGGCTACGGCGACTACCTGCTGGGCCTGCTGGAGTACGCCTGACCGGTCCCCGCGCCACCGGCGCCGGGACGATCCGGGGAGGAGCCGACGTGAAGGTCGCCGTCGTCGGTGCGGGAGTCGTCGGGCTCGCCGCCTCGGCCGCGCTGCTCGACCGCGGTGCCGACGTGGTCTGCCTGGACCGCGCCGGGCCGATGGCCGAGCGTTCCACCGGCTCGTCCCGGATCTTCCGGCTGGCGCACGGCAGCGCCGACCTTGTCGCGCTCGCCCGCGACGCCCGGGCCGGCTGGGCGCGCTGGAGCGAGGCCGCCGGCCGGCCGCTGGTCCGCGACGTCGGCTGCCTGGTCAGTGGCGCGCTCACGCTGGAGTGGACGGCGGTCATGCTCAAGGCGGGCGCCCCCTACACGATGGTCGGGCCCGACTGGCCCGAGCTGGGTCTGCCGGTCCGCCGGGCGCCCCACGTGCTGCTGCACGACACCACGGGCGGCGTGATCGACGCCGAGGCCACCGGCGCCCACCTCACCGCCCGCGTCGGCCCGGCCCTCCGGACCAGCCTCGTGTACGCCCTGGAGGAGCGGGGCACCGGCGCCCGCGTGCACACCCCGGACGGCCCGCTCGACGTCGACGCGGTGCTGATCGCGGCCGGGGCGGGCACCTCGCCGCTCGCCGCCGAGGTGGGCCTCTACACGCCGGCCGGGCTGGCACACCACGTGCGGTTCACGTTCGCCACCCGCCAGGCCGGGCCGCTGCGCGCCTGGATCGACCAGAGCCCCGGCCGCCTCGCCACCTACCAGCACCTGGCCGGGCCCGGCCGGTGGAGCGTCGGCGGCCTGCTCGACCACGCCGGTGTGGACTGGGAGGCGGGCCGGGCCGAGGCGACCCGGATGTCCCGGGAGGCGGTCCTCGGCTACGTGCGGGAGCACCTCGACGGGGTCGCGCCGGCGGTGCTGGACGAGCTCTACTGCACCACGGTGGCCGGCTTGGGCGACGGGTTCCACCTGCGCCGTCGCGGCCCGTTCACCGCCGTCTACGGCGACAATCTGTTCAAGTTCGCCCCGCTGCTCGGCGACCTGCTGGCGGCGGCGGTCACGGAGGGTACCGAGGATGTGGTCGACTATGTGTGAGCGTGCCCGGTTGCGGTCCGCTGGCCGGTTCTGACAGGCTTACCGCCCGTGCAGCAGGAGAAGCCGAGCACCCAGGGTGCCGACTACACCGACCGCCTCCAGCGGGTGACCGGCGCCCGGTGGAAGCAGGTCCTCGACGTCCAGCGCCCGTACCGGTGGAACATCCGCCGACTCGACCTCGGGCGCACCCTCGACGTGGGTTGCGGCCTGGGGCGTAACCTCGCCCACCTGGGCGGCAACGGGGTGGGCGTGGACCACAACCCCACCTCGGTGGAGGTGGCGCGGGCGCAGGGCTTCGAGGCGTACACGATCAACGAGTTCTTCGAGACCGACCGCGCGGCCACGTTCGACTCGATGCTCGCCGCGCACCTGCTCGAGCACATGCCGGTCGAGCAGGCCCGCAAGGTGGTCGAGTCGTACCTGCCCTGCGTCAAGCCGGGCGGCAAGGCGGTCTTCATCACCCCCCAGGAGCGGGGGTACGCCAGCGACGCCACGCACGTGCGCTTCGTCGGCTTCCCCGAGGCCGCCGCGATCTGCCGTGACCTGGGGCTGACGGTGGAGAAGCAGTTCTCGTTCCCGTTCCCCCGGTTCATGGGCAAGCTGTTCACCTACAACGAGTTCGTGACCGTCGCGAGGTTCCCGGCATGAAGATCCGTCCGCTGAGCATCGAGGGCGCGTGGGAGATCACGCCCCAGCAGCACACCGACCCGCGCGGCGCGTTCCTGGAGTGGTACCGCTTCGACCGCCTCGCCGAGGTGGTCGGCCACCCGCTCGACCTCGCCCAGGCCAACCTGTCGATCTCGGCCCGCGGCGTGGTGCGCGGCGTCCACTTCGCCGACGTGCCGCCCGGCCAGGCCAAGTACGTCACCTGCGTGCGCGGCGCCGTGGTCGACGTGATCGTCGACATCCGGGTCGGCTCGCCCACGTTCGGCCGGTGGGAGGCGGTCCGGCTGGACGACGTCGACCGCCGCGCGGTGTACATCAGCGAAGGGCTGGGCCACGGCTACTGCGCGGTCACCGAGGAGCCGGAGTTCGTCTACCTCTGCTCCAGCACGTACAACCCGGCCGCCGAGCACACGGTCAACCCGCTCGACCCGGAGCTCGGCATCGAGTGGCCGATCGAGGTCCCGGTCATGTCGCCGCGGGACGAGTCGGCACCCAGCCTCGCGCAGGCGCGGGCCGCCGGCACCCTGCCGTCGTACGACGCGTGTCGCCAGTACGCCGAAACCTTGCGCCAGAGGTGACGATCGGGGCCTCGGGACGGCTAGTGTCTGGTCATGGAACGGCGAATCTTCGGGCTCGAGACTGAGTACGGCGTCACCTGCACGTACCGGGGGCAGCGGCGGCTGTCTCCCGACGAGGTGGCCCGCTACCTGTTCCGCCGGGTGGTGTCGTGGGGGCGCTCCAGCAACGTCTTCCTGCGCAACGGCGCCCGGCTCTACCTCGACGTCGGCTCCCACCCCGAGTACGCCACGCCGGAGTGTGACTCCGTCGCCGACCTCGTCGCCCACGACCGGGCCGGCGAGCGGATCCTGGAAGGGCTGCTCGTCGACGCGGAGAAGCGCCTGCACGACGAGGGCATCGCCGGCGAGATCTACCTGTTCAAGAACAACACCGACTCGGCCGGCAACTCGTACGGCTGCCACGAGAACTACCTGGTCTCCCGGCACGGCGAGTTCGGCCGGCTGGCGGACGTGCTGATCCCGTTCCTGGTCACCCGGCAGCTGATCTGCGGCGCCGGCAAGGTGCTGCAGACCCCGCGCGGCGCGGTCTACTGCCTCTCCCAGCGCGCCGAGCACATCTGGGAGGGCGTCTCCTCGGCCACCACCCGCAGCCGCCCGATCATCAACACCCGGGACGAGCCGCACGCGGACGCCGAGCGCTACCGCCGGCTCCACGTGATCGTCGGCGACTCCAACATGAACGAGGTCACCACCCTCCTCAAGGTCGGCAGCGCCGACATCGTGCTGCGCATGATCGAGGCCGGCGTGGTGATGCGCGACCTGTCGCTGGAAAACCCGATCCGGGCGATCCGCGAGGTCTCGCACGACATCACCGGCCGCCGCAAGGTCCGCCTCGCCTCCAACAAGGAGGTCAGCGCCCTGGAGATCCAGCAGGAGTACCTGGCGAAGGCGACCGAGTTCGTCGAGCGCCGGGGCGGCGACCAGACCGCCAAGCGGGTGGTCGAGCTCTGGGGCCGGGTGCTGCGCGCGGTCGAGACCGGCGACCTGGAGCCGGTCTCCCGGGAGATCGACTGGGTGAGCAAGCTCAAGCTGATCGAGCGCTACCAGGAGAAGCACGAGCTGCCCCTCTCCCACCCGCGGGTCGCCCAGATGGACCTCGCCTACCACGACCTGCGCCGCGGCCGCGGCCTGTACGGGCTGCTGGAGCGGCGCGGCCAGGTCGACCGGGTCGCCACCGACCTGGAGATCTTCGAGGCCAAGGAGACGCCGCCGCAGACCACCCGGGCCCGGCTGCGCGGCGAGTTCATCCGGCACGCCCAGGAGAAGCGCCGCGACTTCACCGTCGACTGGGTCCACCTCAAGCTCAACGACCAGGCGCAGCGCACCGTGCTGTGCAAGGACCCCTTCCGCGCGTACGACGAGCGGGTGGAGCGCCTGATCGCCAGCATGTGAGACTTGGTACCGCCATGACCGATCCTGATCACCGCAAGCCCGGCCTGGTCCAGCGCCGCAAGCAGAAGATCGCCGACGAGATCGCCCGCAACCGCCGCGGCGAGTACACGGTCCCCACCTGGGTGCTCGCCCTGATCCTCGGCGTCTTCGTGGCCGGCTGGATCACGCTGATCGTCCTCAGCTGACCCCGCCGCTCCCCGGCCCGCGATCAAGGAGCTCACAGCCGTGGGGAGGGGCGCGGGACGCGCCCTCTATAGTCGACCGCACACGGTGTGGGAGGTCGACTGTGGACGGTGGGTGGGTGCGGTGACGGCCCCGGCGCGCGGCGACGACCTCGACCTGCCCGACCTGCCGGCCCTCACCTGGGCGCCGGGCGGGCTCCGCGCCGACCTCGCCGGCCTGCGCGCCTGGGCGGAGCGGGTCGCGGAGGAGGCGGTCGACTGGTACCTGGCCGAGAAGCGGCTCAAGTCCCGCTGGTCCCGCCGCCTGCGCGCGCTCGCCATCGTCCTTGCCACGCTGGGCGGGGCGGTGCCGGTGGCGGCGCTCGCCTCCCGCCACCCCGAGTACGGCAACTGGGGCTACCTGCTGCTCGCCCTCGCCGCCGGCAGCGTCGCCTACGACCGGTTCTTCGGGTACTCGTCGGCCTGGCAGCGGTACATCGCGACCGCCACGCTCATCCAGGGCGAGCTGGCCGACTTCCAGGTGGGGTGGGCACAGGAGTTGGCCGCGCTCGGCGACCGCGAGCCCACCGCCGAGGAGGTGGGCGAGCTGATCGGCCGGGCACGCGAGTTCGTGCGCCGGGTCAACGAGGCGGTGCGGGTGGAGACGGACGCGTGGCGCAGCGAGTTCGACAGCCGGATGGGGGAGCTGGAGGTCGGCCTGCAGGGCCGCCCACCGATCAACGGCGGCTGACCCCCGACCCTCCCGCTACATACCCGCCCGGGTCCGGCTCGCGGGGTTCGCGCGCTTTGACCCGGGTCAGGACCGCGATCCCCCGGGATCCGTTGCCCGTCGCGCCTGCTCGGCCCCGCCGGGGTGGCACGCCCGCCGCGCGCCCCGCCGCGCGACGCCCCGCCCGCGGTGATCGTGGTATTTCGCTGCCCCTATCGGGGCAGCGAAATACCACGATCCGTTGTTTGTGTGCCTGAGAGCGTGCCGTTTCGCGCGGAGCGCGCCGTTTCGCGCGGAGCGTGCCGTCTCGCGCGGAGCGTGCCGTGTCGCGCGGAGCGTGCCGTGTCGCGCGGAGCGTGCCGTGTCGCGCGGAGCGTGCCGTGTCGCGCGGAGCGTGCCGTGTCGCGCGGAGCGTGCCGTCTCGCGCGGAGCGTGCCGTCTCGCGCGGAGCGTGCCGTCTCGCGCGGAGCGTGCCGTCTCGCGCGGAGCGTGCCGTCTCGCGCGGAGCGCGCCGTCTCGCGCGGAGCGCGGTACGGATCCGCCCTCATGAGGGCGGATCCGTACCACGCTCCGCTGCGGGGGCGGCCCGCCGCGGGCAGCGTCCCGCGGGAGACCGACCTGAGACGACCCGGTGGTGAGCAGGACAGCGGCGGGTGGGCGACGAGCAGGGGGCGACAGGCCCGGGCCGGGAGCTACGCGGAGCGCGGCAGCAGGGCGGCGGCGTGGCGGCCCGCCGCGGCCGCCGCCAGGAAGTACCAGGGGTCGGCGTCCAGGCCGCGGCCCATTGTGGACAGTGGGACCGGTGCGGCCTTCAAGGCCGCCTCCAGGCCGTCCACCGGCACCTCCACGACGCGGTGCCGCGCGGCCAACGGGGCCAGCGAGGCGGAGACGGCGGCGGCCAGGGGCGGTGGCAGGGGCGATGGCACCACCACGTCCGCCGGGGCGAGCGCGACGCGGCCGTACGCCGTGAGGCTGTGGTGGGAGACGCCCCGGTGGCGTGGCCGGGGGTCGGCGTCCGACAGGCGGAGCGCGGCGACCGGGCGGCCGCCCAGGGCGGCGACCGCGTTCACCACCTCGCCGGCCGCGACGCCGCTGAAGCCCCACGCGGTGCCGGTACCCAGGTTGCCGGGGCCCTGCGCGACCACCGTGACGTCCGCGCGGAGGACGTGCCGGGCGGCCAGCAGTCCGCTGTGGACGGTGGTGGCCTCCAGGTCGCCGCCGAACGACTGGCCCACCGTGACCGTGCCGGCCAGGTGGTCGCGGAGGCCGTCCAGCGTGCGGGAGAACCAGGCGGGCAGCGCGCCGCCGTCGGTCATGACGTAGGCGACCGTTGTGCCCGGCCGGTCCAGCGCCAGCCCGGCGAGGATGGCCGGGAGCGCGGAGTGCAGGTCGGCCACCACCACCGGCATGCCGTCGACCGAGTCGACCGAGGCCATGAGCGCGCGGTGCGGGGAGGCCTCCTCGTCCACGCCGAGCACGATGGCCTGCAGCGGCGTGTAGCGGGCCTTCACCAGGTGTCCGGACTCGCGCGACAGGGAGCCGGGCGGATCGGCGGGCAGGCGGTCCGGCAGGGCGACCACCAGCGCGTACCCGCCGGTGCCCAGCCCCATCTCCAGGGCGCCGACGTTGAGCAGCACCCGGTCGCCGGCGCGCGGCTCGCCGGTCAGCGCGGGGTAGGCCAGGGCCCGGACGACCGCCGAGGCGACCTCGACGTCCAGCGTGACCACGCCGCGCCAGCGACGGCCGACCGACGTGACCACACCCGATCGCCAGCGAACGGCGCCCACCCACGCTCCACCGCTCGGCGCTCGTCCGGCGTCGTGCTCGATCTCCGTAGCCTCGCGACCGCACCCGACGAAAACGCCACGCCCCGCTTCGCGCTGCTCCGCGTTTCCGCCGGGGCCCGCATTACCGCTCATGACGGACACCTAACCACGGCGCCTCGTCGGGTCGAGAAAGACGTACCGGATGCCGGCGTAGCGGTCGCGCAGCCGGCGCTCGGCCACGTCGGCGGCCTCCTCGATCTCGGCGCCGCTGGCGTCGTCGGCGAAGTCCACCTTGGCGGCGACGAGCACGTCGGTGGGGCCGAGCTGCATGGTGAGGACGGTGTCGATGCGTTCCACATGCGGGATCCCGGAGAGCTCCTCGACGATCATCCGGCGGATCCGCGGGGTCGCCGCCCGGCCGACCAGCAGGGAGATGTTGGTGCGGGCGAGCGTGGTCGCGGCGACCAGCAGGAGCAGGCCGATCGCGACCGAGGCGAGGCCGTCCCACAGCGCGTCGCCGGTCGCCTGGGCCAGGCCGAGGCCGGTGGCGGCCAGCAGGAGCCCGACCAGCGCGGCGCTGTCCTCCAGGAACACCGCCTTGATCGTGGTGTCCGGCGTCACCAGCAGGAAGCGGGCCGGGGTGACCCGCCACCGGGTCGCGGAGGCCCGCACCTGTCGCACCGCGCGGGTGAGGGAGATCGACTCCAGGACGAACGAGACGCCGAGCACCACGTACGACACCGTGTAGTCGCCGCTGTGCTCGCCGGAGCGGATCGTGGTCACGCCGTGGGTGACCGAGAAGCCGGCACCCGCCACGAACGTGAACACCGCCGCGATGAACGCCCAGACGTAGCTCTCCTTGCCGTACCCGAAGGGGTGTCGCTCGTCGGCCGGCTGGATGCCGCGCCGCAGCGCGGTGAAGAGCAGCACCTCGGTGGTGGTGTCGGCGAGCGAGTGGGCCGCCTCCGACATCATGGCGGACGAGCCGGAGATGAGGCCGGCGATCAGCTTGGCCGCGGCGATGGCGAGGTTGGCGGCGCCGGCGACGATGACGGTGCCGGTGCTCTCCGCGGCGCCACCCTCCTCCGCCAGGCGGGCGTTGAGGTCGACGGGAAGGGGAGTGGCGCGGCTGTCCGACACGACCAGATTGTGCCCCACTCGGGGGAAGCCGTCCGGGGGACGCGGCGTGGGGGAGGCGTACGGGCGTGCGAATGGGGCTATTGTCTGTGGCGTGTCGCGGTCACGCACGGAGCGCCTGGTAAACCTGGTGATCTGTCTCCTGTCGACGCGGCGGTTCCTGACCGCCGCGCAGATCGCCACGACCGTGCCGGGCTACGAGCACGACCCCGACGACCCGCGCGACCACGAGGCGTTCCAGCGCAAGTTCGAGCGCGACAAGGCGGAGCTGCGCGAGCTGGGCGTGCCGCTGGAGACCGGCACGGCGAGCGCGTTCGACACCGAGCCCGGCTACCGGATCGCCGCCCGGGAGTACGCGCTGCCCGACATCCAGCTCGAGCCCGACGAGGCCGCCGCCGTGGGCATCGCCGCGCGGCTGTGGCGGCACGCGGGGCTGGCCGCCGCGGCCTCGTCCGGCCTGGCCAAGCTGCGCGCGGCCGGCATCGACATCGACCCGTCGGCGACGCTCGGCGTGGAGCCGGTGGTCACCGTCGACCCGGCGTTCGCGCCGCTCACCACCGCCGCGCGCGACCGGCGCACGGTGGCTTTCGACTATCGGGTACCGGAAGGGGACGCCCCGACCAGCCGCCGGCTGGAGCCGTGGGGCGTGGTCTGCTGGCGCGGCAGGTGGTACGTGGTGGGGCACGACCTCGACCGCGAGGCGACCCGCTGCTTCCGGCTCTCCCGGATCGTGGGGCAGGTGCGGCTGACCGGCAAGCCGGGTTCGTACGAGCCGCCCGCCGGCGTCGACCTGATCAGCCACGTGGCCCGCTGGTCCGGTCCGGTGGAGCGCACCGGGCGGGCGACCGTGCTGGTGCGCCCCGGGCGGGCGGCCGGGCTGCGCCGCTGGGCCCGCGAGGTCGAGCCGACCGCCGACGGCGACAAGCTGGTGCTCCCGTTCGCCGACCCGGACGGGCTGGCCGCCTCCGTCGTCGGGTACGGCGCGGACGTGCGCGTGCTCGACCCGCCCGAGGTGCGCGAGGCGGTCATCCAGCGGCTCAAGGAGATCGCCACCCGCCACGAGGCGGCGTCGGTGAGCGCCCGATGACGGCACCCTCGCGGGCCTCCGCCGACCGGCTCGGCCGGCTGCTCAACCTCGTGCCCTACCTGCTGGCCCGCCCCGGCATCGAGCTCGCCGAGGCCGCCGCCGAGCTGGGCGTGAGCGAAAAGCAGCTGCGCGAGGACCTGGAGCTGCTGTGGGTGTGCGGGCTCCCGGGGTACGGGCCGGGTGACCTGATCGACATGGCGTTCGACGGCGACCGGGTCACGATCACGTACGACGCGGGCATCGACCGCCCCCTCCGGCTCACCCCCGACGAGGCGTTGGCGCTGGTCGTGGCGCTGCGGATGCTCGCCGAGACGCCCGGCATGGCCAACCGCGACGCGATCGAGCGCACCCTCGCCAAGCTGGAGAGCGCCGCCGGCGACCTGACCAGCGCGCCGGTCGAGGTGCGGCTGCCCGGCAACGCCGACCGCCTCGACACGCTGCGCGGCGCGGTGGAGCGGCGCCGGGCGCTGCGGATCACGTACTACACGGCGACCCGCGACGAGCTGACCGAGCGGGTGGTCGACCCGATCCGGGTACTGGTCGTCGCCGGCCGGGCCTACCTGGAGGCGTGGTGCCGCCGGGCCGAGGCGGTGCGGCTGTTTCGGGCCGACCGGATCGACGCGCTCACCGAGCTCGACGAGCCGGCCCGCCTCCCCGGCCAGGTGCGGCTGCACGACGTGAGTGGCGGCGTCTACCAGCCCGGCCCCGAGCTGCCGCTGGTCACGCTCCGGGTAGGGCGCGGCGGCCGGTGGATCACCGAGTACTACCCGTGCGAGGACGTCCGCCCCGACGGCGAGGAGTGGCTGGTCTCGCTGCGGGTGGCCGACCTGTCCTGGGCCCAGCGGTTCGTGCTCGGCCTCGGCCCGGACGCCACCGTGGTGGCACCGGCCGACCTGGTCGAGCGGGTGCGCCAGCAGGCGGGCGCCGCCCTCGACCAGTACAGTTAGCGGCTATGGTCCTGTGGATCGTGATAGCGGCGGTGCTGGTGGGGCTGCTGGTGCTGGTCTCCGCCGCGGGGGCCCTGCTGGGGCGCCTGGGGCCGCTGCGCCGGGCCGCGACCACGCTGCTGCGCCGGCAGGCCGAGGCGGAAAAGCTCCAGGCGGCCGCGTCCACGCTGGCCGAAGAGGCGGAGACGCTGCGGCTCAAGGTCGAGATCACGCAGGAGCGGCTCGCCACCGCCAAGGTCAAAGTCCGGCCCCGCAGCCGTTGACGGTTCGCCGCCAGACGCACGTACGATAGGGCTCGACAGTCCTCTCGACTCTCAGCAACTGGAGCTTTCCATGGGCGCCCTCAAGCCGTGGCACATCGCAGTCCTCGTGGTCGTGCTGGTCCTCCTCTTCGGCGCGAAGCGGTTGCCCGACGCGGCCCGGTCGCTGGGCCGCTCGTTGCGGATCATCAAGGCCGAGACCAAGCACCTCACCGACGACGACGAGCGCGACCTCGCCGAAAAGGCGGACGCCCAGCACGGTCGCCAGCCGCTCCCGCCGACGTCGACGGAGCAGCGCCCGGCCGCGCCGGTCCAGGACCCGGTGCAGCGCACCCGCGACGTTTCCTGATCCGCGGCGCTCCCCGTGGCGTTCTCCCTCCTGCGACGCGGTCCGAGCAATTTCGAGCGTGCCGCTGACGGCTCGATGACCCTCATCGAGCACCTGCGCGAGCTGCGCACGCGCTTGTTCCGCGCCTCCCTCGGCCTGCTCATCGGCTTCATCATCGGCTTCGCGATCTCGAAGCGCGTGATGGACATCATGGACAACCCGTACTGCCAGCTCGAGGCGGCGCGGGACCCGGAGACCGGCAAGTGCATGCTGCTCCAGCTCGGGCCGGCCGACTACCTGTTGCTGCAGCTGCGCATGTCGCTCTGGCTCGGCCTGATCATCGCCGGGCCGATCTGGCTCTACCAGCTCTGGGCGTTCATCGCCCCCGGCCTGCACCGGCACGAGCGGCGCTACGCGTACGCGTTCGCCGGCGTCGCCGCCCCGCTCTTCGCCGCCGGTGGCTTCCTGGCGTTCTTCGTGGTGCACACCGGCCTGGAGTTCCTGCTCACCATCAGCCCGGACAACGTGCAGACCACGCTGGAGGTCGGCAAGTACTTCTCGTTCGTCACCAACCTGATCCTGATCTTCGGGGTGGCGTTCGAGTTCCCGCTGATCATCCTGATGCTCAACTTCGTCGGCCTGGCCAGCGCCCGGCGCCTGCTCGGCTGGTGGCGCATCGCGATCTTCGCGTTCTTCGCGTTTTCGGCGATCGCCACCCCCACGCCCGACCCGTTCGGCATGACCGCCCTCGCCGTGTGCCTCTCCCTGCTGTACTTCGCGGCGGTCGCGGTCGCGTTCGTCAACGACCGGCGCAAGCGGCGGCGGCAGGAGAGCTTCGCCGGCCTGGCCGACGACGAGGCGTCCCCCTTGGAGTACGACGCGGACCCCGTGGAGGCGGGCGAGCCGCTCGATGCCGTGGCGCCGGTGCCCGCGCCGCTGCCGATCGAGCGCCGCTACGACGAGACCACCTGATGAGCGGCGACCTCGTCGTGCTCGCCAACCCGGAGGCCGGGCGCGGGCGGCACCGTGACCTGCTCCCGCGCGTGCTCGACCGGCTCGCCGAGGCCGACCTGCCGGTGCGGGTGCTCGACGCCCGTACCCGGGAAGAGGCCCAGGAGGCGTGCCACCGCGCGGTCGCCGACGGCGCGGCCGCGATCGTGGCGGTGGGCGGAGACGGCACCGTCCACCTGGCGCTGCAGGCGGTTGCCGGCACCGACCTGCCGTTCGGGGCGGTGCCCGCCGGCACCGGCAACGACTTCGCGGTCGAGACCGGCGTGCCGGCCGAGCCGATCGCCGCGGCCGCCGCCATCGCCGGCGCCG
Source organism: Phytohabitans maris (assembly GCF_031085175.1). Lineage (GTDB taxonomy): Bacteria > Actinomycetota > Actinomycetes > Mycobacteriales > Micromonosporaceae > Phytohabitans > Phytohabitans maris. The sequence continues at coordinate 78,423 of NZ_JAVHUY010000032.1, forward strand.
TCAAGGCCGGCCGCACCCGGCCGATCGACCTGGCCCGGCTGACCGGCCCCGGGCGGGCCCCGATGTGGTACGGCTCGGTGCTCGCCGCCGGCTTCGACGCCGTGGTCAACGAGCGGGCCAACCGGATGAGCTGGCCGCGCGGTCCGAGGCGGTACGACCTGGCCATCTTCGTCGAGCTGCTGCGCCTCAAGGCCCGGCGCTACACGATCCGCCTGGACGGCGAGGAGCAGGTCCGCGACGCCGTGCTGCTCGCGGTCGGCAACTGCGCCAGCTACGGCGGCGGCATCCGCATCGTCCCCTCGGCGGTGCCCACCGACGGCCTGCTCGACGTGGTGCTCGCCGACGTCGGCCGGCCCACGCTGGTGCGGCTCAAGGGCAAGACCTACAAGGGCACCCACGTCGAGCACCCCCAGGTCCACACCTACCGGGCGCGCACGGTCGAGATCGAGGCCGACGGCATCACCACGTACGTGGACGGCGAGCGGGCCTTCCCCCTCCCGGTCACGATCACGGCCGTGCCCGGCGCCGTCCGCCTGCTCAGCTAGCCCGCCCGGGGACGCGCTACGGCGTCGTGAGGTCGAGGACGGCGGCGAGGCCGTTCGACTTGCCGGGGTCGGCCGCGGGGAGGACGAGGGCGGCCAGGCCGGCGCGGACCGCGCCCGCGTCCGCCGGCGTGTCGCCGACCATCAGGGCGCGCTCCGGCTCCACGCCCAGCGCGCCGCACGCCCGCAGGAAGATCGCCGGGTCGGGTTTGGTCCGCCCCACCTCGTACGACAGTACGTAGGCGTCGACCAGGCCGGCGAAGCCCCAGGCGTCGAAGAGCGGCCGGATGTCGAACCCGACGTTGCTCACCACCGCCACCGGTACGCCGGCCTCCTTGAGCGCTATCAGCGTGCCGGCCGTGTCGGCGTAGAGCACCCAGCCCTCGGGGCGGAGCAGCCGCTCGTAGAGGGCCTCCTCGAACCCGTCCACCCCCGCGGCCACGGTCGCCGCCAGCCCGGTGTACGCGGCGCGGTGCGCGTGCTCGTACAGGTCGCGCTCGGCGAACGCCTCGGCCAGGTGGGGCGGGACCCGGTGCGGCAGCGGCCCGCCCGCGCGCCCGGCGGTGACCAGCCGGTCGGCAAGTACGGTGGCCCGCCCCCGGTCGAGCGCGACTCCGCACTCCTGCGCCGCCGCGACCACCCATTCGACCGGGTCCTCCACCTGCGCGAGCGTGCCGTGGAAGTCGAACAGCACCGCCTCCAGCGGCGAGCGGGTGGGTCGGGAGTCGGGGAGGGCGGTCTGGTCCGGCACGTCCGTGACCCTACCGAGTCGCCCGGTTGGTCCCGTAAGCCGACCCGCGCAATGCTCGCCGCGGATCCAGGTCAGGCCGGACGCCGCCGACCCCGGAACGTGGCGCGACCTGAATGTCGGTGTACAGGCAAGATAAATTATGGGCATGAGCAGCCCCGCCGAGCGGTACGCCGCGGCGCGCCGCCGGGCCGATGAGGCCGCAGGTTTCCCGGCACTCGAGGACTTCGCCCTCGACCTCGGATTCGATCTCGACGACTTCCAGCGGGAGGCGTGCGAGGCGCTCGAGCGGGGCAGCGGCGTACTCGTCTGCGCTCCCACCGGGGCGGGAAAGACCGTGGTCGGCGAGTTCGCCGTGCACCTGGCCCTCTCCACGCCCGACCTGCGGCGCAAGTGCTTCTACACCACGCCGATCAAGGCGCTCTCCAACCAGAAGTACCACGACCTGGTGGAACGCTACGGCGCGGAGCGGGTCGGCCTGCTCACCGGCGACAACGCCATCAACGGCGACGCGCCGGTGGTGGTGATGACCACCGAGGTGCTGCGCAACATGCTCTACGCCGGCTCGTCCACTTTGGAGGGACTGGCGTACGTGGTGATGGACGAGGTGCACTACCTCGCCGACCGCTTCCGCGGCGCCGTGTGGGAGGAGGTGATCATCCACCTGCCCGCCTCGGTGACGCTGGTCTCCCTGTCGGCGACCGTCTCCAACGCGGAGGAGTTCGCCGACTGGCTGGTCACCGTGCGCGGCGAGACGGCCGTCGTGGTCAGCGAGCACCGCCCGGTGCCGCTGTGGCAGCACATGCTGGTCGGGCGGCGGATGTTCGACCTGTTCCACGACGCCGACGCGGCCCGCAAGCACGACGTACACCCCGAGCTGCTGCGCTACTCCCGCGAGCAGCTGCGCCGCCTGGAGCTGACCGACGGGTACTCCCCGGGGCGCGGCGGCCGCGGCGGGCGGCGCTGGCGGGGTCCGCTGCGCGCCGACATCGTCGAGCGGCTCGACCGGGAGGGGCTGCTGCCGGCGATCCTGTTCATCTTCAGCCGGGCCGGCTGCGACGCGGCCGTGCAGCAGTGCCTGCACGCCGGGCTGCGCCTCACCACGCCGGACGAGCGGGCCGAGATCCGCCGGGTCGCCGAGGCCCGGATGGCCGCCATCCCCGGCGGTGACCTGCAGGTCCTCGGCTACTGGGAGTGGCTCGACGGGCTGGAGCGGGGGCTGGCCGCGCACCACGCGGGGCTGCTGCCGGCGTTCAAGGAGGTCGTCGAGGAGCTCTTCGTGCGCGGCCTGGTCAAGGCCGTCTTCGCCACCGAGACGCTCGCCCTGGGCATCAACATGCCGGCCCGGTGCGTGGTGCTGGAACGGCTGGTGAAGTTCAACGGCGAGGCGCACGTCGACCTGACGCCGGGGGAGTACACGCAGCTCACCGGCCGCGCCGGCCGCCGGGGCATCGACGTGGAGGGGCACGCGGTCGTGGTGTGGGCGCCGGAGGTCGACCCGCGGCACGTGGCCGGGCTCGCCTCCACCCGCACGTACCCGCTGCGCTCCAGCTTCCGCCCGTCGTACAACATGGCCGCCAACCTGGTCGGCACGGTCGGCGCGGCGCCGGCCCGGGAGCTGCTGGAGAGCTCGTTCGCCCAGTTCCAGGCGGACCGCTCGGTGGTCGGCCTGGCCCGCCAGGTGCAGCGCAACCTTCAGGCCATCGAGGCGTACGGCAACGAGGTGCGCTGCCACCACGGCGACTTCGACGAGTACTTCGCGCTGCGCGTGGCGATCGCCGACCGCGAGCGCGCCCTGGCCCGGCAGGGGAGCAGCCAGCGCCGCGCCGAGGCGGTCCGCTCCCTCGAACGGCTTCGGGTCGGCGACGTCGTGCGCGTGCCGTCCGGCCGCCGCTCCGGGCTGGCCGTGGTGCTCGACCCGGGCGTGGGCGGCTTCGGCGAGCCGCGGCCGCTGGTGCTCACCCAGGACAGGTGGGCCGGGCGGGTCACCCCGGCCGACTTCACCGCGCCGGCCGAGGTGCTGGCCCGCGTGCGGGTACCCAAGCATTTCAACCACCGCTCGCCCGCCGCGCGCCGCGACCTGGCCGCGCAGGTGACGGCGACGGGCCTGGACCGGCACGCCGGGCGGCGGTCGCGGTCCAAGGGCGGCGACGGCGAGGACCGCGAGCTGGCGCTGCTCCGGGTCCAGCTGCGGCAGCACCCCTGCCACGCCTGCCCGGAACGGGAGGAGCACGCCCGCTGGGCCGAGCGGCGGCACCGCCTGGGGCGCGACACCGAGCAGCTGCGGGAGAAGGTGGCCGGGCGCACCGGCTCGCTCGCGCGGACCTTCGACAACGTCTGCGACCTGCTCACCAACCGCGGGTACCTGACGCCCGACGGCGAGGTCACCGACGCCGGCCGCATGCTCGCCCGGATCTGGACCGAGGCCGACCTGCTGGTCGCCGAGTGCCTGCGCCGCGGCGTGTGGGACGGCCTGTCCGCGGCCGAGCTGGCGGCGGCCGTCTCGGTCGTGCTGTACGAGGCCCGCCGCGAGGGCGACGAGCGGGCCTCGGTGCCGCGCGGGCCGGTCTCGGACGCGGTCGACGCCACCGTCAAGATCTGGGCCGAGCTGGAGGCCGACGAGGCGTCCCGCGGCCTCGACCTGACCCGCGAGCCCGACCTCGGCTTCGTGTGGCCGATCTTCCGCTGGGCCCGCGGTGAAGACCTGGCGAAGGTCCTGGCCAGCGGCCACAACCTGGACGGCGAGATGCCGGCCGGCGACTTCGTGCGGTGGGCCCGGCAGGTGGTCGACCTGCTCGGCCAGGTCGCCGAGGCCGCCTCCGCGTCTCCCAAGCTCCGCGAGGCGGCCCGCTCCGCGATGGGCGCGGTAAACCGAGGAGTGCTCGCGTATAACGCCGTGACGTAGCCGCCCGGACACCGTCAGGCGTATGGCCGACCGTCCAGTTGTAGAACGCCGATCGTCTCTTAATGATCGTTTCCGCTGGTGGGGGCGGCCTGGGGGGACGATCCGTGGAGATACATCACTTCGAGTACGGCTGGATCACGCCGACGCTGAGCTACGCGCTCTCGGTGCTGGGCTCGCTGCTCGGCCTGACCTGCGCGGTGCGGGTACGCGAGGCGACCACCTCGGCGCAGCGCGCCTGGTGGCTGATGCTCGCCGCCTGGGCGATCGGCGGTACCGCGATCTGGAGCATGCACTTCATGGCCATGCTCGGCTTCTCGGTGGTCGGCCACCAGATCCGGTACGACGTGGCGCTGACCGCGGCGAGCGCGGTGATCGCGGTGGCGGTCGTCGGCGTCGGCCTGTTCATCGCCGCGCTGGGCCGCCCGTCGATCGTCAAGATCCTGCTCGGCGGCCTCTTCGCCGGCCTCGGGGTGGCCGCGATGCACTACACCGGCATGGCGGCGATGCGCGTGGAAGCCCGGATCGACTACGACACCACCCGCGTCGCCCTCTCGACCGCCATCGCCGTGGTCGCGGCGACGGTCGCGCTCTGGCTGGTCGTGAACGTCAAGGGCGCCCTGGCGATCGGCGCGTCCGCCCTGGTCATGGGCGTCGCCGTGAACGGCATGCACTTCACCGGCATGTCCGCCATGTCCGCCCACGAACACCCCACCCCCGGCGACCCGTCCGGCGCCACCGCCTCCAACCTGCTGGTCCCGATCATCCTGGCCGTGATCCTGGTGGTCATCGCCCTCATCTACGCCGTGCTCGCCGCCCCGAACGAGGAGGACCGCGCCGGCGCCGCCTACCTCGACGCCCGCATCGCCGACCGGCTGAGCAACACCCCCGCCCCCGAGCCGCCCCCGTCCCCGCACGGCCTGGCGGCCCGCCGCACCAACCTCCCCACCCGCCGCCCGTAGCGCGCCCTTCGGGCGTTGTGAGCTACCGCGACGCCCGTGGCGGTCCGGACCCAATGCCACTCACCTATTTGATCAAGGTCAGGCGACTGTGCAGCCATGACCTTCCTGGCTGTACCTCTGGCCACAGCCAGGTACCACGATCCGCGCGGGCCAGCCGACCCCCGACGCCGATCAAGGGGCGCACGGACCTCGCCCCCGCGTTCGCCGCTGGAGGTGGCGTCCTTTGATCGCGGCCGGGCCCGGGCCGGTCAACGGCCTCACGCTCGTGAGCGGCGCTGCCCCGCCGGCCCCCGCCGCCTCCGCCTCCGGCAGGGACCGGCGGACTCCATGATCGGTGCCGAGGTTGGTAGATCGTGGTACTTCGCTGCCCCTCCAGGGGCACGCAAATACCACGATCACAGGGCGGATCCGTCGAGCCGCCGTCGATCAAGGAATCTGCGGCGACATTCCGGGCAAGGGCCGCCGGGGGTCGGGCATCGCGCGCGCCGCCGGCAGCGGCCCCCGCGTCGGACCGGCCAGCCTGAGTGGGCGATGTCCGCGACATTGCCCGGTGCGTGCCCCACCGCGGCGGCGTTGCGGGTGGCCCCGCCGCGCTGGCCGTGCGAGGCGGGCCGGGGTGGGTTGTGCGACCGCGGAGGGTGAGGCCGCGGGAACGCACCCCAAGAAAACGCTCCGCTGCGCTCCACGTTTCCCCGGGGACCCCGCGCAACGGTCCGGACCACGGCGGGCGTCGCGGTAGCTCGGATCTCTGTTCTCAAGATCAGCGGCGGGGGAGGGCGAGGGCGTCGACGAGGCGCTTGCAGGAGCCGGCGAGGTTCCACTTCTCGGCCAGGGCGAGCAGGCGGTCGCCGTCCGCGGGGGCGGTGGGCAGGCTCGTGTCGAAGTCGGGGATCGGGATGTCGCGGGCGACCCGGACCACCTTCGGCGCCACCGCCAGATAGTCGCGGGCGGCGGCCAGCTTGCCGCGCAGGCCGGCGGCGAAGCCGGCCTTCGGGTCGTCCAGGGCGGCCAGGATGCCGTCCAGGTCGCCGTAGCGGGTGACCAGCCGGGCCGCGGTCTTCTCGCCGACGCCGGGTACGCCGGGCAGGCCGTCGCTGGGATCGCCACGGAGCGCGGCGAAGTCGGCGTACGCGGCGGCCGGCACGCCGTACTTGGCACGCACCGCGGTGTCGTCGCAGTCTTCGAGCTTGGCCACGCCGCGACCGCAGTACAGCAGCCGGACCGGCTTGGCGTCGTCGACGAGCTGGAAGAGGTCGCGGTCGCCGGAGGCCACCTCGACCGGGCCGGGCTGGGTGGTGGCGAGCGTGCCGAGCACGTCGTCGGCCTCGTAGCCGGGGGCCTCGACCGCCGGGATGCCGATCGCCTCCAGGACCTCCAGGATCAGCGGGATCTGCGGTACCAGCGTGTCGGGCACGATCTCCGCGCCGGGCAGCCCGCCGGCGTCGAGCCGGTGCGCCTTGTACGACGGGAGCAGCTCCACCCGCCACGCCGGGCGCCAGTCGGCGTCCATCGCGCACACCAGGCGATCCGGGTGGCGGCCGCGGACCAGCGTGGCGAGGAAGTCGAGGAACCCGCGGACGGCGTTGACCGGGGTGCCGTCGGCGGCCCGCGCCGCGGACTCGGGGATCCCGAAGTACGCCCGGAAGTAGAGGCTCGGCGCGTCCACGAGGAGCAGCGTCATGCCGGACAGCTTGTCACAGCGCGTTCGCGCCGGCCTACGCCCGCGGTGGAGGCGGCCGGGCAAGGTGGACGTAAGGTAAACGAAAGGTTAAGAATCGGTGTGCTGGGGCCCTGCCCGAGGAATGGCGAGCGCTCCGCACCTATCCTCGGGCGCGTGACGTTGTCGGCGCCGGAGAAGGCCACACCCCCGAAGCGCGACCCGGGCCGCCCACTGCGGATCGGCATGATCGTGGTGAGCGAGTACGAGTCGGACCCGCGCGTGCGCCGCCAGGCCGAGGCGCTCGCCGCCCGCGGTGACGAGGTGACCGTCGTCGCCCTCGCCGCGCCCGGCCGCCCCGAGGTCGACGTGGTCGACGGGGTGAAGGTCGTGCACCTGCCCACCCGCAAGTACCGGGGCAGCTCCGCGAAGGCGTACCTCTCGCTGTACGGCGGCTTCGGCGCCCGCGCCGCCCGCTGGCTGAGCACCCGCCCCCGCGCGTTCGACCTGGTGCAGGCCCACTCGATGCCCGAGGCGCTGGTCTTCGCCGCGGTCGTGCCCCGGCTCTTCGGCACCCCGTTGCTGCTCGACGTGCACGACCTGACGTCGAAGCTGTTCGCGTCGAAGTTCGCCGGCAAGAGCAAGGTGCTCACCGCGATCACCGCGTCGGAGAAGGCGTCGTTCCGGTTCGCGCACGAGGTGCTGACCGTGCACGAGCCGTACGCGGACGAGATCCGGGCCTGGACCAGGCGCCCCGTCTCCGTGGTCATGAACTGCCCCGACGAGCGCCTCTTCACCCCCCGCCCCGAGCCGCTGCGCTGGGACCCGGCCGGCGAGGTCGTGTTCAGCTACCACGGCCTCGTCGCGCCCCGCCACGGCCTGGTCGAGGCGACCGAGGCGCTCGCCCGCCTGCGCGGCGACTTCCCGGGCGCGCGGCTCCAGGTGCGGGGGAGCGGCGACGGCCTGGAGGAGCTCGGCGCCCGGGCCGAGGCGCTCGGCATCGCGGACGCGGTCGACCTGCCGACCAGGCTCTACCCGCTGCCCGAGATCGTCAAGGAGCTGGAAAAGGTCCACATCGGACTCGTACCGAGCAAGCTCGACCCGTGGACCGACGGCGTACTCCCCACCAAGCTGATGGAGTACGCGATGCTGGGCGTCCCGGTCATCACGTTCCGCAACCCGGTGATCTCGCGGTACTTCCCGGACGACACGGTCCGCTACGTCGACCCGGCCAGCCCGGACACCCTGCACGAGGCCATGCGCGAGCTGGCCGGCGACCCCGACCGGGCCATGGCGCAGGCCGCCCGGGCCAGCGAGGTCATGGCCGGCCTGCGGTGGAGCGAGCAGAAGAAGCACTACTTCGCGGTCGTCGACCGCCTCACCGCAAGGCGTGGTTGAGAGCACAGCCCCGAGGGTCGGAGAGGTCCGGTCCGCGGAGCAGAGCGCCGACGATGGACCGAACCGGCCCGCGGGAGCGGAGCGAGCGCCGATGAGCACAGAGCCGCCGCGCCCCGGGATCGTCCGCGCGGGGCTGCTGTCCATGGCGGGGCTCGTCGCGCTCGGCCTGACCCGGCTCCTGCACGGCGCGATGGTCAGCCGCGCCACCGACCAGAAGACGTACGGCCTGGTCGGCACGCTCATCGCGATCACCACGATCGGGAGCCTGCTGCTGCCGGCCGGCGTGGCGAGCGCGGCGTCGAAGTTCATCCCGTTCGAGGACGGCCGGGGGGACGCCGCCGCGGCCCGGGGCGTGCACCGGCTGCTGGTCCGGGTCGGCTGGGCCGGGGCGGTACCGATCAGCCTCGGCGCGGCCCTCGGTGCCGCCGCCGTGTTCGACCTCGGCTGGGTGGACACGCTCCAGGTGGCGGCGCTGTGCTGCGCCTTCTCCGCGTACTCGGTGCAGAAGTCGGTGCTGTACGGCTTCGGGCTCGTCCCCGCGTACACCAGGCTGGAGCTGGCCTGCTCCGGCCTGGCCCTCGCGGCGACGGCGCTGGTGGTGGTCGCCGGCTGGTCCGTCTACCTGCTCCCGCTCGCGGCGGGTTACACGCTCTTCACGCTCGGCGCCTGGTGGCGGGTGCGGCCGCTGGCGAAAGGCCCGAGGCAGCGGTACACCCCCACCCGCGAGATCGCCGTCTTCGTCGTGCTGGCCTGCGTCGGCACGCTCTGCTCCCAGGGCTTCCTGCAGGGCACCCAGCTGCTGGCCAACCACTTCGCCACCCGCCAGGAGGTCGCGTACTTCGCGGCCGCGGTCACGCTCATCGCGCCCGCGTACTTCCTGCCCCGCGCGCTCGGCATCGTGCTGTTCCCCTCGATGGCCCGCGCGCACGGCGCCGGCGACGTGGCCGACGTGCGCCGCCAGGCCGACCTCTCCACCCGCGCGCTGCTGGTCGTGCTCGCCCCGCTCTTCGCCGTCGCGCTGCTGGTCGCGCCCGAGATCCTGACCCTCTTCGGCGGCTCGGAGTATGCCTCCGGCGCGCCGGTGCTGCGGCTGATGCTCGCCGCCACGTACCTGGCGGTGGTCGCCGTGCCCGCCGTGAACGCCCTCTCCAGCGGGGCGCACGTGCGCGTGCCGGTGTTCTCCGCGGTCGCCGGACTGATCACCGGGCTCGCGGTGGTGGCCGCGCTCGGCGGCCCGCTCGGCGCGGCCGGCGTCGGCCTCGGGTACCTGTGCGGCACCGCGGTGACCGCCGGCGGCCCGGTCGTCACGGCCTGGCGCCTGCACCGGATGTCGTGGGTCGCCCCCGTGGGGTTAGCGGCCGGGTTCGTCGCTCTCGTGCTCGTCGCGGCGTCCGTCGCAGATCAGTGGCTGAATCCGGGCACCCGTATCGCCGCTGCCGCGTTCGCCCTGATCATGGGCTTTTTCCTGCTTCGCGGTCAGATCCGCCTACTGCGCGACGCTTCCGCGGTCGGACGGCTTAAGGTGGCCGGGGGTTCACCATCTCGTTGGGGACGGAGGGTGTAGTGGCGCGCGGCGCGGTACGGAACGGGACGGATGACGGGGCACAGATGCTTTCTGCACAACCGCGGACGGATACGCTCGCGGAGGGCACGGCACCCCGCACGGACCTGACGGGCCGCCTGAGCCGCTGGCTCGGCCTCGCCCTGGTGGTGCTGCTCGGGGCCCTCCTGATCTGGGTGCTCTTCGAGACCTGGATCCAGGTGCTGCTCTCCACCCCGGTGGAGGACGCCGAGGGCAACCTGCTCGCCGAGGGGCCGGACTGGCCGAAGGACGTCAAGAACGGCCTCTACTTCCTCCTCCTGGCCTTCGCCCTCGTCAAGATCACAGTGGGCCGGCGATGGCGCGACTTCCGTACCCCGGCGGACGTCGCGCTCGTGGTGCTCGGCGTGGTGCTGGTGCTCGCCGGCCTGTTCGGCGACTCGTCGTTCCAGCTGATCGGCGAGGCCGGCTGGGTGTACCTGCGCGGCGTCATCGTCTTCTACGCCTGGCGGGCCGCCGACCCCGGCCGTACCTCGGTGCGGCGGGTGCTGACCGTCGTCGGCGTGATCGTCGGCCTCAACGCGCTGATCGCGATCTGGCAGACCCTCGCCGGCCCGACCAGCTACGAAAACCTCGGCTGGATCAACATGACGTGGGCCCGGATCAACCGGGCGCACGCGCTGCTCGACCACCCCAACCACCTCGGGCACCTGCTCGCGCTCACGATGCTCGGCATCTTCGCGTACATGGCCTCCCGGACGAAGGTCCACTGGCGGTGGTGGGTCGCGTTCGTGCTGCTGGCGGTCGCGCTCTCGGCCACCCAGTCGCGCGAGTCGACGCTCGGCTTCGTCGCCGGCGTCGCGGTGATCTGCTTCCTGCGCCGCGGCAAGTGGGCCGCCGCCGCGATCTCCGTCACGATCGTGCTCGGCTTCGCCGCCGCCCAGCTCGCCGTCAGCCCGGAAAACCGGGCCGAGCTGGCCCGCCGCCTCGCCGGCGTGGCCAGCGCCTTCGACCTGCCCAGCGGCGCCGAGGGCGACGACGCCTGCGTCGAGACCCGCACCGACTGCGGCGAGGACCGGGAGAAGATCCCCGAGCGCGAGGTCCGCGTGCTCTACACCCAGCAGGGCGTCGAGCTGTGGCTCAAGCGGCCGGCACTCGGGTACGGCGTGGGCCAGTTCGGCGGCATCGTGGCGTACGAGCACGACCCGCTCTGGTACCAGGACCCGCGCTTCGGCCCGGAGGGTTTCCGCCTGTACGGCTCGAACGAGAAGCAGGTCGACTCGTTCTGGCTGCACCTGCTGGTGGAGACCGGCACGCTCGGCGCGCTCGCCTACCTGGTCTGGCTCTTCCTGCTCATCGCGCCGATCGTGCGCGCGGTGTGGCGGCGCGGTAGCGCGGTGCATCCGTTCGGCTGGTGGGCGCCGGCGGCGATGATGTTCGCGGTGCTGGTGGCCTGCCTGGCCCCCTCGCTGGAGGATCCGCTGTTTCCGGCGCAGCTCTTCACCATCCTGGGCCTGGCCTGGGTGTGGTGGAAGCGTGGCACGCTAGTGTCGTCGGGATCAGGCTCGAGCGGGAGTCGTGAGGCAACGGGCAGCGACCACGACGGTGGCCGAGCGCCGAGCGGCGGAGCGTGAAGGCTCAGTGACACCCGAGAGGACCGAAGAACGTGAGTGATGCCGTCGCACTGGTCGGCTTCGGCTACTGGGGCCCCAACCTGGCCCGCAACCTGCAGACCCACGCCGGCGACCGGTGGCGCTACCTGGTCGAGCTCTCGCCCGAGCGGGGCGCCAAGGCGGCCGGGCTGTACCCGAAGGTGACCGTCACCGACGACCTGGCCGCCGTGCTCGACGACCCGGAGGTCGGCCTCGCCGTCGTCGCCACCCCGGCGGCCACGCACGCGCCCCTCACCCGGCGGCTGCTGGAGGCCGGCAAGCACGTCCTGGTGGAAAAGCCGCTCGCGCTCTCCAGTGCGGACGCCGTCGCGCTCGCCCGCCTCGCCGACCAGCGCGAGCGGGTGCTGATGGTCGGGCACACCTTCGAGTACGTGCCGGCCGTGCGCAGGATGAAGGAGCTCGTCGACGGCGACGCCTTCGGCGACCTGCTCTACCTGCACTCGCAGCGGCTCAACCTGGGGCGCATCCAGAGCGACATCAACGCGTTCTGGTCGATCGGCCCGCACGACGTCTCGATCGCCAACTACCTGGTCGGGCAGCGCCCCGAGTGGGCCGCCGCCGAGGGCGCCCGCTACCTCAACAAGGACGTCGAGGACGTGGCTTTCGTCACCGTCGGTTACCCCGGCGGCGTGCTCGCCCACATGCACGTGAGCTGGCTCGACCCGTCGAAGACCCGCCGGACCACCGTCGTGGGCAGCAAGCAGATGCTCGTGTACGACGACATGGACGCCGACGCCAAGCTGCGGGTCTACGACAAGGGCGCCGACAAGGTCTTCGAAGACGAGTACGGCGCCTGGCAGTACCGCCTGCGCGACGGCGTCGTGACCGTGCCCGAGCTGGAAAAGGCCGAGCCGCTCGGCGTGGAGCTGCGACACTTCCTGGAGTGCGCCGACACCGGCACCCGCCCGCGCACCGACGGGTGGAACGGGGTCGACGTCGTGGCCGTGCTCGAGGCGGTCGACGCCTCGCTGCGGGCCGGCGGCGCCCAGGTGAAGGTGGAGGCCGGTGACCGTTAGCCCCCTCGCCGTGATCGCCGAAGGCGTCGTCCTCGGCGGCGGCGCGACCGTCGAGGAGTTCTGCATCGTCGGCCGGTCCGGGCCCGACGGCGCGAAGACGGTCTTCGGCGACGGCGCCAAGCTGCGCAGCCACACCGTCGTCTACGCCGGCGTGACCGCCGGCGCGAAGTTCCAGACCGGACACCACGTCCTGGTCCGCGAGCACACCACCATCGGCGACGACGTCTCGGTCGGCTCACTCTCCGTCGTGGAGCACACCGTCCAGATCGGAGACCGGGTACGGGTGCACTCGCACTGCTTCGTCCCCGAGTTCTCGGTCCTGGAGGACGACGCGTGGCTCGGCCCGCGGGTGACGCTCACCAACGCGCCGTTCCCGCGCTGCCCGGACGTCGCCAAGTGCATCAAGGGCGTCCACATCGGACGCGCGGCGCGCATCGGCGCCAACGTCACCATCCTGCCCGGCGTACGCATCGGCGAGCGGGCCCTCATCGGCGCCGGCGCGGTCGTCACGAAGGACGTCGCCCCCGGCGCCGTCGTCGTCGGCAACGCCGGCCGGCAGGTGAAGACCATCGACGACCTGCTCTGCCCCGCCGGGATAGACCATCGCCCCTACCCATCGCTATCGGAGTCATGATGACCACCGCAGTACCGCTCGTCGACGTCAAGGCCTCCTACCTGCGCCACAAGGAGGCGATCGACGCCGGCATGCGCGAGGTCGTGGAGAGCACGGCGTTCATCCAGGGGCCGCAGCTGAAGGCGTTCGAGGCGCAGTTCGCGGCGTTCTGCGGCACCAAGCACGCGATCGGCGTCGGCTCCGGCACGGCCGCGCTGCACCTGGCGCTCGCCGCCGCGGGCGTCGGCCCCGGCGACGTGGTGGCGGTGCCGGCGCACACGTTCATCGCCTCCGCCGAGCCGATCACCTGGCTGGGCGCGACCCCGCGGTTCGTGGAGATCGACCCGCAGACCGGCGCGATGGACCCGGTCGCGCTCAAGGACGCCATCGACGGGGTACGCGCGGTGATGCCGGTCGACATCCACGGCCGCCCCGCCGACCTGGAGCAGCTCTCGGCGGTGGCCGCCTCGGCCGGCGTACCGCTGATCGAGGACGCCGCCCAGTCGCACGGCGCCGACGTGGTCAAGGCCGACGGCAGCGTGGTGCGCGCCGGCGGGTGGGGGCTCGCCGCCTGCTTCTCCTTCTACCCGGGCAAAAACCTCGGCGCCTTCGGCGACGCGGGCGCCATCACCACCAACGACGACGACTTCGCCGCCGCCGTGCGCAAGCTCCGCGACCACGGGCGCACCACGAAGTACGAGCACGAGATCGTCGGGTACGCGCACCGGATGGACACCCTCCAGGCGGCCGTCCTGTCGGCGAAGCTCCCCACACTCGACGACGACAACGCCCGGCGGGTGGAGCTGATGGCCGGCTACGAGGCCGAGCTGGCCGGCGTCGGCGACCTCTGGTTCCCGCCGGCGACCCCCGACCGGCGCAGCGTCTTCCACCACGCGCTGCTGCGCACGGCCCGCCGGGACGACCTGCTGGCGCACCTTCGCGCGGCCGGTGTGGGTGCCGGTGTCCACTACCCGGTGCCGCTGCACCTCCAGCCGGCGTACGCGTCGCTCGGGCACAAGCGGGGCGACCTGCCGCTGACCGAGGCGTGGGCGGACGAGTGCCTGTCGCTGCCGATCTACCCCGAGCTGACCTCCGCACAGCAGGCGCAGGTGGTGGACGCGGTCCGGTCGTTCTTCTGATGAAGGTGCTCGCGGTCACCAACCTGTGGCCGACCGAGGGCAGCTTCCGCGGCGTGTTCGTGGCCGAGCAGGTGGAGGGTCTGCGCAAGCTCGGCCACGACGTCGACGTGGAGGTGGTCGCCCAGTCCCGCGGCGTCAAGGACTACCTCCTGGCCGCCCCGCGGGTGCGCCGCCGGGCCCGCGCCGCGCGCTACGACCTCGTCCACGTCCACTATGGACTGACGGCGCTCTCCGCCCGCCTGGTCGGCCGGGTACCGCGCGTGCTCTCCCTCTACGGCAGCGACGTCAACGAGCCCTGGCAGGCCCGCATCACCCGGCTGACCGCCGGCCACCCGGCGGTGCGCGTGTACCCGTCGAAGCGCTTGGTCGAGGCGGCCGGCGACCCGGCCGGCGTGGTCGTGCCGAACGGCATAGACTTCGACTTCTTCGCGCCCGGCGACCGCGCGGCGGCCCGGTCCCGGCTGGGGTTCGGGCCGGACGAGGTGGTGGTGCTCTTCGGCGCCGCCCCGGACAACGCGGTCAAGCGCTACGACATCTTCACCGCCGTGCTGGCGGGGCTGCGCGAGCGCGGGCTGCCGGTGCGCGAGCTCATCCTGCCCGGCCCCGGCCAGGTCCGGGCGGACGTGGTACCCAAGTTCGCCGCGGCCGACCTGCTGCTGGTCACGTCGCGGCAGGGCACCGAGAGCGGTCCGCTGATCGTCAAGGAGGCCGCCGCGATGGGCCTCCCCGTGGTCAGCGTCGACGTCGGCGACGTCCGCGAGGTGCTGGACGACGTGACCCCCTCCGCGGTCGTGGACTTCCCGCCCTCCGACCCCGAGCTGGTCGAGGCGCTGGTCGCGGCGTCCGCGCGGGTACTGGAGTCCGGCTCCCGCAGCGACGGCCGCGCGAAGATCGCCCGCTACGACCAGGACGCCGTCGTCCGCCAGCTCGCCGCCGTCTACGAGCGTGCCCTGACCCTCTGACAGCGCGTGCCCTCCCACGGCCCGTGATCGAAGCTCCCTCCATGTCGTTCTAGCGACTTGAAGGGAGCTTCGATCACCCCCACCGCTGCGCGAAGGAGCGGGCGCCCCCGCGGCATCGACCGGGGCACGAGGGGCTCAGGTCGTGCCGGTAGGGTGTCGGAGTCGTGCGGAGGCAGGAGGGGTCGTGGCGGAGCAGAGGACGGCCAAGCAGGAGCGGCGGGCGGCGGCCAAGGCGGCCGCCGCGCGTGCGGCGCAGGTGAAGAAGCGCAACCAGGCGCTCGCGGGCGCCGGCGCGGGTCTCGCCGTCCTCGTGGTCCTGGTCGCGGTCTTCTTCATCGCGCGCGCTGGCGATGACGGCGAAGACGTCGGCTCGGCCGCGCTCACCACGACCGCCAGCCCCACCGCGGCCGCCGAGCCGGAGGCGCCGGCCGCCACGCAGCCGCCGGCCGCGGACTTCCCGCCGGTGCCCGATGGGGCCGACCCGGCGCTCAAGACCAAGCCGCAGGTCAAGGCGGGCAGCGGCACCCTCGCAAAGCTCGCCGTCACCCCGCTCGTCAAGGGCAAGGGCCCGGCGGCCGAGGCGGGCCAGACCATCACCGTCAACTACGTCGGCGTCTCCTACACGACCGGCGAGGAGTTCGACGCCTCGTGGAACCGGTCGGAGCCGTTCAGCTTCCAGCTCGGCACGGGCGGCGTGATCCCCGGCTGGGACCAGGGGCTGGTCGGCGCGACCGTGGGCAGCCGCGTGCAGCTGGACATCCCGGCCGACCTCGCGTACGGGGAAAACCCGCAGGGCGGCCAGCCGGCCGGGCCGCTGCGCTTCGTCATCGACGTGCTCGGGCTCCAGTAGCGCCATGCTGCCCTGGGAGGGTGAGCTCGCCGGGCGCCTCGACCGAGAGGTGATCGACTCGGCGCTGCTGCGCGGAAACCCGCTCGGCGACCCGCACGAGCGGCCGTTGTGGGTGTACACGCCACCCGGCTACGACGCCGGCGCGGCCACCCGCTACCCGGTGGTCTACGTGCTGCAGGGGTACACCGGTCACGTGGCGATGTGGGCAAACCGCACGCCGTACCGGCAGCCGTTCATCGAGACGGCCGACGCGGTCTTCGCCACCGGCGAGGCGCCGCCCTGCATCGTGGTGTACGTGGACGCGTGGACCGCGTACGGCGGCTCGCAGTTCGTCGACTCGCCCGGCACCGGCCCCTACCACTCGTACCTCTGCGACGAGATCGTCCCCTGGGTCGACGCCCGCTACCGCACCATCCCCGACCGCGAGTCGCGGGCCGTGAGCGGCAAGTCCTCCGGCGGCTTCGGTGCGATGATCACGCCGATGCTGCGCCCCGACCTCTTCGGCGCGCTCGCCACCCACGCCGGCGACAGCCTGTACGAGTACTGCTACCTGGGGGAGTTCGCCAAGTCGGCGCGGGCGCTGCGCGAGTACGACGGCGACATCCAGCGGTGGTGGGACGACTTCCGCTCGCGGACGGCGTTCACGAAAGAGGCCGACCAGACGCTGCTCATGATCCTCGGCTGCACGGCGTGCTTCTCCGCGCGCGACGACGGCACACCGGAGCTGCCGTTCGACCCGCGCACCGGCCAGCTCCGGCCCGAGGTGTGGGAGCGGTGGCTGGCCTGGGACCCGGTGCGCATGGTCGACCGGTACGCGGACGCGCTCCGCTCCCTCCGCGCCGTCTGGATCGACGCCGGCACCCGCGACGAGTGGTTCCTCGACCTGGGCGCGGCGGCGTTCCGGGACGGGCTGGCACGGATCGGCCTGCCCGGCGAGAAGGTCCACTTCGCACACTTCGAGGCCGGGCACGGCGCGATCGACTACCGGTACCCGATGTCGCTCGCCTGGCTCGCGCACCGTCTGGCTCGCTGAGGCAGCGCGCTTCTTGCGCTCCGCGCGTCCGGCGCGCGCCGTGTTCGGTGCTGGGCCGGCTGTCGGGCCTGGCGGCCCGGCGTGGCCGTTTCGTTGCGGCTCGGCCTTTTGCGCGCCCCGTGTTTGACGCGCCCCGCGCGTCTAGCGCGCGCTCCGTCCGCTGGTGCGCGGCGCGGTCCAGGATCGCGCCGGGTCCGTGCGCGGTCCTTGCGAGACAGCGCCAACCGGCCCGAAGCGGGCACTCACCCGGCGCGGGTACGGGAGCGTGCCCACACTGTCCACCATGGCTGAACTGACCCGTCGTGACCTGCTCCGCGCCTCCGCCGCCACGGCCGGCGCCGCCTGGCTCCCCGCCGGTGTGTTCGCTGACGAGGCACCGGGCGTGTTCCGGGGTGACCCGGTTGGGGTGCTCGGCGACGATCCTCCGCCCGGCTTCCCGGCCGGCGTCGACGTGCACCGCGAGGTCTACGAGAACTGGGCCGGCGAGATCCGCGTCGCCAGCCTGTGGACGTGCGTGCCGCGGACCGCCGCCGAGGTCGTCGCCGCCGTCAACTGGGCGCACGCCGCCGGTTGGAAGGTGCGCCCGCGCGGCTACCGGCACGGCTGGGCGCCGCTCACCGTGACCGGGGCGACCGACCCCGCCGCCCCGGTACTCCTCGTCGACACCACCCGCCACCTGACCGCGATGTCGATCGAACCCGGCCCGGTGCCCGGCTCGTCGGCGGTGCGGGTGGGCGCCGGCGCCTCGATGGACGACCTGCTCGCCTTCCTGGAGGCCAACGGCCTCGGCGTCACCAACACGCCGGCGCCCGGCGACCTCAGCGTCGGCGGCGTTCTCGCGATCAACGGCCACGGCACGTCGGTGGCCGCCGCCGGCGAGACCCTCCCGCCCGGGCACACGTACGGCACGCTCAGCAACCTCGTCCTGTCGCTCACCGCCGTCGTCTGGGACCCATCAACCGGCCGCTATGTGTTGAACACGTTCAACCGTGGCGACCCGCTGGGGTCGGCGCTGCTCACCCATGTGGGCAGAGCGTTCGTCACCGAGGCGGTGCTTCGGGTCGGCGCCGACCACAACCTGCGCTGCGTGTCCCATGTGGACGTACCGGCGGCGGAGCTCTTCGGGCCGCCCGGCGCGCCCGGCCGCACGTACGCCCGGTACGTCGACGAGGGCGGGCGGGTGGAGGCGATCTGGTTCACCAACACCACCAAGCCGTGGGTGAAGGTGTGGAGCGTCAGCCCGGAGCGCCCCCTCACGTCCCGGCCGGCCGTCGCGCCGTACAACTACCCGTTCTCCGACAACGTGCCCGAGGCCGTCTCCGACCTGGCCGAGCGGCTGCTGGCGGGGGAGTGGGAGCTGACCCCGACGTTCGGGCGGCTGCAGTACACCGTCGCGGCCGCCGGGCTCACCGCCACGCTCTCGTCCGACCTGTGGGGGCCGTCGAAGAACCTGCTGCTGTACGTCAAGCCGACCACCCTGCGGGAGACCGCCAACGGGTACGCCGTGCTCACCAGCCGCGCCTCGATCCAGCGGGTGGTGCACGAGTTCGCCGTGTACCACGAGCGGTCGGTGGCGGCGTACCAGGCGCGCGGCCTCTACCCGGTCACCGGGCAGGTGGAGGTCCGGGTGGCCGGCGTGGACCGGGCCGCCGACTGCGGGGTACCCGGCGCGGCGCCACCGGCCCTGTCCGCGGCCCGGCCCCGCGCCGACCACCCGGAGTGGGACGTGGTCGTCTGGTTCGACGTGCTGACCTTCCCGACCGCGCCCGGCGCGCACGCCTTCTACCGCGACATGGAGCGGTTCTTCCTCGACACCTACCAGGGGTACGCGGCGGTGCGGGCCGAGTGGTCGAAGGGCTGGGGGTACACGACGACGGCGGCCTGGGCCGACCTGCCGTTCGTCACCGGCACGGTGCCCGACTCGTACCGCCAGGGCCCCGACCCTACGTGGGACTCGGCGGTCGATGTGTTGAACATGTTCGACCCGCACCGGGTGTTCACCAACCCGTTCCTCGACGTCCTGCTGGCGTGAGCAGGTCGGCGGCTTGATCAGGTCGTAGGATGACCGCGTGTCCCTGGTTCGGGGGTTGGCCGCGCGGCCGTGGATCGCCGGCGCGACGGCGCTCGTGCTGCTGGGCGTCGGCGCGGCGGTCGCCTGGCAGGTGGACAAGGCGCTCGGGCTGAGCTTCACCCCGGCCGAGGTGCCGCCCGAGGACCTCGAGCCCGCGCCGCCCCGCGAGATGGCGCCCGCACCGGCCCTCGCCCGGGTGGAGGCGCCGGCGGACAAGCGGATCGGCCTGGCCGCGCAGGCGGTCGCCGCGGCCGCCGTCGAGCGCGGCGCGGCCCGCCCGGCGGTCGTCACCGCTCCGGCCAGAGCGGGCGCCGCACCCGGCACCGCCCCCCGGCCAGCCGGCGACGGCCCGGCACTCCGGGTCGCCCTGACCGACCCAGCGCCGGGCGCCGAGACGCCAGGCGGCCCGCCGGGCGCGGACTCCCCGGGCCCCGAGGCACCGGCCGGCCCGCCCGGTGCCGGCTCGCCGAGCCCTGACGCGTCGGGTGTGCCGGGCGTGGACTCCCCGGGCGCCGAGGCGCCGGACGGCCCGGCGGGCGCGGAGCCGGCGGGTGGTCAGGGTGGCGCGGAGCTCGCGGGCGAAGCGTTCCGGCTGCGCCGGGACGGTGCCGACCTGCTCCTCGAAGCCGCCACCCCGGCGGGCGCCTCCGCCGGCCTCTACACGGTCGCCGACCGCATCCGCTCCGGCGCGCCCGTCCTGCCGCCCGCCGACGACGGCCGGGTCGTCGCGCCCCGCCTCGGGCTGCGGCTGGTCGACTCGGGTGCGGTCGGCGTCGACGCGGACCCGGCCGGCTGGGCGGGGAGCGACGACTACTCGCTCAACACCGACGTCGTCGGCCCGGCCGTCCTGAGTGGACCGCCCTATGTGGACGCGGCGGCCGTCGAGCAGATCTCGGCGCAGTTTCGCCAGCTGGTCGACCACTCGCTCGCCCAGGGGTACAACGGGATCGTCGTGCAGGGCTTCCTGGAGTACGTCACCTTCGACGGCCTCGGCGTCTACCCGGCCGGCGACCCGCACGTGGCCCGGGCGCGGGCGATGGTGGAGCACTTCGGGCCGGTCTGGCGGTACGCGGCGGACCTGGGGATGAAGGTCTACTTCATGACCGACATGCTCGCGCTCTCCCCGCCGCTCCGCGCGTACCTGGAGCGCGCGCCCGGCGGCATGGACACCGAGGACCCTCGACTGTGGAGCGTCTACCAGGCCGGGCTGCGCGAGTTCTTCGCCTCCCTGCCGTACGCCGCGGGGCTGATGGTCCGCATCGGCGAGGGCGGCGACATCTACAGCTTCCCGGGGTGGGACTACACCTCGGAGATCGCGGTCAAGACGCCCGCGGCCGTGCGCGCCATGCTCCGCGCGCTCCTGGCCGTCGCCGGCGAGGGGGACCGGGACATCATCTTCCGCACCTGGAGTATCGGCGTCGGCGCGGTCGGCGAGATGCACATCGACGCCGGGTCGTACGAGGAGGTGCTCGGCGGCATCGACGACCCGCACCTGGTCGTCTCCACCAAGTACTGCCTCGGCGACTACTACAGCCACCTGCCGTTCAACCACACGCTGGAGATGGGCGCGCAGCGGCGGATCGTGGAGTTCCAGGCGCGGCGCGAGTTCGAGGTGTTCGGCGCGCTCCCCAACGACCTGGGCACGCTGCACGGCGCCGCGCTGCGCCGGTTCCTCGCCGCCAACCCGCACGTCGAGGGCGTCTGGACCTGGACCCAGGGCGGTGGCCCGCTGCGCGCCGGGCCGCGCACGCTCTATCTGCGCGAGGGCTTCTGGCAGCTGTACGACCTCAACGTCTACTCCGCCGCCCGGCTGGCCTGGGACCCCGCCGCCGACCCGGCCGAGGTGACCGCCGACTGGGCCCGGCGGACCTTCTCCGCCGATCCGTCCACTGTGGCCACGATCGGCGAGGTGATGGCACTGTCCCGCCAGGCGGTGACGAAGGGGCTCTACATCGGACCGTACGCCAACCGTACGGTCAAGGCGCTCGGCGTGCACCCGCCGCCGATGATGTGGATCTTCGAGTGGGACATCGTCACCGGTGACAGCGCGGTGCTCGACAGCATCTACTCGGTCAGCCGGGACCGCCTGGACGAGGCCATCCGCGAGGGCGGCGAGGCGGTCGAGATCTCCCGCCGGATGCGCTCGCTCGTCGCCGGCACGGACCCGGCGACCTGGCGTGACCCGGCGCTGCGGCAGCGGTTCGTGGACACCCTCGACTTCCAGTTGAACTTGTTCGAAACCCTCGGCGCCTACCGCACGATGTTCCTGCGGTACGCGCAGTGGCTCGACACCGGTGACCCGCAGGCGCGTGCCGCGTGGGAGTCGGCCCGCGACCGCTACGTCGAGGCGCGCGACGGGCACGTGGCCCGGTACGGCGACGACGTCGACCTGCCCGCCTTCCGCTTCCCGGCCGCCGACATCGGCCTGGCGCGGGCCGAACGCGACCAGGCGATGGCCTGGCTGGCCCGCGCCCTCCTCGCCCTGCTGGTCGCGGCGGTGCTGGTCGGCGCGTTCTGGCGGGGCCGCCGGCTGCCCGGCGTCGCGGCGCTGCGGGCCCTGTGGGTGGGTATGACGAGACCGTGGCGGGTCGGCGACCTGCCACCCCCACCGTCCACACTCGACCGCGTGCTGGTGTGGGCGCTCCCTGCGGCGGCGCTGGTGCTGAGCCGCGCCGCGTACGGCTGGTTCGCCGCCCCCGCGCACCTGACCGTGACCCTCGGCTCGTGGCTGCTCTTCGCGGTCGCGCTCCGGCTCCTGCTCGGCGGCGCCGATCCGTACGCGTTCTGGGCCGCCCTCGGTGGCGCGGCCACCCTGCGCACGCTGCTCCTGCTCGGCGGCACCGCGTCGGGCGGGCCCGGCCGCTACTGGTTCAACTTCTGGACCGACCCGCCGGCCCGCGCCGTGTACGTGACGGCCGCGTTCGCCGCGTTCCTGTGGGTGTTCGTGGCGGCCTACCACGCCCTGCGCGGCGGCTACGCCCTCGGTGGCCGGCGGGCGGCCGGCCGCGTGCTGGTCGCCGGCGGCGTCCCGGTCGCGGTCTTCGGCGGGGTGGCCACCGGCATGGGGTTGGAGCGCGCGCTGACCGTGTGGAACGACCAGATGGCGCTGCTGCCCTGGGGGCTGTCCCGCATCCTCGGCATCACGGTCTTCCTGGACATCCCGCCGTGGCTGCCGAAGGCCGCGACGGCCGCGGGCGTCGCCCTGGTCGGGGCGGGCGCGCTCCTGGCCCTCGGCCGGCGCGCCACCCGCCCCCTCGCCTGAGCCCCAGATCCGATCTGGAACACCCCGACAACCTAGCCTCCTAGGACGCGCTGCGGGGTGTGCCGCCAGCCCTGATGCGGTAGCCAGTTTGGGGCCGGGATCGGGTCGCGGAATCAGATCGTGGTATCGAGGTGCCCCCAGAGGGGCACTGAAATACCACGATCACGAGCTGAAGTCCGGACCCGCAGGGGTGGCGGTGATCGTTCGCCCGTTCTCCGCGTGACGCGCCGGGCAGGACGCGGGTTTGTTCGGATCACCCGCGGACGTCGCCGCAACTGACGGCTTGGAACAGATCATCTAGTGCGGTGGCCACCAACGTTCACCGGGTGACCGGCGGCCTTCGGCCGCTGGTCACCCGGGCCCGGCGAAGCCGGCAAAGGTTAGTGGCCACCGCACTAGACGATCTTTCCGAAGCTGAGCAGGGACTCGGCCCTTGACCGACGGCCAGTGCCACCCCGACCCACCGCGCCGGCCCGTCGGGGCCGGGTGGGTTGCGGTTGCCAAGCGCGGAGGGTGAGGCCGCGGGAGCAACGGTCCGGACCACCACGGGCATCGCGGTAGCTCGAATCTTGGGATAGATCCTCTCGTGACGTGACGTCCGGCCCAGGGAGACTAGCGGACGTCGATCGCCCGGAGGTGACGCCGACCCGGGGGTGCCAGGCCTACCGACCGACGAGATCCCACCTATTGCCGGCCACGTCCTCGAAGACCGCCACCCGGCCGTACGGCTGGTCGCTCGGCTGCCGTACGAACGTCACGCCCGCCGCCACCAAGCGGCCGTACACCGCGTCGAAGTCGTCCACCCGCAGGAAGAAGCCGACTCGGCCGGCCACCTGCGCGCCCACCACGGCATCCTGCCGCGGGCCGTCCGCGCGGGCCAGCAGCAGCCCCGTCTGCGCGCCGGGCGGCCGGACCACCACCCACCGCTTCGGGCGGCCGTCGTTGGTCGTCGCCGGCGAGTCCTCCACGAGCTCGAAGCCCAGCACGTCGACGAAGAACGCGATCGCCGGGTCGTAGTCGGGCACCACGAGCGTGACCAGGGAGAGGAACACCGCGCTCACTCCGGCGCGTACTCGGCGATCGCGCGTTCCCACTTCTCCAGCGCCTGCTCGACCCGCCAGCGCGGCCCGGACGGCAGCCATTGCGCCACGCGGTGCACGCCCGCCGCGCGCAGGCGCTCGAAGACCGCCGGGTCGGCGGGGACGCTCATGACCTGGACCTCGACCGGGCGCCCGGCCCGGGCGCGCAGCTCGGCGATCCGGTCGTACAGGTCCGGCGAGTAGTGCGGGAACCACGCGTCGCCGAAGGCCAGCACCCGGTCGAGCACGGTCGGGCCCTCGCCGCCGACCAGGATCGGCGGGTGCGGGCGCTGGGCCGGCTTGGGCCAGGACCGGATCCGCTCGAAGCTGACGTACCGGCCGGTGTAGCTCGCCTCCTCGTTCGCCCAGATGGTCTTCATCGCCTCGACCCGCTCGCGCAGCACCCGCATGCGGACGCGGGGGTCGGTGCCGTGGTTGCGCAGCTCGGCGCGGTTCCAGCCGGCGCCGACCCCGAACTCCAGCCGCCCGCCCGAGAGGTGGTCGACGCTCGCGACCGCCTTGGCGGTGACGATCGGTTCGCGCTCGACGACCAGGCAGATGCCGCTCGCCACGCGCAGCCGGCTGGTCGCGGCCGCGGCGGCGGTCAGGGCGACGAAAAGGTCGTACGTCTTCCAGTACTTCGACGGCAGCGGCCGGCCCGGCGCCCGGTCCGTCTCGGCGGCCGGGATGTGCGTGTGCTCGGCGAAGTAGAGCGCGTCCTGGCCGCGCTCCTCGACGAACCGGGCCACGTCGCCCGGCTTCATGCCGTCGTACGTGGGGAAGATGCCAACTCCGAACTCCATGGCCCCGATCATTCACGGCACCCGCCGCATCACGCGCAGCAGGTACTCCTTCCGGTCCAGCGGGTTGGCGTCCCACCGCGCCCGCCCCGGCGCCGGGCCGCGCACCGGCGCGTACCGGTTGAACATGTTCTCCACAACTCCCTCGCCGCGGGTGAGGCCGGGCAGCCGCTGCTGGAGCTCGTGCACCCGCGCCGCCGGGATCTCGCCCTCCAGCACCCCCACCGGCCCGCGCAGGTCTGGCTGGCCGGGTATGCCACCGAGCCGGACCAGCACGGGCAGCAGCGTGCCGTACGTGCCGGCCGGGAACTCCAACCGGAACCGGTGCAGCGGCTCGTGCACCACCGTCCCGGCGCGGGACAGCGCGGTCATCAGCACGAGCGGGGTGAGCCCGCGGAAGTCGAAACCGGTGCTCGACATGCTCTTGTCGAACGTGGCGTGCGCGTGGCTCTGCCGCGGCGCGTACCCGGAATGGGTCATCGTCACCACGCAGTCGGTGACCCGCCATCCGCGCAGGCCCTGCTCCAGCGTCTCGCGGACGGTGTCCTCGACCGCCTTCATGAACGCGTACGGCATCGACCCCAGCTCCACCTCCAGGCGGTACCCGACGCCGGAGCCGGCCGGTGCCGGGTCCACCCGGAGCCCGACGGTGGCCAGGAACGGGTTGCCCTCTTCACCCATCCGCTCGGCGGCCGCGCCGCTGCCGGCCGGGCGCTCGACGCAGATCGTCGCGCTCTCCCGGAAAGCCACGTCGATGCCGTACTCGCCGGCGAGCGTCGCCTGGATGACCTCCTTCTGCACCTCGCCGTAGAGCGACACCGAGATCTCCTGGCGGATCGGGTCCTGCCGCAGGTCGATCAGCGGGTCCTGCTCGGCGAGCTGGGTGAGCGCGGTGTGCAGCGCGCCCTTGTCGGCGGGGCGGGCCGGCACGACGACGGTCTCCAGCGACGGCGGCGCGAAGTGGTGCGCGGCGGCACCGTGCGGCGTGCCGACCGGGTCGCCGATGCGCACGCCGCCGAGGCCCCACAGCTTGCCGATCCGGCCGGCGGGCACCTCGTCGGCGCGGACCGTGCCGCCCCGGTCGAAGACGCCGATCGCGGTGACCTTGCCGTCGTCGCGCAGCCGGTCGCGGGTGCGGACGGTGCCGGAGAACACCCGCACGTACGCCACCTTCTCGCCGGCCGGGCCACGCTCCACTTTGAACACCGTTCCGGAGAGCGGTCCGCGCGGGTCACCCGCCGCGGCCGGCAGCAGCTCCGCGATCCCTTGCATGAGCGCGGGTACGCCGGCACCGGTGATCGCCGAGCCGAAGAAGACCGGGTGTACGGCCGCTGTCCCGGTGGCCGCCGCGAGCGAGGAGCGCAGCCGCCGGGGCGTGACCGTCCGCTCGTCCGCCACGTACGCGGCGAGCAACGCGTCGTCGTGCCGGGTGAGCGCGTCCACGAGGGCGGCGCCGTCCGGTACGAAGGCCGCGTCCCGGGTGCCGAGCGCCGCGACGGTCCCCATCGGTACCGCGCCGGCGGTGAGCTTCTCCGCGAGGTCGGCGAGCAGCCCGGCGTAGCGGGCGCCGACGCGGTCGACCTTGTTGACGAAGAGCAGGGTGGGGATGCGCAGCCGGCGCAGGGTGCGCATCAGCACGCGGGTCTGCGCCTGCACCCCCTCGACGGCCGAGACGACGAGCACCGCGCCGTCCAGCACGCTCAGCACCCGCTCCACCTCCGCGATGAAGTCCGGGTGGCCGGGCGTGTCGATCAGGTTGACGGTCACGTCCCCGATCGCGAACGACACGACGGCAGACCTGATCGTGATGCCGCGCTGCCGTTCGAGGGCCATCGAGTCGGTCTGCGTGCTGCCGGCGTCGACGCTACCGATCTCGTCGATCACACCGGCTTCGTAGAGCAGGCGCTCGGTCAGGCTGGTCTTACCGGCGTCGACGTGGGCCAGGATCCCGAGGTTCAACGTACTCAAGCGTGATGTCCTTCACGTAGGCGACGACTCCCTTCTGGACGGACATGCACGCTGCACGCATCTCGGGGCTCCCTTCCTGGTCGTGGCGGCGCCGGACGCTCTGGTCGCGGCGGACGCTCTGGTCGCGGCGGACGCCGACAAGTCCAGCAGGGCCGGCCGAGCGCGCGCAACCGATTAAGCCCGCGGCCACCCGCGATCAACACCCGATCGTCCCGCTTGTCGGCACGGGGCCGTGGGCCCCGGGCGCCCCGCGCGGGGGGGGGGCGGGGGCCCCCGCCGGGGGTGGGGGGGGGGGGCGCCCCCCCCCCCCCCCCCACCCCCCCCCCGGCGCCCGGGGGGGGGGGGGGGGGGGGGGCCCGGGGCCCCCCGGGGGGGGGGGGGGCCGGGCCCCACGGCCGTTTTTCGTGGGGTGGGAACTGCGGTCTACAGAGGAACTACGGGTAGTTGTTCAGCGTCTGCCGCTGGGTGGCCGTGTTGGCCGTACCGCCGGTGTTGTTGACGATCCGGTTGATCGTGCCGACGCCGCCCAGCGACACCGTCACCAGGTTGTGGAAGCGGACGCCCGGCGTGTCCGGCACCTCGAACGAGCGCTCGTTCACCACCGTGGGGTCCACGTTGAAGTAGCAGTAGCTGCCCACGCCCCACGCCTCGTGGCTGGTGACACCGTTGGCCACCTTGTACGCGGCGTACCCGCGGGTGCCGCCGTTCATCCACGCGGCCTGGTTCGGCGGGTCGTACGGCTTTTCGTTCTGGAAGAAGTACGTGCGGCCGCCGTTGCCGTTCCAGACCACCTCGTACTTCTGGTAGTGCTCGACGAAGAGGCCGTACATCGTGACGTTGTCGCCGTTGACGGTCAGCCCGGTGTCGGCGGTGTTGACGTTCCAGCCGATGCCGTCGCCGTGGTCGCCGCGCCACAGCCACATGTGGTCGCCGATCACGTTGTCGCTGTTGACGGTCAGGGTGTTCGTCGCCTTGCCGGCGATCGCGCCGCCGATCCGGAAGAAGACGTCGTGCAGCGAGGTCGGGTTGGCGGCGTGGCTCGCCGACGACCCGGCCGGGCCGACCTCCATCAGGACCGGCGAGTTGGTCGTGCCGGCCTCGAACATGAGACCGGCGACCTTCACGCCGTCGACGTCCGCGACCGACATGGCCGTCACGCCGTTGTTGGCCTGGAGGGTGGCGAGGCCGAGGCCGAGCACCACGGTGTCCGGCCGGGTGACCCGGATGGTCTGGTCGATCTGGTACACGCCCGGCGTGAACAGCAGGTGCCGGCCGGCGGCGAGCGCGTTGTTGATGGTCGCCGCCGTGGTGCCCGGGCGGACCACGTAGAACTGGCTCAGCGAGATGGACGAGCCCGCCGGCGTCTTGTTGAACCAGGTGGTGCCGGACGAGTTGGTGCGCAGCGCGGGCACGAAGACCCGGTACTCGCCGGTGCCGTCGACGTAGAGGAACGGCTTCTCGCGGACCACCGGGGTCGTCCCGACGACGGTGTGCGGCGGGTTCGGGTAGCTGGCCGCGGGGGCGCCGCTGACGCCCTGGAACACCATGTTCCACACGCCGCCGTTCCAGCTGCCGAACTCGCTGTTGCGCGAGTACCACTGCTGCTGCGAGCCGGAGACGACCTGACCGTCCACTTTGGTGTCGGCCATGAAGCCGCCGGAGGACCAGCCGTCGCCGCCGTTCCAGAGTTGGATCTGGTTGCCGGCGCCGCGCAGGTGCATGCGGCGGTACGGCGCGGCCTGGGAGACCGCCCAGCGCTCCACGATGGTGCCGGCCGGGAGGGTGACGGAGAGGTTCTCCGCCGCGCGCCAGAAGTTCTGCGTGGCGTTGCCGCCCATCCAGAACGCCTCGACCCGCACGTGGCCGTTGAGGTTGACGTCGTCCGGCGACATGCCGAGGCCGGCGACCTGGGTGAAGAAGCCGAGGTTGACGTCGGCGGTGTAGTTGCCGGGCTTGAACAGCACCGCGTACCGGTTGGGCGCGAACTGCGCCGTCTCCTGCTGGGCGAAGATGGTGTTCAGTCGACTTTGGATGGTCGAGGTGGGCGTCGAGGGGTCGAAGACGTACGTGTTCGGCCCGAGGTTGGGGTTGTGCGGGTCGGTCGGCTCGACCGGGTCGGTGGGTGGGGTGGTCGGCGGTGTCGTCGGCGGCGTGCTCGTGGTCCCGGTGCGCACCTGGAGCTCCCAGAGCGAGTAGCCCCACGCCGTGGCCCGGGCGGTGCCGTTGACCCGCACGTACCGGCCGGAGCCGCTCACGTCGAGCGTCTGCGTGCCGCCGGTGGAGGTGGTCGTGGAGTGGACGGTGGTCCAGCTCGTGCCGTTGGCCGAGGTCTGGATCTGGTACGCCGTCGCGTAGGCGGCCTCCCACTGGAGCACCACCTGGCATATCGACTGGCTGGCGCCGAGGTCCACCTGGATCCACTGTGGATCGCTGAACGCCGAGGCCCAGCGGGTGCCGGTGTTGCCGTCGACCGCGGCGGACGCCGGGTACGCGGCGGACTCGGTGGAGGAGGCGGTGGCCGGGCGGCCGGCGGCGGCGTTGGCGGTGCCGCACGCGTTCGGCTGGGCGCCGAAGTCGCCGACCACCTCGAACTCCCAGAGCGAGTAACCCCACGCCGTGGCCCGGGCGGTGCCGTTCATCCGCACGTACCGGCCGGATCCGGTGACGTCGAGCGTCTGCGTGCCGCCGGTCGAGGTGGTGGTGGCGTAGACGTTGGTCCAGGTGGTGCCGTTCGTCGAGGTCTGGATCTGGTACGCCGTCGCGTACGCCGCCTCCCAGCGGAGCGTGACCTGGCTGATCGTCGCGGTGGCGCCCAGGTCGACCTGGATCCACTGTGGATCGCTGAACGCCGAGGCCCAGCGGGTGCCCTGGTCGCCGTCGACGGCCGCGGTGGCGGGGTACGCGGCGGACTCGCTCGAGGAGGCGGTGACCGGCCTGCCCTGCGAGATCAGCGCGGGTGCCGCGCTGGCGAACGGGATCGCGCCGATCGGGATCAGCGCGAGCACGGCCGCCGCGACGACGGCGATGACGAGCGGTCGACGTCTGATCCGGCGAAAGAGGGTACGGGAAGTCATGACCCTGCCTGTCGTGGTGGTGGGGCCCGGACGCCGAAACCGGGATCGTTGAGAGCGCTCTCGCTCCCGGCAGAGTGTTACGCCGGCGTCACGAGTGCGTCAAGACATAGATCCATCACAACGTAATAAATCCCGAATGCCGGAAGTGGCGGGATCAGACCGCGGCCGCCGCGGCGACGTTGTCAGCGCGGACGCCGCCGGCTGCCAGCAGGTGGGCGACCGGGAGCGTCGCCGCGCCCAGGGCCACCGCGTCCACGCCGAGCTGGCCGAGCTCGACGCTCGCCTGCTCGAAGGGCTTGCGGAGCGCCTGCGCCGCCGCCGCGTCCCGGATCGCGGGCAGGAGGCGCGCGCCGAGCGCCAGTCCCGCCCAGCCGCCGAGCACGACCCGCTCGGGGTTGAACAAGTTGATCAGGTTGGCCACGCCGGCGCCCAGGTACGCCGCCGTCTCGTCGAGCACGCGGCGGGCGGTCTCGGAGCGGTCGGCGGCCGCGAGCAGCGCGTTGATCTGCGACTCCTCGTCGGCGCCGGGCACCGCGCGACCCCGCCGCGCCTCCCGGTAGCGCTCGATGATCCCCTCCGCGCCGACGTACGCCTCCAGGCAGCCGCGAGCCCCGCACCGGCAGGCCCGCCCGCCGTACACGAGGGTGGTGTGCCCCCACTCGCCGGCGCTGCTCGCGACGCCCCGGTAGGTCGTGCCGCCGCTCACCACCGTGGCGCCGACACCGGAGCCGACCAGCGCGAACACCGCGTGCCGGGCACGCCGGCCGGCGCCGAACCACATCTCCGCCTGCCCCTGCGTCTTGGCGCCGTTGTCGATGTACAGCGGCACGTCGACCTCGGCCCGGATCATGCGTTCCAGCGGTACGCCGTCCCAGCCGAGCGTCTGCGCGTACACGACGGCCTCGCCGCCCTGCACCACGACGCCGGAGACGCCCACGCCGACGCCGAGCAGGTCGGAGCGGGAGACGCCGGCCTCTTCGGTGACCGCCGCCAGGCCGGCGACGATGTGCCGCACCACCGTGGCCGGGTCGGGGCGGGCCGCGTCGATGGGGTGGTCGGCGCTGGCCAGCAGCGCCATCGACAGGTCGAAGAGCTCCACCCGCACCCGCGTCTCGCCGACGTCGACGCCGGCAACGAGCGCGAAGCGGGGCGCCACCCGCAGGCTCATGCTCGGCCGGCCGCCGTCCGACTCCAGGGCGCCGGCGTCGACCACCAGGCCGGCCGCGACCAGGTCGGCGACCACGTTGCTCACCGCGGGCTGGCTCAGCCCGGTGTCGCGGGCCAGGTCCTGGCGGGTCAGCGGGCCCTCCAGGAAGAGCTTCGACAGCAGCACGGCCCGGTTGCGCAGCCGCACCGTGCGGTTCGTCGTCCGTTCCAGGGCCATGCCTACCCCGCTCCGCCGCTCGGCGCTCGTGCGCCGTCGTGGTCGAGGCCCGTAGCCTCGCGGCTCCCGCTCATGCCTACCCCGCTCCGCCGCTCGGCGCCCGTGCGCCGTCGTGGTCGAGGCCCGTAGCCTCCCGGCTCCCGCTCATGCACCACCTCGATCAACCCGCCCGCTGGCAGATAACTGTAAGGCTCGCCCGCCCGCCGGAATCCTGGTGAGAGCGTTCCCTTGACGGCGAACCGGAAAGTCACTTTAATGACGTTGTAATTTAAGCCCTGATGTAACTCCCACGCCAGAAGGGCGCATCGTGTCTCGACGACTATTGGCAATGACTGCCGCGGCCCTCGTGCTGGCCGCTTCGATTACCGCGTGCGGCGACGACTCGGAGGGCGGCTCCGGCGGTGCCAAGACACTCACCTACTGGGCCAGCAACCAGGGCTCCAGCCTCGACTTCGACAAGCAGACCCTCCAGCCCGAGCTGGACAAGTTCGAGCAGCAGACCGGCATCAAGGTGAACGTCGAGGTCGTGCCCTGGTCCGACCTGCTCAACCGGCTCCTCGCCGCGGCCACCTCGGGCAAGGGCCCGGACGTGGTCAACATCGGCAACACCTGGTCGGCGTCGCTGCAGGCGACCGGCGCGTTCATCCCGTTCGACGACGCGACGATCGGCGCCGTCGGCGGCAAGGACCGCTTCGTGCCGGCCGCGCTGGCCGCCGCGGGCGCGCCCGGCCAGCCGCCGACCGCCGTGCCGCTGTACAGCCTGGCGTACGCCCTCTACTACAACAAGAAGATGTTCGCCGACGCCGGCATCAGCGCGCCGCCGACCACCTGGGAAGAGCTCGTCACCACCGGCAAGAAGCTGACCAAGGGCGACCAGTGGGGCCTCGCCGTCGAGGGCGCCAACATCTCGGAGAACTCGCACCACGCCTTCGCGTTCGGCCAGCAGTGGGGCGGCGAGTGGTTCGACGCCTCCGGCAAGCCCACGTTCGACACCCCGCAGAACGTGGCCGCCGTCAAGCGGTACATCGACCTGATGGCCGTCGACAAGATCGTCAACCCGAGCAACGCCGAGTACGCGCAGAACCAGTCGGTCTCCGACTTCGCCAACGGCAAGGCGGCCATGCTGCTGTGGCAGGCGGCCGGCAACGCGTTCAAGACGCAGGGCATGGCGGCCGACGCGTACGGCGTGGCGCCGGTGCCGTTCCCGGCCACCACCCCGGCCGGCGGCAAGAAGGTCAACAGCATGGTGGCCGGCATCAACATCGCGGTCTTCAAGCACACCAAGGACAAGGACGCCGCGCTGCAGTTCGTCAAGTTCATGACCAGCGACGCCGAGCAGGTCCAGCTCAACAAGGTGTACGGCTCGCTCCCCTCGGTGACGACCGTGTCGGGTGACGCGGCGTTCCAGGCCGAGGAGCAGAAGGTGCTCGCCAGCGTGCTCGCCACCAGCGCCGCCCCGCTGCCCCAGGTCGCGGAGGAGAGCAAGTTCGAGACCCTTGTGGGTACGGCGATGAAGGAGCTGTTCGCGGACGCGGCCAGCGGCAAGGCGGTCACCGAGGACGCGGTCAAGGAGAAGCTCGGCAACGCCCAGCAGCAGATGGGCAGCTGAGAAAACCGAGCGTGGCCGTGGAGGGGAACGCCGACCCCTCCACGGCCCATCCTTGAGAGGACCGCGATGGTGACCACCACGACGGCTCCGGCGCCGGCCCGGCCGT
The DNA here is from genome assembly GCF_031085175.1 of Phytohabitans maris. GTDB lineage: Bacteria > Actinomycetota > Actinomycetes > Mycobacteriales > Micromonosporaceae > Phytohabitans > Phytohabitans maris. The sequence continues at coordinate 110,811 of NZ_JAVHUY010000032.1, forward strand.
CCACGCCCGGCACCGGCCGTACGAAGAAGGGCCGGCTGCCCCGCTCGAAGCTGCCCTACCTGCTCCTGCTCCCGGCCATCGCGCTCGAACTGCTCGTCCACGTCGTGCCGATGGTCGTGGGCGTGTGGATGAGCGTGCTGGAGCTGACCCAGTTTCAGATCCGGGACTGGTCCGCGGCGCCCTTCGTCGGCCTGGACAACTACAAGGCCACATTGGACGTCAACGGTCCGGTCGGCAAGGAGCTGCTGCACTCGTTCTGGGTGACCGTGATGTACACGACGCTCTCGGTCGGGCTCTCCTGGCTCTTCGGGCTCTTCGCCGGCGTTTACCTGCAACGCCCCTTCCCCGGGCGGTCGCTGCTGCGCACGCTCTTCCTCACCCCGTACGCGCTGCCGGTCTACGCGGCCGTCATCACCTGGACGTTCATCTTCCAGCGGGACACCGGCCTGCTCAACGAGCTGCTCACCACGACCGGGCTCGCCGACGACCGGCCGTTCTGGCTGATCGGCGGCAACAGCTTCTGGGCGCTGCTGGTCGTGTCGGTGTGGCGCTCGTGGCCGTTCGCGTTCCTGTGTGTCATGGCCGGCCTGCAGAACGTGCCGAGCGAGATGTACGAGGCGGCCGCGATCGACGGCGCGGGTTTCTGGCGCCGGCTCAAGGACGTGACGCTGCCGATGCTGCGGCCGGTCAACCAGGTGCTGATCCTGGTGCTGTTCCTCTGGACGTTCAACGACTTCAACACCCCGTTCGTCCTCTTCGGAGGGTCCGCGCCGGAGCAGGCCGACCTCATCTCCATCCACATCTACCGCAGCTCGTTCATCACCTGGAACTTCGGCCAGGGCTCGGCGATGTCGGTGGCGCTGCTGCTCTTCCTGCTGATCGTGACGGCCGGGTACCTGCTGGTCACCAACCGGAGGAGGGAACATGCGTGAGACGGCCGCCGAGCGCTGGTCGCGCCGGGTCGTGCTGACCCTGCTCACGTTGTTCACGGTCACGCCGCTCTACGTGATGCTCAGCTCCGCGGTGAAGCCGCTGCGCGACGTGCAGGGCGCCTTCACCTGGCTGCCGACCCGCCCGAGCTTCCAGGCGTTCGTCGACATGTGGAGCACGGTGCCGCTCGGCCGGTACCTCGTCAACAGCCTGCTGGTCTCCAGCGTGGCCGCGGTCGTCTCGGTGGCGATCGCCATCTTCGCCGCATTCGCGGTCAGCCGGTACCGGTTTCGCGGCCGCCAGGTCTTCTCGGTGACCGTGCTCTCGACGCAGATGTTTCCCGGGATCCTCTTCCTGCTCCCGCTCTTCCTCATCTACGTCAACCTCGGCAACGCCACCGGCATCGAGCTCTACGCCAGCCGCACCGGCCTCGTCATCACGTACCTGACGTTCTCGCTGCCGTTTTCCATCTGGATGCTGGTCGGCTACTTCGACTCGATCCCGCGCGGCCTCGACGAGGCGGCGCAGGTGGACGGCGCCGGTCCGATGAGGACACTCTTCCAGGTCATCCTGCCGACCGCGATCCCCGGCGTCGTGGCGGTCACGGTGTACGCCTTCATGACCGCGTGGGGCGAGGTGCTCTTCGCCTCGGTGATGACCGACGAGAACAGCCGGACCCTCGCCGTGGGCCTGCAGGGCTACGCGACCCAGTACAACGTGTACTGGAACCAGGTCATGGCCGCGTCGCTGGTCGTGAGCATCCCCGTGGTCGCCGGATTCCTGATGCTCCAGCGCTACTTCGTCGCCGGCCTCACCGCCGGCGCCGTCAAATGAGTCCTACCAGAGGGGAAACCGAGACCGTGCCGGACCTGTCGAAGCTGCCACCCGACTTTACCTGGGGCGTCGCCACCGCGGCGTACCAGATCGAAGGCGCCGTCGGGGAGGATGGCCGGAAACCGTCCATCTGGGACACCTTCAGCCGGGTACCCGGTGCCATCGACAACGCGGACAACGGTGACGTCGCCTGCGACCACTACCACCGGTGGCCCGAGGACGTCGCGCTGATGCGCAAGCTCGGCGTCCAGGCGTACCGCTTCTCGATGGCCTGGCCGCGGGTCATTCCCGACGGGGTCGGCCAGGTCAACGCGTCCGGACTCGCCTTCTACGACCGCCTCGTCGACGCGCTGCTCGACGCGGGCATCAAGCCGATGGTCACGCTGTACCACTGGGACCTGCCGCAGGCGTTGCAGGACAAGGGCGGCTGGCCGGAGCGGGCCACCGCCGAGGCGTTCGCCGACTACGCGACGGTGGTCGCCGGCGCGCTCGGCGACCGGGTCACCGAGTGGGTCACCGTCAACGAACCGCTCTGCGTCTCCTGGATCGGCCACCTGGAGGGGCGGATGGCGCCCGGGGTACGCGACCTCGGCCTCGCCGTCCGGGCCAGCCACCACACGCTGCTCGGCCACGGCCTGGCCACCCAGGCGATCCGGGCCGCCGCGCCCAGCCCGCCGCAGGTGGGGATCGTGCTCAACCCCAGCCCGTGCGAGCCGGGCAGCGAACGCCCCGAGGACGTGGCCGCGGCCCGCCGCGCCGACGGGCACACCAACCGGTGGTGGCTCGACCCGCTGTACGGGCGCGGCTACCCCGCCGACATGGTCGAGACGTACGGCCACGAACCGCCCGTCCACCCCGGCGACCTGGAGCTCATCGCCACGCCGACCGAGTTCCTGGGGCTCAACTACTACTTCCGCCAGCTCGTGGTCGACGACCCCGACGGGCCCGCGCCGTACGCCCGGCAGATCCCGGTGCCCGGCTCGATGGAGACCGCGATGGGCTGGGAGATGTACCCCTCCGGCCTCTCCCAGCTGCTGGTGAGCGTCTCGGAGACGTACCGGCCGGCCCGGGTCATCGTCACCGAGAGCGGCTCGGCCTGGCGGGACGAGCTCACCCCGGACGGCGAGATCCAGGACAAGGAGCGCACCGACTACCTGGAACAGCACATCGACGCCTGTGCCGAGGCGGCGGCGCAGGGCGTGCCGATCGACGGCTACTACGTCTGGTCCCTGCTGGACAACTTCGAGTGGTCCTACGGGTACGACAAGCGCTTCGGCCTGGTGCACGTCGACTACGACAGCCAGCGCCGGACGATCAAGGCGAGCGGCCACCGGTACGCGAACCTGATCGCCCAGCACCGCCAGGTAACGGCGGTCAACTGAGCTCACCGGGGGATGAGAGTGGGGTCGGGACCCGCCGCTCGCCGTGGCACCTGGGCGGCGGCGTCCCGGCCCCACGCGGCTACGCGTAGAGGCCGCGCCGGCGGGCGGCGAGGCGGGTCAGGCCGAGCAGCGCGTCCATGTGCGGCGCCGGCGTGCCGGTCGCCTGGGCGATCTCCCGCACCACCGTGACCATCGCGTCCAGCTCCAGCGGCCGGCCCGCCTCCGCGTCCTGGAGCATCGACGTCTTGAACGCGCCCAGCCGCCGGGTCACCTGGTTGCGGTCCTCGGCGCTCTGCGCGATCGGGCATCCGATCCGCTCGCCGACGGCCGCCGCCTCACCCATCACCGCGCGCACGAACCCGTCGACCAGCTCGTCGTCGAGGATCAGGTCGGCGGTGGCGCCGGTGAGGGCGGAGATCGGGTTCATCGTCATGTTGCCCCACAGCTTGTACCAGATGTCCTGCTGGATCCGGGGCGAGACGGTGACGTCGAAGCCGGCCTTGCCCACGACGGCGGCCAGGGTCTCCAGGCGGCTCGTCGAGCCGCCCGCGGGCTCGCCGAGGATCAGGCCGTCGCCGGCGTAGTGGCGGGAGACGCCCGGCTCCTCGACGCTGGCGCTGAGGTGCACGACGCAACCGACCACCCGCGCGGTCGGTATCGCGGCCGCGACCGCGCCGTCCGGGTCGACGGCCCGCAGCCGCAGCCCCTCGAACTCGCCGCCGATGCCGTCGAAGAACCACCACGGCACCCCGTTGATCGCCGGCACGACGGTGGTCTCCGGCCCGATCAGCGGCCCGAGCGTCGGCGCGAGGCCGGGCAGGGCGTGCGCCTTGACGGCCAGCAGCACCACGTCTTGCGGCCCGAGGGCGGCCGGATCGTCACTCGCGGTGACCGGCCCGCCGATCTCGCCGCCGGCGGTCCGCAGCCGCCAGCCGTGCGCCCGCAGCGCGTCGAGCGTCCGCCCGCGCGCCAGCGCCGTCGTGGTGTGGCCGCTGGCCGCCAGCCGCGCCCCGACCAGCCCGCCCACGGCACCGGCCCCGACCACGCAGACGCCCGTCACACCCCCATTCAACCAGGGCGCGCCGGACCGGTTCCTCCGGCTGGTCGGGGCCCGAGCCGTACCGGGTGAGCCGGTCAGGGCCGTCAGTCCGGAGTGACCGTCGGCTACCGGACATTGGCGTGGCCGGCGCTCGGCGCGCTCATAGCCTCGTCATCCATGGATCGGAGCATGCCCAGGCTGACCGTCGTCGGCACCGGGTACCTCGGCGCGACACACGCGATCTGCATGGCCGTGCTCGGCTACGAGGTGCTCGGCGTGGACGTCGACGCGACCAAGGTGGCGCGGCTCGCCTCGGGTGAGGTGCCGTTCTTCGAGCCTGGCCTGCCCGAGCTGCTGAGCAAGGCCCTGGAGTCGGGCCGGCTGCGGTTCACCACCTCCTATGCCGAGGCCGGTGAGTTCGGCGAGGTGCACTTCGTCTGCGTCGGCACGCCGCAGCGCCCCGGCTCGTACGCCGCCGACATCCAGTACGTCGACGCGGCCGTCAGCGAGCTCGCCCAGCACCTGCGGAGCAAGAGCCTGGTGGTCGGCAAGTCGACCGTGCCGATCGGTACCGCCGCCCGGCTGACCGGCATGGTGCGGCGGCTCGCGCCCGCCGGCGAGGAAGTGGAGCTGGCCTGGAATCCGGAGTTTCTGCGGGAGGGCTTCGCGGTCGACGACACCCTCAGGCCGGACCGGCTGGTCTTCGGCGTGGCGTCGCCGTGGGCCGAGGAGCGGCTGCGGGCCGCCTTCGCGCCGGTGCTGGCGCAGGGGACCCCGGTGGTGGTCACCGACCTGGCGACGGCGGAGCTGGTGAAGGTCGCGGCGAACTCGTTCCTGGCGACGAAGATTTCGTACATCAACGCGATGGCGGAGGTGTGTGAGGGGACCGGCGCGGATGTGCACGATCTGGCGGCGGCGCTCGCCTATGACGATCGGATCGGTGGCCGGTTTCTGAAGCCGGGTCTGGGCTTCGGTGGTGGTTGCCTGCCCAAGGACATCCGGGCGTTCATGCACCGGGCCGAGGAGCTCGGTGTGGGGCAGGCGGTGTCGTTTCTGCGTGAGGTGGACGGGATCAACAAGCGGCGCCGGGCCCGCACCGTCGACCTGGTCCGTGAGCTGGTCGGTGGTGACCTGGTGGGGGTGCGGGTGGCGGCGTTGGGGGCGGCGTTCAAGCCGAACTCGGACGATATCCGGGATGCGCCGGCGTTGGATGTGGCCAGCACGTTGCACGAGGAGGGTGCGGTGGTGCGGGT